>NZ_LT629765.1:0-1316542 GCF_900105305.1 Corynebacterium timonense | reverse complement strand
GCGGCCCACGCGTCGCCACGGAAGACGGCTCGGCCAGTATAGGTGAGCGGCTGGTCGGAGGCGGCGAGCACGATGTTGCCGTAGGCGCGGCCGTCGAGCATGTCGGCGGTGCTGATCGCGGCGACGTGGTCGAACACCTCACGCAGGCCGGCGAGTTCCGAGCGGGTCTCGGGGAGCCCGGAGCGGTCGCCGACGTTCGCCGCGTAGACCCCTCCCGGGGCGAGAGCGCGGCGCACGGCTCGGAAAAACTCGACGGTGGTCAGGGGGCGCGGCGTCGCGGGCCCGGAAAAGACGTCGCGGACGATGGCGTCCACGGAGCCTGGCGCAAGGGCGTGGGTGAACGTGCGGGCGTCCGCCACGACGAGCTCCACGTCCGGGTCGAAGGCCCAGCGCACAAGCCGGGCTAGCTCCGCGTCGATCTCCACGGCGACGGTGCGCCCCTGCCAGCGCTGGCGGGCGTAGGAGGGCAGGGCGCAGGCGGCGGCGCCGAGGTGGACTGTGGTGGAGGGTGGGGAGGCGTCGAGAAGCTGGGCGATCCACTCCATGTAGTCGAAGCTCAAGACCTCGGGCGCGCCGAGGACGACATGGGAGCTCGGCACGTCGTTGACCTCGAGGATGTAGGCGCCGTCGCGTGCGGGGTCCGCGACGATGCGCGCGGTGCCCGTCGAGGTGGGGTAGGTGCCCTCGATGCGCCGCGTTGGATGCCGCGGTTTGCGCTGCTGCATAGAAGACTATTGTGGTCAGGCATGACGACGTTGCGCCACGCTACCCCCGCAGACAAGCAGGCCGTCATCGACGTGTGGGATGCCTCCGGGATCACGCAGGAATGGAACGACCCGCCGCGCGACTTCGACAATGCGCTGGCCACGCCCACGTGCGCGGTGATCGTCGCCGAGGGAGAGGGGGGCATCGAGGCGGCGATCATCGCGGGCTACGACGGCCACATGGGCTGGATCCACATGACCGGAGTGCTGCCCAGCTGCCAGGGCCGCGGAATCGGGCGCTTGCTCGCGGAGGGCGCCCAGGAGTTCCTGCGCGAGCAGGGGGCGGATACCGCGTGCCTCATGATTGCGCCGGGGAACGACAACGGCGTGGCCTTCTGGGAGCGCGTGGGCTTTCACCAATTCGACGCCCCTGTGTGGGGCCTTTCCCTCAACGGCGAGGGGGCTTAGCCCCCCTCGCCCCACGAGCGCGTGGGGGCGAAGAAGAGCGCCACGGCGGCGCCCGCGAGGATCACGGCGGCCGGCACCCACAGGGAGGCCGACATGGCCTGCGAGAAGGGCTCGTGGAGCGCGGCCGGCAGGGGCCCCGCGTGGGTGGGGGCGCCGGCCACCCCAGGGCCGATGCGCGCACTGAGCTGCGTGGACATCGCTGCCGCGATGGAGGCCGAGCCGATGACGGCCCCGACTTGGCGGAGAGTGTTGTACACCGAGGACCCCGCGCCGGCCAGCCGCGGGGTGAGGTTGCGGGTGGCGATCATCGACAACGGCCCCCACATCATCGAGTTGCCCAGGCCGGAGACGACCGAGACGCCGAGCATCCACACCGGGCTGAGCTCCGGGGTGGCCAGAAGCGCCGTCAATGCCACCGACACGCCGGTGAGCGTGAGCCCGGCGATGGCGAAGGGCTTGGGCGGGTGGGTGTTGGTGAGCGACCCGATCCAGGGGGACAACAGCCCGGACACGAGGCCCGTGGGAAGGATGAGCAACGCCGCCTGGGTGGGGGTGAGGGCAGGGACCGACTGGGTGTAGATCATCCAGGGGATCATGTGCGTGGACATGGTAAAGCCCACGGTGGCGATGGTGAGCGCGGCCAGGGAGAAGTTGCGGTCGCCGAAGAGCTCGAGCGGCACGAGGGCGTCGCGCCTCGTGCGCGCCTGCGACCACACGAAGACAGCGAGGAGCGCGGCACCGCCCGCGATGAGGCCGATGGCCCGCGCGTCCCAGTTCAGCCGGTCGCCTTCCTGGATACCGAAGATCAGCCCGAACATACCCGCCGAGCTCACAGCAACCCCCGGCCAATCGAAGTTGCGGGCGAAGCGCTCGAGCGCGGGCACGTGAACCCAGGCGAGGGCGAGGCCGGCCACACCGACTGGCACGTTGATGTAGAAGATCCACGGCCACCCGGCGGCGTCGACAAGCAGTCCGCCGAGCAGCGGGCCCGTCACGGTAGCCAGGCCGGCGGTCGCGCCCCACACGCCCATCGCGCCGCCGCGCTCGTTGGGGGCGAAGGTCCGGATCATCACCGACATCGTCTGCGGCGTCACCATCGCCCCGCCCAGTCCTTGGACAGCGCGGGCGACGATGAGGGCCTCGATCGACCCGGCGAGGCCGCAGGCCAGCGAAGAGGCGGTGAACAGCGCGAGCCCGGTGAGGTAGAGCGTCCGCGGGCCGAAGCGGTCGCCGAGACGCCCCGTGATGAGAAGCGGCACGGCGTAGGCGAGAAGGTACGCGCTGTTGACCCAGATGACCTCGTTGTAGCTGGCGTCAAGGCCCGCGGTGATGGCGGGGATGGCCACCGAGACGATCGTCGAGTCCACGAGGATCATGAAAAACCCCGGCATCATGGACACGAGGGCTGGCCATGGGGAGGTGCGCTCGGTGGTGGTCACCGACCGAACTTTACAGTGCGGCCGGTGGGGCGTCGATAAGCGCGGCTAGAACGGCGAGAAACGGCTGACGAGGTCGGCGACCTGCGCGGGGAAGAGCGAGGCGACGAGGGCGCCGAGGCCGAGCAGGCCGAGCACGCTGATGAGCGCGATGTGCAGCGGGCTCAACGAGCCGGCATCCGCGGCGGGCACTTCGGTGACCTCGACGTCGCTGTTGTCGGCCGTTGGCGCCTCGGTGAGACCGAAGAAGACGTCCAGGCCGGTCACGTTGAACTGGGTCGCGTTGTAGCGCGCGTTGGTCGAGGTGTTCCACTGCGAGATGACGATATCCATTTTTGCCAAGGTGGAACCGGGCACGATGTAGCCGCCGTACAGCTGGGAGAAGTTTGCCGGGGACTGCGTGGTGCGCCACGGGCCGTTCTTGGCCACCACGGCGGCGGGCACGTCATTCCAGTCGCGCGCCAGCTCGGGCGAGGCCCGGACCTCGATCTGTAGCGTCTGCGCGTTGAACATCACGAGCACCCAGTGCCCGTCGATGTAGCGCAGGTTCATCTCGCCCGCCTTCACGCCCGTGCTCAGGATGGGCGTGCCGTGGTCGGACCAGGTCCCCGTGGTCGGGTCGAACAGCTGCCACGTGGTGCGGTCGCCGATCTGTTCGGGGCGGAAACGCGACAGGTACACCGAGTCCGTGCGTGTGAAGCTGGAGGAGACCACGTAGATGTAGCCGTCGGCGCCGCGCTCCCAGGAGATGAGGTTGCCCATCCCGCCCATGTAGTCGGCGCTCGTGGTTCCCACAGAGTCCCAGGTGGCCCCGTTGTCGGTGGACTTCCAGATTTCGGTGTACTGGACGTTGCCGATCCCACGGTTCCACATTCCCTGCATGTAGAGAGTCCCGTCGAGGTTGATCACGTCCGAGGGGATCAGCGTGAGGATGTCGCCGTCTGCGCGCTCGTAGGGGATCAGCTGGTTCACGCGGTTGCCCTGGTTGAGGGGGCGCAGGATCTCGACGACGCCGTTGGCGAGCTGGGCGACGACGCCGACGGGGCTCATCCATTCGCCGGCGCCCAAGGTGGCGCCGCGGAAGGAGTCGCCGAAAATGAGGGCGAAATCTCCGCCGTTCCCCAGCGGGGCCATAACGCCGAGGTCGCCGGAGCGAAATCCCACGTGGTCGGAGAGGCCACGCCCGAGCAGGTCGCCCATGATCCGCACGATAACCCCGCCCGGCATTTCCACCGGCGTGCCTGGCTCCTTGGGGTGGGTGTCGGAGTTATCCACGCGCCCAGAGCTTCCCAGCACCGACGAGGCCGTTGACGATAACGAGCTCTGCGCGCCCGCCGACGGGGCCGTCACTAGGGACAAGGTTGTGGCGCCCGCGACGAGCAGGGCAAGGGAGCGGGAGGGGAAACGCATGACAGCCTCGCTTTTAATTCAAACGGGGAAACATCATGACTGTAGCACCCTTTCCGTCGTCGCACCGCTAATCGACGAGCCGGTGGCGCCCCTCCGATACCCGGCCGTCCGCCTGGCGCCGCAACCGCACCTTCTCCACCTCGCTGAGGTACCGGCCCGCCGACACGCTCCACGACTTCGTCGGCGTGAAATCGACGCTCGGGGCAGGCGGCGTGGACACGCGCCGGGCGCCCCCCTCGCCGGTGAGGTACGCGGCGACGTCCTCCCCGGCCGTGGTCACGGCCCACGTGCCGTCCGGGAACTGGGTCACCTCCGCCCCCGTTGCGGGATCGGGCCGGGGGCCGAGGCGCGGCAGTGCCGCCGCTTCCGCGGTGGCCGACGCCTGGGCGTCGAGGTCGAGCCCGACCATCCCGTCGAGGAAATGCGCGCGGGCGGAGAAGGCGGCGGCGGGGGCGTCGCGAAGCAGGGGAGCAACGGCACCCGAGTCCTCGTCAGGGAGGTGGCCAAGGACGCGTCCGCCGAGCGTGACCACCACGGTGCCGTCGAGCAGCTGCAGCCCGACGAGCCATTGCCCCGGCGAGGCCGCGGCGATCTCGGCGGCCGAAACCTCGCCCGAGGAGGTGTCCACCGGGAACATGTCGCCCGGCGGAAGCACGCGCGAGCCGGAGGGCGCGTCGTTGCGCGGGACAGCGAGCGGCGCCGGGGGGAAAAACACCGAGACCCCGAACAAGCCGCTGTCGCGGTCGAGGCGCACCCCAGCGAGTGTCTCGGGCACAAGGCCAGCGGCGTAGACCGCGTGGATGTCCAAGAAGCGCCCACGGTCCGCAGCGTCGATCTCGCCGAGGATCCCGCCCGCGTAGCGCACGCGCCACGCCCCGCCGACCGGGTCCGGCTGCAACGCCACATCGATGTAGCGCGTGGCCCTGCTGCCCGCGTCCGCCGTAAAATCCGAAAAAAGCGTCGCCTGCACAAGTTTTTGCACCGGTACTTCCACCGCAGCGCCCCATGCGGAGGGGGACAGAACGTAGTGCTCCGAGGCCATAGCCTGACTCCTTCGCTTGGTTATGCGCGGGCGGGTAGGTACCTGAGCCATTGTAGGGAGTGCGCAGCGCGGGGCGGGCGTACGTGGTGGGAGCCCAAAAGAGCTCCCCGAGCCGCGAGGGACTCGGGGAGCGGGGGATCAGGGGGTAGCTAGACGCCGGAAGTTTCCTGCTCGTCGGCGTCCGCGTCGGCCTTCTCCTGGTGGAAGGTGCCCGGCGTGTGCTCCGGCGGCGCGTAGATGGAGTACAGCTTGGCCGTTTCATCGAACTCGTTGACGAAGTTGTGCCACTTGCCGGCGGGGACGAAGATCGCGTCGTCGTCCTCGACGACCTGGTCAACCTCGAGGTCGTTCTCGCTGGTGCCGATCTGGGCGCGCAGCTTCCCGGCCTCGAGGCGCAGGAACTGGTCGTGGCCGTCGTGGATCTCGGCGCCGATCTCGCCCCCCGGCGGGATGGACATGACGGTCAGCTGGAGGTTCGTGCCCGTCCACAGGGTGTCGCGGAAGGCGTCGTTGTCAACGGTCGCTTTTTCCACGTTCATGACAAAGGGGCCGGGGCCGTGGTCAGTGCGCAGTGCGTCAGACATAATCAGTTCCTTACGTAGTGCTCCCCGCGGCAGGCGGCGCGGCTACGTCCGGTCGTATCCCCCAGTCGTAGCCGAGTCGCCTGCCGCAGGCTGTGTCCGGTACACCACCCACCATAGTGATTCCCGGCTCGCGCGGAGCTGGCCTCGGTTCCGCCACCGCGTGAGGGGGGAACGTCCGCAGGTCAACGCCGGCGGCGACGGCGTCGCGCGGGCCGGCAGGGGAGAGCTCTGTTACGCACTCTGCTTCTCGGCGACCCTCGCCCCAGCCGCCTTCTTCACCGCGGCAACCACCCCGAGGATGAGGAACCCGACGATCAGCCCCGCCACGAGGGAGACGCCCGTGTCGACGAGCCAGCCCGCGATGCCGCCGCCGACGGCCTCGACGCCGCGTTCGATCAGGTCGTGCGGCCAGTGCCAGCCGACAACCTCGTGGAGGCCGCGAATAATAAGGTGCCCGCCGACCCAGAGCATGGCCACGGTGCCGACGACACCGATCGCGGAAAGAACGTACGGCATGCCCTTGACTAGGGCGCGACCGACGCCCGAGCCGCGTCCACGGCGGATCATGCCGTGGCCGATGTCGTCGATTTTCACCAGGAGCGCCACCGCGCCGTAGACGGCGAGCGTGATCACGAGCGCCACGGCGATCAGGACGGCAGCCTCCATCACGATAGGCTGGTCCTTGACCTCGTCGAGGGCGATGATCATGATCTCCGCGGACAGAATGAGGTCGGTGGTGATAGCGCTTGTGACCAGTGCGTCCTCGTCCTCAGGGGACTTGTTTACCGCGTGCTCTTCGTCCTCGTGCGCCGAGCGCGGCGAGAGTTTGTGGGCGATCTTTTCGGCGCCCTCGAAGCACAGGTAGGCGCCGCCGACCATGAGGATAGGCACCAGCGCCCACGGCGCGACGGCGTTGAGGAGCAGCGCGAGCGGCAGGATGATGAGTAGCTTGTTGCGCAACGACCCCTTTGTGATGCGCCAGATCATCGGCAGCTCGCGCGCCGGGGTGACGCCCGCGACGTATTGGGGGGTCACGGCGGCGTCGTCGATGACGACACCGGCGGCCTTGGTGGAGGTTTTCGCTGCCATCGCGGCGACGTCGTCGACAGATGAGGCGGCGCTGCGCGCGATAAGTGCGACGTCGTCAAGCAGAGCAAGGAGACCACCGGGCATGGGAGGCACCTTTCGGTCAGGGGTGGGGCACCCGGGAAGAACAAGGACTTACTTTAGCGCGCGGAGAGGGGAAGAACACGTCTGAACGTGTGACGTCGGCCGCGCGTATCGACGCCGTACCCGGCGCCGCGCCCGCTGCGCGCTGCCTCCGCTGAGGCCGCGGGGCCCGGCGGGCGGGGGGGGGAGCGCCGCTACCCCCGTTGTGACCGCTATGCCTGCGGGAAGAGCGTGTGCGCACAGAAAGTTAACAGAAAATGTCTTCTTTCCCCATCATGTGTGGTGAAATATAGCGAAACTCAGGTGTGCGTTTTGACACACTCAGGTTTGTTTCCCGACTACACCACCGCGCACCGACGCGCGAGCAGCAAAGGAGGAGCTGTGCGCTTCACTAAAGCAGCAGCAGTTATCGCAGCCAGCGGCCTGACACTTGGCCTCGTCGCTTGCGGCGACTCTGGGTCCGAGGAGGCACAGGGCGGCGACGGCGGCGAAGGAGGCAACGGCGGCGGCAGCAACTACGTCACCGTCTACGGCACCGAGCCGCAAAACCCCCTAGTCCCGGGCAACACCAATGAGAACGGTGGCGGGCGCATCGTTGACATGATCTACGCCGGCCTGAAGTACTACGACAGCGAGGGCGTGTCCCACAACGACCTCGCCGAGTCGATCGAGCTGGAGGGCGAGAAGACCTACCGCGTCACCCTGCGCGAGGACGCGATGTGGTCCGACGGCACCCAGGTGACGGCCGATCACTTTGTCGACGCGTGGAACTACACCATGAAGGAAGCCCTGCTCGCCGCCTCTTTCTACGCGCCGATCCTCGGCTTCGAGGAAGGCAAGGAAGCGATGGAGGGTCTGCAGGTTGTCGACGAGCGGACCTTCACCATTGAGCTCGAGCAGCCGGAGGCTGACTTCCCCGAGCAGCTCGGCTACTCCGCCTTCTTCCCGTTGCACCCCTCTGCGTACGACGACATCGCCGCCTACGGCGAGAATCCGGTAAGCAACGGGCCGTACACCCTCACCGAGTGGAACCACAACCAAGACGCGACCATCGTCCCCAACGAGGAGTACAACGGTGAGCGCAAGGTGAACAACGACGGCATCACCTTCGTCTTTTACGCCCAGCAGGACGCCGCCTACGCCGACCTTTTGGCCGGAAACCTCGACGTGCTGGACGCCATCCCGGACTCCGCGTTTGCCACCTTCGAAGACGAGTTGGGAGAGCGTGCCGTCAACCAGCCGGCAGCGATCTTCCAGTCCTTCACCATCCCGGAAAACCTCGAGCACTTCTCCGGCGAGGAAGGCAAGCTGCGCCGCCAGGCGATCTCGCGCGCGATCGACCGCCAGCAGATTACCGACACCATTTTCGAGGGCACCCGCACCCCGGCCACCGACTTCACGTCCCCGGTCATCCCGGGCCACTCGGACAGCCTCGAGGGCGCCGAGGTCCTCGAGTACGACCCCGAGGAGGCCAAGCGTCTCTGGGAGGAAGCGGACGCTATCTCGCCGTTCACCGGCGAGTTCACCATCTCCTACAACGCCGATGGCGGCCACCAGGCATGGGTCGACGCCGTGGCGAACCAGATCCGCAACACCCTGGAGATCGACGCGGTGGGCAACCCCTACCCGGACTTCAAGTCGTTGCGCGACGAGGTGACCGGCCGCACCATCGCCGGGGCGTTCCGTACCGGCTGGCAGGGTGACTTCCCGCTGCTGAGCAACTTCCTCACCCCGCTCTACGCCACGGATGCCAGCTCCAACGACGGTGACTACTCCAATCCCGACTTCGACGCTCTGTTGAACGATGCAGCGAGCGCAGCGAGCGCGGAGGAGGCCACCCCGCTCTACAACCAGGCGCAGGAGATCCTGCTCCAGGACCTGCCCGCCATCCCGCTGTGGTACTCCAACGTCACGGGCGGCTCCTCCGAGCAGGTGGACAACGTCACCTTTAGCTGGAAGTCGCAGCCCGTCTACTACGAGATCACGAAGAACTAATCTCGTGGCCTAATCAACCTCTCTCACCCCTCCGGCCCGCCGGTGGGGTGTTTGGCGTTGTCCACCCCACACCCCCACACTCACGCTTATTAAGGTTAAGGAGAGCCCGCAAACATGTTGCGCTATATCGGGCGACGGCTGCTCCAGATGATCCCGGTGTTTTTCGGCGCCACGCTGCTTTTGTACGCGCTGGTGTTCCTCATGCCGGGCGACCCCGTTGCCGCCCTCGGCGGCGACCGCGGTCTGTCGGACGCAGCGCGCGCACGCATCGAGGCCGAATACAACCTCGACAAACCGTTCATTGTCCAGTACTTGCTCTACCTCAAGGGGATCTTTACCGGAGACTTTGGCACCACGTTCTCCGGCCAACCCGTCTCCTCCGTCATGGCGCAAGCGTTCCCGGTGACGGTGAAACTCGGGCTCATGGCCCTCGCCTTCGAGGCGGTTTTTGGCATCATCTTCGGCGTGATCGCCGGTGTGCGCCGCGGCGGCATCTTCGACTCGACCATCCTGGTCGCCTCCCTCGTGGTCATCGCGGTGCCCTCCTTCGTCATCGGCTTCGTCTTGCAGTACGTCGTGGGCGTCCAATGGGGCCTGTTGCCCGTGACGGTGGGCCGCAACGAAAGCGTCGAGGCTCTCCTCATGCCGGCAGTCGTGCTCGGCGCGCTCTCGTGCGCCTACGTGGTCCGGTTGACTAGGCAGTCGGTGAGCGAGAACATGCGGGCGGACTACGTGCGCACCGCCCGGGCGAAGGGCCTGGGCGGGGGACAGGTGATGACGCGGCACGTCCTGCGCAACTCGCTCATCCCCGTGGTCACTTTCCTCGGCGCGGACCTCGGCGCGCTTATGGGCGGGGCGATTGTCACCGAGGGCATCTTCGGCATCAACGGCGTCGGCGGCACGATTTATCAGGCCATCATCAAGGGCGAGCCGGCGACCGTGGTGTCGTTTACCACCGTGCTCGTCATCGTCTACATCGTGGCCAACCTCATCGTCGACCTCCTGTACGCCGTTCTCGACCCAAGGATCCGCTATGTCTGACACCACCCCCGACACCACTCCCGCCACCACCCCCGCTTCGCTTCACGACGTCGACGCCCGCCGCGGTCAGCAGTACTTCATCGCGGACTCCGACGAGATCGGACTGGGCGCCGTCGACGCAGTCCCCGATTCGTCTGCGCCGCTGAGCCAATGGGGCGAGGCGTGGCGTTACCTGCGCCGCCGCCCGCTGTTCTGGGTCTCCGCGGTGCTCATCTTCTTCGCCCTCGCGCTGGCCATCGCACCGGGCCTGTTCACCAGTGTTGACCCCCGCGCCTGCGATCTGGCGAACTCGCTGAACGGCCCGAGCAACGGCCACCCCTTCGGTTTTGACCGGCAGGGCTGCGACATCTACTCGCGCACCGTGTACGGCGCCCGTGCCTCGGTGACGGTGGGCGTGCTGACGACGCTGCTGGTGACACTCGTCGGCGGCCTCATCGGCGCGATCGCCGGGTTCTACGGAGGTCTGTGGGACACCATCCTGTCGCGTCTGACGGATATCTTCTTCGCGGTCCCCTTGGTCCTCGCGGCCATCGTGGTGATGTCGATGTTCCAGAACGACCGCTCGGTGTGGATGGTCGTGTTCGCCCTGTCGATGTTCGGCTGGACCCAGATCGCGCGCATCACCCGCGGCGCGGTGCTCGCGGTGAAAAACGACGAGTTCGTCACCGCCGCCCGCGCGCTTGGTGCCTCTGACCTGCGCATCATCGGCTCCCACATCATCCCGAACGCGGCCGCGCCCATCATCGTCTACGCCACGGTCGCGTTGGGCACGTTTATCGTGGCCGAGGCGACGCTGTCCTTCCTGGGCATCGGGCTTCCCTCGACCGTTGTGTCCTGGGGCGGCGACATTTCCGCGGCGCAGGCCTCGCTGCGCACGCAACCGATGGTGCTGTTCTACCCGGCAATTGCTCTAGCCCTGACGGTGCTGAGCTTCATCATGATGGGCGACGCGGTCCGCGACGCCCTTGACCCGAAGGCGCGGAAGCGATGAGTGAGAAAGCGATGAATGACAAGCCCCTGCTCGAGATCGAGGACCTGAAGATCACCTTCGAGTCCACGACCGGCACGGTCGAGGCCGTCCGCGACTTCGACCTGACCATCTATCCTGGCCAGTCCGTCGCCATCGTCGGGGAGTCCGGCTCCGGCAAGTCCACCGCCGCCATGTCGATCCTCGGCCTGCTGCCCGGCACGGGGAAGGTGACCAGCGGGTCGATCAAGCTCGACGGCGAGGAGCTGACGGGCCTCGGCGAAAAGGAATGGCGCGACATCCGTGGCAGCCAGATCGGCCTTGTGCCCCAGGACCCGATGAGCAACCTCAACCCGGTGTGGCGCATCGGCACGCAGGTGGAAGAAGCTCTGCGCGCCAACAACGTGGTGGAGGGCTCCGCGCGCCACGAACGTGTCACCCAGGTGCTCGAGGAGGCTGGACTGCCGGACGCGGAGCGGCGCGCCAAGCAGTTCCCCCACGAGTTCTCCGGCGGTATGCGCCAGCGCGCGCTCATCGCGATTGGCCTGGCCGCCCGGCCGAAGCTGCTCATCGCCGACGAGCCCACCTCCGCGCTCGACGTGACGGTGCAGAAGAAGATCCTGGACCACCTCGACGAGCTCACCGAGCAGCTGGGCACAGCCCTGCTGTTTATTACCCACGACCTCGGCCTGGCCGCCGAACGCGCCGATTTCCTCGTGGTCATGCACCGCGGGCGCATCGTGGAGAAGGGGCCGAGCTTAAAGATTCTGCGCAACCCGGGTCACCCGTACACCCAACGGCTGGTCAAGGCCGCCCCATCGCTCGCCTCGGCCCGCATCCAGTCGGCGAAGGCGCGGGGGCTCGCCTCCTCCGAGGCCTTTGCCCGGGAACGCAGCACCACCGACGCTGTTGTGAGTGTGAAAAACCTGGTGAAAGAGTTCGACGTGCGCGGCCAGCGCGGGGACAAGAAGTCTCTGCGCGCCGTCGACGACGTCACGTTCGACCTCCGCCGCGGCTCGACGCTGGCCCTCGTGGGGGAGTCTGGCTCCGGCAAGTCGACCGTGGCGAACATGGTTCTGTCCCTCCTCGAACCCACGAGTGGCCAGGTCCTCTTCGAAGGCCGCGACGTGTCCTCGTTAAAGGGGCGCGAGCTCTTTGACATGCGCCGCAAGATGCAGGTCGTCTTCCAAAACCCCTACGGCTCGCTCGACCCGATGTATTCCATCTATCGCTGCATCGAAGAGCCGCTGACGCTGCACAAGGTGGGCAACCGCAAGGAGCGCGAGGCCCGCGTCGCGGAGCTTCTCGACATGGTGCAGATGCCGCGTTCCGCCATGCGCCGCTACCCGAACGAGCTGTCCGGCGGCCAGTGCCAGCGCATCGCCATCGCGCGCGCCATGGCGCTCGGGCCCGAGGTCATCGTCCTTGACGAGGCCGTCTCGGCGCTCGACGTGCTGGTGCAGAACCAGATCCTCACCCTGCTTACGGACCTGCAGGAGGAGCTTGCGCTGTCGTACCTCTTCATCACCCACGACCTCGCCGTGGTGCGCCAGACCGCCGACGACATCGTGGTCATGCGGCAGGGCAAGGTGGTGGAGCAGGGGCCCGCGGACCAGGTCTTCGACGACCCGCAGCACGAGTACACGCGCAACCTCATCAACTCCGTGCCTGGGCTCAACATCGAGCTCAGCTAGTTATCTGCTCGCCGGGTGAGGCGCCGCCCCGGGGTCCGGGTTGTCGCGTCGCCGGCCTCGTTGCAACCCGCCGTCGAGGCGTTTCGCGGCGCGTATCGACGCCCCCGCGGCGCCCCAGGATGTCTGCGGCCGCGGGAACAGACAGGTGCGCGAGCGGTGCGCACTCCCGCTGGACGCGGTGCAGTGCGCCGTTGTTCGCGCGGCGTGTGTCCTAAGCGGTGTCCTCCGGGGTGTACAGCGACCGTTCACGGTTGCGTTCGATGTTGGGATCGGGGATCGGAATCGCCGACAGCAGCGCCCGGGTGTAGGGGTGCTGGGGGTTGTCGAAGATCTCGTCGGCCTCGCCGAACTCCACAAAGTCGCCCTTGTACATCACGGCCACCCGGTCCGACAGATGGCGCACCACCGAGAGGTCGTGGGCAACGAACAGGTACGACAGGCCGAGCTCGCGTTTGAGCGACTCCAGCAGGTTGATTACGCCCGCTTGGATGGAGACGTCGAGTGCGGATACGGGCTCGTCGAGCACGATGATCTTCGGGTTGGTGGCCAGGGCTCGTGCCAGGCCGATGCGCTGGCGTTGCCCGCCCGAAAAATGGCCCGGAAAGCGGTCGATATGGGATTCATCCAAACCGACGGTGCGCATGAGTTCCGCGACACGTTCGTCTTTGTCATCGTTGTACCCGAGTGCCTCGAGGGGCTCGAGCAGGATCTCTTTGACCGTCATCCGTGGGTTGAGGGAGCTCATGGGGTCTTGGAACACCATCTGCACGTCTCGGCGGGCGCGCTGGCGCTCCTCCCGGCTGAACTTCGCCGCATCCTTGCCGCACAGGACAATTCGGCTTCCCTCTGGGGGATCGAGGTTCATCACCTCCAACAGTGTGGTCGTCTTGCCCGACCCTGATTCGCCGACAATCGCCATGCACTCGCCCGCGCGCAGATCGAAGGAGATGTTCTTTACCGCGTGGACCTCGCCCACTTTGCGCTTGACCAGGGCACCCTTGGTCAGCGGGAACACCTTGGTGAGGTTTTCCACTTCAAGAGTGACTTCGCGTTCGTTGCGGGGAATCCCGGCGAGGGCGTCCTCCGGCAGGCGCGGCGCGGGGTAGAGAGGCCGGCCGTTGATCGTGCCGCCGACGATCTCCTTTTCGCGGATGCAGGCCACGTGGTGGGCGGGGTTGTCGTCGAGCGCCACGAGCGGGGGCTCGCCCGCGAGGCAGGCGTCGATAGCAATCGGGCAGCGCGGCGCGAACTGGCAGCGGTTCTGGACATTGATCAGCCGTGGAGGGGACCCCTCAATGAAGGTCAGCGGCTCAGCGGAGGGCTGGTCCACCCGCGGCGTGGACCCCAGCAGGCCGATCGAATACGGCATTCGCGGGGACGAGAACAGGGTGTGCACATCTGCAAGCTCCACGGGGCGACCGCCGTACATCACCAACACGTCGTCGGCGATGTTGGCAACCACGCCCATATCGTGGGTGATCATAATGCAGGCTGCGCCTGTTTCCCGCTGAGCCAGTTTGATCAGATCCAGAATCTGCGCCTGGATCGTCACATCGAGTGCCGTCGTCGGCTCGTCCGCAATGATGACGCTCGGGTTGTTAGCAATCGCGATGGCGATCACCACACGCTGGCGCATCCCGCCCGAGAACTCGTGGGGGAAGGACTTCAAGCGCTTCCGGGGCTCCGGGATACCCACCAGTTCGAGCAGCTCGGCGGCGCGGTCGAGCGCCTGCGCGGTGGAAATCTTTTGGTGCGCCTGGATCGCCTCCACCAGCTGGGTGCCAATGTCGAAGACGGGGGTCAGCGCGGACAGCGGGTCCTGGAAGATCATGCTGATGCCAGCTCCGCGGATGGCGGACATCGCCTTATCGGATTTCCCGAGAAGCTCCTCACCGTTGAACTCGACGGAGCCGCTGACCTTCGCGTACTCAGGCAGAAGGCCCATCACCGCCATCGACGTGACCGACT
This sequence comes from Corynebacterium timonense, assembly GCF_900105305.1. Classification (NCBI taxonomy): domain Bacteria; kingdom Bacillati; phylum Actinomycetota; class Actinomycetes; order Mycobacteriales; family Corynebacteriaceae; genus Corynebacterium; species Corynebacterium timonense. The sequence continues at coordinate 1,302,063 of NZ_LT629765.1, read as the reverse complement.
TTCCGGAGCCGGATTCGCCGACAATGCTCAGGGTTCGTCCCGGGTACAGGTCAAAGTCCACGCCGCGGACCGCGCTGACCGTCCCGGCCTCCGAGGGAAAGGACACCGTGAGGTCGCGGACTTTCAAGACGGGGTGGTCGGGTGTCATGCTTTACCTCCGGAATTCGAGTTCGGATCGAGTGCGTCGCGCAGGCCGTCGGCGATAAACGCCATCGAGATGGTGAGCAGCGTCAAGATCGCGGCGGGGACGTAGAATTGCCACGGCGCGGTGCCCAACGTCGATGTGCCGACCTGCAAGAGGGTGCCCAAAGAGACGTCGGGAAGCTTCACACCCAGCCCTAAAAACGACAGTGCTGTCTCCGACATGATCGTGGCGACGAGCCCCATCATGAACTGGATGATCAACAACGACGCGATATTAGGCAGGATGTGTCGGATCAGGGTGCGCGAACGCGAAACCCCCATGAAATGTGCTGCGCGAACGTAATCGTTTTCTCGCACCGACAGTGACAGCGACCAGATCACGCGAGCGGGGTACATCCAGCCGAACAGGACCAGCACGACGGTGAGCACCTTCCAGTCGCCCCCGGACCCGGAGACCAGCAGGGCGATCATGAGGAAGGTGGGAACCGCCAGCATGAAATGGATGACGGCCAGAACCGTCTTTTCCATCCATCCTCCGTAGAGGGCGGCTCCCGCGCCGATGAGGGCGGACAGGACCGAAATGAGGAGCGAGACCGGGATGGCGATGGTCAACGACCTGCCCAGCCCGTGGGATGCTTGGGTGAACAGGTCGTGGCCCGAGTCTGTCGTGCCGAACCAGTGCTCGGTCGACGGCGCAGTGGACAGGTTGAGAAAGTCCGGCTCGTCGAAGGCCCAGGGGCTAATGATCTGACCGGTCAGGGCCAGCATGACGAGCAGCGCGAAGATGATCAGGCCAACAACTGCCATTTTGTTGCGCATAAAGCGTCGCCGGTAGATCGTGAGCTTGCGCGTGCCCCGGAGCGGGGGAGCGGTGCGCTGGGTTTCGTCGGAGGCGATGCCGTAGGCCTGCGCGCCCGTCTCCGATTGCGGAGTCATGTCGTTGACGGGGAGCGCGGCGGTGGGCGCGTAATCGGTGGGTGGGGTCGTGGGCTCTGAGAGCGAATGCTTGTCAGCCATGTGGTGTCCCTCCTTTAGCTGACGCGGACGCGCGGGTCGAGGGCGACAACGAAAAGATCAGCCAAAATGGCCGAGACTGCGGTCATCGCGGCTCCGAAGGCGGCGACCGCGACGGTTCCGTGGACGTCGTTGCGCGAAATGGTCTGCAAAAAGTACTGGCCCATTCCCTGCCACGCAAAGATCTGCTCGGTCATGACGGCCCCAGTGAAAATGCCGGGAACGGAGAAGGCCACCGACGTCGCCACGGGGATCAGCGATGTGCGCAACGCGTGCTTTCGTACTGCTTGAGCTTTTGTTAGGCCCTTCGCGCGGGCGGTCCGGACGTAGTCGGCGTTGAGGTTGTCCAGCAACAGGGTGCGCTGAAGGAAATGATAACCGGCGTAGGAGATGATGAGCAGCGAGACCGTCGGCAGGATGAGGTGCTGGGCAGAGTCGACAATGCGGTTGAAAAATCCCTCGGTGTCCGGGGACGCTGACCCTGTGACGTAGAAGACGCGCGTGCCGGTCCATTCGTTGATCTTCAAACCCAGCCACACGACGGCGATCGACGCGACGACAACGTGAGTATTCATCGTGATGATGGAAACCGCTTGCCAGGCACGGTCCGCGCGCTTGTACTGACGCGACGCCGTGTAGACACCGATGGCCACGCCGATGACGATGGAAAGAAGGGTGGCCAGGAGCGTCAACTGCGCTGACACCCAGATGCGGAAGGAAATTTGCTCGTTCACCGAGTCGCCGAGCGGGGACAGCCCCCAATCCCAGCGCGTGAGGATACCGGTGAGCCACGTCCACCACCGTTCAAGAATTGGGGTGCCCGGGCTGAGGTTGAGGGGAGTGAGCAGACTGTCGATCTCTTCCGCGGAAAGGGGAGGGCGACGGCCCGCGTAGTTCGAGCGGGGGTCGAGAAAAAAGCTCGCGAGGAAGAACGTCAGGTTCGTGGCGAGAAAGACGATGACTGTCCAACTGAGAAGTTTTCGGAGGAGGTATCGGAACATTGTGGGTTCTCACGTAGCAGTACGGTTGCGGGGATGGAGACGGGCCGGGGACATGCGACGACGGGCTCGGAGAAAGAAGAACCGCCCGGAGAGCGGTGCGGGCGGTTCTCGGGCTCAGGTGACAGTTATCCGCGCACTCCCGCGGCGGAAGTGTTCTATTTCGCCCAGCCGACGTTTTCGAGCGGAAGCACTCCGAAGGACATGGCGCCGAAGTTCGCCAGCCCCTTCTTCGTGGCCACCATGTCGGGGCCGTTGGCGTACGGCATGATGCCGAACTCGCCAAAGGCCTCCTTCTCCAGCTCGTTGGAGCGCTTGATCTGCTCGTCCGGGTCGGAGATCTGCTGGAGTTCCTCGATCTTCTGGTCCATCTCCGGGGAGCCCGTGCCCGACTTGTTCAGCTCGGAGTCGGACGCGTAAATCTGCCCGAAGTACGCCACTCCGAACGGGTCGGAGCTGCTGAAGCCCATCATGAACAGGTCGAAGTCCCGGTTAGCCGTGACCTCGGAGAAGTCCGAGGACGGGCGTTCTTCGATTGTGACGTCGACGCCGACCTGCTTGAGCATTGCCTGAACGGCCGACGTCGTGGCCTGGACCATCGGGGAATCGCCGAGGGTGACGTAGCGCACCGACAGGGGCTGGCCATCCTTGGCGTAGATGCCGTCGCTGCCCTGGGTGTAGCCGGCCTCTTCCAGCAACTGCTTCGACTTTTCCTGGTCGTACTGGACAACGGCGCCGAAGTTGTCCTCGTAGCCTTCTTGGGTCTGGAACAGGCTGAAGGAGCCGGGGAGTTCCTCGGTGTAGTCAAGGCCCTGGAAGCGGATCGCCGCGAGCTGCTCGCGGTCGATGCCGCGCATAATAGCTTCGCGCACCTTCGGGTCTTCGAGCCCCGGCGCGGTCGCGTTGATGGTGAGCAGGTAGTTCGACGGGCGCAGTGCGGCGCGGATGTCCACTTGGTCACCCATCTCCTTGGCGGTGTTGTAGCGGTCGCGGGTGGCCACCCCGGTCGCGTCGATCTCGCCGGCGCGGAAGGCGTTGAGCGACGCCTGGTCCTCCATCGCCCGCAGCGTGATTTTCTCGAGCTTCGCCGGCTCACCCCACCACTTCTCGTTGCGAACGAAGGTCACGGTGCCGCCGTTGGGGTCAAAGCTGTCCACCTTCATGGGACCTGCTCCCCACTCCGGGTGCAGCTGCTTGATGTAGGCATTCATGAACGTGTCGGCGTCCTGGATCTGTGGCGGGACGAGCTCGCCGAACAGGCCCTGCCACCACGGGTACGCCTGCTTGAAGGTGACCACAGCGGTCTTGTCGTCGGCGCCCTTTTCCACGGATTCGATCAACTCGTACCCATCGGTTGAGTTGACCTGCACGCCCTCCATCGTGCCGTTGTTGAACTTCCACGTGTTCTCGAAGGCCGTCCAGTCGATGGCGGTGCCGTCGTTGTACGTCGCGTCCGGGTGGATCGTGTAGGTGACCTGCGTCTTCCCGTCGACCTCCTCGTCGTTGACCTCGGTGAGGTAGGCGGGGTTGGGGTGCCAGGTGCCGTCGCCGTCGAAAAGCGAAAGCTGCGGGTTGTACTTCGTCCACACGTTGCGCGTGTAGAGGTTCATGTTTGCGTGGAAGACGTTCTGTTGCTCGGCGATCTCGGTGATCGCCAGGGTGAGCTCCCCGCCGTCCTGAATCTGGTCGCGCTCCATCGGGTTGTAGTCACCCGCGGCTTTGATCTCGACGCCGCCGGCCTGCGAGCCAGAGCCGTTGTTTGCCTCGTTTGATTCGCTGGCGTTGGAGCCGGCCGTCGTCCCCTCGGCGGAATTGCCTTCTGCGGAGGAGTCGTCGGAGCAGGAGGCGAGGGTCAAAGACAGCGCGGAGATGCCCACGAGGGCGGCAGTCCGGAGGCGAATCTTCATAGTGTGATCCTTTCTCGGTGAGTGGTTCATTAGAACTTAACCCATCTATGCCGTGTGTCACACTGAAATCAGTAAATAATTTGAATCACGTCCCAGTGTGGGAACAAAAATCCCGGCACCCGAGATGCGGGGGTGCCGGGAAAGTGGGCCGGCGTTAGCCGGCGGGGGCGAGCTCGACGCTGTCCGCCCAGGTGAGGTCGATGCCGAGGGTGCGCAGCCAGCGCATGGCGTCGTCGTCGTGACGCGTGATCCCCTCGACCGCGTTGAGGGTGACGTCGATGGCCTTCTCGGCCTCTTCGGCGGTGATGAGGCCCGCGGACGTCGCGGCGGCGAGCTCGTCGATGTCGAGGACGTCAATCGGGTTGCCGGTCAGGGAGACGAGGTCGACGTACAGGTCGCGGGTGCGCCACACCCCGCCGTCGACGTCAATGTCGGCGACGTCGAAGTAGAAGTCCTGCTCCGCCTCGACGCCCTCGCGGAAGTGGAAGATGTTCGCGCGCAGACCCAGCTCGGGAAGCAGCCAGCTTTCGAGGTACCCGAACTTCGGGTGGTTGGCCCCGCGTGCCATATAGAGGCCGAAGTCGGTCACCTGGAAGGTGTCCACCTCGCGAAGGAAGCCCTTCGGGTCGGTGTTGGTGTTCGACGTCGTGTCAAAAGTCTCCTGCTTCACGGGGTGAAGGTCAGTGCTCATGATTACCTCACGATGAAACTAGCTACGGTCGGGGCAAAAAGACAGGTGTTGCCGGTCGTGCGGACGTTGCCTGCCACGGCGGCGAGCACGTGGCCGGGGCCGGTGTCTGCGGTCCCGGACAAGGTTGCCGGTCCTGTTGGGTTTATCCCATTGTTACCTAAGGGCGTTACGCCCGTTCGGCCGCTGGATACGTTGACCCAGTACACGTCCATCCCGCCCTGGTGCTCGGCCGCGGGCGGGGTGCCCAGCGCCGTAAAGACGAAGGCGGCGTGACCGGCCGGGGCTCCGGGTGCCGGGATCTCGGCGGGGCCCGGCACGGCGATGGCGGAGGCCGTGGAGTGGAGGCCGGGGCCTATGCAGTTGGGTGAGACGGTCGGCCAGAAGAACTGGCTGAACGTCGGGGCGTCCCCTGGGAGGGCGGGCCCGCCGGTCTCGCCCCCGCCGCCGTAGAAGTCCACCGCGGCGCGCAGCGCGTCGGCCACGGGGCCCGGCACGAAGGGCTGGTCGGCGAAGTGGTGCACGGCGTCGATCACCGGCTGGGTAGGGCGGCCGAGCTCGTCGAGGAGGGGAGTAGTGGAGTGGGCGGCCGCACTCGGGGTACCGGCCGCGGCGAGGGCGAGGGCGGTTGCGCCCGCGAGGAGGCGAGGCGCGCGGCGCGCATGGTGGTGGGGCACGGTGGAATCCTTTGTGGGCAGAAAATGTAGACAGGAGTTGACTTGTGTACCTACTGTCACGATAGTCTCTTCAGTCTGTGCGTCAAGCGGAATAGTGGGAGACGTTCTCGGCGGCTACCACCGACGACAATGCGTTATTGCTGTACGAGGGGTAGGGTTTAAGCGTTCTTTACACCCCACCTCCAAAGGAGTACGGAGTCAGTGTCGCACCCTGAATTTCGCAACGTCGCCATCGTGGCGCACGTCGACCACGGCAAGACCACCCTCGTCAACGCCATGCTGGAACAGTCCGGCGTGTTCGGCGACCACGGCGAGCACGGCGATCGTGTCATGGACTCGGGCGAGCTCGAATCCGAGCGCGGCATCACCATCCTCGCCAAAAACACGGCGATCCGCCGCGCCGGGAAGGGCAAAGATGGTGGCGACCTCGTCATCAACGTCATCGACACCCCCGGCCACGCGGACTTCGGCGGAGAGGTCGAGCGCGGCCTGTCCATGGTCGACGGCGTCGTCCTGCTCATCGACGCCTCGGAAGGGCCCCTGCCTCAGACCCGCTTCGTGCTGGGCAAGGCGCTCGAGGCGAAAAAACCCGTCATTATCTGCGTGAACAAGACCGACCGGCCCGACGCGCGCATTGACGAGGTCGTCGAGGAAGCACAGGACCTTCTCCTCGAACTCGGCGCGGGGCTTGAGGACCCAGAGGCCGCCGAGGCCGCGGAGAACCTCCTCGAGCTGCCCGTCCTGTACACCTCCGGCCGCGCCGGCCGCGCCAGCCTGAGCAACCCGGGCAACGGGCAGCTGCCGGACAACGACGATCTGCAGCCGCTTTTCGACGTCATCTACGACGTCCTCCCCGAGCCCTCCGCCGACCTGGACGCTCCTTTCCAGGCGCAGGTGACCAACCTGGACTCCTCGTCCTTCCTGGGTCGCATCGCGCTGATCCGCGTCTACCGCGGCTCGGTGAAAAAGGGCGATACCGTCGCGTGGGTGCACTACGACGCTGACGGTGAGCAGCAGGTCAAAAACGTCAAGATCGCCGAGCTGCTCGTAACTGAGGGGCTGGACCGCGTGCCGGCGACCGGCGAGGTCGTCGCGGGCGACATTGCGGCAGTGTCCGGCATTGACGAGATCATGATCGGCGACACCCTCGCGGACGTCGACAACGTCGAGGCCCTGCCGCGTATCACCGTCGACGACCCTGCGATCTCCATGACCATCGGTGTGAACACGTCGCCGATGGCTGGCCGCAATGGTGGCGACAAGCTCACGGCCCGGCTGATCAAGGCGCGTCTGGAGCAGGAGCTCATCGGTAACGTCTCCATCAAGGTGCTGCCGACGGATCGCCCGGACGCCTGGGAGGTCCAGGGCCGCGGCGAGATGGCGCTGACCGTGCTCATCGAGACCATGCGCCGCGAGGGCTTTGAGCTCACGGTGGGCAAGCCGCAGGTGGTGACGAAGGAGGTTGACGGCAAAACCTTCGAGCCCTACGACCACATGATCATCGACGTTCCGGCCGAGCACCAGGGCGCGGTCACGCAGCTCATGGCCACCCGCAAGGGCCAGATGACCGCGATGAGTAACGCCGGCTCCGGCGACTGGGTGCGCATGGAGTTCGACGTGCCCGCCCGAGGCCTGATCGGCTTCCGCACCACCTTCCTCACCGAGACCCGCGGCGCGGGCATCGCCAACTCGTACTCGATCGAGCACCGCCCGTGGGCTGGCGAGATCAAGGGGCGCCCGACGGGCTCCCTCGTCGCCGACCGCTCCGGGCAGGTCACCGCCTACGCACTGCAGCAGCTCGCCGACCGCGGCGATTTCTTTGTGGAGCCGGGCGCGGAAACCTATGAAGGCATGGTCGTCGGTGCGAACACCCGCGACGAGGACATGGACATCAACATCACCAAGGAAAAGAAGCTCACCAACATGCGTTCGGCCACCGCCGACGCCACGGTGACGCTGGCGAAGGCCCGCACCCTCTCCCTCGATGAAGCGATCGAGTTCTGCGACGAGGACGAGTGTGTGGAGGTCGCGCCCGAGGCGATGCGCGTGCGCAAGATCATCCTCAACTCCACCGAGCGCGGCCGTGCCCGTTCCCGCGCGAAGCAGATGAACAAGTAACATCTCGGGGAATGACACCCCTGCGCCCCGTCGCGGCGGCCCTCGCCGCGTGCCTCCTCGTCGCTGGCGTCGCCGCCTGCTTGGCGGCGCCGGGCCCGCCGCCGTTGGCGGAGGAGGGAGACACGGCCGCAAAGACCGAGACCGAGACGGGCACCCCAACGGACACGCCCACCCTGCGCACCCGCACCCAAGTGCAGGTGGGGGTCGATCGGCTGCGCAACGGGCTTAACCCCCACCTTGTGGATGACGAATCTGAGGTGGTGCGCGACGTCGCTAAGCTTGTGCTTCCGAGCGCCTTCGTGGACGGGGTGCGCGACCCCGACGTGCTGGAGGCGGCCACGGTCCTGCCCACGACCCCCGCGCCGGGGATCGCGATGACCGTGCGCTACGTCATCGCCGATGAGGCGCAGTGGTCGGACGGCACTCCCATCACCGGCGCTGATTTTGTCTACCTGTGGCGGGGCATGTCCTCGACCCCGGGGGTCGTGGACCCGGCCGGCTACCGGGCGATCGCGCAGGTGCGCGTGCTGGGGGAGAGGGGCAAGACGGTCGACGTCGACTTTCGCGCCCCCGTGCGGGAGTGGACAGCGCTGTTCGATTTTCTCCTCCCGTCCCACGTGCTGGCCGTGGACGCCTCCGACTTCGCGACAGCGTTGAGCGAGACAATCCCGGCCTCGGCGGGCCGCTACATGGTGGCTAACGTCGACCGCGGCCGCGGCACGCTCACGCTCAACCGCAACGACCGCTACTGGGGCCCCGACCCCGCGCACATCGACATCCTCACCCTCGCCAGCGTGCGCGAGACCACGCAGCTGGCCGACCAGCTGCGCGTGGGGCAGCTCGCGTTCGTGGACAAGGCGCCGAAGGAAACCACCGGCACCGTCCTGTCCCTCGTCCCCGGCGTGCAGACGCGCTTCGTCGACGGGCCCCGCACCCTCGGCGTCACCCTGTCGGTGTCCTCGCAGCTTCTGGGCACGCTCGAGGCGCGCGAGGAGCTTCGCTCGCTTATCGACGTCCCCCTCCTCGCCCGGGTCGCCGCCGGCCGCACCTCCGACCTGCCCGTCGCCGAGCACAGGCCGGTCTCGCAGGAGGAACCGGCGATCCTGCCGGGCCTCGTGCGGTCCCACCACCCGGTGCGGGTGGGCGCTGACCCCTCCGACGCGGAAGCGGCGGCGGCGGCCCGTTCGCTCGTGGACATCCTCGCGTCCCGCGGGGTCGACGCGCAGGTCGTCTCCACCGACACCCGCAGCCTGACCGCTGAGTCGCTGCCGTCGGGCGTCGTCGACGTCGTCGTGGGCTGGGCGACGAACACTGGCACCGCGCCGGCGCTGGCGGGGCGCCTGTACTGCCAGCCGGAGACGCACCGGGCGGGCAACCTGTCGGGCCTGTGCACCAGTGAGACGGAGGCCGTGGCGGACGACATCCTGGCGGGCCGGCTGCGGGGCGCGCCGGCGAGGGCCGCCGTGGCCGAGGCGCTCGACGCGGCGGCGGTGTGGGTCCCGGTGCTCCACGAGCGGCGCATCCACGGTCTCACCGGCGGTATCGTGGGCCCGTCGCCGGACCTGGAGCAGTGGCCTGGGGGGCTGGCCACCGCCGCGCAGTGGCGCATGGGCGCACCGGATCCGGAGCAGGCACCCAACTAGAGAGAGCGAGAGCGAGAGAACAGACATGAACGTGGACCACAGGCAGCGCGACCTGCAGCGCGATCTCGAGGGTTACCGGGTGGTGGCGGTGCACGCCCACCCCGACGACGAATCGATCTCCACCGGCGGCGCGCTCGCCGACCTGTCCCGTCGAGGGGCTGACGTGCTCGTGGTCACGTGCACCCTCGGCGAGGAAGGCGAGGTGATCGGCCCGACGTATTCCCAGCTCGTCGCCGACTGTGCCGACCAGCTCGGCGGCTTCCGCATCCACGAGCTTCACGCCGCGCTCGCGGCACTGGGGGTGCGCGGGGTCTTCCTCGGCGGCGCCGGGCGCTTCCGCGACAGCGGGATGGCCGGCTCGGAGGCGAGCCGCGACCCGCGCGCTTTTGTGAACAGCGGGCAGGTGGCAGTGGATGCTCTCGCCGACATCTTCGCCGCGCAGCGCCCCCACCTTGTGATCACCTATGACCCGCACGGCGGCTACGGCCACCCGGATCACATCCGTGCCCACGAGGTCGCGCACGCCGCGGCGGAGGCAACCGGCGTGCCGCGGCTGGTGTGGGCGGCCCGGTTGCGCTCCGAGCTGGAAGGCGGGCTGCCCGCGCGGGCGCCGCGGGGTTGGCGGCTGCCCGAGCCCGGCGAGCTCGACGCCGTCGACGCCACCGATACGTGGGTGGACCTCGACGAGGCCACCTACGCCGCGAAGGTTGCGGCGATGCGCGCCCACGCGACTCAGATTTGGGTCGCCGACGGCTCCGCGTCGGAGACGAACCCGGAGGCGGTGCTGGCAGAGGGTGACCTCACGGCGTACGCGTTGTCGAACCTGATAACCCAGGTGATCACGCGCCGCGAACACTACCGCAGCGGAGCGGGCGTTCCGCTCGTGCCTGGCGGCGGCCTGCTTGAGGGGGTCGAGCGGTGATTGAGCCTGTCGTGCGCGACGACTTCAGCCGCGGCGAGGCGGTTGGCGGCCTCGTCTGGCTCAGCGTGGGCGCGGCCCTTTCCGCGCTGCTGGAGGTTGTCTACCTCCAGGCGACGATCTTCGGGGTGCCGTTCCCGCTGTCGGTCGTCATCGCGGCGCTGTTCAACGCGGTTTTGACGCGGACCGCGCGCCTGTGGTCGCCCAACCCCGCGGTGGCGCTCGTTCCCTTCTTCGTGTGGATGGGTACGCTGTTCCTCCTCATGTTCGCGGTGCCGGGAACGGGGGCGAGCCTCGTGCCGCACAGCCTGCTGACGATGCTGCTTCTCCTCGCCGGCTCCGCAGGAGCCGTTTGGCCTCTTGTTCGGCCCAAGTGACATAATGGCCCCATGACTTACGTGATTGCCCAGCCCTGTGTGGACGTGATGGACCGCGGCTGCGTAGAAGAGTGCCCCGTGGACTGCATCTACGAAGGCAAGCGCATGCTTTATATTCACCCCGACGAGTGCGTCGACTGCGGCGCGTGCGAGCCCGCCTGCCCCGTCGAGGCCATCTTCTACGAGGACGACACCCCGGACGAGTGGAGCGAGTACTACGACGCCAACGTCGGTTTCTTCGACGACCTGGGATCTCCGGGCGGCGCTGCCAAGACGGGCCCGCAGGACTTCGACCACCCCTTCGTCGCCGCCCTGCCGCCCCAGAACCAGGACTAGGACTAGGTCTAGGCCACATTCGACGGGAGGAGTATTGCGTTGATCGACCGCACACCGCTGGGACACCGTCTGCCCGACTTCCCGTGGGACACCATTGCCGACGTCAAGGAGGCGGCGTCGCGCCACCCGGGCGGTCTCATTGACCTGTCCGTGGGCACGCCCGTCGATGCCGTCGATCCCGCGATCCAGCTCGCGCTCTCCGAAAACGCGGCCGCACCTGGGTACCCGCAGACGGCGGGCACGCCCGAGCTGCGCCGCGCCATTGTCGACGCCTTGGCGCGGCGCTACAACGCCGGCGGGTTGTCGCCGGAGTCCGTCCTGCCGGTGGTGGGCACGAAGGAAGCGATCGCCTGGCTGCCGACCACCCTCGGTCTGCGCGGGGCAACCGTGGTTATCCCCGAGGTGGCGTACCCCACCTACGAGGTCGGCGCCCTCATCGCTGGCTGCGAGGTCGTGCGCTCGGACGAGCCGGTCGCCGGGGCGTCGCTCGTCTTCGTGAATTCACCGTCGAACCCGACGGGGCGGGTGCGCTCCGTCGAGGAGATGCGCCGGTGGGTTGCCTTCGCTCGCGAGACCGGCGCGATCATCGCATCCGACGAGTGCTACATGGGCTTGCCGTGGTCGACGGAGCCCGTCTCGCTCCTCGATCCCAGGGTCACCGACGGCGATAACTCGAACGTGCTGGCCATCCACTCGCTGTCCAAGACGTCGAACATGGCGTCCTACCGCGCCGGCTTCATCGCGGGCGACGAAAAGCTGGTCCAAGAGCTGCTCCTTGTGCGCAAGCACGCGGGTCTCATCGTCCCCGGGCCGGTCCAACACGCGATGGTTGCGGCGCTGAACCAGGATAGCCATGAGCAGCTGCAGCGCGCGACCTACGCCACCCGCCGCGCCGTGCTTCTCAAGGCCCTGCTGTCCGCAGGCTTCGCCGTCGACGATTCGGAGGCGGGCCTGTACCTGTGGGCACGCCGTGAGGGCGCGGACGCGCGCGAGAGCCTCGCCTGGCTCGCGGAGCGCGGCATCCTCGCAGCCCCGGGCGATTTTTACGGCCCAGCGGGGCGCAACCACGTGCGCGTCGCGCTGACGGCGACCGATACGAAGATTCAGGAAGCAGCGACGCGTCTTTTGGGATAACGGGAGCAGCGGGGGCTAGGATATGCGGGTTAACACCCGATGAACCCGCCGACAGGGAAGGACACCAATGACGCCGACCCGCACCACCCCGCCGCGAATGCACGGAGGGAGCACTGCCCTGACGATGCGCCTGCGAGCGGGGCTCCGCGAGTTCCTGCGCTTCGGCATCGTCGGCGGGTCGGGCGTCGTGGTGAACCTCGTGGTCTTCTACGTGGCCAAGAAGCTGCTCGAGAACGGCTTTTCGACGCATGAAGCCGACGTCTTTTTCAACCTCCTCGGCACCCGGTGGAACGTGCGCTGGTACCACGTGCTGGCCACCATCTCGTTTCTCACGGCGAACCTATGGAACTACCAGCTCAACCGGTCGTGGACCTTCCGCGACGTGCCCAAGCGGGCGTGGCTGCAGGGGTTCGTTCCCTTCCTCGCCGCGGGGCTCGGCTCCTTCTTGATCTCGCTGGCCTTCCTCACGTTGTTTATGAACCCGACATCGCCGATCGCGCTGCCGAGCGAGATCTTCGACGACTCGACGGGCTTTCGCACCAAGTCGTACTGGGCCCAGGCGTTGGCGACCGTGATTGCTACGCCCGCGAACTTCATCATCAATAAGTTCTGGGCCTTTGGAAAGCCGAAGGTCGCGCCCCTCCACCGCGTGGTGTAGGCGCGCGACCTTCGGCTGCCGCGGGCGGCACGGTTAGTTCTTATGCAGGTCCTCGTTGAGCTCGATGCCCGCGGCCGCGACGGCCTCGACCGCACCAGTCAGCGAGTTGCGGCGGAACTGCAGGCCGTTCGCCCCGGAAAGCTCTCGAGCCTTGACGGTCGCGCCCGCGCTGTGGCCCAAAGCTTCCGCGACGGGCGCGGTGAGCGTGACCTTGGTGCCAGCGGTGACGTAGAGGCCGGCTTCGACAATGCAGTCGTCGCCAAGCGAAATACCCACTCCTGCGTTGGCGCCGAGGAGGCAGCGCTCGCCAAGGGTGATGGTTTCCTTGCCTCCGCCGGACAGCGTGCCCATGATGGAGGCGCCGCCGCCGATATCGGTGCCGTCGCCCACGGTGACGCCGGCGGAGATGCGGCCCTCGACCATGGAGGCGCCGAGGGTACCAGCGTTGAAGTTCACGAAGCCCTCGTGCATCACGGTGGTGCCCTCGGCCAGGTGGGCGCCGAGGCGGACTCGGTCGGCGTCGCCGATGCGCACGCCGGAGGGCACGACATAGTCGACCATGCGGGGGAACTTGTCGACGGAGAAGACGACGACGGGGCCGCGGGCGGCGAGGCGGCCGCGGGTCATCTGGAAGTCCGAGACGGCGCAGGGGCCGTAGTTCGTCCACACCACGTTGGCCAGGAGCCCGAACACGCCGTCCATGTTCGCGCCGTGGGGCGCGACGAGGCGGTGGGAGAGCAGGTGCAGCCGCAGATAGACGTCGTAGGCGTCGACCGCCGGTGCGGAAAGGTCCTCGATCGAGGTTTCCACCGCGACACGGGCCACACCGCGGTCCTCGTCGGGGCCGACGAGGTGGGCAAAGCGGGCGTCCGGCTCCTCCAGCCGCTCGGTGCCGGTGTGGGAGACCGGCTCGCCCAGCTTGGGAGCCGGGAACCACACGTCGAGGACAGTACCGTCGTAAGTCACCGTGGCAATGCCACGCGCGTTCGCTGAAGTCATAGCGCCTAGCTTAAAGCATCCTTGTGAGCAGTTTCCGTCCGTGTCGCCGACCTGCCGTGCCGGACGAAGGACAGGGCCACAATGACGGCAGAGACGATGAGGACGGCGACGATCTGGGCGCGGGACGCGGCGTCGCTCAGCATGAGCAGGGTGAGCCCGATGAGCGCCGCGAGGGTCACCCACGGCACCCACGTGTCGCCGCGGACCTGCAGCGCGGTGTTCTCGCCGCGGGCCCGCAGCTGCGGGTGGAGCTTGATGTAGCTCAGGGTGATCATGATCCAGGTGACGATGAGGCAGCCGCCGACGGCGTTCATGAGGAAGTCGAGCAGGCCGGGCGGGTTCCACATCTGCAGGCCGACGGCCGCGAAGGCGAAGACGACCGAGAGGATGACGGCGTTGGTGGGCACCGCGTTCGCGTTTGTCGCGCGCAGCCAGCGCGGGGCGTCCCCGTCTTTGGCCAGCTGGAAGGCCATGCGAGAGGTGCCGTAGATCTGCGCGTTGAACGCGGAGAGCAGCGCGAGCACGATGACGGCCTCCATGAACCCGACCACGCCCGGAATGTTCGCCATCTGGAGTACCTGCGTGAAGGGGGAGTCGGCCGCGGAATCCGCGTCGTCGATGGTGCTGTACGGCAGCAGCAGAATAATGATGATGACGGAGCCGATGTAGAAAATCGCGATGCGCCAGACGATGGAGTTCACCGCCCGCCTGACCGCGCTGGCGGGGTTGGAGGACTCGGCGGCCGCGATGGTGACCACCTCGATCCCGCCGAAGGCGAAGGCCACGGCGAGGAGGCCAGCGGCGATGCCGGTGATGCCGTTGGGGGCGAAGCCGGACTCGCGCACGTTGTCGAATCCGACGAAGTCGGTGCCCGGGAGCAGTCCCAAGAACAGCGCCGCGCCGATGATGAGGAAGCCGACGATGACGACGATCTTGATCATGGCGAACCAGTACTCGAACTCGCCGAAGCCTTTCACCTGCGCCAGGTTGATGGCCGCGAACACGGTGACCGCGACGAGCGCGGGTACCCATTGCGGCACCCCGAACCACCCCGCCATGATCGCCGAGGCGCCTGTGATCTCCGCGCCGCCGACCATGATGAGGAGGAACCAATACAGCCAGCCCAGCAAGAACCCGGCCCAGTTGCCGAAGGCTTGGCGCCCGTAGGTGGCAAAGGAGCCGGGGGAGGGGCGCGCGGCGGCCATCTCGCCGAGCATGCGCATAACCGCGATGACCACGAGACCGGCGATGAGGTAGGCGATGAGGATGGCGGGCCCGGCCGCGCGAATGCCCACGCCGACGCCGAGGAAAAGCCCTGCGCCGACGGCCATGCCGAGGCCCATGAGGGTGAGGTGACGCGATTTCAGGCCAGTGCCGAGATCCCCGTTGTCTGGGGTGGCGGGCACGGAAGTGCTCATCGAACGTTCCTTTCTTCGGCGTCGGCGGCGTTGCGACGGAAGGTGCTGGTGGAGGTGTAGAGGACACCGATCAGGGTGATCACGCCGACGACGACGGCGACGGCGAGGATCTGGAAGCGCCCGTCGGGGGTGGTGGCCATGAGCGCGACGATGGCCGCGGCCACCGCGACGGTGACCCAGGGCAATACGGAGGGCGCCCACATGCGCACATGGGTGAGCTCGCCGTTGGTTGCGAGCCGCGGGTGCAGGCGGATGAACGAGAAGGCAATGACGAACCAGATGACCACGAGGCAGCCGCCCACGGCGTTGAGCAGGAAGGGCAGAAGTCCCGGCGGGTTCCAGTACTGCAGGGCGACGGCGACGAATCCGAAGACGACGGAGACGATGACGCCGCGCAGCGGCACGCCGCGGGCGTCGGTGGCGCGGAAGAACGCCGGGGCGTCTCCACGCTCGGCGAGGTTGTGCAGGAAGCGGGAGGAGCCGTAAATCTGCGTATTGCACGCCGACAATAGCGCTACGACGATGACGGCCTCCATGATGCCGACCGCGCCAGGGATGTTGGCCAAGTGCAGCACCGCTGTAAAGGGTGACTCGGAGGCGTCTGTGGCGCCGTCGATCTGCTCGTAGGGCAGCAGCAGCGCGATGAGGATGACGGAGCCGACGTAGAAGATGCTGATGCGCCAGATGATCGAGCGGATGGCCGAGTGCACGGCGGTTTCCGGCTCCTCGGACTCCGCCGCGGCGATGGTGACCATCTCAATGCCGCCGAAGGCGAAGGCCACGGCGAGCAGGGCGGTGGCGACCCCGCCCCAGCCGTTGGGCATGAAGCCGACCTCGGCAACGTTGGACAGGCCGACGAAGTCGGCGCCGGGCAGTAGGCCGAGCCACAGCAGGGCGCCCAGGACGAGGAAGGCGACGATGACGGCGACCTTGATCAGCGCGAACCAGAACTCGAACTCGCCGTAGTTGCGCACGGCGGCGAGATTGATTGCGGTAAACACCACGATGGCGGCGAGCGCCGGGATCCACGGGGAGATGCCAAACCAGGTCGCGATGATGGCGGAGGCGCCCGTGATTTCCACGGCCATGATCATGATCATCATGAACCAGTACAGCCACCCCACGGCGAACCCGGCCCAGGGCCCGAACGCCTGCTCGGCGTAGGTGGAAAAGGTGCCGGAGGAGGGGCGTGCGGCGACCATCTCCGCGAGCATCTGCATCACGCAGACGGTGATGGCGCCCGCGACGAGGTAGGCGAGGATGACGGCGGGCCCGGCGGCTTGGATACCGACGCCGGTGCCGAGGAAAAGACCTGCGCCGATGGCGGAGCCGAGGCCCATCATCGTCAGGTGGCGGGTCTTCAGCTCGCGGCGCAGCCCGCTGCCCTGCGCAGGGGGTGGGACGGTGTGAGACATGGCTTTACTTTAAACACTGTGTGCGGCTGATCCGACTCGGGTGGCGTTTTCGTCGCCGCCCGCGGCCTGCGGCTTTAGCGCGGGCGGACCACGGGGCAGGGCGAGTGGGGCTCGTAGGTGATGCTTATATCGCCATGACCTGCGATCTCACTGGCTGGGACCACGTTCCCGGATCGCGAGTCAGCGACCGCCGTGTCCGGCTCGAGCATGACGTTGACGCCGATCTCGCAGCGGTCCCCCAACTCCACCCCGATGACGCCCGCCGACGGGTGCAGGCGGCAGCCGCTTCCCACCCTCAGCGGCGTCCGGTTGCGCCCCTCGCCGTGCCGCGCGATGAGCGTTGAGGACACGCCCAGCTCGGTGCCCTCGCCGATGGTGACGGCGGACGACAGCCGCCCCTCGATGCGCGCCGGGCCGAGTGAGCCGGAATTCCACGAGACGTAGCCCTCGCGCAACACCGAGGTGCCCGGCGCGAGGTAGGCGCCCAGCCGGACGCGCTCGGCCTCCGCAATGGACACGCCGGAGGGGACGACGTAGTCGACCATGCGCGGCAGGCGCTCGATGCCGTAGACGTGGATCTGCCCGCGGGCGCGCAGGTTGACCCGGATGAACTCGAAGTTATCCGGCAGGCAGGGGCCCTTGTTGGTCCACACCACGGGCACAAGGTGCGTCAGGCAGTCGGTGAGGTTGAGCTCGAGAGGCCTCACCAACCGGTGGGAAAGCAGGTGGAGGCGCAGGTAGACGTCGTGGGTATCGAGTGGGGGCTGCGACAGGTCGGAGATGGTGGTGCGCACCGGCACGAGCTCGACGAGGCGGTCTCGGTCCATGCCGACGAGGTTGAGGAACCTGTCGGACAGTTCGCGGGCGGAGACGCGATGTGTGCCGTCGACAAGCGAGCTGAGCTCCTCCTCGCCGGTGACGAGGGTGGGGGAGGGGTACCACGTGTCCAGCACCGTCCCGTCGGATGCGATGTTTGCAATGCCGGTCGCGCGCGCTCCGAGTGTCATCCCCGCCATGGGGACATCATAACCGCCCGCCGTGTCGGCGCACGCCGCCCGATAGGATGGCCCCGTGGCTTCCCTTGACCTGTTTGCAGACCCCGTCGACCTGACGGCGGCACTCATTGACATCGAGTCTCCGTCCCACCACGAGGGGGCGATCGCCGACGCGATCCACGAGGCGCTCAGCCGGATCGACGGCATCGAGCTCATCCGCTCCGCCAACACGGTCGTCGCGCGCACGAACGCGGGCAAGGAGCAGCGCGTGGTGCTCGCCGGCCACGTGGACACGGTGCCCCTGGCCGACAACACCCCGCACCGCATGAGCGATGGGGTGCTGTACGGCTGCGGGTCGGTGGACATGAAGTCCGGCCTGGCGTGCTACCTCGGGGCGTTCGCTCGCTTTGCGACGTCCCAGAGCTCGCCGTTTGACCTCACGCTCATTGCCTACGAAGGCGAGGAGGTGGCCACGAAGTATAACGGCCTGTTCCACTTGGAGCGCGACCGCCCCGAGCTGCTCGCTGGCGACATCGCCCTGCTCGGGGAGCCTTCGGGCGCCGTCATCGAGGCAGGCTGCCAGGGCACGATCCGCGTCCTTATCAACGCGCACGGCACCCGCGCCCATTCGGCGCGCAGCTGGCTGGGAGTGAACGCGGCGCATCGCCTCGCCGGAGTGCTGAGCCGCGTGGCGCGCTACGAGCCGCGCAGCGTCACCATCGCCGGGTGCGAGTACCGCGAGGGGCTCAACGTCGTGGGCATGAGTGGCTTCGTGGCCACCAACACCATCCCCGACGAAGCGCAGCTGGTGATCAACTTCCGCTACGCGCCGGACCGCAGCGTGGAGGCAGCGAAGGAGCACCTCGAGCAGGTGCTCGCGTTGGACGAGGACCTCGAGCTCGTGTGGGACGACGTCGCTCCCGCCGCGCTGCCGGGACTCGACGACCCCGTCGCCGCGGGCCTGGTCAGGGCGGTTGGGGGGACGTTCCGTGCGAAGTTCGGATGGACGGATGTGGCCCGCTTCTCTAACCTGGGCATTCCGGCTGTTAATTATGGGCCCGGCGACCCGGGCTACGCCCACAAGAAGGACGAGCAGTGCCCGGTAGAGCAGATCCGCACCGTGCGGCGGACCCTCGACGCCTACCTGGCGGCTGACACAGCCCCTCGAGCAGGCTGTGACTCTGACTCGGCCAACTAACTGCTGGTTCACCGACAACAGACACAGACAACGCACTCAACTGGAAGGCCTGACACGTGGCGCCCCACAAAACCCCCCGACCCGACCGCGAGCGAAAGCTGCGCGGCCCCCTCATGCTGCGCAGCGAGGACAGGCAGGCGTCGACCTATGACCAGCGCCTGCTCGAGTCGCTCGGAAGCTCCGACCACGACTGGAAGCACGCCGACCCGTGGCGGGTGATGCGCATCCAGTCCGAGTTCGTCGCTGGCTTCGACGCGCTGTCGGACCTGCCCAAGGCCGTCACCGTCTTCGGCTCCGCCCGCCTCGGCGAAGGCACCCCGGAGTACGAACAGTCCTGCGAGCTGGGCAAGGCGCTCGTGGAGGCCGGCTACGCCGTCATCACCGGCGGCGGTCCGGGCCTCATGGAGGGCCCGAACCGGGGCGCGCACAACGCCGGGGGTATGTCCGTGGGCCTGGGCATCGAGCTCCCGTTCGAGCAGGGGCTTAACGACTGGGTCGACCTGGGCCTGAACTTCCGCTACTTCTTCGCCCGCAAGACCATGTTCTTGAAGTACTCGCAGGCCTTCATCTCGCTGCCCGGCGGCTATGGCACCCTCGACGAGGTCTTCGAGATGCTTGTCATGGTGCAAACCGGTAAGGTGACCAACTTTCCGATGGTCCTTCTCGGCTGCGAGTTCTGGGGTGGGCTCGTCGAGTGGATCCGGAGCCAACAGCTCGCGCGCGGTCTCATCTCCGAGGGCGACGACGAGCTCTTCTTGGTCACCGACTCGATCGAGGAGGCCGTCGACCACATCGTGCGGGCGCACAAAGTCATGACGGACGAGCGCATCCGCGGCAGGAAGGGCGAAGGAGGCCTCCGCTAGATGCGCGCTCAGGTCATGGCGATCGTCAACCGGACGCCTGACTCGTTCTACGACAAGGGGGCCACCTTCGGCCTCGACGCCGCCCGCGCCCGCGCCGACGAGGCGGTGGCGGCGGGCGCCGCGATCATCGACGTCGGCGGCGTCAAGGCGGGCCCCGGCGACAGCGTCGGCATCGCCGAGGAAAGCGAGCGCGTCGTCCCGCTGATCCGGGCAGTGCGTGAGCGCCACCCCGAGGTCTCCATCTCCGTGGACACGTGGCGCTCCGAGGTCGCCCAACGCGCGATCGACGCCGGCGCGGACCTCATCAACGACACGTGGGCCGGCTACGACCCGGAGCTCGTCGAGGTCGCCGGCCACAACCAGGTCGGCTACGTCTGCTCCCATACCGGCGGCGCGACGCCGCGTACCCGGCCGTATCGTGTCCACTACGATGACGTGGTCGGCGACGTTATCCGGGAGACGACGCGGCTGGCACAGCGCGCGCTCGACTGCGGAGTCCCAGAGGGGAGGGTCTACATCGACCCCACCCACGACTTCGGCAAAAACACCTTCCACGGCCTCGAGCTTCTGCGCAACGTGGACCGTCTCGTGGCCACCGGGTGGCCGGTGCTCATGGCGCTGAGCAACAAGGATTTCGTCGGCGAAACCCTGGACCGTCCCGTGGGCGAACGCGTGGCCGGCACGCTCGCCGCGACCGCGTGGTGCGCCGCCCGGGGCGTGGCCGCCTTCCGCGTCCACGAGGTGCGCGAAACCCTCGACGTCATCGCCATGACGGCGGCCATCGCCGGCGAAGAGCCGCCCGCGAACACCGTCCGGGGCCTGGCATGAGGGTCTCGGTGGTCATCCCGGCGCTCAACGAGGAAAGTACGGTGGCCGGGGTCGTCGAGACCTGCCTGGCCTCGTGTGCCGAGGAAGTTCTCGTCGTCGACTCAGACTCGACCGACGCCACCGCGCCCGCCGCCCGTGCGGCGGGGGCCCGCGTGCTCAACTGGCGCGAGATCGCGCCCGAGATCGCGCCCCGCCCCGGCAAGGGGGAGGCCCTGTGGCGCGGCGTCCTGGCGGCGCGCGGCGACGTCGTTGTCTTCGTCGACGCCGACGTCACCTCCCTCCGGCCGGAGTGGGTTGACAAGCTCGCCGCCCCCATTGCCCACGGAGCCCACCTGGTCAAGGCCTCCTACTCGCGCGGTTTCGAGGGCCGCACGTCCGGCGGCGGACGGGTCACGGAGCTGACGGCGAAGCCGCTTATCCGGCAGCTCTTCCCCGAGCTCAGCCACATTGACCAGCCGCTCGCCGGCGAGTACGCGATCCGCCGGGAGAGCGCCCTCACGCTGCCCTTTGTCGCAGGCTACGGGGTGGAATCGGGCTTGCTTGTCGACGTCGCCACGCGCTTCGGCCCCGACGCCGTGACGCAGGTCGGGCTCGGTGTCCGCATGCACCGCAACCGCACCCTGGAAGAGCTGGCACCCATGGCCGACGTGGTCACGCGCACCCTGCTCGCGCGCGCGGGGTGGGCGGGCGCGGTCGAGCAACGCCCGCCCTGGCGCCGCGATACTATCTAGCCCATGCTTTCGTGGATCCTGCTCATCGTGGTCATCGCCCTCGTTGCTGCGCTCGGCTTCGCGCTCTCGGCGCAGATCTTCGGCCGCGGGGAGGCGCTCGAGCCGATGCCTCCCGGCCCTGAGGTTATCGAACGCAACCGCCGCGCCGTGGAGGACGGCAGGCTCGGCGACGTCGCCTTCGAGGTGGTCCACCGCGGCTACGACATGCAGCAGGTCGACGCCCTGATCGCTCAGCTGACCGGTCAGCCTGTCAGCCCCGCCGGGGTTGGACGCGCGCCCCAGCCGGAGGCCGCGCCCGGGGGAAAGAGCGTAGAATATCACGAGACAGAAACATCACCCGCAGGGGCCGAACCCGCCCTCGCGCGGGGGAACATGCAGGAGGGCCAGTATGGCAGCGATGAAACCGAGGACCGGCAACGGGCCGATGGAAGCGGTCGAGGAGAGCAGGAAGATCGTCATGCGGATTCCCTCTGACGGCGGCGGCCGCCTCGTCGTCGAAATGACGAAGGAAGAGGCGGCCGAACTCGGCCAGCTTCTCACCGACGCTGCGGGAGCGTAGGACCCCGCCACTGGGGAGGGCGCGCTAAGATCATTCCATGCTCAAAGACATCGTTGACGTCCTCGCCGACCCCGTCGACCTGTCCCCGCTGCGGGGGGAGGATGACTTTTCCCGCCTCGTCTCTGAAACGGGGCACTCGTACGACGTAGCCCGCCAAGGCTACGTCACTCTCGTCGGCGGCGGCGGGCTGCACCACGAGGGCGATAGCGCCGACATGGTCAGCTCCCGCGAGGTCTTCCTGTCCCGGGGCTACTTCGCCCCCTTCGTGGAGACGCTCACCGAGCGCGTCGCCGATGCGGTCGACGCGTCCCACTCCGCCGAGCCGGTGGTCCTCGAGGTCGGCGCCGGCACCGGATACTACCTCGCGCACACCCTCGACAGCATCGAGGGATCGCGCGGGGTGGGCATCGACATTTCCACCCCGGCCGCCAAGCACTTGGCCAAGGCCCACGACCGCATCGGAGCCATCGTCGCCGACGTGTGGGAGGGCCTGCCGCTTCGCGACGGCTCAGTCGACGCCATCACCGTCATCTTCGCGCCCCGCAACCCGGCGGAGTTCGCGCGTGTGCTCAGCGACGACGGCGAGGCCATCTTCCTCGCCGCCGACAGCGGCCACCTCGACGAGCTGCGCGAGCCGCTGGGCATCCTCGGCGTGGAAAAGAACAAAGTGCGGCGCCTGCTGGACCAGACCGCGGGCCACCTGACGCAGGTGGGGGAGCCGGAGCTGGTGGAGTTCCCGATCCGCCTGGATCGCAGCTCGATCGCCGCTCAGGTGGGCATGAGCCCCTCGGCGCGCCACCTTGACCCGGCCGTTCTGGCACGGCGCGTCGAGCAGCTGCCCGACCACTTGGACGTGACGGCGCGAGCCCAGCTCCTGCGCTTCCGCAAGGCCTAAACACCTCAGCGCCCGCCCGCTGTTAGTCGCCTCGGCGCCATTCCCCGTGGATGCGGGCTTCGCCCGCGGAGCGCACCCGGATGCCCGAGCACCCGCCCTCCGGCCACAGCCGCGAGGACATCGTGACGGCGCCGCCGCCCGCGAAGACCTCGAGGGTGGAGCCGTCGACGATGATGGTGATGCTGTCTTCGTCCTCGTCGTGTAGATCGGACGTCGCCGGGGATCCGTCGAGGCGGTCCACGGTGATGGTGTCGCCCGAGTGCGTGACCACGGCCGCGGGCTCGCCGCTGGCGTCGAGGATCTCCGCGGTGACGGAGGAGCCGACCGGGATCTCGCAGATGCCGGTCCAGAGCCGCACGTTGTGGGCCTCGGAGACGGCGTCGGGCAGGCCGGGCGCCGGCGTCTGGTAGAGGCGGCCGTTCTGCAGAGTCACGCGGCGAGGCAGGCTGAGCGTCCCGGCCCAGCCCTCGGACTCCCAGTTGCGCTCGTGGGTCAGGTCCGCGCCGCGCCCCGCTGTGCGCATGGCACCGAAGATATAGGCGCGGTCGAAGCGGGCGGAGACTTCGGTGGAGTCGTGTGTGTAGTTGGTGGTGCGAGGGCGCGAGAAGTCGTGGCCGCGGTCGATGGGCAGCGCGGGGGTGCGCACCTCAAAACAGTGCCCGCGCAGCGTGCCGGTGACGTAGACGGTCTCGTCGCGCCCGGCGCGCTCTAGGGTGATGAGGAGGACGTCGTAGATCTGCCCGTCGACTTCGTCACGCAGACGGATGATGCGGGGGGCGACGATGGACTCGTTGGCGGGGTCGAAGCCGGGGTCGCCGTCGAACTCGAGCGCGCCGAGCGCTTTCCACGCCGTGCCGTCACCGGAGCTGAGCACCACGACCACGGGGTGATCGCCGGCGCCGGTGACGGCGAGCATGAGCCAGCCTTCCTGGCCGCGGTCGCGGTCATCGTGGTCGACCCACCCCGGGACCACGCAGGGGGAGCGGAAACGTGTGAAGCTCGCTGCGTCGGCGACGACGTTGCCGCGCCGGCTGAAGGCCGCGCTCACGGAGTAGTCCTCGTTGACGTCGTCGCATAGCTCGTTGAGGTCGTCGGCGTGTGCGATCTGGACCGAGGTATTGGACTCTGTGACGGAGGTGAAGTACAGGTCGACGCCGCCGCGGGCGGCGACGACGGCACCAGCGCGCACGGCGATCTCTCCGGCCGCGGGGGCGATCGCGTCGTTGCACTCGACCCAATCGAAGGGGTTGCGTTCCGAGCAGGAGTGACCCCAGCGGCTGGCCTCCTCGGGGGAGGGTTTGTACTGGTAGAACACGTGCCACGTGTCGTCGTCCGCGTCGGGGGTGGAGTGGCGCAGGATGCCGGCGGCGCCCTCGAGGATGCCACTTTCTGCCGTGATGTGAAGTTCGGGACGGAAAACGCTCATTATGTGTGAGTACCTCTAAATCAAGCTGGAATAAATGTCGACGGTTTGCTGGGCGATCGTGCCCCACGAGAACTCCTGACGCGCCCGCTCAAGACCCGCGCGGCCGAGGCGGGAGGCTCGCTCCCGGTCCGCCGCGATGGCGTTGACGGCGTCGGCGAGGCCGCGCTCGAAGGCGTCTGGGTCGTTCGCCTCGTAGTCCACCAAGGTGCCGGTCTCCCCATCGACGACGACCTCGGGGATGCCGCCGACGCGGGAGGCGACGACGGCGGTTTCGCACGCCATGGCTTCGAGGTTGACAATGCCCAGCGGCTCGTAGACCGAGGGGCAGACGAAGACGTCGGCGGCGGAGTAGACCTCGCGGATCTTCTCGGGCGGAAGCATCTCCTGGACCCAGAACACACCCTCACGCTCCGCCCGCAGCGTGTCCACAAGGCCCTCGGTTTCCGCTGCGATTTCGGGCGTGTCGGGGGCGCCCGCGCAGAGGATGAGCTGAATGTCGGCGTCGAAAAGCCGGGCGGCCTTCAGTAGGTGGGGGACCCCTTTTTGGCGGGTGATGCGGCCGACGAAGGCGACGACTGGGCGGTCCGCGTCCACCCCGAGTTCCTCGGTGATGGTGCCGTGCCCCGGGTACCAGCGCTCGGTGTCGACCCCGTTGAGGACCACGTGCACCTTTTCCTCGGGGATTCGCGGGTAGGCGGCGAGGATGGACTCCTTCATGCCGGATGAAACCGCGATGACGGCGTCGGCGTGCTCCATCGCGTTCTTCTCCGACCACGAGGACACGTCGTAGCCGCCGCCGAGCTGCTCGCGCTTCCAGGGGCGGTCGGGTTCGAGAGAGTGCGCGGTGACGACGTGCGGGATGTCGTGGAGCAGCCCCGCCAGGTGGCCGCCGAGGCCCGTGTACCAGGTGTGGGAATGGACGACATCGAGCCCGCCGGCCGCGTGGGCCATGCGCAGGCCCGTGGACAGGGTCTTCAGCGCCCCGTTCGCGTCGTCGAGGGCGGGGTCGGCTCCGTGGACGACAACGCCCGCTTCGTCGCGCGGCTGGCCCATGCAGTGGACCTCCACGGAGGCGATGGTGCGCATGAAGCGCGTGAGCTCGGTGACGTGGACGCCAGCGCCCCCGTAGATCTCCGGGGGGTACTCTCTCGTCAGCATTCCGACTTTCATACCCGCCGAGCCTAGTGAGGAATGCCGGGTGGTGCACTGACGCGGCACAGACGTGCCGGAGACACGCCGCAGACGTGCTCGAAGGCAGAGCACAACCCGTGCGCTGCCGGAAAAAACAGCATAGGCTGGCGGAGTGTGAAGACCCAGCCGAGAGTTCTTGCCATCGTCCTCGCGGGCGGCGAGGGGAAGCGCCTGTTTCCGTTGACCGCCGACCGCGCCAAGCCTGCGGTGCCGTTCGGCGGCAACTACCGCCTGATTGACTTCGTCTTGTCCAACCTGGTCAACGCCGGCTACATGCGCATCGCCGTGTTGACACAGTACAAGTCCCACTCGCTTGACCGGCACGTGGCTACCGCTTGGAACCTGTCGGGCCCGACGCCGCAGTACATTGCCTCGGTGCCCGCGCAGCAGCGCCGCGGCAAGCGGTGGTACAACGGCTCAGCGGACGCGATCGTCCAGTCTCTCAACCTCATCTACGACGACATGCCCGATTACGTCCTCGTCTTCGGCGCGGACCACGTCTACCGGATGGACCCCTCCCAGATGGTCGAGGACCACATCCGCTCGGGCAAGGGGGCGACGGTGGCGGGCATCCGCGTGCCGCGTTCGGAGGCGCGCGCTTTCGGCTGCATCCAGGCCGATGACGATGGCACGGTGACCGAGTTCCTGGAGAAGCCGGCCGACCCGCCGGGAACTCCGGACGACCCCGAGGTCACCTACGCTTCGATGGGCAACTACGTCTTTTCTACGGAGGCGCTGATCAAGGCCTTGCTCGAGGACGAGCAGAACGAGGACTCGGACCATGACATGGGCGGAGACATTATCCCGTACTTTGTCAACCTCGGCGACGCCCACGTGTACGACTTCTCCCGGAACGAGGTCCCGGGCGCGACGGATCGCGACAAGGGCTACTGGCGCGACGTTGGTACGGTTGACTCCTTTTACGAGGCCCACATGGACCTCATTTCCTCGCACCCGGTGTTCAACCTGTACAACAAGGCGTGGCCGATTCACTCCACGGAGGATGGCAACCTCCCGCCCGCCAAGTTCGTCGTGGGCGGTATCGCCCAAGAGTCCATCGTCGGCTCGGGCTCGATCATCTCCGGCTCGACGGTGCGCAACTCGGTGCTGTCCACCGACGTGCGCGTCGAGGAGGGGGCTTCCGTCGAGGGTTCGGTGCTGATGCCGGGTGTGCGCGTGGGTAAAGGTGCCGTGGTGCGCCGCGCCATCTTGGACAAGAACGTCTACGTCTCCGAGGGCGAAATCATCGGCGTGGACCTTGAGCGCGACCGCCAGCGCTACACGGTTTCGCCGCACGGCGTTGTTGTCGTGGGCAAGAACCAGGTGGTCTAGTTAGCGCCGCGTGACCAGGGTGACGCCGCCGTCGAGCGGCAGGCGGGTTACCACGGCGCCTTCGGACTCGCCAAGCTTATCGACGTCCCCCTCGGCCGCCCTGGCCGCCTCCGTGTCGCGGTCGCGGCGCGTGGGGTCGGCCACTGTGCCGTCGAGAAGCGAGCCAGCGATGACGAGGGTCCCGCCTGGGGCGAGCAGCGGCCAGGCGGCGGTCACGAGCGAGCTCAACTCGACCGGTGCGACGTCCGCGTAAACGAGGTGGTACGAAGCGGGGGCGAGCCTGCTCATCACGTCTAACGGCCGCGCGGTGAGAAAGCGCGCGCGGGATGGCGCGAAGCCCGCCACGCGGAACGCCTCGCGCGCCGCGGATTGGTGCTCGGCCTCCGGGTCGATGCACGTCAGGGTCGACTTTTCGGGCAGGCCGCGGAGGATGTGCAGACCGACCGCCCCCGCGGCGGGGGTCACGGCGACGGCCCCATACGCGGGCGCCCCCGCGGCGGCGAGGGTGCCGACGAGCGCGCCGAGGGCGGCGCCGGGGGCGGGCAGGAAGTTCTCTTCCGCGTGGGTGAGCGCCACAGTGAGTCCGTGGGCGACATCCTGCTCCGCGCCGGTTGTCGCCTGCTTGGCGATGTAGTCGTTCATAGTGCGAAACGCCGAATCAGTCACGCCATCTATCATAGGCCGGATACTGAACGGAACCCGGCGATGGCCCGGTTCGGACACAGCTGTCCACTGTGAACGAATTTTTATGCGTTGACAGCGTTTTGCCGGTTGGTTTTGTGGCGCCGCCACATCTAATTTGGGAGAATCATTTATATGTCACGCGCCCGAGCACCCCGAGCACACCGAGCATACGATGCCCGCCGCCCGTCCCCGCACCACCCCGACGCCGCTGACGCCGCCGACAGCTCCGACGCCCCGCTGCGCGGGACAGCCGCGTTCGACGCCGGTGAGGCAGAGATGCCCTCGTGGGCGGAGCTCGTCGCCGAGCACGCCGATAGCGTCTACCGCCTCGCGTTCCGGCTGTCGGGCAACCAGCACGACGCGGAGGACTTGACGCAGGAGACGTTCATGCGCGTGTTCCGCAGCCTGAAGAACTACCAGCCGGGAACCTTCGAGGGGTGGCTGCACCGGATCACCACCAACCTCTTCTTGGATATGGTTCGCCACCGCGCGAAGATCCGCATGGAAGCCCTGCCCGAGGATTACGAGCGCGTCCCCGGCACCGACATGACGCCGGAGCAGGCCTATACCGCCTCCAACTTGGACCCGGCGCTGCAGCGGGCGCTCGACGACCTCAGCCCCGACTTCCGCGTCGCCGTCGTGTTGTGCGACGTCGTCGGGATGACCTACGAGGAAATCGCCGAAACGCTGGGCGTGAAGATGGGCACGGTGCGCTCTAGGATCCATCGCGGCCGCACTCAGCTGCGCGAAAACCTCGAAGCTCAGGCCCGCGAGGACGTTAGCGCCCACGAGCTCATCCGCGTGCGTTAAGCGCGCCGCCCCGCTTCCGCCGCCCAGCGGAGTATAAAGGGAGAGAAAGTAAGGCTTACGTAAGCCTTTAGGTACGCCGTGGAGAAAGGAGGCGCTGTCATCGTGGCCGAGCAGACGGGGGCGTCAGCCGGGGGCGCGGGACAACCGCGTTTTTTCTCCACCGAGCACCTCAGCACGGAAGCGATCGCCGCCTTCGCCGACGGGGAGTTGTCTCCGTCCGCCGAGCGGCGCGCACACGCTCACATCGCCGAGTGCGCGGAATGCCGCCGCGACATCGACATCCAGCGCGCCGCGGCCGCGCGCCTGCGCACCTGCCGGGGGGACGAGACACTGCGCGCCCCCCGCACCCTCGTGGAGCGGCTCAGCCACGTCAGCGAACTTGAGCCCGACGACGAGACCCAGCGGGACACGAGCCGCGGCGCCGAGATCGTCAACGACGTCGTCGGCGCCGCCCTTCGCGCGCTGCGCCGTCACGGGTAGGCCGTCACGGGTAGGCCGTCACAGGTAGAGTGTAAGCCGTGTTTTCCAGTATTGGGTGGGGCGAAATCTTCTTCGTCCTCATCATCGGCCTCATCGTGATCGGCCCCGAGCGCCTTCCTGGGGTGGTGCGGGACGTTCGCGCAGCGATCTACGCCGCGCGTAAGGCCATCAACAATGCGAAGCGGGAGATGGAGCTCGACGGCGCCTTCGAGGAGTTCGAGGAGTTCCGTAAGCCCTTCGGCACGGTTACCGAGTACGCAGCCCTCGGCCCGCGGCGGGCGATCACCAAAGTGTTGTTCGAAGACCCGGACGACGAGCCCGTGTCGGCTCCGTCTCCCGCGCCGGAGCGTCCGTCGGGTCCGCGCCCCGCGCCGAAGCCCCCGACACCCCCGCAGCCTCAGCCCTCGCAACCGCGTGACGACGGTGGCGAGGCGCCCAGCGGGGGGTTCTCTTGGGCGGATATCACCTAGCGGCTGACTCCGAGGTTGAGGCTTTTGCCCGCCAGCGACTCGCGGCGGACCTTGAGCTTCGCGGCGATCTCGTTGAGCGCCGCGCCGGCGGGCGAGTGCGGGTCGGAGACCGCAACGGGCGTGCCGGCGTCGCCGTGCTCGCGCAGGACGGGGTCGAGGGGAACGGAGCCGAGCAGGGGGACCGTGTCGTTGTCCGTCAGGGCGGTGAGCCGCGTGGCAACGTGCTCTCCGCCGCCCTCGCCGAAGACATTCACCACGGAGCCGTCGGGCATGACCATGCCCGCCATGTTTTCCACGACGCCCGCGATGCGCTGCCCCGTCTGCTGGGAGATTGTTCCGGCCCGCTCGGCGACCTCGGCGGCCGCAGCCTGGGGGGTGGTGACGACGATGAGCTCGGCGTTAGGCACAAGCTGCGCCACCGTGATGGCGACGTCGCCGGTTCCCGGCGGCAGGTCCATGAACAGGACGTCGAGGTCGCCCCAGTAGACGTCGGAAAGAAACTGCTGGATCGCGCGGGTGAGCATCGGACCGCGCCAGACGATCGGGGCGTTGCCCTCGACGAACTGGCCCACAGAGATGTGGCGCACGTTGTGGGCGATCGGCGGCATAATCATGTCGTCGACGACGGTCGCCGTGGCGTCGGCAGCCCCCATCATCCCGGGCACCGAGTGGCCGTAGATGTCGGCGTCGAGGATGCCCACGCTCAGGCCTTGCGCCGCCAGCGCGGTGGCGAGGTTGACGGTGACGGAGGATTTGCCCACACCGCCTTTGCCGGAGGCCACGGCGTACACGCGCGTGCGCGTGTCAGGGTCGGCGAACGGGATGACGGGCGTGGACTGCGCCCCGCGCAGCTTCATGGCAAGAGCGCGGCGCTGCTCGTCGCTCATTGTGTGCAAGTCCACGGTCACGGTGCCCACGCCGTCGAGCTCCTCGAGTACCGCGCGCACGTTCGACTGAATCGTGTCGCGCATTGGGCAGCCCGCGATAGTGAGGTACACGCCGACCGACACGTCGTTGCCGTCAACGGAGACGGATTCGACCATATCGAGCTCGGTAATGGGCTTACCAATTTCTGGGTCCTCCACGCGGCTGAGTGCCTCGCGGACCCGATCTTCGGTGATTACTGGGGTCGTAGACATCACCGACAGTATAGGCCCGTCCGCCCCTCGGCCCCTGACTGCCACCACCACGAGTATCGTGGAGGGGTGGGCGCGACGGGAATGCGCCCGGGAATGCGCCCAGGAAACCACTCAAAGATACGACAAAGGACGTGAACGTTCATGACACAACCCGCAGGATCCGCACGTGGCAATGCCCCCCAGGTCGCGGTTGAGCGCCCCGCCGGCTGGCCGGTCGGGAGCTTTACCACTTACGCCGAGGCACAGCGTGCCGTCGACGGCCTGTCTGACCAGGAGTTCCCGGTCGAGGACCTCGCCATCGTCGGCGTCGACCTCATCCAGGTGGAAAGCGTCACCGGCCGACTGACCTGGCCGCGCGTGCTCGGCGGCGGCGCCCTGGCGGGCGCCTGGCTGGGTCTTTTGATCGGCCTGATCTTCGCCATCTTCTCCATCCCGGGCACTGGCTGGGCGGTTCTGTTGTGGTCGCTGCTCATCGGCGCGATCTTCGGCCTGATTTTCGCCGCCATCAGCTACGGCGTGTCCGGGGGCAAGCGCGACTTCTCCTCGGCGACCACGATCGTTGCTGGCCGCTACGACGTGCTGTGCGAGCCCTCGACCGCCCCGCGGGCCCGCGACGCCATCGCCCAGATGGGCTTTGGCACCCCCGCCGCACCACGAGACGCGGGGAACGAGAATTAGAACACCCGCGAAAGGAACGACTCCTATGACTCAGCCTCGGTGGCTCGCCGCGGCGGGCGTGGCTGCCGCCTCGGTGGTTTTCGCCGTGGGCGTCAGCCTCATCGCCGACGGTATCGCCGTCGTGTCGGCGGCGGATGATCGCCCGGCCGTCACGATCGGGGTCGAGCCACGCTCTCCCGAACAGCTCGTCTTGGGGGAGATCTACCAGCAGCTCCTGCTCTCGCAGGGGCGTCAGGCGGATGTGGTCGCATTGACGCCGGCCGACGAACTCGGCTGGGGCGAGGTGAGCTTCGCCGTTACCTGTACCGGTACGGCGCTTCGGCACTTCGACGCCCGGGGCGCAGAGGAACTTCGCGCCCAGCTGGCTGACGAGGCGGACGGGGAGTCGACTCCCTCGGAAGAGACGTACGCTGCCGCTGTGGGGGTCATGCCCGGGCATGTGATGACGGTCGACCCCTCGCCCGCCGAGGGCTGCGGTGGCTCGCACGAGGGCGCCCTGCCCGAAAACATCATCCCCGTCTTTCAGAAGGCGCTATTCACCAGGGGAGAGAGGCAGGGAATCAACTCCGCCACCCGCGCTTTGGACACCGATGACGTCGCGGAGATGGCCGAGAATGTCGCGGGAGGGACCGAGCCGCAGGAGGCCGTGGCCGAGTGGCTGCAGGAGTACATGGGCATCAGGGTCTCTGACCGCCCGTCTGTCGGCACCGCCACAGAGGCGAACCAGCCGCCGGCGGTGTAGCGGCCGGCCGGGGGGCGCGGTGAAGCGTTAACAACAGAGCGAAAAAAAGGGGCCGTCCCGCGCGAGTGCGGGCCGGCCCCTTTTCGCTGGGCTACTACTCGGCGAAGGCCTCGTCAAGCAGCTGCTTCTCCTCCATCTGGTGGACCTTGGCCACGCCGGTCGCCGTCGTGGACTGCGAGCGGCGGGACACGCGCACCATCTCGGGCATGTCCTCGACGAAGTTGCGCAAGTGCTCGTTGTAGAACGGCCACGCGCCCTGGTTGGCCGGCTCGTCCTGGACCCACCGGATCTGCGTCGCGTTGGGGTAGTTGGCAAACGCGTCGGAGAGGCGGTTGAAGGGGATCGGGTGGAGCATCTCCACGCGGATGATGGCGACGTCGTCGCGCCCATCCTTCTCGCGGCGCTTGTCCAGCTCCCAGTAGATCTTGCCGGAGCACAGCAGGATCGTCTTCACCTTGGAGTGGTCGGCGCCGGAGATCTTCTTGTTGCCGCGCTCGACAAAGTTCGGGTCGTCGATGACGGACTGGAAGCGGTTGACCTCGATGAAGTCGGCCGGCTGGGACGTCGCGGCCTTGTTGCGCAGCATCGACTTCGGGGTGAAGACGATGAGCGGGCGCTTCATCTCGCCGAGCGCTTGGCGGCGCAGGAGATGGAAGTGGTTCGCCGGGGTGGACGGCTGGGCGATGGTCATGGACCCCTCGGCGACGAGCTGTAGGAAGCGCTCGATGCGCGCGGAGGAGTGGTCCGGGCCCTGGCCCTCGTAGCCGTGCGGCAGCAGGGCGATGAGGGAGGACAGCTCGCCCCACTTGGTCTCACCGGAGGAGACGTACTCGTCGATGATCGTCTGGGCGCCGTTGGCGAAGTCACCAAACTGGGCCTCCCAGGCGACGACGGCGTCGTTGTTGCCCACAGTGTAGCCGTACTCGAAGCCCATGCCGGCGAACTCCGTCAGCGCGGAGTTGTACACCTCGAAGCGGCCGTCGTTTCCCGCGTCGACGGCGTTGGCGTCGAGGGGGTTGTAGGCCTCGTTCGTCTCCGGGTCGTAGAGGACAGCGTGGCGCTGGGTGAAGGTGCCGCGCTGCGAGTCCTCGCCGGCGAGGCGGACGTACTTGCCTTCCTCCGCCAGGGAACCGAAGGCGAGCAGCTCGCCCCAGCCCCAATCGATGTCGCCGTCCTCGAAAGAACCGCCGCGCTTTTTCAGCACGGAGCTCAGGCGCTTGTTCGGGGTGAAGCCCTCCGGCAGGTTGCCGTAGGTGGCGGCAAGCCGCTTGAAGGTCTCTTCGGAGATGTTGGTGTCCAGACCGCGGGTGAGCTTCTGTGCCTCGGTAATGCCGGTCTGCTCGCTCGGCTTGCCCTCGTTCGCCTTGACGTCGGAGAAGACGGAGTCGAGCTGGTCGTGGAAGTCCCGCGCCGCGATCTCGGCTTCTTCCTTGGTCAGATCGCCGCGGCCGATGAGGTCGTTGGTGTAGCGGGTACGCACCGAGGGGTGGGACTGGATCTGCTCGTACATGCGCGGCTGGGTCACCGTCGGGTCGTCGGCCTCGTTGTGGCCGCGCAGGCGGTAGCAGATGAGGTCGATGAAGACGTCCTTGCCAAACTCACGGCGGTACTCCGCGGCGAGCTGGGCGACCCACGCGGCGGCCTCCGGGTCGTCGCCGTTGACGTGGAAGACGGGGCAGTCGAAGCCCTTGGCCAAGTCCGTGGCGTAGTAGGTCGAGCGGCCGGAGTCCGGCGTGGTGGTGAAGCCGATCTGGTTGTTCACCACGATGTGGACGGTGCCGCCGACGGAGTAGCCCTTGAGGTTCGAGATGTTGAGCGTCTCCTGGACAACGCCGAGGCCGGTGAAGGAGGCGTCGCCGTGCAGCATGAGCGGCATGACCGGGTGGTCGGTGCGGCCCTCTGTGTGCTTGAGGTGGTCGTCCTTGGCGCGGGCGATGCCCACGAGCACGGGGTCGACGGCCTCGAGGTGGGAGGGGTTGGCCGCGAGCGAGACCTTGATCTCGCCGTCGCCGAACATCTGGATGTGCTCGCCCTGGAAGCCCAGGTGGTACTTCACGTCGCCGGAGCCGCCCTGCTGGGCGGACTGCATGTTGCCCTCGAACTCGTTGAAGATCGTGGCAACCGGCTTGCCCACGATGTTGAACAACACGTTCAGGCGGCCGCGGTGCGGCATGCCGATGACGACTTCGTCGAGGCCCTGGCCGGCGGCAGTGTCGATGACCGCGTCCATGAGCGGGATGAGGGTTTCCGCACCCTCGAGGGAGAAGCGCTTCTGGCCCAGGTACTTCGTCTGCAGGAAGCTCTCGAACGCCTCGGCGGCGTTGAGCTTCTGCAGGATGTACTTCTGCTCCGCGTTGGTCGGCTTGGGCATGCCGGCCTCCATGCGGTCGCGCAGCCACTCGCGCTCGTCGCGGTCGAGGATGTGGGTGTACTCGGCGCCGACGTGCAGCGTGTAGGCGGCGCGCAGGCGGGAGAGAACCTCGCGCAGGGTCATGGTTTCCTTGCCGCCGAAGCCGCCGACGTGGAAGGTGCGGTCGAGGTCCCAGATGGTCAGGCCGTGGGTCTCCATGAGGAGGTCACGGGAGTCGGGTTTGGGCAGGCCGGGCTGCTCCCAGCGCAGCGGGTTGGTGTCCGCGACGAGGTGGCCGCGCGAGCGGTACGCCTCGATGAGCTGCATGACTCGGGTGTCCTTGTTAATGCCCGTGTTGGGCAAGTCCTGTGCCCAGCGCAGCGGGGAGAAGGGGATCTCCAGGGAGGAGAAGATCTCGTCCCAGAAGGTGTCGTCGATAAGCAGCTGCGAGATGTCGCGGAGGAACTCGCCGGACTCCGCGCCCTGGATGACGCGGTGGTCGTAGGTGGAGGTCACGGTGACGAGTTTGCCCACGCCGAGCTCCGCGAGGCGGTCCTCGGATGCGCCGGCGAACTCCGCCGGGTAGTCCATGGCGCCCACGCCGACGATGGTGCCCTGCCCGGTGGTCAGGCGCGGGATAGAGTGGCGGGTGCCAATGCCGCCCGGGTTGGTCAGCTGGATGGTCACGCCTTGGAAGTCTTCGATGGAGAGCTTGCCCACGCGGGCGCGGTCGACGATGTCCTCGTAGGCGTCGACGAACTCGTTGAAGGCCATGGTCTCGCAGCCCTTGATGGCGGCGACCACGAGGGAACGCGAGCCGTCCTTCTGGGGCAGGTCGATGGCGAGGCCGAGGTTGATGTGCTCCGGCTGTACAGCGAAGGACTTCTTGCCGTCCTCGCGGTAGCTCTTGTTCATGTCCGGGTGCAGCTTGGTGGACTGGACGATCGCGTAACCCAGGATGTGGGTAAAGGAGATCTTGCCGCCGCGGGTGCGCTTGAGGTGGTCGTTGACTAGGGCGCGGTTTTCGAACATGAGCTTGACCGGCATGTCCCGCACCGTGGTCGCGGTGGGGATGCTCAGAGACTCGTTCATGTTCTTGGCAATCGCCCGAAGCGCGCCCTTGAGCTGGATCTCGCCCGGCTCGACGGTGGCGGAGGCGGCCTTCTCCATGGGGGAGACCTTGGGCTTCGCCACCGCGGTCGGGCGCTTCTTCTCCGCCTTCTTGGCGGCCTGGTCCACCTTGGTCTCGCGCCCGTCCTGGCTCGGCGCGGCGGTGGAGGCGGCGAGGTCGGCATCGGTTTTTGCCTGGGCAGGGGCCGTGCCGGACGCCGCTGCCTTGTCGTTTGCCGCGCCGCGCCCGCCGGCGGGCTGGGCCGCGGCAGAGCCCGTGGCGGAGGCGGGCGAGCCTTCCTTGTCGAAGAGGTCGCGCCACTCCTTGTCTACGGAGCCGGGATCCTCCTTGTACTGCTGGAACATCTCGTCTACCAGCCAGTCATTCTGGCCGAAGGTTATGTCGCTGCTCACGGCAGGTGCTCGCCTCTCTTCTCGGGTGGTGTCAAGCGGTAACTTAGTCGACTCTAATTGCGGTCCGGGAATGAGCGCTAACTCACTCCCGGTTTTCGTGCGGTGCTCGCGCGGCCCACCCCCATTAGCGGTTGATGGACCATGCCCGGGCGTACGCTCCGCCCCGCTCGAGGAGGGCCCCGTGGGAACCGTCCTCTATAATACGTCCTTCATCAATGACGAGGATGCGGTCGGCCCGCGCCGCTGTCGCAAGCCGGTGAGCGACCACGACGGCAGTGCGTTTCGCGGTGGCGTGGTCGGTCGCGTCGAGGACTGCCTTCTCCGTGGCGGGGTCGAGCGTCGCGGTGGCTTCGTCGAGAAGCATGAGGTCGGGCTCGAGCATTTCGGCGCGGGCGAGCGCGATGATCTGACGCTGCCCGGAACTTAAGCCCCGGCCGCGCTCGCCGACGGGGTGGTTGAAGCCCCCGGGGATCGTGGCGATGGTCCCCAGCGCCCCGATGCGCCGCACGGCCGCCTCGACGTCTGCGTCGCTCGCGTCGTCGACGCCGTAGGCGATGTTGTCGGCCACGGTGCCGGGGAAGAGGTAGGTCTCCTGCGGTACCTGGGCGACGGCGCGACGCCACTCGGCAAGCGGAAAGCCCGCGATGTTGTGACCGGCGGCGCGCACGGTGCCGGTCAGGGGGTCGTACAAGCGAGCAAGAAGCTTGACGACGGTCGACTTGCCCGCCCCGGTCGGGCCCACCAGAGCCACGGTGTCGCCGGCGCGCAGGGTGAGGTCGACGCCGCTGAGCACCGGCTGGGCCGGGTCGTAGCCGAAGGTGACGTCCTCGAAAGCGAGCTCGCCCGCCGCGGCGCGGGCGGCGCCGGGGTCCGTCCCGGTGTCGGGGACGCTCGCGCGCGTTTCCAGCAGCTCGGTGATGCGGCCAAAGGAGATCGTCGCCTGCTGCCAGGAGTCGAAGATCTGGCCGAGCTGCTGGATGGGGCCGTACAGCTGGCCTAAATACATGGTGAAGGCGACGAGGACGCCGACGGACAGGTCGCCCTGGGCCACCCTGGCGCCGCCGACGGCAACGACCACGGCTGTCATGATCTGCGCGATGGCCTGCATGCCGGGAAAATAGGTGGCCAGCAGGGTCGTCGAGCGCATCCGGTAGCGCCGGTACGTGTCGGAAGCGCTCTCGAAGCCGGCCTGGGCCGCCTGTTCCCCCAGGTGCATCTGGGTGGGGCGGATCCCGCCGATGAGCTCGGCGAACTCGCCGTTGACGGCCGAGATCTGGGCGCGGGAGGCGGCATACCACCGCTTCGACAGCATGCGGAAGACCACCGTCGCAGCGACGATGACGGGCACCGCGGCGAGCGCGACAAGCGTGAGCTGGGGGTCAGTGGCTACGAGCATGACGCACACGCCGACGAGCGTGGCCACCGAGACGATGGCCTGGGCGAGGCCGGTCTGCAAGAAGCTGGACAGGGTGTCGATGTCCGTGGTCATCCGCGTCATGATCCGCCCCGACAGGTGGCGCTCGAAGTAGGCAAGCCCGAGGTGCTGCAGGTGCGCGTAGCTGCGCAGCCGCAGACCGTAGAGCAGACGCTCGCCGGAGCGGGCGCTGAGCACGGTCATGGCGGCCTCGCTCGCCCACGCGGCGGCCACCACGGCGAGGGCGAGCGCGCCGACACGCCAGACGACGCCGGGCTCTCCCTGCTCGATGCCGAGGTCGATGCTGGTGCGCACGAGCGTGGGGAAGGCGAGGTCCGCCAGCACGCCCACGACAAGCAGCGCCGCGGTCGCGGTGATCAGCCATTTCACGTCGGCAAACAGCTCGGCGATGCGGAACGGGCGGCGCGGCGCGCGCAGCGGTGCGGCGTCGACGCGGGGCTCCTCCGTCGCGGCCGGCAGTGCCGCCACCTGGCGCCGCAGCTGCGGGGTGGCGGTGATGGCGCCGCCGCGGCCCATGCCCGGCGCGGAGGCCAGCACGCGCTCGCGCTCGGGGGCCTCCACGTCCGGCCAGAGGGCGCCGCGGGAGGGCTCGGCGGTGGGGGAGGGCGCGTGAGCCGGGGACATGAGGGCGCGGTACTCGGCGCTCGCGGTGGCCTCGTCGCGGGGCGCGTCGACGACGGCGCGGCCGGACTCGACCACCACGACGCGGTCGGCGTGGTCGACGGTGGACTGGCGGTGCGCCACCGCGATGACGGCGACGTCGGCGAGGGTGGCGCGCAGGTTGGACAGGATCGTCGCCTCGTTTTCGGCGTCGATGGCGCTGGTGGCGTCGTCAAGCACGAGCACGCCGGGGCGCGACAGCAGCGCCCGGGCGAGCGCGACGCGCTGGCGCTGCCCGCCCGAGAGGGTCATGCCGCGCTCGCCGACGACGGTGTCGTAGCCCTCCGGCAGGCGCTCGATGAACTCGTCGGCGCGGGCGAGGCGGGCCGCCTCGCGCACCTGCTCGTCCGTGGCCTCGCCGCCGGGCGCGCCCATCGCGATGTTCTCGCGCACCGTGGAAGAAAAGAGGAAGGATTCGTCGAAGACGCAGGTGACCTGGCCGCGGATGCCCGCCGTAGGCAGGCGGGAGTACTCGGTGGGGCGCAGGTGGGCGTCGAGAAGCGCGATGCTGCCCTCGCTGGGCTCGTAGAACCCCCCGGCGAGCTGCACCGCCATGGACTTGCCCGCGCCGGCGGGGCCGACGAGGGCGACGAACTCGCCCGGGTGGACCTCGAGGTCGAAGCCGTCGAGGACGCGATGGCCGCCGGTGTCGAAGGTGACGTCGCGAAAGCGGAGCCCCACCGGGCCGGCCGGCGCCGCGGCGGGGTCGGCGGGCTCGGTGCGACCGGGGCGCAGTGTGAGGACCTCCCCGAGGCGGTCGACGGAGCTCATCCCCATTTGCAGGCGCACGTACTGGTTGGTGAGCATGCTCATCAGCCCCGTCATGGAGACGAGGTAGGTGGTAAACGCGACGAAGCCGCCGAGGGAGATCGCCCCGGACATCGCGGTGAGACCGCCGGCGACGATGGTGATCACGAGAGCGATCTTCGGCAGCTGCGCGAGCACAGGCTGGAAACGCGCCGTGAGCTTCGCCGTGCGCATCTTCGTGGCGTAGAGGTGGCGGCTCAGCCGGTCGAGCTCGTCGATGGCGCGTTCCTCGCGCCCGAATGCCTTGACCACCCTTACACCCGAGACCGTGTGCTCGACGTGCTCGGCGAGATCGGCCGCCGACTGCTGGTTCACCCAGGTCGCGGCGTACAACGCGCGGCGCGAGCGGTTCGCCTCCCACAGAATGAGGGGCAGAAGCGCCAGCGCGAGCAGGCTTAAGCCGACGTCCATCGCGAACATGACGGCGAGGGTGAAGGCCAGCTGCGCGGTGCGGGTGACAAAAAGCGGCAGGGTGGCCAGCACCATGTGGAACTGGTTGAGGTCCGTGATCGAGCGCGAGACGACCTGGCCGGTGACAATGTCGTCCTGTCCCGGCCCGTCGAGGCGCTGGAGGGTGCGCAGGATACCCACGCGCACGCCGTGCTGGCTGCGCGTGGCCAACAACCCGGCCGAGTAGCGGCGCATCCAGTTGAGAGCGTAGGTGGCCAGGGCGATGCCCACCATGGTCCACGCTATTCGGGTGATAGAGCCGTCGGCCGCGCCGGAGGCGACGTCGACGGCGCGCCCGGTCAACGAGGGCAGGGCGACCTGGGCCACGGCGGCGACGAGGGCGGTCACGCAGGCGAGCGTTGCCGGGGCACGGTTCGCCCCGAACGCCTCGGCCAGCAGCACGCGCCGGGGGCTGGGTTTAGCGTCAACGGCGCATCAGCCCTTTGCGCGGCGCGTCCTGTCCAGGTTCCTTCCCCCGGTTCTTCCCCGCGGCCTTGCGCACGAAGCGGAGGAAGCCGCGGGAGCCGGTCTCGGCGTGCCCCTGGTGCCCGGCGGCGCCCTCCTCGTCGGCAGCGGGCGCGGGCAGCGCCTCGAGGAAGCGCGGGGGCAGTGGGCCCAGGCTGGGGGAGACGGTGTCGATAATCCGCGCTGCGAGCTTCCGGTTCGCGGCCACCCCGGCGACGACGCCGATGCCGAGGGGGAGGATCTTGCCCAGCCACGCCCGGCTGAGGCGCTTGCGCAGAGACCTCAGAGCGACGCGGGTGAGAATGCTATTCGCCTCCGCCAGGCGCGGGCCGGAAAAGCGCGACAGGGTGGCTGCGGCGGGGACGCCGCGTGTGTCGTCGCCAAGCAGCGCGTCAACGACGGCAACCCCTTTCGCCCCGGTCAGGGCCACGAGCACGACGGCCCGGCGGCGCTGAGGATCGGTGATGTCCACCCCGCGCAGGTGGGCGCTGGCCATGGTGTAGAACGCCGCGATGTCGAGGAAGAGGACGGACTCCCCGGCGACCGTCACGCCCCCTGTGACGAAGCCGATGCCCGGTACGGCCGCGGCCGCCCCGACGCCGGCCCCGGTGCTGGAGACGGCGGTGCGGAAGTGCTTGTCCACGATCGCCTGGACCTGCGCGGGGGTGGCCTCGGGGTGCGAGCGGCGCACCCACTCGACGTAGGCGCGGATGGGGGCCGACTGCAGCTGCGCCGCCTTATCGACGGCCGCGATGAGCGCCCGACCCAGCGGACCGGCCTCCTCCTCGAGCGCAGCGGCGTCCGAGTTGAGCGCGTCGGTGATGATGCGCTGCGTTTCCGCCCCCTCCGCCGTGGCGGGGCCGGACCGCGTCCCAAACCTGAAAACCATCGCTTCTCCTTATCTCCGGCGCCCGTTCTTGGCGCCTCAGTGGCCGCTCGCTGCCGAGCGCAGGGCCGCGGCAGCGCGTACCTGACGTGTGTAGCGCCCGCCGGCGCGGTTTGATTCCCGCGCGCTTTCTGCCGAGACCACATCGTAACTGCTCGCTAATGTGGACGGCATGGAGTCAACCTCTCGCCCCGTCGCCCGCACGGCGGCAGGGGAGGTCCGCGGCATTGTCGACGAGACCACAGGTGTGCGCACCTGGCGCGGCATCCCCTACGGCGCCGACACCGCGGGGGAGCACCGCTTCCGCGCGCCCCGCCCGCCTGAGCCGTGGGCGGGGGTGCGAGACGCCAGAGAGTACGGGGAGCCGGCGCTGCAGGGGGCCTTCAGCTGGAAAGACCCCGTGATCGGCACCGAGGACTGCCTCACCGTCGACATCGTCCGCCCCGACACCGATGACGTGCTGCCGGTCGTTGTGTTCTTCCACGGCGGCACCTTTGTTACCGGTGCTAGCCACGAGCGCGTCCTGCAGGGCCACAACCTGGCCGTGTCCACGGATGTCGTCTACGTCTCGGTGAATTTCCGGCTCGGGGTGCTGGGCTACCTGGATTTTCATTCACTCGGCGGCGATTGCGTGGCCAACCCGGGGATGCTCGATCAGATCTTGTCGCTGAGGTGGGTCCAGGACAACATCGCGAACTTCGGCGGTGACCCCGGCAGCGTGACCATCATGGGGGAGTCCGCGGGCGGGGCTGCCGTCGTGCACCTGATGGTCGCCCCCGCCGCGCGCGGGCTCTTCCACCGCTGCATCGCGCAGTCGGCGCCGGTTGCTAGCGTCCACACGCGCCTTCAGGCCGCGATGTGGGTGCGCACGCTTCTCGACGACATGGGGATGCCCCGCACCACAACCCTCGCCGACCTGCGCCGCGAAGATGCTCGCCAGCTCGTGCGGGTGGGGCAATCCATGCTGTTCAACGGCCGGGAGGCCGCCCAGTTCAACACCGCGTTCATGCCCACGGCGGACGGCACGACGTTGCCCGTCCACCCGCTCGACGCCTTCGAGGAGGGAACGCAAGCGCCTGTTCCCCTCATCATCGGCACCAACTCTGACGAGGCGAGCTTTGCCAAGGTGCTGTACCAGACGACGAAGTCGCGCACCCGCGCCGCGCGCCGGGCGCTGAACGTTTTCGACGAAGACAATGCGGATGTTGTCCTCAGCGCCTACGGCGGCGCCGAGGAGCGCGCGGACTTTGCTGAGCTCATCGCGGACGCCGTGTTCTGGGCGCCGTCGGTGACGCTGGCCACCGAGCACCGGCGCGCGGCCTCGACGTGGATGTACCGCTTCGACTACGCCTCGGCGACCAAGCGGCGACTTGGGCTGGGGGCCATGCACACCTCGGACCTCGAGGCGGTGTTTAACGCCCCGCTGACCACGCGTGCCTCGCAGATCGACCGTTTCAGCTCGCGCGAGGGGCTCGGCGACATTAGTCGTATTATGCAGCACCATTGGGGCTCCTTCTTCCACTCCGGCGCGCCGGGCGAGGAGTGGCCCGTGTACGGCTTCCGCAGCGACGACAAACCGGGCCGGGCGACGGCGGTGTTCCGCGAGAAGTTCTGGGTGGAGTTTGACCCGAAAGCGGCCAAGCGCCGGGCGTGGGAGCAGTTTGATATGCGTGAGTGGGGCAATAACCGCCAGGACCTCGTGGAGTCGCTGGCCACGTTCTCGGACGAAGACGAAGACTAGGTGTGGTCGAGCAGTCTTGGGGGAGGCTGTCCGTGCGAGCTTTCGGTGCGAGCAAAAGATTGGCTTCGTAGCTAGGCTGGGGCGGGTCGAACGCTGACCGTCAGCCCCACCACTTGGAAGGACTTTGGTGCGCCATGAGCTTTTTCGAGGACATCGCCGCCGCGCTTGACCGTGAGGGAATCGAATCGCGAGTGCACGACGAAACCATGTTCGTCCCGATCACGGCGGACGTGGAAATCCAGTTTGTCGAAATCGACCCGCACCTGCCGGCCGCCAACGTCTACATCGCTGCGGCCGACGTGGACGAAGACGATGACGAGTTCGAGGCCGTCCTCGTCTCCGTGGTGTTTTCGGCGGAGGCCGCGGTGACTACCGTCGCCGAGCACATCGCCACCGACGAAGTCGTCACCGTCCTGCGCGACCTGCTCGAGGGGACCGACGAGCGCATCGCCGACCTCGAGTTTTTCCAGGACTCCGTGAACAGCCAGCTGGTCCGCGCCGAGGTCGGCGAGAGTGCGGAGCTGCAGGTCCTCGTAGAGGTCGTCGACGGGGCGCCGCGTGCTGCGGTGTCGTTCGTAGCGCTGTCGGACAATTACGACGAGCTGATGGACGACGCCATCGGCGAGCTGTGGGAGTCCGACGGTGACGCCGAGCTGACGGACGAGGACCGCGCCCGCTTGTTCGAGACCATCCACGACGAGGCCGTCTCGGAGGCCGAGGTGCTCCACTTGGGCACGTTCGAGGACTTCGACAGGCTTTTCGACGTCCTGTCTCTCGCCGCCGACCAGGCCGAGGACTGGGAGTCGCAGCTGCTGCCTGTCGAGGACGATGTCGACGAACCCGACGTCTACGACATCTTCGGCGAGGACGATGGCCCCGACGTGGACGACGATCTACCCGAGGACGCCTCCGCGAGCCGCGACACCGATACCGACCTCGACCCTGCGCGCGAGCCCTCCGACATCGACGAAGTGTAGGCGCGAGCGGCCTTACGCGGCCTGCAGCCCTTCGAACATGGAGGAGGGTGAGCGCACGGGGGTATAGGCGGCGTCGGTGAGCCAGACGTAGCTGGTGGCGCGGGGGCCGGGGATCTCGTGCACGGCGGCGATGTGGTCGGCGGGGACGAGGGCGCGCACCCACGCCTCGGTGATGTGGGGGTCGGCGCGCAGGCCGGAGGCGTCTGTCAGGCGGAGCTCGATGATGTAGGCGGGGGTGTGGGTTTCGCCGTAACCGCGGATGCGGGCGCGGGCGCGGGGCCCGACGCGGCGTCGGGTGACGGACACGGTGAGGCGCTCCGAGCCGGCGACTGGGGGCAGCGCTGTGGTGGGTGGGCGCCATGAGGCGTGT
Source organism: Corynebacterium timonense (assembly GCF_900105305.1). Lineage (NCBI taxonomy): Bacteria > Bacillati > Actinomycetota > Actinomycetes > Mycobacteriales > Corynebacteriaceae > Corynebacterium > Corynebacterium timonense. The sequence goes on along the minus strand of NZ_LT629765.1, from coordinate 1,258,932 downwards.
GGGCGGGCGAGGGAGCGTGGGTGCCGAATGATGCTGCGCAGGGCGTTCAGGGTCGTGGCGTGGGCGGTGGACATGGTGTGGATCAGGTGCTGTGTCATGGCCATGAATATAGGAAGCAGATTCGACATCGCGTTCGAATCTATAGAACACGTGTTCTATAGATGGGTTCCTTGTGGTCAGGGGCTAGGGTAGAGGCGACATGGACACTGCAGAATCTTCGGTTGCCCCTCGGCCCCGCATCCCCGGCGCGATTCACGTGCTGGCGGCCGCCGCGTTCGTCATCGCGTTGGGTTACGGCTTTATCGCCCCAATTCTTCCGCAGTTCAGCGCGAGTTTCGGCGTCTCTCTGGCCGCGGCGGGCGCGGTCGTGTCCGTCTTCGCCGCGGCCAGGCTCATCGGCGCGCCCGGCGCTGGCCTGCTCGTGGACAAGCTCGGCTCGCGTCCCGTCTACCTCGCGGGGCTGCTCATCGTCGCTGTGTCGACGTTCATGGTGGCCTTCGCCCAGGCGTACTGGCACATCTTTGCGCTGCGCTTCATTGCCGGCTTCGGCTCGACGATGTTCACGCTGTCGGCCCAGGCGCTCATCGTGCGCGTGACGCCCCCGCGGATTCGGGGCCGCGCCAACGCGATGTACGCCTCGTCGTTCCTGCTGGGAAACATCTTCGGCCCGCTCATCGGCGCGGCGCTGTCCTTTTTGGGCTTTCGCCTTCCCTTCGCCATCTACGGCATCCTCCTCGTGCTCGCGGTGGTCGTCGTGTGGGCGGGCACTGCGCGCTCGTCGCGGCGGGCGGTCCTGCCGCCGCAGCTGCCCCCGATGCCGCTGCGGGAGGCGCTGGGGATGCCGACCTACCAGGCCGCGCTGGCGTCTGGGTTCACCAACGGGTGGGCGAACCTCGGGGTACGCGTCGGCGTGCTTCCCTTGTTCGCGGCGAGCGTGTTCGCGCACGGCGAGGCCGCCTCTGGTCTGGCGCTGACGGCCTTCGCCGTCGGCACCGCGGTGACACTGCAGTTTTCCGGGGTGCTTGCCGATAAGGTGGGGCGCAAGCCGCTCATCGTCGCGGGCCTCGTGGCCATTGCGGTGTTCACCGGTCTGATGGGTTTTGCGACAACTTTTTGGTCGCTCATCATCGCCTCTATCCTCGCGGGGATCGGCGGCGGGCTGATGAACCCGGCTCAGCAGGCGACGCTGGCGGACATCATTGGCAACGACCGCTCGGCGGGTAAGGTGCTGTCCACGTTCCAGATGACGCAGGACGCGGGCGCAATCGTCGCCCCGATCGCTGCCGGTATGCTCGCCGAGACGGTCGGATTCGCCGCGGCCTTCGGTTCCTGTGGTGTCATCGCCGTCAGTGCGCTGGCCCTTTGGCTTGCGCGCGGTACCGAAACGAGCGCCCTCCGCGCTGAAGCTGCAAAGGAGTAAGAATGCGCGTCCTCTTCGACTGCGACCCGGGTATCGACGACACCCTGGCGCTCATCTACCTCACCGCCGCCCACCACGAGGGCCGCATCGAGCTGGAGGCCGTGACCACGACCTCCGGAAACGTCGAGGCCGCCCAATGCGCGGTGAACGCAGCGTGGGTGCTCGGGCTCTGCGGGCTGCGGACCATCCCTATCGCCGCCGGCGTGCCCGAGCCCCTCGTCTACGAGCTGACCACCACCCCGGAGACCCACGGGGAGACTGGCCTGGGCTACGCCAGCGCGCCCGAGCGCTACGTGGAGAGCGATTGGGACACCCTCTGGGTCGATGCCATCGAGCGCGGAACCGACGACCTGCACCTGATTGTCACCGGGCCGCTGACCAACCTCGCAGCCTTTCGCCGCGCGCACCCGCAGCACTTCGCCAAACTGACGCACATTACCGTCATGGGCGGGGCGTTCCATTACCCCGGCAATACCACCCCAACGGCCGAGTGGAACGTGTGGGTTGACCCGCACGCGGCGAAGGAGGTCTTCGCCGCCGCGACGTCTCCCGTCACCGTGTGTTCGCTGGGGGTGACAGAGAAGATGCTGCTGGAACCGGAGGCGCTTGAGGGGGTCGTCGACAAGCTTGGCCCTGCCCCCATCGCTGAGCATTTGCCGGACATCGTGCGCTTCTACTTCGAGTTCCACGAGGAGGTCGGGGAGGGCTACCGCGCGCAGATCCACGACCTGCTCACGTGCCAGGTCGCGCTCGGGGCGGTGCCGTACGACGCCACCGTGACCGCCGTGGACGTCGATGCTGACTCCGAGCTCATGCGCGGGACCACCGTGGCCGACCTGCGCGACGTGTGGGGCCGGGAGCCGAACGCGGAGGTGGTGACGCGCGCTGACGTGGACGCGGCGTGGGCCGATTTCGGCCGCGCCTGCGAGGTGCACGCGCGCTTCTTCTCCGGGGGGCTCGACGCCGTGCGCCACGCGCGGGCGGAGGACTAGCCCGGCCCTGCTAGGCTGTGGGCGTTCCTGCCCGCCGAGGTGACATAGGCGGGTGTTCGACGTGTCCGTAGACGTGTTTGTAGGAGTAGACCGATGTCACATGCCAATTCTGCCGCGCACCGGTGGACGCCCGCCCGCACCGCGCTGGTCAGCGTCGGCGCGGCCATCATTGTTGCCACCTGGCTCTACCTGGTCGTCGTCCGCCCGACCGGGTGGGAGTCGGTGACGGACTCCCGCGAGGGCCTCATTACGCTTGCCGGCTACGGGGTGGGGACCATTCTCGTGCTGGCCGCGACCCTGCCCGTTCTTCCCGCGCGCACGATTGGCCTGATCCCCATCGCGATGATCATCAACTCTGTCGTCGGCCAGATCGTCGGCTCGATCGGCATTCCGCTGTACCTGGACACCATCGGCACCGTGCTCGTCGCCGCGCTGGCCGGGCCGGTCGCAGGGATGGCCACGGGAGCGCTCAACAACGTGGTGTGGGGCCTGCTCAACCCGGCGGCGCTGCCGTTTGCCGCCGGCGCCGCGCTGATCGGGTTCTTGGCGGGGGTGTTCATCCACAAGCTCGCCGCCTTCCGCAACGTCGGTTTCGTAGCGCTCTACGGGGCGCTGCTCGGCCTCGTGGGCGGTATGGTCGCCGCGCCGGTGGCCGCCTTCGTCTACGGCGGAACCGCGGGCGTGGGCACCGGCGCCGTGGTCACGCTCTTCCGCGAGATGGGCGCCTCGCTGCTCGAGTCGGTGACCTTCCAGTCCTTCATCTCCGACCCGCTGGACAAGATCGTGGTCATGCTCATCGTCTTCGGCGCGCTGAAGGCGATGCCGAAGCGGATGGTGCGCTCCTTCGCCCCGCTGGAGGAAAGCCCCACCCCGTGAACCCGTTGACGGTGTTGTCGCTGGCGGCCTCGGGCTGGATCGCGGTCATGGGCGTCAACCATCCCGCATTCTCCGCCGCGGTGGCCGCCGTGGCGCTTGCCCTAGGCACCGTCAAGGCCAAAAGCGCGAGCGTGATCGCGGCCGTGGCGGCGCTGAGCGTGCCGGCGGGGCTGTCCATGGCGCTTATCCATGCCCCCTACGGCAGCGAGCGCATCGCGCCGCTTGTGACGGCCGACGGCCTCGCCGTCGCCGGGGAACTTGCGGTGCGCTTCGTCGCGCTCATGTCGTGCGTGATCGCCGCGATGGCCTTCGTGCGCATCCCCGAGCTGGTCAAGGCTCTGCAGGTCGCGCCCGGGGGCAACCGCCTGGCCTACATCGCGGGGTCGGCGCTGCAACTGCTTCCTCAGGGCGCGCGCACGGCCACGGTAGTGCGGGAGGCCAACCGGCTGCGCGGGCGCCGCATCGGTGTGCGCACGGTCGTGCCGCACGTGGTGCTGCCGGTGCTCGCGGAGCTACTTTCCGGCGGGGCGAGCCGGGGGATGGCCCTGGAAACCGCCGGATACGACCTGCCCGGCTCGCGCACGGTGCTGCGGCCCGCGGCCGATTCCCCCGCCCAGAAGGCGCTGCGCTGGCTCGCCCCCGTGTGCGCCGTGGCGGTGGTTGCGTGGACCTGACGCCTCTGGAGCGCGCCGGGCGCCTTGTCCAAGTCGTCGGCGAGTCCGGCTCTGGCCTGAGCCTGCTCGCGCGCACGCTGCACGAGCGCGTCCCGCGCGTCGCCGTGCTGCGCCAGGACGCGGCCGCGCACGTGAGCTTCCTGCGCGAGACCGTCGTCGAGGAGGTCTGCGTGGGTTTGGAGCAGCGCGGCGTCGGGCGCGCCGAGATGCAGCGGCGGGCCCGCGCACTCCTGGAGGTCACGGGGCTCGCCAATCTGTCCGAGCGCAACCCTGCCACTCTTTCGGGCGGGCAAACGCGCCGCCTGGCCTTCGCCTGCGTCGCCGTCCTCGACCCCGACACCCTCGTTCTCGACGATCCCTTCGCCGGCCTCGACGCGGACTCCACCTCCCGCATCGCCGCCTACCTGTGCTCCATCCCCGCCCGCGTCATCCTCCTGGGCCACGAGTACGTCGAGGAGGTCGGCGGAACGCGCCTTTCGCTTCTCGACGCCACCCTTACCACCTCCACACCCCCGTGCGTACCCCTTCAGCTGCCGCAACCGGTGAGCGCCAGCGGCGCGGCCATCGACCTCGGCGAGGTTGGCGCGACTCGCGGTGGCGGGACACGACGCTGGTGGAAGCCCCGGCCGCAACCGAGCTTCGTCCTTGAGCCCGTCCGCGTCGTCGCCCGCCCCGGTCGGGTTCTGTGGCTTCGAGGCGGCAACGGCTCCGGCAAGACATCGCTTCTGCGTGCGCTCGCCGGCCTCGACGGGGCCCCCGCCCCGCGCGTGCCCACCTCGCTGGCGCTGCAGCGCAGCGCCGACCAGGTCGCCGAAGCCACGGTGGGAAGCTTCGTCGGCTCGGAGCGGCTCGCGCAGGCGCGCGGGTGGGACCCGGAGGAACACCCTTTGGACCTGTCGGCGCGCAACCTGCGGCTTGCTCAGCTGGCGCAGGTTTTCGCGCAGGACCGCCCGCTCGTGCTTCTCGACGAACCCGACGTCGGCCTCGACACCACCGGCCGCTCCGCCGCCCACGCGGAGATCGCCGCTGGCCTGCGCCGCGGCGCCGCCGTGGTGATCACCTGCCACGACGCCGAGTTTGTTGCGCAGGTGCGGCGCTACGCGCAGGTCGAGGAGCTGGTGGTGTCGGGGGCTGGTTAGGCCGGGAAGCCCGGGATGTGGGCGCGGAGGGTGTCGAGGATCACCGGGTGGAGGGTAAGCAGCCCGCCGAGAGCGGCGCACAGGGCGGCGACGAGCGCGGCGACGGTGGCAACGCTGCCGGCTGCGGACCCGGCTGCAGACCCAGCGGCGAAGCCGGCGGAGGAGCCGGACTCTTGAGCGCCGCCGACCGTGACGGGAAGGGCGACGTCGGTCCCCGCGTCCGTGGTAATGCGCAGGGTTTGCTCGCCGGCAACGCCGGCGGGAACGGCGAGCGAGACTGTCGCTGTGCCGGCTTCGTTGAAGCCCGCGGGGCCGAGATCGTGGCCGATGGCTACCGTCTCTGTCGCGCCAGCGAATTTGACGGTCACCTCCGTGGCGGTTTCTTGCATGGTGTAGATCAGCGAGCTGAGGTTGATGGTCGCGGTCTGGCCGGGCACGAGCGGTGTCTCGATGTGCACGCCCACGCTGGCCTGCCCCGTGCGCGGGCCGGGGGCATCTCCTCCGTTGAGGAAGGAGCCGAGGTACTCGGTGAAGATCTCGATGTCCTTCACGCCGAGCTGGGCTAGGTCAGAGCCCTTGGTGAAGGCAGTGAAGCCGTCTCCGCCTTCGAGAATGAAGGACGGGCCAGCGACGACGTAATTCTTCGCCGGGTCGAGCGGCTCGTCGTTGACCTGGACGTGCGTGATGCGCTCGCCGCGCTCCTTGGTGGGGTCGTAGGTGTAGGCGACGTTGTCCGAGAGTCCGAGGGCAAGGAAAGGCCGTTTTCCTTCCAGCTGCCACTGCTGTTCGAGGGCCTCGATGAAATCGGCGCCGGTGAGGGTGGTGTACGTGATGTCACCATCGAAGGGCTGCACATTGTGCGCGTCTTTCAGGGTGACGTCCCCGGCGTTCAGGTCGGCCCGCACACCGCCGGAGTTCATCACGCCGATGTCGGGGGTGACGTTGGTGCGCTTGCTCAAACCCCACCGGTACGAGTTGGCGATGAGGTTGTTCAGCTGCGACTCCACGCCGCGGTTCGAGCCCGGTTCTTCGCCCTCGTTGCGGCCGCGGTAGATCGGGGCGTCGAGGGTGCCGATAACCTGCTGCCCGGCGGTTCCTGCCTCCTCCAGCGCTTTGTCGATGATGCCTTGGATCTCCGGGTACGGGGTGGTGCACTGCGCGATCTGCTCGCCGCCCAGCAGCTCGGCATGTTTGACCTTCACGGTATCGGTGGCCGTGTCGTAGGTGAGGTCAATGTTGGCTAGGCCCTTGGAGTACTCGCCCGCCTGGAAAATGATGGGGGAGGAGTCAGGGCTCTCGACGTACTCATGCGTGTGGCCCATAAACACGACGTCGACGTTGTCCGACCATGCAGAGGCGGGGATGTTGCCCTCGTGGGGCAGGGCGACCACGACGTCAGCTTTGTCGTCTTTTGTCAGCTGATCCGCAATGGTGTTGATGCTCTCAACCGGGTTGTGCCAGGTGATCCCGGCGATCCCAGCGGGGGAGACAAGGCTCGGCATATCGTCGGTGACCGAGCCAATGAACGCCACCTTGACCCCGGCGAGGTCCATGATGTGGTAGTCCTTGATCTTCTCGCCGTCCTTCTTCAGCCCCTCCGCGTTCGCCGCGAGGTGCGGAAAGTTAGAACGGGGCGCCACACGGTCGGTGAGGTCCGCGGCACCCTTGTCAAACTCGTGGTTGCCGACGGCCGTGACATCTAGGCCCATCGCATTCAGGACGTCGATGGTGGGCTCATCGTTCAACAGCATGGACTCGAAGGGCGAGGCCCCGATGTTGTCGCCCGACGAGGTAATAGCCTGGTGCTTTCCGTGGCCGGCCTTGTCGATAGCGCACTTGAGCGCCACGGCACCGGGGACATTATTGCTTTCATCCTTAGCCCAGCGGCCGTGAAAGTCGGTGAAGTTAGAGATGGTGAACTCGACCTCTGTCTGCGCGTGAGCAACGGGGAGGCCGGTCAGGGCCAGGGCGCTTATCGACGTCACAGCGACGGCGGTCAGGTGAGAGCGGAATCGCACGGGAGATCCTTTCGAAGGCATGCAGGTGGTTGTGCGATTGTGACGATATTCTTCCTATGCTTCGCCCAGGAAAGGGTAAGGTGAACAGTCGGTGAAAACGGGCCCGGGTACGTAACGCTGACCGGGACTGCGAAAAGGAAGGGCTGCGCACTGGGGCGCTAAGAAGTGTCCTACACCACGGCCCGTCCTTGCTGGTACAAGGTCGCAGGCATCGGGCGTGTCAACTTCCATTCGAACCGGATGGGCTTTTCTCCACTGTGGTCGGCGTAGACAACGTTGCCCAGAAAGGTAAACGCGTTTGCTGTATCGATCGAGCTTGAGGCCAGGTTGCGTACGCACAAGAACACCGTGCTGCCCATGTCCTTGTGATGAATGTATCGCTGTCCCGTTTTCGAGCTCAACGAGGTCGTTGACTGCGACTCCCATTGGAACAAATCCCGAGTAATAGGAAAATCTTTGTAGCTGGTCGTTTCTGTGAAACCGTGGTCTTTGACCAAGGTGACAAAGAAAATGTCTGCGTGCGCTTCGGGGATGTGCTTGACGCCCTCCCTGGGGATGTTAAGCAAGGCCGGCAAAGGTGCTCGACGGAGGGCGGCGGTCAGTTCGGCTATCGAGTAATCCGCATGGGTGCGCAGCACAAGATCCTCGTGGCCTGCGACAGGTTCGGGTTTGTTACGCGTTCGGTCAAGGTTGTAGCGGAAAACCTGACGCAGCTCGCTCACGAACGAGGGGACCCGCCGAATGCGGACAATGCCGTCGGCGACCGAGGATGGGGCCCTGACAGTATTTTGGTTGCCCCAGATGTGAGTAACGAGCATCTGGGAGAAGGATTCCTCGATTCGCGAGAAGTTGGCGGGATCCCGCCCATCCGGGTCTGCAAGGGCAAGGTACATGCGTGCACGTTCTTCGTCGTTGACGTGGAGAAGGGAACGCAGCCGCCTGAGCAAGAAATCTTCGTCTGCTGGGGCAGGATCCGGGGCGGGAATGAGGTTTTGGCTGCGCAGAATCCGAGTCCATCCGCCGTTCTTAGAGCGATAGAGGTCGTGCAAGTCGAGCCCGGTGTTTGCGAGAAACGCGGAAAGGTCCGTGGTCTGTTCCTGCTGGGCGAGTGAACGAATGCGCGTGATTGTGGGCGTCGCAAGGCGTTTGACGTTATGAAGCACTCGCTCGTGGGTGACTCGATCGAGTCGTATCTGAGTGCCTCCGGGAAGCGAGGGAAACCCTTGGTCGATTTCCCTCTCGAGGTGCTTGCCGCGCTTTCCTGTAAGTGCGAGGAAACGAGCTTCGAAGCTGAACTCCTTGTGCTGCATTCCCAGGAAATCAAGAACCGTGCACACTTTGCCTGGCTGCTTACGAAGACCACGGCCTAGTTGCTGGAGATAGACGATGGGACTCTCCGTGGGGCGGAGAAGGAGCAGGGCGTTGACCTCGGGGATGTCGACGCCTTCGTTGAATAAATCGACGGTGAAAAGAACCTTGAGCGTCCCGTCGCGGAGGTCGTCGATGAGAGCATCGCGTTCGTGGTCGGGGGTGCGTGAAGTGATCGCGGCGGCAGGCAGGCCGTGAGCACGAAAGCGCTCGGCCATATAATTGGCGTGGTCGATGCTGACACAGAACCCCAAAGCCTTGAGGGAACTCAGATCGAATACACGCCGCTCGAGTTCGTTGAGGATGAGCCGGACACGTGAATCTCCTTGGTTGATGTAGAACTCGCTGAGCTCTGCCGTGTTGTACGCCTTGCTCGATCGCGACCAGGTGATTCCGGTCAGGTCTGTTTCGTCGTTGATGCCGTAGTAATGCATCGGCGCGACAAGGCCGAGCGCGAGTGCGTCCCATAGCCGCAGCTCGTACGCCACCCGGTAGTCGAAAAACTTTTGTACGTTGACGCCGTCGCCACGCTCGGGTGTGGCGGTAAGGCCCAGAAGTTCGCGCGGCGATACATGGTCGAGGAGATGCTGGTAGGTCGAAGCCTGCGCGTGGTGGAACTCGTCGATCACCACAACTTCAAAGTGCTCGGAGCTGAAGCCGTCCAGGACGCGGCTCAGGCTCTGAATAGTGGCGAAGACATGGGTGCCAATCCTCGGCGCGTGGTGGCCGTCAAAGAGCTCGCCAAACGTGGGGTCGCGGAGTACCTCGCGGTAGGTCCGCATTGCCTGGCGGAGGAGTTGCGTCCGGTGCGCCACGAAAAGAAGCGTGGGCTTTTTCTTCCACGATTCCGCGAGCCGCCGGTAGTCGAGGGCGGCGACGACTGTCTTGCCGGTGCCGGTCGCGGCGATAAGCAAATTCCGGTGCCTGTCGTGGATTGCCCGTTCCGCTTCAAGGGCGTCGAGCATGGACTCTTGGTAGGGGTACGGCTCGACGCGGAGGCCGGAAAGCTCGAGCTCGGTGCGAGAGTCTTTCCCGAAGTTGCTGGCGCGCTGAAGCGATACTTCTAGCCGCCTCCTATCCTGGCTGGGGGTGTAGGGGACGAAGTGTACGTCGTTCCAGTAGGTATCAAAGACCGCCTCAAACTTGGAGATGATCACCGGGGTGGCGCGCCGGGAGGTCCGAACGTTCCACTCGATGCCGTCGATAAGTGCAGAATTTGAGAGGTTGGAGCTGCCGATAAACGCCGAGTCGAAACCAGATTTTCGCCGAAACAGCCACGCTTTTGCGTGCAGCCGCGTTTGTTGAGATTCGTACCCGATTTTCACGTCGGCGCCGAACTCCTCTACCAGCCGGTCAATTGCTTGTACGTCTGATGCCCCGCAGTAGGTCGACGTGATCACGCGCAGGGGTATGGAATGATCGCGAAGATACTCGAGTTCTTCCCGGATGGCGGAAATGCCAGAGTTTTTGATGAAGGCGCACACGAGGTCGACACGGTCCGCGGTCTGGATTTCCCGTTTAATTTCCGCCGACATGCTGTGTTCATTACTCGCGTTTGTCAGCAGATTCGCGGCGGTGATGGGAGTCGGGTGAATTGACGGCGGCTCCCCCAAGGAAGCCTCGTAGACAGCGTGGAGGAGTTGTTCGGTCTCGATCCGGTCGTCGGGGTCGATGAGAGCCGCGAGGGAGTTAATCACGGTGACACGCTGCTCGGGATCGTGGGTGGAGAGTAAGGAGCGTGCGAGGTGGTCGCTCAGGGTGCGAACGATGGCATCGGTGTAGCGCTCCCGCAACTCTTCGTCCACCTGCGCAATGGCAAAACGGGCGTCGGGGTTCGCGGACGCGGTGGCTGCGAGCCGCTCGTGCACTCTCCGAGTGAGCGCGGTTTCGTAGGCGCCGAGGGGCAGCGCGGAATCTTTACGAGACATTCTCAGCGTCCTCCCGCTGCAGAATATCGACCGTAGGAATATCCGCAGGGGTCCAGTCCAAAAGATGGAGCTCGCCGCGGGGAACCCACCTTAGCTCAATGTGCTCTGTCTTCACCGGAGTGCCTTCGGCCAGCTCGCAGATGTAGGTCGATAGGACAATGGTCGTGCCATCGGTCTCATGCTGGGTCGTGGTGACGTGTGTGCCGACTGTCGCCTCGACGCTCAGCTCCTCGCGGAGTTCGCGTCGAAGAGCCTGGGCGGCAGTTTCCCCGGCTTCAATTTTTCCCCCGGGAAACTCCCATTTCCCTGGCATCGACTTATTAGGTCCACGTCGGGCAGCAAATACCTTGTCCCCGGACGTGAACACGGCTCCGACGACCTCGATCCTTCTTCCCATGCAATGCATTTTAGGGATGAGCCGGACACGAACGACCGAGCTGGCCGCCCTACACCAGCAGGCCCATGGCCCAGGAGGCGAGCACGAGGACCCCGGAGAATACCCACGCGATCGGGAACGCGAAGCGGATGTACTTGCCCATGTTTGCTCCGGCAAGACCAATCGCGAGCCATAGCGCGGGAGAGAACGGGCTGACGAAGGTGCCGATGACGTTGCCGATGATCATGGCGGCCGCCGCGCCCATGCCCGAAACGCCGAACGCTTCCGCGGTGCTTTGGACGATGGGCAGGAGCGAAAAGTAGTAGGCGTCGGTGGATGTTGCCAGGTCTAGCGGCACACCGAGCAGGCCGATGATGATGTGGACGTACGGGCCAACAGCCGCGGGCAGAATTGAGATGAGAGAGAGTGCAATCTGCTCGAGCATGCCCGTGCCGTCCAAGACGCCGAGGAACATGGCGGCCGCGAGGATGACCCCAGCCATGGACAACGCCGTGGGGGCGTGGCGGCGGAGGATGTCGGACTGGGCGTCGAGGGAAGGAAAGTTAATCACAAGGAGGATTGCCGTGCCGACCAAAAAGGCCGGGGCGGGTGTCACGACTCCAGAGACCAAAACGCCGATGAGCGCGATGGTGATTGCCGCGTTGGCCCACACCGTCCACGTCCCCGCGCGCGGGGTGAGGTTCAGCGACGCGCGCTCCTTGCGCTGCGCGGAAGCGAAGTCGTCGGCAATTGCATGCACGTCGACGGTGGTGGATCCCACCCCAGTCTTAGCGAGGCGCCGTCGCTCCGTCACGCCCAGAATAGCGCTGACGATCAGGACGGAGACGAGGGCGATCGCTTGGGCGGGCAGGAGGTGCTGCCAGATCTCGTTGGGGGTCGAGTCGATGACCGTTGCGGCGCGTCCGACGGGCCCGGCCCACGGCACCATGTTCATTACGGACGCGGACAGCGCGACGATCGTCAGCAGCACGTAGCGTGACATCCCCAGCGCCTGGTAGAGGGGCAGCAGCGCGGGGATTGTCAGCAGGAACGTGGTTGACCCGGAGCCGTCGAGGTGGGCGACGACAGCGATGGCTGCGGTTCCGACGGTGACCAACACGATTTTTCCTCGAGTGGCACGGATGAGGGCGGTGATGACAGGCTCGAAAAGGCCGACGTCCGCGAGGATTCCGAAATAGATGATGGCAAAGATGAACATCACCACGACGTTGATCACGCGGTCGAGGCCGGCGCCGTAGTACTCACTGATCTCAGCGAGGCCGCTGCCGGCGAGGAGAGCACCGGCAAACGGGATGAGGGTCATAGCGACGACAGGGTGGGTTTTGCCTCTGAGAAGAACTCCCACCGTCGCGCCGATGATCACGAGGCCGAGGAGCGTGAGGGCGAGCGGGGAATTCATAAGTGCGGCCTTTCTTGGGAAAGAGTAGAGATATGGCGGAGAGGTTACTTGGTGGAAACGCTGCCTGTGGCGTCGACAAGCGAAATGCTGACGAATAGTGTTACAGCCCCGTGTGGCGTAGGGTGATGGGACAATGAGCACTTCCGAAAACGCCACCGGCGGCGAGCTTGAGCCGGATATGAACTTGTCGGAAACTCAGGAAAACCCGCAGGCTGCCGCGGCCGACCAGGCCGCAGCCGACGGCGCCGGGGATGCGGGTACTTCTGAGGGCGCCGGCGCTTCGGCGGATGTTGACTCCCCCGAAGCCACTGAGACCCCTGACACCGCTGAGACCCCTGACACCGCTGAGCCCGCGAGCACCCCTGCCGCCTCGCCGGAGCCCGAGAACGGGTTTGAAAAGCTCCCGCTGCCCGAGCGGGTGATCGAGGCGGTCAAGAAGGTCGGCTTCGAAAATCCGTCGCCGATCCAGGCGGAGACGATCCCGCTGCTGATGGAGGGGCGCGACGTGGTCGGCCTCGCGCAGACGGGTACGGGAAAGACGGCGGCGTTCGCGCTGCCGGTTCTGTCGCAGATCGACCCCGAGGAACGCTACCCGCAGGCCCTCGTGCTTGCACCGACGCGTGAGCTGGCACTGCAGGTGTCGGACTCCTTCCAGTCCTTCGTCGACCACCTCGGCGGCATTTCTGTGCTGCCGATCTACGGTGGTCAGGCCTACGGCATCCAGCTGTCGGGCCTGCGCCGCGGCGCGCAGATTATTGTGGGCACGCCGGGCCGCGTCATCGACCACCTGGAGAAGGGCTCACTGGACATCTCCAACCTGCGCTTCCTCGTTCTCGACGAGGCGGACGAGATGCTCAACATGGGCTTCCAGGAGGACGTCGAGCGCATCCTCGAGGACACCCCGGAGGACAAGCAGGTCGCGCTGTTTTCGGCGACGATGCCGAACGGCATCCGGCGCATCTCCAAGCAGTACCTCAACGACCCCGCCGAGGTCACCGTCAAGTCGGAGACGCGCACCAACACGAACATCACGCAGCGCTACCTGTTCACCGCACACCGCAACAAGCTCGACGCGATCACTCGCATTCTCGAGGTGGCCGAGTTCGAGGCGATGATCGTCTTCGTGCGCACCAAGCAGGAAACCGAGGAGCTCGCCGAGCAGCTGCGCACCCGCGGCTTCTCCGCGGCCGCCATCAACGGTGACATCGCCCAGCAGCAGCGCGAGAGGACAGTCGATCAGCTTCGCGACGGCCGACTCGACATCCTGGTGGCCACCGACGTCGCGGCGCGCGGCCTCGACGTCGAGCGCATCAGCCACGTCCTCAACTACGACATCCCGAACGACACGGAAAGCTACGTCCACCGCATCGGCCGCACTGGCCGCGCAGGCCGCTCGGGCGAAGCGATCCTGTTTGTCACCCCGCGCGAGCGCCGGATGCTGCGCTCCATCGAGCGCGTGACCAACGCGAGGATCGACGAGATGGACCTGCCCACCGTGGACGAGGTCAACGAAGCCCGCAAGAAGCGGTTCATGGAGTCCATCACCGCCTCGCTCGATGCCAAGGACCTGCAGGTGTTCAAGGACATGGTGCGCGAGTACTCCGCGACCAACAACGTGGCCATGGACGAGATTGCCGCGGCTTTGGCCACCCAGGCGCAGGCCGGCGACGAGTTCCTCATGAAGGAGCCGCCGAAGGACAAGCGCGACCACAGGGACCGCAAAGACCGCCGGGATCGCTTTGACCGCGACGACCGGGGCGGGCGCTTCGGCCGGGATCGACGCGACCGCGGAGACCGCGGCGAGCGTGGAGGGCGGCGGCGCTTCGACGACAGTGAGAACTTCGATACGTACCGTCTTGACGTCGGTAAGCGTCAGCACGTGCGCCCCGGCGCCATCGTCGGCGCCCTGGCGAACGAGGGCGGCCTGAACTCGCGCGACTTCGGCCGCATCACCATCGGCGGCGACTTTACACTGGTGGAGCTGCCGAAGAACCTTGACCGCAGCGTCCTGGACAAGCTGTCAGACACGCGGATTTCCGGTCAGCTGATCAACATCCAGCGCGACAAGGGCGCGCCGCGTGGGCGCGGCGGATACGGGCAGCGCGATAAGGGCGGCCGGGGCGGTCGCGGACGGCGCGACTGGCGTGACTAAGATCAGGGTAGTTTGACCCATTTGACATGAACCGAGGAGCGAAATGACAGCTTTCCGCACCGTCGCCGCCGTCAGCGCAGCGTTGACGATCACGCTGGGCACCGTGGGCGTATCGCCTGCCCACGCCCACGACGTCAACCGCATCAATCAAGGCGGCGCCGTCTATGTGGAAGGCACAGGCTACTGCACAGTCGGGTACAACGACCCGCACAACCGGCGCAGCCTCATCGCCGCGCACTGCGGCCACGAGGGGGCCCGCGTGCGCATCGCGGACCGCCGTAACGGCACCAGCTCCGCGATCGTGGGCACCTTCTATCGCTCCAAGTCCTACGACAACCGCCTGGGCAACGATTGGGCGGCGATCCAATGGGACGACAACGTCACCATCGGCCCCAACAGCATCTCCGGTGACCCCTGGGTGCGCCCCCACCAGGTCACCCCCGGGGAGCGCGTGTGCTACTTCGGGCAGTCCACCAACCGCGTCAACACCCACGTCACCTGCGGCACTTACAGCGGCAACGTGGGCAACACGTTCTTCGTCGATGCGCCGCTGACCAGGCCCGGCGACTCCGGCGGCCCCATGTGGGTACCGGGCCGAGGCTTCGTCGGTGTCGTCTCTAGCGTGTGGGCGGCCAATTCGAGCTCTCTGCCCGGCTCGTCCAACTACGTCGTAGGAGTGCTTCCCGAGGACGGGCCTGCGGTGTCCGACGTCGAGCTGCTCGGCCTGTACGCGCAAAACGCGCTGCTTCCGGTCGGCGGGGCACTGCCCGCCCCAGTGGCCGACTTTCTGCGCACTGCGTTCGCGCAGTTCTTCAGCTTTGTTGCCACCCTCCCGATCGCGATTCCGGGGATCATCTCGTACAACTAGGCACTCTGCCCCGGCATCAGCAGGGGTGTGTTGTGGTGAGGTCGGCTACGCCTGGCGCCTTGGTCGACCTCAAGGAAATGCTGCGCGTAAAACCCCAGGTCGTGTGGCCTTGATATGCGTTGAGGTCGACTACGTCTGGCGTCCTGGTCGACCTCAAGGAAATTCCGCGTGTAAATCCCCAGGTCGCGTGACCGCTGAACGCGTTGAGGTCGACTACGTCTGGCGCCCTGGTCGACCTCAAGGAAATTCCGCGTGTAAATCCCCAGGTCGTGTAAATCCTCAACGCGCTGAGGTCGACTACGCCTGGCCTCCTGGTCGACCTCAAGGAAATTTCGCGTGTAAATCCCCTGGTCGTGTGACCGCTGAATGCGTTGAGGTCGACTGCGTCTGGCGCCCTGGTCGACCTCAAGGAAATTCCGCGTGTAAATCCCCTGGTCGTGTGACCGCTGAATGCGTTGAGGTCGACTACGTCTGGCGTCCTGGTCGACCTCAAGGAAATTCCGCGTGTAAATCCCCAGGTCGTGTGACCGCTGAATGCGCTGAGGTCGACTACGTCTGGCGCCCCGGTCGACCTCAAGGAAATTCCGCGTGTAAATCCCTTGGTCGCGTGACCGCTGAATGCGTTGAGGTCGACTGCGTCTGGTACCCTGGTCGACCTCAAGGAAAAACCTTGTGTAAATCCCTTGGTCGCGTGACCCCGAAAAGCGTTGAGGTCGACTACGTCCGGTGTTCTGGTCGACCTCAAGGAAATCCTGCGCGTAAAATGCCTGGTCGTGTGACCGCTGAATGCGTTGAGGTCGGCTACGCCTGGCGTCCTGGTCGACCTCAAGGAAACCCTGCGCAGAAAACCCCAGGTCGTGTGACCGCTGAATGCGTTGAGGTCGGCTACGCCTGGCGTCCTGGTCGACCTCAGCTAAACCTTGCGCACAAAAAACGGCCAGCTAGGCGCTCAGCCGCGCCGACCGCGTTGACGCCGCGCTACATCCCGGGGTGGGGCAGGAACATCAGGATGAGGACGATGAACCAGAGCAGGTTGAACAGGCCGGCACCTGCAGCGGCCTTGGCCTTGGCCCCTTCGAAGTCGGCGGTGCGATCCTCGGCGTCCGCGTCAGCGGGGTCTAGGGCACCAAGGGTGCCAATGATCTTGCGCTGCTGGGGGATGACCATGAACAACAGGATGCCCCACGCGAGGAGAGAGACGATGATGGCGGTGTGCAGCCAGTAGTTCGTGCTGTAGCTGTCCCAGTCGGCGACCATGACGACGACACCGAGGAGGGGAACGAGGAGCGACAAAAGCCCGTAACGGTTGGTGATCGTGTGGAGGATCGAGGCCCTCCCGATATCGTCCGGTCCGCCCTTGCGGGCGGTGGCCGCCTGGCCCGG
Organism: Corynebacterium timonense; assembly: GCF_900105305.1. Taxonomy (NCBI): domain Bacteria; kingdom Bacillati; phylum Actinomycetota; class Actinomycetes; order Mycobacteriales; family Corynebacteriaceae; genus Corynebacterium; species Corynebacterium timonense. The sequence continues at coordinate 1,242,318 of NZ_LT629765.1, read as the reverse complement.
GAACATGGAGGTGGCCACCATGGTGGGGCCGATGAGCAGCACTGCGGCAGCGACGTGGATAAAAATCAGGAGTGTAGTCATGTCCCACACCTTACGGCACGGTATCGGTTACCAGGGTGCGACGTGACGCGAGGCCCGCGATTCCGGAACAGGCGCGTCGGCTGGCGCGGAGGTCGGGGGCTGGGACGGCGAGCTCGTAGGCGCGTGCCACCGCGACGAGGCGGCGCGCGTACGGGCAGCGGGCTCGCCAGTCGGGCGGTAGCCACTCGCTGGGAAGCTTGTCCGACTTGTCCTGGTTCGCGGCGGCGGAGGTGACCACGAGGTTGCGAGGGTCATTGGCGAAGGCGACGCGGCGCTGCGCCGTCCACGCGTGGGCGCCGAGGTCCCACGCCGCGGCCAGCGGTAGGAGGTGGTCAAGTTCGACGTCGGCGGGGGAAATCTCCGCCCCGGTGTAGGGGTCGGTGATGGGGGCGACGTGCCAGTCGTGCGGGGGGTCTGCGCAGCTCGGGGCGTCGAAAGCCGAGGCCATCGCCGCGGTCCGGGTAGTGCAGCCCGCGCCGAGCCGCGCCCACCCGGGGCCGAACTCCTCGCGTGCGTAGCCCACAACAGCCGCCCGCGGGGGAGCGGCAGACGCCTCGATGCGGGAGGCCGGCGTGGGAAACGGCACGACGAGCACCGTGAGCACGCTCAGGGCGGCCAGGTAGAAGGCGAACGGGGAGGGGCGCATACCCTTTTAGACGGGGCGGGTGGTCTGGTGGTTCCCTGGGGTGTCGCCGCGTCGCACAGCCTCGAGCGCCTCGTCGAAGGTGGCCTCCGGGTGCCGGGAGGCGTGCTCGGTGACGGCGACCGCGGCGTCGAACTCCGCGTCGACCTCAGCGGCGGGCTGGGTGAGCAGGGAGACCGCGACCATGATGGCGGTGGCGACAAGGACGCCGGGCACGATCTCGTAGATGATGTCGGACAGGTAGGTTGACGAGCCCCAGATGAAGACCGTGAGCGCGCCGACGACCATGCCGGCGAGTGCGCCGGGGGCGGTGAGGCGCCGCCAGTAGAGCGCCGCGACGACGACGGGCCCGAAGGCCGCGCCGAAACCGGCCCACGCGAAGCCGACGAGCCCGAGGATGGTGTCGGAGGGGTTGACGGCGAGCACCATGGCGATTACCGCGACGGCGACGACCATGACGCGCGAGAGCACAAGGAGGGCCGTGGAGGAGGGATCTTTCTTCGAGACTGCCCGGTAGAGGTCCTCGATAAGCGCGGACGAGGCGATGAGCAGCTGCGAGGACATCGTGGACATGATGGCGGCGAGGACGGCGGTGAGGATGACCCCGGCGACGAAGGGGTGGAAGAGAATGCGCGCGAGGTCGAGGAAGATCGTCTCAAACCCAGCCTGATCGGTGACGCTGTGCGGGCTCTGGGCGAAGAACACCGTGGAGACGAGGGCGGTGAACACGGCGCCGATGTAGCAAACGAGCACCCAGAACGTGCCGGTGCGTCGCGCCGAGGCGGCCTGCGCGGGGGAGCGCAGCGCCATGAAGCGGGTGACGATGTGCGGCTGGCCCACGTAGCCAAGGCCCCACGCGAGGTTGCCGATGATGGTTGCGGCGGACACCCCGGCGATCATGGTGAAGTACGTGGGGTTGCCGTCCTCCCACGGCCCGTAGGAGTTCTCGGCGGCGAAGGAGAAGATCTGGGAGGGCTCGTCGAGGGAGACGAGCGCCATGACCGGGACGATGGCCAGCGCCAGGAACATCAGGGCGCCTTGCACCACGTCGGTGTAGGAGACGGCAAGGAATCCGCCGATGAAGGTGTAGAGGACCGTGATGGAGCCGACGATGAGCATGCCCGTCATGTAGTCGCCCTGGAAGGTCGACTCGAAGTAGCGCCCGCCGGAGACCATGCCGGAGGAGACGTAGAAGGTGAAGAAGAAGATGATGATGAGCGCTGCGGTGACGCGCAACAGCCGGGAGCGGTCGTGCGTGCGGTTTTCGAAGAAGGACGGCAGCGTGATCGAGTTGTTCGCCACCTCGGTGTAGGAGCGCAGCCGCGGTGCGACCCACTTCCAGTTGGCCCACGTGCCTACGAACAGGCCGATGACGATCCACAGCTCGCTCATGCCCGCGACGAAGAGGGCGCCGGGCAGGCCCATGAGCAGCCAACCGGACATGTCGGAGGCCCCGGCGGACAGCCCGGCGACGAAGGGGCTGAGTCCGCGGTCTGCGAGGACATAGTCGTCATATTTCTTCGTGCGCAGCCATGAGTAGAAGCCGATGGCCACCATGAGGCCGAAGTACAAAACGATGGCGAGCACGAGCCAGAAGCTGTCGGTCATGGGTCCTCCATGTGCGGGAAACTAATGAACTGAGACTAGTGCACAGGCGTCGCGCACACGCGCACAACCGGAGAAGTCACCTCGGCGTGGTATAAGGAACGTTATGCCTTCATTCCTCCTGCATGGTCTCTGGCTGGCTGAGTCCGGCCTCAACCTGTGGGTTGAACAGGTGGAAGGCCACAGGATTGTGCTGCCCTCGCAGGTCCCGTCCGGCACGTTTCCGCCCTCGGTCGAAGCCTTGCTTGGCGACGCCACATTTCACCACCGCGCCCGCATCCGCCTGCAAACGCCGCGCGGGCGCCACGTGGAGCTGCGGGTGCCCACCGCCGCCTACGCGCCGGAGGAGGCCGTCTCCCTGTTGGCGGCCCTGTCGTTTCTGGACGCGCGCAGCCCCGCCGCCTCCGCGGCCCAGCGCGAGGCGATCGCCCCGGACGTGTACTGGCTCGTGCGCGCCTACACGGGTGTGAGCCAGTTCGTGCGCGCCGGCCGGGTGAACATCCACGTGCCCTACCGCGACGGGCTGTGGTACGCGGAGTGGCAGCTGGGCACGGGCGTCGAGGAGCGCGGCTGGCTCGCCGAGATGGTCGCTGCGGCGCCGGGGGTGCTCACGGTGAACAACCCGAACCTCGGGGAGAACATCGCCCAGACGCTCGTGCATTGGGTGGCTACCGCCCACCTGCGCGAGGTGCAGGACGAGCAACGCCCCTACCCCTGGCACGATTTCGTCCGCTCGCTGCTGACCGCGGAGCCGCTGCGCCGTGGCGGCGGCCAGCTGTCGCAGCGGGTCAGCGAGTGGAACGGCTCGATCACCGCGGTCAACCTGCAGCTGGTGTTCATCGTGGAGCAGCCGGCGGACGCCGATAACCCGGCGGAGCTGCAGTGGCCGGTGCGCGTACAGGTGCGCGCCGGGTCGGACGCCCCGCGTCCGGTGCGCCTGGCGGACTATGACGCGCAGACGGTGCAGACGTTGCGCAAGGACTTTCAGCGTGCCGCCCAGGTGTCTGAGCTGCTCAACCCGGCCCTGCACCGGCGCCAGTCGTGGACCCCGTTGAGCGACCACGAGGGGGAGTGGGACGTCTTTCTCGACAGTGAGGAGATCGTCCGCTTCGTCACCGTCGATTCGGTCGTGCTGCGCGCCCGTAACTTCGCCGTCATGCTGCCGCGGGCGTGGTCGCAGGCGGAGACCACGGCGAAGCTGCACGTCAGCCGCGAGGAGAACGCGCACGACTCGTCGACGAGGACGGCCTTCGGCTTCGACACCTTGGTCAGCTACGACTGGCGCCTGTCCGTCGGCGGTGTCGACCTGACGGACGAGGAGATGCGCAGTCTGGTCGAGTCGAAGTCGGGGTTGGTGAAGCTCCGCGGCGAGTGGGTACTGGCGGACCGCGCGGCCGTGACCAAGACGAAGCGCTACATGGCCGCCCTCGCCGGTGACAAAGACGATGAGGACGACGCGGACGTGACCTCCGGCGTGGCCACAGCGGCCGAGCTGCGCGCGCTCGCGCTGGAGACGCTCGGGGATTCCCCGGTGGAGTTCACCGGATCGCCCTGGTTTACCTCCCTCATGGGTGGGACGGACCGCCCGGCGCCGGAGCGCGTTGCCATCCCGGGCGCCGTCAAAGCGCAGCTGCGCGAGTACCAGCGCCGCGGCGTGGACTGGCTGACCTTCATGTCGCGCAACAACCTGGGGGCCGTGCTCGCCGACGACATGGGTCTGGGCAAGACCCTGCAGCTGCTCACCCTCATCGCGGTCGAGCACGCCGAGGGCCGCGCGGCGGGGCCGACGCTCGTGGTCGCGCCGACCTCGGTGGTGGGCAACTGGGCGCGCGAGGCGCAGCGCTTCGTGCCGGACCTGCGCGTGGCGGTCCACCACGGCAGCGCCAGGCTCAAAGGGGAGCGGCTGGCGGAGAAGATCGCGGACACGGACGTGTTCATCACCTCCTACGGCGTCGCCTCCCGCGACGTCGAGGAGCTGGCGCGGGTGCAGTGGGACCACGTGGTGCTCGACGAGGCGCAGGCGATTAAGAATGCGGGCACTCGGGCGTCGAAAAGCGTGCGGGCGGTGCCCGCGAGGCACCGCATCGCGCTGACGGGCACGCCGATCGAGAACAAGCTGAGCGAGCTGCGCAACATCCTCGACTTCGTGAACCCGGGGCTGCTGGGCTCGCAGCAGTTCTTCCGTAACCACTTCGCGCGGGTGATCGAGACCCGCCGCAACGTCGAGCTCGCCGACGAGATGAGCGAGCGGCTGCGCAAGCTCACCTCGCCCTTCATCCTGCGGCGGCTGAAGACAGACCCAGCGATCATCGACGACCTGCCGGAGAAACAGGAAACCGTGCTCACGGTGGATATGACGGCCGAGCAGGCGGCGCTGTACACAGCGCTTGTCGACGACATGAAGGCCGCCCTGGAGCATCGCGAGGGCATGGCCCGCAAGGGCCTCGTGCTGGCCTCGATCACGCGCATCAAACAGATCTGCAACCACCCGGCCCACTACCTCGGAGACGGCTCGCCGGTAACGGCGAAGGGCAAGCACCGCTCGGGCAAGGTCGAGGCTCTCATGCAGCTCCTTGGCGAGGCCGTCGAGTCCGACCAGCGGGTGCTCATCTTTACCCAGTACAAGGCCTTCGGCGACATCTTGCAGCCTTACGTCTCGGCCCGGCTGGGAGAGATCGTGCCCTTCCTGCACGGCGGGGTGGGAAAGGCGGCGCGCGATACCATGGTGGAGCGCTTCCAGGCGCCCGACGGGCCGCGCGCGATGATCTTGTCGCTCAAGGCCGGCGGGACCGGACTGAACCTCACGGCCGCCTCGGTGGTCATCCACATGGACCGGTGGTGGAACCCGGCGGTGGAAAACCAGGCGACCGACCGCGCCTTCCGCATCGGGCAGGACAAAAACGTCTCGGTGTACAAGATGATCACGAAGGGCACGCTCGAGGAGTCCATCCAGGATGTTCTCGACGGAAAAATGCACTTGGCGGGGGCCGTTGTGGGCGAAGGCGAGGGCTGGATCACGGAGCTGGACACGGAGGATCTGACGAGGCTGATGAGCTACAGGGGGCGGGGCTAATGGCACGGCGGCCGAGCGAAGACAACGTCATCTACGCCAACTTTGGGGCGCGTCGGCGCGTGTCGGGCCCCGAGGAGGTGCGCGCCACCCCGGACGTTCCGCCGGGTGTGTCCCCCGTGGCGGCGCGGTTGCTCTTGGCCGCGCTGCGCGGCACGGACGAGGGGCGCGCCAAGCGGGGCCGGGCGTACGCGGCCGACGGCCGGGTCCTCGACGTGGAGGCCCGCGCCTCCGGCTTCGACGGGGTGGTCTCCGGCAGCCAGAACGAGCCCTTCACCGTCGCCGTGCAACTGCCGCGCCGCGGCCCGGAGGATATCCAGCGCGCGGTGGAGCTGCTCACTAGGGCGCCCGGCGCGGTGGACAAGGCGCGCCGGGGCGTTGTGAGTGGGGAGGTGCTCGAGCTCCTGCTCGCCGACGACGACGGCAGCATCCGGTTCTACTGCACGTGCCCCGACAACGCCGCCGTGTGCAAACACTCCGTGGCGGTCGCGTACAAGGCGGCCGAGCTGATCGACGCCGACGCTTCCGTCCTCTTCGCCCTGCGTGGACTGAGCCTGCCCATGATCGAGCAGACCGTGCGCAACCAAGCCGCGGCCGTGGCGCGGGAGAACTCGACCGAGGGCTCGGAATACTTCTGGGCGGGGCGCAGCCTGCCCGACCTGCCGCAGCCCAAGGTCGCGTCCATGGTGGACGAGTCGGACATCGACCTGTTGCACAAGGCCATGCAGACGGTGTCTTTTACCAACATCGACCAGATGCGCGCCGTGGCCGATATCGAAGACCTGTACGACGAGCTGACGCGACAGTAAACGTCGTGTCGGGGCGCCGTGCTATTGCTTGATGCATGGCTTCCACGACCTTCGTCCACACCTCTGACCTGCAGCTGGGCATGACCCGCGCGTTCTTGCCTCCCGAGGCCCAAGCGCGTTTTGACGCCTCGCGGCTCGCCGCCATCGCCCGCCTCGGCGAGATCGCCACGGAGCGCGGCGCCGAGTTCATCGTCGTCGCCGGCGACGTCTTCGAGCACAACGCCCTGGAAAAGCAGACGCGCGGGCGGGCCTTCGAGGCGCTCAAGGCCCTGCCCGTCCCCGTGTACCTGCTGCCCGGCAACCACGACCCGCTGGTGGCGGACTCGATGTTTAGCACAACCCGCGAACTCGACAACGTGCGCGTCCTCGACTCGTTCGAACCTGTCGAGGTACGCGGAGGCGTCGAGATCGTCGGCGCGCCCCTGATGGCCAAGCACGCCTCGGAGGACCTGGTGGCCAAGGCTCTGCGCCCGCTGGGCCCGACTGACGCGCTGCGCATCGCCGTCGGCCACGGGCAGGTCGAGGCGCGCACGAGCGAGGCGGGCGCCGACCTGATCGACCTCGCCGCCGTGGAGGCCAAGCTGGCGGACGGCACCATCGACTACCTGGCCCTCGGGGACACGCATTCCACCCGCTCGCTGGGCACGAGTGGGCGGGTGTGGTTCTCGGGCGCGCCGGAGACCACGGACTTCCACGACCACGCCCCCGGGGCCACCGGCGGGGAGACAGACTCCGGCAACGCGCTGGTGGTCACGGTGACCAAGGGCAACGCTGAGGTCGAGACGGTGCGCGTGGGGGAGTGGACCTTCGATGCGCTGCACTGGGAGGTGACGGACGACGGCGACGTTTCTGCGCTGCTTGACCAGCTCGCTGCCTACCCCGACAAGGCCCGCACGGTGGTCAAGTACTCGATCGTGGGCACCCTGGGGCTGGAAGCGACGCGGGCGCTGGAGCAGGGAATTGGCGAGCTCGAGCCCGTCTTCGCAGCGCTCTACGAGCGCACGCGCCTCATGGACCTCCACCTTGAGCCCGGCCCCGACGAGCTGGCCAACCTCCCCGTGAGCGGCTTCGCCCACGCCGCGATGGAGGAGCTCATCGAGCTGTCCGCCGACGACCCCACCGCGCGCGACGCGGTCAACCTGCTGTTTCGCCTGTCCACGGAGGCCTAATCCATGCGTATCCACGACCTGATCATTGACAACGTCCGCGCCGTCGAGCACCTCGAGCTGCGCGACCTGCCCGACACCGGCGTGATCCTCATCCACGGCGACAACGAGTCCGGCAAGTCGACCATCCTTGACGCCCTGGATGCGGTGCTCACGGAGCGCTACAGCGCCAAGAAGAACAGCATCAGGGCCCTCCAGCCCGTGGGGCGCGACGTCGGCCCCGAGGTGCGTCTCACCGCCACCGTCGGCCCCTACACCTTCACCGCCCGCAAGCGCTTTCTCAAGAGCGCTGAGTCCGAGCTGACCATCACAGCACCGAAGTCGGAGCAGCTCAGCGGACGGGCGGCCGACGACAAGCTCGAGGCGATAGTGGCAGAGCACCTCGACGGCGACCTCGCCGACATTCTGTTTGTGCGCCAGGGCGATACCGACCCGGGCATCAGCGCGGCCGGCATCCCCTCGGTGACTCGGGCCCTCGACGCCGGCGGCGAGGACACCCTCGCCGGCACCGAAGACACGGCGCTCATGGGGCGCATCACCGACGAATACGCGCGGTACTTCACGCCCCAAGGCAAAAAGAAGAGCACGTACACCGAGTTAGAGAAGGCGGTCGAGGACGCTCAGGCCGAGCTGGCGGCGCGGCGCGCCGCGGTGGATGAGCTCTCAGGCGCCGTCGACGAGGTGGGGCGGCTCACCGCAGAGGTCACGGAGATCGACGCGGAGCTGCCCGAGGCGGTTGCGGAGAGTGCCCAGCGCGAGAAAGAAGAGGCCGCCGCCAAACAGGCCGAGGCCAAGGCGACCGAGGCGCGTGAGCGCCGAGAGCGTGCCGACGTCGACCTCGAGCGCGCGGCCGCCGACCTCGAGGCGCGCCGGGAGGCCAGGCAGCAGCTGGAAACGCTGCGCAGCGAGGCCGCCGAGCTCGACAAGCTGCTGGGGCCCGCCGCGCAGAAAGCGACGGACGAGGAAGAGACCATCGCTCGCCTCACAAAGGAGCGCGATGAGGCCCGCGCCCGACTCGCCGAGGCGCGAGAGAAAGCGCAGGAGGCGCGGCGCGCCAGCGAGCGAGCCCGCCGGCAACGCCGCCGACGGGAGCTGACGGAACTCGCAGACACGCTCGACGCCGTCGACGCCCAGCTCACGGAGCTGCTGCAGAAAACGCCCGAGCGCCCTGTCACCGACGCCGACGTGCGCGAGATCGACAAGGCTGCGAGCGAGGCGGCGGTGCAGCGCCGGCTTGCCGACGCCGCCTCCGCGAAGCTCGAGGTCACAGCTTCCGCTGCTGCTTCCCTCCGCGTCGACGGCCGCGCCGTCGACCTCGACGAGGGCACCGGCGACGAGATCCGCCTGGCCGACGGCACGACGGTGGAGATCGGCGACATCACTGCCGTCTACCGAGCTGGCGCCGGCGCCGCCGGGTCCACCGCGGCGCTGGACGAAGCAGAACGCGCGCTGGCCGAGGCGCTGGCGGCCGTCGGGTGCGCCGACGTCGACGAGGCGCGCGTGGCCCGCGACGAGCACGCCACGCTCGCGGCGGCCGTCGAGGCGGCCCGCGAACGACGGGCGCAGCTGACGGAGGGGCGCGATGCCGACGAGCTTCGCGCGGAGCTGGCGCGGCTGCAGGAGGACGAGGACAAGGACGGCGATTCTGACGAGCAGCTCGACGACGACGAGGCCGATGCCGCTTACCGGGCGGCGGGCGACGCCGTCGACGCCGCCGCGGAGGAGGCCGCTCAGGCAGAGGCGGCGCTGGTGCCGTGGGAGGGCAAGACCGCCGCCGCCGAAGCCACCACGCTGCGCACGAAAAAAGACCTCAAGGAGGAGGAGATTGCTCGGCAGGAGAGCGTGCTTGAGGCGGCGGAACACGCGACCCCGCTGAGCGCACTGCTCACGGCCCACGGGGAGGCCACCGAGCGTGCCGCCGCGCTGAGGGCTGAGGAGGAAAAGCTCGCCCAGGAGGTCGCCGCACTGGACCCGGCCTTGGCTGCGCAGCTGCACGCGGGGGCGCGGGCGCGGGTAGACAACCTGAAGCAGCGCCGCGCCGAGGCCCAGGAGCGCATTGCCAGGCTGAGCAGCCACATCGACGTAGCCACGGGCGCCGCGGAGCAGGCGGACCGCGCGGAGGCCGCGCTCGAGGCGGCCGAACAGAAGCTGGCGCGCAGCCGGCGCCGCGCCGAGGCCGTGGAGCTGCTGTGGCACACGATGCGCGCGCACCGGGACGCGGCCCGCGCCCGCTATGCCCAGCCCTTCGCGCAGGCCCTCAACCGCTACGCCGCGGTCATCTTCGGCCCCGATGTCGAGTTCACCCTCGGCGAGGACTTGGGTGTGGAGGCCCGTACGGTGGGTGAAACCACGGTCCCGCTCGACCAGCTCTCGGGAGGGGCGAAGGAGCAGATGGCGCTGCTGACGCGCTTCGCTGTCGCCGACCTCGCCGGAAACGGGGAGAACGGGGCCGTCCCGGTGCCGGTGGTCATCGACGACGCGCTCGGCGCCACGGACCCCGACCGGCTCGCCCGGATGAACACCTTGTTCGACACTGTCGGCCGCGACGCCCAGGTTGTCGTGCTCACGTGTTTCCCGCGGCGCTTCGACAGGGTGGTGCCGGCAGTGCGGGCGTCGATCAGCGAGCTGAAGAACCAGCATACGATCACGGGGGTACCGGAAAGATAAGAATAATTCAAAAGTTACCGTGAGCCGTAGTATGGTGCGAACCATGATGGCAACATCGCGGTGGCTCACCGAAGAGGAACAAGAGCTGTGGATGAAACTGGTCGTTGCACAGCGGAAGGTCACTAGGATTATCGAGGAAAATCTGCAAAAGGTAGCGGACCTCTCGGTGCCCGAGCTGTCGGTATTAGGGGTGTTGAGTGACGCCGAGGGCAACCGCCTCCGGCTGCGTGACCTGTGCGTTGCGTTGGGGTGGGACCGTTCGCGCACGTCCCACCAGGTCACGCGCATGCAGCGACGCGGCCTGGTGGCCAAGGGAAAGTGCTCGAGCGACGCCCGCGGTGTCTTTGTCAGGTCACGTCCTGGGTGGTGGTGTATCTGGTTTCGAATTGTGGTGATGTTTGGGGGTTTGTTGTCAGGGCCCGGCTCGGGGTTGGGCCGGCCAACTGCTAGCATCTGCCGTGAGTTGAGTCGCGGCCAATGTCCTGCTCCTGGACTCCGACTCCGAGTGGTTCGACAAGGAGCCGGCCGAGCCGAAGCGCCACACCACCCGCTACACCCACGACCGCGCTTAGAGCGCGAACACCCTGGCCGGCACGTTCCCGAACGCGCCATCCGTGGCCTCGTAAACCCGCTAGACCGCAGGGCTTCATCGAGCGAAGACCCTTCGGTCCAGAAGCCATGCCCGAAAACTTGTAAAGCCCCGGAATTGGTCGCCGAAGACCAGCGCCGGAGCTTGTTTTCTTGGGGCAGCAGCCAGTTTCAGTGCAAAATGAGAGCCGGAACCTCATTTCGAGGTCCCGGCTCTCGCACCGCTGGGGTTCTCTGAACACTTTCAAAAAGTTTTCCGAAATCCCCATGGGGCTTTTATGAAACTTCCTGACCAGTTGGTGTGGGCTGAGGATTAGGACCGTGTGGCTTGAGTGGCTGCGGTTGTGTTTTCTTTCCTCCATTGCACCGCTACCCGGAACTTGACTAGTTCAGTGCTCGCTGTACAGTTCAGTGCATGCTGACTTTTGCTTCGCGCCTCGACGTGATGAACCGCCTGGGTCGTGCACTGGCCGACCCCACTCGATCCCGGATCATCTTGACCCTGCTCGACCATCCCGCTTACCCGGCGGAACTGTCCCGAGATCTGGACCTGACACGCCCGAACGTGTCCAACCACCTGACATGCTTGCGCGATTGTGGGATCGTCGTCTCCGAGCCCGAGGGGCGTCGGACGCGATACGAGATCGCCGATCCGCACCTGGCGCAGGCGCTGACTACATTGATCGATGTCACCTTGGCAGTAGACGAAGACGCCCCGTGCATCGATCCCGCCTGCTCGCTTCCCGGGTGCTACGTAGCTGGGAAGGACGCATGATTCTCACCTCGGTCTTGCAGGCGATAGGCCTGTTCGCAGCTACCAACATCGACGACATCATCGTGCTCTCCCTCTTCTTCGCGCGAGGGGCAGGCCAGCGCGGCACTACCGCCCGCATTCTGGCCGGCCAGTACCTCGGATTCGCGGGCATCCTCGGTGCCGCGGTTCTGGTGACCATCGGCGCCGGAGCATTCCTGCCCTCGACAGCCATCCCGTACTTCGGTCTCATCCCTCTGGGCCTCGGCCTCTGGGCCGCATGGCAGGCCTGGCGCGGAGACGATGACGACGATGACGACGAGGCCAAGGTTGCCGACAAGAAGGTCGGCGTGGGGACAGTCGCAGGCGTCACCTTTGCCAACGGTGGCGACAACATCGGCGTCTACACCCCTGTATTCCTCAGCGTGGAACCTCTCGCAGTAGTCGCCTACTGCGTTATCTTCCTCGCGCTCGTTGCGGTCCTGGTGGCCCTGGCAAAGTTCGTCGCCACCCGCCCCCCGATCGCGGAAATGCTCGAACGCTGGGAGAGCATCCTCTTTCCCATCGTTCTCATCGGCCTCGGCATCGTGATCCTCGTCAGCGGCGGAGCCTTCGGGCTCTGACGTAGCAGCAGCGTTCCAAACGGCCCCGACCGGGCGCACCCCTCTCGGTTCGGTTGTGTCCGTTAGCGTGGTGTATCTGTGACTGTCGGTGAGGGGCCTCATGAACGTGTGAGGCGGCCACCGCAGTACCTTTCGAATCAATTCCAACATCTCCTCGAAAGGAACCAACGCGAGTGGGCGCTGGTGTTGCGCGGTCGTATCTAGTAACACCGTGGTGAGTATCGAGTAACGCATTGGTGAGTATCCAGTAACAGTTCGGGGGAGGATTCTGGTGACCGCGTGACTTCAGGGCACGCGGCGTTACCAGAGGAGTCTGATTGTGACTGACTACCGGGCGGTAATGGATCAAGTGTTGAAAGGCTGGTCTGTCCGCCAAATCTGTTCGAGTTCGCGGTGCTCGCACACCACCGTGCAAAAGGCTCGCGATTCGCTGGTGGAACACAACATCACAACCCGTGAGCAACTTCGTGGGGTTGCGGATCATGAGCTGGCGGGCTGGTTCGTCGACGGGCGCAGCCATGCTCAGGGGGATTTCGTCCCGATCGATTTCGACGCTGTCGCCAAAGCGCGCATCGGGCGCAACAAGGTGACCTTGCAGGTGCTGTGGGGCCGCTACACCGCACAGCCTGGGGGCACAGGCCAGCGGTACTACAGCTACGAGCGGTTTCGTCAACTTGTGGCTCAACACGTTGATGCAGCCGGGCTGAGCGCCAGGATCACCCATGCCCCGGGCCATACGATGCAGGTGGACTGGGCAGGCACGAAGATGCGGTTGTTTGACCCCACCGGCGGACAAGGCTCGAAGGTCAGCATCTTTGTCGCCTCGCTGCCGTATTCGGGCATGGTGTTCGCCTGCGCGTGCGCTAATGAGCGCCAGGACGCGTGGCTTGCAGCCCATATCCGCGCGTTCGAGTACTTCGGCGGGGTTGCCGAGGTCATCGTGCCGGATAATGCCTCGACGGCTTCGAATGCGATTAGTGTCGCGGACAGGAATCGCCGGGTCAACTCCACCTACGAGGAGTTTTTGGAGCACTACAACACCGCCGCGTTGCCGGCTCGGGCGAAACGTCCCAAGGATAAGGCCAGCGTTGAAGCTGCAGTCAAGATTGTCACCCAGAACGTTGTCCACGCACTCGATGGTCATCAGTGCGCCGGAATAGACGAGCTCAACGCAAAAATTATCGTCCTGGTCGATGGGATCAACGCTGCCGAACCGTTTCGCGGCAATGCGACGAGCAGGCGCGCATTGTTTGCTCAGTTCGAATGCGACGTGCTCACCGCGCTGCCTGAAACACCGTGGCAGCGTACCGAATGGAAACGCGCCAAAGTCGCGCCCAATTTCCACATCAGAGTGCACAACGTGCATTACTCGGTGCCGCACCAGCTGGTGGGCCGCACCGTGGATGTGCGTATCACCGGTGACAGTCTCGCCGTCTTCGACGCCGGGCAGCGTGTGGCCACCCACCAACTCGCACGTGCCCGCGGGGTGTATGTCACCGACACCGACCACATCCCGGCGAACATGGGTGAGACCCGTGGGTTGTGGACAAGCGAGTACTTCCTGCGCGAAGCCGCCAAAATCGGGCCGGCCACCCGCCAGGTGATTGCCGAGCTCATCGAAGCCAAAGCGATCCCTGCCCAGGCGTACCAAGCGTGCCGCAACGTGCTCAACATGGGCAAACACACCAACAAGCCAATCCTCGAAGAAGCCTGCAGACGGTTGGTGTCCACCGACGGCGCCAGGCGTGCTGTGTCGTATACCGCGGTGAAAAACATGATGTCCGCCGTGCGCAAAGACACCTCCACACGGCCTACAGGCACTGACCTTTCAACCGATCTGCCAACAAGCAGACCCACCCAAGACGTACCTGCGCCGACAGCGCGTGACACACGCGGCGCCTACCTCGGTGGTGCTGCCCAGTTCAGCCTCGAAAACCTCACCAAGAAGGGATCTGCATAACCCATGCCCCACCCACAACCAGCATCAGCATCTGCCCGCTTCCTCGACGAATCAGTCCTGCCGGTCTTTACCGACCTGCGCATGACCGCCTTCGGACAAAGCGTCACTAACAGACATCGCCGCCGATCCCGCATTCGACGACTGGAGCGGACCTGACCCCCTGTTGGTGGACATAGGCTAGCCCCGGTTGATAGCCGGAGGAAGGTAGTCTCAGTCCATGCCTCGTAAGTCCTACTCTGAGGAGTTCAAGCGCGACGCGGTCGCGATGTATGAAGACACAGACGGTGTGTCTCTTAACTCGGTTGCTCATGATCTCGGTGTTAACCGTGGCAGTCTCGCTGCCTGGGTCAAGCGCTATGGCACGGGCAAAAAGCCCGCGCGATTGATGCCGCAGCTCGAGCCCGAAAAGCATCGGATTCAGAGCGGATCCGACAACTCGAGAAGCACAACCGGCTTCTTCAACAACAGCGAGATATCCTTCGCACCGCGGCGCAGTATTTGGCGAAAGAGATGGGCTTGTGATCCGCTTCACGTTCATCTGGGACCATCGCACCGAGTTTTCGCTCACACGGATGTGCGACGTGCTGAAGGTGCAGCGATCTTCCTATGACAAGTGGAAAAACACGCAGGCCGCGCGCCGTCAAAAGGTTGTTGACGATGCTGTTCTTGGTGCTCGTATCCGCACTGTGTTCACCGACGAACACGGACTCTACGGAGCCAAACGCATCGCCGCGGTGTTGAACGATCCTGATTCGGAGGGCGCATGCGGTGGTCAATCACAAACGCGTTGCACGCATCATGAAGGCCATGGGCATCCAGGGGTTTGACGAAGAAACGCCGCGTGCGCACCACCGTGGCAGATGCTGGCCGCAGTGTCTTTTTCGGATCTTGTTCGCAGGCAGTTTCATGCCCCGGCGCCGAACCGCGTGCTCGTCGGCGACATTACCTACCTGCCGGTATCCGGTGGCGGCAATATGTATCTTGCCACCGTGATCGATTGTTATTCCCGCAGGCTGGTGGGATTTTCTATTGCTTGCCACATGCGCGTCGATCTGGTTATCGATGCGCTGGACTCAGCGCGGCGCGCCCGGGGCAGTCTGAAAGGAGCGATTTTTCATTCAGATCACGGCAGTGTCTATACCTCGAAGGCATTTCGCTCACGATGCACGATGCTAGGGGTGACCCAATCGATGGGGGCGGTGGGAACCAGCGCAGACAACGCGCTGGCGGAGTCGTTCAACGCGACATTGAAACGCGAGGTGCTGCACAACCGGAAATGCTTCGACTCGATGCTGCACGCCAGACGGGACGTCTTCGCCTGGTGTGTGCGCTACAACCAGAAACGCAGACACTCATGGTGCGATTATCTCTCGCCCATCGAGTACGAAAACCGCACCTGCGGTAAACTCACCCTGACCGCATAAGTTCAATTCCCTGTGTCCACTTTCCAGGGGTCGGGCCCAGCTTCTCCGACAAAGTGCTCTACGCACTCGACAAAGAGGTAGCGGCCAAGCGTGAGAGGCGAGTCAACAAACTGCTCAAAGCATCCCGATCGCCAAATCCCGATGCTTGTATCGAAGACATCACTTACACGCCCGGCCGCACCATCAACAAAGAGCAAATCACCCGACTCGCTTACTGCCGATGGTGCCAAAGCGCACAAAACATTGTCATCCTGGGCAAATCCTCCGTCGGCAAGACCTACCTCGCCCAAGCACTGCTCACCGCGGCGTGCCGAAACGACTACTCCGCACGCTTCTTCCGCACCGACACACTCTCCAACCACCTCGCCGTGCTCAAACACGACGACCCAGCCCGCATCACATTCCTCGAAGACCTCCACCACACAGACGTGTTAGTCCTCGACGACTTCCTGACCACCCCAATCGATGCCGCTACCGCACACCAACTGCTCAACATCCTCGCAGAGCGCGAACCCCGCGGATCCACCATCGTGACATCCCAGTTCACACCCGACGAGTGGTACAAATCCATCCCGGATGCCGTCATCGCCGAATCCATCCTCAACCGACTCGTCGCCGGCGCCGAAATCATCACACTCGAAGGCACCAACATGCGACTGGCCTAATAACCCCACCAAAACCCCAAAACGCCCGGGTGTTACTCGATACTCACCCGGGCGTTACTCGATACTCACCACACCGTTACTAAACACGTGGTCCTAACACGCTGGACCCAATCATATCGACCCGACCGCCTACCTTGATGAGCTGCTCGCCCACACATCCCCGGATCTGATGCGTCAGATGCTGCAGGATGTCATCAACCAGATCCTTATCCACCCAGGCAGACAGCATCTGCGGGGCCGACTACGCCACAGTCAGCGACACCCGCACCAACCACCGAAACGGCTACCGCCACCGCGACCTGGACCTTCGTGTGGGCACCACCTGCGTGAAAAATCCCGAAACTTCGCCGCGGATCATTCTTCCCCGACTGGTTGCCCCGGTTGCGTCCGCTAGCGTGGTGTACCTGTGACTGTCGGTGAGGGACCTCATGAACGTGTGAGGCGGCCACCGCAGTACCTTTCGAATCAATTCCAACATCTCCTCGAAAGGAACCAACGCGATGACCGCTGGACCCAATCATATCGACCCGACCGCCTACCTTGATGAGCTGCTCGCCCAAGCATCCCCGGATCTGATGCGTCAGATGCTGCAGGACTTCATCAACCAGATCCTCTCCACCCAAGCAGACAGCATCTGCGGGGCCGACTACGCCACAGTCAGCGACACCCGCACCAACCACCGAAACGGCTACCGCCACCGCGACCTGGACACACGCGTGGGCACCATCGACGTGAGAATCCCGAAACTTCGCCACGGATCATTCTTCCCCGACTGGTTGTTGGAGCGCCGCTCACGAGCAGAACGCGCCCTGGCCACCGTCGTAGCCACCTGCTACCTCAAGGGGGTCTCCACCCGCCGCATGAACGACCTTGTCGCCACCCTCGGGATCACCAACCTGTCGAAGTCACAGGTGTCTACCATGGCCAAAGAACTCGACGTGATGGTCGAAGACTTCCGCACCCGCCCGTTGGACACCGGCCCCTACCTCTATGTTTCCTGCGACGCGCTGACGATGAAGGTGCGTGAAGGCGGGCGCGTCGTCAAAACCAGCGTGCTGCTGGCCACCGGGGTTAACGCCGACGGGTACCGGGAGTTGCTTGGTATGCAGGTCGCCACCGCCGAATCGGCCGCGTCGTGGACCGGGTTCTTCCGCGACCTGAAAGCCCGGGGCCTGGATCAGGTGTACCTGGTCACCAGCGACGCCCACCTAGGCATCCAAGCCGCTGTGGGTGACTGCCTACCCAACGCATCCTGGCAGCGGTGCCGCACCCATTTCGCGAAGAATCTGTCATCGATGGTGCCGAAAACCCAGTGGCCGACATTGTCGGCGATGTTTCACACGATCTTCCAACAACCCGACGCCCAGGCCGTGTGGGACCAGGCCCGAGACGTCATTGAGTTTTGCCAGCAGAAGTTCCCCCATGTGGCGGATTACCTGGAGGAATCCTTGGACGACCTGCTGGCGTTTACGAACGCGCCGAAAGCGGTGTGGACGAAGGTGTGGTCAAACAACCCCACTGAAAGGCTCAACCGGGAGATCAGACGTCGCACCGACGTCGTGGGGATCTTCCCCAACCGCGACGCCGTCGTGCGTCTGGTCGGGGCGGTACTCGCCGAGCAACACGATGATTGGATCCAGCAGAAACGCTACATGTCGCTAACCAGCCTGGAACAGACCAAGACGATGATGACAGCCACCGTCATTGATGCCGGCGAATCCACTCAGGAGGTTGCATGAGCCCACGCCAGCACCGAGCTCGTGACGGCCCCTGACACCGTCATCCTGCTTGTTCATATCGGAAGGCAGATACACCACCACCGTGGACTTGACCGTTGCCCCCGCGCCGCTTAAGAGCAGAACGCGCCCTGGCTACCGTCGTAGCCACCTGCTACCTCAAGGGGGTCTCCACCCGCCGCATGAACGACCTTGTCGCCACCCTCGGGATCACCAACCTATCGAAGTCGCAGGTGTCTGACATGGCCAAAGAACTCGACGTGATGGTCGACAACTTCCGCACCCGCCCGTTGGACACCGGCCCCTACCTCTATGTTTCCTGCGACGCGCTGACGAGTGAGAAGTGCGTGAAGGTGGGCGCGTCGTGAAAACCAGCGTGCTGCTGGCCACCGGGGTTAACGCCGACGGGTACCGGGAGTTGTGTGGTATGCAGGTCGCCACCGCCGAATCGGCCGCGTCGTGGACCGGGTTTTTCCGCGACCTGAAAGCCCCGCCCACTCCAGCCTGGATCAGGTGTACCTGGTCACCAGTGACGCCCACCTGGGCATCCAGGCCGCTGTGGGTGATTGCTTGCCAATGCGTCCTGGCAGCGGTGCCGCACCCATTTCGCGAAGAACCTCATCATCGATGGTGCCGAAAACTTAAGTGGCCGACATTGTCGGCGATGTTTCACACGATCTTCCAACAACCCGACGCCCACACCGTGTGGGACCAGGCCCGAGACGTTGTCGAGTTTTGCCAACAGAAATTCCCCCATGTGGCGCATTCACCTGGAGGAATCCTTAGACGACCTGCTGGCGTTTACGAACGCGCCGAAAGCGGTGTGGACGAAGGTGTGGTCACACAACCCCACTGAAAGGCTCAACCGGGAGATCAGACGTCGCACCGACGTCGTGGGGATTGCCCCCAACCGCGACGCCGTCGTGCGTCTGGTCGGGGCGGTACTCGCCGAGCAACACGAGTGAGAAGGATCCAACAGAAACGCTACATGTCGCTCACCAGCCTGGAACAGACCACAACGATGATGACAGCCACCGTCATTGATGCCGGCGAATCCACTCAGGAGGTTGCATGAGCCCACGCCAGCACCGAGCTCGTGACGGCCCCTGACACCGTCATCCTGCTTGTTCTTATCGAAAGGCAGATACACCACCACCGTGGACTTGACCCAACTGGGATGCCGGTCCGTCCAGCATGTCGCGACTCATGCGTCAAGCATGACGAGACTCATGACAACCGTGTCCCCGACAGGATTCGAACCTGCGACCTTCGGTACCGGAAACCGATGCTCTCATCCACTGAGCTACGAAGACATTCGCTGTCCGCCTCGCTGAGGCGGTCAACGGATTACAACCCTAGCACCCCGCGTCGGCGGGGCGAAAACGGGTTGTTGTTACTGGCCAAGGGCCTCGAAGTAACCGGGGGCGTCCGAGACGGTGACCTCGCCGGAGCGCAGGTAGTCCACGACGATGCGGTCGACGGCCTTGTTGCCCAAGCCGACGTGGCCGTGCCCGGGGCCGTGAACGGTGACTAGGTGGGAGCCCATGGCGTTGGCGATGGTTCCGCGGCCGTGGTAGGGCGTCTGCGGGTCGTTGGTGGCGTTGATCTGCAGTGGGCGCACTTTGAGCCCGGCGCCGCTGAGGGGGATTGTGCCGGTCACGGGCTGGGCGCCGGAACAGTAGGCGCCCGAGCCGATGAGCGCGCTCGGGGCGGTGAAGATGTCGCCGGAGACGAAGTTGCTCCACAGCGCTACGGGGATGAGCGAGTAGTCGGCGGGAGTGACGTTCTCGTTGCACATCTGCACGGACTGAAGCTTGATGAGGGCGAGGCTGGAGGCGGCGAGCTCGTCAACAAACCCCTGGGGCGGCTCACTGGCCTGCGGAGCCTCGAAGGTGCCGTTGGTCATGCGCGCGAGGGTGTCCCAGGCGGCCGCCTGCGGGAGCATGAGGCGCGTGTTGGTCAGCAGCGGGGAGGCGGCTTGGTTGGCGCCGGGGTTGAGCAGGCGGCTGACAATGCCCTCGGCCTCGACGCGCGCCTTGCCGGTGGCGGTGAGCACGTCGGCGCCGGCCTGCCCTGCGAACTCGAGCCCGGGAGGCAGGTCGCCAACGCGGGCGGGCGGCGGCGTCACGGTCGGGTTGGTGCCGGTCTCTTCCACAACGCGGCGCGACCAGTACTGGTAGGCCTTGAGCGGGGTGTCGCCCATGCCGTAGGTGGCGTTGTTGGCGGCGACCCACGCGAAGTACTCGTTGAGCACGGACTCGTAGCCGGCCTGCTGGTCGCGCATGAGCTGCTGCCACTGGGCGTTGGGGTCCATGGCGGAGTCGAGCACCACGCGGTCGGTGGTGGCGGGGAAGAGCGTGGCGTAGGCGGCGCCGAGGTAGGTGCCGTAGGACAGGCCCATAATGGAGATGGAGTCGTAGCCCAGCGCGCGGCGGGCGGCCTCCCAGTCGCGGGCGTTGGTGTCGGTGGTGATGGTCTCCGCGTAGCCGGGCACGGGGCCCTGGCAGGCGGCGCGGCTCTGGGCGCCGGAGCTGAGCAGCCCCTCGGCCTGGAAGCGGGCGACGGAGGAGAGGTCGTTCAGCTCCGGGGCGCTGCACTCGAGCGGGGTGGAGTGCAGCAGGCCGCGCGGTTGGACGATGACGCGGTCCCACTCGTCGATGATCTCTTGCGGCCACTGGAACCCGGCCTCGGGGGAGCCGAAGTAGGTGTAGCCGTCACCGCCGGGCCCGCCGGGGTTGCCGAAGAGAACGCCGCGCTTCGCGGCCTGGTTGGCGGCGGGGATCTTCATCACGCCGATGGAGACGGTGGGGCCGTCGGGGTCGTCGTAACGCATTGGCGTGTCAAAGCTGCCGCACTGGGCGCCGGGGGCGGTGACGGTGGCCGGGCATTCTTCCCAGCGGATCTGGGGCGCGGGGTCTGCCGCGGCCGCCGGCGCGAGGGCGCCGGCGACGACCGCGGTGGCGGTGAGAAGGAAGACGGAGGTTTTTACGGGGGGTTTCGTGGACAACGCGCCGGGCCTTTCCAGGTTTGTTCCATTGTTTTTTAGGAACAGTGTCTCATACTTATAGTGCGCGCGCTGGAAAAGCGTGGCACGGGAAACAATGACAGCAAAGTGGTCGGTCGCCCCCGCGGGGGTGGCCGGCCACTTTGTGTCGGACGCGCCTAGGACACCACCAGCACAATGAGGTCGCGCGGGCCGTGGACGCCCTCGACGCGCACGAGCTCGATGTCCGAAGTGGCGGACGGGCCTGAGATCATCGTGGCAGGTCGCGCGGGGTCGATGCGCTCTATCATCTCTGGCACGCCGTAGACGACGGTATCCGCGCGCACGATGACCACGTGGCGGTCCGGCACGAGGCTCAGAGCCCGGCGCCCGCAGACGTCGTTGGCCTGCAGCGTGATGGTGCCGGTCTGGGCGCAGGTGACGTGGGAATCGGTGACCACCGCGTCGACGTCGCCGAGATCGCGCGGGTCGGAGGTGGGGTCGTCGGGGCGAGGGGCGCCGGTGAAGGCGTCGAAAAGCGAGCTGTCTAGGCCCGGGGCGTAGACGACGTCGGAGCACTCGCGGCCGTGGAGCACCTCGGCGAGCGCGGAGGCGAGCTCGGACTCGCTGGTCTCGACCACCTCGGCCTTGTAGTCCACGAGCCGGTCGACGAGGATCTCGCGCAGCTCGTCGGGGCCGTGCGCGGAGTCGGTGCGGTACTCGCGGACGGGGGTGACGTGGGCGGGGGCGTGGGACAGCGCGAGCGCGTCGCGGACCCGGGAGAGGATCTCCTGCTTTGCGGTGCGTGCCATGCTAGTTCTCCTCGTTCGTGTTGCTGGGGCGGGCGCTGTCGAGCAACGTGCGGGCTTCCTCGCTGTCCCACCAGGCGCGGAACGGTTTCTTCGGCGGGACGGCGACGTCGCGGTAGTTCGTCCACGCCGACATGGGGGCGGGCAGGGTGGAGATCTGCCGGTTGAAACCGCCGAGCACCCGCCCGAGCGCGACCGCGCGCACGGCCTTGTCCCACAGCGCTGGGGTGCTCCACAGGAGGCTGATGGCGGAAAACGCCTTCGACTCGACGAAAGGGGTGTGGTCCTCGACCTTGCGGTGGCGCAGCTCGAGGAGGATGTCGGAGATGGGGATCTTCACGGGGCAGACCTCGTCGCAGCGCCCGCACAGCGAGGAGGCGTAGGGCAGGGTGGCGTTCGGGTCGCTCGCCGAGTCCATGCCGGTCAGCTGCGGGGTAAGGATCGCCCCGATCGGGCCGGGGTAGGTCGAGCCGTAGGAGTGGCCGCCTGCGCGCTCGTAGACGGGGCAGACGTTGAGGCACGCGGAGCAGCGGATGCACTTCAGGGCCTCGCGGCCGATGTCGTCGGCGAGCGCGGCGGTGCGGCCGTTGTCGAGCAGCACGATGTGGAAGTTGCGCGGGCCGTCGCCCTCCGTCACGCCCGACCACAGCGAGGTGTAGGGGTTCATCCTCTCGCCGGTTGACGAGCGGGGCAGAAGCTGCAGGAACACCCCTAGGTCGGCAAAGGAGGGCAGGAGCTTTTCGACGCCCATGACGCTGATCAGGGTCTCCGGAAGCGTCAGGCACATCCGCCCGTTGCCCTCGGACTCGACGATGGAGACAGTGCCGGTCTCCGCGATGCCGAAGTTGGCGCCGGAGATGGCCACCTTCGCCTTCATGAACTGCTCGCGCAGGAAGATGCGGGCGGCCTCGGCCAGATCTTTTGGATCGTTGGTGAGCGACTCGTCGGCGGTGGGCATCTTCTCCACGAACGTGTCGCGGATCTCGGCGCGGTTGCGGTGGATGGCGGGCACCACGATGTGGGAGGGGAAGTCGTCGCCCAGCTGCACGATGAGCTCAGCCAGGTCCGTTTCTTGGGCGTGGATGCCGGCTTTTTCCAGCTCCTCGTTGAGCGCGATCTCCTGGGTGGCCATCGACTTGATCTTCACCACCTCCGTCTCGCCGGTGTCCTCGACGAGGGAGCGGATGATGTCGTTGGCCTCGCGCGAATCCCGCGCCCAGTGGACGTGGCCGCCGCGCGCGGTGACCTGCTCCTCGAACTGTTCGAGGAGCTCGGGAAGCCGCGCCAGCACGTCGCGCTTGATGGTGGAGCCAGCCTCGCGCAGCTGCTCCCAGTCGTCCAGCTCGTCGACGACGCCCTGGCGCTTGCGCCGGATGGAGGTGGTGGCGTAGGCGAGGTTGCGCCTCTTTGTGACGTCGTCAAGCTCGATGTGGGCTCTCTTTTGGAACGCTGTGTCCCCGCGCAGGTTGCTCGGGCCCTGTGCGCGCGGCGGCATGGTGGGCCGGCCCAGCATGACTTTCACAGCATTGCCTCCCTCGAATATGCGGCGGACGTCGGGGTCCAGGGGTGGTCCTTGGTTGAGGCGAGGATCTCCGCGATATGAAGCGCGCGCACGCCGAGGTGCTGGCGGCTCAGCGCGCCGGCGATGTTCATGAGGCACGAGGAATCACCGGCGGTGACGTATTCCGCCTCGGACTCCTTGATGTGGCGGGCCTTGTCGGCGACCATCGCCGCGGAGACCTCCGACATCTTCAGTGCGAAGGTGCCGCCGAAGCCGCAGCACTCTTCCTTCAACGGCAGGTCGACGAGCTCGAGGCCGTCGACGTTGCGCAGCAGCTGGTAGGGGCGCTCGCCTACGCCGAGGATGCGCTTGGAGTGGCAGGACTCGTGGTAGGTGACGCGGTGAGGGAAGAAGGCGCCGAGCTCGGTGGTCCCGGCGACGTCGACGATGAACTCGGTGAGCTCGTAGGTCTTCTTCGCGGTGGCGGCGGCGGCCTGGGCGAGGCCGGGGGAGCCGTAGCGCGAAGCGAGGCGTTCGTGCTGGTGGCGCACGGCGCCGGCGCAGGAGCCAGACGGCGCCACGACGTAGTCGATGGAGGGGTCGGAAAAAGCGTCGACGTAAGTCTCGATGATTGGCACCGCCTGGCGCTGGTACCCGGTGTTGACGTGCATCTGGCCGCAGCAGGTCTGCCCCTCGGGCACGACGACGTCGAAACCGAGGCGGGTCAGCACCAGCGCGGACGCCTTGTGCGCGTCCGGGAACAGGGCATCACCGATACACGTAGAAAACAGCGCTACTCGCATGGGTGTTTCCTTTTGTTTTCTCAGGTGGATGGTGGACAGATAGATGGTACGTTTCCGACGCGGCGCGCGGGGCGGAATCCGCCACAATTATGAGCCTGCGGCCCGACAGAGAGGATGTACGCTGCCTCAATTACACTGTTAGCCCATGACGCCAGCAGACCTTGCCGCCACGATCAAGAGGGCCACCACCGATGTTCTCACGGCCCACGAGCTCGACGCCACCGTTGTCCCCGACACGGTTACCGTCGAGCGCCCGCGCAACCCGGAGCACGGCGATTACGCCACCAACATCGCCCTCCAGGTCGCCAAAAAGGCTGGCGCCAACCCGCGCGAGCTCGCTGGCTGGCTTGTCGACGCCCTCTCGGCCGACCCTGACATCGCTACCGCCGAGGCTGCTGGCCCCGGCTTTATCAACCTACGCCTGGCCACCGGCGCCCAGGGCAAGATCGTCAGCGACATCCTCACCGCGGGCGCCGACTACGGGCGCTCCGCCGCGTATGCGGACCACAAGATCAACCTCGAGTTCGTCTCCGCCAACCCCACCGGGCCGATCCACCTGGGCGGGACCCGGTGGGCCGCCGTCGGCGACTCCCTCGGCCGCGTGCTCGAGGCCTCCGGTGCCCAGGTCACGCGCGAGTACTACTTCAACGACCACGGCGGGCAGATCGACCGCTTCGCCCGCTCGCTGGTGGCCGCGGCGAAGGGCGAGCCAACCCCGGACGACGGCTACGGCGGTGACTACATTGCGGAGATCGCCGCGCGGGTCGTCGACAAGCATCCCGATGCCCTCGCTGGCGAGCCCGCCGACGTGCAGGAACTCTTCCGCGCCGAGGGCGTGGACATGATGTTCGCCCACATCAAGCAGTCGCTGCACGAGTTCGGCGTGGACTTCGACGTCTACTTCCACGAAAACTCCCTGTTCGAATCGGGGGCCGTGGACGCGGCCATCCAGACGCTCAAGGACAACGGCACCCTCTACGAGTCCGAGGGCGCGTGGTGGCTGCGCTCCACCGACTTCGGCGACGACAAGGACCGGGTGGTGATCAAGTCCGACGGCGACGCCGCCTACATCGCCGGCGACATCGCCTACGTGGCGGACAAGTTCGAGCGCAGCCACACCCTGGCCATTTACATGCTCGGCGCCGACCACCACGGCTACATCGCGCGTCTGCGCGCGGCGGCGCAGGCGCTCGGCTACGACCCGGAGACCGTCGAGGTGCTCATCGGGCAGATGGTCAACCTCGTGCGCGACGGCAAACCGGTGAAGATGTCCAAGCGCGCCGGGACGATCATCACCCTCGACGACCTCGTCGACGCCATCGGTGTCGACGGCGCGCGCTACGCGCTCGTGCGTTCGTCGGCGGACCAGACCCTCGACATCGACCTCGACCTGTGGACGAAGCAGTCCTCGGACAACCCCGTTTATTACGTGCAGTACGGGCACGCGCGCCTGCGCTCTCTCCAGCGCAAAGCGGCCGAGGCGGGGGTTGACCACGCCGGGGCCGACGTCGCGCTGCTGTCGCATGAGAAGGAGGGCGACCTCATCCGCACCCTCGGCGAGTTCCCGGCGGTTGTCCGAGCCGCCGCCGAACTGCGCGAGCCGCACCGCATCGCCCGCTACGCCGAGGAGCTGGCCAGCTCCTTCCACAAGTTCTACGACGCCTGCCAGATCCTGCCCAAGGCGGGCGAGGATCCGGAGCCGATCCACGCCGCGCGCCTCGCTCTGGCCACCGCCACGCGCCACGTGCTGGCGAACGCGCTGCGCCTCGTCGGCGTCACCGCGCCGGAGAGGATGTAGCGCTCGTGGCCGCAACCGACAGCTTCAACGACCTACCTGCCCACGTCTGGCCGCGCGGGGCGGCGCGGCAGGAAGACGGCGTGGTCACCATCGGCGGGGTGCCGCTGACCGAGATTGCGGAGGAGTACGGCACGCCCGTCATGGTGGTCGACGAGGACGACTTCCGCTCCCGCTGCCGCGACATGGCGCGCGCCTTCGGCGGAGCACACAACGTGCACTACGCCTCCAAGGCCTTCCTCACACGGCGGATCGCTGCATGGGTCGACGAGGAGGGGCTGGCGCTCGACGTGGCCAGCGAAAACGAGCTGCGCATCGCGTTGGCCGCCGGCTTTCCGGCCGACCGCGTCACCGCGCACGGCAACAACAAGGCGGCCAGCTACCTGCGCCTGTGCTTGGAGGCCGGGGTCGGCCACGTCGTCATCGACTCCCACCAGGAGCTTGCCGAGCTCAACGAGCTGGCGGGCCAGCTCGGCCGCGTCCAGGAGGTCTTCGTGCGCGTCAAGCCCGGCGTCGACGCGCACACCCACGAGTTCGTTGCCACGAGCCACGAGGACCAGAAGTTCGGCCTCTCGCTGGCCTCCGGCTCGGCCTTTCGCGCCGCAGTGAACGCGCTCGAGGCCGAGCATCTTTCGCTGTCCGGTCTGCACTGCCACGTCGGCTCGCAGGTCTTCGACGCCGAGGGCTTCAAGCTCGCGGCCGAGCGCGTGCTCAACCTGTACCGTCAGATCTGGCAGGAGCGCGGCGTCGCGCTGACGTACTTGGACCTGGGCGGCGGCTACGGTATCGCCTACACGCCCGACGAGGCGCCGCTCGACGTCACCACCGTGGCCGCCGACCTTCTGCGCGAGGTCGACGACGTCGCCGCCGACCTAGAGATCCCCGCGCCGACCGTGCTGGTCGAGCCGGGCCGGGCCATCGCGGGCCCGTCGACGGTGACTGTCTACACCGCGGGCACGATCAAGGACGTACACACCTCGTATACGGACACGCGCCGCTACATCGCCGTCGACGGCGGGATGAGCGACAACATCCGCCCGGCGCTCTACGCGTCGGAGTATGACGCCCGCGTGGTCAACCGCTTCCTCGACGGGGCCCCAGTGGACACGCGGCTGGTCGGCTCGCACTGCGAATCCGGCGACATCCTCGTCGCCGAGGCCTCGTGGCCCGCGGACATCACCTCCGGCGACCTGGTCGCGCTCGCCGCGACCGGAGCCTACTGCTACTCCATGTCGTCGAATTACAACTCGTTCGGCCGCCCGGCGGTCGTGTCCGTGCGCAACGGACACATCACCCCCATGGTGCGGCGCGAGAGCGTGGAGGACATCCTCGCCCGCGAGTACTAGAAGTCCGAGCGTGCGAGATATAGACTAAGCGGTACACTACTTTTTTGTTAGGTGTACTGATAGCCATTACCAGCCAGGCCCCAGCGCGTTCAGCGCGTGAGGGGCAGGACAGGAGAACGCGAGGAACATGACGACGACACATGCCGAAAACCGCAACGGGAACTACCCGGGCAAGGGAGTGGGCGGTGCCGTAGGCGTGGCCATCCTTGGAAAGGGCACCGTCGGCACCGAGGTCCTGCGCCTGCTCGGCGAATTCTCCGACAACCTGGAGCAGCGCATCGGCGGGCGGATCGAGGTGCGCGGGGTCGCAGTGTCCAACCTGGACAAACACAAGGATGCCCCCGAGGTGCAGGGCCTCACGCTGACTGACGACGCCCGCAGCCTCATCACCCGCGACGACGTCGACGTTGTCGTCGAGCTCATCGGTGGCATCGACTACCCGCGCGAGCTGGTCCTGGAGTCCCTGAAGAACGGAAAATCTGTGGTGACGGCCAACAAGGCTCTCGTCGCTGCGCACGCCGACGAGCTCTCGCAGGCAGCCAACGAGGCCGGCGTGGACCTCTACTATGAGGCCGCCGTCGCCGCCGCGATCCCCGTCGTGGGTATGCTGCGCCGTTCCCTGGCCGGCGACCAGGTCCAGCGCATCTCCGGCATCGTCAACGGCACGACGAACTACATCCTCGACGCGATGACCACCACGGGCATGAGCTACGAGGACGCCCTCGCCGAGGCGACGCGGCTGGGTTACGCCGAGGCGGACCCGACCGCGGACGTCGAGGGCCACGACGCGGCCTCCAAGGCCGCCATCCTCGCCTCGATGGGCTTCCACACCCGTGTCACGTACGGCGACGTGCACTGCGAGGGCATCACCCAGATCACCCCGGCCGACATTGAGGCGGCGAAGAAGTCGGACGAGACGATCAAGCTCCTCGCCATCTGCGAGCGGCTGACCGACGACAACGGCGCCACCGTCGGCGTCAACGCCCGGGTGCACCCGACTCTCGTGCCCAACGAGCACCCGCTTGCCGCCGTGGACAAGTCCTACAACGCCATCTTCGTCGAGGCCGAGGCCGCCGGGCGTTTGATGTTCTACGGCAACGGCGCCGGAGGCGCCCCGACCGCCTCTGCGGTACTCGGCGACCTCGTCGGCGCGGCCCGCAACAAGGTCCACGGCGGGCGCGCGCCCGCCGACAACCCGTACGCCGACTACCCGGTCGTCGACTTCGGCGAAGTGAGCACCCGCTACCACATCAACATGACGGTCAACGACCGCGTGGGCGTTCTCGCGGACCTCGCGCGCACCTTCGCCGACGCGGGCGTGTCCCTGTCCGCGGTGCGTCAGGAGGAGTCGGGCGACGAGGCTCACCTCATCGTGGTCACCCACCAGGCGCGGGAGAAAGACCTCCAGGTGATCGTGGACACCCTGGCGAAACACGACGACGTGCGGTCCGTGAACTCCGTGATCCGTCTGGACGCGTAAATGGCGATCGAACTACCCGCGGGCTTGAAAGCCACCGTCACCGTCCCCGGTTCCTCCGCCAACCTCGGCCCCGGCTTTGACACCCTCGGCCTCGCCCTAGGCATCTACGACACCGTCGAGGTCGAGGTCACCCGCTCGGGCCTTCAGATCGAGATCTTCGGCGAGGGCGCCGGCGAGCTGCCCCGCGATTCCTCCCACCTCGTGGTTAAGGCGATCCGCACCGCGCTCAAGGCCGCCGACGTCGAGGCGCCGGGCCTCAAGGTCACGTGCACGAACTCCATCCCCCAGTCGCGCGGCCTGGGCTCCTCCGCCTCCGCCGCCGTGGCCGGGGTGGTCGCGGCGAACACCCTGGCGGGCGGTCCGCTCGACACCGAGGCCGTGGTCCAGCTGTCCTCCGCCTTCGAGGGCCACCCGGACAACGCGGCGGCCTCCGTGCTCGGCGGGGCGGTCGTGTCGTGGACCGACGTGCCCGTCGACGGGGTGTCGCACCCCGCGTATCGCGCAGTGCGTCTCGACGTCCACCCCTCGATCCGGGCCACCGCCCTCGTGCCGGACTTCCACGCCTCCACGAACGCGGTGCGCAACGTGCTGCCCAGCCACGTCACCCACACCGACGCCCGCTTCAACGTTTCGCGCGCCGCGGTGATGACGGTGGCGATCCAGCACCACCCGGAACTCTTGTGGGAGGGCACCCGCGACCGCCTGCACCAGCCCTACCGGGCGGACGTGCTGCCGGTGACCGCGGAGTGGGTCAACCACCTACGTAACCGCGGGTACGCCGCGTTCCTGTCGGGGGCCGGGCCGACCGTGCTGGTGCTCAGCACCGAGCCGGTCCCGGAGAAGACCCTCGATTCCGCCCGCGAGGCGGGCCTGCGCGTCATCGACCTGGCGATCGCCGGGCCCGTCACGGCGGAACTGACTCGGAGCTAGACCCCGGGGCTCGTCCCGCGCGTCTCCTCGGAGGCGTCCTCCACCTGCTGCGAGGTCGGGTTACCGTGCGAGCGGTTGCCCGGCCCGGGCAGCGAGATGATGTCGTACTTGTCGTTGGCCAGGTGCTTGCGCAGGTCTTTCTTGTCAAACTTGCCCACCGACGTCTTATCAATCGCCTGGACGAAGGCCCAGTACTCCGGCGCCATCCAACTCGGTAGCGTGCCTTGGAGGGACGCGCGCAGCTTCTCCGCCGTTTCTTTCGTGGGCTCGATGCCCTCGTAGAGGACGGTGATGGCCAAGGGCCGCTCGCCCCACTTGCGGTCGGGGTAGCCGATGACGGCGCATTCGACGACGACAGGGGATTCCATGATGAGGTTTTCCACTTGCGCGGAGTAAATCCACTCGCCGCCGGAGCGGATGACGTCGCGGGCGCGGTCGTAGAGCGTCATGAAGCCGTCGTTGGTCACTGTGCCCACGTCGCCCGTGCGCAGCCAGCCGTCGGCGGTAAAGAAATCGCGCGCGTCAGAGACGTCCTCGCCGCGGAACGTGCTGGCTGCTTCGCCGGGCTCCTGCGTCGGCGAGTGGTAGTAGGAGGCGGCGACCATGTTCCCGCGCACCTGGATCTCGCCCTGGGAACGGTCGGTTGCGGCCATCACCTCGCCGTCGTTGACCACGCGGTACTCGAGCCACGGCGCGAAACGCCCCTGGGAAACGCGGTACGCCCAGCGCGCCTCGCCGGACACGCCCGAGGGCGGGCGGGCGATCGTGCCCACGGTCGAGGTCTCCGTCATGCCCCAGACGTGGACGACGTCGACGCCGTAGCGCTCCTCCCACACCTTGATTAGCGCCGGCGGGGCAGGGGAGCCGCCGACGTAGATCTCGGTCAGGCTCATCCGCTCCGGCGGGTTGTGGACGTAGTGGACCATGAGCTGGATCCACAGCGTGGGCACCCCGTGCGCGACACGCGGGTGGGTGCTGGCGATGAGCTTGGCCAGCGTCGGGGCCGACACGTCCGAATCCGGCAGCACCAGGGGGGCCCCCACGAGGAAGGCCGCGAAGGGCACGCCCCAGCTGAGCACGTGGTAGACGGGGATGCAGCAGAGGAAGGACTCGCCGTGGCTGACCGCGAGCGAGTCGGTGGCGCGCAGGCTCATCGCCTCGAGCCAGATGGAGCGGTGGGAGTAGGCCACTCCCTTCGGCGCGCCGGTCGTCGCGGTGGAGTAGACGAGGGCAGCGGCGGTGTTTTCCGAAAGCTGGGGCCATTCGTAGATCGTCGGGCGGCCGTCGAGAAGCGATTCGTAGCTGTAGACCTCGACGCGTTCCGGCATCTCGCGGGCGGGGCCCTGGATCGGCTCGACGCCGGTGAAGACGACGGCGCGGACCGTGGAGCACAGGGCGAGGATCCGGCCGAGCTTCGGCGCTAGGCGCGGGTCGGCCACGATGACCTCGGCCTCGGAGTGGTTGACAACATAGGCGATCTGGTCCTCGAGCAGCTGCACGTTTAAGGGCGTAAAGACGGCGCCCTTCGCGGCGACGGCGAACATCACTTCGAGGTGCTCCGCGCAGTTGTACATGAGGGTGGACACCCGCTGGTCGTCGTCAATCCCGAGCTCGTCGTGGAGGGCGTGAGCAAAGGCAGCAGCGCGGGCGCCGACCTGCGCGAAGCTCGACTCCTCGGCCTGCCCGGCGCGCCACGTCGTCACCTTCGTCGTACCGTGGATTGTCTCGCCGTACTCGAGGATCCGTCCGACGGAAAAAGGCACTTCCTGCATGGTCGAGAGCATGTGTTCTACTCTAGCCCCGCTTGTCGACGCCCCGTGTATGCGTTCTTCCCGCGTCGTGCGTTACAATGTCAGCTGGGCCGCCAATGAATCTTCCTCATGGATTTTCAGACCCGGAAATTTTCATCCACGGAACCTTCATGAGCGATCCCCGCGCACCCGCGCAGGGCGTGAGAGCGCGGGCTGCGGTTCCACCCCCTTTTTTTTCGGCGCCGCGCAGGGCTCGCTGACACGGGCTGAGCGCCGCGCGAGTGCGGGGGAGCGAGCGGATGAGAAACGCTTCGGCGCTGTCCGCGCGAGCAACACAACGAAGAAATTGGACACGAAAGCTGCCCGGCGTATACGCGCAGAACGATTGCGAAAAGCACGACCGAACCGGGCGAGCGACGAAAGGACATCCGTGACCGAATCGGGCACCAACGCAGCAGGCGAGAACCTGGCTGCGCTCAAGATCCCAGAACTGCGCAAGATTGCGGCCGACAAGGGCCTGAAGGGGCTGTCCGGGCTCCGCAAAGGCGAACTGATCCAGGCGATCACCACCGGGGTCGTCCCGCGCAAGGACGCCGCAAAGGCGGAGGCTGGCGAGGACGCTCCCCGCCGGCGCTCCGCTCGCCGCGCCTCCGCACCCGCGGACGGGGAAGGCGCCGCGCTGAAGACGGGGAAGGCGTCCACGCCAGACGCGTCCGAGAAGTCCGGGAGGCCCGACCAGCCCGAGCAGCGGGACGCGCAGAACGCGTCCGACGGCGGCTCCCACGACGGCGGTTCCACCGACGGCACTTCCGGCAACGGCGACGGGCAGCACTACGAGTCGCGCTCCGCCGCCCGCCGGGCCCGCCGCAACCGCGCCCGTCAGCAGCACGACAACTCCCACGGGAATTCCCAGAACAACTCCCACGATGGTGGTTCAGGGGACCAGCAGGGCGACGCAGGCAACGGCGGCAACGGCGGCAACGGCAACAACGGTGGCCGCAACAACAACCGGGACAAAAACCGGGACAAAAACCGGGACGATAACGAGGGCGGTAACCGCCGCGGGCGCCGCAATCGCCGCAACCGCAACCGTGGCCGGGGCGACGGCCACAACGATGGCGGTAACAACAACCAAAACCAGCAGGACGTCGACCCGGCCGACCTGCAGGAGGTTGCCGGGATTGTCGACGTGGTGGACAACAACTCCGCCTTCATCCGCACCACCGGCTACCGCCAGAACTCCGCGGACGTCTTTGTCAACAACAAGCTGGTGCGCTCCAACGGCCTTCGTGCGGGCGACGCCGTGATCGGACAGGTGCGCGCGAACGGGCAGGGCCACTCCCACGGCTCCGGGCGCAACCGCCAGCGCTACAACCAGCTGGTTCGGGTTGATTCCGTCAACGGCATGAGCCCGGAGGAGTCGCGCCAGCGCAAGGAGTTCCACAAGCTCACGCCGCTGTACCCGAACCGGCGTCTGCGCCTGGAGACGGAGCCGAACATCCTGACCACGCGCGTCATCGACTTGGTCATGCCCATCGGCAAGGGCCAGCGCGCGCTGATCGTCTCCCCGCCCAAGGCGGGCAAGACGACCATCTTGCAGAACATCGCGAACGCGATCGCGACAAACAACCCGGAGTGCTACCTCATGGTCGTCCTCGTCGACGAGCGCCCCGAGGAAGTTACCGACATGCAGCGCAGCGTCAAGGGTGAGGTCATCGCCTCCACCTTTGACCGCCCGCCGAGCGAGCACACCGCCGTGGCGGAGCTCGCGATCGAGCGAGCGAAGCGCCTGGTGGAGATGGGCCAGGACGTGGTGGTCCTGCTCGACTCGATCACGCGCCTCGGCCGCGCCTACAACAACTCCTCGCCGGCCTCCGGGCGCATCCTTTCCGGCGGCGTGGACTCGAACGCGCTCTACCCGCCGAAGCGCTTCTTGGGCGCCGCCCGCAACATTGAGGAGGGCGGTTCGCTGACGATCATCGCCACCGCGATGGTGGAGACGGGCTCCGCGGGCGACACGGTCATCTTCGAGGAGTTCAAGGGCACCGGCAACGCTGAGCTGAAGCTGGACCGCAAGATCGCGGAGCGCCGCGTCTTCCCGGCCGTGGACGTGAACCCCTCGGGCACCCGCAAGGACGAGCTGCTCATGAGCCCGGAGGAGGCGCGCGTCATGCACAAGCTGCGCCGCGTCCTGTCCGCGCTCGACCCGCAGCAGTCGATCGACATGCTGATCAAGCAGCTGAAGAAGACGAAGTCCAACGGCGAGTTCCTCATGGGCGTCGCGCAGTCCGCGCCGATGGCGGCGGCCCAGTCGGAGGAGGAGTACATCTAATGGCCAAGGGCACGAGCGAAGGCGCTTCGCACGTCTCGCTAGTCGACGACTACGTCTCCGAGTACCAGGGCATCCAGGCCCAGATGGGCGACCCGGACATCGCGGGGGACCAAGAGCGCTTCCGCAAGCTCTCGAAGCGCTACGCGGAGCTGCAGCCGATCATCAAGGTCAACGACGAGTTGGTGCAGGCCCGCGAGGACCACGAGGCCGCCGCCGAGATGGCCGCGGAGGACAAGGACTTCGCCGAGGAGGCTTCCCGCCTCGAGGGCGAGATTGTCCGCCTGGAGGAGGAGCTGGCCGACCTGCTCGCCCCGCGCGACGAGCACGACGGGGACGACATCATCATGGAGATCAAGGCCGGCGCGGGCGGCGAGGAGGCGGCCCTGTTCGCCGGCGACCTCGCCCGCATGTACCAGAAGTACTGCGAAAAGAACGGCTTGACCTGGGACGTCCTCGATCTTGCCGAGTCCGACCTGGGCGGGGCGAAGGACATGACGGTGGCCATTAAGTCCAAGAACCCCTCGCGCGACGGGGCGTGGAGCAAGCTGAAGTTCGAAGGCGGCGTGCACCGCGTCCAGCGCATCCCGGTGACTGAGTCGCAGGGGCGCATCCAGACCTCTGCCGCGGGCGTGCTCGTCTACCCGGAGCCGGAGGAGGTCGGCTCCGTGGAGATCGACGAGAAGGACCTGCGCATCGACGTCTACCGCTCCTCTGGCAAGGGCGGCCAGGGCGTGAACACGACCGACTCGGCCGTGCGCATCACCCACCTGCCCACGAACATCGTGGTGACCTGCCAAAACGAGCGCTCGCAGATCCAGAACCGCGCCCGCGCCATGCAGGTGCTGCAGGCGCGTTTGGACCAGATCGAGCGAGAGAAGGCGGAGGAGGAGGCCGCGCAGGGTCGCGCCTCCCAGGTGCGCACGATGGACCGCTCCGAGCGCATCCGCACCTACAACTGGCCGGAAAACCGTATCTCGGACCACCGCATCAACTACAAGGCCAACAACCTCGACTCCGTGCTCGACGGGAACATGGACGAGCTCATCACAGCCCTCCAGAATCACGAGCGCCAGGAGCGCCTTGAAGCCGAGTAGCCTGCGCGACGTGATCGCCCGCGCCTCCCGCACCCTGGGGGACGCGGGCGTGCCCACGCCCGAGGTCGACGCACGCCTTATCGCCGCGTCGCTTCTCGACGTCCCGCCCCTGTACCTCTCCTTCACCGACGCGCCGGCAGGGTTTGCCCGCGATTACGCGGACGCGATTGCCCGCCGCGCGGCGCGGGAGCCGCTGCAACACATCACAGGCAGCGCGCAGTTCGGCCCGCTGGAGCTCGCGGTTGGCCCGGGGGTGTTCATCCCGCGCCCGGAAACGGAGGTGCTGGCGCAGTGGGCGGTGGACGCGCTGGCCGATACCGAGGACCCGCTGGTGGTGGACCTGGGCACGGGTTCGGGCGCGCTGGCGATCTTTATCGCGCGCGCCCGCCCGGACGCCCGTGTCATCGCGGTGGAGCGCTCCGCGACGGCCCGCGGCTACGCGCGGGAGAACGCGGCGGCGAATGGGGCGTCGATAAGCGTGCTGGCGGGGGACATGACGGACCCGGAGCTGCTTGAGGATCTCGCGGGCCGCATCGACCTCGTTGTGGCGAACCCGCCGTATGTGCCCGAGGACCCCGACCTTGCCCCGGAGGTGTACTTCGACCCCGCTGAGGCGGTCTTTTCCGGCGCCGAGGGGATGGACGCGATCCGCGGGCTCGTGCCCGTCGCCGCCCGTCTCCTTTCCCCCGGCGGGAGCGTGGGGATAGAGCACGACGACACCACCTCGCGCGCGGTGTGTGAGGCCGTGCGAGCGGCGGGCCGCTTCGCAGAGCCAGCCGTACTGCACGACCTGACGGGTCGGGCCCGCTTTGTCACGGCGAGTAAGCTAAACGGCTGACACGAGCCGAGGAGAAGACGAGGGAGAGCTATGCCGAGCACGATCCACAACTGTCTGGACCCTGAGGGGCGGGAAAAGGGCCTCAAGGCCGCGGTGGAGGCCCTGCGGGCCGGGCAGTGCGTGGTCCTGCCCACGGACACGGTCTACGGCATCGGCGCCGACGCCTTCAACAACGACGCCGTAGCCAGGCTGCTGGCCACCAAGCGCCGTGGCCCAGACATGCCCGTGCCCGTCCTCGTCGGCTCCTGGATGACCATCCAGGGGCTCGTGCGGGAGTTTTCCGAGACGGCGAAAACCCTCGTCGAGGCTTTCTGGCCCGGCGGGCTGTCGATCGTGGTGCCCGAGGCGCCCAGCCTGCCGTGGAACCTCGGGGATACGCGCGGCACCGTCCTCGTCCGCATGCCCAACCAGCCGCTCGCCATCGAGCTGCTGCGGGAGGTCGGGCCGATGGCGGTATCTAGCGCCAACATCTCGGGAAGCCCCGCGCCCGTCACAGCGGCCGGGGCGAAGCAGCAATTCGGCGACGCGGTCTCCGTCTACCTCGACGGCGGCGAGTCAGAGGTGGGGCAGGCGTCCACCATCATCGACATCTCGGGGCCGCAGCCCGTCATTCTGCGCGAGGGGGCCATTCCCGCCGAGCGCATCGGCGAGGTCCTCGGCCTGGACGCGGAGCAACTGCGGAGGACGTAAATGAGCGGAGCGGGAGTGCCGCTGCGCGAGCTCGCCCTCGTGCTGCTCGTCGCGGCCGCCATTACGTACCTGGCAACCGGGCCGCTTCGCTCGCTCCTCGTGCGCACGGGGCGCGTCGCCGAGATCCGGCAGCGCGACGTACACACGCAGCCGACGCCCTCCGTCGGCGGTCTGGCCATGTTCGCCGGGTTCGTCGCCGCGGTCTTCCTCGCCCAGCAGCTACCAGCGCTGACCCGCGGCTTCGCGCCCGTCACACCTGAGATGACGGCGGTGCTCGCGGGTGCGGGGGCAATTGTCATCGTTGGCATCGTCGACGACCTGTACGAGCTCGGGGCGTTGACCAAACTCATCGGCCAGTTCTTCGCCGCCGTGCTCATGAGCTTGCTCGGCCTCGTCTTCACTGTTTTCTACCTGCCGGTCGGGGGAGGGACCACCCTCATCTTCGACCAGGTGCAGGGCGTGACGGTGAGCGCGATCTTCACCGTTGTGCTCATCAACGCGGTGAACTTCGTCGACGGTATTGACGGCCTAGCCGCAGGGCTGGGAATGATCGCGGGCGGGGCCATCCTCGTCTTTTCCCTGACGGTGCTCCACGACCAAGGCGGCGCCGTTTCCGCCTACCCGCCAGCGATCATCTGCGCGGCGCTTGTGGGCATCTGCGCTGGGTTTTTGCCCCACAACTTCGAGCCGGCGCGGATCTTCATGGGGGACTCTGGCGCGATGCTCATCGGCCTTCTGCTCGCCGCCGCCTCGATCTCGGCCTCTGGAAAAATCAACATGTCCCTCTACGGCGCGGCCGACTTCGTCGCGCTCATCAGCCCCATCGTGGTCGTGCTCGCCGCCGTCGCGCTACCCGTGCTCGACCTCGTCTGGGCGGTGATCCGGCGTACCGCCCGCGGCCAGAGCCCGTTTGCCGCCGATGCCGGGCACATCCACCACCGTCTCCTGCGGCTCGGCCACACCCACCGCCGCACGGTGCTCGTGCTCTACCTGTGGGTCTCGGCCGTCGCTTTCGGAGCGGTGAGCTATTCCATCGTCCCGGTCACCTGGGCCACCGGCTTTACCGTCGCCGCGCTCCTCGCGGCGGCGGCGCTAACGGCCGTGCCGCTCATGCGGGGCAAGATCGGGCCGGTACACACGGACCCGACTGCTGGGCCCGGCTAGTTGCCCAGAACGTCCTCGATGCGGGTTTCGCCGTCGTTGAACTCGATGACGCGGTTCAGCGTGGCGTCGCCTGCCGGGCCGTTGTCCACAGCGGCGGCAACGACGCGGGCCACGTTGGCACGGCTGGTCTCGGTGGGCTCGTCGGCGGAGGCGTCGATCCGGCCCGTGCCCTCCTCCAGGGTGAGCATGCTTGGGCGCACCAGGGTGAAGTTGAGGCCGGAGCGCTCCAGGTGGTCGTCCGCCTCGCCCTTCGCCTGCGCGTAGGGGTAGAAGTCGTTGTCCTTGTCCACTCCGTGGTCGAGGCCGGCACCGAAGTACGAGACCATGATGAAGTGGCCAACGCCCGCCGCTACCGCGGCGTCGATCGCGCGCTTGGCAGCGTCGCGGTCGACGGCGTAGGTCCGCTCCGGGTTACCACCGCCGGCGCCCGCAGACCAGACGACAGTGTCGATCTCGCGCTCGCGCAAAAGCTTTTCGATCGCGGCGGTGTCGTTGTCCTGGATGTCGAAGACGACCGGCGTCGCGCCGTCCGCCTCGACGTCCGAGACCTGCTCCTGCTTGCGGATCAGTCCGACGACGGTGTGTCCCTGTTCGCGAAGGCGCGGCACCGCCAGACGGGCGACCTTGCCGTGTGCGCCGATGATTGCAACGTTGTGAGCCATGATTCCTCCTCGTGTGGTTCCATAAGAAATCGCGTACACCTCCCCACCGTAGACACTTTTGCGCCGCGGGTAGGATGCGAAGCTGTGACTACACATGAAAACGGGCAGGGAAACGGTGCCGGCGACGCCCATGGGGCGTCGGCAAGCGAAGGCGACCTCGCGGTCAACGACGCTGAGGCGGGCTTCGACGACCCCCGCGCCCCTCTCGTGCGGGCGCTGCGACTCGGCGGCTGGGTTTTGCTCGCGCTGACCATCGTCTCTCTCATGGCGTGGGGTGCGACCCGAGGGCTGCCGGGGTTGTGGGCCGTGATCATGGGCGCCGCGATTGGCGGCGGTTTCGTGCTCCTGACCGCGCTGTCGGTCCTCGTGTCCTCGGGCACGTCGCCGTCGACGACGATGGCGATCGTCCTCGGTGGGTGGCTAGTCAAGATGGTGGTCTTGATTATCGTCCTCGCGCTCATCCGCGACCTGCAGTTTTACGACCACGTCGCTTTTGGCGTGACGACGATTCTCGCCCTCGTGGTGGTACTTGCGGTGGAGGCCTGGGGGGTCATCACCACGCGCGTCGTATACGTCGATAGGTGACGAATCCCCGGCGTATTGGCCTGGGGGTGGAGACCACGCCCCCTGACGCGACTAAATGCTACGGAACCTGTTAGGCTAGCCGCTGGGTTTGCTTGAGGTGGACATGGGCCTGCTTGCGAGTTGGCGTGAAACTGCCTGAAGGAACATCCCCTGCACCGCGGTTGCTGATGTGCGACGGAGTCCGCCGCGGTTGCAGCCCACTTGAAGACGTCCATCGCACCGTGCCCGGCAACGGGTGCGGCCCGAGAACGGGAGAGAACGCTGAGCGTTACAACTTTGGCCGAGGGCATGAAGGGTACCTTCCACCCGCCCGCACTTGGTCCAGAATTTTTCCCGGGGCAGACGTATGGCCACATCATTGGTGAGGACTTCGCCAATGGGTGGTTCGCGCTGGATCGCATCATGATCGTCCGCCTCTTCGTGGCGGCTGTCTTGGTGCTCCTCTTTGTCATTGCGTTTAGGAAGCCGCAGCTGGTTCCTAAAGGCCTGCAGAATGTCGCGGAGCTGGGCGTGGACTTTGTCCGTGTCCAGATCGCGGAAGACACGTTGGGGAAGAAGGACGGCAAGCGGTTCCTGCCGGTTATTGCCACCATCTTCTTCACGATCCTGTTCATGAATGCAGCCACGATCATCCCGGGCCTCAACATTTCCCCGAACGCGCGTATCGGTATGCCGATCGTGCTCGCCGTTGTGGCCTACATTGCGATGATCTACGCTGGCGTGAAGCGCTACGGCGCAAGCTACTTCAAGCACTCGGTCGTGATCCCCGGCTTGCCGCCCTTCCTCCACATCCTCGTGGTGCCGATCGAGATTTTCTCGACCTTCATTCTGCGTCCGGTCACACTAGCTCTTCGTCTCATGGCGAATTTCCTGGCCGGCCACATCATTCTCGTCCTGTTGTACTCCGCCACGAACTTCTTCTTCTGGCAGCTCAACGCATGGACGGCCCTGAGTGGTCTGACGATTATCGCGGCGCTGCTGTTCACCCTGTACGAGCTGATCATTATCTTCCTGCAGGCGTACATCTTCGCCCTCCTGACGGCGGTGTACATCGAACTATCGCTGCACGCGGATTCGCACTAACAACGGCGCGAACACCCAGGCCAAACTGAATACCCCCTCCACATTTCGTCACACGCCCCGCCGCACACACCTCGCGGCTGGGGCACCAAGAAAGGGAACGACTTTCACATGAACGACATCATCCTCGCTCAGGCAGAAGAGACCGTCACCGCTTTCGACGGCCTGCAGTCCATCGGCTACGGCATCGCCACCATCGGCCCCGGCATTGGTATCGGCATGCTCGTCGGCAAGACCGTCGAGGGCATGGCTCGCCAGCCCGAGATGGCCGGCCAGCTGCGCACCACCATGTTCCTGGGTATCGCCTTCGTTGAGGCGCTCGCCCTGATCGGCCTCGTCGCCGGCTTCCTGTTCTAAAAAGAACCAGCGCAACCACGTACACCTTTTTAGAGCAGGAGCAACCTATGACGAACGTCACCGAATTTATCGTGGCGGCAGAAGGCGCTGAGCTCCCCTTGGAGGGCGAGCCCTCGATCCTTCTTCCCCCCATGTACGACGTGGTGTGGTCTCTGGTCGTCTTCGTCGTCGTCTTCATCCTCTTCTGGAAGTTTGTGCTTCCTAAGTTCCAAGAGGTTCTTGCGGAGCGCGAAGACCGCATTAAGGGCGGCATTGAACGTGCCGAGGTCGCCCAGGCGGAGGCCAAGGCTGCCCTGGAGAAGAACAACGCCGAGCTCGCCGAGGCCCGCGCCGAAGCCGCCGAGATCCGCGAGGCCGCGCGCGCCCGCGGTAAGGAAATCGAGGCCGAGGCCCGCGCCAACGCCGAAGCGGAGTCCCGCCGCATTGTCGAAGCCGGTGAGAAGCAGCTGCTTGCCTCCCGCGAGCAGGTTGTCTCCGAACTGCGCACCGAGATGGGCCAGAACTCGATCACCCTCGCCGAGCGCCTGCTCGGCACCGAGCTGTCGGACACCACCCGTCGCTCGTCGACGATCGACGACTTCCTGGCTGAGCTCGACAGCGTTTCGACGAGGAAGTAGGCGAGATGAAG
The DNA here is from genome assembly GCF_900105305.1 of Corynebacterium timonense. Classification (NCBI taxonomy): domain Bacteria; kingdom Bacillati; phylum Actinomycetota; class Actinomycetes; order Mycobacteriales; family Corynebacteriaceae; genus Corynebacterium; species Corynebacterium timonense. The sequence continues at coordinate 1,201,702 of NZ_LT629765.1, read as the reverse complement.
GCAGCTAGTCGCGAAGCACGAAACAATGTGGCGGAGAAGCTCGACGAGCTCATCCGCACCTCCGGCGACACCGTCGCTGTCGCAGCGCAGATCGGCACCGAGCTGTTCCTCGTCGTGGACCAGCTGGACCTCGACCGCTCTTTGCGTGTCGCGGTCGCAGACAACGCCCTCGACGCTGACCAGCGGGAGGGCATCCTGCTGACGGTCTTTGGTGAGAAGGTGGCTGAGCCCACCGCCCAGATCCTTCGTGCTGTCGCGCGAGAGGAGTGGTCCTCGAGCCGAGACCTGCGCACGGGCCTGGTCTGGCTCGGCCGCCGAGCACTTCTGCTGGGTGCCGAGAACCAGGGCACGCTCGAAGAGGTGGAAGACGAGCTCTTCCAGCTCTCGGTGCTGCTGGAGCAGGAGAAGCAGCTCACCCAGCTTCTTGCTGACCGCACTGCTGGTGCACAACAAAAGCGCGGCCTGCTGGCCAACGTGATCTACGGCAAAGTGACGATGTTCACCGAGGCCCTCGCGCTCCAGGTGATCGGGCGCCCTGAGCACAACCCGGTCGACGATCTCGCCGCTGTGGCGGCGTTGGTCGCGGACATGCGCGGCAAGGCCGTCGCTCGCGTCACCTCCGCCGAGGCTCTCGATGCCTCCCAGCGCGAGGCGCTCGCCGGCAAGCTTGAAACCATTTACGGCCGGGAGATGGCCATCCACACCGAGGTTGACCCCAGCCTCCTCGGCGGGATGATCATCCGCGTCGGCCACGAGGAGATCGATGGGTCGACGCGCGGCAAGCTCGCGCGTCTTCGCGCCGACCTCGCGGCAGAGATGGCCTACTAGACAAAAATATGCTGGAACCAACTACCGAGAGCAGGAAGAACATGGCGGAGCTGACGATCTCCTCCGATGAGATCCGTAGCGCGATAGCGAACTACACCTCGAGCTACTCTGCGGAGGCCTCCCGTGAGGAGGTCGGCGTGGTGACTTCGGCTGCAGACGGCATCGCCCAGGTTTCTGGGCTGCCGAGCTGCATGACGAACGAGCTGCTCGAGTTCCCCAACGGTGTCATCGGCGTTGCACAGAACCTAGACACCGACACCATCGGTGTCGTTGTCCTGGGCAACTTCGAGTCCCTCACCGAAGGCGACACAGTCAAGAGGACCGGAGAGGTCCTGTCCATCCCGGTCGGGGAGAAGTTCCTCGGCCGCGTTATTAACCCCCTAGGCCAGCCGATCGACGGCCTCGGCGCCATCGAGTCCGACGAAGAGCGTGCCCTCGAGCTGCAGGCCGCGGGCGTTCTCGACCGCCAGCCGGTGGAGGAGCCGATGGCGACGGGTATGAAGGCGATCGACGCCATGACCCCCATCGGCCGGGGCCAGCGCCAGCTGATCATCGGCGACCGCAAGACCGGCAAGACCGCGGTCTGCATCGACACCATCTTGAACCAGAAGTCCTTCTGGGAGACGGGCGACCCCTCGAAGCAGGTGCGCTGCATCTACGTGGCCATCGGCCAGAAGGGCTCGACCATCGCTGGCGTTCGCGCCACCCTGGAGGAGCACGGCGCGCTCGAGTACACCACGATCGTGGCTGCTCCCGCGTCCGACTCCGCTGGCTTCAAGTGGCTTGCGCCCTTCTCCGGCGCAGCCCTCGGCCAGCACTGGATGTACCAGGGCAAGCACGTCCTGGTCATTTACGACGACTTGACCAAGCAGGCCGAGGCGTACCGCGCGATTTCGCTTCTGCTGCGCCGCCCGCCGGGCCGCGAGGCCTACCCGGGTGACGTGTTCTACCTGCACTCCCGCCTCCTCGAGCGCGCCGCAAAGCTCAACGACGAGCTGGGTGGCGGCTCCCTGACCGCGCTGCCGATCATCGAGACGAAGGCGAACGACGTGGGCGCCTTCATCCCGACGAACGTGATCTCCATCACCGACGGCCAGGTCTTCCTCCAGTCCGACCTGTTCAACCAGGGCGTCCGTCCGGCCATCGACGTCGGTATCTCGGTGTCCCGTGTCGGTGGCGCCGCACAGACGAAGGGCATGAAGAAGGTCGCCGGTAACCTGCGTCTCGACCTCGCGGCCTACCGCGACCTCGAGGCCTTCGCGGCGTTCGCCTCCGACCTCGACTCCGCGTCAAAGCGCCAGCTCGAGCGCGGCCAGCGCCTCGTTGAGCTGCTCAAGCAGCCGGAGAACTCGCCGCAGGCCGTGGAATTCCAGATCATCTCCATCTGGCTCGCCAACGAGGGTGCTTTCGACGTCGTTCCCGTCGAAGATGTCCGCCGCTACGAATTCGAGCTGCACGACCACCTGCGCTCCAAGGCGCCCGAGGTCTACGAGCAGATCGCCGGCGGGGCTGCCCTAGACGACCAGTCCAAGGAGACTCTCACCCGCGTGAACGCCGACTTCGCTCGCACCTTCAAGACCAGCGAGGGCAAGCGCATCGTCCGCGAGGAGGAAGCCGAAGCCCTCGACTCCAACGAGGTGTCGAAGAACAAGCTCAACGTTAACCGCTCCAAGTAGCCGCTACTTGGAAAAAACCACTACTTAAGGAAGGGAGGGAAGTACACCATGGCAACTCTTCGCGAACTGCGTGACCGCATCAGGTCCGTCAACTCCACGAAGAAGATCACCAAGGCCCAGGAGCTGATCGCGACCTCGCAGATCACGAAGGCCCAGCAACGCGTCGCGGCGGCAAAGCCCTACGCCGACGAAATGACTAACGTCATGGAACGCCTCGCCGCTGCGAGCTCCCTCGACCATCCCATGCTCCGCGAGCGTGAGAACGGTCGGGTCGCAGCAATCCTCGTGGTCACCTCCGACCGCGGTATGGCTGGCGGTTACAACCACAACGTGCTAAAGAAGGCGGCAAGCCTGGAGCGCATGCTCAGGGAGTCTGGCTACGACGTGGTTCGCTACGTCACAGGTGGCAAGGGCGTCACGCACTTTAGGTTCCGCGACATGGACATCGCCGGGGCGTGGACTGGGTGGTCCCAGAAGCCGACGTGGGAAGAAACTCACGACGTGCGCCGTCACATCGTCGACGGCTTCCTCGCCGGTTCCGAGGGCGAAGTGAAGTGGCGCGAGGGGCTCAACGCCCCCGAAGGAGAAGCCGTCCCCGGGTTCGACCGAGTGCACGTGGTCTACACGGAGTTCGTGTCCATGCTCGCCCAGGAGGCCCGCGTTCATCAGCTGCTCCCCATTGAGACGAATATCAACGGTTCCGGGCAGGAGCAGGAGCAGGAGGCGTCGACAAGCGGCGAGCTCCAGCCGGACATGGATTTCGAGCCGGACCCCGACACGCTGATGGACAAGCTGCTGCCGGCGTACGTCTCTAGGAGCCTGTACTCGATCTTTCTGGAGTCGTCCGCGTCGGAGTCCGCGTCGCGCAGGACCGCCATGAAGAACGCAACGGACAACGCGACGGACCTGGCCAACAACCTGTCGCGTGAGGCAAACCAAGCCCGTCAGGCTAAAATCACCCAGGAAATCACCGAAATTATCGGCGGCGCTGGCGCGCTGTCGGGTAGCGGAGAAAGTGACTAAAACATGACTACTGCTCACTCGATTGAGGAGCGCACCGACGAGCCGTCGGGCGGAGCCGAGTCCCAGGCTGGCTCCGGCGAAGGCCGCGTCGTGCGCGTCATCGGTGCAGTCGTCGACGTGGAGTTCCCGCGCGGCGAACTGCCCGAGCTCTACAACGCTCTTCAGGTCGACATCGACCTAGACAAGATGTCCAGGACCATCACCCTCGAGGTGGCGCAGTTCCTGGGCGACCACCTCGTTCGTACCATCGCCATGGCTCCGACCGACGGTCTGGTCCGCGGCGCCCAGGTGCGTGACTCCGGCAAGCCGATTAGCGTACCGGTCGGCGACCAGGTCAAGGGCCACGTGTTCAACGCGCTTGGTGAGTGCCTGGACGACCCGTCCGTGGGCGAGGAGGGCGAGCGCTGGGGCATCCACCGCGACCCGCCGGCATTCAAGGACCTCGAGGGCAAGACCGAGATCCTCGAGACCGGCATTAAGGTCATTGACCTTCTCACCCCCTACGTCAAGGGCGGCAAGATCGGCCTCTTCGGCGGCGCCGGCGTGGGCAAGACGGTCCTCATCCAGGAGATGATTACCCGTATCGCTCGCGAGTTCTCCGGCACCTCCGTGTTCGCCGGCGTCGGCGAGCGTACCCGTGAGGGCACCGACTTGTTCCTCGAGATGGAAGACATGGGCGTGCTCCAGGACACCGCCCTTGTCTTCGGCCAGATGGACGAGCCGCCCGGGGTGCGTATGCGCGTGGCCCTGTCCGGCCTGACCATGGCGGAGTACTTCCGTGACGAGCAGAACCAGGACGTGCTGCTCTTCATCGACAACATCTTCCGCTTCACCCAGGCCGGTTCCGAGGTGTCCACCCTCCTCGGCCGCATGCCGTCGGCGGTGGGCTACCAGCCCACGCTTGCCGACGAGATGGGTGTGCTCCAGGAGCGCATTACCTCGACCAAGGGCCGCTCGATCACCTCGCTGCAGGCCGTGTACGTGCCTGCCGACGACTACACCGACCCGGCCCCGGCGACGACCTTCGCCCACCTCGATGCCACGACGGAGCTGTCCCGTTCCATCGCGTCGAAGGGTATTTACCCCGCCGTGGACCCGCTGACGTCGACCTCTCGTATCCTCGAGCCTGGCATTGTCGGCGAGCGCCACTACTCGGTTGCCCAAAAGGTCATCGGTATCCTGCAGAAGAACAAGGAGCTGCAGGACATCATCGCCATCCTGGGTATGGACGAGCTGTCCGAAGAGGACAAGGTCACCGTCATGCGCGCGCGTAAGATCCAGCGCTTCCTCGGTCAGAACTTCTTCGTGGCGAAGAAGTTCACCGGCGACGAGGGCTCCTACGTGCCGCTCGAGGAGACCATCGAGGCCTTCGACAAGCTCTGCGAGGGCGAGTTCGACGCCTACCCGGAGCAGGCCTTCAACAACCTTGGCGGTCTGGACGACGTCGAGGCTCAGTACAAGAAGCTGCAGGACAAGTAGGAGGGCCGACATGGCTGACATCACCGTGCAACTGGTCTCGGTCGACCGCATGCTCTGGTCGGGTCAGGCCAGCATCCTCACGGCTCAGACCACCGAGGGTGAGATCGGTATCCTGCCCGGCCACGAGCCGCTTCTTGGACAGCTCAAGGAAAACGGTGTGGTGACGATCCGTCCCGTCGACGGCGACCGCGTCGTCGCCGCCGTGCAGGGCGGGTTCCTCTCCGTGCAGGGCGATAAGGTGACCGTCCTTGCGGACTACGCCATTTTCGCCGACGAGGTCGACTCCGCCTCCGCGAAGAGCGAGCTCGACGCTGACGACGACCAGGCCAAGGCCCGCGCCGAGGCCGAGCTCGCGGCCGTGCGCCGGAACTCCGGGAGCTAGGCATCCGGTACCGCTCGGAGCGCATCCCCCGCCTGACGTGAACTGCTCCCCATTAGTTGGACTGAGAAATCAGTTGCTAACAACTAGTGGGGAGCATGTTCTTTGAGAGCACGTAGTTCGCTGAGTGAAGTTCAGCGTGAGCAGTTAGTCGACCTTTTTGAGCAGGGAATGGGTTCCCACGCCGCTTCTCGTGTTGTCGGTGTCTCGAGGGATGCAGCGCGCTGCCTCTATCGCCGTTTCCAACTGCGTGGCAGGCTATGTCTCGTGGAGAAACCGAACAAGCAGCGCTACTCCTTCGAGACGAAGAAGGAGGTTGTGGAACGTCATCTGGCCGGTGAGTCGAAGATGGATCTTGCCCGAGAGTTCAATCTTTCATCCGATCAACTCGTCAAGGACTGGGTGATTAAGTGGCGCAAAGGCGGCGACGAGGCTCTGCGCCCGAAGCCGAAGGGCAGGCCGAAAGGTTCAGGCAAACCGAAGGTGCTTTCTGAGGAAGAAAAGCTTCGCTGCCAGGTTGAACGGCTGGAAGCGGAAATCGCCTACTTAAAAAAATTGCGGGACTTGAGGAACCAGGGACACGCCTAAAAGCCCAGGCGATCGTCATCCTCAAGTCACACCACCGCTTGGAGTACCTCCTGGATGCGGCCGGTATGGCACGCTCGACATTCTTCTACCACCAGAAACGACTCACCGCACCGGATAAACATGCCGAGCTCAAACAGGCGATCCGGGACAGTTTCGAGCGCAACAAACACCGCTACGGCTACCGGCGGGTACTGCTCGACCTTCGTAACCAGGGCTGGATAGTTAACCACAAACTTGTCTTAAAGCTCATGCGTGAGATGGGCTTGAAGGCCAAGATCCGCCAGCGCAGGCCCTACATCTCCTACACAGGCACAACCAGTCACATCGCCGAGAACACACTCGAGCGCAACTTCACCCCGGATAAGCCCAACTCTGTTTTCGTCAGCGACGTCACCGAGTTCAAGGTCGCCGGCCGCAAGGTGTATCTCTCACCGGTGATGGACCTGTTCGACCGCGCAATCGTCGCCCACACAGTGGCCACATCGCCAACCACAGCGTTGACCTCGGCCTCGTTGGCGCAGGCGATCGAAGCGTGTGCTCCAGAGCCGGGCTGGATGATCCACACCGATCAAGGATTCCAGTACCAGCACTCATCCTGGCGCACCCTGATTAGCCAGCACCATGGAGTCCAGTCAATGTCACGCAAAGGCAATTGCTACGACAACGCAGTCATGGAGAACTTCTTCGGCCACCTGAAAACCGAAATGTTCCACGGAGAAGTCTTCGACACCATTGAGCAATTCACCGCCGCGCTCGACGAGTACATCCAGTGGTACAACACGCAACGACTCCAACAACGACTCAAGGGCCTGACCCCGATGCAATACCGGAATCAGACCCTGGAAACCCTAACCGCCTAGAATTAAACCAGTCCAACTTTCGGGGGCTAGTTCAACGGCGGGGGATTTTCGCGTCTCGTGTGCGCTGGTGACAAGCCTCGACTCAGCCCGGTTCCGCGCCGGTCGCGTTGCCGCGGGACTCCGACTTTTGTCGGTTTGCTTCTGTACCGGGGAGAATTACAATTCCCTTCAACGCGTCGACGTCGGGTTTATATGTGCCGGCTGTACGAGAAGGAGACGGACCGGTGAAGAGGAAGGGGCGGCAGATGAAGTTTGCGTTTGTTGCGGTGCTGCTCGTCTGCGTCGTAGCGGGGGTTGCCGCGGCGTGGCGCTTCCTCAGGTTCCGCAACTCTGGCGCCCAAGGACTTTTTCGAAAGCTCCCCGCGAGCGGGCTTCACGGCTGGCGCCACGGGGTGTTGCGCTACTCGGGGGAGGAGCTGGAGTTTTTCAAGCTTCGCTCGCTGTCGTTCTGCCACGACCTCGTGCTGGATCGGCGGGAAATCACGATCACGGGCTTCCGCGAGCTCACGGAGCAGGAGCGCGACTTCATGCCGGAGGTCGCGGTGGTCATGGAGATCACCAGCTCGTCCGGCAACTTCGAGTTTGCCGGCGAGCGACACGCCCAGATGGCGCTCGTATCTTGGGTTGAGTCGGCGCCGGACCGGCGCCAGCAGCAGCGCGGAAGTGCCTACAAGGCCTACCTAGCGCACCGGGGGAGGGGCAAGGCCTAGGCTCCGCCGGAGGGCGGTACGCTGGGTGCATGCGTTTGATCATTGCCCAGTGCTCGGTTGACTACGTGGGGCGCCTCGACGCGCATCTGCCCTCAGCGAAGCGACTGATCATGGTCAAGGCCGACGGGTCCGTCTCCATCCACGCGGACGACCGCGCATATAAGCCCCTGAACTGGATGACGTCCCCGTGCACCTTGACGGAGGAAACGGTCCTCGACGTGGACGGGGCGGACACGGGCGAGACGATGTGGATCGTGGAAAACGCGGGAGGCGAGCAGTTGCGGATCACGCTGGAGGAGGTTATCCACGACACGTCTGTGGAGCTCGGAGTGGACCCGGGACTGGTCAAAGACGGGGTGGAGGCGCACCTGCAAAAGCTGCTCGCGGAGCACATCACGACTCTCGGCGAGGGCTACTCGCTCATCAGGAGGGAATACCCGACGGCGATCGGGCCGGTGGACCTGCTGGCGCGCGACTCCTGCGGGCACACGGTTGCGGTGGAGGTCAAGCGCCGCGGTGGCATTGACGGCGTGGAGCAGCTAAGCCGTTACGTTGAGTTGCTCAACCGGGACGACCTGCTCGCGCCCGTCACCGGGGTTTTTGCCGCCCAGGAGATCAAACCCCAGGCCCGGACGCTCGCGGAGGATCGGGGCTTTCGCTGCCTTGTCCTCGACTACGACGAGCTGCGGGGGATCCAGTCGAACGAGCTGAGGTTGTTCTAGGCCATGCCGCGGCGCAACAGGAGGGCCCGCACGACGCCCGCGTATATCCTCCCCCGCGACGGGTCGACGTTTCTGGGCACGCAGGAGGTGGAGGGGCCGTCGTGGACACGCGGGGAGCCCTACCTCGTGCGCGCGATCGGCGCCGCGGCTGCGACGAAGTACTACGTGTGCCCGGGGTGCAACCAGAACATCCCGCCCGGGGTCGCGCACGTGGTGGCGTGGCCGAAGGAGACGGGGCGCGGGGCCGAGGACCGGCGGCACTGGCATAAGGGGTGCTGGGGGCGTCGCTAAGCTAGAGCCCATGATTGCTGCTTTTTCGGTTGCCCCCACCGTGACGGACAACGCGCACGCGGAGATGTCCGCGGCGGTGGCACGGGCGGTGCGTGTGGTACGTGAGTCCGGATTGCCGCACGAGACCACCGCGATGTTTACCACCGTGGAGGGCGAGTGGGACGAGGTCATGGACGTGATCAAGCGGGCCACGCAGGCCGTGGTCGAGGTCTCTCCGCGGGTGTCGCTCGTGGTCAAGGCGGACATCCGGCCTGGGTACTCGGACATGCTGCACCAGAAGATGGAATCGTTAAACAAGCACTTTGAAAGCGAGGAGTAAAGCACATGGCGGACTTTGAAGCAGGAGCGGTCGACCTGCCGGGGCTGGCGCAGCAGGGCAGCGGGGCGCACGCGGGTTTTCAGGCCTTTATCGAGGCCACCCAGGACAACCTCGAGGAGGAGGTGCTCAAGCGTTCTGTGCAGGTGCCCGTCATCGTCGTGGTGGGCTCCGCGCGCTCGCCGCAATCGGACGAGCTCAAGGCCACCTTCCGGGAGCTGGCGGACGGCCAGCGGGCGTTCCGGGTGGCCTACGTCGACGCGGACGCCCACCCGATGCTCGCGCAGATGCTCGGGGTGCGCAGCGTGCCCACGACGCTCGCGCTCGCGGCGGGCCGCCCCGTGACCAGTTTCGAGGGTGGGCAGCCGCGCGCGCAGCTCGAGCAGTGGGTGGCAGCGCTTGTTGCGCAGATCGGCCCGCAGCTCGAGGGGCTGGGAGACGAGGAACCCGGTCAGGAGCAGCCGCACGAAGACCCGCGCTTGGACGCGGCGACCGAGGCGCTGAACAGGGGGGACTTCGACGCGGCGATCGAGGTCTACGACGCGCTGCTCGCCGAGGAGCCGAACAACCCCGAGATCGCGCAGGCGAAGGCCACGGTCGGGGTGCTCAAGCGCCTCGACCCGGACAACCGCGAAACAGACCCGATTGCGGAGGCCGAGGCGGCCCCCGGGGACGTCGATAAGCAGCTTGCGGCGGCCGACGCCGAGGTCGTGGCCGGGGCCCCAGAAAAGGCGTTCGCGCGGCTGACCGAGCTGGTTACGGCCGAGCCGCGCGCCAAGGAACGCCTTCTTGAGCTTTTCACGCTTTTCGACGCCTCAGATCCGCGCGTCATCACCGCACGCACGAACCTGGCGTCCGCGCTGTTCTAAACCAGCCGGTAGTACTGCACGCTGAGGGCGGGCAGGTGCAGGGCGACCGACTGATCGAGGTTGTCCCACGGGGTCGGCTCGGTGTGCACGTGGCGCGGGATGTCGTTGCCGGCGCCGCCGTAGATGGAGTCGTCGGTGTTGATCACCAGCTCCCACGAGCCCGGCTCTGGAAAACCGAGGCGGTAGCCGGCATGCGAGGTCCCCGAGAGGTTGACCACGGCGAGGAGGGGGGCAGCGTCGACGCCCCAGCGCACGTAGGCGAGGACGTTGTGGTTGGCGTCGTCGCCCTTGACCCATTGGAAACCCATCGGCGTGTTGTCCTGAGAGAATAGGGCGGGGGTGTCGCGGTAGACCAGGTTGAGGTCGCGAACGAGGCGCTGGATGCCGCGGTGGTACTCGTGGCCCCAGCCGCCGGAGACGTTGTCCCAGTTGATGGAGTGCGCTTCGTCCCACTCCGTGGTCTGGCCCCACTCGCAGCCCATGAACATCAGCTGTTTGCCGGGGTGGGAGTACATGTAGCCGAAGAGGGCGCGCAACCCGGCGGCCTTGTTCCAGTCGTCGCCGGGCATGCGGCCCCACAGAGAGCCTTTCCCGTGCACGACCTCGTCGTGGGAGAAGGGCAGGACGTAGCGCTCGGAAAAGGCGTAGACGAGGGAGAAGGTGATCTCGTTGTGGTGGTGGGAGCGATGCACTGGGTCGAGGGAAAAGTACTCAAGGGTGTCGTTCATCCACCCCATGTTCCATTTCAGGCTGAAGCCCAAGCCGTCGGAGCTGGTTTGGGCGGTCACCCCCGGCCAGGCGGTGGACTCCTCGGCGATGGTGAGTACGCCGGGGTGAGTGCGGTGGACCGTGGCGTTCATCTCCTGGAGGAACTGGACGGCGTCCCAGTTTTCGCGCCCGCCCTGCTGGTTGGGCAGCCACTCTCCGGGCTGGCGGGAGTAGTCGAGGTAGAGCATGGAGGCGACTGCGTCGACGCGTAGGCCGTCGAGGTGGAACTCCTCGCACCAGTACAGCGCGTTGGCGACGAGGAAGTTGCGCACCTCGTTGCGGCCGAAGTCAAAGACATAGGTGCCCCATTCTTTCTGTTCGCCGCGGCGCCAGTCGGGGTGCTCGTAGAGCGCCGTGCCGTCGAAGCGGGCAAGCGCCCAGGCATCCTTGGGAAAGTGGGCCGGGACCCAGTCCACGATGACGCCGATGCCGTGGGCGTGGAGGGCGTCGACGAGGGCGCGGAAGTCGTCGGGGGTGCCCCAGCGGGCGGTGGGGGCGTAGTAGCCCGAGACTTGGTAGCCCCACGAGCCTCCGAAGGGGTGCTCGGCGACGGGCAGGAACTCGACGTGGGTGAATCCGTTGTCGACGAGGTAGGGCACGAGCTCCTCGGTGAGGGTGCGGTAGTTCGCCCCCTGCTTCCAGGAGCCGATGTGGCACTCGTAAACGCTCATCGGCGCGTTTGTCGGGTCGATGCCGGGGCGCGCGCTCATCCATTCGCCGTCGCCCCACTCGTAGGCGGAGGCGTCGGCGACGACGGAGACCGTCTCTGGCGGCGCGAGCGTCTGTTTGGCCAGCGGGTCGGCCTTATCCACGCGCTCGCCGTCGGCGTTGTGCACTGCGAACTTGTAGGTGGTGCCGGGGCCGATGCCGGGGATGAAGATCTCCCACACGCCGGAGGAGCCGAGGGCACGCATCGGGTACTGGCTGGGGTTCCACGTGCAGAACTCTCCCACCACGGCTACGCCGCGCGCGTTGGGGGCCCACACGGCAAACGAGGTGCCCGAGACCTCGCCGAGGGTGGTGGTGTAGGTGCGCACGTTGGCGCCCAGCACCTCCCAGAGGCGCTCATGGCGGCCCTCGCCGATAAGGTGCAGGTCGAGCTGGCCGAGCGTGGGCAGGAAATGGTATGGGTCCGCCACGAGGACGGGCTCGCCCTCGGGATAGGTCACGCGCAGGCGGTAGTCGGGCGCGTGCTCGTCGTCGAGGGCGGCGACCCAGATGTCGTCACCGGCGTCGACCATGTCCACGTGGGTGTTGTGGATGAGCAGCTCGACGCGGCGTGCCCCAAGCATCCGCGTGCGCACGACCGATCCCGAGGCGGTGGGGTGCCAGCCGTAGAAGTCGTGCGGCGCGTGGTGCGTACATGCTAACAGGCGCTCTTTATCGTGCTCGGGGATGAGAAGCGAGGGGTCGATGCCCGTCATAGTGGTCCTTCGGGTGTGGTGTTTGTGCGGGGTGTGTGGAATTGACGCTACCGGAAAGCCGACAGGCTTAGGGCCGGTAGTCGTGGTCAGAAATCCGGCGGTAGGCGAGCGCGTCGCGGCGCTGCGTGGCGACGTCCGGCAGGCGGAAGATGTGAGCCACGTTGCCTTCGGGGGCCAAGCGCACGAAGTTGTCGCCGCCGGCGCGCCACGTGTAGTTTTCGCCGCTGATGAGGTCGTGAACCTCGAAGCTGTCGCCTTGGTTTAGACCGATGGCCTCGGCGTCGACGAGCACCGTGGATTCTTGGGTGACGTGTGGGTCGAGGTTGACCACGACGAGGACGGCGTTGCCGGTGACGGCGTCGACCTTGGAGTAGGCGATGATCTGCTCGTTGGCGGCCTCATGGAAGCGGATCTGGCGCAGCTGCTGCAAGGCAGGGTTGTCACGCCGGATGCGGTTGAGCAAGGTGAGATAGGGCTCGAGCGAGTCGCCGCGCGCGAGAGCGGCAGCGAAGTCGCGCGGGCGCAGCTCGTACTTCTCCGAGTCGAGGTACTCCTCGCTGCCGTCGTGCACGGGCACGCTTTCGTAGAGCTCGAAGCCCGAGTAGACGCCCCACAGGGGGCTCATGGTCGCGGCGAGGGTGGCGCGGATGGCGAAGGCGGCGCGCCCGCCGGTCTGCAGCGAGGAGTGGAGGATGTCGGGGGTGTTGACGAAGAGGTTGGGGCGGGAGACGTCGGAGACGTCGACAAGCAGACCTGCGAAGTCGGTGAGCTCGGCTTTCGTCGTCTTCCACGTGAAGTGGGTGTAGGACTGCGAGAAGCCCGCCTTCGACAGGCCGTACATGCGCGGCGGGCGAGTGAAGGCCTCAGCGAGGAAGATGACCTGCGGGTGGGTCTCGTGGACCTTCGTGATGAGCCAGTGCCAGAAGTTCACCGGCTTGGTGTGGGGGTTGTCCACACGGAAGGTGGTAATGCCCAAGCCCACCCAGTACATGAGGACGCGGTAGATTTCCGCGTAGAGGGCGTCGGGGGCGTTGTCGAAGTTGATCGGGTAGATGTCCTGGTACTTCTTCGGCGGGTTTTCGGCGTAGGCGATGGTGCCGTCGGCGAGCACGGTGAAAAACTCGGGGTGTTCGGCGGCCCAGGGGTGATCCGGAGCGGCCTGCAGCGCGAAGTCGAGGGCGATCTCGAGGCCCAGCTCGTCGGCGCGGGCCTTCATCGCCATAAACTCTTGTTCCCCGCCGAGCAACGGGTGGAAGGCGTCGTGTCCGCCCGCGGCGGAGCCGATGGCCCACGGGGAGCCGACGTCTCCCTCCTCCGCCACGAGGGTGTTGTTGCGGCCCTTGCGGTTGACCTCGCCGATGGGGTGGATGGGCGGGAAGTAGACGGTGTCGAAGCCCATGGCCGCGACGCGTTCGAGGTGCTCGGCGGTCGTGGCCCACGTCCCGTGGACAGGACGGCCCGCCTCGTCGACGCCACCGGTGGAGCGCGGAAACAGCTCGTACCACGAGTTAACCAGGGCCTCGCGGCGCTCGACGAGGACGTCGCACACCGGGCCGCGGGTGAGCATCTCGCGCAGCGGGTGGGCCTCGAGCACCTCACGCACGTCGTCGCTCACGCCCGGCGCGAGCCGCCGGGCGAGGGGGAGGGTGTCGTCGGCGAGTGCGCGGGCGGCGCCCTCGAGCACCTCGCGGCCCGGGGCGGGGGTCTGCGCCGCGGCCGCCTCGAACAACTCGATGCCGTGGGCGATGTCGTTGGCCAGCTCGTCCGCGCCCTGGCCAGCGTTGAACTTCTTTGTCACCGCATTGCGCCATGTGGCCATGACGTCGCTCCAGGCGTCGATGCGGAAGCGCCACAGCCCTTCCGTGCCGGGAACGAACACGGCGTGGACGTAGTCGGGGCGGTACGTCTCCGGCTGCATGGCCACGGTGAGCTGCTCGCCGTCCGGCCGGGTGAGCACGAGCGTGGCGGCGACGGCGTCGTGGCCCTCGCGCCAGACGAGGGCAGAAACCGGGACAACCTCGCCCACGACTGCTTTCGCGGGAAGGGCCCGCCCGGAAACCTGGGGGCGAACGTCGTCGATACCAAAGCGTCCAATCATGGGTGCCGTCCTTACTCGCGTGCTGCTCAGAAGGTCTGGTGCGCGGCCGCGGGGCCGCGACGCCGTGTACCCGCCCCACAGTAGCCACTCGCCGTGGCGCGCGCCGGGTCTGCCACTGGCGCGCGTTTTACGACAAAATGGAGGGCGTGACTGACGCAACGACGAATCCTGGCCTCGAATTTGGCTCTGGCTCTGGCATAGAACCCGTGACCGACCCCGACCTCATGATCGACTTTCGTGGCGTGGACGTCGTCCGCGACGGCCAGAGGCTCGTCGGCCCGGTGGACTGGCAGGTCGAACTCGACGAACGGTGGGTGGTCGTTGGCCCGAACGGCGCCGGCAAGACGACCCTGATCCGGGTCGCCTCGGCGCAGGAGTTTCCCTCCTCGGGCGTGGCGTTCGTGTTGGGGGAGCGGCTGGGCCGCACGGATATGCGGGACCTTCGGGCGTCGATAGGCGTGACCTCCTCTGCCATCGCCCACCGCGTGCCCCAGAACGAAAAGGTCAAAGACCTCGTCGTCTCGGCGGGTTACGCCATCTTGGGCCGATGGCGCGAGGACTACGACGAGATGGATTACGAGCAAGCCCTCGAGGTGCTCGAGCAGGTCGGCGCTCTTCACCTCATGGACAGGACGTGGGGCACGCTTTCCGACGGCGAAAAGAAGCGCGTCCTCATCGCCCGCGCGATCATGACCAACCCGGAGCTGCTCATTATGGACGAGCCCGCCGCCGGGATGGACCTCGGCGGGCGCGAGGACCTGGTGACCTACCTCGGCGACCTCGCGCTCGACCCGGACGCCCCCGCGATTGTGATGATCACGCACCACCTTGAAGAGATCCCCTACGGTTTCACGCACGCTCTGCTCCTCGACGAAGGAGAAGTCGTCGCCCAGGGGCTCATTGAAGACGTCATCACCTCGGATAACGTCTCGCGCGCCTACCACCAGCCGATCGACGTGACGCACTCCGACGGGCGGTTTTCCGCGCGACGGGCGCGCCGCGGTGGAGCTCACCGCGCCGCCGCGCGAGAGCACTGACGCGGCACGAACGGGCACAATTGGCGGAGTAGCCGAGTAAGGAGGTGAGCGGTCCGTGGCCCTCGAGCGCGAGCACAACGCGATACGCGGGATCAACGGCGCCCGCCTAGCCAGCACCGTCATCCTGACGCGCGACGGCTCTGAGGGGCTGGAGGTGTGGGTCTTCGAGCGCGTGCTGACACTGCCAAATTACCCGGGTATGACGGTCTTTCCCGGCGGCGGCGTAGACAGCCGCGACTTCCCGGCCCGCGACCGCGCCGGCGAGCTGTGGCACGGCCAGTCCGCGGCAGATCTTGGGCAGCGCCTCGGCGTGGACGCGGAGACGGCCAACGCGCTCTTGTTCGCCGCGGTTCGCGAGTTGTTCGAAGAGACCGGCACCCTGCTCGCCGTGGACGACAAAGGCGAGTTGCCCGCTGACGCGCGCCCCTTCCACGGGCAACGCCTCGCGCTGGAAACCCACGCGCTGTCGCTGACCGACTTTTTGCGCGACAATGGCCTCAGCGTCTCCGCCGATATGTTGGCGCCCTTCGCCCGCTGGGTCGGACGCTCGGGCCGCGGCACCTTGTACGACACCTTCACCTGGCTCGCCCGCCTGCCGGCGGGGCAGGAGCCAGACGGTGCGACGGGCGAGGCCGACGACGCCAACTGGTTCACCCCGCAGCTTCTCCTCGAGGGCTGGCGCGCCGGGCTGGTCCGCTTCGCCCACGCGACCTGGGCACAGCTTATCGACGTCTCGCGCTACGATTCCACCGAGTCGCTGTGGCGCGCCTCCAGAGGGGCCAGCATGGCCCCGAACCTGGCGGAGGTGGACGATAATCCCCGATACGCGGAGTTTTTCGCCCTCCGCCCCGAAGACAGGATTGGACGCCCTTTTGAGCTTTAGCCCGGACGAGGTTCGTTTCCTCACTGCCCACGCCGCCGAGATCGACGAGGTTGCCCCGCAGGTGGCGCTCACCTCAGCCACCGTGTTCGCGGACAGAAAGCTATTGGATGCGCACTTCGGCGGCTACGCCCGAGCCGCGATGGAGGCGATCTACGCCCGGCGGCTGAGTGAAGGAAAGCTACCACCTGGCTGGCTCGCCGATATCGACGCCGCCCAGCAAGCCACCCCGACGCTCGTCGCCCGCGTGAGGGCGCGGCGGGTGCAGGCGGCCTCCCCGCGCCTGGTGTGCGATGTCACCTGTTCCGTCGGCACCGAGGCCCACGCCTACGACCAAGTGCGCTGGCTCGGCTCGGATCTGGACCACGCGCGGCTGCTCATGGCGCGCTACAACCTGGGGGATAAAGCCTGGCTGGTGCGGGCGGATGCGCTCGAGCCGGTGGTGCGCGCCCCGGGGACCGTCATCGTGGCCGACCCGGCCCGCCGTGTCAACGGACGCCGGATCACCGATCCCGCCAAACTCCGTCCGCCCCTTCCCCGGCTTGTGCATACCCACCAGGGGGCGCCGATGGCGGTGAAATGCGCGCCCGGCATCGACTACTCCGAGTGGGAGGGCCTAGTCAGCGTGGTCTCGGTCGACGGTGGGGTCAAAGAAGCGTGCTTGTACACCCCCGACCTTTCCGAGGGGCTGAGCCGAGAGGCCGTCGTTGCGCGTAGCGACGGCTTTCTGGAGGCGGTGACCTCCGCGGACCCAGACGAGGTTCCCGTCGGCCGCCCCGGGACGTACATCGTGGAACCTGACGGTGCGGTCGTGCGGGCCGGGCTGGTCCGCGCGTGGGCCGCGCGGCACGGGCTGTGGATGCTCGACCCCTACATTGCCTTCCTTACTGGGGACCGCATTCCGGCCAATTACAGCGGGTTTGCCTTCCTCGAGGATGTGCCGCTGCGCAAACTCAAGGCCGCGTTGCAGTCGTACGACGCTGGATCCGTCGAGATCCTCGTGCGCGGTGTCGACGTGGACCCGGACCGGTTGAGGGGGAAACTCCGGTTGAAAGGATCGCGGCAGATGGGGGTCGTCATTGCCCGCGTGGGAGAGACGGCGGTTGCCCACATCTGTGGGCCGCGAGAGCGTCCTGGCGCCTGAGCCCGAGCGGGCCGCGTGATGGGGTGGCGTCGTGTGGGGGCGGGGACAGGAACGGGCACTGGCGAGCGGCGCGGCTGGCCGGTGTCCGGCGCTGTTTCGCGTCGCCCTCCGGTGCAAGGAGTTCGTATTCGGCGTGAATGAATCCTGAATAGTATTGTCGGCGCGCACAACAGCGGTGCGTACGGTTACGTGAAAGCCGTACATGCTTGTCATCGAAGTTGCGAAAGAAGGAACGCGCTGTGCAGGAAAGGACCGTCTGTACGTGGGCCACGCCCATCACCCGGGAGTTTGCGGGGGGTGCGGAATGAGGGCAGAAGTTGCTGCGCGCGATGTCGCCGAGAAGGGTTCGGCTGCCGCGCCACGTTCGGCCGCGGCGTACTTCGACCACGCCGCCACGACACCGATCCGCCAGAGCGCGGTCGAGGAGTGGGCGCGTCACGCGGCACTGCTCAACCCGGGCGGGCAGTACAGGTCGGGGCGCCAGGCGGCGGCCGCGCTTGCCGACGCCCGAGAGGAGATCGCCGAGCTCCTCGGGGCGGATCCGGCTGAGGTGATTTTCACCGGATCCGGCACGGAGGCCGACAATATCGCGGTCCGCGGCCTCTACCACGCCTCGCCGAACAACCGCATCGTGGCGAGCCCGATCGAGCACTCGGCCGTGCTTGAGACGGTGAAGGCGCTTGCAGCTCACGAGGGCGCCGAGGTGGAATGGTTGCCCGTCGGCCGCGCCGGCACGGTTGAGGGCCTCGCGGCGCTTGCCGCCCCAGCGGCGCTGGCGACCGTGATGTGGGTCAACAACGAGACCGGCGTGATCCAGCCGGTCGAGCAGGTGGCCCGCGCGGCCGCGGAGGCGGGCACGCCGCTGCACGTGGACGCGGTGCAGGCCGTAGGAAAGGTGCCCGTCGATTTTCATGCGCTCGGCGCGACGACGCTGGCGGCCAGCGCGCACAAGTTCGGCGGGCCGCGCGGGACGGGCATCCTCCTGGCACGGCGCTCCCCGGCGCCGCTTCCCGTAATCACGGGCGGGGGGCAGGAGCGCGGGCTGCGCTCGGGGACGGTGGACGTCGCCTCAGCAGCGGCAACGGCCGCGGCGCTGCGGGAGGCGATCGCGGAGATGGAACGCGAGCACGACAGGCTCATCGCGCTCGGCGACAGGCTGGTGAGCGGGATTTTCCGGGAGGTACCAGACGCGCAGCTGACCACCACCGCTCCCACGCTGCCCGGCCACGTCCACGTGCTTTTTTCCGGGGCGAACGGGGACTCGCTGCTCATGCTTCTCGACGCCAACGGGGTCGAAGCCTCCCTTGGCTCCGCCTGCGCCGCCGGAGTTAACAGGTCCAGCCACGTTCTCGAAGCTATGGGGGTCGCCCCGCGCGACGCCGCGGGGGCGCTGCGTTTGACGCTGGGTCGCACGACCACCGAGGAAGACGTTGACGTGGTCGTGGGGGTGATTGCGGACGTCGTGAAGCGGGCTCGGGCCGCGGGGGCATTGTTGTGGCCCTAAGGGGACCGTGGTGCAGGTGTGTCGCGTGTGAAAGATGGGACGAAAATGCAGTAGGGTGCTGAGCATGCACGTGTCTCGGAGCCTCCGTCCCCTCACCGCCTGCCTTGTCGCCCTCGCCACGGCGCTTGGCCTCGCCGCAGCCCCGGCCCGCGCCCTCGACATTCCCGGCCTTGTCCAAGGAGTCGACGTCGCCGGCCACCAACGACCCGGCGGCCACCCGATTGAGTGGCGGAGCGTCGCCGGGCCCGGGGGCCAGAGCTTCGCCTTCATCAAAGCCTCCGAGGGCGACGGTTGGAAGAACGTCTTTTACGACGAGGACGCCGCCGCCGCGAAGGAGGCGGGCCTCGCCGTCGGCGCCTACCACTACGCCCGACCCGCTGGCGATCCGAAGGCGCAGGCGGAGTACTTCGCCAGCGTCATCAACGCAGGCCCGGAGCTCGACCTTCCCCCGGTGCTCGACCTCGAGGTTGACGAGGGGCGCAACCCTGCCGCGCTCGCAGTGTGGACTCAGGCCTTCCTCACCGAGCTTGAGCGCGCTACCGGCACGAAGCCGATGATCTACACCTACCGCTACTTCTGGTACGAGCGCATGGACAACACCAACGCGTTCACGGATTATCCGCTGTGGCTGGCGGCCTACCAAAACCAGGCGCCGCGCCCGGTCGGCGGCTGGGACAAGGTCTCCATCTGGCAGCGCTCCGACAACGGGCGCGTCGCGGGCGTGTCCACGCCGGTGGACCAGAACGTGTTCAACGGGGATAGCGGCGCCTTCAACCGCTTTGTGGGCGGCGACCTCACGGCCGGCGGCGGCCTGCTCGAGGCGATCCAGGCCCCGGAGCAGGGTGAGCTCGCGGTGTTGGAGCAGAACTCGACCGCGCTCGTCGTGGCGATCCTCGGGCTGGCGACCGGTATTCTTGCTGTTCCCCACATCGCGGAGGCGGCGCGCACCTTCGGCTTCGACAACGTCGACGCCAGTAACATTGCCGGCGCCGTGCTCGACCTGGTCAACAACGGCCAGCTCCCGGTCGACGACCTGCGCACCATGATGGTCGGGGACTACTCGGTGGGCGACCTGCTCATCCTTCTCGACAACGCCCTGAAGTAAGCACCCCGCCCTCACGCAATGTCAAGGGCCGACAGAACGGTCTCGGTGAGGCGAGGAAGCGCCGCGTGCGCGACTCCCGACACCTCAATGACGCTGCCAAGCCGGGCGGACGCGCCGGGGACGACGGTATCTGCATCGGAGACGATCGACGTCACGCGGACCCCGGCGGGGATGACAGGCTCGCCCACGTCCTCGAGCTCGACGAAGGAATCTCCGGCGAGGCGGCGCACCAGCCAGTCCGGGCGGTACCAGCTGCGGTGATCCGTGCCGCGCCACGCCGCGCCGAGGCCGACGAGGCGGTCTACCCGGCGCGCGGCGGCGGGATCGCACCTCAGCGCCCGCAGCGCCACGAGGGCGCCGCTGGAGTGGCCCACGACGTCGACGCGGTCAACCCCGCCTGGGAGGGAGGTAATGGCGCGGGCGACGTCGCGAGCAGAGACGTCGAGAGGCGCCGTTGCCCTCCGTCCGTGAGCGGGTGCGCGCATGTCCACCCCGCGGGCGGCCAGAGCGCGCGCCAACGAGCGGAATGCTGCTGGCTCGGACAGCGTTCCGTGGACGGCCACGACGACGCGCCCGCGGGACTGGGAAGTCACTGTGGAGGGGTCGGGAAATAACGGCGGGAGGTAGGAAAGCACGGACACGGAGGATTAGGTTACTTCCGTGGAATCTATCCGTGCCGTTTCTTTGGTGTCGCCGGGCGCACACATCGCCATTTTCGCCATCGCGATTGTGACGACGCTTGTCGCGCTAGCGGGGGCCAACCGCCGCACCCGGCTCTCGGCGCTCATCGCGCTGGCGATTCTCGCCGCCGTCGTCTTTGCCTTGCAGGTCTGGCCGAAACCGTTCCCCGACGCCGTGCCGTGGGTAATCTACGCGGCCGGCGCCGCCGCGATCTTCGTTGTGGTCAGTGCGCTCCTGCAACACGGACGCCGGGCCATGCTCGCCCCGGTCGCTGTGGTGGCGGTGGCGAACGCGTACCTCGTGTCCAACCTGACGTACCAGGAGTACCCAGCCGTTGGGTCGTTCTATCCCGTCCCCGTCGCCGCAAGCGTGACGCTGGACCAGTTCAGGGCTTTGAAGAAGCCGCCGACAGACCACGGCCGAGAGGTCGGCGCGCTTGTCACCATTCCTGCGGGGCCGATGCGCGACGCCGTGGCCTACGTCCCGCCGGCCTACTGGTCCACCCCGAATCTTCCCGTCATGGTGATGATGGCGGGTAGTCCGGGTTCGCCGATGGACTGGTTTACCAAAGGCGAAGCCGCCGACTCCCTGGATGCCTTCCAGGCCAGCCACAACGGCGCCTCGCCTGTGATGATCAGCGTCGACGCCACCGGCTCCGAGACAGGCAACCCGGCGTGCGCCGACGGACCGGATCTGCAAGTACTGAGCTACGTCACAGACGAGATCCCCACCCTCGTGCGCGAAAACTTTCGCGTCTCCGACGACCCAGCTGCGTGGACGGTCGGGGGGTTGAGCTACGGCGGGACGTGCGCGATGCAGGCGATCACGAACCGGCCCGACGTGTACCGCACCTTCCTCGATTTCTCCGGCGAGGCGGAGCCGAACGTGGGCAGCAGGGAGAAGACGGTTCAGCAGTTCTACGGCGGGGACGAGGACGCTTTCACACAGGTCAACGCAGCCGACATGCTCGCCCGTGCGCACGGGGGCCAGACGTACGCGGGGATCGCCGGCCGCTTTGTCTCCGGGGCGGATGACCACATGTCCACCGCAGCCCTGCCGCACCTCAATGATCTCGCTCAGGCGGCCGACATCGACTCGACATACGACACTGTCCCTGGCAGCCACAGCTACCACGTGTGGCGCGTGGCGCTGCGCGATAGCCTCGATTTTGTTGCCGCACGTGGAGGGATCCAATGAACACCGTGAGGTCGATCGCGACGAGGGTGCCCGCGAGCCTCGTCATGCTGGTCGTGATGTGGGGGGCCTACGCGTTGCTCGGTGCCGACGCTCTCCGCGTTGCGGGCTACAGCCGTGGGGGAGGGGGAAACGCCGCGTCTGTCCTCACCTCCGGCCTCACCAGTTGGCACCTCGCGGGGATGCTCTATGCCACGTGTGCCCTGCTCCTATTCGCGGTGCCCGGCGAGGTGATCCTCGGCACGCGCGTGTTTGTCGTCGTGGCGCTGGCCGTCCACGCTGTCGCCGTTCCTGTCGGGGCCGTCGCAGCGAGCGTGGTCGAGGCCGGGGGCCTCAACCCGTGGGGCGCAGACGCTGCCACCGCGACATACGCGTCGCCCATGGCATGGATCGTCGGGTCGCTTGCCTACGCCACAGCCGAGCTCGGGGTGCTGTGGCGCCGTCGGTTACGGCTGGTCCTGTTCGCGTTGACGGGCACGCTCGTGCTGTACGACGGCTCGTTGACCTCCGTGGTATCCCTGTCGGCGGTCCTGCTCGGCTGCGCCGCCGGCATCATGGTGCACGGCGGCTTACGCACGCTGGCTCCGCTTCGGGTCTCCCTCCGCGAGTCGCGCGTGCTGGTGGCTGTCCTGTTCGCGGTTGTCGCGTTCGGGCCCGCGTTGACAGCGCTCAACCCCGCCGCCCACGGGCCCTTTGCGCAGTCCAGCATGCTGATGTGGGAGCCGGCCGTGGCGGCAGAGGAGGTCGCCGTCCGGTGTGCCAACGCGACATCTCACGCGTGCTTAGAAGCGCTGATGGTCAACCGGCAAAGCGGCCTTGGCCCGTTCCTTCTCAACATCGCCCCGCTACTCTTCTCGCTCGTCGTGGCTCGCGGCCTGGCCCGCGGCCGACGGCTGGCGTGGGTGCTAGCGATGACGGGCGCGTTGGTGGCGTGCGCCGTGATTGTCGCGCAGATCGGCCGTGTCGGTGCCGGTGTAAGTGCCGGTGTCGGCGGTGCCGGAGTCGACGCCGCGGCGCCGCTTGTGGTGTTCACCGTCGTTGTCGTGCTTGTGCCCTGGTTGGCCGTGGTGTGCGTGCTTGCGGCGACGAGGTCGCGCTTCCGGGTTCGCTCGCAGTCGGCCCTCGCCGTCGGCCCGGCAGCGGCCGCGCTCGCGGTGTGCGCTCTGGTGTGGGTGGTCGGGGCTCTGCTCGACCCGGGTTTCGTTCAGCCGCCCTCGTTCGGCGCCGCCCTGGCAGAGACGCCGCTCCGGTTCCTCCCGCCCGTTGTGGCCCACTTGTTCCCCCATGCTGTCGTCCCGCTCAGCGCCGCATCGTGGATCCTGTACGAGTGGGTGGGAATTGCGTTCTGGGCCGCGCTCATTGTTGGCGTCCACCGCGCGCTGGTCTCCGTGCCGTCGGCGACGCGGGCAACGGAGAGGGAACGCGCCCGCGGCATCCTCACCCGCGGCACGGGCGACCACTTGGCCTGGATGGGACTGTGGAACGGCACCAGGTACTTCTTCCACGGAAGCGACGGCAGCGACGGCAGCGACGGCAGTGGCGAGGGCTACGAGGGTTACGTCGCCTACCGAGTGGCGCGCGGCGTCGCGGTGACTCTCGGCGCTCCCGTGTACACCAACGGCGCCAGCCGCGACGCGGTCGCCGCGGCCTTCGAGGACTACGCGGCCGAGCAGGGGTGGCGCGTGGCGTGGTACTCGGTGCCTGAGGATTTCGCCCGGCCCGGTTTTCGTACGGTGCGCGTCGCCGAAGAGGCGCTCATGTCCACCGACAACTTGGAGTTCAAGGGAAAGAAGTTCCAGAACATCCGCACCGCGCGCAACCGCGCCGCCAAGGATGGGATACGCGCGGTGTGGACGGACTGGTCGGAGCTCGATGTTGAAACCCGGGAGAAGATTGCGGCGCTGTCCGAGCAGTGGATGGCGGAAAAAGCGCTGCCCGAGATGGGCTTTACCCTCGGCAGCCTCGACGAGCTGCAGGTTGAGGGGACGAAGCTACTCCTGGCCGTGGGAGACGACACGCGCGTGCACGGGGTGACAAGTTGGTTGCCCGTCTACGAGGGCGGCGAACTCGTCGGCTACACCCTGGACTTCATGCGCCGCGACCCGGACGGCTTCCGGCCCACGGTAGAGTTCCTGCTCGCTGAGGCCGCGGTGATCGCGGGGTCGGAGGGGCTGGCGTGGGTCTCCTTGTCGGGGGCGCCTCTGGCGCGCTCCGGTGCACCGGAGTCGCTGCCCGAGGTCATCCTCGACCGGGCAGGTGCGAGCATCGAGCCTCTCTACGGGTTCCGCTCGTTGGCGGCGTCGAAATATAAGTTCCACCCGACGCATTCCGGATGGTACCTGGCGTACGACGACGAACTCGCGCTCGGCGCCATCGCCGTCGCGGTGGTCAGCTGCTACCTTCCAACGTTGAAGCCTGCCGACTACGTCGGGGTGGTGAAGGAGTTCTTAGCCAGCCGCCACGCGGTCAGTGCCGCGGAGTCGTCGCCAGCCTCCGCGCCCACTGGTTCCCCTTCAACTGCGCGGGCACGGCCCCTCCGAGCAAAGCGCGCGTGAGCTGCGGTGACCCCTCGAGGGGCTCGTTCGCCCCGATGAGCACGATGTTGCCGTAGCGGCGGCCCTTGAGCATCGGCGGGTCCGCGATCGCTGCCAGGTGCGGCCACACCTCGGCCATCCCCGCCAGCTCCTCACGGGCTTCACGCAGGTCGGACCGGGAGCCGCAGTTGGCCACGTAGACGCCGCGCTCGCGCAGCGACGCCCGCGCCGCCGCGTAGAACCCCACCGTTGTCAGCTCCCGCGGGGTCGTCGACCCAGCGAAAACGTCGCGGATGATGACATCGCGGGTGGCCGGCTTGAAGCGCTCCGTCTCTGCGAGGGCGTCGCCGACGCGGATGGCGACGGCGGGCGCCCGGGGGACGTCGAAAAGCGTGCGGGCGAGACGCGCGAGCTCGGCGTCGACCTCGACGACGGTATTGCGGCTGCCCGGCCATGCGGCGGCGAAGTAGCGGGCCAGCGAGCACGCACCGCCGCCGAGATGGGTCAGGCGGGGGGCGTCCCAGCGGCGGATGTCGTCGAGGAAGGCGGCGATCCAGCGCATGTATTCGAAGTCGAGGCGCAGCGGATCTCCGGGCACGATCGAGGAGCTGGGCACGCCGTTGACCTCGAGCGTGAGCGAACCGTCGTGCTCGTGGACGACGCGGGCCTCGCCGGTGTCGATGTCGTAGCGCTCGCTTTTTGGGGGCATGTCCTGCGAGGGTACACTCCGGGCCATGCGAGTTTTGGCGGCGATGAGCGGGGGAGTGGACAGCTCTGTGGCGGCGGCGCGCCTTGTCGAGGCGGGCCACGACGTGGTCGGCGTGCACTTGGCCTTGTCGCGCGACCCGCAAGCCACCCGCGAATCGGCGCGCGGGTGCTGCTCGCTCGAAGACTCCGCCGACGCGCGCCGCGTGTGCGACAAGCTGGGCATTCCCTTCTACGTGTGGGACTTTTCGGACCGCTTCAAAGAAGAGGTCATTGACAACTTCGTCTGGTCCTACGAGCACGGCGAGACCCCGAACCCGTGCCTGCGCTGCAACGAGAAGATCAAGTTCGCCGCGCTGCTCGAGCGTGCCCTCGCCCTCGGCTTCGACGCCGTGGCCACCGGCCACTACGCCATCGTCGACGATGAGGGAAACCTGCGCCGCAGCGCGGACCCGGCAAAGGATCAGTCCTACGTGCTCGGTGTGCTCACCCGCCGCGAGCTGGACAAGTGCCTGTTTCCCGTCGGCGACACGGAGAAGCCGCTTATCCGCGAGGAGGCTGCCCGCTACGGCTTTTCGACGGCCACCAAGCCCGACTCCTACGACATTTGCTTCATCCCCGACGGCAACACTCAGGCCTTTTTGGGCTCGAGCATTGGCCTGCGCCCCGGCATGATCCGCGACCAGGACGGCACGGCGCTCAAGGAACACGACGGGGCTTTCCAGTACACGATCGGTCAGCGCCGCGGCCTAGACCTGCGCGTTCCCGCCGCGGACGGCAAGCCGCGCTACGTCACGGGCATCGACGCCGCAACGGGCGACGTCACCGTCGGCCCGCGCGAGGCGCTCAAGGTGCACGCGATCACCGCGGACCGCCTTAAGGTGCTGCACCCGGGAATGACCGGCAGCTTCGAGGCGCTGGTCCAGGTCCGGGCCCACGGCGGGGTCGTGGGGTGCCACGCCACGGTCGACGGAGACGCGATGACTCTCGCGCTGCACTCATCGTTGGAGGGGGTCGCGCCGGGCCAGGCGGCGGTGCTCTACCGGCCCGACCCCGACGGGCTGGGCGACGTGGTGCTCGGCTCCGGGACCATCTGCGAGACGGCGTAGGTACCGCACCCATGACCGCGTTCGGCCTCGGGGAGCTTCCCGGCACGGACTTGGCGGCGGCCGCCGAGATCGTGCTGGGCGAAAGCCCCACCCCGCACGTCCCGCAGCTGCCCGCCCGGGGAGCAGGCTCCGACCTCGTCGGCCGCACCGCCGCCCTTCTGGACATCCCCATTGACCTCGGGCCTCGCGGCTGGCGGGCGTCCACCCACCACCGTGCGGCGCGGGATCAGATGGCGCGAGACCTCGACCGGCTCGAGGAACTGTGGGCGGGGCAGGTCTCCGAGCTCAAGGTCCAGCTGGTGGGGCCGTGGACCCTAGCCGCCGAGATCGAGATGGCGAACGGCCATCGCATGATCACGGACAGCGGCGCGCTGCGCGATGTCACCGACGCTCTTTACGAGGCAGCGCGGACGCACCGGGCGGACGTGGAAAGGCGCTTCGGCGTGGGCACCATCCTGCAGCTCGACGAACCCTCGTTGCCGCAGGTCATGGCGGGCACCCTTGCGGGGGCGACCGACTACGAGACGATCCCTGCGGTGCCGGAGCCGGAGGAGCGGCTGGCGCTGTTTGACGCCCACCTGCTGCACACAACCGCCCTCGTGAACGTGCCGTGGCTCACCGTCGACATCGCCCGGCTGCGCGGCGCCGCGGACAAGGACGCCCTCGCCGCGCTCGTCGAGGGAGGAACCCGCATCGCTCTCGCCCCGGAGGCGCCGACGACGGTGTGGCGCTTTTTCGACGAGCTGGGCATCGACCCCGCGGAGGTGGAGATCGACGTGTGGGCGCGCCCAGCCGATACGGTCGCGGCGGCGGCCGCGAACTACCGCGCGGCGCGCGAGATGTGGGAGGGGCTGGAGTGAGCGCGCTTAGCCCGCCATCGGCCAGCTCACCGTCACCTGCGAGGCGTCGCGCCCGCGGGACTCGAGGTAGCTCTTGAAATCGGACTGCAGGGTGTAAAACTCCACGGCTTGGTATTCCATGAGCTCGCCGGGGTCCATCTGGGACAGCTCCGGCCACATGCGCACCTGCTTCCACGCGATGCGGGCCGCGGCCATGGCGTCGGAGGTAGCCTCGTGGGCGTTGTCGAGCTTGACGCCGTAAAACTCGCACAGCGCGCCCAGGTTGCGCTTGCCCTTGCGGTAGCGATCACGCGCGCGGTCGATGAGCAGCGGGTCGAAGACGGGGCCGGTGACGGTGAAATCCCCCGTCAGCGCGCGCAGCACGGAGAGGTCGTAGGGGGCGTTGAACACGATGAGCGTCAGCCCCTCGTCCCAGCCGCGCTTGATGGCGTCCACCGTCTCGCGCAGCACCTCGTCGTGGGGTCGCCCCTCGGCGCGGGCCTTCTCGGTGGTGATGCCGTGCACCGAAGCGGCGTCCTCGGGGATTTCCACGCCTGGGTCGGCGAGCTCCTCGGTGGCGGTGACCTCCGTGCCGTCGATACGCACGAGCGCGGAGGTGACAATGCGCGCGGTGGAGGTGTCGGTCGAGGTGGTCTCCAGGTCGAAGGAGAGCATGCGGGAGGCGTCGAACGTGGCCATGCGCCTTACTCTAGCGGGCGATCCGGACACGGAGACAACGATGGCTAAGCTTGGATGGGTGACTGATGAAACTGCTCTCTCTGCCGATGCCGATACACGCCGGAGGTGGGAGGAGCTGGCCTCGCAGGTGCGCCACCATCGCGACCTGTATTACAACGGCCAGCCGGTGATCTCCGACGGTGAGTTCGACGAGCTCTACCGGGCCCTCGAACAGCTCGAGCGCGAGCACCCCGAGCTGGCGGTGCCGGACTCGCCGACGAAGCAGGTCGGCGCGCCCACCTCGAGCGCGTTTGCGGACGTGACCCACCTCGAGCGGATGATGAGCCTCGACAACGTCTTCTCCGCCGAGGAACTCGCCGAGTGGCTGGCCAAGACGCCAGGCCCGTACCTCACCGAGCTGAAGATCGACGGGCTGAGCATTGACTTGGTGTACGAAAACGGCGAGCTCACCAGGGCCGCCACGCGTGGCGACGGCCGAGTGGGCGAAGACATCACCGCCAACGCGCGGGTGATCGAGGACATCCCCAAGAAACTTACTGGCGACGTCCCGCCGCTTCTCGAGGTCCGCGGCGAGGTCTTCATCCGCCCCGAGGACTTCCCCGAGCTCAACGAGCAGCGCATCGCCGAGGGGGGCAAGCCCTTCGCGAACCCCCGCAACACCGCGGCCGGTGCCTTGCGGCAGAAAAACCCGGAGGACGTGAAGAAGCGCAAGCTGCGCATGATCTGCCACGGCATCGGCGCCCGCGAGGGCTTCGCCCCGAAGACCCAGCACGAGGCGTACCGGAAGATGGCTGAGTGGGGTCTGCCTGTCTCCGAGTACACGCGCCGCGCCGAGACCGCCGCGCAGGTGCAGGAGGCGGTGGACTACTGGGCCGAGCACCGCCACGACGCGATCCACGAGATGGACGGGCTGGTGGTCAAGGTCGACAGCGTCTCTGCCCAGCGCGCCCTGGGCACGACGTCGCGCGCGCCGCGCTGGGCTATTGCCTACAAGTACCCGCCGGAGGAGGTGACCACGAAGCTGCTCGACATCCAGGTTTCTGTGGGGCGGACCGGGCGTGCCACCCCGTTCGCCGTGATGGAGCCGGTCCTCGTGTCCGGGTCCACGGTGTCGATGGCCACCCTGCACAACCAGGAGGAGGTCAAACGCAAGGGCGTGCTCATCGGGGACACGGTGGTGATCCGCAAGGCCGGCGAGATTATCCCGGAGGTACTCGGCCCCGTCGCCGACCTGCGCGACGGCACCGAGCGGGAGTTCGTCTACCCGGAGCACTGCCCGAGCTGCGGCACGACGCTCGCGCCCGCCAAGGAGGGCGACGCCGACTGGCGCTGCCCCAACACGCGGTCGTGCCCGGCGCAGCTGGCCCAGCGCCTGGAGTATCTTGCCGGCCGTGGTGCGTTCGACATTGAGGCCCTCGGAGAGAAGGGGGCGATTGACCTGACCTCCCGCGGCATCCTCACCGACGAGGGCGACCTGTTTGCGCTCACGGACGAGGACCTGAAGCGCTCCGCTGCGTACACCACGAAGAAGGGAGAGGTCAGTGCGAACGGGCGCAAGCTGCTGAACAACCTCGATTCGGCGCGCGAGACTGAGCTGTGGCGCGTGCTCGTCGCCCTGTCCATCCGCTACGTCGGCCCTACAGCCGCCCGCGCTCTCGCGGCGAGGTACAAGAGCATGGACGCGCTTATCGACGCCCCCGTCGCCGACCTGGCTGAAACCGACGGTGTCGGAGCCACCATCGCCGAGTCTTTTAAGGACTGGTTCGAGGTGGACTGGCACCGCGAGATCGTGCGCAAGTGGCGCGAGGCCGGCGTGAGCATGGAGGACACCTCCTCCGAGGACGTGCCGCAGACCCTGGCGGGGCTGACCGTGGTGGCCACAGGCAGCCTGGAGAACTTCACCCGCGACGAGGTGAAAGAGGCGATCCTCTCGCGCGGCGGCAAGGCGTCTGGCTCGGTGTCGAAGAAGACGGACTACGTCGTGGCGGGCGAGAACGCCGGCTCCAAGGCCACCAAAGCCGAGGAGCTGGGCGTGCGCATCCTCACTGAGGAGGAGTTTATGCGTCTTCTCGAGACCGGCGAGGTGTAGCCGCGAGCCGCGCTGTGCGGATACCGACGGCGAGTGCGCCGAGCGCCGCGAGCACCGGCCACACCCAGTAGGGGATGGTGCTGACCCAGTCGACGCCGCGGGAGAGCGGCAACGTCAGGGCCACGGACACGGCGACGGCGGCGACGCCCGCCACTGGGCGCCCCGTGCCCCGCACGGCGTCGTAGAGCGCCCCGGCGAGCAGCAAAACAATGGTGATGAGCAGGGCGAACGTCATCACTGTGCCTCCTTCGTTGAGGTGAGCAGGGCCACGCCGAGATCCTCGGTGTCGGCCGGGCTCGAGTTGACCACGAAGGCGGCCCGCGCCTCGTCGTCCGGGTCCCACACGAACATGGTGCGGTACCCGCCCGTGCCTCCGTTGTGGTAGGGGTAGGCCGCCCCTTCTGCGTCATACACGGACCACGCGTAGTCGGGGCGGCCGTGCTCGGCAACCCACGCGGCGTAGGCGGCCATGTCGGCGGCGGTGGAGCGGATCGCGCCAGCGGGGGCCCATCCGTCCATGACCCACGGCTCAGCGCGGCGACCGCTCGAGCCCACCCCGCGCGCCGGATCGTCAGCTGTCGCAGCGGGGGTGGCAAGATACGTCTGCGTCATCCCGGCCGGCTCAAAAATTCTCGTGCGCACGAGCTCCTCGTAGGTGGTGCCGGCGTTCCGGGCCAACAGCTGCCCCAGCAGGGCGTGACCGAAGTTGGAGTAGCTCCTGTCGCCTCTGCCCTCCACGGAGGCCTCAGCGGCCGCAGCGAGGATGTCCTCCGGGGTGTCGTCGCGGTAGGGGTTTCCGCCCTCGCGCAGGTTGGCGAGCAGGAGCTCGCCGGTGCCGAGGCCCTCCATGGAGTCGAGTCCAGAGGTGTGGTTGAGCAGCTCCTCGATGCGCACGTCGGCAACGGGCGCGCCGGGGACGTCGATAAGCTCGCCCACCGTCGTCTCGAGGCTGAGGGCGCCCTCCTCAATCTGCTGGCGTACGAGCTCGGCGTTAAAGGTCTTGGTGGCGGAGCCGATCTCGACCTCGGTGTACTCGTCGGCCCCAAGGCCGCCGTAGGTGACCTCGCCGTTGTCGTAGACGAAGGCGGTCAGGGTGCGGTGGCCGCGCTCCGCGTTGTCGCGGAGGATGGCCGCGATCTGCTCATCGCCGGTGCGTTCCTCGCTCAGGCTGACCGGGCGCGGGCCGAGGAGGAGGAACACGGCGAGCACGGCGATTCCCACCGCGACGCCGATGAGGCGGTGTGCGGTGGTCATCAGTGGGCCTCCGCAGCAGTAATGATGGTCATGAGGGGGATGACCCGGCTGGCGGGGACGGAGTAGGAGCCGGAGGTCTTGGCCACCCACCCGGCGGACTGGAGGGCGTTGAGGTGGTGGTAGGCCGTGCCGGCGGAGGAGACGACGCCTTCGCTCACGAGCTCGGCGGCCGTGCCGGGAGCACACAGGAGGCGGCGCAGGATCTCGCCGCGGATCGGGTGGGCAAGCGCCGCAAGACGCTCGATCTGATCGTCCCACTCGTTGTCGGCGACCCAGTGCGTGGGACGGACCCACTGGTAGTCGAAGGTGCGGCTGCCGGAGGTGACGGAGCCGCCGAACATGACGGCGCCGTCGGTCAGATCGGGGGAGTTCTTGACGGCGGCGACGATGTCGGGCAGGGAGGTGCCCGGGACGAGCGGGGGAGGCGTGTCCGAGGCGGGTGCGGAGGCGTCTTCGAGCGCGGCGACGCGTTGTTCGAGGTCGGTGATGCGGTCCGTGAGGTGGGAAGCGGTGCGGTCGGAGTCAGTGGATGTCATGGAATCTATAATTCCAAAACTATAGAACCGCCGCAAGGGCGAATTTAGCAGCGCAACAATGCCCCGATGATCGTGCCTAAGTCTCCGATCTGCGAGACCTCTGAGGCGAGAAAGTCCGGCCCGCCGACGCGCCCGATGACGAGCAGCAGGTCCGTGCCCGTCAGGGGGCAGGCCGCGACCGTCGTCTCCAGCAGCCACCACGGCTCCGGCACCCACACGTCGGACTCCTGGTGCAGGATCCGCGCCGAGTCGACCCCGATAGCGGCTGGGGAGGAGCCGTCGTCGGAGGGGGCTGCTTGCGACGCCGCGATCCGGCGCAGGCCGCCGCCGGTGTCCTCGAGGACGACGGCCCACGAGGAGGTCAAGGCCTGCGGCATGACGGAGACGAGCTCCTCCATCGCTGCGGTGACGTCGTTCGTCCGGGAGGCAATCCGCGCGAGCATTTCCACCTGGCCGCGGCGGTCTACCCGGCCGGTGAACGGGCGGATGCCGTCGACCTCGACGTCGTCCAGGCTGGCGGCGGCGGTGATGAGGGCGTCGACAAGCGTGCCCGTGGGAAGGTCGACGACGATGTCGTCGGTGACGGCGCCGCTGGCGTCGGTCTCCACGATATCCACGGAACGGATGTCGGCATCGATCATCCCGAACGCCTCCGCGAGTTGGCCGAGGCTGCCCGGCTGGTCGGGAAGGGTCACGCGGATGAGGTAGGACATGCTCACATTTATAGCACCGCGGGCATGTGAGACAGGCGTGAATCGAACACCGCGGCTGCTAAGATAGTGGCGTTTTACGTAGCCCGACCACGAAAGATTGGACCTACTTTGTCTTTGTCTGACGCTTTGTCTGAAACCTCAGGGATCTCACGCGACGAAGTCTCCCACATTGCCAAGCTCGCCCGCATCGCCATGAGCGAGGAGGAGCTCGACGACATCGCCGTGCAGCTCGATACCATCGTCGATGCAGTGTCCAAGGTGCAAAAAGTCGACACCGAGGGCGTCGAGCCGATGAGCCACCCGCACTCGCTCGAGGCGGGCATGCGCCCCGACGTGGAAAAGAAGACCCTCACCCAGCAGCAGGCGCTCGACCAGGCGCCCGCGGTGGAGGACGAGCGTTTTGTCGTTCCGCAGATCCTCGGGGAAGGTGAGTAAAATGACCGAGTACACCCTGCCGGCAGACGGCATTACCAGCCTGCCCGCCCACGAACTGGCGCAGAAGATCCAGTCCGGCGAGCTGACCTCCCGCGCGGTCACTGAGGCCTTCCTCGCCCGCATCGCGGAAACCGACGACGAACTTGGCGCCTTCCTCCACGTGGGCGCCGACGAGGCGCTCGCCGCCGCGGACGCCGTCGACGCGCAGGTCGCCGCGGGAGAGCAGCCCGCCTCGGCCCTGGCCGGCGTGCCGCTGGCGCTCAAAGACCTGCTGGTTACCACCGACGCTCCGACCACCGCGGCGTCCAAAATCCTCGAGGGCTACATGAGCCCCTACGACGCCACCGTGGTGGCCAAGCTGCGTGAGGCCGGCATCCCGATTTTGGGCAAGACCAACCTCGACGAGTTCGCTATGGGCTCGTCGACCGAGAACTCCGCGTACAAGCACACGAAGAACCCTCACGACCTCGAGCGCGTGCCCGGCGGCTCCGGCGGCGGCACGGCCGCGGCGCTCGCCGCGGGCCAGGCCCCGCTCGGCATCGGCACCGACACGGGCGGGTCGATCCGCCAGCCCGCCTCCCTGACCGGCACCGTCGGCGTCAAACCCACGTACGGCGCCGTCTCGCGCTACGGCGTCATCGCCTGTGCCTCCTCGCTCGACCAGGTTGGCCCGTGCGCCAACAATGTCCTGGACACGGCGCTGCTGCACGAGATCATCGCCGGCCACGACGAGTTCGACGCCACCTCCGTCGAGCGTGAGGTCGCCGATGTCGTCGCCGCAGCGCGCGAGGGCGCGTCCGGCGACCTGAACGGCCTGCGCATCGGCCGAGTCGCGCAGTTCGATCGCCCGGGCACCCAACAGGGCGTCACCGACGTCGTCGAGGCCGCCTACGCCCAGCTAGAGAAGCAGGGCGCCGAGATCATCGAGGTGGACTGCCCGGCCTTCGACGACGTCATGGGCGCCTACTACCTCATCCAGATGTCCGAGGTCTCCTCCAACCTCGCGCGCTTCGACGGCATGCGCTACGGCCTGCGGGAGGGTGACGACGGCACCCGCTCCGCGGAAGAGGTCATGGCGGCGACCCGCGGGGCCGGCTTCGGCCCCGAGGTCAAGCGCCGCATCCTGCTGGGCACCTACGCCCTGTCCGTCGGCTACTACGACGCCTACTACCTGCAGGCGCAGCGCGTGCGCACCCTCATCGCCGAGGACTTCCGGCGTGCCTTCGAGCGCGTCGACGTCATCGCCGGCCCCGCGGTCCCACAGACCGCCTTCAGGCTCGGCGACAAGGTCGACGACCCGCTGGCAATGTACAACTTCGACCTGTTCACCCTGCCGCTCAACCTCGCCGGCCTGCCCGGCATGTCCGTGCCCGCGGGTACCGCCCCCGACACCGGCCTGCCGGTGGGGTTGCAGCTGATCGCCCCCGCGTTCGAGGACGACCGGCTCTACCGCGTCGGCGCTGCGTTTGAGGCTGGGCTCGAGGCCGAGCGCAACGGCTAGTCGGGCGTCGCAAAGCAAAGCTGGCTAGGGTGGGGTGTATGCGACTCGCCACACTCACCTCCGGCGGTGACTGCCCGGGCCTCAACGCCGTCATCCGCGGTATCGTCCGCACAGCGAACGCCGAGTACGGCTCCACCGTCGTAGGCTACCGCGACGGCTGGGTCGGCCTCATGGAGGACCGGCGCGAGGACCTGTACGACGACGCCTTTATCGATTCCATCCTCCTGCGCGGCGGCACCATCCTCGGGACTGGGCGCCTCCACCCGGATAAGTTCAAGGCGGGGCTGGACCAGATCAAGGAGAACCTGAGCGACGCCGGGGTCGACGCGCTCATCGCGATCGGCGGCGAGGGCACCCTCAAGGGCGCACAGTGGCTGTCCGACAACGGCATCCCCGTCGTCGGGGTGCCCAAGACAATCGACAACGACGTCGCGTCCACCGACTACACCTTCGGCTTCGACACCGCCGTGTCCGTGGCCACCGACGCCATCGACAGGCTCCACACCACCGCGGAGTCGCACAACCGCATCCTCATCGTCGAGGTCATGGGACGGCACGTCGGCTGGATCGCCCTGCACGCCGGCATGGCGGGAGGGGCGCACTACACCGTCATCCCCGAGGAACCCTTCGACATCGCCGACATCTGCAAGGCCATGGAGCGACGCTTCCAGATGGGCGAGAAATACGGCATCATCGTCGTCGCCGAGGGCGCCGTACCCAAAGAAGGCACCATGGACGGGGACCTCGGTGAGGAGGACGAGTTCGGCCACATCACCTTCAACGGCATGGGCCAGATCATCGCAGACGAGGTGAAAAACCGCCTCGGCTACGACGTACGCACCACCGTCCTCGGCCACATCCAGCGCGGAGGCACCCCGACCGCCTTCGACCGCGTGCTGGCCACCCGTTACGGGGTCCACGCCGCCCGCGCGGCCCACGAGGGAAACTTCGGCACCTGCGTGGCCCTGCACGGCGAAGACATCGAGCTTGTCGGCCTCGCAGATGCCGTCGCTCACCTCAAGACGGTGCCGGCGGGCCGCTACGCCACGGCGCGCACGATGTTCACATAAAATTATATTTCGTTTCGGGGGGCCAGCCGCTACTATCCTTCCCATGATGAACGCGCAGCGCGCCGCAGCGGTCGTACCGCTCATGAGCTCGGGGTCCGCACAGGACGGTGGCATGGTCCTCGGCAGCTCCCCGGTTCGCCTCGAACCACTCTCGTCCACGCACGCCGAGGACCTTGCCCGCGCCGCCGCCACCCTGCCCGACATTTGGTACGTCGACCACGTGCCCGCCCCCGAGGGCGTCGGTGAGCAGATTGCCTTCCTCGTGGCGAGCGACAACTACCGCCCGTGGGCCATTATCGACGCCGCAGCGAACCGCGCCGTCGGCATCACCTGCATCTACAACGTCGACGAGCACAACAAGCACTGCGAGCTCGGCCACACCTGGATTTCCGCCGACGTCCAAGGCAGCTACGTCAACCCGGCGGCCAAGCTCCTGCTGCTCACCCACGTCTTCGAGGATCTTCGCTTCATGCGCGCCGAGTTCCGGTGCCATACCATGAATTTCCAGTCCCGCCGCGCGCTGGAGCGGCTCGGCGCCAAGTTCGAGGGAGAGCTGCGCCGCTACCGCATCATGAACAACGGCACGGTGCGCGATTCGCGCATTTACTCCATCCTCGACTACGAGTGGCCCATGGTGAAGTGCGGGCTGGAGGCGCGCCTGGCGTAGGCCCTGCCCGCTCGCGCGCAAACCCGCACCCTGCCGCCGCCGGGGGAGGGCGCGAACTAGACTGGTGCGCATGACTGCCTACGACCTGATGGATTACAGCGAGGTGCTGGAGAAATACGACCCGGTGATGGGGCTCGAGGTGCACGTCGAGCTCGCCACCGAGACGAAGATGTTCTCCACCGCCTCGGCGCACTTCGGCGCTGAGCCCAATACCAACATTGACCCCGTGTCGCTGGGCTTGCCGGGGGCGCTTCCGGTCGTCAACGCCAAGGGCGTCGAGTGGGCCATCAAGATTGGCCTGGCGCTCAACTGCACAATCGCGGAGCGCTCGCGCTTCGCACGCAAGAACTACTTCTACCCGGACCAGCCGAAAAACTACCAGATCTCGCAGTACGACGAGCCGATTGCCTACGACGGATACCTCGACGTCGTCCTTGAGGACGGGACCGAATGGCGCGTGGAGATCGAGCGTGCGCACATGGAAGAGGACACCGGCAAGCTGACGCACCTCGGCTCGGCGTCGGGCCGGATCACGGGCGCCACCGCCTCCCTCGTGGACTGCAACCGCGCGGGCATCCCCTTGATCGAGATCGTGACCAAGCCCATCATCGGAGCAGGAGAGCGCGCCCCCGAGGTGGCCAAGGCGTACGTCGGGGCGCTGCGCGAGCTGGTCAAGGCGCTCGGCGTCTCCGACGCCCGCATGGACCAGGGCAGCATGCGTTGCGACGCCAACGTGTCCCTGCGCCCGATCGGCCAGGAGGCGTTTGGCACCCGCACCGAGACGAAGAACATCAACTCGCTGAAGTCGGTGGAGCAGGCCGTGCGCTTCGAGATGATGCGCCAGGGCGCAGCGCTCGATAAGGGGGAGGAGATCGTCCAAGAGACCCGCCACTATCAGGAGAAGGACGGGACCACCTCGAAGGGGCGCCCGAAGGAGGAGGCGAGCGACTACCGCTACTTCAACGACCCAGACTTGCCGCCGGTGGTGGCCACCCCGGAGTGGGTCGAGGAGATCCGCGCGACGCTGCCGGAGCTGCCGTGGGTGCGCCGCGCGCGCATCCAGGAGGAGTGGCAACTGCCGGAAAAGGAGTTCCGCGACCTTGTCAACGCCGGCGCGCTCGACCTCGTGGCGGACACCGTCGAGGCCGGGACCACGCCGGACGAAGCGCGCGCATGGTGGGTGTCCTACATCATGTCCAAGGCGAACGAGCTCGGCCGCGACCTCGATGCGGTCGGGGTGGAGCCGACAGACGTCGCCCGGGTCGTTGAGCTGGTCAAGGAAGGCAAGCTCACGACGAAGCTCGGGCGCCAGGCCATCGACGGCGTCATCGAGGGGGAGGGCAGCGTCGACGAGGTCGTCGATAAGCGAGGCCTTGAGGTCGTGCGCGACGACGGCGCCATCGAGAAGGCTGTCGACGACGCGCTCGCCGCGAACCCCGACATCGTGGAGAAGTACCGGGCCGGAAACACAAAGGTTACCGGTGCGATCGTCGGCGCGGTGATGAAGGCGACGCAGGGCAAGGCGGACCCTGGCCAGGTGAACAAGCTCATCGCCGACAAGCTGAAGTAACGAGCGGTGAACGAGAACGCCCCCGGCTCACAGTGAACGGTGAGCCGGGGGCGTCGGTCGTTTCGCTTAGCGCTTGTTGTCGTCGTGCGGGGAGACGGCCGGGAAGGACCCGGTCTCGTACATCTCCTCGTAGGCCGCCCAGTTGATCGGGGCGTCCTCGGCCGCGGGGGCGCCGTCGTAGGAGTCGGCCTCGGGGTTAAGCGCCGGGTTGTCCTCGAGCGAGAACTCGCTCGAGGGGTCGGCGTCAAGGTCCGCGGCGACCTCCTCCTGCACCGACTGCCACAGGCGCGAATCGTGGACGTTGGAGGCGTCGACAAGGCTTTCCACCTCGCGGCGTTGGTCCGGCGTGAGGTCGTCCTCGCCGGGGTCGAGCGCGCTGGTGGCCAGGCTGGTGAGGCGCTCGCGGCGACGGGTCTCCGCGTTGATGCCAGCCCGACCCTTGAGCCACGAGACGACCATGACCACGATGAGCACCATGCCGAGGTAGCCCAGCACCGGGTAGACCCAGCTGACCAGGTCGGCGAAGCCGATAAAGGAGAGGGCAAACCCGATGAGCACCACCGTGAAGTACACCGGG
Organism: Corynebacterium timonense; assembly: GCF_900105305.1. Classification (NCBI taxonomy): domain Bacteria; kingdom Bacillati; phylum Actinomycetota; class Actinomycetes; order Mycobacteriales; family Corynebacteriaceae; genus Corynebacterium; species Corynebacterium timonense. The sequence goes on along the minus strand of NZ_LT629765.1, from coordinate 1,163,828 downwards.
CGGAAGCGCTCCGGGTGCGAGGCGGTGATGCGCCGCGCCATGGCGTAGAACATTCCCACCGCAGTGTTGTAGACCATCATGTAAATGACGATGGCCACGATCACGCCCACCGCCGGGTGCATCGTGTTAAACACCATGAGCAGCGGGAAGTCCGCGCCGACCGCCGACTCCATGTTGAGGAAGATGATGAAGACGAGGACGACGAGCAGCGCGGCGTAGAGCATGCCGCCGATCAGGCCGCCGACGCCCGCCTCGCGCGGGTTGAGCTGGGAGCCGGCGATGACGAGGATCATGGATACGGCCATGATGATGCACAGCGCGGCGTAGTTCAACGCCGAGACCAGCCAGTTGTTGAACACGCCAGCGGTCGGCTCGTTCTGCAGGGCCAGTTCGTTGAGTCCGCCGATGTGCTCGGGCATGTTGAGGATGGTCACCACCAGGGCGGCGAGCACGGCAAGGATGAGGAAGGGCGTGATCGCCGAAATAACCCGCGTCAGCTTATCGACGTCCAAAAAGCCCGACAGGAGAAGGAACACCGTCATGATGGCGGCGCCGACCCAGGTGGGGAAGCCGAACTGCTGGTCCAAGTTGGAGCCCGCGCCGGCGATCATGACGAAGCCGATGGAAAACAGCGTCAGCATGGTCGCGACATCCATGAAGGCGGACACGGCCGGGTAGGACACGTGGCGGAACACGGCGCTGTGGTCGTCAGCGAGGTAGTAGGATCCGAGCTGGAACAGGGTCGCGCCGACCACGACGATGGTGATGCCGGCGACGATTGCCCCGACGATGCCCCAGTATCCGTACGCAAGGAAATACTGCATGGTCTCCTGGCCCGAGGCGAACCCAGCGCCGACGAGGAGACCAACGAAGGCGAGGGCGACCGTTACCGATTTTCTCATGTCACTTCCTAGAAATAGTGGAGAAACTAGCGGCGAATAAGCCTACCAAACGTCTGGGGTAATCCTGATATCGCGATTTCGGCTGTTCGGCGCTGCGAAAAACTTTGGGGCCACGCCGCGCGCGCTCTCCGGGACGGGGGGCAGACTCGCATACTGTCGGGTGCATGAGTGACAACACACGGCGTGACGTAACCTCCGAGGACTTCGACGACCTGCCGGAGGTTCCCACCTACACGGGCGAGACAGGGAGCACAAAAGTTCCCACGCCCCCGCAGGATATTTACCAGCGCACTGGAAAAGCCGCCCCGACCGAGGTGTTCCCGGCGAGCCCCACGCCCGCGCCAGCGCCCGCCGCAGCGCCAGCGGCCGTGCCTTTTGCCGGGGAGCCCACCGAGTACCTGGCCCCGGGCGAGGCGGGCCCGCTCGGCGAGGAGGTCGTCGCCGAGCCCCTCGCGCGGCGCGGCACCACCGACTTCGGCCTGCTTCTGCTGCGGGTACTGGTCGGCGGCTACCTCATCCTCGACGCTCTGAAGGTCTTCTTTGGCCTCGGCGGTTCCGCCGGGATCGCTGGGCTCGAAGGGGAGTTTGCTGCGTACCCGTACGGAGAGGCGCTCGCCGTCGTTGTCCCCACCCTTGAGCTCGCCGCCGGAGTGTTCCTCGTGCTCGGCCTACTCGCCCCTGTCGCGGCGTTGGTCGCGCTTGCGGTCACGGGCTTCCTGCTGGCCCACGTGGTGGCCGCCTCCCCCGCGGGGGCAAACCCGTTCACGTGGGACGCGGCCGTGTGGCTGGCCGTGTTTGTGTTCGCCGCGAGCCTCGTGCTGCAGTTCACGGGCCCAGGCCTCTACGGCGTGGACGCGGGACGCAGCTGGGCCCGACGCCCCCTGGCCAGCTCGTGGATCTGCGCGGCGCTTGGCGTCGCCGCCGCGGGCGTGATGTGGTGGTTTGGCACCGGCATCAACCCGCTGGCCTAGGCGCCGATAAGCACGCCGCTAATCGACGCGCCGCACGGCGCCCTTGTCCGCGCTCGTCGCCATCTTGGCGTAGGCGCGCAGTGCCTTCGTCACCGTGCGGGTGCGGTTCGGCGTCCACGGCGCGTCCGAGGCCTCCATCGCGGCCCGGCGCTCGGCGAGAACCTCGGCGTCGACGTCGAGGGTCAGCTCGCGGCGCGACACGGAGATCGAGATGGTGTCTCCGTCTTCGATCAGACCGATGAGGCCGCCGTGCGCCGCCTCGGGGGAGATGTGGCCGATGGACAGTCCGGAGGTGCCGCCGGAGAAGCGGCCGTCGGTGATGAGCGCGCACTTCTTACCTAGGCCCGCGCCCTTAAGGAAGGACGTCGGGTGCAGCATCTCCTGCATGCCCGGGCCGCCGGCGGGGCCCTCGTAGCGGATGACCACGACCTCGCCCTCCTGCACCTCGCGGGCCAGGATGGTGGAAACGGCCTGCTCCTGCGAATCGACGACGCGGGCTGGGCCGGAGAACTCCCACAGCCCTTCCTCGACGCCCGCGGTCTTCAGGATCGCCCCGTCCGGCGCAAGATTGCCGCGCAGGACGACGAGCCCGCCGTCGGAGGTGAAGGGGTGGTCGACGTCGTGGATAACGCCGGTGGCCGAGTCCGTGTCCAGGGACGACCACCGCGCGGACTGCGAGAAAGCCTCCGTGGTGCGCTGGCCGCCGGGGGCGGCGTGGTAGAGTTCGACGGCCTCATCGAGGGGGGCGTCGGAGCGGATGTCCCAGTCGGACAACCACGCGTCGAGGCTGGGGTAAGCCACGGTGTGGACGTCCGAGTGCAACAGGCCCGCGCGGTTGAGCTCGCCCAGGATGGCCGGGATGCCGCCGGCGCGGTGCACGTCCTCGACGTGGGCGTCGCCGTTGGGGGCGACCTTGGAGAGGCAGGGGATGCGGTGTGAGAGGTCGTCGATGTCGCTGAGGTCGAAGTCGACCTCGCCCTCCTGTGCCGCGGCGAGGATGTGCAGGATCGTGTTGGTGGACCCGCCCATGGCCATGTCCAGCGCCATCGCGTTGCGGAAGGCGTGCTCGGAGGCGATTGAGCGCGGCAAGACGGACTCATCGCCCTCGCCGTAGTAGCGGTTGCACAGCTCGACGATGGTCTCCCCGGCCTTCTCAAACAGCGCGCGGCGCGCGGTGTGCGTCGCCAGCGTCGTGCCGTTGCCCGGCAGCGACAGGCCGAGGGCCTCGGTCAGGCAGTTCATCGAGTTGGCGGTGAACATGCCCGAGCACGAGCCGCAGGTGGGGCAGGCGTTGTTGGCAACCTCGTCGAGCTGGTCGTCGCTGACGCTGTCGTCGGCGGACAGCGCGATTGCGTCGATCAGATCCGACTTCGGCTTGGTCACGCCGCCGACGGCGATTGCCTTGCCGGCCTCCATGGGCCCGCCGGAGACGAACACGGCGGGGATGTTGAGGCGCATCGCGGCGTTGAGCATGCCGGGGGTGATCTTGTCGCAGTTGGAGATGCACACCATCGCGTCGACGGTGTGCGCGTTGATCATGTACTCCACGGAGTCGGAGATGATCTCCCGCGACGGCAGGGAGTACAGCATGCCGGAGTGGCCCATGGCGATGCCGTCGTCGACGGCGATCGTGTTGAACTCTTTCGGGATGCCGCCAGCGGCGCGCACTGCCTTGGCCACGATGTCGCCGACGTCTTTGAGGTGGACGTGGCCGGGGACGAACTGCGTGTAGGAGTTCACGATGGCCACGATCGGTTTGCCAAACTCGTTTTCTTGCGTGCCCGTGGCGCGCCACAGGGCGCGGGCGCCTGCGGCCTGGCGGCCGACGGTTGTCACTCGTGAGCGAAGGGGGATCACGGCCTACTCCTTGTCGTTGGTGGTGGTTGATGGAGCCGGGCGCGGGCCCGGGGTGTCGGGGTGTTCGCGGAGGTATACGTCGTACTCCTCGCGAGTGAGAAGTACCTTGTTGCCCTCGCGGTTAATAATCTCGTACTTTCCGTCCGCAGCCTCGGCACTGCCGGTAATCACGTCGGTGATCCGGCCCCGCGAGGCCGCAGAAAGCTCGGGCAGGGAGTTGAAGGTGACGCCGGGCATGTACAGCGTGTTGCCGTCGGTCGTCGTCGCGAGGGCGCGGGCACCCTTGAACGCGATGCCGTCGAGGTCGTCCCAGGCGATCGTGGCGTCTCGTTTGAACAGGTACTTCAGCGAGATTCCCTGCTCGCCTACCGTCGTGGAGACGGTGAGCACCCACGCGAGGGCGCCGACGGGGAAAATGAGCAGCCACCCAAGCGCGAGCGGCGCCCAGCCAATCCCGATGAGCGCGATTCCGATCATAAGCACGATCGCGACGACGTGCTCACGGCTGGGGCGGAAGACCTGCGACGGCTCAGTCATGGGTGCAATGCTAGTCACCGGTGGCGCGCTAGCCCTCAGTGGGGGCCGGGGATTGGGGAGCGTTCTCGTTGCCGGGCGCCCCCTCGCTGGGAGCCGAAGGCGCCTGCTGAGCGCTGGTCGGTGCCGGCTGTTGCTCGTTCGAGGGCTGCTGCTGGGGCGACGGCTGCTGCTCGCTCGAGGGTTGCTGTTGGGGCGTGCCCGTCGCGGGCGCCTGAGAGGTCTCGGCGGGCTGAGACGGCTGCTGTGTGGGGGACGGGGCTGGCGTCGACTGCGTCGCCGGGGCGGGGGTCTGCGAGGTCGTAGCAGCGGGGGTCGTGCGCGGCGGGGGGGCGAGGACGCCGGAGCGATCCGGGTCATCCTCGGTGGGCCCAATCGTGAGCCCCCGCACGACGAGTAAGACGAGGAAGACGCCGAGCAGGACCGCGGTGGACATGCGCATCCGCCCGCCAAAGGCAAGCTTGGTCTGCTTGTGGGCTTCGTCCGCCAGCATGTCGGAAGCGGGGTCGTCGTCCGGGTGGGTGATCAGCTCGGTTTCGGGGTCGTTGCTTGAGTCGGTCTGCTCCCCGGCGGCTGTGTCGTCTGCGTCACCCGCACCCTGTGCGGCTTCCGTGGTGTCGCCGCCCTGCGCGGAGGCGGCAGCCGACGCGGCGGCGGGGCGCGACGAGAGCGCCTCCGTCGGGGACTCGGACCCGGCGAGGGAATCGTCCTCGCCCGGGTGGGCCGAGGCGGTCGGGCGAGTGCGGGCGGGGGCGGCCTGCGCTGGGTCGACCTGCGCTGGGTCGACCCGCCCGGTGACGGGGAAGGCCTCGGCGGCCTCCGTGTGGTCGATGACGTGGTCCATGCGCGTGCCCACGGTGGTGGGGGCGGATCCGTATTCGTCCCAGAACTCGTTGAGCAGAGCCACGCGCAGGGCGCGCTCCACCATCCACTGGCTCAGCGGCTCGACGCGGATCATGAGGCGCACGTCCATCGTCCACGGCATGCCCACCGTGGCCGGGGGGTTGACATCCACGGCGGGGTGGACCTCGAGATCGCCCATGATGGTGGGGGCGATTTCAGGCGTGGCCAGGGTCTTCCGGGCTGCTTTTTCCGCGCGCTCGATGGCTTCCTCCGCGCTGTCCGACCCCAGTAGCGGCACCGGCATCACCACGAGTGCCGAGGACCAGTAGTTGGAGTAGTTGACGGCGATGCGCGCCGCGGAGTTCGGGATAGAGACGGTGGCCTGCTCGAGCGTCCTGATGTGCGTCGAGCGCATCGTGATCTGAATGACGGTGCCGCTCACGTCCAGGCCGCCGCCTTCGAAGGAGACGTGGTCGCCCACGCCGAACTGCTTTTCCGTCAGGATAAAGAAGCCGGCGAGGAAGTCGGCGATGATGTTCTGGGCGCCGAAACCGACGGCGGCGGAGACGACGGTCGCGGGGATGGCTGCGCCTGCGAGCGAGAAGCCCATCTGTTGAAGCAAGAACACCAGGAGCAGGAAAAAGGCGATGATCTGCGCGATGTTGATGCCCACGCCGGCGATGGCGAGGCGCGTCTTCACCTCGTCCGCGTCTCTGGTGTTGCTTACCTGCCTCTCCACGACGCGGTTGGCAAAGCGCGCGGCGCGGGGGATGAGCAGTGCTACGACGACGAGGAGGGCGAGGTTAATGCCTGTTTCGGCGAACCAACGCCAGAGTTCTTCAGCAATACGGGCAATCGGCATGACACCCCACCCTAGACACATTTTCCTACCGTTAGGCCGACAGATTCCTGTGTTCTGTGTATGATCTATCGCATGACCAATTTTCGACTAGTGGTACTCATTCCGGTGCGGCGCTTGCCGTAGCGGCCTGAATTCCTACTCAGTCGCCACAACAAGCGCCCCCGCACAGCACTCACGCTGCCCGGGGGCTTTGTTTTTGGTCACCTGCACCTGTCCCTGACCCCAAAGGAGCTTTCCAGCGTGGCTGGTTCCCAGAAGTCTTCGAAGAAGGCCCCATCGAAGCAAAAACGGGCCGCGGACGCGGACCCCACCCGCGCCGCTGAGCGCATGAACGGCGCGGACGCCGTCGTCCGCAGCCTTGAAGAGCTCGGCGTAGAGGTTGTTTTCGGCCTGCCCGGAGGGGCAGTGCTACCGCTGTACGATGCGCTGTTTGCCGCCCAGAAGTTGCGCCACGTGCTCGTCCGCCACGAGCAGGGCGCGGGTCATGCGGCTACGGGCTACGCCCAGTCGAGCGGGAAGGTGGGGGTGTGTCTTGCGACCTCCGGCCCGGGCGCGACGAACCTGGTGACTCCGCTCGCGGACGCTTACCTCGACTCGGTGCCGATCGTGGCCATCACGGGCCAGGTCGGCTCTCCACTGATTGGCACCGACGCCTTCCAAGAGGCCGACATCCGAGGCATCACCATGCCGATCACCAAACACAACCTCATGGTGACCAACCCGCAGGAGATCCCGCAGGCGATTGCCACGGCCGTCCACATCGCCACGACAGGTCGGCCCGGCCCCGTGCTCGTGGACATCCCGAAGGATGTGCAGGCCGAGGAGATCGAGTTCACCTGGCCGCCCGCGCTTGACCTGCCGGGCTATAAGCCCAACGTGAAGCCGCACAACCGGCAGATCACGCAGGCCGCCAAGCTGATCTCGAGGTCCGAGCGCCCCGTCTTGTACATCGGCGGCGGCGTGATCAAGTCCGAGGCGCACGCCGAGCTCATGGAGTTCGTTGAGGCGACAGGTGTGCCCGTCGTGACCACCCTCATGGCGCTCGGTGCGTTCCCGGAGAGCCATCCGCTGCACATGGGCATGCCCGGCATGCACGGGTCGGTTCCCGCCGTCGGCGCGTTGCAGGAGTCGGATCTGTTGATCGCCATCGGCACGCGTTTCGACGACCGAGTCACCGGCAACACCGAGACCTTCGCGCCGGGGGCGAAGACAATCCACGCGGACATCGACCCCGCAGAGGTGGGCAAGATCCGCGACGTCGACGTGCCCATCGTTGGTGACGCGAAGCGCGTCCTGTCGGGGCTGACGGACGCTTTTGTGGCGAAGGGGATGGATGTGCCGTCGATTAGCGAGTGGGTCGAGCGTCTCGACGACCTGAAGAAGCGCTTCCCCCGCGGCTATGAGCCGCAGTCGGACGGCAAGCTTGCGCCGCAGTTTGTCATCGAAACGCTGTCGCGCGAGGTGGGGCCCGAGGCGATCTACGTCGCGGGCGTGGGCCAGCACCAGATGTGGGCGGCGCAGTTCCTCGACTTCGAAAACCCCCGCACCTGGATCAACTCCGGTGGCTTGGGCACCATGGGCTACGCCGTTCCCGCCGCGCTCGGCGCGAAGGCAGGTCGGCCCGACAAGGAAGTGTGGGCGATCGACGGTGATGGCTGTTTCCAGATGACCAATCAGGAGATCACCACCGCCGCGCTCGAGGGGTTCCCCATCAAGATCGCGCTGATCAACAACGGCAATCTCGGCATGGTCCGCCAGTGGCAGACGCTGTTTTACGCGGGCCACTACTCGCACACCAAGCTGGGTGGCGAGGTGTACGTGCCGGACTTTGTCAAGCTGTCTGAGGCGCTCGGCGCCGAAGCCATTCGCGTGACCTCCGAGGACGAGGTCGTCCCCGCGATCCAGCGGGCTCGCGAGATCAACGACCGCCCCGTCGTCGTCGAGTTCATCGTCGGCGAGGACGCCCAGGTGTGGCCGATGATCGAGGCGGGAAGCAACAATTCGGACATCCAGTACGCCTTGAACATCCGCCCGTTCTTCGACATGGAGGAGTCCGCGGCGGAGTCCCCGGCGGCCATCCACGAGAGGGGAAAGTAAACCATGCTGAACAACGACGAACCCACCCGCAACATCCTGTCGGTATTGGTGCTTGACCTCGATGGCATCATCACTCGCGTCACCGCCCTGTTCACCCGGCGTGGCTACAACCTAATCTCGTTGGTCTCCGCGAAGACGGAGACGGAGGGCATCAACCGCCTCACCATCGTGGTCGACGCGTCCGAGTACCACATCGAGCAGATCACGAAGCAGCTGCACAAGCTCGTGCAGGTGCTCAAGGTCGTGCGGCTTGACGACGACACAACGATCGCGCGCTCCCTCATGCTGGTGAAGGTGAACGCGACGAACTCCAACCGCACCCAGGTCGTCGACGCTGCCTCTATCTTCCGCGCCCGCGTCGTGGACGTCTCGCCCGACTCCGTCGTCATCGAGGCCACCGGAGTGCCCTCGAAGTTGCGAGCGTTCCTCGACGTCATGGAGGGCTTCGGCGTCCGCGAGCTGGTGCAGTCCGGCCAGGTGGCGCTCAACCGCGGCGCGAAGACCTTCGCCCCGTCGAAGTAGCTCGCGGAAACCTCGCGGAAAACTCAGTAAAAACCCGGCGAAAAAGTCCGCCTAATGGCAACGCGGCGGCCGCCGCTGTGTCATAATGTGAAACATTAATTCCACACACTAAGAAAGGTGAGTGTCTACCACATGGCGATTGACGTCTTTTATGACAAGGATGCCGACGTCTCCCTGATCCAGCAGAAGAAGGTTGCCGTCATTGGCTACGGCTCCCAGGGCCACGCCCACGCTCAAAACTTGCGCGAATCCGGCGTCGAGGTCGTCATCGGCCTGCGCGAGGGGTCCAAGTCTGCGGAGAAGGCCCGCGAGGCCGGATTTGAGGTCAAGAGCAACGCTGAGGCGGCCGAGTGGGCCGACGTCATCATGCTGCTTGCTCCGGATACCTCCCAGGCTGAGATCTTTACGCGCGACATCGAGCCGAACCTCAAGGATGGCGACGCGCTGTTTTTCGGGCACGGCCTTAACATCCACTTCAAGCTCATCGAGCCGGCATCGAACATCACTGTCGCCATGGTCGCCCCGAAGGGCCCGGGCCACCTCGTGCGCCGCACCTTCGCCGACGGCAAGGGTGTGCCCGCGCTGATCGCCGTCGAGCAGGATCCGGCCGGCAACGGCCGCGATCTCGCCCTGTCCTACGCGGCAGCAATTGGCGCCGCGCGCGCCGGCGTTATCCCGACCACCTTCGAAGCCGAGACCGTCACCGACCTCTTCGGTGAGCAGGCCGTGCTCTGCGGTGGCCTCGAGCAGCTGATCATGAAGGGCTTCGAGGTGCTCACCGAGGCTGGCTACGAGCCGGAGATGGCGTACTTCGAGTGCCTGCACGAGATCAAACTCATCGTCGACCTCATCTACGAGGGTGGCCTTGCCAACATGAACTACTCGGTCTCCGACACTGCCGAATTTGGCGGCTACCTCTCCGGCCCCCGCGTCGTCGATGACGGGGCGAAGGAGCGCATGCGCGAGATCCTCACGGACATCCAGTCCGGCGAGTTCACCCGCCGCCTGGTGGCCAACGTTGACAACGGCAACACTGAGCTCGAGGGGCTTCGCGGCGAGGTGTCGTCGCACCCGATCGAGAAGACAGGCGCGCAGCTGCGCGACATGATGAGCTGGGTGAAAAACCCGTTGACGGACACCGCGCACTAATCCTTCGGTGGTACTGGCACTCGGCCGGCTGGGGGGTTGGTCGGGCGTCAGGGGATCACCGGATGTTTAGCGTGTGAGCGCGTTCCGGTCGACTAGAGGGAGGGGGCTAGTCGACCGGGACGCGCATTTTCGTGCTCTCATCTGTTGGTCGCGTGGCACACGGGCCTAGGCGCATCAGCGGGACGCGTGTGGTCTGAATGCGTTGAGGTCGACTACGCCCGGTGCCCTGGTTGACCACAAGGGCGACGGGGCGCATCCTACCCGCAACGCATTTTCAATAGATTGCCAATAAGGGGCTCGTGGGGTTAGCCTGCAGCTATGACACAGCGAGAACACTCTCACGCGCACGCTCACCCAGGGGCGCCGCTGCGCGCCCTTGCGTGTGCGCTGATGATCACCGCCACGGTGTTCGTCGCGGAACTGGTTGGCGGGCTGGCGACGGGCTCCGTGTCGCTGGTGGCGGACGCGATGCACATGCTGTCGGACGCGGCGGGGCTGATCATCGCTGTGGTGGCGGTGCTGGTGGGCAGAAGGGCGGTCACCGCGGCGGCGACGTACGGGTACCGGCGCGTCGAAGTTCTGGCCGCGCTGGTGAACGCGGTTACCGTGATGGCCATTTCCGTGTGGATCGTCGTCGAGGCCGTGCGCCGCGTGCGCGACCCAGTGGAGGTCATGGCCGGACCGATGATGGTCATCGCGCTCATTGGTCTCGCGGCCAACGCTGCGTCGGCGTTGTTGCTGCGCGCGCAGCGTGGGGCCTCCATCAACGTCGAGGGGGCATTCTTGCACGTCCTGGTGGATGCGCTGGGCTCCGTCGCGGTGCTGGCGGCCGGGGCGGTGGTGATGCTGACGGGCTGGCAGGGGGCGGACGTCGTGGCGTCGCTGGTCATCGCCGGCCTAGTGGTACCGCGGGCCTGGCAGCTGATGCGCCGCTCGGGGCGGGTATTGCTGGAGCAGGTGCCGCAGGGGGTCGACCCAGGGGTGATCTCCGCGAAGCTGCGCAGCCTGCCCGGGGTGGACACAATCCACGATGTGCATGTGTGGTCGCTTGACGGCACGAGCCTGTTGTGTACCGCGCACCTCGTGATAGGCGGGGGCGTGCCCGCGGAGCCCACACTGCGGCAGGCGCACCGAGTGCTGCGCGAGTGCGGGGTGGGCCATTCAACGATTCAGATCGAGCGGCCGGGTCACGCGCGCGTCGAAGGTCCCGAGAATGTGTGCTGATTCTGCTTTAGAGTAAGGGCCATGGGCTTCACCACGCCGAGCTACCCACTGCCCGAATTGTTCGCCCGCGCTGAGAGGGGGGAGCTGCAGCTCCCGGACTTTCAGCGGGACTATGTCTGGGACGTCGACCGCGTCCGCTCGCTCGTCGCGTCGGTGCTGCGCGGGCACCCGATTGGTTCCCTGCTGGCCCTTGACACCCGGAACGTCCCCATGCGTTTTCGCGCCCGGCCATTGCGGGGTGCGCCCGATACAGGCAGGGAGCCGGGCCTTGTGCTTCTCGACGGCCAACAGCGCCTCACCTCCCTCTACCATGCGCTGCGGGGCAACGGTGTAGTCCCGGCGCTCGACTTTCGCGGCAGGCTCATCGAGCGCCGCTTCTTCGTCGACGTCGAGGCTGCAGCCGTGGGCGGCGCGGCCCCGCTGCCGATCGAGGCGATCTTCGCCGTTGATACGGACGGCACCGTCCGCTCGCACTTCGGCCCGGACGTAGGCGGGCCGATCACCAGCCGCGAGCAGATGGTGGCCCACGGGGTGATCCCCGTGTCGTGGCTTCTCGGCGCCGAGGGTGCCAACCTGCTCGTGGACATGGCGGCCCAGGCGGAATCGCCGCAGCGCCTGTCCGCGGTCAGGGCGTTCCACCGCGCCGTGTTGTCGCAGATCGTGGCCTACGCCGTGCCGGTGGTGCGAATCGACCGGGAGACGTCGCTCGCCGGGGTGGGGCAGATCTTCGCGTACGCCAATGTGGCCGGTGTGCAGATGGATGTTTTCGACTTGCTCGGGGCGCTGTTCGCTATGCAGGATCCCGGTTTTGATGTGGGGGCGCAGTGGCGGGGCGTCGAGAAGCAATTGCGTGAGCACCCTGCGCTCGATGGGATTGGCCGGATCGAGTTCCTTCGCGCGATGGCGCTGTTGCTCACGGCGCGGCGCGGCGCGGCGGCGGGGCACCGCGGGGACATCCTCAACATCAGTCTCGAAGACTACCGTGAGCACGTCGCGGAGCTTGTCGCGGCGTTCGAGCGGGCGGCGGAGTTTCTCGAGGAACGCTGCTTTATCACCCCCGAGCAGGTGCCGTACCCGGCGCAGATTGTCTCGCTCGCCGCGATCATGGCGCGACTCGGCGAAGGCGGGGAGGAGCCGGGGGGCGAGGCCGTCGACCGGCTGAACCGGTGGCTGTGGTGCGGGCTGTTCGGCGAGCTGTACGGAGGCCACGCCCCGACGACGCGCTCCGGCGCCGACGTTGACGAGGTAGTCCCCTGGGTCCGCGGGGCGACGGAGGAGCTGCCGCGCACCGTCGAGAACGCGAGGCTGCGCCAGTCGCGGCTGCTCACGGCGGGGCCATCATCGGGGGTGTACCGGGGCCTGTACGCGCTGGTGATGGCGCGAGGCGCCCGCGACTGGCGGACCGGCGAGGAGTTCAACGCCGAGACCCGTGCGCAGCTGGAGCCCGGGTTCTACGAGGTGTTTCCGCGCGGGTTCTGCGAGGCCCACGGTGTGTCGCAGCAGCTGGCCGAGTCTGTGCTCAACCGCACCCCGATGGGCATCCGCACGAAGGTGCTCGTGGAAAACAACGGGCCGAAACGCTACCTGCCGCGGCTGCAATCGAAGAGCTTGATGGACGACGCGGAGTTCGACGCCATGCTCGCAGGCCACCAGCTCGACCCGGCGCTGGCGCGGTCTTCCGACCACGAGCGTTTCTTCGCGGACCGGCTGAGTCGCTTCACCGATATCGTGGAGTATTCGATGGGCACACCGGTCATCCGTGACCTGGGGCAGGGAGAGGATACGATGGCAACGTTGAGCTCAATCGACCCCCGCGGAGGCGACACGCATGCGACACCCGGCCCGGATGCGAGCAGCTAAGCTCGCCGCACTCCTCGCCGCCGCGACGGTGGCCCTGACCGGGTGCGCCGCCCCGCCGGAGCCAGACCAGCTCAGCCAGGCACGCAGCACCAACCAGTCCCGCCACGTCTCCGAGCGCTTCAACGACCACCCGGTGGTGATCGACGACCCCGTCGGCATCGAGACGGCGCAATTGCTTTTCGACGTCTCCGAGACCCTGGTGGTCACCGACGGCACGCTGGAGGCGCAGCTGCGGGGGGCGTCGATCGCCGTGGTGGCGCACGCTCCGATGATCGTGTACAACCGCACCCGGCACGACGAGGTCATCCGGGAGATCCAGCGGATGAAAGCGCACACGGTGCTCACTGTCGGCGACGTCGCCCTGGCGAGTTCCTCGGGGGCGGTGCGCCTGTCGCGTGACCCAGGCGGTTTCGGCGCGCTGGCGGACATGACCACCCTGCGTTTTGACGAGGAAGAGGTCGACGACCCGGAGCAGGCGGTGCAGCGCGTGGCGCACCTGAACGCGGAGCAGCCGACGTGGTTGCGCGCAGCGTGGGCCGAACCGACGGTGATGCCGGGGGCGCAGGCGCGCCCCTTCCCAGTGAACTCGCGCCGCGACGCCGACATGGCGCCCATGGTGGTGGCGACGAGCGAGAGCTCGCTGCCAGCCGTGGCCAACCTGCGTAGCTTTGGCGCGCGGGTAACCATGGTGGACGAGCCGGACCCGCGGGAATCCGAGACGACGCTGCTGGCGATGGCCGGTCTTGCCGAGGAGCCTCTCATCGCCCTTGGCACCCAGTTCGGCACCGCCGAGCAGCTGAGCGCGAGGATTATGCGAGCAGAGGAAAATTATTAGCCCAAGGGAGGGGAATGGCCGGGCGCGGCGGGTTATCCTACTCCTGGTGGCGGGCGGACGCTGCCCGCCGCGCGTTCGTGTTACGCCTACCCTCAGGAGACAACCGCTGTGACTCGCCCCGTCGTGCTCATCGCTGACAAGCTTGCCCCGTCCACCGTCGATGCACTCGGCACTTCCGTGGAGGTGCGCTGGGTCGACGGCCCGAACCGCGCCGAGCTGCTCGCGGCAGTGCCGGAGGCGGACGCCCTCCTCGTGCGCTCCGCGACAACCGTGGACAAGGAGGTCATCGACGCCGCCCCGAACCTGAAGATTATCGGCCGCGCCGGGGTCGGCCTCGACAACGTGGACATCGCGGCCGCCACCGACCGCGGCGTCATGGTGGTCAACGCCCCGACCTCCAACATCCACTCCGCCTGCGAGCACGCGATTGCTCTCCTGCTGGCCACGGCTCGCCAGATCCCCGCGGCAGACGCGACGCTGCGCGACGCCGAATGGAAGCGCTCCTCCTTCACGGGCGTGGAGGTCTTCGGCAAAACCGTCGGGATCGTCGGATTCGGCCACATCGGCCAGCTGTTCGCCCAGCGCCTCGCGGCCTTCGAGACCACCATCATCGCCTACGACCCCTACGCCAACCCGGCTCGGGCCGCGCAGCTCGGCGTGGAGCTCGTGGGCCTGGACGAGCTCATGGGGCGCGCGGACTTTGTCACGATCCACCTGCCGAAGACGAAGGAGACGGCCGGCATGTTCAACGCCGACCTCCTCTCGAAGGCCAAGCAGGGGCAAATTATCATCAACGCCGCCCGCGGCGGGCTTGTCGACGAGCAGGCCCTCGCCGACGCCATCGCCTCCGGCGCGATCCGCGGCGCGGGTGTCGACGTCTACGCCACCGAGCCCTGCACGGACTCGCCGCTGTTCGGGCTCGACCAGGTCGTGGTCACCCCGCACTTGGGCGCCTCTACCGTTGAGGCGCAGGACCGTGCCGGCACCGACGTCGCCGGCTCCGTGCTGAAGGCGCTGGCGGGCGAGTTCGTCGCGGACGCCGTGAACGTCACCGGCGGGAGGGTCGGCGAGGAGGTCGCGCGCTGGCTCGAGCTGGCCCGCAAGCTCGGCCTCATCGCGGGCAAGCTGCTGGGCGACGCCCCCGTCTCCCTCAAAGTCACCGCCGCAGGTGAGCTGTCCACCGAGGACGTCGACACGCTCGGGCTGTCCGCCGTGCGCGGGCTGTTCTCCGGCATCACGAGCGAGCCCGTGACCTTCGTCAACGCCCCGCAGATCGCCGAAAGCCGCGGGCTGGAATACAGCGTCGACACCGTCACCGAGGCCCGCAGCCACCGCAGTACCCTTGAGGTTCGAGCCGTCTCCGCCGCCGGCGACGTCTGCGCCGTGACCGGCGCGCTGACCGGCCTCGACGGCGTGGAAAAGATCGTGCGCATCGACGGCCGCGGCCTCGACCTGCGCGCCGAGGGCCGCAACTTCTTCCTCCGTTACACCGACGTCCCCGGCGCCCTGGGCAAGGTGGGCAGCCAGCTCGGCGAGGCCGACATCAACATCGAGGCCGCCGCCCTGACCCAGGCCACAAAGGGAGACGGCGCCGTGCTGATCCTCCGCGTGGAAAAGGAGATCCCGGCCGACCTCGAAGAGCGCATCGCCGCCTCCGTCGGCGCCGTGACCGCCCAAATCGACCTGGACTGATACCGCCTAGAGGTCGCGTGTTGTTCACGGCCTGTGGTGCGTTGGGGGCTGCCGCGTCGTGAGCGCGGGCGTTCTGGCTAGGCGTCAACCGGCACTGGCGTTATCGCGTCCGGGAGTCGCACCCGCTCGGAGAACCTCGGAAGTCGGGGACCTGCTAGGCTGAGCGCGATGTCCATTAGGTGAGAAAGGAATCCCACAAATGAAGATCGCTGTCATCGCCGGCGACGGCATCGGAACCGAGGTTATGGTCGAGGGGCTGAAGGTTCTGCGCGCGCTCTACTCGGACGTGGAGACGACGGACTACGACCTGGGTGCGCGCCGCTACCTGCGCAACGGCGAGCTGCTCACGGAGGAGGACCTGGCCAGCCTGCGCGAGCACGACGCGATCCTGCTCGGCGCGATCGGCGACCCACGCCAGGTCCCCGCTGGCGTGCTGGAGCGCGGGCTGCTGCTGCCGCTGCGCTTCACACTGGATCACTTTGTGAACCTGCGCCCCTCGCGCCTGTTCCCGAACGCGGTGAGCCCGTTGGCGAACCCGGGCGAGGTCGACTTCGTCGTCGTGCGCGAGGGCACGGAGAGCCTGTACGCGGGCAACGGCGGCACGCTGCGCGAGCACACCCCGCATGAGGTCGCCTGCGAGGTCTCGCAGAATACGCGCTACGGGGTGGAGCGCCTCGTGCGCCACGGCTTCGCCCAGGCGGCGGCGCGGCGCGGCAAGCTCACCCTCGTGCACAAGACGAACGTGCTGGTCAATGCGGGAGGACTGTGGCAGCGCACCGTCGACGAGGTCGCGCGCGAGTTCCCGGACGTCGAGGTGGACTACAACCACATTGACGCCGCGACGATCTACATGGTGACGGACCCGCAGCGTTACGACGTCATCGTGACCGACAACCTCTTTGGGGACATCCTCACCGACCTCGCCGGCGCGATCACCGGGGGAGTGGGCCTTGCCTGCTCGGGCAACATCGACGCCAGCCGCCAGAATCCCTCGATGTTTGAACCGGTGCACGGCTCGGCGCCCGACATCGCCGGGCGCGGCGTGGCGGACCCGACGGCCATGATCCTGTCGGTTGCCATGATGCTGCGCTGGCTCGGCGACGACGCCGGGGCGGGGAGGATTGAGACGGCGGTTGAGGAAGACGTCGCAAAGCGTGGCGAAGGGCAGGTGCGCACTGCCGAGGTGGGTGACCGCATCGTCGCGGCCCTGAAGTAGGGTAAGCACCAGTGCGCAGACGCTAATGGGTCGCGCGCCGCTGGAAACTCGACGACGACACCCGGGCAGTGAGCGCCCAGGAGAGGAAGAACCGCATGAATATGCCCCCCGCACTCACACGAATAACAGCGCTCGCGTGCGCCGCAGCGGTGTTGACCGCATGCGGGGAGAACGCGGAGAATACCGGCGCGGGCGAACAGGAGACACCGCAGCTGGAAACGAACGGGCCCGAAGTCCTCACCGACCCGGACGGCACGGGTGTAGAGGTGTCGCAGCGGCTGTTCGAGGAGTCGGACACCGTGGTCGTGGCCACCTCCGATCGGGAGTCACAGCTGGCCGCGGCCGCCGAAGCCAATAGGCACGGCGCCCCGATGCTCACCCGCCTGCCGGGCACCGACGCCGCCGTCGACGCCGAGATCGAACGACTCGGTGCCGACAACGTCATCGAGGCCAGCGCAGCCGGGGAGGGTGAGCCGGTCAGCTCGCCGAACCCAGGCGAGGACGTGGCGTCGATCATCGCGCAGGAGCCTGCGGCCCCGCTCGAGCTCATCCTGCCGCCCATGCTCGTCACCCCTGAGACCTCGCGCGCGGCCGCAGCGACCGCCCGCGCGGCCGGAGCAGAGCTCACGCTCGTCGATGTCGCGGACCCGCGCGCCACGACCGAGTCGATGCAGGCGGTGACTGGCCAGGACACGATCGCCCTCGGCGCGCAGTGGGGTACCACTGAGGACTACCGCGCCCGCGTCGAGCTGGCCGACAACGGCGAGCTGCCGGGCGGGGGCGGCCTTGTCTTCCCCGGGCGCCGCATGATCGCGCTCTACGGCCACCCCTCCGGCCCGGCGCTCGGGGTGATGGGCGAACAGGGCCCGGCCGAAGCCGCGCAGCTGGCGGAGCAGTACGCGCAGCAGTACCGCCCGCTGGACCCGCAGCCGATTATCCCGGCGTTCGAGATCATCGTCACCGTCGCCTCCGATTCGCCGGGCGATGACGGGGACTACTCCAACGAGACGGAGCCGGCCGAGGTCGTTCCCTACATCGACGCGATCACCGAGGCCGGCGGCTACGCCGTGCTCGACCTCCAGCCCGGGCAGGGCGACTTCCTGCGCCAGGCGAAGCTCTACGAGGACTTGCTGAAGCGCCCGAACGTCGGCCTCGCCCTCGACGCGGAGTGGAAGCTCAACCCGGGCGAGGCGCCACTGTCGCGCGTCGGTTCGGCGACGGCGGAGGAAATCAACGCGGTCGCGGACTGGCTCGCGGAGCTCACACGCGCCAACAACCTGCCCCAAAAGGCGTTTATCCTGCACCAGTTCAAGGTGACCATGTTCCCGGACCGCGAAAACATCCGTACCGACCACCCCGAGCTGTCCTACATCCTGCACGCCGACGGCCACGGCACCCCGGGCGAGAAGTTCGATACCTGGAACGTGCTCCGCCAGGACCTCGACCCGAACTTCTTCATGGCCTGGAAGAACTTCATCGACGAGGACACGCCGATGTTCACCCCGGAGCAGACCTACCAGGATGTCGACCCGCGTCCCTGGTTCGTGAGCTACCAGTAACCCGCGCCCCGGTGGCTGGCCCGCCGCTACAGTGGGTGCATGACTGTCGAGCTCGAGGAGATCGCGGGCTTCCTCGCCCAGCATGAGCCGTTCGCGCACCTGCCCGAGTCCACCGTGCGCGGCCTGCCGTCCCGGATGTCCATCACCTACGTCCGGCGCGGCGCCCGCATCATTTCCGCGGGCGAGGTCAACGACACGCTCTACATCATCCGCTCCGGCGCCGTCGACGTCATGGACGGCGAGGGAACCCTCCTCGACCGCAGAGACGCCGGGCGCAACTTTGGCTACAGCACGCTTGTCGACGCCCCCACCTCCCGCTACACCATGGAAGCCGTGGAGGACTCCGTCCTGCTCATGCTCCCGCGCGAGGCGTTCGTCGAACTCGTCGCGGCGCACCCGGACAGCGAGCGCTACTTCGCCTCGCAGTCGCGGCGCATCCGGGCTGTCGCCAACGAGCTGCGCGAGGACAACCCTGCGGCGAACGTGTTGCGCACGCCGATGGGGGAGCTCGTGGCGGGCCGGCCGGCGGCGGTGATTCAGGCGTCGGCAAGCATTGCGGACGCGGCGCGGGCGATGGTGGCCAACCGTTCGTCCTACATTCTCGTGGAGGCAGAGGGGGAGACGGGGATCCTCACAGACCGCGACCTGCGCTCGCGCGTCGTGGCGCAGCTGTATGATCCCGAGCGGCCGGTCGCCGAGGTGACGACATCCCCCGTGCGCACGATCAGCGCCGACACGATGGTGTTCGAGGCGATGCTCATCATGAGCGAGCTCGGCTTCAACCACTTGCCGGTCGAGGGGCCGGAGGGGATCATGGGCGTCGCCAGCAGCGCCGACATCATGCGCCCGCTGCACAACGACCCGATCTACCTCGCCGGCGCGGTGGACCGAGCCGACGAGGACGAACTCGAGGGCGCCTTTGTGCGCGCGGCCGCAGTCGCGGCGCGCTTCCTCGAACGCGGCGCCTGGGCAGCCGAGGCGCAGAGGCTACTGACCAGCATCGCCGACAACATCGCCCGCCGGCTCGTCACCCTGGCCACCGAGAAATACGGGCCCGCCCCCGTCCCCTTCGCCTTCGTCGCGGTGGGCTCGCAGGCGCGCCGGGAGATGGGCCCGGCCTCCGACCAGGACAACGCGCTCATCCTTGACGACGCGTACGATCCTGCCGCCCACCCCGAGCAGGCGCGGTACTTCGCGCAGCTCAGCGAGTTCGTCTGCACGGGACTGGCGGCGGCGGGGCAAGCGCTGTGCCCGGGCGAGATGATGGCCATGAACCCCCAGTGGCGGATGACGGAATCGGAGTGGAACCGCACCTTCAACGGCTGGATCACAGCCCCCGAGCCGGATGCGCTGTTGCACACCCAGGTCTTTTTCGATTTCCGGTGCATCGCCGGCGACGCTTTTTTGGCGCAGCGCGTGCACACCAACGCCGTGGCGGCCGCGCGCGGCTCGACACGCCTGCACACCCACCTCGCCGCGCTAGCCACGCGCCGCGAGCCGCCGCTGGGGCTGTTCCGCGGCTTCGTTGTCGAGCGCAGCGGTGACTACGCCTCCACCCTCGACGTGAAAAAGGGTGGCACCGCGGCCGTCGTGCAGATGGCGCGCCTCTATGCCATCGTCGCCGGCGTTGAGGAGGTGGACACACTCGGGCGGATGCGAGCAGCGGCGGGGGACAGCCTGTCGACGCGGGGCGCGGAGGACCTCATCGGCGCGTACGAGTACTTGTCCACCCTGGCTCTGCGCCACCAAGCCCGCCAGCTGCGCGCGGGTGAGCGCCCCGACTACCGCATCGACCCGAAGCAGCTGCCCAGCCGCGACCGCGACGCCCTGCGCGACGCCTTCGGCGTGATCAAGTCGCTGCAATCCGCGCTGACCAGCGCGTATCCCGTGAGGGCCGTGTAGATGTTTGGCCGACGCCGCCCGCGCGAGCTCACGCAGGGCCACCTGCTTGCGGTCGACGTGGAAACGACCGGGCTCACACCGGGCCGCGACCAGCTCGTCGCCGTGGGGTGGGTGCCTGTGACCAACCGCGTCATCGACTTGTCGGGGGCGCGCGACTTCCTCGTCGCGGGCGCGCAGGTGGGGGATTCCGCCACCCTGCACGGGGTGACGGACCAGGACATCGCCGCCCGGGGCGTTGACCTCGCGGTCATCCTCGAGGAGCTCCAGCGCGCCCTCGACGGCCGCTACCTCCTCGCGCACTTCGCGCAGATGGAGACTGGGTTTATCAGCCACGCGCTCCGGCGCGCCCTCGGGGTGCGCCGGAGGTTCCACCCCGCGGAGGTGGTCGATACCTTTGCTCTCGAGCGGCGGCACATGGAGCGCATGGGCACGTACCCCCGAGGGGAGGATCTGCGACTCGCCCGGGTGCGCGAGCGCTACGGGCTGCCCGCCTACCGCAACCACGACGCGGTGACGGATGCGATTGCCTGCGCGGAGCTCTACCTCGCGCTCACCGCGTCGTAGCGGTATGTTGCGGGTAAGCTGTGCCCCATGCGCTTTGGACGAATTGCAACACCCGAAGGTATGACCTTCGCCGTTATCGACGAAGAAGCTACCACCGCGAAGGCCATCTCCGGCACCCCGTTTACGGAGCCCGAATACACCGGCAAGGAGTGGCGGCTCGACGAGGTGCGGCTCTTGGCGCCGATGCTGCCCTCGAAGGTTGTGGCCATCGGCCGGAACTACGCGGACCACGTCGCGGAGGTGTTCAAGCAGTCCGCTGAGCACCTGCCGCCGACGCTGTTTCTTAAGCCGCCGACATCGGTCATCGGCCCCGAGGCGCCGATCCGCATCCCGGAGTTCGCCACCAAGGTTGAGTTCGAGGGAGAGATGGCGCTTGTCATCGGCACCCCCTGCAAGAACGTCAAGGCCAAGGACTGGAAGTCGGTCGTGCGCGGGGTGACCGTCGTCAACGACGTTTCCTCCCGTGACCTGCAGTTCGCCGACGGTCAGTGGGCCCGCGGAAAGGGCATCGATACCTTCTGCCCGCTGGGGCCGTGGATCGAGACGGACCTGGAGAAGTTCGATTTCACCAACACTCCGATCAAGGCTCACCTCACGCACGACGGCGTGACCGAGACCAAGCAGGACTCCAACTCAAACCAGATGATCATGAACCTCGGAGAGATCATCGAGTTCATCTCCTCCTCGTTCACCTTGCTGCCGGGCGACGTGATCTGCACGGGTTCCCCGGCCGGGACCGCGGAGATGGTTCCGGGGGACTACATTGAGGTGGAGATCCCGGGTATCGGTTCGTTGGGCAACCCGATCGAGCGCGCTTAGGGCGCGTCCAGGCCGAGCGCGCGCATGATGGTGCGCAGCTTGGCCGTCGTTTCGTCGAGCTCGGCCTGGGGGTCGGAGTCTGCGACGAGGCCGCCGCCCGCCCACGCGCGCGCCGCCGTGCCCTCCGCGTTAACCTCGGCGCAGCGGATGGCCACCATGTACTCCCCATCGCCCGAGCGCGACGTGTAGCCGACCGCACCTGCGTAGAAGCCTCGGTCGGACTCGGCGGTGCCGATGAGGGTTTCCGCCGCGTGCGTGGGAGTCCCGCAGATCGCGGGCGTCGGGTGCACGCGCACGGCCAGATCCAGCGCCGACAGCGGCGCGCGAAGCGTGCCGACGACCGGAGTGGCCAAATGCCACATCTCATTCGTCTTGGTCAGCTCCGGCGTGCCGGGGATCGCAAGCTCGCTGCAGAGCGGGGCGAGCGTCTGCCGCAAATGCTCCACGACGAACGCGTGCTCCCGCAGGTCTTTCGCGGACGCGGCGAGGTGCTCACCGCGCGCGGCGTCCTCGGCAGGGTCTGGGTGACGCGGCGCGGAGCCCGCCAGCGGGTAGGCGCTGACGATGTCCCCCGAGCGCCGGACCAGTACCTCGGGGGAGGAGCCGACGAGCACGGAGTTGCGCCCGGCGGGGCTGAGGTCGGCGATGAAGCCGTCTTTGTTGGAGGAGTTGTCGATGAGACGGGCGGCCACGAGAAGGGGGTCGACCGGCGGATCAAAGGCGATGTCGACGGCGCGGGCGAGCACGACCTTTTCCAGCGTGGACTCGCGGATGGTGCCTATCGCCGCCTCGACGCGGCGCAGGTGCTCGCCGCGCTCCGGGTCGAGCCCGGACACGACGGCGTGCAGGCGCGCCCCCTCGCCGAACCTGTAGTACGCAGGGGGCTCGAGCGGCCCGGGCTCGCAGATGATGCGCTCCGGCACGGTGAGGGCGGCGGGGGCGTCGGCGTCAAAGGGCAGTGCGCCGACGACCATCTCGACGGCGCCGCTCTTCAGCGCGTCGATGGCGGCCCAGGAATCCGTGAAGGTGCCCCGGCGCCCCTGGGTGCGTACCGAGCCGTGCGCCCGGGACAACAAGAAGTCCGGGGCGGTGGTTGGTCGGTTCGCGCGCATGGAGGCAAATCTTACCCGCCGACGCGGTTGTGCCTAATCGGGCTCTCAGCTTGGCGGCTGTCAGCCGCGGTCGTTGAGGTGGGCGAGCACCCGGCGGGCGCTGAAGAAGAACAGCACGCCCGCGAAGAGGGACGAGATGCCAAGCCCCATGACCAGGCCGGACCACCACGGGCCCTGGCGCCACGCGGCGGCCGCGGTGGTCTCGGTGTCCGGCGCGGCGTAGGCCACCGGCTGGGCGGGGCCTGCCCCTGCGCCTGGGGGGCGTCGGGGATGGGCTCCGCGGTAGAGGGGGCGGCCGCGGTGGCCTGGGACGCGGCGGGCTTCGCAGCGGGCTTCGCCGCGTTGGACGCAGGTTTAGCGTTGCTGGCCGTATTCCCGCTGGCCCCGTTCCCGCTGGCCGTATTACCGCCGGCCCCGTTCGCCGTGGACGCCGCGCGGGCAGGTGCGCCGGCAGACTGCGCCTGCCCGCTCGCCGGTGCGGCCGGAGCGCGGCCGGACTGGCTCGTGGGCTCCCCGGCGGGGGCGCGCCGCGCCTGGGTGGGCGCCGTTGAGGGCGCTGTCGCGGTCGTCGAGGGGTAGATCTCCTTGAGCACCTGGGAGGTAAAGCCACCCCATGCCTTATCCAGCGCGGTGAATTCCCTGGTGATGCCGTTGAGGCTGCGGGCGATCTCGTCGGGGCGAGATGCGCCGGTGCTCGGGGGGAGTGTGTCCTGCTCCACGCACCTGACGGTGACGCTGCCCCCGTCTGCCTCAGCGAGGGTCTTGTCGCCGACGAGGAACAGCGTGGTCAGGGTGTCGGTGTGGCCGCCGAAGGCAACCTCAAACGTGACGGAGTAGGCGCCTGGCTCGGTGAAGCCCCAGTTGACGTGGAGGTGCTGGCGTACGTTGAGGTCGATCCTGGAGCTCGGCGAGGCGCTGTCGAGCAGAACCTTCGTCGTCTCGCCGAGAGAGGAGGTCCACGCGAGGACGCGCCCGGGGCCTTCCACGGAGGCGAAGGAGACCGTCGCGGTGGTGTCGATCTCTTCGGCAGAAAACCCGAACCACGGCAGATCGGGCGCCTGCGTGGCGCTCAGGAAGTACATGGGTGAGGGCAGGGCGGAGTCGGGGATCTTCCGGTGCGTTGACTCCGGCACCGCGAAGGAGAAGGTGCCCGAGGCGCGGTCGGTGCCTTCGTCACGCACGACGACGGTGCCGTTCGGCTGGGGGCGCAGGTCCTGGTGCCCGTTGCGGATAATGTGGCCGACGTCGACGGCCGTGTCGCACACCGTTGACTCGGCGGCAAAGGACGGCGGGGCCATAAGCAGGGGAGAGACGGCGAAAGATGTGGCGAGGAGTACGGAAGCGAGTCGTTTCATGCGGGTACTTTCGATCGGAATCGGACGGGGTTGGCAACCCAGGTGAGCAGAAAGACGGCGGTCAAGGTGAGCACGATCGTCGCGCCGGCCGGCGCATCGAGGGCCCAGGACAGATACAGCCCGAGCACAGACCCGCCGACGCCGATGAGGGCGGCGAGCGCCATCATCGACGGCAGTCGGTTGGTGAGCAGCCGCGCGGTAGCGGCCGGTGTGATGAGCAGCGCAAGCACGAGGATGTTGCCGATGGTGCGCAGCGAGATCACCACCGCGGCCGTCACAGCCAAATAGAGGATCACATCGAGCAGCAAGACAGGCAGGTTCATCGCCCGCGCGGTTTCGCGGTCGAGGGCCAGGGCGGTCAGCTGCGGGGTCAGGGCGATGAGCAGCGTGACGACGCCCACCCCGACGACGAAGGCCACCAGAATATCGGCCTCGGACACGCCCGTGATGGAGCCGAAAAGGATGCTGGTTAGCGAACCGGTGTAGCCCTGCACCCGCGAGATGATGACCAGACCGAGGGCGAAGGAGGCGGCGAAGAAGATGCCGATGAGCGTGTCTTCTTTCACCCGGCGGCGTTGGGAAAACACGGCGATGAGCAGCGCCACCGTCGCACCGGCGACGGCCCCGCCCGCCAGGATGGACACCTCGAGGGCGAAAGCGATCGCGATCCCGGGGAAGACGGCGTGGGCGACGGCGTCACCAATGAACGCCATGCCGCGCAGCACCACGTGTGTTCCCACCACGCCGCACACCGCGGCGACGATGATGGAGATGACCAGAGCGCGCGGCAAGAAGCCGAGAGCGGGGTTGGCGAGGTCGGAGACGAACTCGACAGGGCTGAGCATTAGGCCTGCACCCCCACGGAGGATAACAGGGGCGAGTCGGGGCGCACGCCGAAAGTGTCGATCCACGGCTGCGCGACCGTCAAACGCGCGCGCGGCCCCTCGGCGATAACCGTGCGGTTAAACAGCACCAGACGGTGGCAGGCGTGGACGGCCTCTGCAAGGTTGTGGGTGGACATCACGATCGCGGTGCCCTGCCCGGCGAGTTCGTCGAACAGGTCGAGTAGCTGCTCTGAGCTGGGGATGTCGAGGCCGGTGAAGGGTTCGTCGAGAAGCAGCGCCGTGGGGCGCGTGGCCAGAGCGCGCGCGACGAGCACGCGCTGGCGTTGCCCGCCGGAGAGCTCTTCGATGGGGCGGTGCGACAGCTCGGTGAGCCGCACGCGCTCAAGGGCCTCGTCGACCGCGGCGTGGTCCGCTTCGCGCGGGCGGCGGAAAAAACCGATCAGGCCGGTGCGCCCGCCCATGACGGCGGTACGCACGTCGATGGGGAAGTCCCACGCAACCTCGTGGCGCTGCGGCACGTATCCGATGAGCTCGCGCACCGCACGGCCCGATGTCCCGCACACCTCGACGCGGCCGGAGTCGATCGGGATGAGCCCCAGCACGGAGCGCATGAGCGTCGTTTTGCCTGCGCCATTCGGTCCAAGCAGACCGACGAACTCGCCCGCATCGACCGTGAGGGAGGCGTCGCGGATCACGGGCCTGCCAGCAAGAGTTACCGCCAGGTTCTCAACCTCTAGCACGCTCATCGACGCCCACCCTTGCGCCGCACGGCCACCAGCGCGACGGCGACGACCACGAGAACGAGCACGCCGGCGCCCGCCAGCCACCACGCGTTCGACGCCTCCGAGGCGCCCGGGCCCGCGCCCGCGTCGGACTCAGCGGCGGCGCGGAAATCGCCCTGCCACTGCGCCTGCTGCGCGGCGTTGACGTCGGTGGCGTCGCCGACAGCAAAAGTGATGACCTTGGTGGCGGAGGTTTCTCCGCCGTCGAGAAGCGGCACGGTCACGCGCAAAGCCACCTGATGGATACCCGGCTCGGTGAACACCCAGTTGGCGTGCGTGTGCGTGTTCAGCTCGGCGAAGAAGGGCTGCGCTCCCTCTGCGTCCGAGTTCCACAGCACCTGAGGCGGCTCGAAACCGCCGTTTTGCAGGAAGAGGCTGAACCGGCCGGGGCCCTGATGGCCGGCGAACTCGAAGGTCACCCCCCGGTCGGCAGCGCTGATGAGGTCGGGGTTTTGCGTATTCCACCCCAGCCACGGGACGCCCGGCACCTCCGTCTGCGGCACGACCCACACCGACGCGCCGGGCTGCGCGCCGATGAACTCGAACTGCTCGTTGTCGGGAAGGGTCTGGGCTGCGGCGTCGCCGACACGCAGAACCACGTCGTCGGTGTGGCGCCAGATCGGGGGAACGGCCGTGTCGTCGCGCGCGAGCAGATCGAACTCACCCGGGTTCGCCCCCGGCAGCGGTCCGAGGTCGACGTGGCCCGCCTCGACGGTCGCGGCGGTCCCCGGGTCTGCGACGGCCTCGTCCGCCGTCACCGTTTGCTTGAGGGCGGGGTCGACCGGAGCCATCGCCGCGAAAGCGGCGGGGGAGAGGGCAAGGGAGGCCGCAACGGTTACAGCGGCGGCGCGGGTGCGTAAAAACATGGGAAAATCTTCTTTCGTATGCAAACGTGAGTGGGTGTCTAGGACAAGCAGCGAGCTAGGCTGTCCGCGTTCTGCTTCATAAAATCGCTGTAGGTCGGGGCCTCGTCGTCGAGGGTGTCACCGCGAATCGGGCACACTGCGATGCCAAGGTCCCTCGCGGTTTCCGTCAACGGAGAGGACTGTCGCGCCAGCTGAGGTTCGAGAAACACAGCCGGAACCTTGAGGTTTTCCAACGTGCGGGTCAAGGCGATGAGGTCGCGCGGGGTCGGCTCCACCGCCGGGTTGGGGCTGACGAACCCAGCGATGGACACCCCGTAGGCGCGGCCGAGGTAGGCGTAGCCGTGGTGGGTGGTCACCAAATGACGGTTCTGCGGGGGGATCGCGGCGATGCGCTCGCGCACATACGCGTCCACCTCCGCCAGCTCCGCCAGGTAGGCGTCCGCATTACTGCGGTACTCGGCCGCCCCGGCGGGGTCGACGCGCACCAGCTCGTCGCGGATCACCTGCACCATCGCCGCGGCAGCCGAAACGTCGTGCCACACGTGCGGGTCGCTCTCCCCGTGAACGTGGCGGCCGAGCACGGCCTGCGGCAGCAGGTACGTTTCCGACCCCGGGCGGCCCAGGAAGCGAAACGCCGGGTCACCCGGGATCGGCTGCAGCGTCGTGCCCGGCACCGCGACGACGGCGCGCGCCGGGTCGAGCGACTCCTTGGCGCCGAAGTCGGCGTCGCGGACCAGCTCGAGGGCGCCTCCGCCCGCGGTGATATCGACGTGTCCGGAATCGAGGATCACGGGGTCGGAGATGGGGCTCGACGTCGCCGGGTCCACGCCGACGGCCACCGTGATGGTCGCGGACTCGCCGTTGCTCGCGGCAACGTCGAGCTCGTAGACGCCGGGTGCGCTAAACGCCCACGACACGTGGGTGTGCGCGCCTTCGGGCAGCGCGACCTCATCGTTCGCATCCAGACCGTCGGCGCTGTTGAACAGTACCTCGGGCTGGCCGAACGTCGAGGTGATGTAGGCCGCGACGTCGCCGGGCCCGCGCGCGTCGGTGAGGGTCACGGTGACGTGGTCGGTCGTCGACAAGCTCGTGCCTGCGACCCGCAGGCCGAGCCAGACCGCGTCGAGGGCGACGTTTTCTACGAGGGTGACAAGTTCCGTGCCGTACCGGGCGAGGTTTTCCGCAACTGGCACAACCGGCGTGCCCTCTGGGGTGGAGTGCTCCACCGTGGCCACAAGCGGCGCCGGCTCCAGGAGCAGGCCGTTCATGAGGGCGAGGTCGGCGTTGGCAATGTCGCGCACCGCGCGCAGACCCGGCTCGTAGGAGTGGGGGTCCGCCCCCGGCGGGATGAGAGAGCGCACCGAGGCGCGTTCGCCCGCAACGTTGGATGCGAGGTCCGCCAGGATCGTAGTCGTGGCCACGACGGAGGGTCCTGCGCCCGCCGAATCCTGGCTGGCCTGAGCCGAGGAGCACGCTGTGGTGCCCAGCGCGGCGGCAAGAAGGCTAACGGCGAGGGCTACTGCGCGCTGCCTCACCGGTGTGCCCTGCCCATCGCGTAGGAGAAGCGCGCAACGCCGATACCGAACACCAGCAGGCCGAGGCCGAGGATGGCGAACGGCAGTGTCATAGGCGTAGTCCCGGTGTCCGCCAGAGTGCCCTGCGCCTGGGGCCGGTTCTGAGCGGCGGGCGCGCCGTTTGTACCGGAGGCATCGCCGGCGGTGCCTCCTGCGCTCGCCGCGCCCGCCGCGCAGTCTCCGCCAGCCGGATCGAACTGCCCGCCCAGGTCGAAGTGGCCGCCCAGGTCGAAGTGGCCGTCGTTGGCGTCGCCGCCCTGTCCAACGTGGAAGGTGATGACGTCGGTTCCCGAATACGTCGTGCCGTCCTTCACCGTGGACTGGCGGATGCCGACCTTGTAGGTGCCGGGTTTGCTGAACAGCCACATCGGGTGGACGTGCGTGTTCGGCGCGATGGTGTGCGAGCCCTGGCCGCGGCCGTCGCCGCCGCGGAACCATTCTTCGCCCATGATCTGGCCGAGGCCGCCCTGCGTGAACACGACCATGGTGCCGGGCCCGTCAAAGGAGGTCAGCTCCCACGTGACATCGCCGACTTGGTTCTCCAGCATGCTCGGGTGCTGCGTGTTGGCGCCAAGCCAGGGAACACCGGCTTCTTGGACGGCGCCGATCATCCATGCCTCGCCCGCCGGGACAGGGCCGACGGGTTCGGGCAGATTCTTCTTCGCCGCATCGCCCAGCCCGAAGGAAAGCTCGCTCGGCGAGCGCCAGACCGGGGGAACGCTGCGATCGTCCTTGATCATCGGGATGATGCCTGGAGTGCACTTCTGGCCGGCAGCGGGCGCTGCGGCGCCGCCTTGGTTTGTTCCGGGGTTCGTTGCGGGGGTCGTGGCGCCCGCTGCGGGGGCGGGAGCTGCCGCCGGGGCGGGGGCACCGCTGCCGTCGCCGACGACCCAGGTGTAGGTCGCTGTGTTGCTGGACACCCCGTTGCCGGAGGCGTTGACGCGCATGGTGTACACGCCGGGCTCTGTGAACGCCCAGTTGACGTGCCGGTGGGCTGGGTTCGCCTGGGTGATCACGGAGCCGCTGGTCAGCGCGAGTGAGCCGTCATTGGTGACGGGGTTGATCCCGCCGAGGCCCGCGGTTTCGAAGACAAACACGTCGCCGGGGCCGCTGACCTCGTTGAACACAAGGTCGATGGCGGAAAACCCGCCGGCGACCACGGCTTGGGTATCCCACCCCGGCCAGATGATGTTCGGGTTTTGGGTCTGGGGCAGGTAATAGGTGGCCTGGCCGATCCCGTCGACGGCGGCCGTGGCATCCGACCATGCGGCGTCCGTGACTACGAGTGAGACGTCCTCCGGGGCGTGGCGCACGTGGCTGCCCGTCACGTCCTCCTTCAGATCGAGGACGAGACCACCGCCGTCCGCGGTGACGTTGAACGCGTCGATGTGGCCGGAGTCAAACGCCAGCCCTTGCGCCGCGGCAGGCGGGGCGAAGCCCACCACGATCAGAAGCAGCAGCAAGAGAGACGATGGCGCGAGTTTGGTCGGTGCCATGGGAGGAAACTGTGTCCTTTCTACGTGCATTATCGGCGGAAGAGTGAGGTGAACCACGCGGCGAGAGCAGGAGCGTGCTGAGCGAAAAAGTTGACCACTGCCAAGCCAAAGACAGCTGCCATGACCACGCCAATCACGGAGTACGGGTCGATCGAGGAGCCGCTGGACTGGTCGCCGGATTGCCCTGGGGTGCTTGGGTCAGTTCCGTGGTCGTCGTCGGGGTTGGGCTGTGGTGTGGGGGTGGGCTGTGGCGTGGGGGTGGTGCAGTTGCTGGGGTTTTTTGCGGTGGCGACGGCGTCGTTGCCGATGGCGAAGGTTGCCTTTTGTACTTCGGACGTGAGGTCTTTGCCGTCTTTTGTGCGGGCGGTGTACCAGACGTTGAGGGTGTAGGTGCCGGGTTGGGTGAAGATCCAGTTGGTGTGGACGTGGGTGGGGCGGCTGATGTCGATGGTGGTGTCGCCGTTTTTGGTGTTGAGTAGGGGGTGTATCCGCCGAATTCGTCTTGGAACATGACGAGGTGGCCGTTTTTGGGGCCGTCGGCGATGTCGATGTGGAGGTCGACGGTGCCGTCGATGCCTTCATAGTCGATGTTTTGGGTGTTGTAGCCGGGCCAGATGATGTCGGGGTTTTGTGTTGCGGGCAGGAGGTAGAAGGGGGAGTCTTTGGGGCCGACGACGTCGAAGAAGGGGTCGGAGAAGGCACCTTTGCGTTCTTTGCGGGCGTTGTTGTGGACGCCGAGGACGACGCTGTCGAGGCGGCGTTCTTTGACGCCGGGGGTGGTGTTGGTGTCGTCTTTGAGGACGATGCCGAGGTCGGTTTTTCCGCCGGTGGCTGCGATGTCCACGTGGCCACGTTCGATAACGGGCCGCGGGGTGCACACCTCAGGATCGGGGCTGGGCGTGGGCTTCGGCTGGGAGCCCGCGGCTCCGAGAGCACCCTCGGCGGTGAGTGTGGTCGATACAGAATAGGGGGCGGGCATAGTGAGGACCCCGGTCGAGGCCGCCACCGTGGGGTGAGGCACAACCTCCAGGCGGGCGGTGGCGCCGTTGAAGTCGTCGTATGTTTCGAACACGTACTCCGCGCGGCCGTTTTCTACAGTGCCTTCGAAAGCAACCGATGCGAACTCGTCGTCCTTCTTATCGTAGAGGCCGCCGCGTAGGAAGCCGCGGATGCGTTTGTCTTCGAACTCGACGGTGACTTTCCCCTTGCCCTTCCCAGCCGGCTCGATCGTTGCGGTGTAGTTGAGGGTGGTGGGTGTGTAGTCCTTGGTGGGCAAGACCGTGTTGGCGGGGTCGTTGGTCGGTTCGGTGAGTTTGGCGTTGCCGTGGTCAGAGGTGACCGTGTTGGTGGCGCCTGTGGCGTAGGGGAGTGGGGGGGAGATCCAGCGTGCGCCGGTGGTGCCTTTGGGGGTGAAGACGGCTTGCAGGGTGGAGTCGAGGGGGCCGAGGTGTTCGTTCCAGCTGGCGGTGCCTTTGGTGACGTCGAGGTCGGTGAGGAAGTAGCCGTTGATGAAGAGGGTGAGGGTGCCTTCGAGGGAGGTGTCTTTGGCGGTGAAGGTCAGGGTAGACAGGTGTTCGTCGCCGTCTTTCTCATGGGTTTCGTTGGGGGCGACGGAGAGTGTGTAGCCTGCGTCGGCGAGGTTGCCTTCGGGGGCGTTGTTGTAGCGCTCCTTCGTGGAGGGGGTCGGGGTGTCGTGGGGTTGTTTGCCGCCGACTTGGATGGGCAGGGTGGTCAGTTCAGAGCTGATGATGGTGCCGTTGTGGTCGCGGGCAACGGTGCGGTAGGTCAGCTCGTAGCGGCCGGGACGCGAGAACGTGGTGAAGTTGTGCGTGTGGTCACCGGAGGTAAGGAAGTAGGAGCGCGGGCCATCGGAGGAACTGAGCAGGCGTTCGACGGGCGCGTTGTCTCGTCGCCAAATGAACTTTTCCACCCGGCCGGGGCCGTCGACGGAGACGAGGTCGAGCGAGACGGTGTTGTCACGGAACTTCTCGGTCGGCAGATCGCTTGCGCCGAAGCCGAGCCACACGGGGTCATTGTTGCCATGCGTGATGTTGGGCGCGGCGTAGAGGACGTCGCCCGGCTGTCCCAGGAAGCGGAACTGGGGGTCGTCGGGAACCGTGAATTGGTACTGGCTGTTGCTGTTGAGCCCCCAACCTTTTCCTGTCCAGATCGCGGTTTCGTCGACGTTTTTGACGGTGTTTTCGCCGTAAGACGTCTTCAGCGTGAACGCGTCGCCTGTCCAGAACGTCTTCGGGGCGTCGACGTGGGTGCGTGTCGCGATGGCTTTGCCGTCGTCAGGCCCGGCGACGGCGGTGACGGGAGTGAGGAGGAATAGCGCGGTTACGACGGCGGTGGCGCGGCGTGCGGTGCGGGAAGTGCCCACGATAGCGTCCTTTCGGATCAAGGCTGGAACGCCCTAGAATCTACTTAATGCAAAACAGTTTCAATAAAAGAGGGGGGGGCGACCACCCCCGTTCGGCGCGCAGTGTGCGGCGATGCTGTGAGCGCACGCGTGTCGACGGGTACGGGGTCGCGCTCCCCCTGCTTAACGCCCGGTCAGGTTGCTCAGCCAGCCGGTGATGGCCGGGATGTTGGCGGCGAGAAGAGCCAGCAGGCCGGCGCCAATGACGGCCGCCGCCGCGATTCCGGCGGTCGCACCAGCGCCGAGCGAGGAGCCGCTGGATTGGTCGCCGGATTGTCCTGGGGTGCTTGGGCCGGTCCCGTGGTCGTCGCCGGGGTTGGGCGGTGGTGTGGGGGTGGTGCAGTTGCGGGGGTCTTTTGCGGTGGCGACGGCGTCGTTGCCGATGGCGAAGGTTGCTTGTTGTACTTCGGACGTGAGGTCTTTGCCGGTTTTTGTGCGGGCGGTGTACCAGATGTTGAGGGTGTAGGTGCCGGGTTGGGTGAATATCCAGTTGGTGTGGACGTGGGTGGCGTAGGTGATGTTGATGGTGGTGTCGTCGGTTGCGGTGTTGAGTACGGGGGTGAATGAGCCGAGCTCGTCGTGGAACATGGCGACGTGGCCGTTTTTGGGTCCGTCTGCGATGTTGATGTGGAGGTCGACGGTGCCGTCGATGCCTGTGTAGTCGATGCTTTGGGTGTTGTAGCCGGGCCAGATGATGTCGGGGTTTTGTGTTGCGGGCAGGAGGTAGAAGGGGCCTTTGGGGTCGACGATATCGAAGAATGGGTCCTTGAATGCGTCCGTGCGTTCTTTGCGGGCGTTGTTGTGGACGCCGAGGACGACGCTGTCGAGGCGGCGTTCTTTGACGCCGGGGGTGGTGTTGGTGTCGTCTTTGAGGACGATGCCGAGGTCGGTTTTTCCGCCGGTGGCTGCGATGTCCACGTGGCCGCGTTCGATAACGGGCCGCGGGGTGCACACCTCAGGATCATCGCCGGGCGCCGGTTCCGGCGTCGGCCTGGGGAGTGGACTAGTCGTCGGGGGAGGAGACGTGGTGAGCGCCGGTAGTAGGGCACCTTGTGTGCGTTGCGACTTACCATCTGAATGGCGCTCCGGCATGACTGCCGTCACTCCACCTGCGTTGATCAGCGGGTGAGGCAGGAGCTCGAGTCGGATCTCGTAGTCCGAATACCCGAAATCTTCGAACGTAAGCTCAGCACGGCCATTCTTGATGAATGTTTCGAACTCGTGCGTCACAAATGTGTCGGCTGGGCTGCTATAAAGCCCACCCCGAAGGAACCCATCAATCTTCGTGTCCTCGAACTCAACTGCGACTTTGTAACGTTTCTCCCCGAGCGGGTCAATTGTTGCAATGTAGTTGAGGGTGGTGGGTGTGTAGTCCTCGGTGGGCAAGACCGTGTTGGCGGGGTCGTTGGTTGGTTCGGCAAGTTTGGCGTTGCCGTGGTCAGAGGTGACCGTATTGGTGCTGCCTTTGGTGTAGGCGAGTGTGGGGGAGATCCAGCGTGCGCCGGTGGTGCCCTTGGGGGTGAAGACGGCTTGCAGGGTGGAGTCGAGGGGGCCGAGGTGTTCGTTCCAGCTGGCGGTGCCTTTGGTGACGTCGAGGTCGGTGAGGAAGTAGCCGTTGATGAAGAGGGTGAGGGTGCCTTCGAGGGAGGTGTCTTTGGCGGTGAAGGTCAGGGTAGACAGGTGTTCGTCGCCGTCTTTCTCATGGGTTTCGTTGGGGGCGACGGAGAGTGTGTAGCCTGCGTCGGCGAGGTTGCCTTCGGGGGCGTTGTTGTAGCGCTCCATTGTGGAGGGGGTCGGGGTGTCGTGGGGTTGTTTGCCGCCGACTTGGATGGGCAGGGTGGTCAGTTCAGAGCTGATGATGGTGCCGTTGTGGTCGCGGGCAACGGTGCGGTAGGTCAGCTCGTAGCGTCCTGGGCGCGTGAATGTGGTGTAGTTGTGCGTGTGGGTTCCCCGGGTGAGATACACCGAACGTGGGCCGTTCGCGGAGCTAAGCAAGTGCCGGAAACCATATGGTCCCTCGTGCCAGACAAACTTGTCCACTCGACCTGGCCCGTTTACGGAGATGAGGTCGAGGGAAGCTTTGCTGTCGAGGAACGAGTCGATGGGCAACTCGGAGTCGGCACCATAGCCGAGCCACACGGGATCACGTGTGCCATACGGATTCTGCGGTGCTGCGTAGACTACCGTGCCTTCTTCTCCAAGGAATGCCATGGCGGGATCGTCTGGAACCGTAAACTGGTACGTGCTTGCGCCGCGTCCCCAGCCTTTGCCGACCCATACGACGGTGTCCTCGAGGGGAACGTTGTTGCCATGTCCAAGGTTTGTTTTTAAGGAAAAGGAGTCGCCTTCCCAGAAGGTTTTGGGAGCATCTATGTGTTTCTTGGTCGCGATGGCTTTACCGTCGTCGGGCCCGGCGACGGCGGTGACGGGGGAGAGGAGGAATAGCGCGGTTACGACGGCGGTGGCGCGGCGCGCGGTGCGGGAAGTGCCCACGATAGCGTCCTTTCGGATCAAAGTGAAAACGAGTTCGGGAAAGCGGCTAGGTCAAAGGTGGGGTGAGGCTCGGTCGGAGGCGACATGGCCCTCAAGAGCTTTTCGACGCTCTGTTGGCCCCACCCCCGGTGTCAGGCGTATTGGCGGCGACGGCTAATTCTGCTTAACGCCCGGTCAGGTTGCTCAGCCAGCCGGTGATGGCCGGGATGTTGGCGGCGAGAAGAGCCAGCAGGCCGGCGCCAATGACGGCCGCCGCCGCGATTCCGGCGGTCGCACCAGCGCCGAGCGAGGAGCCGCTGGACTGGTCGCCGGATTGCCCTGGGGTGCTTGGGCCGGTCCCGTGGTCGTCGCCGGGGTTGGGCTGTGGCGTGGGGGTGGTGCAGTTGCTGGTGTCTTTTGCGGTGGCGACGGCGTCGTTGCCGATGGCGAAGGTTGCCTTTTGTACTTCGGACGTGAGGTCTTTGCCGGTTTTTGTGCGGGCGGTGTACCAGACGTTGAGGGCGTAGGTGCCGGGTTGGGTGAAGATCCAGTTGGTGTGGACGTGGGTGGGGTCGTCGATGTCGATGGTGGTGTCGCGGGTTGCGGTGTTGAGTAGGGGGGTGAACTTGCCGAACTCGTCGTGGAACATAGCAACGTGGCCGTTTTTGGGTCCGCCTGCGATGTCGATGTGAAGGGTGACAGGGCCATCGATGTCGGCGAAGTCGACCTTTTCGGTGTTGTAGCCGGGCCAGAGGAGTGCCTTGTCCTCGACCTTAGGGAGGAAATAGAACGGAGCTCCGGCGAGGCCGACGAAGTTAAAGAACGGGTTGGTAAACACGTCTTTGCGGGTCTTTTTGGCCGTGTCGCTGACACCGAGGATGACGCTGTCGAGGCGGCGTTCTTTGACGCCGGGGGTGGTGTTGGTGTCGTCTTTGAGGACGATGCCGAGGTCGGTTTTTCCGCCGGTGGCCGCGATGTCCACGTGGCCGCGTTCGATGATTGGTCTGTTCGCGCAGGTGCCCGTTTTCGCGGGCTGTGCCGTGACAAACGTAGTCGGTTCGGCAGTTGCCGTAGCCGGGGCAAGGAGGCTGGCCGCTGCGATCGCCGCGATGGCAGAGCGGCCCCATGCTGAGCTGTGCATATCTAGAACCCTTCCTATGAGGCGACTGGGATTCTTTATAAAAGTAACTACTGGAAACGGTTTGCAATAGTCCAGGCGGCGGACCTACCCCCGCTGTAGCCTCGTTCGGCCAGCTTGTAGGCCGTTGTGGCGCCTCGTGAAAAAGATTTTCATTACCCCCGTCGGGTGGCGGACCTGCCCCCAGGGGAATCCGCTTGGGTCAGTACCATGGCGGGCATGACTGATTCCCCTGCTCGCGCGCCGATGCGCGTCCGTTTCTGCCCGTCGCCGACCGGAACCCCGCACGTGGGTCTGGTGCGCACAGCCCTGTTCAACTGGGCGCAGGCCCGCCACTCCGGCGGCACCCTCGTCTTCCGCATCGAAGACACCGACGCCGCCCGCGACTCCGAGGAGTCCTACCAGGCGATCATCGACTCGTTGACCTGGCTCGGCCTGGACTGGGATGAGGGCGTGGTCAAGGGTGGCCCGCACGAGCCCTACCGCCAGTCGCAGCGCATGGGCATCTACAAGGACGTCCTAGATAAGCTCATCGAAGCCGGCGAGGTCTACCCGTCCTACTCCACCAACGAGGAGGTGCAGGAGCGCCACAAAGCCGCCGGCCGCGACCCGCAGCTCGGCTACGACAACTTTGACCGCGAGCTTTCCGACGCCCAAATCGCAGCCTACGAGGCCGAGGGCCGCAAGCCCGTCTGGCGCCTGCGCATGCCGGACCAGGACTGGACCTGGACCGACCTGGTGCGCGGCGAGGTGACCTTCAGGTCTGAGACCCAGCCCGACTATGTGGTCGCCCGCTCTAACGGCGCGCCCCTGTACACCCTGGTCAACCCGGTCGACGACGCGCTCATGCAGATCACCCACGTGCTGCGCGGCGAGGACCTGCTGTCGTCGACCCCGCGCCAGCTGGCGATGTACGCCGCACTGCAGCGCATCGGCGTCACCGACTTCACCCCGAAGTTCGCGCATCTTCCTTTCGTGATGGGTCAGGGCAACAAGAAGCTGTCCAAGCGCGACCCCGAGTCCAACCTGTTCAACCACCGGGACAACGGCATCATCCCCGAGGGAATGATTAACTACCTCGCGCTTTTGGGCTGGTCGCTGTCCGCGGACAAGGACATCTTCACCGTTGATGAGCTTGTCGCGGCCTTCGACGTCTCCGACGTCCTCGGCAACCCCGCCCGCTTCGACCAAAAGAAGCTCGAAGCGATCAACGCCGACCACATTCGCTTGCTCGATCCTGCGGATTTCGAGCAGCGCCTGCGCAACTACCTCACCGAGTTCACCGACTTCCCGGCTGATTACCCGGCCGAAAAGTTCGCCGTCGCGGCGGAGCTTGTGCAGACGCGCATCAAGGTACTGTCCGACGCCTACGGGCTGCTCAAGTTCCTCGTCACCGCCGACGAGGACCTCGAACTCAACGAGAAGGCCGCGCGCAAGAACCTCAAGCAGGCCGCCGAAGAGCCTCTCGACGCCGGCATTGCCGCCCTGGAGGCCATCGATGAAGGGGAGTGGAGCACCGCGTACATTGAGGACGCCCTGAACAAGGCCCTCATTCACGACCTCGAGCTCAAGCCGCGTACCGCGTTCGGTGCCCTGCGCGTTGGCATCTCGGGCGAGGCGGTCTCGCCGCCGCTGTTCGAGTCGATGGAGCTGTTGGGCAAGAAATCGACCCTGGCGCGCTTGCGGGCCGCCCGCGCGGTGACCCCGTACGTGGCTGCTGGCTAGTTACGCGGGTGTCATTACGGTGCGGCTTTTAATGCCGTTGAGCTGGCGATTTGTTTCGTCGCCAGCGTGATGGTTATAGTAATTCACGTTGTTCAGAGAGAGCAGCTCGAAAGAGTGGCAGGATCTGAAAAACGATGGCCTATGGTGTAATTGGCAACACAACGGTTTCTGGTACCGTCATTCTTGGTTCGAGTCCAGGTAGGCCAGCTGCAGAGCCATCTGCTAGTCCTTGCCCCGTTCGTCTAGCGGCCTAGGACGTCGCCCTCTCACGGCGGTAACACGGGTTCAAATCCCGTACGGGGTACAAAGTAGGAGCGGGGCAGCCGGTGATGAACCGGGCTGCCCCGCTCCTTTATGTCTTTTTGTTGTGGGGTTAAACGAGGGTTAAACGACAAAGGGTTAAGGGTCAAAAAGTGTGTCTGGAATCGGTGATTTCCGGTGTCTGACCTTTGTGGTTTCCGAAAGTATATGCCCCAAGGGCGTATATCCGCTGTTGTGGTCGTATATCCCCGGTGTGGCGTGGTTGATGTGGTAGGAGCAGGTGGTGTGGTGGCTCAATGCCGAAGAACCGACCACGCTGCCACTGCGGTGGGGAAATGAAACGCAACGGAACCACATCCAACGGCACCGCTCGGTGGCGCTGCAAAATCTGCGGTGCATCGACCACCAAAACCCGCAGCGATATCACCAGCCAAGCGGTGTTTCGACAATTCATCGAGCACTGCACATCGACCACCGCCCTGAGGCAGATCGCATGTGTAGAGTTCCTTTTTCCACATTCCTACCCTCCACTAAACCCGGGGCAAACCAAGTATTATTAGGAGTGGTGTTGATGAAGGGATCCCTTAAATTGAATTTTTCCTGGCTCGCGCTATGCGGATGCTGTCTATTTCTCTCTTCCTGCACCGCAACAGAACCGCCCCCCATTGCTGAAATTGCGGAGGATGCGCCCACATGGCAATGGGTAGGACTCTCAACCCCCGTATCTGGTTCACTTGTGTCGACCAATCGCAACGTTGTTTTTGCGGCCAGTGACGAAAGCGTGAAGCCGGTTTTCAAAACTGCACCCGTCTACTACCCCTCCTTGCAGAGGCTTCAAGACGGGTATATTGTCCCCGACCGCGATCGGATCGTATTTCTAGACGGCAGTCTCCAAGAAAAAACGAGCCAAAGAATTCCAGGATTGGGTTTTCCTACGATGGCTACGGCAACTGGGGCCTCCAATGGAGAAGCGGCTGCATGGACTTTCAATGTTGGTAACGAGAGCCAACCGTATAGACGGTTGATCGTGTCAATTGTCGGAGAAAGCATTAACACAAGTGTGAGGGACAACGTCCCATCTTCAGTGCGATCCTGTGACGACGGATCCGTCGTCTGGTTTGAGCAAAATGATAGTGTCGGCAGGACACTAACGGTTGCCCGAATGGGCGCCGAGGGTGAAGTCGTTGAAAATGCAGTGCCTTTACTTCAGAAAGGTGTAGTTTCTGAGCCATTTACCGCTCTCGGATGCGGTGATGAGAAATCCTATATAGCGGTCGCGAATGAGCAAGAAGGGATTGATATCTTTAGGCTCGGGAACGAAGAACCCCCTCGTTCCCTTGACTACGTGGGCTCTATGAGTGGTTTACCTTCCCCTGGGATCAATCGCTCTACGCAAGTGACGGAAGGGAAAGTTCGCCAGTTCTCTCAGCAGGGCACGATATCAACAGTCGATCTTTCCCAACAATCCATAGTTGAGTCTGGTCCGCTACTGCCAGAAGGACAACGACCAGTATCTGCAACCATTGAGGGAGATTCCATTAATGTAGCCACTCAACCGATCGATGGCTCTCCTCAGTTCACCGTTCATTCTTTTTCGTTAGAAAGACCCACAGCGAGCGGCGGTGGTTTTGCACTCGATGGAATAAGCGAGCTAGCTGGCGAATCCGGGATAGGAGCACCCTACGTCATTCCCGTTTCTATCTATCGCGTAACAGGTTGAGATAACTTCCGCTTCCTAGGCCAATGGGGCGCGATCACGCCCAGGCGGGTCGTGCGTCGGTGAGTTTTTGGGTTGCGTCCGCTAGCGTGGTGTACCTGTGACTGTCGGTGAGGGACCTCATGAACGTGTGAGGCGGCCACCGCAGTACCTTTCGAATCAATTCCAACATCTCCTCGAAAGGAACCAACGCGATGACCGCTGGACCCAATCATATCGACCCGACCGCCTACCTTGATGAGCTGCTCGCCCAAGCATCCCCGGATCTGATGCGTCAGATGCTGCAGGACTTCATCAACCAGATCCTCTCCACCCAAGCAGACAGCATCTGCGGGGCCGACTACGCCACAGTCAGCGACACCCGCACCAACCACCGAAACGGCTACCGCCACCGCGACCTGGACACACGCGTGGGCACCATCGACGTGAGAATCCCGAAACTTCGCCACGGATCATTCTTCCCCGACTGGTTGTTGGAGCGCCGCTCACGAGCAGAACGCGCCCTGGCCACCGTCGTAGCCACCTGCTACCTCAAGGGGGTCTCCACCCGCCGCATGAACGACCTTGTCGCCACCCTCGGGATCACCAACCTGTCGAAGTCACAGGTGTCTACCATGGCCAAAGAACTCGACGTGATGGTCGAAGACTTCCGCACCCGCCCGTTGGACACCGGCCCCTACCTCTATGTTTCCTGCGACGCGCTGACGATGAAGGTGCGTGAAGGCGGGCGCGTCGTCAAAACCAGCGTGCTGCTGGCCACCGGGGTTAACGCCGACGGGTACCGGGAGTTGCTTGGTATGCAGGTCGCCACCGCCGAATCGGCCGCGTCGTGGACCGGGTTCTTCCGCGACCTGAAAGCCCGGGGCCTGGATCAGGTGTACCTGGTCACCAGCGACGCCCACCTAGGCATCCAAGCCGCTGTGGGTGACTGCCTACCCAACGCATCCTGGCAGCGGTGCCGCACCCATTTCGCGAAGAATCTGTCATCGATGGTGCCGAAAACCCAGTGGCCGACATTGTCGGCGATGTTTCACACGATCTTCCAACAACCCGACGCCCAGGCCGTGTGGGACCAGGCCCGAGACGTCATTGAGTTTTGCCAGCAGAAGTTCCCCCATGTGGCGGATTACCTGGAGGAATCCTTGGACGACCTGCTGGCGTTTACGAACGCGCCGAAAGCGGTGTGGACGAAGGTGTGGTCAAACAACCCCACTGAAAGGCTCAACCGGGAGATCAGACGTCGCACCGACGTCGTGGGGATCTTCCCCAACCGCGACGCCGTCGTGCGTCTGGTCGGGGCGGTACTCGCCGAGCAACACGATGATTGGATCCAGCAGAAACGCTACATGTCGCTAACCAGCCTGGAACAGACCAAGACGATGATGACAGCCACCGTCATTGATGCCGGCGAATCCACTCAGGAGGTTGCATGAGCCCACGCCAGCACCGAGCTCGTGACGGCCCCTGACACCGTCATCCTGCTTGTTCATATCGGAAGGCAGATACACCACCACCGTGGACTTGACCAGTTTTTGGGACGTTGCTGCCGGCGCCACGCTTCCTCGCGCGGGAGAGCGCCCCCCGTTAAGCCTCGAAGTCAAAACCGCGTTGAGGGTGTGGATCTTCGTCAGGTTCAAGCCGAGTTGGTAGATTGCCCGTTCGGCGTCGATTGGCGGTTGGGAGGTGGTGTGACGGTGCACGACGCGTTGGATGTGGAGCAGGCAGCGTTGCACTTTGCTGGTGGGCCTGCTGTTCTTGATCGCGCTTGCGGCTTTTGGGCCGCCGTGGGTGATCACGATCAGTGTGGCGGCGAAGCGCTCGAACAAGACGGTGTAGGAGGCTGTGGTTCGCGCCGGCGCCAGGGACGGGCGATGACGTGGTCGGCGGTGGCCGCGGCGAGCAGGCAGCCGGCTGCGGTGTAGGTGCTGGTGTGGGCGGGGTGTGGGATCAGGTACGTCGATGAGTCAAAACTGTTCGAATCGGCTCTGCAGAGTGGTTGGGCTGCTGTCGGCCCGGGGAGCGACGGCGGCCGGGCTCGCGTCAGCAGTGAGGAGATCGTTGAGCCGTGTAAAGGAGGCTGCGTTGGTGATGCCGGGCGGTGTTGTGTTGACCAGGCTCCGTCGTTTATGCGCCGTCGTCTGCTCAAACGGGGCCGAACTTGGGACGGTTCATGAACCCCCACACGGCGAGCTATGCGGTGGGAACAAGTAATTTCCAAGGTTACTGTCAGGTAAAGTTTTGGGTGAAAACTCCCCATCGCCGCAGCCTTCGCCAGCTTCCGCTCCGATAACGACCCGGTGGCGCTTCCTGCGCTGCTCATCTCGGCGCTCATGGGCGGGCTCGTCGGCTACCTCTCCTTCGAGCGCTTCGCCTTCGAAACCAGCTCGAAGCTGGGCTCCAGTGGCGTGGACCTCGCCGACTTTTTCCCGGACCCAGAGGCCCCGCCGGGGGAGTTCGTCGGCCTCAAGCACGTGCGCAACAACCTGTGGGAGCTCACGGTGTACTCGCCGTCGATCCAGCGCAACATTACCAACGACCTCGTCCTGACCGAGGGGGGCGGACAACACCGCGCCGCGCCCTACTTCCTGCCTCCTCCAGCGCGGGAGGCGGCGCGCCCGACTTCTTCCGAGACAAGCTCATCAACGTGGTCACGCCGCGCGGCGCGATCGGTCCTCAGCAGGCGGGCTGGTCGAAGGGGGCCCACTCTCGGCCTGGACACGTGGACGACCTATTTGACGAAGGAGCTTCCTTCGCTTATCGGCGCCCAGTTCCACGGCACGGGACACGACGCCATCGCGGGGATGTCGGTGTCGGGCGGGGCCGCCCTGCACATCGCCACGCTCGAGGAGCGCTTTAAGGTGGCCGGGACCTACTCCAGCCGCCAGTCCACGACGGGCGCGCTCGGGCAGGCGTTCGCATCCTCCACCGCGCGCTTCTGCGGGGCGGACCCGAAGAACCTGTGGGGTAGCTCGGCGGACCCAGCGTGGGCCGCACACTCGCCGGTGCTCCACCTCGACGATATGCGGGGCCTCACGCTTTTCGCCGCCGCGTCGCGCGGCGTCCCTGCCGACACGGACGAGCCCGTCAAGGATTCCGCGGCGCCGCTGTTGGTCGTCGACAAGCAGTTCG
The DNA here is from genome assembly GCF_900105305.1 of Corynebacterium timonense. Classification (NCBI taxonomy): domain Bacteria; kingdom Bacillati; phylum Actinomycetota; class Actinomycetes; order Mycobacteriales; family Corynebacteriaceae; genus Corynebacterium; species Corynebacterium timonense. The sequence continues at coordinate 1,121,526 of NZ_LT629765.1, read as the reverse complement.
CGTACACCTGCACCCGTTGCTTCGTCGACCAGGCGCGCTACGCGGGGCTCGACGTCGACGTCTACGAGTTCAACGAGGGCACCCGCGACTGGGGACTGTTCCGCCGCCAGCTCCCGGCGACCCGGGTAACAATTGGCCGGGCTTTGGGCGTCGAGTAGCGAAAGAAAAGGCGCGGACGCACCGAAAACGTGCGTCCGCGCCCGCGTGCGTGGGGAGCGATTAGTGGTCGTCCCAGTGGCCGTCGTGGGCGGCGTGGCGGTGACCGTCGTGGATGTAGTCGACGTGGTCGCCGTGGGGGACAGCCACGTGGCCGCAGCCCTCGCCGTGGACGTGCGGGTGGTCCTCGTGCACGTGGTGCTCGGAGGTCTCGCACTCGTCCCAGTGGCCGTCGTGCTCGCGGTGGAGGTGGCCGTCGTGGGCGTAGTCGACGTGGTCGCCGTGGGGGACGGCCACGTGGCCGCAGCCCTCGCCGTGGGTGTGTTCGTGGGTGTCGTGGATGGTGTGCGTGCTCATGAGGGTCCCTCCTTGAGTGTCTGTTTTCAGTACGTTTTCATTAAACACGATCCGTACCGCGTTTTCAATACGTTTTCAAAAAGGTGGCGAAGAGCACATGGTTAGGCGATCGGGGAGCGGGGGGAATAGAGTTTTCGGCGTGTTGCGCACCATGCTGAAATCCAAGATCCACCGGGCTACCGTGACGCAGGCTGACCTGCACTACGTGGGCTCCTGCACCATCGACGCTGACCTGATGGATGCCGCCGACATCCTCGAGGGCGAGCAGATTGACATCGTGGACATCAATAACGGCAACCGGCTCACCACCTACGCCATCACTGGCGACCGGGGCAGCGGCGTCATCGGCATCAACGGCGCCGCCGCTCGCCTGATCAGCCCCGGGGACCTCGTCATCATCATCGGCTACGCCCAGTACGGCGCGGAGGACCTGAAAGACTATCGCCCGCGCATCGTGTTCGTCGACGGGTCCAATAGGGCGCTCGTCGAGGGACAGGACCCGGCGCACGCGCCCGAGGGGTCCGGCTTGCTTAACCCCCGCCACCCGCAGGACTGAATCATTTTCTTGACCGCCCCCGGACCGCGCCCTACCCTTAGTTAAGGTCGATCTGACACTAACTAACGCTTATGAGTCGCAGGAGGGGCGTATGCGGGGGTGGCACAGCCTCAACGTCGCCGAACGGAGAATGCACGGCCCGTCGGTGGCGGTGTCCACCGTGGCCTTTTCCCTGGCCCCTCCTCATCGACCTGCTGACACGCCGCAGGGACTCTGGGTCCCGCTGGTGCAACGCACCCGCCCGCCTTACAAAGGGGCGTGGGCGCTGCCCGGAGGGCCCACGCAGTGGGACAAAACGCTGACCCAGACGGCGCGCGAGACCCTCGTCGCCGCGACGCAGGCGGAGCCGAACTACCTCGAGCAGCTCTACGCCTTCGGTTCCGTGGAACGTTCCGCACAGGCCGAACGCACCGTCACCATCGCGTACTGGGCCCAGTACCGGGAGTCGGACTTCGAGTCCGCGGCGCGTATCGACGACCCACACGTCGCCTGGTTTCCCACCAGCCGCCTGCCCGAGTTGGCATTCGACCACGCCGAGATCATCCACACAGGTATCCAGCGGCTCCAGCGCCGCGCTAGCCAGACCTTTGTGGCGCACCGTTTCCTCGAACGCCACTTCACCCTCGCGCAACTGCGCGAGGTCCACGAGGTCATTGTGGACAAGCGCGTCGACCCGGCGAACTTCCGCCGCCAGGCGTTGTCCTCCGGAGAGATCGTGGAAACCGGGGTGACCCAGGCGGGGGCGAAGCACCGCCCGGCGAAGTTTTACCGATTCGCAGACAACAACGCCAGACAGGATTAACACCATGCCATCCGTGACCAACCTCATCCTCACCGCAGCGGGGAAGGAGTCTACCTGCGACTCGCAGCTTCCCGCCGAGCCCTGGGAGGTGGACCAGAACCACTCCTATGGCCCCGGTGCCTCCCAGGCAGACCGCTTCCCGCAGATCGCGCCCAGACAGGGCGCGGTACCCTCGCGCTACACCGAGGCGAGCCCTGCAGAGCTCGACGCCATGATCGAGCAGGCGAGGAAGGAGCTCGGGGACCGAGTGAAAATCCTCGGCCACTTCTACCAGCGCGACGAAATTGTGAAGTTCGCGGACTTCGTCGGCGACTCGTTCAACCTTGCCCAGGCCGCGAAGAAGCACCCGGAGGCGGAGGCCTTCGTCTTCTGTGGCGTCCATTTCATGGCGGAGACCGCCGACATCCTCTCGGGCGACAACCAGGCCGTGATCCTGCCGAACCTCGCGGCGGGGTGCTCCATGGCGGACATGGCCTCGATCGGCCAGGTCGAGGCGTGCTGGGAGGAGCTCACCCGCGTGTTGCCCACGAGGGGCGACGGTGCCAAGGCGCCGCTCGTGCCGGTGACGTACATGAATTCCTCGGCCGCCATCAAGGCGTTCTGCGGGCGCAACGGCGGCATCGTGTGCACGTCGTCCAACGCGCGCACAGTGCTCGAGTGGGTCTTTGAGCGCGGCGAGCGCGTCGTCTTCCTGCCCGACCAGCACCTGGGACGCAACACGGCGCGCGCGATGGGCATTCCGGACGAGCAGATTATCATGTGGAACCCGCACCAGCCGCTCGGCGGCAACACACCCGAGCAGGTGGAGCAGTCCACGGTGATCCTGTGGAACGGGTTCTGCTCCGTGCACAAGCGCTTCACGGTGGCGCAGATCGAGCGAGCGCGCGCGGAGTACCCCGGGGTGCGCGTCATCGTCCACCCGGAGTGCCCGGCGCCCGTCGTCGACGCGGCGGACGTGTCGGGGTCGACGGAGGTGATTCGTCGCGAAGTGGAGGCGTCGAAGCCCGGCGACGTGCTGGCCATCGGCACCGAGATCAACATGGTGAACCGGCTGGCGCAGCAGTACCCGGACCGCACGATCTTCTGCCTCGACCCGGTGGTGTGCCCGTGCTCGACGATGTACCGCATCCACCCGGCCTACCTCGCGTGGGTGCTTGAGTCGCTCGTCGAAGGGGAGATCACCAACCGCATCGTCGTGCCCGACGACGTCGCCGCCGACGCCCGCGTCGCGCTCGAGCGCATGCTCGCGGCGAAGCCATGAGGCACGTCGTCGTCGTTGGCGCCGGCGTCGCGGGCCTGAGCGCCGCGTGCGCCGCCGCGCGCGAGGCGGAGGTCACGCTCGTCTATCCCGGCGAGGACATCGCCTCCAGCCCCGGCTCGACCCAGCTCGCCCAGGGCGGAATCGCGGCGGCGATCGGCCCGAGCGACACGCCGGAGGCGCACGCGCGCGATACGATCGAGGCGGGTGCCGGGCTCGTCGATACGCATGCGGCGACTTACCTCGCCGAGCGCGGCGCACGCCAGGTCCGCGCCCTGCTTGGGGACGGGTTTCCCGCCGACCCCGGCTTCGGGCTCGAGGGAGCGCATTCCGCGCCGCGCATCACGCACGCGGGCGGCGATCGCACCGGCGCTGAGCTGCACCGTTTCCTCATTACCCGCGCGCTCTCCACCCCGCGCATTCACCACGCTCCGCGAAGCAAGGAGCTGAGCTTGTCGCGTGTCGACGGCCACATCACCGGCCTGACCACCCTCAGCGCGGACGCGGTCATCCTCGCCACGGGAGGCTACTGCGGCGTCTACCCCCTCTCGACCGGCGCGCCCGAGGCGACGGGTGCGGGCATCGTCGCCGCCGCCCGCGCCGGCGCGCTGCTGGCGGACATGGAGTTCGTCCAGTTCCACCCGACGGTGCTGGAGGGCACCGGCGCCCTCATCTCGGAGGCCGTGCGCGGTGCCGGGGCGCACCTCATCAACGGCCATGGCACCCGATTCCTGCTCGAGGTTGACCCGCGCGGCGAGCTGGCCCCGCGCGACGTCGTCTCCGCGGGGGTCCACCGCGAGCGCCAGACCGATACCGGCACCGGCACCGGAGCCGTGTACCTCGACGCCCGCCACGTCGACGACCTATCCCGTCGCTTCCCCGGGATCAGCGCACGGTTGGCGCAGGCCGGGCTCGATTGGACGCGCGAGCTCGTCCCCGTCGCCCCGGCCGCGCACTACTCGATGGGAGGGATCGTGACCGACCTTGCCGGGCGCACGAGCGTGCCTGGGCTGTACGCGGTCGGCGAGGTCGCGCGCACCGGGGTGCACGGGGCGAACCGGCTGGCCTCGAACTCGCTTCTCGAGGGCCTCGTCTTCGGCGCCGCCGCCGGGCGGGCCGCGGCGGCCGGGGAACCGTGGCACGCGCCCGAGATCGCGGGCGAGGTCCTCGACGTGGCCCTACCGGATCCGAATCGTCGCGGCGACGCTGGCGCCGCCCGCGAAGCTATCGGCGCCGGCCTTGCCGTCGAGCGCACCGGCGAGACGATCACAGGCACCGCCCGCGCCCTGCGCGGCAACGGGAGCATCGCCGCCGCAACCGGCCTGCTCATGGCCGCAGCCGCGGCCCACCGCACGGAATCGCGCGGCGCCCACCGCCGCCTCGACCACCCCGACACCGACCCCGCCCAGGCGCGACCGATCTACCTGCGCGCCGTCTAAGGTCTAAGGAGGCCACCATGCTCACCCACCACGCCATCACCGCGGCCGTCACCGCAGCCTTAAACGAGGACGCGCCCTGGGGCGACATCACAGCCCACGCCGCCATCCCCGCCGACGCCCGCCTGCGCGTCGCGCTCGTCGCCCGCGAGCCGGGCGTCTTCGCCGGGGGAGAGGTCGTGCGCGCCGCGTTCGCGCTCACCGACCCCGCGATCGCCGTCACCGGGCTCGCCGCCGACGGGACGCGCTTCGACGCCGGCGACCGCCTAGCGCTCATCGAAGGCCCCGCCCGCGGCATCCTCACCGCGGAGCGCGTCGCCCTGAACTTCGCGCAACGCATGTGCGCCGTGGCCACGCTCACCGCGCGCTACGTCGCGGCCGCCGAGGGCTACGACGTGCGCATCGTGGACACCCGCAAAACCACGCCGGGCCTGCGCGTCTTCGAAAAGCACGCCGTGCGCGCCGGCGGGGGACACAACCACCGCCACGGCCTGTCGGACGCCGTCATGGTCAAGGACAACCACCTGGCCGCACTCGGCGGAACCGTCACCGAATCGCTGCGCCTCATCCGCTCTCGCGTCGGTCACACCACCCACATCGAGGTCGAGGTTGACCGCATCGACCAGATCGAACCCGTCCTTGCCGCCGGGGTCGACAGCATCATGCTGGACAACTTCGCCCCCGACCAGCTGCGCGAGGCCGTCGCCCTGATCGGCGGCCGCGCCGCCACCGAGGCGAGTGGCAACGTCAGCCTCGACACCGTGGCCGCGATCGCCGCGACCGGGGTCGACGTCATCTCCGTGGGCAAGCTCACCCACAGCGCGGGCGCGCTCGATCTGGGGCTCGACGAGATTACAGAAGCCGCCCTATGACCTACCTCGACGCCGCCGCCACAGCCCCGCTGCACCCCGAGGCTCGCGAGGCCATGCTGCGCGTCTGGGACGCAGGAAACGCCAACCCGTCGAGCGTGCACTCGGCGGGGCAATGGGCCGCCCGCGAGGTCGAGTCGGCCCGCGAGCAGGTCGCCGCCGCCTTCGGCGTGCGCCCCGACGGAGTGATCTTCACCGCCGGCGGGACGGAGGCAAACAACCTGGGCATCATCGGCCGCGCCCTCGCTGCGCCCGGCACCCGGCGCATCTACACCACCCGCGTCGAGCACTCCTCGGTCCTGGCCAGCTGCGACTACCTCGCCCGCGTCCACGGCTTCGAGGTGCGTTACCTCCCTGTCGACAGCGACGCCACCGTGGACACCCGCCCTCCCGCCGACGCCTCGCTCATCGCCGTCGGCCTCGCCAACGGCGAGGTGGGCACCGTGTCCGACCTCGGCGAGCTGCCTGCCGCCGCGCCCTGCCACGTCGACGCCGTCCAGGCCGCGGCGAACCTGCCGCTCAGCCTCGGCCCCAGCGGCTGGCCCGGCCCCAACGTAGCCAGCATGGCCATCGCCTCCCACAAATTCGGCGGGCCCCAAGGCGTCGGCGCGCTCATCCTGCCGCGCGACGTTGCACTCGAGCCGGTCATCCACGGCGGCGGGCAGGAAGCCGGGAGGCGCTCCGGCACCCACAACGTCGCCGGCATCGCGGGCTTCGCCGCGGCCGTCACCGCCCACGCGGCCCGCGCCGGCACCCGGGCCGTCGCGCTCATGCGCTCACGCGACGAGTTAATCCGCGCCGTCGAGGACGGCGTGCCCGGGTTGCGTCTGACCGGGCACAGGGAGCAGCGCCTGCCCAACCACGCCTCCTTCGTCGTCGACGGCGTCAGCGGCGAGGCACTGCTCGTTGCCCTCGACGTCGCCGGCTACGCCGTCAGCTCGGGCTCCGCCTGCCGCGCCGGGCAGTCCGAGCCCTCGCCCGTCCTGCTGGCCATGGGCGTCGACGCCGACCTCGCCCGGTCCGCGCTGCGTTTCACGCTGCCCGCCCCGCTGAGCAGCGCCGAGATTTCCCGCATCGTCGAGGTGCTGCGCCGTGAGGTCGAGCGCGCGAATGGGTGATGTGGCACTCTAGAGCGGTGGCTGAACAGAAAACTGGCAGTGGTGGGGAAGTCTTCGGCGCTTTTGTGCGCCTGGGCCTGACGTCCTTCGGCGGGCCCGTCGCCCACCTCGGCTACTTCCGCGAAGAATTCGTCCAGCGCCGCCAGTGGCTGGGGGAGAGGGAATACGCGGACCTGGTGGCCCTGTGCCAGTTCCTGCCCGGCCCGGCCTCGAGCCAGGTGGGCATGGCGCTCGGGCTGCGCCGCGCCGGGTACCTTGGCATGGCCGCGGCGTGGGTGGCGTTTACACTGCCATCCGTGCTGCTCATGGTGGTGTTCGCGCTCGGCGTGGCCACCCTCGGGGACATCGAGGGCGCCGGATGGCTCACGGGCCTGAAGGCGGCCGCGGTGGCCGTGGTTGCCCACGCGGTGCTCGGCATGGCGACCAACCTGGTCACCGACAAGTGGCGAGCCCTCATCGCGGCGGCCGCCGCTATTGCGGTCCTGCTGATGTCCACACCCTTCGTGCAGGTTGGCGTGATCGTCCTCGGCGCGTTCGGCGGCTGGGCGCTCCTGCGCGGCGCGAATACCCCGGCGCCGGATGGGGAGGCGGAGCAGCGGGCCCCCTCGCGGGTGTCGCGCCCGATTGCGGTGACCTGCCTTGTCCTCTTTGCTGCTGGCCTTGTGCTGCTGCCCGTCCTGAGCCGCGCCGTGGGCGCGGTCGGGGTGCAAATCTTCGACACCTTCTACCGCGCCGGCGCCCTCGTCTTCGGCGGCGGCCACGTGGTGCTGCCGCTGCTGGAGCAGGCCACGGTGCCGACCGGGCTGGTCGACCACGACACGTTCCTCGCCGGCTACGGCGCCGCCCAGGCGGTGCCGGGACCTCTGTTTACCTTCGCCTCCTTCCTCGGCGCGAGCGCCGAGGGGATCAGCTGGTGGTGGGGTGCGATCGTGGCCACGGTGGCGATCTTCGCGCCCGCCGCTTTGCTCGTCATCGGGGCCATGCCGTTTTGGGAGACGCTGCGCCACCACCGCGCCGCGGCCGGGGTGCTCGCGGGCGCAAACGCCGCCGTCGTGGGCATCCTCGGCGCCGCGTTGTACGACCCAGTTTTCACCGCCGGCATTACCGGCACGGCCACGATGGCGCTCGCTGTGGCGGCGTTCACCGCGTTGCAGGGGTGGAAGATCCCGGCGTGGGCGGTGGTCATCGCAGCAGCCGCACTCGGGGCAATTTTCTTCTAAGCGGCGCGCCGCGTTACTGTTGCATAATGCGTCGTGGATACGTCAACCGCTGTGCTGCAGCCTCCCTCGCCACTGCCCTCGCGCTTGCCGCCGCCGCGGCGGCGCCCGCCGCGAACGCCCAGGCTTTGCCGCCGGACACCGTCACCCTGTCCACGGTCAACCCCCTGTCGTCTGTCGTTACCGGGCAACCCAGCTACACGGGCTCGAGCGTGATCGATGCGGCGAGCGTGCCGTTTGCGTCGCTTAGCATGCTGTCCGAGGTACCCGTTCTTGCCGTGCCGTCTGTGATGCTCGCGATCCTGGGCCGCGGCATCTTCGGGTCCAGCCTCTACCAGGGGATCGGCTCGAGCGGTCAGACGCTGAGCTCGGGGATCGTCGACACCACGCCGACCCACCCGGACCTGAGCGCGCCGCCGGCGGAGTTCGTCGACCTGACCCACCTTGAGGGCAACGTCTACGAGCTGACCGTTTTCTCCCCCTCGATGCAGCGCGAGGTGGCAAACGAAATCCTGCTGCCGGGCGGTCCTGAGAACACCGAGCCGCGGCCCACGCTCTACCTGATGATGGGCGCGGACGGCGCGAGCGGCGGCATCACGTGGCGCACCGCCACCGACTACGAGGGCTTCTTCGCCGACAAACTGGTCAACGTGGTCACCCCCAAGGGATCGGTCTCGTCCATGCAGGCCGACTGGTACGACGAGGACCCCGCCACGGGCATCAACCGCTGGTCGACGTACATGACGCGGGAGCTTCCCGCGCTTGTCGACGCCATGTTCCACGGCACCGGACGCGACGCGATCGCTGGGGTCTCCATGTCCGGGGGACCGGCTCTGTCCATCGCTAGCTACGCCCCGGAGCGCTACGTCGCCGCGGGCTCGTTCTCCGGCTGTCCCGCAACCACCGGGGCGATCGGGGGCGCGTGGACGTCGTCCGCCGTCACCATGAACGGCGGCAACCCGGTGAAGATGTGGGGACTTCCCGGCAACCCCGCCTGGGTAGAGCATTCGCCCTTGCTCAACCTCGAGGCGCTACGCGGCGTCGACCTGTTCGTCGCGGCGTCCATGGGCGTGCCCGGCCCCATCGACGGCGGCTCGCCCCTGTCGTCGCGCGTGCAGCGGCTCGGTTTCCCGATGGTCCTCGAGGGCGCCTCCTACGCCTGCTCGGCGCACTTCGTCAACGAGGCCCGGAACGCGGGGTTGAACGTCGACTGGTACGAGGTGCCCGAGGGCACCCACACCTGGGGCTTGTTCGAAGACGAGCTGCGCGCGAGCTGGCGCACCATTGGGCCCGCGCTCGGAGTGGAATAAAAGGCGCTCTGAACACGTGATTTGTTGAACCGGCGCGGGGTGGATTAAGGTGAACGAGTCGCAAACGACAAGCGAACGCGCCCCGTTCGTCTAGCGGCCTAGGACGTCGCCCTCTCACGGCGGTAACACGGGTTCAAATCCCGTACGGGGTACAGAGCAGGAGCGGGGCGGCCGGTGATGAACCGGCCGCCCCGCTCGTTTATCTCCTTCTGGTGGGCGGACCAAGAGCGAAAAGCAGCCCAACGTGGTCCAACGTGGTCGTAGACGCGGTGAGGATCGCCACGGGTGGGCACGTGGACGAGCCACAACGGTTTACCCGTGGTGCCGGGCCCCGCCGGGCGATGCCGCCGTGGAGGCGGCACGACGAAAAGAAAACGTGAAGGTCACCGGCCTGAGCGCGGTCGGCGGGGACGTGTGCAACGCCACCGTGGCGTCCCTTATAGGTGTTGCCGTTTTTCTCCACGCGCACAGCGCGGCCGAAGCATCGTGGCCGGTCTCTCTTCACGGGGAAAGCTCGCCAGCACCCGCCGAGCACATGCGGGTGCCATTCCGGTTTATGCCTGCTGGCCAGTAACAACCCTGGAGATCAGACACGCGTTCTGCTCCTTCGCCCTTCCCGGAGGCCGTGCGCCCTCGGGAGAGCGGAAACGGGGCACCTTTCGCAGTCGAGCCCGCGGGCTTACTCCTCGTTGAAGTCGTCGAGGATCAGCTGCGCGAGCGGGCCGGCGGACGCGGGGTTTTGGCCGGAGTAGAGTGCCCCGTCGGCGACGACGCGCGCGGCGAAGGGCTCGTCGGCTTTGATATAGTCCACGCCGAGCTCGATGAGGCGGTCCTCCACGAGCCACTCCAGCTTGTCAGCGAGGCCCCCAGCGCGCTCCTCCTCGTTGGAAAAGCCCGTCAGGGCGCGGCCCTGGAAGGGCGAAGCGCCCTCGCCGTCGGCGGTGGCCACGACCGCGGCCGGGGCGTGGCACAGAAGCGCCACGGGGGCGTTGTCCTCGAGGCGGGCGGTGAGAAGGGCCGCCGAGTCCTCGTTGACGGCCAAGTCTTCCATGGGGCCGTGGCCGCCGGGGTAGAAGACGAGGTCGTAATCGGCAGAGGTTACCTTCTCAAGGGCGAGCGGGGTATCGAGCACCTCGTCGAGGCCGTCGAGCGCGTCTGGGTTGCCCGTCTCTGGGTCCAGGCTCACAGGGTCCGGGGTGGGGGCGCGGCCGGCGGGGGTGGCCACGTCGATGTCCCAGCCCGCGTCGGCGAAGGTGCGGTACGGGGTGGCGAACTCGTCGGCCCAAAACCCGGTGGGGTGGGTTGTGGCGTCGTTAAGCGTGATGTGCTTCGCGGCCGACAGAACAAAGAGCGCGCGGGGCATGGGAACCTCCTTACAGCTTGACGACCATCTTGCCGGTATTGGTGCCTTCGAAGAGCTCAAGGAAGTACTCCGGCATCTTCTCCAGTCCCTCCCGCACCGTGGTCTCGTAGGTGATGGAGCCGTCGAGGACGAGCGGCGCGATGCGCTCCTGGAACTCCGTGTCTAGGTGGCGGTACTGGCCCAGCACGAAACCGCGCAGCGTGATGCACTTGCCAACGGCCTGGAAGAGGTTGCGCGGGCCCGTAGCCTTATCGCGGTTGTTGTACTGCGCGATCGCGCCGCACATGGCGATACGGCCGAACGTGTTCATGTGGTGGATCGCGGCCTCGAGGTGGTCGGCGCCGACGTTGTCGAAGTAGAAGTCGATGCCCTCCGGTGCGGCCTCGCCGAGCTGCTCGGTGACGTCGCCGTCCTTGTAGTTAAAGGCGGCGTCGAAGCCGAGGCTCGTGACGTAGTCGACCTTCTCGGGCGAGCCGGCGGAGCCGATGACGCGGGACGCGCCGAGCTGTTTGGCAATCTGCCCCGCGGCGGAGCCGACCGCGCCGGCAGCGCCGGAGATGAAGACGACGTCGCCCTCTTTCATCTCGCCGACCGCGGTGAGGCCGGCGTAGGCCGTCAGGCCCGTCGTGCCCAGCACGCCCAAGTACGCCTCGGCGGGCGCGGCGTCGGTGTCGATCGCCTCGGCCTTCTCGGCGGGAAGGATGGCGTGGGAACGCCAGCCCTGGAAGTGGCGGACGGTGTCGCCGACCGCGAAGGCGTCGGAACGCGACTCGGTGACGGTGCCGATCGCGGTGCCGGTGAGCGGCTCGTCGATCTGGAAGGGCTCGATGTAGGACTTTTCGTCGTTCATCCGCCCGCGCATGTAGGGGTCCACGCTGGCGAGGGTGTTTTCAACGAGGATTTGCCCGTCCTCGAGGGCGGGCAGCTGCGCCGTTTCCAGGCGGAAGTTCTCCGCGGTCGGGGTGCCCTGCGGGCGGGAGGCCAGGACCCATTGGGTGGTCGTGGTCACGAAAAATCTCCTTTGCGCTTCGCGTGTAGTTCCTCCACCGACCATACGCGCGAGGCGAGGGGACCGTCGCGGCCCTAGCCTTGGAGCACCCTAGCTGTACTTCCCCGTGACGTTGTGAACGCGTTGTGCGGGGGGTGAGGCCACCGGTGGCGGTGTGGGCTCGATGACAGTTGTAGTCGCGGATGAATTCCGTATACGTCTGCTGCCGGGCCTTTTCGCTGGCGTATGGGCGGATGTAGTCCCATTCCTGCATCAGGGTGCGGTTAAACCGCTCGACCTTGCCGTTGGTCTGCGGCCGGTACGCCTTGGTGGAGACATGCTTAATCGTGCCCAGGGCAGCGTTGAACGCCTTGGAACGGTAGCAGGCTCCGATATCGGTCATCACCCGTGTGACCTCGATGCCTTGCTCGGTGACGAACTGGCAGGCGCGCCGCATAAACCCGGCCGCGGTATCTTTCTTCTCATCGGCCAGGATCTCCGAGTACACCATCCGTGAGTAATCATCCACGGCGTGATGCAGGTAGGAATATCCCCGCCCCGCAGGCGCACCAGCCTGCCTTTGTGCGTTGCGGGCGCGGCCCGCCCGGCGAGCCTTCCTTCGCCATCGGCGAGCGCATCCGGCTCGCGCGCCAGAGCGGGCAGCCCTCCTATTCCTTCCTGGACATGGACCGCTCAACGCCGCTCGCCCTGTGGCTCGCGGTGACGGCCGCAGCGGTCATCGCCGCGGGCGCGTGGCGCGGCGCACGGGCGCTCGCCGGCCTGGCATGGACGCTGCTGGCCATCGGCGTCTTCCTCGTCCCCGCCCTGTTGCGCGGCGGCCCGCCGATCCCCCTGGCCGTCGTCGCCGGGTCCGCGATCCTGTTTCCCGTCATGTTCCTGGTCCACGGCGCCAACTGGAAGTCCGCCTCCGCCCTGGGCGGGACCCTGGCGTCGCTGGCCGCCTCGGCGGGACTGGCGCACGTGGTCATCCGCTCGACGAGCCTGCGCGGGCTTGCCGACGACTCGAACCTGCTCATCCAGCTCTACCTCCCCACCGTGAGCGTCACCGGGCTCATGCTCGCCGGCTTCATCATCGGGACGCTGGGAGCGCTCAACGACGCGACCGTCGCCCAGGCGTCGACCGTTGCGGAGCTGGCGGAGGCGAACCCGGGGGCCGGCCCGGCGCAGCTGTTCTCCTCGGCGATGCGCGTGGGGCGCGACCACATCGCCTCGATGGTCTACACGCTGGTGCTGGCCTACGTTGGTGCGGCCCTGCCGATGACGCTGCTGCTCGCCGTGGTGGACCGGCCCCTGGGGCAGGTCCTGGCCTCCGACGTGGTGGCCACGGAGCTGCTGCGCTCCGCAGTCGGCGCGATGGGCCTGGCGCTCGCGGTGCCCGCCACCACGGTCATCGCCGCCCTGACGGCGGGCCGCGCGCGGGTACGCTAGCACCCATGCTGCTCGTTTCCAGCTCCCAAACTATCCTCGACGCTGGAGTGCCACCGCGCCTCACGGAGGAGATCGTCTCTGTGGTGGAGGAGGTGGCGGACAACACCGGCGCCGCCCTCGTCGCGGTGGGGGACTCGCCCTACCGCTCGGCTGTGCTCGGGGCCGCAGAGGAGCTGGCCGGGCGCGGCCGGGAGGTCGACATCCTCGGCGACGGCGCCCGCACGCTTGACGACGTCCCCGCCGACCCCCACCATGCCATCATCGTCGAGGCCCTCGGCGCCACTGAGCTGCCCGACGCCCTGATCGACTACCTGGACCGCTCCCGCGCCAGCTCCACGGTTGTGTCGGTGGGCACCCCGGCCGGGATCGCCGCCGACAGCCACACCGATGCGGGATTCCGCGTGGTGCGGGAACGGGGTAGCCACCCCGCCCACGGTGATTACGCCCACGTGCGCAAACCTGCCTTCGTCCGTGCCGACGTCACCGTCGCCCCGCACGGGCTGAACGCGGCCCACGCGCTGCACCCCGCCTGCGGCCAGGTCGTCGTGGCCCGGGGAGAGGGCAGTCTCTCCCCGGACCTGCTGGGCCAGTACGCCCGCTACAACGCGGGCGCGAACCCCCTGCGCCGGCCGCTCTCGGCGGTGCACGTGCCGCGCACCGTCGAGCCGGAGGCTTCGGTGCGCGTCGACGGCGACGGGGCGGCGGCCCGGCTGCGCGCGGAGGCCGCCCTGCGCGCCGGCGCCGGGGCGGTACGCGCGGGCGTCGACCACCCCGGGGTCGAGCCTTTCGGCGATGCCCGCGTTCGGGTCAGCGGCGATGAGATCGTGGGGTCCTTCGGGCGGGTTCTGCTCGTGGACGGCCTGACCCGGGAGGAGGCCCTGCGCCGTGCGAGGGACGAGAAGGTCGTGATCGTGGTGCCGGGGGAAAGGGCGCTGGTGGTCCAGCCGCTGCGGAAACAGAGCGGAGAGGAACCGGCGGGGATCTGGACGGTTCACGACGCCGGGGTGCCGTGGGTCGACACCCCGGGCGGCCGGGACGTCCTCATCGGGCTCATCGCCGCCTCTCTGGCCCGGATGGAGGTCTCCATGGAGAGGTTCCTCGCCGACCGCCCCCGCGTGGTTCCGGAGGACCCCTCCCCGGGCTACGCCCCGGACGAGGCTGTCGGCCTCTATGCCCTGGCCGCGGGTATCGCGGCCGACGGCGCCCCCACCACTGCGGAGGAGATTCTCCGGGCGGTTCCCCTGGCGTTCAGGGAGGGCAAGGCGCGCTGGGAGACGTGGGCGGGCGCCTAGCTCTCGGCTGGCTCGGCGGGGCAAAGGTCCAGGTCCTTGCGCACCGCTTCGGGGGCGCCCCGGGGGCCGCCTCGTTGAAGCAGACCTCGCCTGACTCGGTTTCCCCGGCGGGGGTGATGCTCACCCAGTTGGTGCCCTGCGCCTTCCAGACGTAGTCGCCGTCCTCGGGAAAGGTGGTGCGCGCCCAGGTGCCGTCGCAGAAGCGCTGGAACTCCTCGCCCTGACCCGCCTCCGCCTGCTTGGGCCAGGCGCACTCGGTGACGACCTCAGCCGGGGCGGCGGCAGCGCCGGGCGCCTGCGCCGCCTCCTTCGGCTCCTGGGCGGGTGCGGCCGCGGCGGAGGAGGACTTCGTGGTGGATTTCTTCTTGCTCGTGCTCTTGCTGGTGCTCTTGCCGGTGGAGGACTTCGCCTTCGTCTCCTTGGCCTTCTCCTCCTTGGCCTTCTCCTCCTTTGCCTCCGCCTTCTTCGTCGTGGCGGGCGCGGCGGTGGAGCAGCCCGCGAGGGCGAGGCAGAGCACAGCGGCGGTGGCGAGGGCGGCGGATGGGCGCACGGAAGATCCTTTCTTGGGGGCGCGGCCCGGCTCGCCGCGCTCTCATTTCGCGGGCGCTCAGGCCCGCAAGCACGCTAGGTGTACTTCCCCGTGACGTTGTGAACGCGTTGTGCGGGGGTGAGGCCGTCGATGGCGGTGTGGGCTCGATGGTAGTTGTAGTCGTGGATGAATTCCGCATACGTCTGCTGCCGGGCCTTTTCACTGGTGTATGGGCGGATGTAGGCCCATTCCTGCATCAGGGTGCGGTTAAACCGCTCGACCGTGCCGTTGGTCTGCGGCCGGTACGCCTTGGTGGAGACATGCTTAATCGTGCCCAGGGCAGCGTTGAACGCCGTGGAACGGTAGCAGGCTCCGTTATCGGTCATCACCCGGGTGACCTCGACACCGTGGAGGGAAAAGAACGCGCAGGCACGCCGCATAAAACCGGCGGCGGTGTGCTTCTTCTCGTCAGGAAGGATCTCCGAGTACGCCATCCGTGAGTAGTCATCCACGGCGTGATGCAGGTAGGAATACTCGCGCCCGGCGGGTGCACCAGCCTGTTTTTGTGCGTTGCGGGCGCGGCCCGCCCGGCGATCCTGTTCAGAGCCACGCCCGTGCACGCGCCAGCCCCCGCCGTCGGGGATGCGACCGAGCTTTTTGATGTCGACATGGATCATGTCCCCGGGTTGGCTGCGCTCATAGCGCACTGGTGGTGCTGTGCGCACCGGCAGGCCGGTGGCCTGGTCGATGCAGACTAGTTTCGGCATGTTGTAGCGCGCCAGCACCCGACCAACCGTGGAACGGGGAATTCCCAGGTGGTAGCCAATACGGTGTGGGCCCCACTGGCGGGTAAACCGCAGTTTGATGATGCGGCGCTGGGTGCGCACCGGCAGCTGGTGCGGGCACGTGCGCGGACGGTGTGACCGGTCAGTGAGCACTTCGCCACGGCGTGCCCGGCTCACCCACCTGTTGACGGTGGCTGGTCAGACCTGGAAGCGTTCAGCGACCCGGCGCTGCGTCCATCCGTGGGTGATGACCAGCTCAACCATCCTTGCTCTGCCGGTCGGGGTCAAAGGTGCGTTACGGTGTGTCATGGAAGCCTTCCGGATCGGTGTTCGTGTGGATACCTACACCACTACCGGAGGATTCCCCCATCCGCTCACACCGTTCACAACCTCCCGGGGAAGTACACCTAGCCTTGGAGCACCTTCGTCCTCGCCACCGCGTCGTCCATCTTGCCGATCGGCGTGGCGAGCAGGTTGCGCAGCCACAGCCCGAGGAGGAGGAACGGCAGGGTGAACAACAGGAGCATGCCGATCGCCTTCCAGAAGTCGCCGTCGTAGGTGCCGAAGATGGCCGCACGCATCGCCCACACCGAGTATGTTGCCGGCAACCACGGACTGGTGTTTTGCACCCACTCGGGAAGCATCATGAGCGGGTAGGCGCCGCCGGCTGCGGAGACCTGCAGGACGAGCAGGATCACGCCGATCGCCTTGCCAGCGTTGCTTAACGAGAGCACGAGGGTGTAACAGATCATATGGAACACAAGGCTGGACACCCACCCCGCGACGAAGAGCAGGAAGGGATGCGCGGGCGAGATCTCCACGTAGAGGATCAGCCCGCCCATAATCAGCGTCGACTGCGCCAGGCCGGTGACCACGAAAGTGAGGTAGCGGCCGAAGTACTCCTGCGCCGTGGTCACGTCCTCCGGGTCGACCACGTTCTGCACCACGGACTCCTTGTCCGTGCGCAGCGCGACAGCGCTCAGCAGCGCGCCGACCCACAGCGCGATGACGGTGTAGAGAGGGGTCATACCGGCGCCGAAGCTGGCGCGAGGGAAAACGGCCTGGCGATCGATCGCGATCGGCTCCACCAACGCGTCCGCCAACTCCTCCGGGCGGCTGGCGATGAGGTCGGCGAGCTCGCTCACGTCGCCCTCGGCGCGCGCCTGCGCGATGGAGCGCTGCGCGTCCTGCATCGTCGCGGCGCTGTCGCGCATCGACTCCGCCATCGAACGCAGGTCCTCGCCCGTCGTTGCCAGGGTGGCCCGCAACGAGCCGGGGGAGTTATCCAGCGCGGTAGCCACGCCGGCCATGTCGGAGCGCGCCTTATCGACGCTCGACTGGACGCCCTGGACAGATCCGGCCAGGGACTCGAGCTGGGGGCGCACGGTGGTGTCGAAGGTCTGGCGTGCAGAGTCCGCGGCGTCCCGGGCCGCGCCGATCGACTCGGCGATGGCGCGGCGGTCGTCGTCGCTACCGCGGCCGGCGCCGATGCGGGCGGCGGCGTCGTTGAGGTGGTCGCGCACCGTGGTTTGGCGGGCGATCGTGTCGTCGAGGCTGGCGGCCACGGAACGCAGCGGCGGCTGGGCCGGGGCGGGCAGCGCCGGGATGACCTCGTTATTCAGTCGGTCGCGCAGGGTGGTGTATTGCGTTGCTTGGACGTCGATACGCGCCGCGATGTCGCTCAGGGTCCCGGCCGTCGCCTGCGAGGTCGCTCCCGCGTCGGCGAGAAGCTCGTCGACGCGGTCGCCGACCTGCGAGTAGCTGTCAGCGGTGGCGGCGAGCGCCGCGCCGAGCGAGCCCGCCCCGGTGCCGAGCTGCGTGCCTAGGTCGCCGAGGTCCGCCGGCTGGATCTGGTTGAGAGAAGCGTCGAACGCGTCGGCGATGCGCTGCGCGCCGTCGACGAGGGGGACGCTCGATTCCGTCAGCGCGGCGAGCGCGTCGACGGTGTCCGCCCCGGATAGAAGCTGGTCGCGGACGTTGATCGTGCGCTGTTCAATCGAGTCGAGCGCGCGTATCGTCTCGTCCTCGTTGAGGAAGTCGTTGGCGGTCTCGATCAGCCCGAAGGCCACCTCGGACAGCGTGCGCGTGAAGGTCTCGTTGATCTGCGAGCCGACCCCTTCGCCGCCCGCGGAGACGATGAGCGGGGAGATCGGGTTCTTCTTCTCGTTGACGTAGAGGTCGATGGTGCTCGGCTCGGCGGCGCCGGTGTAGAAGGTGAGCATGTTGTCACTCAGCGTCGGCGGCAAGACGATGGCCGCGTAGTACTCGCCGGAGCGTGCTCCCTCGATCGCGTCCTCTTCGCTGGTGATGACCCAGTCCATCGCGTCGTTGCGGTAGAGCTGGGACAAGACCATGTCGCCGACGTTGACCGACAGCGGAGTGATGGTACTGGTGTGGCCCTCGTCGGTGTTGGCCACCGCGACTTTGAGGCGTTCGGTGTTGCCGAAGGGGTCCCAGGTGGCCAGGATGTTGAACCAGGCGAACAGGCAGGGGATGGCGATGAGCCCGACCATGACGATGCCGGCCATGACGTTGGTGTACAGGCGTCGCAGATCGTTGAAGGCAATGGAAAGAATCGTCCTCACGAGCGTTCCCCTTCCTCGTGGTGGTCCTCCTCGTGGCCGTCAGCGGGTATGCCAGCGATGGTGACCGCGGTGCCTGTGGAGTCGTGGCGGTGGACAACGGCGTCGCGGAGCTCGGCGTCGCCAAGCCTCGTGACCTGCTGGGCGTCGACGAGGCTCTGCGTGAAGTACTCGACGCCGCCGAGGTAGAGGATGACCAGAAGCGACCACGCTACCGCGATCGCGAGCATGACCGATTTGTCGGTGGGCAGCAGCATGGTCAGGCCGGTGATGATGGCCACGCCGATGACGCCGGCTCCGATCCCTGCGAAGATGAGGGTCTTGTAGTTCTCGTGCAGGAAGCGCGCCCGCTTGGCCACGGCCTCACCGAACTCCTTGCGGTCCGACAGCGCCGCCATGATGTCGGAAATGCGGTAGGGCGAGCCCATCACTTCGACCTTCTCGCTGGTGATCAGGTTGGTCGTAGCCAGCTGGCGGTTGAACAGCAGGTTCGCGTGCGAGGAGGTGCGGCGGAACAGCCACCCCAGGGCCATGACGAGCGCCGCAATGGCGAACAAAACGGCCATATAGCGGAAGTAATGGCCGCCGTAGAAGCCGCTAATAGTCTCGCGCATGGCGTTGATGCCGTAGCTAAACGGCAGGAGGGGATAGAGGGCGCGGAAGAAGCCGGGCATCAGCTCGATGGGGTAGAGGCCGGAGGCGCCCGGAATCTGGATGACAACAAGTAGCACCGCAAGCCCCCGGCCGAGGTGCCCGAAGGCGGAGACGATGGCGTAAATGATGGCGGTGTAGGCGATGCCGGTGAGGATCGCCGTAACAAAGAACGCGGCGATCGATTCCATCTGCACGCCGAACGCGAGGTTGCCCACCGAGACCACGATGGCCTGCAGGGCGGACAGGGTGGCAAAGAGGAAGAAACGCCCCAGGTACGCCTGCCCGACAGTGAGGCGGCGGAAGCCCTCCATGTCGACCTCGACGCGGAAGATGATCGTGAGCACGAAGGCGCCGATCCACAGCGCGAGGTTGGTGAAGAAGGCCGCCATGGCGCTGCCGTAGTTGTCCGCGGGGAAGACCTCGTGCTGTTCGACGCTCACGGGTTCGGCGATGTACTCGCCGATCTGGACGGAGTTCAGGCTCGTGACGTTGTTGAGCGTCTCGGAGTCGGAGGTGGACAACAGGGTCGCGATGTCGTTTTGCGCGGTGCGGGCGCCGTCGGCCAGCGTCACCAGGTTGCCGCTCACCTGGTTGAGCACGCTGAGTGACGAGGTGAGCTGGTTGTCCACGCCGGCGAGCAGCACCAGCGTCTCGTCAGTGAGGGCCTGCTGGCTGGTCACAGCGCCGCGCACGGAGGCGACGCTGCCGGACAGTCGGGACAACGCGGCGTTGATTGCGGGCACGGTTGACGCCAGTTCATCGCGGGCGAGGCGGGCGTTCGACGCGGAATCGCCAGCCGCCTGCTCCAACGAATCGCCCAGCGCGCCCAGCGAGTCGAGCGCGGTGCCGGTCGTGCGGTCGAGGTCGCCCAGCCCGTCGATAATCTCGCGTGAGGCGCCGGTGCGCTCCTCGAGGGCGCTGATCACGCTGTCGATCTCCGCCGAGATCGCGGGGGAGATGGGCGCCCCGTCGGCGAGAGAGCGCAGCTGGGCGGTGGCGGCCTCGCCCTGGGAGAGAACTCCCTCGACCTCTCTGAGGGCGGAACGCGCCCGGGCCTGCGCCGTTTTCAGCTCGTCGGTCGCGGACGTGATCGAGGCGTTCGCGGAGGCGGCGCCCGTGCTCAGGGCGTTCGTCGATTCGAGGAGGGCGGTTGACGCCGACGCCGAAAAGTCGGCGGAGGAGGCTTCGAGGCTGCGCAAAAGCCCTTCGATGTCGTTGAGCGCCGTGCCGACACTGCCGAGCGTGTCGTCCACGGAGATGACGAGGTTACGCAGCTCGCCGACGACGGGGCGGGCGCCGTTGACGGTGGATCTCATCTCCTGGACGCGTTCGCTGGCGGAGTCGAGGCTCTGCGCGACCTGTTCGAGCCCGCCGGTGGCGTTGTCGCGCGCGGTGTTAGTGTCGTGGCGCAGCTCGAGGCCCGCGTCGCGTAGCTCGGAGGCCGCCGCCTCGGCGACCTGCTGCTTGAAGGTCGTGGCGATGGTGGAGTCGATGACGGAGGCGCTGGCGTCGGTGATGGTGGGGGAGACGCCGTTGATTTTTTCGTTGGCGTAGTACTGCAACGTCGGCTGGACGTAGGTCTCCTCGGCGAGGCTCAGGATGTCCTCGCTAAACGAGGGCGGGATGAGGAACATGGCGTAGTACTCGCCGCGCATGAGCGCGTCGCGCGCCTCGTCCTCGGGCAAAAACTCCCACCCGATGGTGTCGTTTTCCTCTAATTGCTCGCTGATTTGCTTGCCGACGTCAATCTCGCGGTCCTCTTCGTCGGCGCCGTCGCCCTCGATGACGGCGCCGCGGTCCTGGTTGACCACGACGATGCGGATGTTCTCGGTGTTGGAGTACGGGTCCCAGAAGGCGTTGATGTTAAACCACGCGTAGAGCGCCGGGGTGATGAGAACGCCAAGGATGATGATGAAGGCGCGAGGAACGCGCACAAGGCGCCGGATGTCCCGGCTGAGAATCTGTCCGCTTTGTCGCACCGCGTGAGCGTACCTCCGCCAGATGTATAACGAAAACGAAAAGACGGGCAGAGGCCACCCACACACGAAGTATAAACTGATGCGCATGAAATCTGTGCGTGAACCCGGGATCCTCGGGGCCATCGGCGCCACCCCGCTTGTTCTCCTCGACGAGCTCGGGGCGTGGGCGAAGCTGGAGTCCTTCAATCCGGGCGGCAGCGCGAAGGACCGCACGGCGCGGGCGCTCGTGGCCGACGCCATCGCTCGCGGCGTGCTCGGCCCCGGCAGCGTCGTGGTGGAGTCGAGCTCTGGAAACCTCGGGGTGGCGCTCGCCCGCGAGGCTGTCGTCGGTCGCTTCGAGTTTCACTGCGTTGTCGACCCCCGAACGAACCACGTCACGCTGGCCCACATGGAGGCGCTGGGAGCGCACATCCACCCGGTCTCCGAGCCCGACCCAGCGACGGGGGATTGGCTGACGGCGCGGCGCGCCCGCGTCGCCGAACTGGTGGAGCAGCTGGGGGCGGTGAACCTGGACCAGTACTCAAATACGGCCGCGTTCACCGCTCACGCGGAGGGGACGATGAGCGAGATCGTGGAACAGCTCGGCCACGCCCCGGATTTCCTCGTTGTGGCGGTGAGCACCACGGGCACCCTCGGCGGGTGCCTGCGCTACATCAACGGCCGCGGGCTGGGGACCCGCGTGATCGCGGTCGACGCGGAGGGCTCGGTACTTTTCGGCGGCGCGCGTGGCGAGCGGGTGCTGCCCGGGTACGGGGCGGGAGTGGAAACGGAGCTGTCGCGCGGGCTCGCCCCGCAGGAGGTGGTACGCGTCGGGGCCGCGGATGCCGTCGCCGCCGCCCGCCGCGCGGCGCGGCTGACGGGCTTTCTTCCCGGGGCGTCCGGCGGCGCGGTGTGTGTGGGCGTCGACACGATCACCCGGGCGCACCCGGGGGCTGAGATCGTGGCCATTTTCCACGACGACGGGCGCGCTTACCTCGATACGATTTACAACGACGACTGGGTGGAAAGGAACGTGAACTAGCAGAGTGAAAGTCGCGATTATTGGGGCCGGGCCCCGCGGGCTGTGGGCGGCCGAGGAACTGTTCAGCCGGGCCCGCGAACGTGGCGCGGCCATCGAGCTCAGCGTGTACAACGACGGGCCGGTGGCCACGGCGGGAGGGCTCGGCTCGTACCAGCCGGACCTTCCCGCCGAATGGGTGCTCAACGTGCCCGCGGAGACGGTGCACACCCGCCTCGGCGGTCTCAATGAGTGGCGGGGGGACGACGACGAGTACCCGTCCCGTCGCGTGGTGGGGCGGTTCATCGCGGCCTCGTGGTCCGCGCTCGCGCACTGGGTGCCCGCCGGCTGCACGGTGCAGATCGTCGACCACCGCGTGGATGAGATCATCCCCGCCGACGGCGGCGTGGCGGTCGACGGGACGCGCTACGACGAGGCGCTTCTTGCCACCGGCCACGCCGAGGACTGGCCGGGGGCCCTCGCACCAGACTCGGTCGAGGGCGTGAACACTGTGGTGCGGGCCTTCCCTCCGGGCAACCTCGACGCCATCGGCGCGCACGATACCGCTCTGGTCAGGGGCGCGGCCTTAACGTTCGTGGATGTCGTGCGCTACTGCCGCGCCGGCATCTTCTACCCGGTCGCGCGCGGAGGGCGGTTCATGGACGTCAAGTGCCACCTCGCGCCCGACCAGGCCGCGCAGCTTCGCCCGGCGCTGCGCGCGGCCGAGGACTCCATCCGCGGGGCGGCAGGTTTCACTGAGCTTATCGACGCCCTCGCCGACCTGTCCCTCGACGTCCTCGCCGCCGCGGGGGGCGCAGGCGACAAGGCGGGAGTGCGCGCCGTGCTCGCTGGCCGCGACGGCACAGACCCCGTCGAGGACCTGCGCGCCTCCTACGAAGTCGCCGTGGGCAGCCGCGCCTGGACTCCCGCCGCCGCCGTCGGCTACGCCTTCCGCGCCGCCTATGGGGCGGTTGTCGAACGCGCCTCCTTCGGAGGGCGCGATTCGCTGGGCGGTGAGCGCTTCGGCGAGCTGACCACAACCCTGGAGCGCGTCGCCTTCGGCCCGCCGGCCGAGACGGCCGGGCAGGTGCTCGGGATGATCGAATCCGGCCGGATCCGCACGGACCTCCTGGGGCGCGGGGACGAGGACTTGACCGCGCTGGCGCGGGAGGTGGGCGCCACCGCCGTCGTCGACGCGGTCAACGCACCTCCGGGCCCGGTGAAGGGAACTGTCGCCGGCCTGCTCGTCGAACGCGGCATCGCCCGAGTTCACGGCGAGACGGGCGCGATCATGGTGGAGCGCGACGGCACGCTCGTCGGGCAGCAGCACCTCGCGGCGGCCGGCCGGATGAGCGAGGGGTGGATCCTCGGCCACGACACCCTGCGGCGCGGCGAGCACGAGGTCATCCCGGCGTGGGCGCGCAGGGTCAGCCGCGCGGCTCTCGCCGACCCAGAGCGCGTCCACGGGATGCCCCCGCTGCGGGCCTGCCTCGAGCCGTGGGCACAGCGGCTTCTGGCCGACAACGAGGCGTGCCGCGGGCTCATCCGCGATTTTTCCAGCCCGGTCAACGTGGTCGACGCGGAGCCTCTGAAGCGAAACGCCGCCGAGCTCGTCGAGGCCGCGGCGGCGGAAGGGGTCGAGCTGCGGCTCTACTACGCCCGCAAAGCAAACAAAGCCCTCGCCTTTGTCGACGCCGTGCGCGACGCTGGTCACGGCGTGGACGTGGCCAGCGAGAACGAGCTGAGGCAGGTGCTCGAGCGCGGGGTGCGCGGCAGGGACATCATCCTCACGGCGGCGGTGAAGCCGGACGCGCTTCTGCGCCTCGCGATTGACAGCGGGGTGGTCATCTCCGTAGATAACGCGGGGGAGTACGAGCGCATCGCGGACCTCGCGGCGGGCCGGACGGTTCGCGTCGCGCCGCGCCTGGCCCCCGACCCCGCGGCCGTGGCGCCCACCCGCTTCGGGGAGCGCAAGGACACCTGGCTGCGCTGCTGTTCCAGCGCGCGCGCCGGGGTGCGCGTGGTGGGGGTGCACGTGCACCTTAACGGCTACGCGGCGGCCGACCGTCGCGTCGCGCTCGAGGAGGCGGTGCGGCTTGTCGACGGCCTGCGCGACGCCGGCCATGAGCTCGAGTTCATTGATCTCGGCGGGGGCGTGCCCATGAGCTACCTTGCCCACGAGGAGCAGTGGCGCGCCTACGAGCAGGCGATTGCCGCGCAGCCCCACGGCTACGCCGAACCGTTCACGTGGAAGGCCGACCCTCTGACCACCGTGTACCCCTACTGGCAGAGCCCCACGCGCGGGGCGTGGTTGCGCGAGGTCCTCGGCGGCGGCACCGCGGCGGCGCTGCGCGAGCGCGGATTGCGCCTCCACCTCGAGCCCGGGCGCGCGCTGCTCGACGGCTGCGGCCTGACCCTCGCCGAGGTCGCCTTTGTCAAGGAACGTAGCGACGGTGTGCCGCTGGTGGGCCTGTACATGAACCGTACGCAGTGCCGCAGCACCTCCGACGATTACCTCGTCGACCCGATTCTCATTCGTGCCAGCGAACCCGGCGAGGAGCTCGAGGCCTTTCTCGTTGGCGCGTACTGCATCGAGGACGAGCTGATCCTCCGCCGGAAGGTGCGCTTCCCCTCCGGGGTCGCCCCGGGGGATATCGTCGCGATCCCGAACACGGCCGGCTACCTCATGCATATCTTGGAGTCTGCCTCGCACCAGATCCCGCTGGCGCGCAATGTGGTGTGGCCGGCGGGCGAGCTCGACGCGATCGACGCCGCAGGTTAAAGAGCCTCGCGCAGCGTGCGGGCCGCGTCCGTGAGCTGCGCGCCCCACTTCTGCGCGGGGTGGGGGCCGAGGCGTTCGACAGGTCCGGAGATGGACAACACCGCCACGATCTCCCCCTCGGGGTCGAAGACGGGGGTAGACAGGCTGGCCAGGCCTACCTCGCGCTCGGCGACGGATTCGGCGACGAGGCTGTCGCGAACGGCGGCGAGTTCGTCGGCGGGGAAAGGGTGGGCGTCGATCAGCGAAAAAGCCGCGTAGACGCGCGCGGCCGAGCCCGCCGTGAGGCTGAGCTGCGAGCCGACGGGAACCGTGTACGTCAGGCCGCTGGTTGGTTCCTCCGCGGCGATGCACGTGCGCGTGTCGCCCGTCAGCTGGTAGAGCTGCACGGATTCGCCGGTCTCACGCACGAGGTCGCGCATGAGTGGCCCCGCGGCGGAGAGAAGCTGCGGCGGGGTGCGGGTGGCGTAGCTAGCGAGCGCCGAGCCAACCGTCCACGCTCCGGCGGGGGTGCGTGCGAGGATGTGGTGGACCTCGAGAGCCGTGGCGATGCGATGGGTCGTTGCTCGTGGCAGGCCGGTATCGGTGCTTAGCTCTGCCAGGGATTTGTCGCCGGCGGCGACGGACCGCACGATGACGACTGCGCGGTCGAGCACTTTGATGCCGGAGTCTTCGCTATACTGTCTCACGTAATGGATGATAACATCCCGCATAATGAGAATGCGCGTAGCGATCAAAGGAGAACAGCGATGTCTGACACGGCCCTGACACTCGCCGAGAAGGTGTGGCGCGACCACGTGGTGATGCCCGGTGAGAACGGCGATCCCGACCTTATTTACATCGACTTCCAGCTCCTCCACGAGGTTACCTCACCCCAGGCCTTCGACGGCCTGCGCATGTCCGGGCGCACCCTCCGCCACCCGGAGCAGCACCTGGCCACCGAGGACCACAACGTGCCCACCCTGGGCATCACCAGCGGCAACCTTCTCGAGATCGCCGAGCCGACCTCGCGCACCCAGGTGGAAACCCTGCGCAAGAACTGCGAAGAGTTCGGCGTAAAGCTGCACTCGATGGGCGACGTCAAGCAGGGCATCGTGCACACCGTCGGCCCGCAGCTGGGCATCACTCAGCCGGGAATGACCATCGTGTGCGGCGACTCCCACACCTCGACCCACGGCGCCTTCGGCTCCATCGCGATGGGCATCGGCACCTCCGAGGTCGAGCACGTCATGGCCACCCAGACGCTCTCGCTCGCGCCGTTCAAGACGATGGCGATCAACGTCTCCGGCGAGCTGCGTGAGGGTGTTACCGCGAAGGACCTGATCCTCGCGATCATCGCGAAGATCGGAACGAACGGCGGCCAGGGCCACATCATCGAATACCGCGGCGAGGCTATTGAGAAGCTGTCGATGGAGGCGCGGATGACCATCTGCAACATGTCCATCGAGGCAGGCGCCCGCGCCGGCATGGTCGCCCCCGACCAGAAGACATTCGACTACCTGGAGGGGCGCGAATACGCGCCGAAGGGCGAGGAATGGGACAAGGCTGTCGCGTACTGGAAGACGCTGCCGACCGACGAGGGCGCGGCCTTCGACACCGTCGTCGAGATCGACGGCTCCGCCCTGACCCCATTTGTCACCTGGGGCACCAACCCCGGCCAGGGCCTGCCGCTCGGCGAGGCCGTGCCCGACCCGGAGTCCTTCAGCGACGAGACCGCCAAGGCCGCGGCCGAAAAGGCATTGCGCTACATGGACCTGCGCCCCGGCACCCCGTTGCGCGACATCAAGATCGACACCGTCTTCCTCGGCTCCTGCACCAACGCCCGCATCGAGGACCTGCGCGCCGCCGCCGAGGTGCTCAAGGGCCGGCGCATCGCGGAGGGCACCCGCATGATGGTCGTGCCCTCGTCGACCATGGTGAAGCAGCAGGCAGAGAACGAAGGCTTGGACAAGATTTTCACCGACTTCGGCGCGGAGTGGCGCACCGCCGGCTGCTCGATGTGCCTGGGCATGAACCCGGACCAGCTTGCGCCCGGCGAGCGTTCGGCGTCCACCTCCAACCGCAACTTCGAGGGCCGCCAAGGCCCCGGCGGGCGCACCCACCTCGTCTCGCCGCTTGTCGCCGCCGCGACCGCCGTCGCCGGCCACCTCGCCAGCCCCGCAGACCTGTCCGTGTAAGGGTAAGGAGCATTGCCATGGAAAAATTCACCACCTACACCGGCGTTGGGGTGCCGTTGACCCGCTCCAACGTCGACACCGACCAGATCATCCCGGCCCGCTACCTCAAGCGCGTGACGCGCACCGGCTTCGAGGACGGCCTGTTTTCCAACTGGCGCGAGAACGAGCCCGATTTCGTGCTCAACCAGGAGGCGTACAAGAACGGCTCCGTCCTCTTCGCCGGCCCCGACTTCGGCACCGGATCCTCCCGCGAACACGCGGTGTGGGCGCTCAACGACTACGGCTTCCGCGCCGTGTTCAGCCCGCGCTTCGCGGACATCTTCCGCGGCAACGCCGGCAAGGCGGGCCTCTTGGCGGGCATCATGAGCGCCGCCGACATCGAGCTGGTGTGGAAGCAGCTGGAGAACAACCCCGGCCAGGACGTCACCGTCTCGCTGGAAAGCCGCACCGTGACGGTCGGGGAGTCGACCTACACCTTCGACGTCGACGACTACACCCGATGGAGGCTCATGGAAGGCCTCGACGACATCGGCTTGACCCTGCGCCAAGAGGACGCCATCGACGCCTTCGAGGCGCGCCGCCCAGCGTTCAAGCCGAGCGTTTAGCGACGCGCACTCGCGGCGGCTAGTGCACCGGCAGCGCAGACGGCAGGTAGTCCGCCCCGGTCAGCTCTCCGCGATGGAAGGACAGCACCCACACGCCGCCCTTCTTGACGCGAATCTCGTCGTCGATAGGCAGCCGGCCCTGGGCCGAGAGCCACGCGATCATCTGCGGCATCACTGTGCCCTGGGCGCAGATGACGCTCGTGCCGCCCTGTTCGACGACCTCCATGAACGCCTTCTGCGCCTCGACCTGGCTTGCCGCCCAGCCGTCGTCGCCGAAGCGCGCGTCGACGGTGATCTCGAGGGAGAGCTCGTCCGCGAGAGGGGCGACGGTGTTCTGGCAGCGGTCGGGCACCGCCGAGTAGATGCGTGTCGGAGCGAAAGGCGCCAGCTGGGGCACGAGCATCTCCGACTGACGTAGCCCCTTTTTGTCCAGGGGGCGCAGGTTGTCGTCGCCGGACCACTTCTCGCGGTCGTGGGCGCGGCCGTGGCGGACGTAGAGGACGCGCGCGTGGGTCGGCAGGCGGAAGCGCTTTTCCGCCTTCTCCAGCACCTCGCGGTCGAGGTCGTAGGTGAGAAGCTCCTTCGCCTCGGGGAGGGCAAGCCAGCGGATCTCATCGACCTCGTCGTTGGGGACGAACTCTCCGCCGGTGACCTCGCCCGTCCAGTAGTAGACCACCTTCGTGGTGTTTTTCACCGGGTACACGGTCTTGCCCAGAAGCTTGCCCAAACGCACGTGGTAGCCCGTCTCCTCGCGGATTTCGCGCACGGCGGTGGACACGAGGGATTCGCCCGGGTCGACCTTGCCCTTGGCCAGCGACCAGTCGTCGTAGCGGGGGCGGTGGATGCAGGCGACCTCGATGTTCGAGACGTCGTCGCCCTCGGCGGGGACGCTGCCGCGCCACAGCACGGCTCCGGCGGCGAGGGTGGTCTTGTGAAACTCCTTCTCGGGGTGGCGGGGAATTTCCTGGTGGCGGCCGGTGAGGAACATCTCCCCCTGGTCGTCTTTGTCCTGTTCGTGCAGTGTCGCCTTGCGGGGCGCGTGCGCAGCGTCGGCGCCGCCTGCCTTCTGAGAGTCCTTGGCCATGCGCCCCATTTTGTCTCACTTCCGGCGCCGGCGCGAACTGGTTTAAGCTTGTTTTGTTTCGCGCTGCTTCGCGCGCGGCGCGTCAGGCACAGGCAACGCAACCAACGCAGCCAACTGGATTCGATGGAGGAGCCGACGAATGGTCAACGTAGCGGTCATGGGCGCTGGGTCGTGGGGGACGACGCTGGCGAAGGTCTTCGCCGACGCGGGCAACGCGGTCGCGCTCTGGGCGCGCCGGCCCGAGCTGACGAAGGCGATCGCCGCCACGCACGAAAACCCCGACTACCTGCCGGGGATCGCGCTGCCCGAGTCGATTGTGCCCACCTCCGAGGCGGATGAGGCGTTGAGCGGGGCGGCGATCGTCGTCTTCGCCGTGCCCAGCCAGACCATGCGCGACAACCTCACCGCGTGGGCGCCACGGCTCGAAGCGGACGCGACGCTGCTGTCCATCTCCAAGGGCATCGAGGCGCAGACCTACATGCGCATGAGCGAGATCATCGCGGAGGTCACCGGCGCCAGCCCCGAACGCATCGCAGTGCTCACCGGCCCGAACCTGGCCAAAGAGGTCGCCAAGGAGCAGCCGGCGGCCACCGTCATCGCCTGCACGGACCTGAACCGCGCGAAGCTGGTGCAAGCCGCGTGCGCGACGCCCTACCTGCGTCCCTACACCAACACGGACGTCGTCGGCTGCGAGATCGGCGGGGCGTGCAAAAACGTCATCGCCCTTGCCTGCGGGATGGCCGCGGGCATGGGGCTGGGGCAGAATACCCAGGCCTCGCTGATCACGCGCGGCTTAGCCGAGATCGCCCGCCTCGGCGCGGAGCTCGGTGCCGATGCGCGCACCTTCTCGGGCCTGGCGGGCATGGGCGACCTGGTGGCCACGTGCTCCTCGCCGCTGTCTCGCAACAGGACCTTCGGCGCGGCCCTCGGCGAGGGCGCAACGGTTGAGCAGGCCGCCGAGGCTACGAAGGGGCAGGTCGCAGAGGGCGTGATCTCCTCGCGCAGCATCCACGAGATGGCGCGGATGCACGGGGTGGATATGCCGATCACCCACTCGGTTTTCTCGGTGTGCCACAACGGCCAAGCCGTGTCCGACAGCATCGCTGCTTTGATGGGGCGCTCCAAGAAGTCAGAGTAAACGCCGGTAGAGTGGGCACAATGATTCGCATCGCTGTCATTTACGGTGGCCGCTCCACCGAGCACTCGATCTCCTGCATCTCGGCGGGCTCCATCATGGCCAACCTCGACCCGCAGCGCTACGAGGTCCTCCCCGTGGGCATCACCCGCGAGGGAGCCTGGGTTCTCGGGGAGCTCGACCCCGTCCGCGGCGAAACGCTGCCCGAGGTGACCGGGGGGCGCGAGGTGGCGCTGTCCGTGAGCCCGCAGCGCCGCGGCCAGTTCGCCGACGCCCGCAGCGGCGAGGCGCTCGCCACCGTGGACGTCGTGCTGCCGGTCCTGCACGGCAAGTTCGGCGAGGACGGCACGATCCAGGGCATGTTCGAGCTCTCTGGCGTGCCCTACGTTGGCCCCGGCGTCCTCGCCTCGGCCTGCGCGATGGACAAGGAGTACACAAAGAAGCTGGTCAGGCTCGCGGGCATGGCGGTCACGGAGGAGGCGGTCCTCGGACCAGGGCAGGTGCTTGACGACGCCGCCAAGCAGCGCCTCGGCCTGCCGGTCTTTGTGAAGCCGGCGAGCGGCGGGTCGTCGATAGGCGTGTCCAAGGTGACCGACTGGGGCGCGCTCGACGAAGCGATCGCGCTGGCGCGCGAATCCGACGGGAAGGTGATCGTGGAGGCCGAGCTGGTCGGCGACGAGGTCGAGGTCGGCGTGTTGGAATACCCCGACGGGCGCGTGAGCGCCTCGGTGCCGGCGCGGCTCAACGGCACCGAGGACAGCCACGAAGGCTTCTACGGGTTTGAAACGAAGTACCTGGAGAACAACGTCACGGCGTCCATCCCCGCGCCGTACGCGCCGGAGGTGGTCGAGGAGCTGCGCGAGCTGGCGGTGCGGGCGTTCCGTGCGCTGAGCTGCACGGGGCTGGCGCGGGTGGACTTCTTCCTCACCGAGCGCGGGCCGGTGCTCAACGAGGTCAACACCATGCCCGGGTTCACCTCGATCTCCATGTACCCGCAGATGTGGCTCGCCTCGGGCGTGAGCTACAGCGAGCTTCTCGACACGATGATCGCTACCGCTCTGGCACGGTCCGGGAGATAGCCTCTGTCAGCGCCGTGACGGCCTCGTTGCCCTCGGCCTGCGGCAGGTGGGCAGCGACGGTGCTGGTGCGGCCGAGGGCGAACCACGTCGAGGAGGTCGTCCCGTTGGCCAGCGTCGTGTCTTCGAACCAGGTGACGTCGTTGATCTGGTACAGCTGCGCCCCGGCCTCGTAGTTCTCCGGTTCGGCGACGCCGCAGCGCACGACGATGGGCTCGCGGCCCTCGGCGACCCACACTGCGGTATCCGGGTGGTCGACGTCGAGCGGCTCGAAGCCGTCTGCGATCTGTTCGGGCAGGTCAGCCATGAGCGCCGAGCAGCCCTCGGCGGGCCCTGGCGCCAGGCCGGACAGCGGGGCGGGGGCGGGCTGGATATCGTCCCGCGGGAGAGCCTGCGCGCCGATGCCGGACGGCGGGTCCTCCCGAAAGCCGCCCGTCTCCTCTGAGGTCACGGCGACGGCTGGGACGCGATCGACGGTGTACCAAGTGCTGAAGGTGGAGCCGGCCGTGGGGTCGTCGACACGCATCCACCGCACACCCTGCGACTCGGTCGTGGGGGTGTACTCGTTGTACTGCTGTGGCAGGTCCACCCCGCAGCGAAGCGTGATGCGCTCGGTGGGCGAGGCCTGCCAGGCCGCGGCGCCGTCGGGGGCGGGCTCGGCGAGCTCGGCGCGGAGGTGCCCGTCCACGCGGTCGGGCAGCTGGTCAACGAAGGCGGCACACTCCGGTGAGTCGGCGAGGGGCGAGGGCAGCGGCGTCATCGCGACGGGCTGGTTGTTGACCCGGTCGTAGACGACTCTTGCCCCGATGAGCACGCCCCCGACGAGCGCGAGCGCGAGGGCGAGGATGGCGATAACGAGGCCCCGGCTAAATTGGGGGGCATTGAGCGTGGCGGCCGTGCTGCCCGGTGCCGTTTGCGGCCTGTCGTTCAATCCCGTCATGCCGAATAACTCTACTGAAAGGGCGTTTCTGCTCGTGATTCGCACAGGTTTTCCCGCTTCGGGCCCGACGCTCGGCGATGTCGGCGAGGAGCAGGTGATCCGCGCGATCGTGGATTCCGCCCCGTCGACCATCAACGGCGACGACGCTGCGGTCCTCACCCCGGCTGCGCCGAACTCGCGCGTCGTGGCTACGACGGACATGCTCGTCGAAGGCCGCCACTTCCTGCCGGAGTACACCACCGCCTACCTGCTCGGGCGCAAGGCCGTGGTGCAAAACTTCGCCGACATCGAGGCGATGGGCGCGCGCCCGATCGCGGCGCTGCTTGCAATGTCCGCGCCGGATACGCTTCCGTTGGCGGTGGTGGAGGAGCTTGCCCGGGGCATCCACTCGAAGATGGAGGAGTACTCCACGGAACTCGTCGGCGGCGACGTCACCGGCGGGGAGTGCCTGGTCATTTCGGTGTCGGCCATCGGCTCGCTCGGAGGCAACAAGGGCCCGCTGTCGTTGCGTCGGGCGCGAGCGGGGCAGCGCGTGGTGGCCCACGGTCGGCTCGGCTACTCGGCGGCGGGCCTGGACCTGCTGCGCTCCGGGCGAGAGATCCCGGAGGAGCTCGAGCCGCTCGTCCTCGCCCACCAGGCGCCCGAGCTCACTCCCGGCCGCGGGGTGGTGGCCCGGGCCGCGGGCGCGACAGCGATGACGGACAACTCCGACGGCCTGGTCCGCGACGTCGGCCTCCTCGCCGGGCGCTCGCGTGTGTGCGTTGACCTCGACAGCCGGGCGATCGCGCCGGACACCCTGCTGCGCCGCGCCGGCGAGCTGCTGGGCGTCGACCCCTGGCGGTGGGTGCTGTGCGGGGGAGAAGACCACACGCTCATCGGCACCATCGACGGCGACGCGCCCGTGGGCTTTCGCCCGGTGGGCACGGTGCGCAAGGGCGCGGGCGTCACCGTGGACGGCGAGGAACCCGCATACACCTCGGGATGGGGGAGTTTCTAATGGTGCTGCCCGTGCACGAATCGTGGAAGGAGCCGCTCGCTCCCGTCGAGGACCAGATCCACGCGATGGGGGAGTTCCTGCGCGCGGAGGCAGCGTTTTTGCCGCGCGGCAATGAGATCCTGCGTGCCTTCCACGACCCCTTCGACGATGTCCGCGTGCTCATCCTCGGCCAGGACCCGTACCCCACGCCCGGGCACCCCATGGGGCTGGCCTTTTCCACCCAGCCGGGGGTAGCGCCGCCGCGCTCGTTGGTCAACATCTACAGGGAGCTGGGGCAGGACCTCGGCGTCGCCGCGCGTGACGACGGCGACCTCAGCGCCTGGTCGAAACAAGGTGTTCTCCTGCTCAACCGCGTGCTCACCGTCCGCCCGGGCGCCCCGGCCTCGCACCGCGGCAAGGGCTGGGAGGCGGTGACGGAGCAGGCGATCACCGCGCTCGTGGCGCGCGGGACGCCCCTCGTGGCCATCCTCTGGGGCCGTGACGCCCAGTCGGCGGCGCGCTTTTTGGGCACCACGCCCCGCATCGAGTCGCCGCACCCCTCGCCGCTGTCGGCCTCCCGCGGGTTTTTCGGATCCCGCCCCTTTTCGCGCGCGAACCGGGCGCTGGTCGAGCAGGGGGCGCAGCCCGTGGAGTGGAGCCTGTCCGGAGAAGCTTATCAGGGGCTGTAAACTCTCTACCCATGGTGACTGCTGCCGCGCCCACGGTCTTCGATGGCGCCCGCTTGCTCAGCTGGGCGCGACGATCGGCGACGGAGCTCGAGCGCAGGCGTGTGGAGATCAACGAGCTCAACGTCTTCCCTGTGCGCGACTCCGACACGGGCTCAAACATGGCCCACACGATGAAGGCCGCCGTCGCGGAGGCGGAAAGTCGCGGCGCGGGCGCCAGCGTGCGCGAGGTCGCCGAGGCCCTCGCGGTGGGGAGCGTACGCGGGGCCCGCGGCAATTCCGGCATCGTGTTATCGCAGTTCATCCGGGCCATCGCCCAGAGCGTGAGCGAGGGCCCTCTCAGCGCGGGCGACGTGGCCACCGCCCTGAACTCGGCGGTGCAGTTCGTCGACCGCGCGATCACCGACCCCGTCGAGGGCACGGTGGTCACGGTGCTGCGCGCCGCTGCCGGGGCCGCCAGCGACGTCGCCGAGGGCGCCCCGCTGGAGGAGGTCGCGGACGCCGCGCTGTCCGCCGCGCGCGCGGCGCTGGCAAAGACGCCCTCCCAGCTCGAGGTGCTGAGAGAGGCCGGCGTGGTCGACGCCGGCGGGGCTGGCCTAGTGATCTTGCTCGAGGAGTTTGTCGGCGAGGTCGCGGGCCGCGACGCCGCGTCGGCGGAGGAGCCCGAGGACCACGAGCCGCACTCCCAGCCCGCCGAGCTGGAGGTCATGTTCCTCTTTTCCGGCCCGCTCGACGAGCTGGAGGCCGCGCTCACGCACATGGGGACGAGCCTCGTCGTCGCCCGGGTGCACGACACCCACGGCAAGGTCCACATCCACTCCGCGGACGCCGGCCGAGTCATCGAGACGGCCTACGCGATGGGCGAGGTCGGCGACCTCCGGCTCGAGGTGCTACCGCCAACCCCGGTGACGGAAAACCCCGAGCGCCTCATCGTGGCGCTCACCCCGGCGGGTTCCCTCGCCGAGCTGTACACGGAGGCGGGCGCGGTGACGGTCGAACCCGGCGACGACGTCGTCTCGGAGGTGCTGAGCGTCGTCCGGCGTTCCCCCGCCACCGAGGTGATCCTCCTGCCCAACGGCCAGCTGGATTCGCGCCAGATCGGCGGCATCGAGAAGGCGGCCCGGGCCTTCGAACAGACGGTGACCGTGCTGCCCACGGTGCGCCTCGTGTCCGGGATCGCGGCGCTGACCGTCCACGATCCGGATCAGCCGCTGTCGACGATGGCGTTCACGATGTCGGAGGCCGCCGGCGAGATGCGCACCGCCGCGATCCAGCGCGGCGAGGAGGGGCTCGTCGTGGTGACGCATGGAGAGAGCACCCCGGCCTCCGATGACCCGTGCGAGGCCGTGGCTGCCGCGTGCCGCCGGTTGCTCGAGCACGGCGGCGAGCAGGTGGTCCTGCTGTACTGCCCCGAGGAGTGCGGAGAGTTCGACACCACCCCGCTCGCTGAAGAACTTGGCGTGGATGTTCTCGCGTACCCGGCCGACGGCCTGGGCTCGATCGCGGAGCTCGGGGTGGAGTAAGCCGGTGCTGGGGTTCGACGACGCACGCCCGCTCAACCTGGTCATCCCGCTGCGGCAGGCGCGCGCGCTGGAAAAACACCTGGGCATCTCCACGTGCGGGGAGTTGTTGCGCCACTACCCGCGCCGCTACCTGCATTACGGCTCGGGTGGCTCGCTCGACCTGGACGGTGCTGTCGAGGGCGACACGGTGAGCGTGGTGGGGCGCGTCGTAGGTACGCACGAGTTTTCGCGGAAGAACAAGCGGCCGGACACGCGCGGCACACGCAGGCCCTCCTCGCTGTACAAGGTCACTGTGGACGACGGCTCGACCACCATCGCGGCGACGTTCTTCGGGTCGGACTACGCCCGGCGCTCCCTCATGCGGGGCCAACGTGTGATGCTCACGGGAAAGCTCGGTTCCTTCCGGGGAGAGCCGCAACTCCAGCACCCTGATTTCGTGCTGTTGGACTCCCCCTCTGAGGCAACCGGCGCGCTGCGTCAGCTGGCGCACTTCGGCGACATCGGAGAGATCCTGCGGGGGCGCGAGTGGCTACCGCTATACCCCGCGGCCTCCAAGGCGAGCACGTGGATGGTCATGGGCGCCGTCCACGCCGTGCTTCGTTCCTTAGAGCCGGTCGCAGAGCCGCTCGGGGAGGTTCCGGCGGGCCTGATCCCGCTGGACAGAGCGATCCGAGAAATCCACGAGCCCGGTCCCGCGGGGCCGACGAAAGCGATCGACAGGCTCAAATACGACGAGGCGATGGGCGTGGCCCTGGCGATGGCGGTGCGCCGCGCCGACGCGGAAGCGGACCCGGCGACGCCGCTGCCGCGCGTCGAGGGGCGCGACCAGGACGCGCTGCTGCGCCGCTTACCCTTCCCTCTGACGGCGGGGCAGAACGAGGTGCTCACGCAGATCAGCGAGGACCTCGCACAGCCGCGCCCGATGAGCCGCCTGCTGCAGGGCGAGGTTGGCTCGGGGAAGACGATCGTGGCCCTTCTGGCGATGCTGCAGGCCGTCGACAACGGCGCCCAGTGCGCCCTGCTCGCGCCGACGGAGGTGCTGGCGATGCAGCATGCGCGCTCGTTGACGCAGACGCTCATGAACGCGGGTGTGCCCGCTCGCGTCGTCGCGTTGACCGGCTCGCTTCCCGCCGCGCAAAAGCAGCAGGCGCTTCTCCAGGCGATGACGGGGGAGGCGGAGATCGTCGTGGGCACCCACGCGCTGTTGCAGGAGGGCGTGGAGTTCTTCCGGCTGGGTTTCGTCGTCGTCGATGAGCAGCACCGCTTCGGCGTGGAGCAGCGCGATGCGCTGCGCGCGAAAGCGGGGGATAACACCCCGCACCTGCTCGTGATGACGGCCACGCCGATCCCGCGCACCATTGCAATCACCGTCTTCGGCGACCTCAAGGTGTCGACCCTGAGGGAGCTGCCGGGCGGGCGCCGACCGATCCAGTCGTCGGTGGTGCCCGAGTTCCGCCCGACGTGGGTGGCGCGTGCGTGGGAGAAAATCCGCGAGGAGGCGGCTGCCGGCCACCAGGCTTACGTCGTGTGCCCGCGTATCGACGGCGACGGCGGCGTCACCCAGATCGCCTCCTGGCTCCGGGACACCGAGTTCCGCGACCTCGAGGTGGGTGTGTTGCACGGCCGGATGAAAAGCGAAGAAAAGGACGCGGTGATGGCGGACTTCGTCGCCGGGGGGATCCACGTGCTGGTATCCACGACGGTCATCGAGGTCGGCGTGGACGTGCCCAACGCGACGGTGATGGTAGTGCGCGAGTCGGAGAACTTCGGCGTGTCCCAGTTGCACCAGCTGCGGGGGCGCGTCGGGCGAGGCGGCAGCGCGTCGCTGTGCCTGTTTCATACCCGTGCCGAGCCGGGCTCGGCCGCGTTTGAGCGGGTCAGCGCGGTGGCCGCGACAACGGACGGCTTCGAGCTCGCCGAGCTCGACCTGCGCAACCGGCAGGAGGGCGACGTGCTGGGCGCGAGCCAGTCGGGGGCGCGGCGCACGCTGCGCTTGATTAACCTGGTGGAGGATTACCCGGTGGTGATGCGCGCCTACGAGGACGCCGCGGCGTTTGTCGCCGCGCACCCGGAGAAGGCACGCGAGGTGGCGGATTCGTTGGTGCCGGAGCGCTTTGAGTTCTTGGAGAAGAGTTAAGGTGGTCGGAATGAACCGCATTATTTCGGGAGAGGCCCGCGGCCGCAAGATCAAGGTGCCGCCGGAGGGCACGCGCCCGACCTCGGATAGGGCGCGCGAGGGTCTGTTTTCGTCGCTGCAGGTTCGCTTCGGCATCGTCGACCAGGTCGTGCTCGATCTGTTCGCCGGCTCCGGGGCGCTGGGCCTGGAGGCTGCCTCCCGCGGGGCGGCGGAGGTGGTCCTCGTGGAAAATGACCCGCGGGCGGTTCAGGTCATCGAGTTCAACGCCGGGGTGGTAGGCCACCCGAACGTGCGCATCGAGCCGGTCAAGGCCTCGACGTACCTGGCCCGCGCCCCCCGCGAGCACTTCTCCATGGTGCTCGCGGACCCGCCCTACGACCTCGCCGACGAGTCCGTCGTCGAGATGCTCCACGCCCTCGAGCCGACGCTTATCGACGGCGCCGTGGTCGTCATCGAGCGCCACCGCGACAGCCCCGAGACGGCCTGGCCCGCGGCGTTTACTCCGACGACGCAGAAGCTGAAGAAGCGGCTCTACGGCATCGCCCGGATGGACATGGCGGTCTACAGCGCCGGTCCTGGTACAGGGCCCGACACCGATCAAGGAGAGTAAACCATGACCATCGCCGTCTGCCCCGGCTCCTTCGACCCCGTCACGAACGGTCATCTCGACATCTTCCGCCGCGCCGCGACGCACTTCGAGGAGATCATCGTGCTGGTGACCGGTAACCCGACGAAAACCTCCGGGCTGTTTACCATCGACGAGCGCGTCTCCCTCATCCGCGAGGTGACCAAGGACGTCGCCAACATTCGCGTCGATTCCTGGGGCGGGCTGCTGGTGCACTACACAAGTGCCCACCACGTCACGGCCTTGGTCAAGGGGCTGCGCTCCTCGCTCGACTACGAGTACGAGGTGCCGATGGCGCAAATGAACCGCCGGCTCACCGGCGTGGACACCTACTTCCTGCTCACCGACGAGAAGTACGGCTACACCTCCTCCTCCCTATGCAAGGAGGTGGTGAAGTACGGCGGCGACGTCACGGGACTTGTCCCGGAGGCCGTGGAGGCCGCCATGAAGGAGAAGCTGCGGTGACGGCCGCCGTCATCCTGTTCTGTGCCGTTCTCATCGGTTCGTTGCTCCAGCGCGTCTCCGGGATGGGCGTGGGGCTGATCGCCGGCCCCGTACTGTCCATCCTCATCGGCCCAGTCGAGGGGATCGTGCTCGTCAACGTGCTTGCCACCATCAACGCGGGGCTGACCACGCTGACGGTGCGCGGCGACGTCGACTGGCGCAGGTTCGGCTCGATCGCGCCCTACCTGGTCGTCGGAGCGGTGCCGGGTGCGGTGCTGGTGGCCGTGTCCTCGGCGGACGCGCTTCTGGTCACGGTGGGCGTGCTGCTGCTTCTCGCGCTCGGGGCAGTCACCGTGGGCAAGAAGCGCGTTCCCACTGTGTCGGGGCGCGCGCCCGCCGCGGCGTCCGGCGTCATTGGCGGCTTCATGAACACCCTTGCCGGGGTCGCCGGGCCCGCCATCACGGTCTACGCGGAGGCGGCGCGCTGGCCGCAGCGCACGTACGCGGCGACGTTGCAGCCAATTTTTATGGTCAGCGGCGCGGTGTCGTTTTTGATCAAGGAGCTGACTGGGGCGGCGAATGTGGCGTCGATAGGCGCGGAGCTCTGGGTCGCCGGCGGGCTCGGCATGGTGCTGGGCATCGCGGCTGGCGTGGCGGTGGCGCCGCGCGTGCCTGCGCCGAAGGCCCACGCCCTTGCGCTGGGGCTGGCGGTGCTCGGCGGGGCGACGGCGCTCGTGCGGGGGCTGGCGGGGCTGCTGGGCTAGAAAGTCTAAAACAGCGTGGACAAAAACGCCTTCGTGCGTTCCTCACGGGGGTTGCCCAGGACCTCGTCGGGGGTGCCGGATTCGACGATGCGCCCGTCGGCCATGAAGACGACCTTGTCGGCGACCTCGCGGGCGAAGGCCATCTCGTGGGTGACCACGAGCATCGTCATGCCCTGCGCGGCAAGGTCGCGCATGACGCGCAGGACCTCGCCGACCAGTTCGGGGTCGAGGGCGGAGGTCGGTTCGTCAAAAAGCATGAGCTTCGGGTCCATGGCCACGGCCCTCGCGATGGCGACGCGCTGCTGCTGGCCGCCCGACAGCTGAATGGGGTAGGCACTCGCCTTGGACTCCAGGCCGACCATCGCGAGCAGCTCCATCGCGCGGGCCTTCGCCTGCTCCACGGGCTCGCCCTTGACCTGCACCGGGGCCTCGATGATGTTCTCGAGCACGGTGCGGTGCCCGAAGAGGTTGAAGTTTTGGAACACCATGCCGATGTCGCGGCGCTGCTTCGCGGCTTCCTTTTCGCTCATCTCGTAGAGCACGCCGTCGCGCTCGCGGTAGCCGATGAGATCGCCGTCGACGTACAGGCGGCCCGCGGTGATCTTCTCCAAGTGGTTGACGCAGCGCAAAAAGGTCGACTTGCCCGAGCCGGACGGCCCGATGAGGCAGGTCACCTCGCCTGGCGCGACCTCAAGAGTGATGCCTTTGAGTACGGTGAGGTTGCCGAAGGACTTCCACACCTCGTTGGCGTGAATCATGGGGGTCATGCTTATCGACGCTTCCTTTCCGGCGTCCCGACGATTTCAACGTTGCCCGGGATCGTGCCCTCCGCGTCCGCGAGGCTGGCGAGCTGGCGCGCGGTGAGCTGACGCGTCGCCCCGCGCTCAAAATACCTCTCTAGGTAGTGCTGTCCCACCATGAGAAGCGACGTGATGACGAGGTACCAGGTGGCCGCCACGAGCAACAGCGGCACCGGCTCGAACAACGCCGCGGCGATGTCCATGGAACGGCCGAACAGCTCCAGCGAGTAGGGGACCGCGACGACAAGGGAGGACGTCTTCAACAGCGAGATGAACTCGTTGCCCGTCGGCGGGATAACAATGCGCATGGCCTGCGGCAGCACCGTGCGGCGCATGGTCTGGCCCCAGCCCATGCCCAGTGCCTTCGAGGCTTCCACCTGGCCCTCCGGCACCGAGGAGATGCCCGAGCGGACGATCTCCGCCATATATGCGGCCTCGTTGAGGCCCAGGCCGACGACCGCGAACATAAACGCCGACGAGGTGAACGGCTCGAGGGAGATACTAGCGAAGCCGAGGTTGATCGAGTCGTAGATCGCGCCGAGCAGGCCCCAGAACATGAGCTGGACGTAGACCGGGGTGCCGCGGAAAACCCACAAAAACACCCAGCCGACGCCGGCGAAGACCGGGTTTGGGCTCATACGCATGACAGCGAGGATGACGCCGCCGATGACGCCGATGAGCATGCTCAGCAGCGTGATCGCCAGCGTGTGCAGCGCCGCGGTAGCGATACGCGTGTCAAAGAGATACGTGAAGTAGGTGTCCCAGCCGTAGGCGGGGTTGCGGGCCGCACCGATGACAAACCAGATCACCAGCGCTGCAAGCACCGCGGCCAGGATCCATCGGCCGGGATGGCGCAGAGGCTTGGCCTTAATTGGGTCCGGCACCTTTTCCGGGGGCGTGTTCGTGGGAGTGCTCATCGCGGCCGTGTCCCGTCCTTTCTGGGTCTGGTTGTGTGTCTGTTTCGCTGCCTAGTGCACCGGTTGCTCGTTCATAAGCGCCTCGTCGAGGAGACCGGACTGGATATTCCACTGTGCGAGGATGCGCTGGTACTCGCCGGTGTCGATGAGATGTTGGATGGCAGCGGCGAGCGCCGGGCCGAGGGGGGAGTCCTTCCTTACCGCGAAACCGTAGGGCGCGGCGTCGAACATCTCGCCGGTGAGTTCGAGGTCCCCGTCCGAGCGCTCGACAGCCCAGGCCGTCACGGGGGAGTCTGCGCTGACGGCGTCGGCGCGGCCTACGAGGGCGGCAAGAGCCGCGTTGTCCGCGGTGTCGAAGGCCAGCACGGTGACGGGGTCCTCGCCGCTCGCTTCGCATTCCTCGCTCTTCGGGCGCACATCGTCCGTCTCAGCGACGGTCGTGCGCTGCACGGACACGGTCAGCCCGCAGGGGTGCTCGGGGTTGACGTCGGTGCCGGGCTGGGCGGCCCAGTGGATGCCGGCGTAGAGGAAGTTGACAAAGTCGAAGCTGCGCCGGCGCTCTTCGTTGTCGGTAAAGCCCGACATCCCGGCGTCGAGGCTGCCCGCCTGCACGGCCGGCAGGATCATGGCGAAGTCCATTTCCTGCGGGTCGAATTCGAGCCCCATGACGGTCGCGGCGGCGCGCCCAAGGTCGAGCTCGAAGCCGATCAAGGTGCCTTGTGAGTCTTTGAACTGGAAGGGGGCGAAGGGAGGGTTGGTGCCGATGGAGAGTTTTCCGTCCTCAGCGACCTCCTCGGGGACCATGGCGGCGATCTCGGGCACGGTCTCTTGGTCGACGGACTGCCACCCCTCGGGCAGGCCACCCTCCTGGTTAGTCACGCACGCGCTCAGGCCGCAGGCCGCCGCGAGTGCGGTGCAGGCGGCCGCTGCGCGGCGGGCGTGTGCTGGTCGTATGTGCATTGGGTGTCCGGGACCTTCTGAGTTAAAAAATTACGCTCGAATGCATAATAAACCCTCGGGCCCCCGCGGCGTGAATTATTCGGCCTTGTTGTGGTGTCGAGCCCGCTAGAGCGGAAGCGTGATTCCCGCGTTGCGCAGGTTGCTCACCACGACCTCGATGAGCTGGCCGATGGCGATGGCGCCGATCAGGATCGGAAGGTAGACCGACAGAGCCTGGCTGGAGCCTCGAGAGCTCTGTGCGAAGTCGCCGGTGAACAGGCCGGACGACATCATGAGGTTGCCCTGCAGCTCCTGCTTTAATAGCTCGATCGGGTTCGCGGTGTTCGGGATGGAGGAACCGGCGGCAAAGCCCTGGAGGAACTCCTTAAAGCCGCTATCGGAGGAGCCCATCGTCCAATCCAGGAACATGTCGGAGCTGGAGACCTTCTGGAGTGGGTTCTTCTCCGGGTCGATGTAGAGCGGGTCGTTGGCCGGATCCGGGTTGAGGGGCTGCAGGCCCTCCGAGGGGGTGCCAACAGTCTGCTTGATCCGATTAATCTCTTCGGTGGGGCGGCTGGAACCGCTGCTTCCCTC
Source organism: Corynebacterium timonense (assembly GCF_900105305.1). NCBI lineage: Bacteria > Bacillati > Actinomycetota > Actinomycetes > Mycobacteriales > Corynebacteriaceae > Corynebacterium > Corynebacterium timonense. Next base: position 1,079,628 of record NZ_LT629765.1, on the reverse strand, counting down.
CTCCTGGGCGCCCGCGGCGGCAACAGAGCCGGACACGACGAGAGCAGCAGCGAGAGACGAGGCCAGAATTTTACGCATGCACGAATCATAACGTTTTGGTGACGATTGAACAAAGCCCGTGACGCCCACTTCGATGCTGGGGCGGGGGAATGCCCCGGTTATCGTTGTCTCCTCAAAGGTGCCCGCAAACGCGCACCCCCGCGGTCCGGTTGCGGGTGCTTAGATCGCGGGGTGAGTGCGTGTGCGAAAGGCTCGGGCAGCCCGGGCAGCACGGGCTCGGTACGAGAGGTACTTAAAGCCCAAGCGTACGGCGCGCCTGGTTGAGGGCCTCAGTGACAGCGTGCGGGAGCGGGAGGGTCTCCGCGTTCAGCGCCACACATCCGAGGGCGCCAAGGAGCATAGCAACGACAGCGGCGATCACACCCACTCCCACAGCCGCCGAGGAGGCGAGGTTCCTGTCCGACGAGAACGACGATGCAGACGACGGCTGGGGGGTACCGGTGCCCGATGCGCACGTGGTGCCGCGCGGTGCCGGGGCGCCGTCGTTAGTCAGCAGGATTTCCTGCACGTCGTTGTACACCCTGCGTTCGACGGCGACCAGGTTGTAGTCGGAGTCCAGCACGGGGAAGAGGTAGACGGGGGTGGTAGTGAGTTTTGCCACTACATCGTTTGAGCACCGCACCGGCGCAATATCCATCTGCAGGTGGCCGTAGTGTTTACCGCCGTCCTTGAGCTGCCGAACGCCGTTTTCGTCGTCAACCCACATTTCGGGTTCATCGGACTGCGCCATCCATTCGCGGTAAGAGTTGAACTCCACCGGCTCGAGAGCGCCATCCTCGTTTTGGACGCGGTAGTCCCCGCGCAGCCCGTCGGCCGCGACACCGACGTCGAAGTTGTGGAAGCCGATCCCGTCGCCGTCGTCGTCGATCCACGAACGCTCGAACATTTCGTCGTGGCCGGTGATGACTGCCGCTACACCGTACTTTTCAAACATCGGGGTGTAGATGCGCATTGGGGTCCCAGGCTGTTCGTCCGGGGTTGCCGACGCTGTCGCGGTGCCGTGCACGCCCGAGGAGTACGGGGTGTGGTGGAATTGCACGATGATGAATTGGCCCTTATCGCGGGCGTCGGACAGCTGCTTCTCCGCCCACAGCCACTGAGCGGAGTTTTCGCTGAAATCGGGCTGGGTACGATCGCCCGCGCGGCGGATGCCCTCCGCCGTATATGAGGTGTTCGTGTCCGTTCCCCAGCTGCCGTAAGCGCCGAAGAAGTCCTTGTCGTTGCCGGGGACGTCCTTTTCCTTTTCCGTCGCGGCATCCTCATCCGGTACGCCGTTGGTGGAGTCGAGCGTAATCACCGTGACGGGGCCGTAATCAACCCGGTAATAAGAATCCTCGTGCTCCGGCGTGTCCGAGCCGAAGGTGTCGAAGTACGTCATGTACGCCTTGCGGCCCTTCGCGGCGCCCCACGCAACACCTTCCGCATCCTGGTAGTTGCCGTTCATCGCGCCGAAAGTCTCCCAGTTACCCAGAGCGGTCAGCATGGGAGTTGTACCAGCGAGTTTGCCGTGTTCACCTGCGAGGTAGCCGAAGTACTCATCCCAGCCAGGCTGGTAGCCGCCACCTTGAGCTAGATCACCGGCAACGAGAAGCAGATCGGGCTTCTGCTTGGCCATCTCGGTAACGTTGTACTTCATCGCTTCGTCCTGCGTGAGGGGGTAGCGTGGCTCATCGGTGCCTTGGCGCCTGTTGCTGCCGAATTTCTCAAACCACGCAGAACCCGGGCCGGGCCGATCGAGCGAGCCTTCGGCGAATGTGCGGTTGCGCTCCCACTCGCGGGCGCCGGACACCTTCGGGCGGCCTGCGGGCTCAGTTTCCGTGTCGGAGAACGCAGCGATGCGGATGCGATCCCAGTGGTCGCGGGTCGGGGCGGTGGTAAAGGAATTACCTGCTGTGCGGCCGTCCAGCGTTGCGACGTACTCATACGTTGTGCCCGGCGTGAGGTCCGTAAATGTCACGCTGTACTTGTAGTTGTTGTTGGATTTCAACCACGAGCCTGCCTCGAGCCCCTCGATGGTCTGGTCGCGCTCGGCCTCTGTGTATCGCAGGTGGTCCTGGAGCTCACCCGTGATTGTCTTTGTGGCCACTTCCTGGCCGTTGCGTGTCAGTACCACGGTTGCATCCGTGCCCATTTCACCAAAAAAGTTGAGGGTCATCTGATCGGACGCGGGTTTCTGCAGGTAGGGGTGGATGCGGAAGCCGGGCTGCGGTGCTTTCGGGTGGTCCGAGATATCCAGGTAAGAGTAGTTGGGGGTGTCGGCGGCCTGAGCCACGGGAGTGACTGCGGGGGCGGTGATGGCAAGAGTTGCCAGAACGGTGGCCGGGACGAGACGTGAGCGGCGGGACATGGCATTCCTTAACTGTGCATAGTTTGTGAACAGGAACGATCTCATTGCACAGAATGCAGGTAAACGGCGGGTAATGGCTGGCAAATGTCTGGGTGAATGTCGTGACCGGGTGGAAGGGGGTGGGCATGGCGCGTCGAAGGGCTGTATCTGCCGGGGCCGCACGATTTATAGCAGTCGGGCTGACTACGCTATAGTTTTCGCAGCGCCCCAGTAGCCCAATTGGCAGAGGCAACGGATTCAAAACCCGTCCAGTGTGAGTTCGAGTCTCACCTGGGGCACTGAAGTGGCTGGTCAAGGTCTTTTTCGCCGCGAGTGCAAGTCAAACTGTTGACACTTTGCTGACTTTTTGGATTGGTGCAGCACTATTTCCCTTGGCCGCCATCGGCCACCTCGTAGCCCGTGTTACGCGGAGTGTAAACCGACTTGACCACCCCCGAACGCGGGGTCGCGGCCAGGGCCACGACTAGCGCGAGGGCATTGTCACGTCCCCGTTCCGGGGAGCGACCCCCCGGCTCATTCCTCGGTCTCGTCGCCGCTGTCGATGAAAGCGGCGAAAGCACTCGGCCGGCGTCGCGGACAACGCCGTGGGTGTCGATGTAGTGCCTCGCGGTTACTGATACGCGGGCGTGGCCGAGCTGGTCGGCGGCGACCCGGTCACCTTGCCCGGCGGCGGTGAATGTAGCCAGCGCGCGGCGCAGCGCCCGCGCGCTGACCCACTCCACGCCACTGTCCGCGAGCGCTGCGCGCCTTTACGCATTGATGGTCTGCACTGACGCCCACCCGCCGCGTGTCGACGGGAACACCGGCACAAGACCGTCGGTGTGGGGCGGTGCGCCACCCCACACGCGCTTGGTCTCGGCCACCGCGAGGAAAAGTCTGTCCATGACCAGCTCGGAGACGGACACATCAGGCGAGGAAGTCTGTGTCTTGCCGTGGGGCTCTCGCACTGCACCGCCCTTGCGCTGCACCTCGGTGCCTCGCAGCTCAATCCACGGGCCAGGGCCGGGGTGGAGCGCGGCTTCATGTAGCGCCATGATTTCACCCATGCGTGCGCCTGTCTCCGCAGCGATGCGCATGGCTAGACCGAGGGCAGGCGAGTGCATGGAGCACAAGTCCAAGAAGTACTTCGCTTGATGCGGAGTGACAACGCGCGCGTACTCGCCGAGGTCTGTCTTGGAATCTCGTGCGGGTCGCACGACACCGCCGAGAACATCGCGCTCGGCGATACCCGACCGCTGCGCGAAACGCCACGCGGCGCGGATGACCTTGTAGGTCGAGTCGGCCGCGCTCGGCGACTCCGACCGTGCCCGCTCGCGCAGGAACACGGTAATGCGCTGTGCGGTGATTTCGCGGACGCGCAGCTCGCCGAGGTGGGGTGTGATGTGATTGTCGAGCACGCCGCGATAGAGCGCGAGGCTCTGCGGACGCCCTCGGCCCTCGTCCTCAGCGTCGGTCAACCACGCCCGGCACAGGTCGGTGAAAGACGAGTCAGGGGAGAGCACAGCACTACTGCCATCGGCTCATGCGGTGCGCGGTGCGGAGTAAGTCGAAGTTTCATGCTTCTTCACCTCGAACCGCTGTGCGGTTGCTCGCCGAGCAGCGGTGGGGGAGTCACCACGACCGCTCGCACGGATGGCACGTCCGTCGAGGCGGCGACCTGGCGCGATGCCGACGTAGACGGTCGAGCCGTCAGCCTTGGTCTGGGTCGAGATGGCGACCTCGCCCATCTCGCCCGGCTGCAAGGGAACTTGGGGCACTGCTTTCTCCTCCCTCCGCGGTGTCACGTGGGGGTGCCCACGAACACGCTCGCACATGCTTCGTCTATACATCGAGTGCATCGTGAACAGTAACCACGGCCGGGGCTGGCCGGGTGTCCGCGCATGGCTTCGTCTACCCCTCCGCGACGCCCTCCGCCCCGGCCGTTTGTGTTTTGTCAAGTTGTTGTAGGCCGTTTCGGCGCGGTTTTTTAGGCCGGGGTGGCGTGGTTTTGGGCCGTTTGGGCGTTGCTGGGTTTTCGGGTTATTTCATCAGGGCGTTTGCCATGCGGTAGGACTGGCCGGTGAAGGTGATCATGCGGCCGTGGTGGACGATGCGGTCGATTGCGGCGGCTGCCATGTCGTCGCTGCCGAAGACGTGGCCCCATTGGGAAAACGCGAGGTTGGTGGTGATGATGAGGCTGCGTTGTTCGTAGGCATCGGCGATGGCTTGGAATAAAAGCCTCGCCCCGTCGGTGTCGATTGGGATGTAGCCGAGTTCATCGATGACGAGCAGTTCGTTTTTGCCGAGGGGTGCGAGTTCTTTGTCGAGTTTGCCGACAAGTTTTGCGTTGCGCAGATGGTCGACCAGGCTGGCGGCGGTGAAAAACCTTGCAGGAGTGCCTCTGAGACATGCCGCGGTGACCAGGGCGATGGCGAGGTGTGTTTTGCCGGTGCCGACATCACCGTAGAAGACGAGGTCTTCACATCCGTTGAGGAAGTCGAGGGTGGTGAGGTGTTCGCGGGTGATGTCGGCGGGCAGAGTTACCGGGGACCAGTCGTAGTTGTCGAGAGTTTTTCGTACCGGGATTCGTGCTCGGTGCATCAGGCGGCGCGCTCTAGATGCGGATCTGGATTCAAGTTCAGCTTCGAAAAGCTCAATGAGTATGTCGCACTGGCGTGGGGTGGCATGGTCTGCGCATTCGCGTAGCACCGCGGTGGTCAGGTAGAGCTGGCGACCGAGTGCCACCACGCGGTCTTTGCTGTTGGTGGTGTCGGTGCTCATTTTAGGTCTCCTCCTCATGATCAGGTGTGGTGGTGCTGGTGGCGAGCAGCTGATCGTAGGTGGTGAGATTCGCTCGCGCGTGCTGTGTTGGTGGTGGGGCGCTGTAGCGCGCGGCGATGCCGAGGTGTGGCCCGGTCGGTGTCGCGTTGGTTTCCAGCAGTGCCGCGGCAGCGGTGACGGTGGTGTCGAATCCGCATTCTGTGGCGGTGGTTTCGGCGTGGGTGAAAAACTCCCTGCGGGTTGTCGCATCTGCTGCGTCGAGATAGCCCACGACAGCGTCCGGCATGTGGCGGCGAAGTGGTGAGTTCGCCCACGCCCCGGGCTTTTTCGCCAGCGAAGGCAAAACACTCAGTGGGTTGATCACCGTTTCCTCTGTGGTGCCGAAGACTCGTGGCAGTGCGACGATGCGTCGGGCGTTGTCGTCTAAGACGGTGATGGTGTCATGCGATAGCTCCACCGTGACTTGCCTTCCCGCCCAGGCAGGGCCCACAAGGTAGCGATTGCCGCCGACTGTGACGACCCCGGTCTTATCGGTGCGGCGCACTTCGAAGCGCACCGGGTTAAACCTCACCGACGGGCACGCTTTGAGCGCTTGCTGATCCTGTTGGAATAGCTCCCCGATCGTGGCCGACTTTTTGTAGTGGATCTGGTCGGCAAACGCGGCGCACCCGGAGCTGAGATAGTCGTTTAGCTCCGCCAGGCTGGCTACTTCAGGCACAGGCACACACAGGTTGCGCCGGATGAAACCGACCGCGTTTTCCACGTTGCCTTTCTCATGGCCCGAGTACGGGTTGCAGTAGCGAGCCTTCGTCCGATAGTGCGCCTTAAACGCGGCGAAGAGTTCGGATTCCACCACGTTGGGACCCAAGCGGCGCCCAATGGCGGTGGCGTTGTCGAAGTGTCAAGCCCCGAGTTTTGTAGAGGGTCCTATTGTTGTCGATTAGGCCGCTTGGGTGTTCGCGGCGGTGTATTCCTGATGGACCTGGCGGGGTGGGCGGTACCCTAGCGCCGAGTGCAAGCGGCGGTTGTTGTACCAGCCGACCCATGTCGACGTCGCGACGAGAACATCTCGCAGTGCCGGCCAGGTCCTACGGTCGATGAGTTCAGCTTTGAACACTGAGTTCAGCGCTTCTGCCATCGCGTTGTCTCAGGAGTCTCCCCGCGAGCCAACCGAAGCGATAACCTGCGACTGGGCCAAGGTCTCTCCGTAGACGACCGACCTGTACTGCACGCCCCTGTCTGAGTGATGGATCAGACCGGAGACATCTTCACCGGCACGCAGGCGCGCTGACAAGGCCATGTCAAGTGCGTCTTTAGCCAGTGACGTGCGCATGTGGTTGGTGATCTGCCAGCCAACAATCTCCCGGGTATACGCGTCGAGGACGAACGAGGCGTACACCCACCCGGCACGCGTGGGGATGTATGTGATATCCGCGACCCACAGCCGGTTCGGCGCATCGACACAAAAGTCGCGCTCGACCAAGTCGACTGGGCAGTTATCGGGGGCAGCGCTCACGGGTGGAAGGCCTTTTCCTCCGGCGCCGGATACCACGGATGTTGTCGAGTGCCATGAGACGCTCGACGGTGCACCGGGCGACGTGACAGACATCGCCTCGGCGATTGACCTCGGCCCATAGTTTGCGCGCTCCATAGCAGGAGTAGTTGTCGTCGTAGATAGCACGCAAAGCTTTGCGTAGTTGTCGGTCGCGGATAGATCGAGATGATTCAGGCCGGGATTTGTGGGCGTAGTAGGTGCTCAGGGCGATTGTCGCGTCGGTTGCTGAAAGGGCGCGAATAATCGGCTCGACCCCGAATTCCTCCCGGTTGTCGTCGATGAACCGGACGACTACGTGTGTGGGCGCTCGCACTCCGCCGCGAAAAAAGCTGATGCTCTTTTCAAAATCTCGTTGGCGCGCTTCGCTTCAATCAGTTCAGCTCGCAGTCTGCGGTTTTCTGCTGCACAATCCACCGATTCAACCCGGGGTTGCCGCGCCGGATTGTTTATGAGCGCGGACCCAGCCGCGCAGAGTTTCCTTGCTCATTCCGAGCTCGACAGCGATGCGGGATATCGCACCACGAGACGTGTCAGGGTCAGCTTGCGCGTGCAGCACCAGTTCGATGGCGCGCTGCCTCAACTCAGGCGTGTACTTCGAGGGCATGTGTAGGGCTCCTTTTCCAAATTCCTACCCTCTATTAAACCCGGGGCGAACCAAAGACCATCTCTCTCGGCACCCCGCCGGCGGTGTCGATGACGTCCAACAGGCCGGTGATAACGCACTCGGCGGTCTCTCCGGCGAACGCCCTGCAAAACCGCATATTCGAGTACGGAAACGTTACCACCAAAAGGTGCACCACCTTAGCAGTTCCCGCCATAACGACCTCGGCTTGGCCGAAATCGACCTGGATGACCCCAGGTGACCATTCCAACTCCATGAACCCATCCCCTGGGGATGTGTGGTCCTGTTTCCACTGCTTGACGTAGCGCTGAACCGGGGAATACGAGCCGGTATATCCGTGCTCGTCGACGAGGCGGTCGCAAATGCGTCGCGCGGTGTGGCGCTGCTTTCGCGGCATGCGCTGATCATTCTCACACCAACCATCAATCACGGCGCACAGCGTCTCACCCAGCACGATCGAGCCGGGTTTACGCACCGTCACCGGCGGAGTGGGGCTGAAATCTTCCTGATTGACGTACTTATCGACCGTGGCCCGCGCCACGTTTACCGCTTTGGCAATCGCTCGTCTGGACATTCCCTCGTCATCGAGCTGCCTGATAGTTTCGATCGTGGTCATGCTGATCGTCATCTACTTTCTGGTCCTTTCCTGAAACATCCACGTCCCGAACCTCGCGAATAAACGAAGGCGGGACATTTCTCAGGAACAGAAACCTACTGGGGGATGGTTATCGGCATGGCCCTTTCTCTATCCAAAAAGGGGCCACACCAGTCACAGCCACATGGAGAAGTGGCCTAATTTTGCGCGCTGAAACGGACCAAAACAGGCCGCCAACACGGCCTACTTCCCAAGCCGAACCGGACCAACTACATCAGATCAGACACACCGTTGGCTATGCCCAGGCCATGCCGCGGGCCATGCCTCGGGCTATGTCAGGGCGAGGCCGGGGGATAAGCCGCGCGCTATGTCCGCGACCCCGCCGAACACGCCGCGGGGTGACCAGCTCGCGCCCGCGACCCGCCCGTGCACATGCCCCAGCACATGCCCACGGGCCTCGCGCACGCGCTCTGCCGAAAGCGGGTGCGTGGGCTGGTGCACGGGCTGGTGAGGTGTGTGTGGTGCTCGGCGTGGGGGTCGACGCGATGCGAAAACCCCCTGAAATGATGTCCCGGCCGGCCAGGAAGCCCGTGTTCACCCCGGACAACCCCGCCCGGACTTCGTGCCCGGGCGGGGCAGAGACCGTGGAAACACCCCCTGGAAAACCCCGCTCGGGCCCGGGAAACCTCTCGTATGAGAAAAGCACCACCGCGACTGCTCGCGGCGGTGCTGACAGACGATGTCGCGCTACACGGTGGGGGCGGCGTCTGGTGCTGTCCACCGCTGCGTGTGCTCGTCGAAAACGACGTCGCTAGCGCGGGTCACGCAGGCCTCCGGGTAGGGCGTGAGCATGCGGCTGAGCTCGGTCTCGGCCACACCCAGCGCACGTGCAATTTCGCGGCCCGCGACACCAGCCATGCACAGGCTCGCGGCCAGGCGCAGCGCCGCCGCGCGCTCGGCCGGGGTCGGGGCCAGCGCGGTGCACAGCGCGGCCAACGCTTCCTCCGCGGTGGGTGTGGGCTACGTCGCCGCGCCGGACGACGGCGCGGGCGTGTGCGCGCCGTCGGGACAGCGCCGTGTCTCCGCGCTCGGCCCAGTGACGGGTGATGACGCGGTGCCTATCCACCGTACCGCCCTCGGTCACGCCGCGGTGGTGTCGGCGATGAAGGAGGAGACCGTCAACCTCCGCCGTGGGTCATGCTGCGGCGGGGGTTGGTTCACATGCCGCCACCATCTAGGTGTGCACGAAAGTGCTTCGAGTAGCAGTCTCGCTGAAATACTAGACATCGGGCTTTATTTTGATGTCGGGTGTATTCCCGCATCATGCCAATAAGCCCAGATTGGAAGAAAACCGCAATGCACAAGCGACTACTCGCACTCTGTCTGGCCGTGGCCATGCCAGTGGCGGCCATGCAACCAGCCCACACTGCGACGCCCGAAATCACCGCTGCAAAAGCCGCCAAACCAGCCTCCGAAACCCTCTCGCAACCAGATTTTTCTGGTGGCTCCGAAACGGAAACCGAAGACATCCATGAGCAGCTGGATTCTGAGCTTAAATACCTTTCTAGTCTACCGGCGGATGAACTGGATGCCGAACTTCAATCGCTTGAGCGCAACGACGGAACAGCTCCGAGGGTTGCACCGCTCGTCATCGTGGCTGCGATCGGATGCGCGGTAGGAATCGGGGGCGCAGTCTTTACAAAATCGTGGGAGGACCCGAACAGTGCTGTGTGGGCTCTCGCAGGCGTACTCACCGGCTGCATTCCCGGAGCCCAGCAGGCTAAGCTCGTTCAAGTCATTATGAATAACAAGCAAATGATCGCCACCGCCCTCAAGAAAGTCGGTGCGTTCAGCCTCGCTGCGGCGATCCTTGGTGCGAATATCGCTCCTGTCGCGATTGCACCTAACGAGTAATTAGAGGAGCCGTTCTATGAGCCTACGAAAATTCCTGTGGATTTGCGCGGGCGTCGGGACTTTGCTTGCAGGGTATGTAAAAGAAGCTCCTTCTCTTCTGTTAGTAACTCTTCTCTTCGTCGCTGCCATTCCGACAGCACTACTAATTGCGTCGCCTTCGGAGCCAAAAGGCGGCCTTAAGGCCGTCGGCCTGCTTGCGATTTGTATTGCTATAGGGGCATTCGTTCCGCTAGTTTTGGTCTTCGCTTTTGCTGGTTATATAGCGGTGACCTGGTATTCGGTTACCCCCGCTGAGTCCTCAGAGCACACTATCTCACCGAAAGGCTGATTGGAGCAAGGACGGAACACAGCTTCAACGGGTTAAACGACAAAATGTGTGTCCGGAATTGGTGGTTTCCGGTATCTGACCTGGGTGATTTCTGGAAGTATATGCCTCAAGAGCGTATATCCGCTGTTGTGGTCGTATATCTCCGGTGTGGCGTGGTTGATGTGGTAGGGGCCGGTGGTGTGGTGGCTCAATGCCGAAGAACCGACCCCGCTGCGCTGTGTGCGGCGGCGAAATGAAGCGTAATGGGAAAACCTCTGCGAACCGCACTCGGTGGCGATGCAAGATCTGCGGTGCCTCCGTCACGAAACGACGGCCCGATATCACCAACGCCGCCGCCTTCAACGCCTTTATCACTCACGTCACCACGGGTGACAGTCTGAAAATCACCGCTGCCAAAACAGGCTGGGGTGCGCACCGTGTTTCACGTCCACGACGAGATCGTCGCCGAGGTAGAGACCGACGTCGAGGCCGCGGACTAGGTCGGGATCATGGAGACGAACCCCGCGTGGGCGGCTGGTCTGCCGCTCGCAGCCGAGGCCGAAATGCTGGATTTCTACAAGAAGTAATTCGAGAAAGCGCCAATACTAGGCTCGGGTTGTCCTGCTGAAAGCCTCAACCTGTGTTTAAACCTGCATGAGGGAACCCGCACGTAGCCCGAATGTAACGAAGGCTGAAAGGTAAACATTTTGAAATTGAAAAGCAGTAAACTGCTGGCGGCAATAGTGGCCATCTCCGTGGGCTTGTCGCCCGTCGCTGTGGCTAATGCTAAAACGGCGACCGCGCCGGAGCCTTTGATCGCAGTTCGAGAAGCGCAGCAGAACGTTACTCCAAAGGCATTGCAGGCTCAGAAGGAATTGCAATCTCCAGAGGTGCAAACCTATGGTGCAAGGGGCTTCTTGATCAAACAAGCGCTGCGTTTAGTCAGTTCGCTACTTCGAAATCACAGGGTCACCGAAGTTATCGATGCAGCTCGCAAGCGCGGATTCATTGATGATGATATGGCTAACGCGATCAGTGCACGGCCAGATCAAATCGCAGATGCCATCGACAACACATTGAGCGTGGCCGGTGACTATGAAGAAGGTATCAAGGAAAGGCTGACTAAAAACCTTACTCCAATCGTAGGTGGCACACTAGCCTCGGCGTCGCTGACGCTCTGATGTTCGTGTTCTTTTAAGGTGGCCCTCAATGGAAGATAATTCGGCGAGCCTAGCTGATCTAGAGCGAAGGATAGAATTCCTGTCCGCTCAAGTAGAACGGCTTGTAACCCTGCATCACCCATTTCCGCCACCTTATGTAGAGTTTCGGAAAGCAGCGATGCTCGCTGCATTGACTTTCGAACAAGAAGTTTTATCCCAGAAGCTTCTGGGAGCAGTGGTTGCGCACAACGATGGCCATAGTGTTGATGTTAGGAAAGGCTTGTTGCCCTTTCCTAAGGAAACCATCGAATTGTTCAATGAGTATTCAGCTAAGGCGGTGATCGAAGCTGATCAGACAATCGACATGCTCAAAACCTTTGTCCCAAGTGGTGCGGTGGCCAAGGATCTCTTCGAGGCGTGGGAAATAGGCCGGTCCGTAATCCGCAAAAACAACGGCGAATCGTGAATCCGGCTACAGGCCTTTAACGTTCGCTGCCCAAGCGAACGGCACATGCTCCCACGCCCCGGCACAGCCGAGCGCTCCGCGATGTCCTGACCAGGCCAGAGCACAGAACACCCCCGCACGCAGTTCAGGGCGATGAAGAAAGCGAGCCAGAAGAAGGGGGTGTTGAGGCCGCGCGTGTACATCATCGTGTCAATGAGCCCTGGCCCTACGTGGACACGGCCGTGGGCACGGTGAGGTCCGGTGTGTGGCGCTCAGCGTGCCCGCAGTGACCTGCTCAGCGCGGTGTTACGTTGCGCGGGGGTCTTGACAATTCACTGGTGCTTTCTAGAATAGGAGTGCCTATCCTTAGTGAATTAGGTGATGTCAGTGTTGTCGAATGATTGGTGGGTTTATGTCTTCCAAGGTTTCTTTGGTGGTGCTTGCTGCAGCCTCGTTGGCGCTTTGCTCGTGTGCTGGGGAGGAGCAGGGACGTTCTGAGTCGGCGCCTAGTGGAGCTTCTGAGCCGGTGACGCTTGCGCATCCGTCTTTTGATGGGGCGGAAATCGAGTTTGAGAGTCAGCCTGAGGAGCTTGTGATGGATTGTTATGCCTACAGTTCGTTGCATGAGTATGGTCTGACGCCGGCTGCGTTGTTTGGTTATGACTGTGAGGATCCTTTCGTCATGGGGGATCTTGATATTTCGGGTATTGAGCGGATTGGTACCAATGCTGAGATTGATATGGAGAAGCTGGCGGAGATTGGGCCTGATGCAGTTATTGGTAATGGCTCGTTGGAGGGGTGGAGTTGGTTTGATGAGACGGTGAATGCGCAGTTGCTTACGGTTGCTCCTTTTGTACCGTTGCCGCGTGATGAGTCGGTGGAAGAAAGTATTGCGCAGACGCGTTATCTTGCGGACTTTTTCGGTGGGGATGTAGATAGTGCCCAGGTGCAGCAGTCGGATGAGGAGCTTGAGCAGGCGAAGGGCGAGTTCCAGGACGTGATGGAAGGGGGTGATCTTTCTTTCATGCTGGTCAGCCCGACGCAGGAGATGTTGTATACCGCTGTTGGTTTCCCGCAGGCTGATCTTTTGGAGAGTTTGGGGGCGAGGATTGTTGGCGCGCCTGAGCCGGAAAGTGGTAATCCCTGGGGTCGAGTTGCGTGGGAGGAAGCCGCGTCGTATCCGGCGGATATTCTCCTAGTTGAGGGGTATGACGAGTCGTATTCTTTTGATAATGAGTTGTGGAATACACTTCCTGCGGTTCAGGCTGGTCAGCTGGGGCCGTGGGCGTCGAAGGGTGCGATGACGTCACGCAGTTACGCGCAGTGGCTTCGTGAGGTCACGAAGTTGGCTGCCTCGGCCGAGAAAGTTGCCTAGCTTTCGTGAGTACGGTGACGACGAGGCTGCGCCCAAGCGACAAAACTCGGTGGGCTGGTGTCGTGCCCCTCGCTGTATTGTGTGTGAGCGCGCTTGTCGCGAGCATGCTGGTCGGCTCCCGTCATGTCGAGGCTGCGGACGTTGTCTCGCTGCTGCTTAACCCAGACCCCGCTGACCCGGAGTCGCAGACCGTCTGGTTGTCGCGAGTGCCGCGGACGGTTCTCATCCTCGTCGCGGGTGCTGCGTTCGGCGTGGCCGGGGCGCTCATGCAGGCGGTCACGCGTAACCCGATGACGGACCCGGGCATCCTGGGGGTCAACGCTGGTTCCTCGCTGGCCGTGGTGGTGGGCCTCGCCTTCTTCGGGTTGACCGATATCCGCCAGTACATGTGGTGGGCCTTCGGAGGTGCGATGGTGACCTCTGTGGTGGTTTTCGCCATTGGAAATTCGGGCCCAGTGCGCGGCAGCCCCGTCCGGATGACGCTCTCGGGTGTCGCCCTAGGCGCGGTGCTGTCTGGTTTCACGTCCGCGGTGTTGCTGACTAATTCGCAGCTCTTGGCGCAGATGCGAGGGTGGTCTGCGGGGACGACCGCGTCGCAGCCCTTGAACGACACGCTGGTGATTGTGCCCTTCATCATCCTGGGCCTCATCATCGCGATTTCCGCGTCGCGCTCGCTTGATGTGCTTGCGCTTGGCGAGGCTTCGGCCGTGTCGCTGGGAACAGACCCGACGCGTGTGCGCCTCGTGGCGCTTGTGTCCATCACGTTGCTCGCTGGTGGTGCAACAGCCGCTGCTGGTCCCATCGCCTTCCTCGGGTTGATGGCCCCGCATTTGGCGCGCTCGTTGGTGGGACCCCACCAAGGCTGGATCATCGCGTACTCGGTGCTTATCGCGCCGACAGTGATGGGTTTCGCCGACGTCCTTGGCCGGGTGATCACCACCGGTGAAGTTCCGGTGGGCGTGGTCACGGCATTCATCGGTGCGCCGCTGTTGATTTACATGGTGCGCCGTTATCGGGTCGCGGAGGTGTAAGACGATGACAACGCTAGATTACGGGCGCCGCGTCATGCGGGTGGGCCCAGGCATGCTTGTCGACGCCCGCTCGCTCGTCCTGTGCACAATCCTGTGGAGCATCATTGCCGTGCTCGCGATCTTTGCTGTAACAACAGGGTCGGCGTCGATAAGCCTGGGCGAGGTCGTCGACGTGATACGAGGGCGCGGTGATGACTACACGTCGATGGTGGTGGGCGAGTGGCGTGCGCCGCGGGTCGTTTTGGCGATTATCCTCGGCGTCTGCTTGGCGCTGAGCGGGGCGATATTTCAGAATCTGACGCGAAACCCGTTGGGCTCGCCGGATGTGATCGGGTTCCAAACGGGTGCGTTTACGGGCGCGCTCGTGGTCATGCTGGTTCTGCGCGGCGGGGCGGCGGCGACGATGATGGGCGCGCTGGCCGGTGGCATCGCCACGGCGCTCGTGGTGTTTTTCTTGTCCTCTTCGCAGGGGGCGGTGAAGGCGGTGCGCCTGATCATCGTCGGTATCGGTGTGGGCGCTATGCTCTCGTCCTTCAACGTGTGGCTGATGCTGACGGCGACGGTGGAAGACGCGACCATGGCTGGGCTCTGGGGAGCGGGCAACCTGTCGGGTGCGTCGTGGCAGACGGTGGTGGTTGTCGGTGTCGGGTCGGGTGCGTTCGTTCTCGGGGCTGCCGTGCTGGGACGGCCGTTGCGCCTGCAGCAAATCGGTGTGCCTTTTGCCACGGCGCTCGGCCAGAACGTGCGGTTGGTGCAGGTAGCGGCGCTCCTGGTGGGAATAGGCCTGACCGCTGTGGCCACGGCCTCGGTGGGGCCCATCTCCTTTATTGCGCTGGCATCCCCGCAGATTGCTCGCCGCCTTGCGCGCACCGATGGGCTTGCGCTCGGGCCGAGCGCCGCCGTTGGTGCGTTGCTTCTTTTGCTTGCAGACGTCACTGCGCAGCGTATTTACCCGGTGTCGCCGCTTCCGGTCGGCATCGTCACCGTCTCTATCGGCGGACTGTATTTTTTGTGGTTGCTTTTACGGGAAGGAAAGAACCGATGACACGACTCGAAGCTTCAGGTGTGGCCCTGGCGTACGGCGACAAGGTGGTGTGCGAGGACATCAGCGCGCCTATCCCCGATGGGGAGTTCACCGTCATCGTCGGGCCGAACGCGTGCGGAAAGTCGACGTTGCTGAAAAGCCTGACGCGCCTGCTTGCGCCCTCGCGTGGCAGCGTACTCCTTGATGGGCGCCAATTGCACACGATGCCGACAAAACAGGTTGCCCGGGAGGTGGGCCTCTTGCCGCAGGGACCGGTCGCCCCCGACGGGGTGCGGGTTGTCGACCTTGTCAATCGCGGGCGTTACCCGCATCGCGGGATGTTTTCTCCCTGGTCGCCGAGGGACGAGGAGGCGGTGGCCGCCGCTATGGAGTCCACGGGGGTGCGGGAGCTGTCGGGCCGCTACGTCGACGAGCTTTCTGGCGGGCAGCGCCAGCGGGTGTGGATGGCGGTCGCGCTCGCTCAGCAGACTCCGATTCTGTTGTTGGATGAGCCCACAACCTACCTGGACCTCAGCCACCAGATCGAGCTTTTAGAGCTGTGCCGCAGCCTCAACCGCAACCAGGGGCATACCCTCGTTGCGGTGCTGCACGACCTCAACCAGGCAGCGCGCTACGCCGACCACATCATTGCGATGAAAGACGGTCAAGTGGTGGCCACCGGTACACCGCAGGAGGTGATCACCGAGGAGCTTGTCGCCGAGGTCTTTGGCCTCGACGCCAGGGTAATCGAGGATCCGGAGTCGCGTAGCCCGCTGGTGGTGCCGCGGTGGGAGCACCCGCGTGCCGAGGCGCAGTCGCGGGAGACTGCCGCCGTGGGCAGCGAGCGCTAGGGTGGCGCCTGCCACGGCTGCATCTCCGCTCATAATTCGGGGTGGTGTCGGGGCCGGTGTCTAGACTGGGGTGCCGTGACTAAGCGCCTCCTACTTATCGACGGACATTCCATGGCCTTCCGGGCCTTTTACGCGCTGCCGGCGGAGAACTTCTCCACCTCCGGCGGGCAGCACACGAACGCGGTCTACGGCTTTCTTTCGATGTTCGCCAACATCCTGGCGGAGGAAGAACCGACCCACGCCGCGGTCGCCTTCGACGTCGGCCGCACGACCTTCCGCACCGAGAAGTTCCCCGAGTACAAAGCGCAGCGCGAGGCGGCGCCGCCGGAGTTCAAGGGCCAGGTTCCCCTGATCAACGACGTGCTCAACGACCTCGGCGTGGTCACCCTGTCGAAGGAGAACTTCGAGGCCGATGACATCGTGGCCACCCTTGTCACCGAGGCCCGCGCGGAGGGCGGCTACGAGATCGTCATCGTCACCGGCGACCGCGATTATTTGCAGCTTGTCGACGCCACCACGACCGTCCTCTACCCAACCCGCGGAGTCTCCGTGCTCACACGTTTTACCCCGGAGGAGGTGGAGAAGAAGTACGGGCTGACACCGCAGCAGTACCCCGACTTCGCGGCGCTGCGCGGCGACCCCTCCGACAACCTGCCCAGCGTGCCGAAGGTGGGGGAGAAGACCGCCACGAAGTGGATCCTGCAGTACGGCAGCCTCGACGGTCTCATCGAGCACGCCGAGGAGATCAAGGGCGTGGCCGGTAACAACTTCCGGGAGCGCATCGACCAAGTCAAGCTCAACCGAGAGCTCACGCGCATGGTCACCGACGTTGAGTTGCCCGTTACTCCAGCTGATCTTGAGCTCAAGCCGACGGACGTTTCACGCGTGGCCAAGGCCTTCGACGACCTGGAGTTTGGCGCCAACCTGCGCGAGCGCGTGCTCGCCGCCGTGCCCACGGAGGGCCACGAGCCCGAGCCTACGGTGGAGCTTAGCGCCGTCGAGGTCTCCGAGGAACCGCTCGACGAGTGGCTCGCCGCCCGTGAGGGGGAGGGGCTCGCACTCTACGTCACGGGCAACGGCGCCCCGTACGGCGGGGACGTCGAGGCGTTGGCGATTGTGGATAAGCAGCGGCGGGGCGTCGAAAAGCGCGCGGCGGATCTGAGCCCGGAGGAGGAGAAGGCCCTCGCCGAGTGGGCTTCTTCGGACGCGCCGAAGTACCTGCACGAGGCGAAACTCGTCTACCACATGCTCGCCGCCTGGGGGATCAGCCTGCGCGGCATCGCGCACGACACGGCGATCGCGGCCTACCTGCTGCGGCCGGGGCAGCGGACCTACGATCTTGGCGACGTCTACCAGCGCCACCTCCAACGCCAGCTCGGCGAGGTGAGCCCCGCTGACGCGGCCGGTGCCGTGCTGGAGCTGGCGGGCGAGCTCACCGAGCGGCTGCGCGAGATCCAGTCCTTCGAGCTCTACGCCGACCTGGAGATCCCGCTGGTGCGCATCCTCGCGGAGATGGAGCACGCCGGCATCGCCGTCGACGTCTCCGTGCTCGAGGGCGAGCTCGAGGCGTTCACGCAGAAGGTGGCGGACGTCGAGGAGCACGCGCGCGGGCTCGTCGATGAGCCCGAGCTCAACTTGTCCAGCCCGAAGCAGCTGTCCGTCGTGCTCTTCGACAAGCTCGAGCTGCCGAAGACAAAGAAGACCAAGACCGGCTACTCCACCGCGGCGAAGGAGATCGAGTCGCTGGCGGCGAAGAACCCGCACCCCTTCCTCGACGCGCTGTTGGCGCACCGCGAGTACCAGAAAATGAAGTCGACCATCGAGGGGCTCATTAAGGCGGTGCAGGACGACGGCCGCATCCACACCACCTTTAACCAGACGGTCGCCTCGACCGGGAGGTTGTCCTCGACCGATCCGAACCTGCAGAACATCCCGGTCCGCACCGACGCCGGCCGCGTCATCCGCTCGGCGTTTACCGTCGGGGAGGGCTACGAGCGGCTGCTCACCGCGGACTACTCGCAGATTGAGATGCGCGTGATGGCGCACCTGTCCCAGGACGACGGGCTCATCGAGGCCTACCGGGCGGGCGAGGACCTGCATAACTTCGTCGGCTCGCGCGTTTTCGACGTGCCGATTGATAGGGTCACCCCGGAACTACGCCGCCGCGTCAAGGCGATGAGCTACGGCTTGGTCTACGGGCTTTCGGCCTACGGCCTGTCCCAGCAGCTGGATATCCCGGCCTCCGAGGCGAAGAAGATCATGGAAAGCTACTTCGAGCGCTTCGGCGGGGTCAAGCGCTACCTCGACGAGGTGGTGGAGCAGGCGCGCCGCGACGGCTACACGGAGACCGTCTTCGGCAGGCGCCGCTACCTGCCCGAGCTCACCTCGGACAACCGCGTCGCCCGCGAGAACGCGGAGCGCGCCGCGCTCAACGCGCCGATCCAGGGCACCGCCGCCGACATCATCAAGGTGGCGATGATCCGTGTGGACGGTGCTTTGGAGCACCTGCGCTCGCGCGTCCTGCTCCAGGTGCACGACGAGCTCGTCGTCGAGGTTGCCCCGGGCGAGTTCGACGAGGTTACGCAGATCGTGGAGCAGGAGATGGACGGGGCCATCCGGCTGCTAGTTCCCCTCGAGGTCTCCACCGGCACGGGTGCGAACTGGGACGAGGCGGGGCACTAAGCATCGCGGGAAATGCCCGGCCGCACGCGGTGGACAACGCACGGCATCGGCCTTCTGCGGGCGGGTGAACGTCGTCACGCGTGCGAAAGCTCCCGGGCGGCGCAGGGGTGAGCCTTGCGCGGGGCACGAATATTTGCTCGAGCTGGGGAAAGAGGCTAGAGTGCTGGGTGCGTGTCTGTGCTAAGGGGCGTTCTGGGTCGTATAGGAGGGCCGGGGACGCGGCCGAGGCGAGATCGAAGCGCCCGCGTGGCGCCTGCGAGAGACGCGCTCATGTACACTTTCGACCTCCTATCCGTTTCGGAGCACTCTCACCTATGCCCACTTCTAACGCACCCCAGGTTGCCGTCAACGACATCGGCAGCGCTGAGGACTTTCTTGCCGCTGTCGATGCGACCATCAAGTACTTCAATGATGGCGATATCGTCACCGGCACCGTCGTCAAGGTCGACCACGACGAGGTTCTCCTCGATATCGGGTACAAGACCGAGGGCGTCATTCCCACCCGCGAGCTGTCCATCAAGCACGACGTCGACCCGGACGAGGTCGTCGAGGTCGGCGATGAGATCGACGCGCTTGTCCTGACCAAGGAGGACAAGGAAGGCCGCCTGATCCTGTCCAAGAAGCGCGCACAGTACGAGCGCGCCTGGGGCACGATCGAGGAGCTGCAGTCCAACGACCAGCCGGTCACCGGCACCGTCATCGAGGTTGTCAAGGGCGGCCTCATCCTCGACATCGGTCTGCGCGGCTTCCTGCCGGCCTCCCTCGTTGAGATGCGCCGCGTGCGCGACCTGGAGCCGTACATCGGCCAGGAGCTCGAGGCGAAGATCATCGAGCTGGACAAGCACCGCAACAACGTCGTGCTGTCTCGCCGCGCCTACCTGGAGGAGACCCAGTCCGCGGTCCGCTCCGACTTCCTGCACCAGCTGCAGAAGGGCCAGGTCCGCAAGGGCGTCGTGTCCTCCATCGTCAACTTCGGCGCGTTCGTCGACCTTGGCGGTGTCGACGGCCTGGTTCACGTCTCCGAGCTGTCCTGGAAGCACATCGACCACCCGTCTGAGGTTGTCACCGTGGGTGACGAGGTCACCGTCGAGGTCCTCGACGTCGATCTCGACCGCGAGCGCGTCTCCCTGTCGCTGAAGGCGACCCAGGAGGATCCGTGGCGCGTCTTCGCCCGCACCCACGCTGTGGGCCAGATCGTCCCGGGTAAGGTCACCAAGCTCGTGCCGTTCGGTTCCTTCGTCCGCGTCGAGGAGGGCATCGAGGGCCTCGTCCACATCTCCGAGCTGGCTCAGCGCCACGTGGATGTGCCGGACCAGGTCGTCAACGTGGGCGAGGAGGTCATGGTCAAGGTCATCGACATCGACCTCGACCGTCGCCGTATCTCCCTGTCTCTCAAGCAGGCTGACGAGGACTACTCCGAAGAGTTCGACCCGTCGCGCTACGGCATGGCCGACTCCTACGACGAGCAAGGCAACTACATCTTCCCCGAGGGCTTCGACCCGGAGACCAACGAGTGGATGGAAGGCTACGACGAGGCCCGCCAGGAGTGGGAGGCCCGCTACGCTGAGGCGGAGCGCCGCTTCCAGGCCCACACCGCTCAGATCGAGCGCCACCGCGCCGCCGCGGCCGAGGCCGCCGAGCAGGGCACCGACTACTCCTCCGAGTCTGCCGCTGCAGCTCCGGCAGCGGACCAGGCTGAGGAGTCCATCGGGTCCCTTGCGTCCGATGAGCAGCTGGCTGCGCTGCGCGAGAAGCTGGCCGGCAACTAAGAGCTAGCCGCATGCACCCGCCTCCCGTGTCTGGGAGGCGGGTTTTCGTTTACCATGGGCCGCATGCTCAGGATTGGATTGACCGGCGGGATCGGCAGCGGCAAGTCGACGGCCGCGCGGCTTCTCGGGGAGGCTGGTTTCCCCGTCGTCGACGCGGATCAGGTTGCGCGCGACATCATGGACCCCGGCTCTCCGGTACTAGAGAAGGTGGCGGAAGCGTTTGGCGCCGACCTCATCGACGAGACCGGCCGACTCAACCGCGGTGATCTGGCGCGCCGCGCCTTTGCCACGGAGGCGGAGACCGAGAAGCTCAACGCGATTACCCACCCGGCCATTCGCACGGAGGCGGAGCGCCGCCTGACCGAGCTGGCGGAGGCGGGCACCCGCGCAGCCGTCTACGATATGCCTCTGCTGTTTGAGCTCGGGATTGACGCCACGATGGACCTCACCGTCGCCGTGGTTGCCGACGTGGACGTGCGCGTGCGCCGACTCGTGGAGCAGCGCGGCCTCGACGAGGAAGACGTGCGCAACCGTATCGCCCGCCAGGTGAGCGACGAGGTGCGCCGAGCAAAGGCCGACGTGCTGCTGGACAATAACGGCACTTTGGAGGACTTGCGCCGGCAGGTGAACACTGTGTGCGAGCAGATCAACGCACTGTCTTAAGACGTTCAACTATTGGCCAATTCCCATTAATCTGCGTCCGCTACGGTGTCCGTCCATGGGTACGTGGAACTATGGGCCCTTTGACAACGACAGCGCCCGGGACGCCGTCCGCCACTTGGCGGACGGTTCTTTTGACATGGCCCAGTTCCGCTTCGATTGCGGTGATGCCCCGCTGGACTCCGACCGCGCCGAGACCGTCGTCGCGCTCGTTGCGGTGATGAACGGGCACCTTCCGCGCGGCGGCGACCGCCGCGCGCTGCGGTACACCTTCACCTTCCGCGACCGCCACTGGCTGCGTTCGAAGGTGCGCGAGGCGATGGACCCGCGGACGTCCGAGCTCTACGCCCTCTGGGACGAGACGGGGGAGCTGGCCGAGTGGCTCAAGGAGACGAGGAAGGTCATTTACTAGAACGCAGTAGCGATAGGATGGGTGCATGGCTTTCGCTGCTGAACATCCCGTCCTCCCCCAGTCCGAGTTTCGCCCCGTCGGCGAGATCGAGCGCCGTGAGAAGCCCTTCGAGGTCGTCTCCGAGTACCAGCCCTCGGGCGACCAGCCGACGGCTATTCACGAGCTCCACGAGCGGCTGCAGCGCGGCGAGCGCGACGTTGTCCTCATGGGTGCCACCGGTACCGGTAAATCCGCGACGGCGGCCTGGCTGATCGAGCAGCAGCAGCGGCCCACGCTGGTCATGGCGCCGAACAAGACGCTCGCTGCGCAGCTGGCCAACGAGCTGCGCCAGCTGCTGCCCAACAACGCGGTCGAGTACTTCGTGTCGTACTACGACTACTACCAGCCGGAGGCCTACATCGCGCAGACCGATACCTACATCGAGAAGGACTCTTCGATCAACGACGACGTCGAGCGCCTGCGCCACTCGGCCACGTCGGCGCTGCTCAGCCGCCGCGACGTTGTGGTGGTGGCCTCAGTTTCGTGTATCTACGGCCTGGGCACCCCGCAGTCGTATCTGGACCGCTCCATTGTGCTGCGGGTGGGGGAGGAGGTCGAGCGCGATCGCTTCCTTCGCTTGCTCGTCGACGTCCAGTACGAGCGCAACGACGTCGACTTCAAGCGCGGTACCTTCCGCGTCAAGGGCGATACCGTGGACATCATCCCCGCGTACGAGGAGGTTGCGGTGCGCATCGAGTTCTTCGGCGACGAGGTCGACGAGCTCTACTACATCCACCCGCTGACGGGCGAGGTCCTGAGCAAAGAAGACGAGGTCCGTATCTTCCCTGCGACCCACTACGTGGCCACCGACGAACGGATGGAGAAGGCCATCGAGGCGATCAAGGAGGAGCTCGCGGACCGGCTCGAGGACCTGGAAAACCGCGGCAAGCTGCTCGAGGCGCAGCGGCTGCGGATGCGCACGGAGTATGACCTGGAGATGATCCAGCAGGTCGGCTTCTGCTCCGGCATCGAAAACTACTCCCGGCACATGGACGGGCGCCCGCCGGGCTCGGCGCCGGCGACGCTCATCGACTACTTCCCCGAGGACTTCCTCACCATCATCGACGAGTCCCACGTCACCGTGCCCCAGATCGGTGGCATGTACGAGGGCGACATGTCGCGCAAGCGCAACCTGGTCGAGTTCGGGTTCCGCCTCCCCAGCGCCGTGGATAACCGGCCGCTGACCTTCGATGAGTTCGAGGCGCGTGTCGGCCAAACCGTCTACATGTCGGCGACGCCCGGCGGCTACGAGTTGGAGGCCTCGGGCGGTGAGTTTGTCGAGCAGGTGATCCGTCCCACGGGGCTCGTCGACCCGAAGGTGACCGTCAAACCGACGAAGGGGCAGATTGACGACCTCATCGACGAGGTCCGCCAGCGCGTGGACAAAAACGAGCGCGTCCTGGTCACCACCCTGACCAAGCGCATGGCCGAGGACCTCACCGACTACCTCGTGGACAACGGCATCAAGGTGCGCTACCTGCACTCCGACATTGACACTCTCCAGCGCGTGGAGCTCCTGCGCCAGCTGCGTCTCGGCGAGTTCGACGTGCTCGTCGGCATCAACCTCCTCCGCGAGGGCCTCGATTTGCCGGAGGTGTCGCTCGTGGCGATCCTCGACGCAGACAAGGAAGGATTCCTGCGCTCGACCACCTCGCTCATCCAGACCATTGGCCGCGCCGCCCGCAACGTCTCCGGCGAGGTGATCATGTACGCCGATTCCGTGACGGAGTCGATGCAGGCGGCGATCGACGAGACCGAACGCCGCCGAGAGAAGCAGATCGCGTACAACAACGAGCACGGTATCGACCCGCAGCCGCTGCGGAAAAAGATCGCGGACATCCTCGACCAGGTCTACGAGAACACCGACGAGGAGGGCGCTGCTGGCTCGTCGGGGGAGGCCGCCGTCGTCGACGCCCCCGACGTGTCCACCATGGCCTCCGACGAGGTGCAGAAGCTTATCGACGACCTCACGTCCCAGATGGGAGCCGCCGCGCGCGAGCTCAAGTTCGAGCTGGCCGGCCGGCTGCGCGACGAGATCGCGGATCTGCGCCGCGAGCTGCGTGGTATGAAAGAAACAGGAAACTAGGGAAGGACGTTCATACAGAATGCACTCTTACACTTCAATCGCGGTGGGCACGGACGGGTCTGCGACCTCCCTCATGGCGGTGCGGGTCGCCGCGAGCCTGGCCCGAGTCTACGGGGCCACCTTGACGGTGATCTGCGCGCACTATTCAGCGAGCGGCTCCATGCTCAACGCCACCAACGCGGAGCTGTCCAAGATCGACATTGTCAGCGACAGTGAGGCGAGGGACATCCTCGACTCCGCCCGCAAGATTGCCGAGGAGGAAGAGGCCCCGGAGGTCCGGCTGACGACCCGTGAGGGCCAGCCCGCCCAGGTGCTGTTGGAGGCCGCGCAGGAGTTTGGGGTGGACCTGCTGGTGGTGGGCAACAAGGGAATGCGCTCGTTGGCGGGCCGCTTTTTCGGTAACATCCCTGGTAACGTGGCTAAGAAAGCACCAGTCGACGTGATGCTCGTGGACACTCGTTCGCAGGGTCACGCCTAGCAGAATCTGGGTAAACTAGGTGACAGTTTTAGAGGGGCCAGCGTGCGTGTGCGCCTGTGAGCGCGCATGTGGCCCATGATGCAATGAAAGGTTAGTGATTGCCCATGGCCAACAGTTACGAAAAAATCGTTGTCGGCAGCGACGGCTCGAAGTCCTCGCTCCTCGCAGTTGAGCGCGCGGCGAAGATCGCCGCGGCCTTTGATTCCACCCTTATCATCGGCACCGCCTACTACGAGTCGGAGGATGAGGCCTCGAAGACGCTGCGGCAGGACTCTGTGACCATCCTCGGCGACGAGCAGGCCCGCTCCAACCTCGAGACGGCCGCCGAGCACGCCCGAAAGGCCGGCGCCGAGAAGGTGGAGACGGCCACCCGCCCGGGCACCCCGGTCGAGGCGCTCATGGCCATTGTGAACGACAATAGGGCCGACCTGCTCGTCGTGGGCAACCGCGGGATCAACTCCCTGACTGGTCGCCTGTTGGGCTCCGTGCCGGCCGACGTCGCCCGCCAGTCCGACTGCGACGTCATGATCGTCCACACCGTCAACTAGAGCTACATCGGTAGCTCGCCGATCACCGTCAGCGTCTGCGTGGCGCGGGTGACGGCGACGTAGAGGTCCTGCCAGCCCTGCGGCGAGGCCTCCACGATGGCCTCGGGCTCGACCACCACGACGTGGTCGTACTCGAGGCCTTTGTGCTGCGTGACGTTGTGCGCAGTGATCACCGCGGTGGTGCCGGGGCCCTCCGGCACCACGTTGGCCGGGTCGGTGCCCGCGGGCAGAAAAACGACCGGCTGCGCGGTCGACCGGATCGCCGTCGCCGGCCTCGCGGCCGGGTCGATCGCGGCAAGCACGGCGTTGGCGACCTCCATGATTTCCACCGGGGTGCGGTAGTTCACCGTCAGCGTGTGGGTGCGGAAGCGCCCGCCGACATAAGGGTCCAACGCAGCAGCCCAGTCGTCGGTGCCGGCCGGCGCGGATGTCTGCGCGGTGTCGCCGACAAGCGTCATCCAGCGAGACGGGCTGCGGTGAAACACCATGCGCCATTCCATCGGGGACAGCTCTTGCGCTTCGTCGACGATGACGTGGCCGTAGGCCCACGACGCGTCGGCGCGGGCCCGCTGCGCGGTCGAGCGTACGTCGGTTTCGCGTTGGCGCTGCGCCAACGCCTCCGCGTCGATGACGTCGCGGGCAGAAAGGATCTCGGCCTCGAACTGGTCGTCGTCATTGTCGGTCGCCTCCGAGGAGGCGAGGACGTCCAGCGCGTCTTCGGCCTCGGCCACGCGTTGGCGCCACTCCTGGCGTTCCCTCTCGCGTTCCTCCTCCGCGTCGGGGCGGCCGATGAGCTCGGTGAGCTCGTCGATGAGCGCCGTGTCCGAGGGCGCGAAGCCTGAGCCGGCCGGCCGGAAGAGAGCGTCGCGGGTGTAGTCGTCGTAGTCGCTCGCGACGTCGTCGATGACCGCGCGCGAGCTCAAAAGCCCCTCCAGGACGTCCGTGGGGTCCAGGGCGGGAAAGAAGGCGTCGATAAGCTGGGCGACCTGGGGCTCGTCCGCGAGGTCGTCGTGAAGCTGGTCAACGTCCGCCGTGGACAGCAAATTGGCGCCGCCGAGCGGGTCTTCGCCGATGCGCTGTGCCAACGCCTCGGCTAGGGACTGGGTGAGGGTCTCGGCGAAGACCTCCCGGGCCGCGTTGTGCGGCCTGCGCGATCGGCGCGCCCGGGTGCGCGCCGCCTTGACCATCGCGGGCGTGGCGGCGATGACAACCGAGCCGACAGTGACCTCGACTGGGGCGTCTGGCACGGACTGGTAGCGCTGCACGGCGCGTTTGAGAATGGTGGCCATCTCCTCGGAGCCTTTCACCTCGCGCGCTGCGAGCGGCTCCTCGGTGCGGGTCGGACGGAACCCCGGGACAAGCTCGGCGGCCGTGGTGAGCACCACGCCGGTCTCACCGAGCTCCGGCAGGACCCGAGAGATGTAGTCCAAAAACGTCGCGTTCGGGCCGATGATGAGGACGCCGGTGCGCGAGAGCTGCTTCCGCCACGTGTACAGGAGGTACGCCGCGCGGTGCAGGGCCACTGCGGTCTTACCTGTGCCCGGTCCGCCCTGCACCACGAGCACGCCGCGGGTGTCGTCGCGAATGATCTCGTCCTGCTCGCGCTGGATGGTCTCCACAATGGACTGCATGTGCCCGGTGCGCGCCTTGTTCATCGCCTCGCGCAACGCGGCCTCGTTGCCCACGTGGGCTCCGGGCCCGGCGGGGGCGTCGCCGGAGAGAGTTTCGTCGTCCACCGCCGTTACCGTGCGCCCCCGCATCCTGATGTTGCGCCGCGTGGTCACGCCTTCCGGGTGGGCGGTTGTCGCGAGGTAGTAGGGCCGCGCCATGGGGGCGCGCCAGTCCAGCAGGAGGGTGCGATAGTGGTCGCGGCGGTCGTCGATCCACATGCGCCCGATGTAGCGCCGGTCCAGCCGCGGCTCGCCCGGGACGGGGTTCTCGGCGTCGTCGTCCGCCACATCCATGCGCCCGAAGACGAGCCCGATCTCGGCGACCGCGAGATCGTCGAGCTTGGCGTTGAGGCCGTGATATTCGGTCTCACGGCGCACAAGCGCGTCCGCGTCGGGGTTGTCGGGGTCGACGTCGGCCTGCACGGCCTCGAGCTTCGCCCGCGCCTCGGCGACCTCCGCGTCCAGGTGTTCAAAGAGCCTGTCCGCGTAAGCCTGCTCGTGCTTTCGCGCGTTGGGGTCGGTCGGGTTCACTACCCGCACACCTCCTGGTTGTGCTCCGGGTGTTTTGCTGGGGGAGGGATGATCCTAGCAGCACGACACCCCGCCGCCCTCACGGCGAGGGAGGCGGGGTGCGCGGCGTGTGAGAGGTTTAGCTCAGCTTCTTCTGGGCCTTCTTCACGGCCTTCTGAGCGTCCTTCTCGGCCTGCTTCGCCTTCTTCTTCCACTTGCGCTGCTGGCGCTTGGAGGGGGCGGCGTCGAGGTTGTCGAACGCGTCTTGCAGCGTATCGACGGCATCCTGGGCGCGGCCTTTGAACTTGGAGGTCGCCTTGTTCACCTTACGCTTGGCCTTCAGCTTGTCCACCGGGCCGGGCTGAATGTCATCGAGGGTGTCCTGCAGGTTGCTCACGAGGGCGTTGACCTTCTTCTCCGGCTGCAGCTCCTTGTAGAGGCTTTCGGCCTGGTCAGTCGCCTTGTCAACGAAGTTCGAGGTCTGCTCCTTGGCGTCCTGGAAGAGGGTGGAAGCCGTCTCCTTCCAGTCGTCCTTGTTCTCGTCCACGTACGAGGTAACCTGGTCGGCTCGGTCGGAGATCCAGTCGCCGGCCTTGCTCAGGGCCGATTCGGTCTCGGACTGGGTCGGCAGGGCCTGCTGCACGTTCTTCTTCGCCTGCTTGGCGGCGTTCTGGGCGCGCCACTGAAGGTTCGGCTTGCCATCGGTGTCAACGGTGGCGATGAGAACGCCGCCAAGCAGCGCGACGTCGGTCAGGGCGCCGGTCCGGCGGCGTGCCTTCTCCTGCTCGTCGTCCGCCTCCCAGAAAGCATTGCGGCCCAGCAGGGAGGGAACCGCGGTCGCGGCCAGCAGAGCGGCCGACGTCCGCGGGAGCTTGCCCAGGGCGAAGAGGGTGCCAGCGCCGGCCTTAACGCCACCCACCGTTAGGGCCGCGGTGTTCGGGTCGGAGGGGACGAAGGCACGGACATTGCTCGGCACCGCGGAACGGACCTTCTTCAGCACCGTCTGCGCGTTATCGCGGTGAGCAGAGGGGTTGAGAAGAATCCCCACACCGTCGGCGACGTACACCGACGCGAGCATAGGCCGTGCAAACTTGCGGATCATCAGTCAGATTCCTTTTCTTTTACCTATCGGATGTTCTCTTTCCACTCTAGCCAGATGTGGGGAGAGCGTGCCACGATTTTTTGCCGCGCTGCTACCAGCGCCGCTCCCACCACTCGCCGAGTTTCGGGCGTTCTTCCCCGAGCGTCGTGGGCTCCCCGTGGCCCGGGCGGACGATGGCGCTGTCGGGGTAGGTGTCAAAAATCCTGGTGGTGACGTCCCGGAACAGACGCACGAAGGAACCTTCCGAGTCCGTCTTGCCCAGACCGCCGGGGAAGAGGGAATCGCCAATAAAAAGGTTGATCACGCCGTCAATCTCGGCGACAAGGCACACCCCGCCCGGGGTGTGGCCCCGCAGGATGTGGACGGGGAAGGCGTGGCCAGCGAAATCCACGGTGTCGCCCTCGTGCAGCTCCCTGTCCACGAGAGCGGGCACTGCGGGTGCGTCGAGGTACGACGCCCAGTGCGTCGCACCGGTGGCCTCGAGCACGTCCGTCAGCGCGCCGACGTGGTCGTGGTGGCGGTGCGTGGTGAGGACGTCGGTGACCTCCACGCCGGCGTTGGTGGCCATGCGGAGGAGGGCCGGGGCGTCTGCGGCGGCGTCGATAAGCAGGCCCTTGCCCTCGGATGCGAGCAGGTAGCAGTTGTTGTCCATCTCGGAAACGGAGATGCTGTGCAGGCTCAAGTTCGAGATCATGGCTGCCAGCGTAGCCGTCGCTGAAATACCCGGGCCGTCACGCGCGTTGGTAAGTTCGTTACCGGCCGGTGACGTGGCCGGAAAATTTGGGAGAGCGAAGCGGAGGACGGAAACAAACGTGGCTGATCGGCTCACTGTGCGCGGCGCGCGCGAACACAACCTCAAGGGCGTGGACGTGGAGCTGCCCCGCGACGCGATGGTCGTGTTCACCGGCCTGTCCGGGTCGGGCAAATCCTCCCTCGCCTTCGACACCATCTTCGCCGAGGGGCAGCGCCGCTACGTCGAGTCCCTTTCCTCGTACGCGCGCATGTTCCTCGGGCAGATGGACAAGCCGGACGTCGACTACATCGACGGGTTATCCCCCGCGGTGTCCATCGACCAGAAGTCGACCAACCGCAACCCTCGCTCGACGGTGGGTACCATCACGGAGATCTACGACTACCTGCGCCTGCTCTACTCCCGCGCCGGCACGCCGCACTGCCCCGTGTGCGACGCGGTGATCGAGCGCCAGACCCCGCAGCAGATCGTCGACCAGGTCATGGAGTACGAGGAGCGTACGAAGTTCCAAGTGCTCGCTCCCGTGGTGCGGGGGCGTAAGGGAGAGTTCGCGGACCTGTTTTCGGACCTCGCGGCGCAGGGCTACTCCCGCGTGACCGTCGACGGGGAGACCTACCAGCTTTCGCAGCCCCCCACGCTTGAAAAGCAGGTCAAGCACACGATCGACGTTGTCGTGGACCGGCTTCAGGTCAAGGAGAGCCAGAAGCAGCGCCTCACCGACTCTGTCGAGACCGCGTTGAAGCTCGCCGACGGCCTCGTAGGTTTCGAGTTTGTCGACCTCGACGCCGACGACCCGGCGCGCACCCGAACGTTCTCCGAGAAGATGGCGTGCCCCAACGGGCACCCCCTCGGCGTGGAGGAGTACGAGCCGCGCGCCTTCTCCTTCAACTCGCCCTTCGGCGCCTGCCCCGCCTGCGACGGCCTCGGCGTGCGCACGGAAATCGACACCGAGCTGGTCATCCCCGACCCGGACGCCCCGGCGGTCGACGCGTTCCAGCCCTGGAACTCGAGCCCGAACAAGCGCTACTTTGTTAAGCTCATCGAGGCACTCGCGGCGGAGGAGGGCTTTGATGCCCACGCACCCTTCTCATCGCTGACCAAGACACAGCAAAAACACTTGGTCAGGGGGTCGAAAACGAAGGTGAATGTGCGCTACAAGAACCGCTACGGCCGCCAGCGTACGTTCGACGCCGCGTACGAGGGCGTGATCGGTTACCTCGAGCGCAAGATGGAGCAGGCGGAGTCCGACGCGCAGAAGGAGCGTCTGCTTGCGTACACCCGCGAGATCCCGTGCCCGACGTGCGAGGGCTCGCGCCTCAAGCCCGCAATCCTCGCGGTGCGGCTGGCGTCAACCACGCACGGAGAGAAGTCCATCGCCGGGCTCACCGAGCTTTCCGTGGAGGACGCGTCCGAGTACCTCGACAACCTCGTGCTCGGTTACCGCGAAGAGATGATCGCCGGCGCCGTGCTGCGCGAGATCCAGGCCCGCCTGCGCTTCCTCCTCGACGTCGGCCTGAATTACCTCACGCTCTCGCGTTCCGCCGGGACGCTGTCCGGCGGGGAGGCGCAGCGCATTCGCCTGGCGACGCAGATCGGCTCCGGCCTCGCCGGGGTGCTCTACGTGCTCGACGAGCCTTCCATCGGGCTGCACCAGCGTGACAACCAGCGCCTCATCGCCACTCTGAAGAAGTTGCGCGACCTGGGCAACACCCTCGTCGTGGTGGAGCACGACGAGGACACCATCAAGGCTGCGGACTGGATGGTGGACGTCGGCCCGCTGGCCGGCGAGTACGGCGGCGAGATCGTCTACCAGGGCGAGCCCGCCGGGATCCTCGAAGCGGAGAACTCTCTTACCGGCGACTACCTGGCGGGACGCAAGGAGATCGCGGTCCCCGAAACGCGCCGCCCGGTGGACTCCGAGCGCGTACTCAGTATCGAGGGTGCGCGCGAGAACAACCTCAACAACGTCAGCGTTGACATCCCCCTGGGAGTTCTGGTCACGGTGACCGGCGTGTCCGGCTCGGGCAAGTCGACCATGGTGAACGAGATCCTGGCCAAGACGCTGCAGAACCGCCTCAACGGCGCGCGCCAGGTGCCGGGGCGCGTGAAGAAGGTCGGGGGCCTCGAGCACTTGGACAAGTTGGTGCAGGTGGACCAGTCGCCGATCGGACGCACGCCCCGCTCCAACCCGGCGACCTACACCGGCGTCTTTGACAAGATCCGGAACCTGTTCGCCGAGACACAGGAAGCGAAGGTGCGCGGGTACAAGGCCGGGCGCTTTTCGTTCAACGTCAAGGGCGGGCGCTGCGAAGCCTGCCGGGGCGACGGCACGATCAAGATTGAAATGAACTTCCTGCCCGACGTCTATGTGCCCTGCGAGGTCTGCAACGGCGCGCGCTATAACCGGGAGACCTTGGAGGTGCGTTACAAGGGCAAGAACATCGCCGAGGTCCTTGACATGCCGATCTCGGAGGCAGCCGAGTTCTTCGAGCCCATCACGTCGATCCACCGGTACTTGAGCACGCTTGTCGACGTCGGGCTCGGCTACGTTCGCCTCGGCCAGTCCGCGACCACGCTCTCTGGAGGGGAGGCCCAACGCGTCAAGCTCGCAGCCGAGCTGCAAAAGCGCTCGAACGGGCGGACCATCTACATCCTCGACGAGCCGACGACTGGGCTGCACTTCGAGGACATCCGCAAGCTCATGCTCGTGCTCAACGGCCTGGTAGAGAAGGGCAACTCCGTGCTCGTCATCGAGCACAACCTCGACGTGATCAAGTCTGCTGACTGGGTTATCGACATGGGCCCGGAAGGCGGGTCGGGCGGCGGCACCGTCGTCGCGCAGGGCACCCCGGAGGACGTCGCCCGCACGGATGGCTCCTTTACCGGCCAGTTCCTGCGGGAGATTCTGGGCTAGCCGCGGCGCTAGTTTCGGCCCCGTCGTCGCCATCGCGGTCGGCGTGGGTGCCCGGTTCATCGTGGGAGCCTCGCGACCGCGCCACGGCGACGGCCAGCAGGATCGCGCCGCAGAGCAGGAAGACGACGACGCGCGTCGGCTCGCTGCTCGCGCGGAGGTCAAAGAGCACGAGCTTGAAAGCGGCTGCGATGGCCACGGCGGCCGCGAGCCCGGCGGTGCCCGCGCCAAGGGTGCGCGCGCGGGGCACAAGGAGAAGCGCCGAGGCCGCGAGGATCCACGCGATCGACGCGGCCGCCTGCCCGACCCAGAAGCCGAGACGGTGGTCGGCGCCGGGAACAGCGGCGACGAGGGCCATGATGGGCCACACGATGACGTTGAGGGTCAACAGAGCCACGGCGGCGCCGCACACGACGCGGGCTACCGAGTCAAGGCGGCGGAAGAGGCCACGGTGATAGGCGCAAGCAGCGAGAAAGACCGCGGTAATGCCGGCGTCGTTGAGCGCGGTGGTTGTCAGTGCCGGCGGGAGGGGAGACGCCGGGATCCCCATGATGACGAGGAACACCAGAACCCACGAGATACACATCGCTGAAAGTGCGCCGGGTGAGGGCCGTACAGCGGGGCGTATCGTTCGCGCGAGGAGTCCGAGGCCGAAGAAGACAGCGACGTAGGCGAGCATCAAAGGGGTGCTCACCGAGAGCGAGATGGCGCCGTCGAGGGCGTTGTGGAGGTAGATCGCGGCCGCGAACCCGATGGGGACCAGGCCGATCCACCAGTGGCCAGCGGGCGGGCGGCGAAGCGTCAGGGCAGCGGCAGCGGCTGCACCGATGACGGGAAACCAGACAAGGGCTGCAGAGTGGACGGTGAACTGGGCGCTAGCGAAGCCAATCAACGGGAAGAGCACCAGCGCAAGCAGCTGGGAGGCGGGGTTGATCGACCACGCCGGGCGCAGCGCGATGAGGGCGACCACGACCACCGTGATGGCGATACCGAGGGCACCGTAGAGGGCGGTCTCGTCGCCGTTGTTCGTGGAGGTCCACAACGAAAACACGACGGCCGCGGTGGCTGCTGCCGAGCCGAAGGCCGGCGTTGCTTTCGCGAACGGGCGGCGCCACGCATCCACGCTCAGCACGCTCAGGGGCGCGGCGAAGGCGAGGAGAGACGCCGCCATGTCGGCGACGTGGAAGGGAAAGTGGTAAAAGACGAAGGCGACGAGCATGACGTTGACAAGCACGGAGCTGCGTTGAAGTACCGCGAGAGCGAGAAACGCCAGCCAGATCACGAGGTGGGCAACCGCGGTCGGGGTCGGAGAGGTGAGCGAGGAGATGGTGGAGCTCGAGTAGAAGAGCACAGCGATTGCCGTGAGGAAGGACGTGCCGTAAAGGGCGCTGACGCCCACGGACGGGCCGCGCCGCTGTTGCGTTACTACGCCCCCCGCTGCGAGCCCCACAGACACCACCGCGCCGAGCACGGAAATCCCGACCGTCCCCAGGTAGTCGTTCTGGTACGCCCACACCACTGCCAAGATGACGCCAGTGAGCGTGATCGCGGTGCCGAGCACGGCGACGGTGCGCACCGCGCGCTGCTCGGCGGAAAGGCGACGGAGCTGGGGAGCAGGCGTGGGGGCGGGGGCCGCTGCGGGGTTAGGCGCCGCCGACTGTGGTGGCTCCGCTAGCTCCGAAGCGAGCTGGTGACGCAGGCGGGCGATGAGCCTTTCCGTCTTAGCGTGCTCCTGCTCCAAGACAGCGAGCTGGCGGCGCACCTCGGCGTTCAACTCTGGGGGCGTCGCGTTCGGCATTTCTTCACCTCGGCATCATGGGCGCGTGCGTATCCGACCTTGAGGCTGAAGAGTAGTCAAAGTCACACTCGGAGGCGAGGGGTTGAGACTTAGTACTGGGCGTTGAGCACACGGACGACGAGGTTAAGCCGCGAGGTCGCCCCGAACTGCACCATGATGCTGGAGACGTACTTTTTGATGGTCGATTCGGAGTACGAAAGCTGGGCGGCCATTTCCGCGTTGGACAGCCCTTGGCACAGCAGCACGAGGACCTTCTTTTCGGAGTCGGTGAGCGTCTGTAGCTTCATCGCCTCGGCAATCGGATCCACGCGGCGGGGCGTGCGGGGATCCTCGCGCAGGTAGCTGATGAGCCGCGCCATGGCCTGCGGGGACACGACCATGCCTCCGCCGACGGCGGCGCGGACGGCGTCGATAAGCACGTGCGGCCTCTCGCTTTTGAGCACGTAGCCTGCGCCGCCGCCCCGAAGGATGCGCACCATCGTGCGGTCCGAGTCGAAGGCGGTGACCGCAAGAAAGATCGGGCGGCGGGGCCGGGCATTGATCCGTTCGAGCAGTGTCGGGCCGTCCATCGTCGGCATGTGAATGTCGGCGAGGACGACGTCGACGTGGTGTAGGTCGAGCTGGCGCAGCGCTTCCGCCCCGTCCGCGGCGTCGGCGACGATACGGATGTCCTCCGTCGTGGCAAAGTACTGGCGGAAAGAGCTTATGACCAGCGGGTTATCATCGACAAGAAGGGCATCGATGCGGGGACTCATGCGTAACGGGAGTTGTTAGGGCACCACGGACGCGTGGGGTAGTACCTGCAGGACAAGATCTCCACCATCGCGGAGTACGGGGTGATCGTGGGTGCCGCGGACGGGGCTGGCGAGCCCTGCGTGGGGGCGACAGCGTGAGCGGCCGGGGCCAGGGTCACAGTGAGGGCGGCGGCTGCTGCCGCCGCGCGGGCCTTTGGTGCCTTCATGTCATCATCCTTTCTGTGAGCGCGAACGTCGGCTATTGTCCTCCGGTCGCGCCGATTTCGCTTCCTTCGCGGGAAAGTGTGGTACGAAAGTCTCCACCCGCAGCGGGGGATGCGCCGTACAAAGCGTGGGCGGGAAGGTCGAACTCGGCGGCCCACCGGCGTCCCTTTGGCCGCGCTTTCCAGCGCCCGCCGTGCCTTTCGACGACCCTTCTCGCCTCTTCCAGCCCGAGCCCGCTGGTCAGGTGGGGGGACGCGGTGGCGGGGCCACGGCTGTCGCTGAGCTCGTTGGTGACCGAGCAATGTAGCCCGCGGCGCGAGTGCGACACCCTCAGCTCGACAGAAGTGCCGGGCGCTGCATACTTGATGGCGTTGGTGGCGAGCTCAGTGAAGACGTGCTCGAAACCGGCGGGGAAGGCGTAGGAGCATACGGAGGCACGCGCGTCGACGCGCACGTCGAATCCGTGGCTGCGCAGCAGGCGAGCCGTCACGCTGATCTGCTCTCCGACCGTGCGCTCGATGGTGGTGTCCTCGGCGTGGGCGTCCTCGCGCACGACCTGAAGCAAGTGGCGGATCTCCTGCATCGCCTGCCGGGTTTCGTCCGCGATGAGCTCGAGGGTGCGCCGTTGCTCGGAGTCGGACGGGGACGTCAGGCCTAGCGTCTCGGCGCGCATGACCACGGAGGTCAGCGTGGTGGCCACAGAGTCGTGGAGCGCGCGAGTGAGTTCCTCGCGGCGTCGCTCCATCTCGTCTTCGAGCCGCCTTTGGTTCTCCGCAGCGATGAGACGTTGGCGGCGGAAGAAGCAGCCGATCCAGAACGCGGTGGCGAGCGCGGCGATGTAGATGAGCGTTCCGGTGACGTCGTACGGCACCAGCCGGCCATT
Source organism: Corynebacterium timonense (assembly GCF_900105305.1). NCBI lineage: Bacteria > Bacillati > Actinomycetota > Actinomycetes > Mycobacteriales > Corynebacteriaceae > Corynebacterium > Corynebacterium timonense. The sequence goes on along the minus strand of NZ_LT629765.1, from coordinate 1,044,324 downwards.
GAACGGGCTGGTCACGCTGATGTAGCCCAAAATCAGGGCGTAGGCGATAGACCAGCGCGGGCGCCCTGAGTAGGCGGCCACCGCGACGAGCGCGGGGGCGGAGAAAAGGAGAATGGCGCTGCGCAGCGACTCGTCCGCGGATCCCACGAGGAACAACATCACCAGCGCGGCTCCCGCCGCCACGGGCCAGCGCTGCGACAACGAGACGACGACCACGGCGATGACGTCGACGACGAGCGAGGAAAGATCGACCGGAGGAAACGCCAGAGTGGCGACGACGGCGAGGGCGCCGAAGGCGGCGATCTTCCAGTTGATGGCAGGCGGGTAGTCAGGGTGGGGCCGCGGAGTGGACCGGGTAGTGGACCTAGGCTGGCCTGTAAACTGCACGGGAAAAGGGTAGCGCCCCCGGGGAGAAAAACCCAGAGGCATGCACCGGTTTGGATGCAGCTGCCCGCTGTGGTAGCATAACCGTTACTACCGCCCGTGCGCCCTCGTGGAGCGCGGGCCACAAGTGGAGTTTCTCCCACCCCACGCCGCCTGCCATTTGACGTGGCACGGAAGGCTACGGGTCGAAGGTACGGTTCTCCTTAGCGTGAGCTGTACTCGGAAGGACTCCCGTGGCGCGTGTAGCGCCGCGGGATTTTTGCGTGGGTGAGCTCGACAAGAGTGGTTCGGTAGCGTCCGACATTGTTTCTCACGTCTTTAGGAGTTCTCATCAGCGCTGAAGCTCGGATTAATGAACGCATCCGCGTTCCCGAAGTTCGTCTCGTCGGTCCCTCCGGCGAGCAGGTAGGCATCGTCCGCACGGACGACGCCCGCAAGTTGGCATACGAAGCTGACCTCGATCTCGTCGAGGTTGCTCCCAAGGCCAAGCCGCCCGTGGCCAAGATCATGGACTACGGCAAGTACAAGTACGAGCAGGACCAGAAGGCCCGCGAGGCGCGCAAGAACCAGCAGCAGACTGTGGTGAAGGAACAGAAGTTCCGCCCCAAGATTGATGAGCACGACTACCAGACAAAGAAGGGCAACGTCGAGCGCTTCCTGGAAAAGGGTAACAAGGTCAAGGTCACGATCATGTTCCGCGGCCGCGAGCAGTCGCGCCCCGAGCTCGGCTACCGCCTGCTGGAGCGGCTCGCCGACGACATCGGCGAACTCGGCGTCGTCGAGTCCCGCCCGAAGCAGGACGGCCGCAACATGACCATGGTCTTCGGGCCGGCCCGCAAGGGCAAGAAGTAGTACACGTTTCAACTCTGAAGGGCTTTCACCATGAAGCAGAAGACCCACAAGGGCACCGCTAAGCGCATCAAGGTCAACGGTAAGGGCAAACTGCGCCGCGAGCAGGCCGGCAAGCGCCACCTGAACGAGAAGCTGTCCTCGAAGCGCCGCCGCAAGCTGTCTGGCACCACCGACGTCGCGCGCGCTGACGTCAAGCGCGCAAAGCGCCTCCTCGGCATGTCCTAAGCACTGCCCGAGTTCAACAACCGCACCGTCTCGACACACCAGATAAGGAAGTATGACTCATGGCACGTGTTAAGCGTTCAGTCAACGCCAAGAAGAAGCGTCGCGCGATCCTGAAGTCCGCGAAGGGCTACCGTGGACAGCGTTCCCGCCTGTACCGCAAGGCCAAGGAGCAGTGGCTGCACTCCCAGACCTACGCGTACCGCGACCGCCGCCAGCGCAAGAACGATTTCCGCAAGCTGTGGATCCAGCGTATCAACGCCGCCGCTCGCATGAACGACATCACCTACAACCGCCTCATCCACGGCCTCAAGCTGGCCGAGGTCGAGGTCGACCGCAAGATCCTCGCCGAGCTTGCCGTCAACGACTTCGCCGCGTTCTCCGCGATCTGCGAGATTGCCAAGAACGCCCTGCCCGAGGACGTCAACGCCCCGAAGGCCGCCTAAACATCTGCTTCACGACGCCCGCCCAGCCCCACCCCGACAGTGGCGCCGGGCGGGTTTCGCGTGTTTCGAGAGGTCCCCGGTACGCTGTGGTGCCATGGCCCTCGATTTCTCCGAACCCTTCACGGAACGCACGCCTCGGATCGTCAACGCGGCGAAGCTGCACAGGGCGCAGGGGCGTCGTAAAGCGGGCCGATTCCTGGCGGAGGGGGCGAACTCGGTGGAGGCGGCGGTGGCCACGGGCGCGGCGACGGACGTGTTCGTTACCGAGCGCGCGGCCGACGAGTTCGCGGAGATCGTCACCACGGCCGGATACATGAACGTGTTCACGCACGCGATCACGGACAAGGCGGCGGCCCACCTGTCCGACACCGTGCACACCACGGGTATTTTCGCCGTGTGTTCGCCAGTGCTGTGGTCCCTCGGCGCGGTAACCAAGGGGCGGCCCCGCTTCGTCGCCGTGGGGGTGGAGACGAACGACCCCGGCAATGCCGGAACCCTGATCCGCATCGCGGACGTGTGCGGGGCGGACGCGGTGATCTTCGCGGGCGACTCCGTCGACCCGGAGTCGGGCAAAGTGGTGCGCTCGTCTGCGGGGTCGCTCTTCCATGTGCCCGTGGTGCGCGAGCGCAATATTGCGGATGCGGTCGGACAGCTGCGCGCCGCAGGGCTGTCCATCGCCGCGACGACGATGGACGGGGAGGTGTCGTTGGCGCGGGCGGGGGATCACCTCACCCGGCCCACCGCGTGGCTGTTCGGCAACGAGGCGCACGGCCTGCCGAAAGAGCTCATCGAGTCGGCTGACTACCGTGTCTCCATCCCCATCCGGGGCAGCGCGGAATCGCTGAACATGGCCACGGCGGCCGCGATGTGCATGTGGGAATCCTCAAAGGCGCTGCACGGGGACGCTGCCTTGGAGGATTCGCGGGGGTCTTAGTTGGTGGGCGGCTGCTGGGGAGTGCCGCCCATCTGGGGCATCCCGTCGCCGCCGGGGGCGCCGCTGGGCATACCGTCGGCGCCGGGCATGTTGCCGCCACTGTTGGGCGTGGTGGTGTCGATCGGGACGTCGATGTCGAACTCTCAGCCGGACTGGGTGTTACCCGACACGGTGGGCAGCTGCTGCTCCCACCCGTCGGAGAAGACGCTGTCGGTGTCCAGGCTGACCTTGTCCAGGTTGGTGGTGGGCTTGCCGTAGTCACCCGTGGCGTAGACCGCGGTTGCGACCTCCTCCGGCGCGGCAATCTGCGAGGTGAAAATGGCCTTCGTGGAGTCCGTGATGTCGTCGATGGAGGAGAGCACCTCGAAGTGGACGTGCGGCCAGCGCCCGTCGCAGCGGCCGGGGACGATGGTGGTGAACTCGACGCCGCGCAGGTAGGTTTCGTCCTCCTAGCCGGTCGAGTACCTCGAGTACTCGCCCTCGGCGGTGCAGTGCCAGATGTCGACGGAGGCGCCGGACATCGGTGCGCGGGAGTTAACCATGACAATGATGCTCACTCTCACCCTTAGCGGGATCCCGCTGCCGGTGACGCCGCCGCCGATGGAGCCGCGGATGTTCCGGCGCTCTACCCCTGCTTTTACTTTCTTCAACACGTCTGGGCCGTTCGACCGGTTGCCTGGATAGGGACTCGCAGTGACTGTCTTCATGTCCGTCAGCGGCGCCGGCGAGCTGGTGGCGTGTGATGGGGACGTCAATGCGGACGTGGGTGCGTCCGGTGGGCAGGCGGCAGGTGTGAGGGAGCCGGCGCCGACGCTGAGCTCCTCGAGGAAGCGGTGGCGAGACAGGCGCGCGCCAATCGTGGCGCGATCGAAGGTGAGCCCGTGGTCTCCGACGTCGTCGTGCGGGCGGGCGGGGAGGGCGCGACCCTCGACGTAGCGGAACTCGTGTGGTCCATATCCCGCACGAGTGGTGAGCGACTATCAAAAACGCCGGTTGGCGACTCTGGCCTGAACCCTCAGCAGGGAGTGTTGGGGAAAAGCCGAGTGAAAGACCTGCGAAGACGGAGACCGTGCCGCCAATCTCACCGCGCCTCATGAGTAATGGCTGTCTGGCGAGCCCTCGGCGACCTCCACGCGGGCTGGGTCCGGGGGCGCGGGTATGCTGGTGGGCGTTTTACGTTAGCGCCCAACTCACGAGCATGCGGAAGGGACGAGTGTGTCCGAGACCCCCGAAATTGAACTAACAGAGCAGTCGCTCAACGAGGCGGCCGAGGCCGCCATCGCCGCCTTCGCGGCTGCCGAGGACTTGCCCGCGCTGGAGGAGGCACACCGCGCCCACCTGGGCGAGCAGGGGTTTTTGCCGCAGGCGCGTCGCGCGCTGGGTACGCTGCCTAAGGACCAGCGCAAGGACGCTGGCCGGCTGGTGAACATGGCCCGTGGCCGGGTGGAGAAGGAATACGCCGCGACTCGCTCCGTGCGCGAAGCCGAGCACCGGGAACGGCAGCTGCGCGAGGAAACCGTCGACGTGACGCTGCCGTCGACGCGCCACCAGGTCGGTGCGATGCACCCGATCACCACCCTGAGCGAGAACATCGCCGACATCTTCGTGGGCATGGGCTGGGAGATCGCGGAAGGCCCAGAGGTGGAGGCGGAGTACTTCAACTTCGACGCCCTCAACTTCATCCCGCATCACCCTGCCCGCACGCTGCAGGACACCTTCTACGTCGGCGGCGAGGACTCTAAGCAGGTGCTGCGCACCCACACCTCGCCGGTGCAGGTGCGCACGCTGCTCGAGCGCGACGTGCCCGTCTACATCGCCTGCCCGGGACGGGTGTTCCGCACCGACGAGCTCGACGCCACTCACACACCGGTGTTTCACCAGATCGAGGGCTTGGCCGTGGACAAGGGGCTGACCATGGCCCACCTGCGCGGCACCCTTGACCACTTGGCCAAGGTGCTGTTCGGTCCGGAGACGAAGACGCGCATGCGCACGAATTATTTCCCTTTCACCGAGCCCTCGGCCGAGGTGGACGTGTGGTTTCCGAACAAGAAGGGCGGGGCCGGATGGATCGAGTGGGGCGGCTGCGGCATGGTCAACCCGAACGTCCTGCGCGCCGTCGGGGTTGACCCGGAGGAGTACTCCGGCTTCGCGTTCGGCATGGGGCTCGAGCGCACCCTCCAGTTCCGCAACGGCCTGACCGACATGCGCGACATGGTCGAAGGAGACGTTCGATTCACCATCCCGTTCGGCGTTCAGGCCTAGAAGGAGTGTCACCCGCATGCTGATTTCACAGAATTGGATCACCCGGCTCATCCAGGCCGCCGGTAACGAGGGCTGGTCGGTGTCGGCCGAGGAGCTCGACGCCGGCTTCGTCCGCGTCGGTTTCGAGACCGAGGGCTACGCCGCGCTGCCCGAGATCACGGGTCCGCTCGTTTTCGGCCGCGTGCTCGAGATCGAGGAACTGACCGGCTTTAAGAAGCCAATCCGCTACTGCCAGGTCGACGTCGGCCAGGCGAACGGCACGGGCGAACCGCAGGGCATCATCTGCGGCGCGCGCAACTTCGCCGAGGGCGACACCGTCGTTGTGTCGCTGCCGGGTGCGGTGCTGCCGGGCGGCTTCGAGATTTCCGCCCGGAAAACCTACGATCACATCTCAGAGGGCATGATGGCCTCCGCCGCCGAGCTGGGCCTGACCGCCCGTAGCGAGGGCATCATCACCCTCCCGGAGGGCTTCGGCACCCCAGGCGAGGACGTGCGCGAACACCTCGGCCTCGACGACACGATCTTCGACGTCAACGTCACGCCCGATCGCGGCTACGCCCTGTCCGCCCGCGGCCTGACCCGCGAGATCGCCTCGGCTTTCGGCCTGAGCTACGCCGACCCCGCGCGCGACCCCGCCGTCGCAGGCATTGACACCTCGGCCGTGCCCGCGCCGACGGCTCCGCTTCTCGAGGTCACCCTCGACGCCGACACCAACGCTCGACGCTTCGGCCTGCGCAAGGTGGAGGGCATCGACCCCGCGGCTCCAGCCCCCTACTGGCTGCAGCGCGAGCTCATGCTCTCCGGCGTGCGCTCCGTCAACGCGGCGACGGACGTGACCAACTACGTCATGCTCCTGCTGGGCCAGCCGATGCACGCCTTCGACGCGGACAAGATTTCCGGCGGGCTCCACGTGCGGTGCGCTGCCGCGGGGGAAACGTTCGAAACCCTCGACCACGTCACGCGCACCCTCGACGCCGGCGACGTGGTCATCGCCGACGACGCCGGCATCCAGTCGCTGGCCGGCGTCATGGGCGGCACAACCTCCGAGATCTCGGAGGAGACGACCACCGTGTACTTCGAGGCGGCGACGTGGGACGAGCTCACGGTGGCGCGGACCGCGCGCCGCCACAAGCTCAGCTCGGAGTCCTCGCGCCGCTTCGAGCGCGGCGTGGACCCGGCGATCGTCGAGGTCGCCCTCGACATCGCCTGCGCGCTGCTGGTCGAGGCCGCCGGGGGCACGGTGACCGCTGAACGCACCCTCGTCGGCGAGGTGGAACCGCGGGAACCCATCGAGATGCGCGTGAGCCGCCCGAGCGAGCTGGTGGGCGTGGACTACGCGCCTGAGACCGTCGTCAAGCGGCTCGACGAGGTTGGCTGCGCCGTCGAGGTGAGCGGGGAGATGCTGGTTGTGACCCCGCCGACGTGGCGCGGCGACCTGAACGTGCCGGTGGAGCTCATCGAGGAGATCGTGCGCCTCGAGGGGCTCGACGAGATCCCGTCGGTGCTGCCTACCCCGAGCGGCGGCCGCGGGCTGTCGCGCGCGCAGCGCCGCCGCCGCGCCGTGACGCACGCCCTGGCGTACTCGGGCTACGTTGAGGTGATCCCGACGCCGTTCATCGCCAACGACACCTTTGACGCGTGGGGCCTGGAGGCGGAGGATCCGCGCCGTAACACCGTGAGCGTGCGCAACCCGCTGGACGCCGACTACGGCGTGCTGGGCACGACGCTTTTGCCGTCGATGCTGGAGGCGGTGGGCCGCAACGTCGCGCGCGGGAGGCGGGATCTTGCGCTGTTCTCGGTGGCGCAGGTGTCCTTCAAACGCGCGGAGGTCTCACCGCTGCCGAGTGTCGCCGCGCGCCCGGCCGAGGAGGTCATCGCTGAGCTTATTGGCTCGCTGCCGCAGCAGGACCTCTACGCGGCGACCGTGGCCACCGGCGGCCAGGAGCTCGCCGGGCCGTGGGGGCAGGGACGCGCCTATACGTGGGCCGATGCGGTCGAGTCAGCGCGCGTGGTCGCCCGCGCCGCGGGCGTCGAGCTTGACGTTGAGGCGGCGCAGGAGTTGCCGTGGCACCCGGGCCGCTGCGCGGCGCTCGTCGCGGGCGGGCAGGTCGTGGGCCACGCGGGGGAGCTGCACCCCGAGGTGCTCGAGCGTTTGGAGCTGCCCGCGCGCACATGCGCGATGGAGATCAACCTCAGCGCGCTGCCGACGGATGAATTCTTCCCGGCGCCGGTGCTCTCGTCGTACCCCGCGGTCAACCAGGACATCGCCCTTGTGGTTGATGAGGAGGTCCCTGCTGAAGCGGTGCGGAGGGTCGTCGAAAAGGAAGCGGGCGAGCTGCTCGAGCGCGCGACGCTTTTCGACGTCTACCGTTCGGCGCAGCTCGGGGAGGGCAAGAAGTCCCTGGCCTTCGGCCTCGTGTTCCGGGCCCCCGATCGGACGCTGACGGAGGACGAGGCGTCGGCGGGGCGCCTCGCCGCGGCGGAGGCGGCGAAGGAACACTTCGGCGCAGAGATGCGTGCATAAATTGCGCCCGTGCGCATAATTGCGTACGGTGTGCTGTATGGCACTCACGATAGCAGTGGCAGGGGCCACCGGGTACGCCGGAGGGGAAATCCTTCGGCTCCTGCTTGGCCACCCGAAGTACGCCTCGGGCGAGATCGAAATCGGGGCGCTGACCGGCAACAGCAACGCCGGGCAGTCCGTGGCGGCGCTGATGCCGCACCTCCCCGCTTTGGCCGACCGGGTCATCAGGGAGACGCGCCCGGACATCCTTGCCGGCCACGACGTCGTCTTCCTCGGTCTCCCGCACGGGTACTCCGCGGAGATCGTCCGCGCGCTGCCGGATTCCACCCTGGTGATCGACTGCGCCGCGGATTTCCGGTTGCGCGACGCCGAGGACTGGCGCCGCTACTACGGTCAGGATCATGCGGGCTCGTGGCCCTACGGCATCCCGGAGATGCCGGGGCACCGGGAACAGATCGCGGCGTCGCGCCGCGTGGCCATCCCGGGCTGCTTCCCAACGGGAGCCACGCTCGCCGCCCTGCCTGCGGTCAGCGCTGGCCTGGTCACCCCCGACCTGAGCGTCGTGTCCGTCACCGGCGTCTCGGGGGCGGGAAAGAAGGCCAACGTCTCCCTGCTGGGCGCAGAAACCATGGGATCGATCAAGGCCTACAACACGGCGGGACGCCACCGCCACAACCCCGAGATCGTGCAGAACCTCCGCGAGGCCACCGACACGCCCGTGAGCGTGAGCTTCACACCGGTGCTCGCCCCGCTCTCGCGCGGCATTCTCACCACGATCACCGCGCCGCTGACCCCCGGGGTGACCACGGAGACGGCCCACGAGGCCTACGCCTCGTACTATGCGGACGAACCCTTCGTGTGGGTCATGCCTGGCGGGCTACAGCCGCAGACCCAGAACGTCGTAGGCACGAACATGTGCCACGTCCAGGTCGAGGCGGACGAGCTCGCCGGCAAGCTCCTCGCCACCGCGGTCATCGACAACCTCACCAAGGGCACCGCGGGTGCGGCCGTGCAGTGCATGAACATCGCCCTCGGCTGGGAGGAGACCTCGGGTCTGCCCACCGCGGGAGTGGCGCCCTAAACACACACAACGAGCGAAGGAGTTCCCCCCATGACGGGAATAACCACGCCGCGGGGCTTTAGGGCCGCGGCGACGACGGCGGGGATTAAACCCTCGGGCAACCCCGACATGGCCCTGGTGGTCAACGAGGGGCCCGAACGTGCGGCGGCGGCCGTGTTCACCCGCAACCGCATCGTCGCCTCCCCGGTGAAGGTGACCCGCCGCGCCATCGCGGACGGCACGCTGACGGCCGTGGTGTACAACTCCGGCAACGCGAATGCGCTCAACGGCTCCCAGGGCGACGCCGACGCCGCCGAGACGCAGCAGCTCGTTGCGCAGGCGCTCGGCATGGAACCGGGTGGGGTCGCGGTGTGCTCGACTGGGCTGATCGGCGACCCGCTGCCGATGGATAAGGTCCGCGCCGGCGTTGCCGCTCTGGTTGGCGGGCTCGACGCCGCCGGCGGGGCAGCGGCGGCCCGCGCGATCATGACCACAGACACGGTGGCCAAGGAGGCACACGTCGAGGGCGACGGCTGGTCCGTCGGCGCAATGGGCAAGGGCGTCGGGATGATGGCCCCCTCCCTGGCGACGATGTTGGTGTGCGTGACCACTGATGCGTCGATAAGCAGCGATGCCCTCGGCCTCGCGCTGCGACGCGCGACGGCCGCCACCTTCGACGTCCTCGACATCGACGGCACGACGTCGACGAACGACACGGTCATCGCCCTTGCCAGCGGGGCGAGCGGGATCGCCCCTGATCAGGAGGAGCTCGACGCTGCGATCCTGCAGGTCTGCGAGTCGCTCGCGGTGCAGATGCAGGCCGACGCTGAAGGTGTGACCAAGCGGGTGAGCATCACCGTCGAGGGCGCCGACTCCGACGACGAGGCGCGCGAGGCGGCGCGCACGATTGGGCGCGACACCCTGTTCAAGTGCGCGATGTTTGGCTCCGACCCGAACTGGGGTCGCGTGCTCGCCGCGGTGGGGATGGCGCCGGCGACGATGGACCCCGACAATATTTCGGTCAGCTTCAACGGGCAGCCGGTGTGCGTGGCGTCCACGGGAGCGCCCGGCGCGCGCGAGGTGGATCTATCTGGGGCGGATATCCAGGTCCGCGTGGATCTCGGCACCGGGGGACGAGGGCGTGCGACGGTGCGTACCACGGACCTGTCGCACGCGTACGTGGAGATCAACTCGGCCTACAGCACCTAGGAGGGGAGTATGAACGAGCACCTAGTGACACTCAACAACGAGACACGCGCGTACGTCCTCGCCGAAGCCCTACCGTGGCTGCAGCACTTCCGCGACAAGATCGTGGTGGTGAAGTACGGCGGGAACGCCATGATCGACGAGGAGCTCAAGGCCGCCTTCGCCGCGGACATGGTCTTTTTGCGCACGGTAGGAGCGAAACCCGTCGTCGTGCACGGCGGCGGGCCGCAGATCTCTGCCATGCTGCGCCGGCTCGGCCTCGACCAAGGCGAGTTCGTCAAAGGCTACCGTGTGACCACGCCCGAGATCCTCGACGTGGTGCGCATGGTGCTCTTCGGGCAGGTCGGCCGCGACCTGCTCGGCCGGATTAACTCCCATGGGCCGTACGCCGTCGGCACCTCGGGAGAAGACGCCGGCCTGTTCCGCGCGCAACGCCGCCACGTCCGGGTCAACGGGGAGGACCTCGACATCGGACTGGTGGGCACGATTGTCGACGTCAACCCCTCCGCCGTCATGGACATCATCGAGGCCGGCCGCATCCCCGTGGTCTCCGGCATCGCCCCGGGCGAGGACGGCAACGTCTACAACATCAACGCGGACGAGGCCGCAGGGGCACTCGCCGCGGCGATCGGTGCGGAGCGCCTCGTCGTGCTCACCAACGTGGAAGGCCTCTACACGGATTGGCCGAACAAGGATTCGCTGCTCTCGCGCGTCGAGGTCGGCGACCTTGAGAAGATGATGCCCGCGCTCGACTCGGGCATGATCCCGAAGATGCAGGCGTGCCTGACCGCGGTGCACGGCGGGGTGCGCGCCGCTCACGTCATCGACGGGCGCCTCGCCCACGCGGTCCTGCTCGAGCTGCTCACCATGGGGGGCATCGGCACCATGGTGCTTCCCGACGCCTTCGATGCCGCCAACTACCCCGAGGGAACCGTCTTCCGGAAGGATGATCGCGCATGACCGACTCGACGCTCCAGCGCTCGGCCCCGAGGCAGTGGGACGACGTGCTCATGAACACCTACGGCGCCCCGCCCCTCGAGCTTGTCTCGGGCCGCGGTGCCCGCGTGAAGGACGCCGAGGGTGCGGAATATATCGACCTGCTCGCGGGCATCGCCGTTAACGCGCTCGGCCACGGCCACCCCGCCGTCGTGGAGGCGGTCAGCAGCCAAGTCGCGCAGCTCGGCCACGTGTCGAACCTCTTTGCCTCCCAGCCCGTCGTGCGCTTGGCGGGGCGGCTGAAAGCGAAGCTTGGCGACGCCACCGCCCGCGCCTTCTTCTGCAACTCCGGCGCCGAGGCGAACGAGGCCGCCTTCAAGCTGGCCCGGCTGACCGGCCGGCGCCGCGTCCTGGCCGCCCACCACGGTTTCCACGGCCGCACCCTGGGCTCGCTGGCGCTGACGGGGCAGCCCGCCAAGCGCGCCGTCTTCGAGCCGCTCACCCCGGGCGTGGAGTTCTACCCCTACGGTGACGCCGACTACCTGCGCGCCCTCGTGGAGATGGATCCGTCCTCCGTCGCGGCGATCTTCCTCGAACCCATCCAAGGCGAGACCGGGGTAGTGCCCGCCCCGGAAGGCTTCCTGCGTGCGGTGCGCGATCTGTGCGACGAGCACGGCATCCTCATGGTCGTCGACGAGGTGCAGACCGGCGTGGGGCGCACCGGAAGGTTTTTCGCCCACGAGCACGACGGCGTCGCCCCCGACGTGGTCACGATGGCAAAGGGGCTCGGCGCAGGGCTGCCCATCGGCGCCGTCATCGCCCGGGGCGCCGCAGCCCAGCTGTTCGGCCCCGGCTCGCACGGCACCACCTTCGGCGGCAACCCCGTCGTGTGCGCCGCCGCCAACGCGGTCCTCGATGTTGTCGACGACGCCTTTCTCGCCGAGGTAGCGCGCAAGGGCGGGGAGCTCGCCCGCGAGCTCGGGGAGCTCCGCGGCGTAAAGAGCGTGCGAGGGCGCGGGCTCATGCTCGGTGTCGTGCTGGATGCGCCGGTGGCCAAGCAGGCCGTTGCGGCCGGGCTCACACACGGCGTGATCCTCAACGCACCGGCGGACCACGTGCTCCGTCTCACCCCGCCCCTGGTGATCACCGACGAAGACATCGCGGAGGCGACTCGCCGTATCGCGCAGGCACTGGGCGACGCCCTTGGCCACGCGGCGGCCGCCAACTAACCGGACAGCTAAGCAGGAGGACTACACATGACACATTCACCCCGCCACTTCCTCGCAGACGACGATCTGACTCCCGCCGAGCAGGCGGAGGTACTCCAGCTCGCCGCCGAGCTCAAGCGCGCGCCCTTATCGCGCCGCCCCTTAGAGGGGCCGCTGTCCGTCGCCGTGCTGTTTGATAAGACGTCGACACGCACTCGCTTTTCCTTCGACGCTGGCATCGCGCATCTGGGCGGGCACGCCATCGTGACCGAGACCGGCAACTCGCAGATGGGCAAGGGCGAGACTTACCAGGACACCGGCGCCGTGCTCTCGCGCTACGTTGAGGCGATCGTGTGGCGCACCTACGACCACCAGAACCTCCTCGACATGGCGCAGTCGGCGACCGTGCCGCTGGTGAACGCCCTGTCGGATGACCTGCACCCGTGCCAGATCCTCGCGGACCTGCAGACCGTGGTGGAAAACCTCTGCCCGGAGGACGGGCCGGCGGGGCTGCGCGGCAAGAAGGCGGTCTACCTCGGCGACGGCGACAACAACATGGCGAACTCCTACATGATCGGCTTCGCCACCGCCGGCATGGACATCGCCATCGTCGCGCCGGAAGGATTCTTGCCCAAGAAACAGTTCGTAGACCGGGCCCTTGAGCGCGCCGAGGAGACGGGAGCGACGGTCACGGTGACGTCCGACCTTGCAGCCGTGGACGGCGCCGACGTGGTGATCACCGACACGTGGGTGTCCATGGGGATGGAGGGCGACGGTAAGGACCGGCGCACGCCGTTCCTGCCGTACCAGGTGAACCAGTCGATGATGGCCCGCGCCGCGGACGACGCGATCTTCCTGCACTGCCTGCCTGCCTACCGCGGGAGCGAGGTCACCGCGGACGTCATCGACGGCCCCGCCTCGCGGGTGTTCGACGAGGCGGAAAACCGGCTGCACGCGCAGAAGGCGCTACTTGTCTGGCTCCTGGAGCACCAGGAATGACGCAACCGGTCTCGCGCACGGCCCGGCAGGCGCGGATCCTGGAGATTCTGGACACGACCCGGGTCTCCAGCCAGGTGAAACTCTCCGAGATCCTCAAATCGGAGGGCATCGACATCACACAGGCGACGCTCTCGCGCGACCTTGACGAGATCGGGGCCAAAAAGGTCCGCCCCACCGACGGCGGGGGCGCCTTCTACACCGTCCGCGGCGCCGCGGGCCCCTCGTACTCCGGCCCGCGAGAAAAGCTGCGGCGCATGCTCGACGAGCTCGTGGTCACTGCCGACTCGTCCGGCTCGATCGCCGTCCTGCGCACCCCTCCGGGGGCCGCGCAGTACCTGGCCAGCTACATCGACAGGGTGGGTCTTGACCAGGTGGTCGGGTGCATCGCGGGAGACGACACAATCTTCGTCCTCGCGCGGGAACCGCTCACCGGTGCCGACCTGGCGCAGCTGATGTTGGGGGGAACGCTATCCTCGACCTAGAGCCGTGGCCCATTCTGAGTGCCCTGACCAACTAACTGAACACCTCATTGACTCATTGACAAGGAGATTTTTTATGACCAACCGCGTAGTCCTCGCGTATTCCGGCGGCCTCGACACCTCCGTGGCCATCCCGTACCTCGGCGAGATGATCGAGGGCGACGTCGTCGCCGTCGCTCTTGACCTCGGCCAGGGTGGTGAGGACATGGAATCCGTGCGCCAGCGCGCCCTCGGCTGCGGTGCCGTCGAGTCCATCGTCATCGACGCGAAGGACGAGTTCGCGGAGCAGTACTGCGTGCCGGCGATTAAGGCCAACGCCCTTTACCAGGGTGAGTACCCGCTCGTCTCGGCGATCTCGCGCCCGCTGATTGTTAAGCACCTGGTCAAGGCTGCCCAGGAGCACGGCGGCACCCACGTCGCCCACGGCTGCACCGGGAAGGGCAACGACCAGGTCCGCTTCGAGGTCGGCTTCCTCAACCAGGACCCGGATCTGGAGATCGTCGCCCCGGCGCGCGATTTTGCGTGGACGCGCGACAAGGCCATCGCCTACGCCGAGGGCAAGGACCTGCCGATCGAACAGTCCGCGGCGTCCCCGTTCTCCATCGACCAGAACGTGTGGGGCCGCGCCGTGGAGACCGGCTTCCTGGAAGATCTGTGGAACCCGCCCACAAAGGACCTGTACTCCTACACGGAGGACCCGGCCCTGGGTAACGCCCCCGACGAGGTCATCATTTCCTTCGAGTCCGGCGTCCCCGTCGCCATCGACGGCCGTCAGGTCAGCGTCCTCGAGGCCATCGAGGAGCTGAACCGCCGCGCGGGTGCTCAGGGCATCGGCCGCCTCGACATGGTCGAGGACCGCCTCGTGGGCATCAAGTCCCGCGAGGTCTATGAGGCGCCCGGCGCCCTGACGCTCATCACCGCGCACAAGGCCCTCGAGGACGTCACCGTCGAGCGCGAGCTCGCCCGCTACAAGCGCCTCATCGAGGCCCGCTGGTCCGAGGAGGTCTACGACGGCCTCTGGTTCGGTCCGCTGAAGCGCTCGCTCGACGCTTTCATCGATTCGACCCAGGAACACGTCACCGGCGACATCCGCATGGTCCTCCACGGCGGCCGCGCGACCGTCAACGGCCGACGTTCGAACCACTCGCTCTACGATTTCAACCTGGCCACCTACGACACCGGCGACACCTTCGACCAGACTCTAGCCAAGGGCTTCGTGCGCCTCCACGGCTTGTCCTCGCAGATCGCCAACAAGCGCGACCGGGAGGCGGGCAAGTAAATGGAGCGCCACGCGACCAACGAGGGCGCGCTGTGGGGCGGCCGTTTCTCCGGCGGCCCCTCCGAGGCGATGTTCGCCCTGTCCGTGTCCACGCACTTTGACTGGGTCCTGGCGCCCTACGACGTGCTCGCCTCCACGGCGCACGCGAAGGTGCTCAACAGGGCAGGCTTGCTGTCCGACGCTGACCTGGCGACCATGCTCGACGGACTCGACCAGCTGGGTCGCGACGTCGCCGACGGGACGTTCGCCCCGGCGCCGACCGACGAAGACGTCCACGGCGCGATGGAGCGCGGCCTCATCGACCGCGTCGGCCCGGAGGTCGGCGGGCGCCTGAGGGCCGGGCGCTCCCGCAACGACCAGGTCGCCGCGATGTTCCGCATGTGGTGCCGCGACGCCCTGCGCGGAATCGCCCTCGACGTCGCCGACCTCATCGACGCGCTCGTCGAGCAGGCCGAGGCGCACCCGGGCGCGATCATGCCGGGCAAGACCCACTTCCAGGCGGCACAGCCGATCCTTCTGGCGCACTCGCTGCTTGCCCACGCGCAGCCGCTGCTGCGCGACCTGGAGCGGATCCAGGACGCCGACAAGCGGCTGGCGGTCTCGCCCTACGGCTCCGGCGCGCTGGCGGGATCCTCGCTCCAGCTGGACCCGGAGGCGATTGCCGCTGAGCTCGGGTTCGATTCAGCCGCAGATAACTCGCTGGACGGCACGGCCTCGCGCGACTTCGCCGCCGAGACCGCCTACGTGCTCGCCCAGATCGCCGTCGACCTATCGCGCTTCGCCGAGGAGATCATCGCCTGGTCTACCCCGGAGTTTGGCTACGTCACGCTTGACGACGCCTGGTCCACCGGCTCGTCCATCATGCCGCAGAAGAAAAACCCGGACGTCCCGGAGCTCGCGCGCGGCAAAACCGGTCGCCTCATCGGCAACCTCACCGGCTTGCTGTCCACGCTCAAGGCCATGCCCCTGGCGTACAACCGGGACCTCCAGGAGGACAAGGAGCCCGTCATCGACTCGGTGACGCAGCTGCGCACCCTCCTGCCGGCGATGACTGGTTTGGTATCCACGTTGGTTTTCCACGAGGAGCGGATGCGCGAGCTCGCGCCCGCCGGTTACACGCTGGCCACCGACCTCGCCGAGTGGATGGTGCGCCAGGGCGTGCCCTTCCGCGAAGCGCACGAGGCCTCCGGCGCGTGCGTGCGCATCGCCGAAGCGAGGGGAGTGGACCTCGTGGACTTGACGGATGAGGAGCTTGCGGGCGTCGATAAGCGTCTGCTGCCCGAGGTGCGGGAGGTGCTCACCGTCGAAGGGGCGGTCGCCTCGCGCGCGACGCGGGGCGGTACCGCGAAGGTGCGCGTCGAGGAGCAGCGCGAGCGCGTCCGGGAAGCGGCGAACCAGTTTCGCGAATGGGCGGGAAAACCTGTGCGTTCCTAAGTAATATGGGCGCATGACTGTTCCCAGCAGCTCAGGTTCGCATAACAATATTGCGACGCCGGGTACGAAGCCAAACTCCAAGCGCCGAGGGCGGGGAGCATCCATCGTGCTCGGCGTCGTCCTCGTTGGAGTGGTCATCGCGGCCGTGGTGCTCGGCGGGGGTGCGGAAACGAATGACGGCCGAGAGAACGGGGGGAGCGCGCGGGCGGGCCTCACCTCGGTGCACGGGGTCATCGGCTCCGAAAAGCGCGGCTTCTTCGAGGACTCGGAGGTGGTCGAGCGCTTCGCCGAGCTGGGTTACGAGGTCTCAGTTTCAACCGCTGGCTCGCGCAAGATTGCGACCGGGGTGGACGTGGCCGCCCAGGATTTCGTCTCGCCCTCTTCCGCCCCCGCCTCCCAGAAGGTCTTGGAGCAGGTGGCCGGCGCGAGCGTCGAGTACCCCTTCTTTTCCCCGATGGCCGTGGCGAGCTGGCATACCATCGCCGACATCCTCCTCAAAGAGGGAGTGGTGCGCGAGGAGGGCGGCGCGTACGTGCTCGACGTCGGGGCGTACGTGGACCTGGCCCGCTCGGGAGCGCGGTGGCGCGACTTGAGTGAGGCGTTTCCCTCGCCGCGTTCCGTGCAGATTCGCAGCACGGACATCCGCACCTCGAACTCCGCCGCGATGTACTTGTCCCTGCTGGCGTGGGAGTTCGCGGAGCGCGACAGCGCGCGGGCGGATGACGCGGGTTACCTCATCGGCGAAATCTCGCCGTTTTTCACTGGCCAGGGGTACTCGGAGTCGACGTCTTCCGGCCCCTTCGACGAGTACCTCGCGCAGGGGATGGGCGCGGCCCCGCTGGTGATGGTCTACGAGGCGCAGTTCGTCGGCGAGCAACTGCGCCCGAATTCCCGGATCCGCAACGACATGGTGCTGCTTCAGCTCAGCCCGACGGTGCTGGCAAACCACGGCATTGTCGGTGTGACAGAGGAGGGCAAGGAGATCGGCCGCCTGCTCACCCATGACGAAAAGCTGCAGAAGCTCGCGGCCCGCCACGGCTTCCGGCCGGCGACGGCGGGCTCGCTCGCCGAGGAGATGGAGGCCCGCGGCCTCGCGCCGCCCACTGACTACATCAACTCGGTTGACCCGCCCCACTACGACCGGCTGGAAAAGCTTATCGACGGCATTGGCACGCGCTACGGCGTCATCGCCCCGCCGCCGGCCGAGGAGGAGACAGAGCAATGACACGATTGTGGACGATTCTCGGGGCGGCGTTGGGCGTGGTAGCGCTCACCGGGTGCTCCCTCGGTGAAGACCTCGGTGCGGGCGGACCCGCCGGGGCCCCAAACTCGGGCGAACTGACCATCGTCGCTGCTACCGAGCTGAGCGACCTGACGGGCCTGGCCGACCAAGCGGCCGAGGACCTCGGCTTCGGCATAACGCTCGAGTTTCCCGGCGGCACGCTGGACAATTCGCAGGCGCTGAGCCGCGGGCAGTTCGATGGGGAAGTGGACGCCACCTGGTTTGCCACTAACCGCTACGTGCACCTCATCGGCGCGTCGGACAAGCTGGCGGACGAGACGAAGATCGCCTCCAGCCCCGTCGCGTTCGGGGTGTGGGAGGAGACGGCGAAAGAGCTCGGCTGGGACGCGCAGCAGCCGACGTGGGCGGACTTCGCGCAGGCGGCGCAGGAGGGGAAGTTCACCTTCGGCATGACGGACCCCTCGGCCTCGAACTCCGGTTTTTCGGCACTTGTGTCGGTAGCCACCGCCGTCGCGGATACCGGCCAAGCCGTGGGACCGGCCGATCTTGAGCGGGTTAGCCCGACCCTGGCCGCGCTGTTCCACGCGCAGTCGCTGGTCTCGGGCTCCTCGGGTTGGCTCGCGGAGGCTTTTGCCAGCGAGCCGGACCGCGCGGACGCGATTGTCAACTACGAGTCGACGCTGCACCAGCTGCGCGACCAAGGCCACCGGATCTCCGTCATCGTGCCTTCCGACGGCGTGATCACCGCCGATTATCCCTTGTCCACCTTGGCGAACCCCGCTCACCCGGACGCCGCCGACAAAGTCAAAGCCTTCGCGGACTGGCTTATCGAGCACCAAGAAGACATCGCGCTGACGTACCGCCGCCCGGTGGAAGCCGTAGACACTCTCCCAGCGGAGATTGAAGCCCAGCAGGTCATTGAGCTTCCCTTTCCTGCGAATCAGGGCGTGGTCGACGACCTGCTCCTCGCGTACAACAACGAGTACCGCCAGCCGGGTACTACCACCTTCGTCCTCGATACCTCGGGCTCGATGGTGGGCGAGCGCATGGAGTCACTGCGCGCGATCATGCTGTCGCTTGTCGACGGCTCCGCGTCCACCCTCATCGGCGACGTCTCTTTCCGCGACCGCGAGTCGGTGACCTTCCTGCCGTTTAGCGACGAACCGCGCGAGCCGTTCACCGTGGAGTTCGACCGCGACAACCCGAAGGTGATCACCGAGGTCAAAGCCTATTTGCACGTCCAGACGCCGATCGGATCGACCGCGATGTACTCGGCGCTTTTGGACGCTCTCGAGGCGACGGACACCTCCCAGGGCATCCCATCGATCGTCCTGCTTAGCGACGGCGAAGCGAATGTCGGCCCGAACTATTCTCAATTCGAGGCCGCCTACCAACGCCTGCCCGCCGAGAAGCGACGGATCCCCGTCTTCGTCATCCTGTACGGCGAGGCCAACCGCAAAGAGATGGAGAAGCTTGCCGGGCTAACCGGTGGCGCGGTGTTCGACGCCTTGGGCGGCGACTTGGAGGCGGCCTTTAAGGAGATTCGTGGCTACCAGTAAGCAGTCCGGGGGCGGTTTTTCGGAGTTCCTCCGCTCGCGCAAAAACCAGGTCGGTATGGTGTGCGCGATCCTCGTCGTTGTGCTGCACATCGCTTTCGGCCTCGGGTTTTTGTGGCCAATCGCCGCCGTCGCCGCCTACGGGGCCGGCGCCGCGCTCACACCTCCGCAGAAGCAGAAAGAGCTGCCCCCGGCGCCGCTTGTGCCCACACCGCAACTCCTCGAAGACGCGTACCGGCGCACCACAGCCCAGCTCAGGCAGGCGGAACCCGTGGACGACGTGCTCTACCAGGCCTATGCACTGGAGGACAACATCCGCTTCGTTCTGGGCCAGTGGGAGCACCTGGAGCCCACCCCGCAGCATAGGCAGACCATCTGGAACATCGTGAAAATCTACTACCCAGAGGTTGTGGGGACCTACCTCGCCGCCCCGAACTTCCGCGAGGAGCGCGCCGTCGCCGTTGTCGTCGACTCGCTGAGCACGCTGACCCAGGCCGCCGAGCGCATCAAGAACGGGATTGTCGAAGACAACCTGCGCGCAATGGACTCCCAGGCGAACTTTCTGCGTGTTGAGCTCGGTGAACTGCCCGGGTTGGACGACGCCTACTCCAACGATGATGCCCCCGACCCCGGCGGGTACGATCGACCGTCATGAGCCTAGATCCGACGTTGCTGGAGATCCTCGTCTGTCCGCAGGACAAGGGTCCGCTGGTCTACGACGACGACGCGCAGCTGCTCATCAACGAGCGGCTCAGCATCGCCTACCGCATCGAGGATGGCATCCCGGTGCTGCTGAGCAGCGAAGCCCAGCCCCACCCGAACTAGAAAGAGCGTGAACAGAGCATGACCGCACCCGTAAACATTGTCGACGACATCGAGTGGCGTGGGCTGGTGAACCAGTCCACGGACCTGGACAACCTGCGCCAAGCCACCACGGAGCCCATTTCGCTCTACTGCGGGTTTGACCCGACTGGGCCGTCGCTGCACGCTGGCCACCTAGTGCCGCTTCTGATGCTGCGACGCTTCCAGCTCGCGGGTCACCGGCCGATTGTTCTCGCCGGTGGGGCCACGGGCATGATCGGCGACCCACGCGACGTGGGGGAGCGTTCGATGAACTCCTCTGACACCGTCGCCGACTGGGCACAGCGGATCTCCGGCCAACTCAAGCGCTTTGTGGATTTTGACGGTCCCAACGGCGCGCTGCTGGTGAACAACAACGATTGGATAAAGGACTGGACGGTCATCGACTTTCTGCGTGACGTGGGAAAGCACTTCTCGCTGGCCACCATGCTCGGCCGTGAAACCGTCAAGCGGCGCTTGGAATCCGACGGCATTTCTTACACGGAGTTCTCCTACATGCTGCTGCAGGCGAACGACTTCGTTCAGCTGCGCCGCAACCACGACTGCGTCCTGCAAGTTGGCGGCGGCGATCAGTGGGGCAACCTCGTCGCCGGCGTTGACCTGAACCGTCGCATGGACGGTGCGCACGTTCACGCCCTGACGGTGCCGCTTGTGACGGACTCCGAGGGCAAGAAGTTTGGCAAGTCCACCGGCGGAGGCTCGCTCTGGCTCGATCCCGAGATGACCAGCCCGTACACCTGGTACCAGTACTTCGTGAACACCGCAGACGCCGACGTTATCCGCTTCCTGCGCTGGTTCACATTCCTCACGAAAGAAGAGCTCGACGAGCTTGCCGTCGAGGTCGAGGAACGCCCCTACGCGCGGGAGGCTCAGAAGCGCCTCGCGCGCGAAATGACGACACTTGTCCACGGGGCAGAGGCGACTGAGGCCGTCGAACTCGCGTCCCAGGCGCTTTTTGGGCGCGCCGAGCTTGCCGCGCTCGACCGCGCGACGCTCGAATCTGCGGTGAAGGAAACGGCCGTCTACCAGGCGAGCCAGGAAGATACGATTGTGGATTATCTGGTGGGGACGGGCCTTGCCGACTCTCGCGGGGCCGCGCGTCGATCCATCAAGGAGGGCGGCGTCTACGCCAACAATGTCCGCGTTGAATCGGAGGAGTGGACCCCGGACGCGGACGACCTGCTGCACGGGGAATGGCTGGTTCTGCGTCGCGGCAAGAAGAACTTCGCCGGCGTCAAGGTCGCGTAATACTGTTCCCCGTTTGTTGGGTTGTGCTGGGGATTTGTGGTGTTGGTGGGTGGGGGTTTAGTGTGTTGTTTCGTCGCCGCGAGGTGATGGGGAGTTGATAAGTGCAGAGTTGGTTGCTGGGGTTAACGTTGTGTTTGACTTCTGGTTACCGGTTGTGTAGATTGACTTCTTGCCGCTTGAGCAGTCTGGTTGGGCTGTGAGGGTGTGCGTGTGTTGTGTGAGAACTCGATAGTGTGCCAATGCATTTTTTGTTTGTGGGTTGGTTGTGTGCTGCGTGTGCTGGCTGCTGCTGTTGTTTGTGATGGTGGTGGTTGGTGTGTGCCGGTGGGTGGTGTCTGAACCTTTGATGGGATGCTGCTTGTTGGTGTTTGTGGTGCGTGATTGATTCGCGGATTGTGGATGCTGTTTTTTGGTTGCCCCCCTTTTTTTTGCCCTCGTCGGGTGGGGGGTGGCTGTTTTGTAATTTGAGGATTGGCCAGTTCACTGTGTCGTGCTGCATGTTTGTGTGTGGTGTGGTGTGGTGGTTGGTTTGTTTTTGGTTGGGTTTGGGCTTTTCACGGCCTGTTTCTGCTGAAACTTTTTGTGGAGAGTTTGATCCTGGCTCAGGATGAACGCTGGCGGCGTGCTTAACACATGCAAGTCGAACGGAAAGGCTCCTGCTTGCAGGAGTACTCGAGTGGCGAACGGGTGAGTAACACGTGGGTGATCTGCCCTGTACTTCGGGATAAGCTTGGGAAACTGGGTCTAATACTGGATAGGACCATCGTTTAGTGTCGGTGGTGGAAAGCTTTTGCGGTATGGGATGAGCTCGCGGCCTATCAGCTTGTTGGTGGGGTAATGGCCTACCAAGGCGTCGACGGGTAGCCGGCCTGAGAGGGTGTACGGCCACATTGGGACTGAGATACGGCCCAGACTCCTACGGGAGGCAGCAGTGGGGAATATTGCACAATGGGCGCAAGCCTGATGCAGCGACGCCGCGTGGGGGATGAAGGCCTTCGGGTTGTAAACTCCTTTCGCCAGGGACGAAGCTTTTGTGACGGTACCTGGATAAGAAGCACCGGCTAACTACGTGCCAGCAGCCGCGGTAATACGTAGGGTGCGAGCGTTGTCCGGAATTACTGGGCGTAAAGAGCTCGTAGGTGGTTTGTCGCGTCGTTTGTGTAAGTCCATGGCTTAACTGTGGGACTGCAGGCGATACGGGCATAACTTGAGTGCTGTAGGGGAGACTGGAATTCCTGGTGTAGCGGTGAAATGCGCAGATATCAGGAGGAACACCGATGGCGAAGGCAGGTCTCTGGGCAGTAACTGACGCTGAGGAGCGAAAGCATGGGTAGCGAACAGGATTAGATACCCTGGTAGTCCATGCCGTAAACGGTGGGCGCTAGGTGTGAGTCCCTTCCACGGGGTTCGTGCCGTAGCTAACGCATTAAGCGCCCCGCCTGGGGAGTACGGCCGCAAGGCTAAAACTCAAAGGAATTGACGGGGGCCCGCACAAGCGGCGGAGCATGTGGATTAATTCGATGCAACGCGAAGAACCTTACCTGGGCTTGACATGCATCAGATCGCTGCAGAGATGTAGTTTCCCTTGTGGCTGGTGTACAGGTGGTGCATGGTTGTCGTCAGCTCGTATCGTGAGATGTTGGGTTAAGTCCCGCAACGAGCGCAACCCTTGTCTTATGTTGCCAGCATTTGGTTGGGGACTCATGAGAGACTGCCGGGGTTAACTCGGAGGAAGGTGGGGATGACGTCAAATCATCATGCCCCTTATGTCCAGGGCTTCACACATGCTACAATGGTCGGTACAGCGCGTGTGCGATACTGTGAGGTGGAGCTAATCGCTGAAAGCCGGTCGTAGTTCGGATTGGGGTCTGCAACTCGACCCCATGAAGTCGGAGTCGCTAGTAATCGCAGATCAGCAACGCTGCGGTGAATACGTTCCCGGGCCTTGTACACACCGCCCGTCACGTCATGAAAGTTGGTAACACCCGAAGCCGGTGGCCTTAAGTGGGAGCCGTCGAAGGTGGGATCGGCGATTGGGACGAAGTCGTAACAAGGTAGCCGTACCGGAAGGTGCGGCTGGATCACCTCCTTTCTAAGGAGCTTTTGTTTTGTGTGCCTGCGGTTGCAGGTGTGGTGGTTGAGTGCCCGTGTGTGGTGCTGCCACTGTGTTGTTTAAAATCCGGGTGGATGCATGCCGGCATGACGTGTGGTTGTTGTGCTTTGTGCGTGTGGTATGTGGCCTTTTTCCTGCGAGCAAATGTTGTGTTGGTGCGCTGTTGGGTGTCTGGGATGGCACATGTGTGTTGTTCTGTGGCTTGCATGCTTGCTGCTGCTGCTGTTTGTGTGGTGGTGGTTGGGTGTGTGGGTGTGGTGTGTGAGAACTGTATAGTGGACGCGAGCATCTTTATTCTTGTGTGTTTTTTGTGTTGTGTTTTTTGGTCAAGGGCGTACGGTGGATGCCTTGGCATGCTGAGCCGATGAAGGACGTGTGAGGCTGCGTTAAGCCTCGGGGAGTTGCCAACTAAGCGTTGATCCGAGGATGTCCGAATGGGGAAACCTGGCACCGGTTGTGTGGTGTTACCTGCAGGTGAATTCATAGTCTGTGTGGGGGTTGACGCGGGGAAGTGAAACATCTCAGTACCCGTAGGAGAAGAAAACAAGTGTGATTCCGTGAGTAGTGGCGAGCGAAAGTGGATGAGGCTAAACCATGTGTGTGTGATACTTGGCAGAGGTTGCGCATGTGGGGTTGTGGGGATGCATTGTTCAGGCACTGTCATGTCTGTGCGTTTGTGTGTGTGTTAGCGGAAGTTGCCTGGGATGGTGCGCCGTAGTGGGTGAGAGCCCCTGTACGTGAAGGCATATGCATGAATGTTGGTGTGTTTCCCGAGTAGCAGCGGGCTCGTGGAATCTGTTGTGAATCTGCCGGGACCACCCGGTAAGCCTAAATACTCAGTGTGACCGATAGTGGATAGTACCGTGAGGGAATGGTGAAAAGTACCCCGGGAGGGGAGTGAAATAGTTCCTGAAACCGTGCGCTTACAATCCGTCAGAGCACCTTCGTGTGTGTGATGGCGTGCCTTTTGAAGAATGAGCC
This sequence comes from Corynebacterium timonense, assembly GCF_900105305.1. NCBI lineage: Bacteria > Bacillati > Actinomycetota > Actinomycetes > Mycobacteriales > Corynebacteriaceae > Corynebacterium > Corynebacterium timonense. The sequence goes on along the minus strand of NZ_LT629765.1, from coordinate 1,020,097 downwards.
TGCGAGTTAGCGGCATGTCGCGAGGTTAACCCGTTGGTGGGGTAGTCGTAGCGAAAGCGAATCCTAATGGGGTGTTGTTAGTGGCATGTCCTAGACCCGAAGCGGGGTGATCTACCCATGGCCAGTGTGAAGCAGCTGTAAGAGGTTGTGGAGGCGCGAACCCACTTAGGTTGAAAACTGAGGGGATGAGTTGTGGGTAGGGGTGAAAGGCCAATCAAACTCCGTGATAGCTGGTTCTCCCCGAAATGCATTTAGGTGCAGCGTCATGTTAGCTTGCCGGAGGTAGAGCTACTGGTTGGTTGAGCGGGACTATCATCTTAGCAATGTCAGCCAAACTCCGAATGCCGGTGAAGTGGTGCATGGCAGTGAGACTGTGGGGGATAAGCTTCATAGTCGAGAGGGAAACAGCCCAGATCGCCGGTTAAGGCCCCTAAGGGTGTACTAAGTGGAAAAGGATGTGGGATCGCGAAGACAGCCAGGAGGTTGGCTTAGAAGCAGCCATCCTTGAAAGAGTGCGTAATAGCTCACTGGTCGAGTGGTTCCGCGCCGACAATTTAGTGGGGCTCAAGTACACCGCCGAAGCCGCGGCAAGCACATGTTGTGTGTGTTTGGGTAGGGGAGCGTCGTGCATGGGGTGAAGCAGTACCGTAAGGGGTTGTGGACTGTGTGCGAGTGAGAATGCAGGCATGAGTAACGAGTGGTAAGTGAGAATCTTATCCGCCGGATGACTAAGGGTTCCTGGGTCAAGTTCGTCTTCCCAGGGTGAGTCGGGTCCTAAGGCGAGGCCGACAGGCGTAGTCGATGGTTAACGGGTTGATATTCCCGTACCCGTGTATATGCGCCCAGGTGCGAGGCGGTGATACTAACCGCCCTTTATGCCGCTACTGTTGTGGTCTTTGGGCCACTGGTGGTGGTGTGTGGGGTGGGGCCTGATCCGTAGTAGTGCAGTGATGGGGTGACGCAGGAAGGTAGCCACGCCGTTTAATGGATTGCGGTGTAAGCGTGTGGCACGGGTTGGTGTGAAATGCATCGGCCCTTTTGTGTGAGGCGTGATGCGTAGCCCTTTTGTGGGTGATGGTGGTGATCCTATGCTGTCGAGAAAAGCCTCTAGCGAGTGTGTACACGGCCCGTACCCGAAACCGACACAGGTAGTCAGGTAGAGAATACTAAGGCGGTCGGGTGAACTGTGGTTAAGGAACTCGGCAAATTGCCCCCGTAACTTCGGGAGAAGGGGGACCTTACATGGTGCGCCACCCTTTTGCGGTGGTTGTTGCTGTGTGGGGTCGCAGAGAATAGAGGGGAGCGACTGTTTATCAAAAACACAGGTCCGTGCGAAGACTTTTACGTTGATGTATACGGACTGACGCCTGCCCGGTGCTGGAAGGTTAAGAGGACCTGTTAGACCCTTTGGGTCGAAGCGGAGAATTTAAGCCCCAGTAAACGGCGGTGGTAACTATAACCATCCTAAGGTAGCGAAATTCCTTGTCGGGTAAGTTCCGACCTGCACGAATGGCGTAACGACTCCCCTGCTGTCTCAACCACAGGCCCGGTGAAATTGCAGTACGAGTAAAGATGCTCGTTTCGCGCGGCAGGACGAAAAGACCCCGGGACCTTCACTATAGCTTGGTATTGGTGTTCGGTGCGGTTTGTGTAGGATAGGTGGGAGACGTTGATGCGGCCACGCTAGTGGTTGTGGAGTCGTTGTTGAAATACCACTCTGACCGTAGTGGATACCTTAACCTTGGCCCATGATCTGGGTTGGGGACAGTGCCTGGTGGGTAGTTTAACTGGGGCGGTTGCCTCCCAAAGAGTAACGGAGGCGCCCAAAGGTTCCCTCAGCCTGGTTGGCAATCAGGTGGCGAGTGTAAGTGCACAAGGGAGCTTGACTGTGAGACTTACTAGTCGAGCAGGGACGAAAGTCGGGACTAGTGATCCGGCACCTACTTGTGGATGTGGTGTCGCTCAACGGATAAAAGGTACCCCGGGGATAACAGGCTGATCTTCCCCAAGAGTCCATATCGACGGGATGGTTTGGCACCTCGATGTCGGCTCGTCGCATCCTGGGGCTGGAGTAGGTCCCAAGGGTTGGGCTGTTCGCCCATTAAAGCGGCACGCGAGCTGGGTTCAGAACGTCGTGAGACAGTTCGGTCTCTATCCGCCGCGCGCGTTGAAACTTGAAGAAGGCTGTCCCTAGTACGAGAGGACCGGGACGGACGTACCTCTGGTGTGCCAGTTGTTCCGCCAGGAGCATCGCTGGTTGGCTACGTACGGGAGGGATAACCGCTGAAAGCATCTAAGCGGGAAGCCTGTTTTAAGATGAGGTTTCATTCGAGGTTCCCTACAGACGATAGGGTTGATAGGCCGGATCTGGAAGCGTAGCAATACGTGAAGGTGACCGGTACTAATACACCAACAAAAAACAAAACAAACCAACAAGAAGCACCGTAAAGACCGTGTGTTCGCGTCCACTATGCAGTATCTGACACACCACACCACCCCCTTTATTCATGGTGTGTGAGCCAGTACCAGAATCGAATACAGTACACAGTTTGTGCTGCCTGTCCCGATGAGTGTGTCGGTGGTTGATGGCGGCGGGGAAACGCCCGGTCCCATTCCGAACCCGGAAGCTAAGCCCGCCCGCGCTGATGGTACTGCCCCCGGGAGGGGGTGGGAGAGTAAGTTACCGCCGACCCAACAACTCAACAACAACAAAATAAAAACCCTAAAGGGGGGTGACCAGCCCCACCACCACACCCACCCCAAGCGGGCAGGGAACAAGGTGGAACGGCTGGCCACCCCCCCCTTGTTTTTTGTGTGTGCCCCCCACCAACACGCAAGGGGGGCACCACCATGTTCAACTGCGGGGGAGCGCCCACACGGGGGTGGTTTGCCCCGGGTTTAATGGAGGGTAGGGATGTGGAAAAGGAGCCCTACACATGCCCTCGAAGTACACGCCTGAGTTGAGGCAGCGCGCCATCGAATTGGTGCTGCATGCGCAAGCTGACCCTGCTACGTCTCGTGGTGCGATATCCCGCATCGCTGTCGAGCTCGGAATGAGTAAGGAAACTCTGCGCGGCTGGGTCCGCGCTCATAAACAATCCGGCGCGGCAACCCCGGCTGAATCGGTGGATTGTGCAGCAGAAAACCGCAGGCTGCGGGCTGAACTGATTGAAGCGAAGCGCGCCAACGAGATTTTGAAAAGAGCATCAGCTTTTTTCGCGGCGGAGTGCGAGCGCCCACACAGGTAGTCGTCCGGTTCATCGACGACAACCGGGAGGAATTCGGGGTCGAGCCGATTATTCGCGCCTTGGCGGCAACCGACGCGAAAATCGCCCTGAGCACCTACTACGCCTACAAATCCCGGCCTGAATCATCTCGATCTATCCGCGACCGACAACTACGCAAAGCTTTGCGTGCTATCTATGACGACAACTACTCCTGCTATGGAGCGCGCACACTATGGGCCGAGGTCAATCGCCGAGGCGACTTCGGTCGCGTCGCCCGGTGCACCGCCTAGCGCCTTATGGCGCTCGAAGGCATCCGTGGTATCCGGCGCCGGAGGAAAAGGCCTTCCACCCGTGAGCGCTGCCCCTGATAACTGCCCAGTCGACTTGGTCAAGCGCGACTTTTGTGTCGATGCGCCGAACCGACTGTGGGTCGCGGATATCACATACATCCCCACGCATGTCGGATGGGTGTACGCCTCGTTCGTCCTCGACGCGTATACCCGGGAGATTGCGAGTGCCTGGGTGTAGCGGTGAGCGGGAGCTGGTAAGGGAGGGCCGCCCGGGTTTCGGTCCGTGTCGGGTGCGGCCTTTATACTGGGGAAGTCTCAACAGAAAGGGTCTGTATGTCCGAAGGGATGAATCCCCGCAACAGCGACGACCGCTCCCGCCGCGGGCGTCGCCCGAACGAGCGTGGCGGCAAACGCGGCCACCGCAGTGGCGCTGACGGGAAGGGCCAGCGGCGTCGCGAGGACGGCAGCATCAGGCACAACAGGTCGACCCCGCAGCGTCAGGGTTTTCGGGAGGACCGTATGGCTCAGCGACTGTCCGAGCCGGATCTGCCGACGGATATTGACGTCTCCGACCTCGACCCGTCGGTGCTCCAGGACCTCCGTGTGTTGTCGAAGGATAATGCGGAGCGGGTAGCAAAGCACATGATTATGGCGAGCGCGCTATTGGAGGACGACCCGCAGCTTGCGCTGCGCCACGCCCGTGCCGCGAAGAATCGCGCGGGCCGTGTCGGTGTTGTCCGCGAGACAAACGGAATCGTTGCGTACCACGCGGGGGAGTGGCGCGAGGCACTGTCTGAGCTGCGTGCAGCGCGGCGTATTTCGGGCGGTCCTGGGCTTGTTGCCGTCATGGCGGACGCTGAGCGGGGGCTGGGCCGCCCGCAGAAAGCACTCGAAATCGGCCGTGGCCCCGAAGTGCGCGAGCTCGACGAGGTCGGCCGTATTGAGCTCGCCATTGTTTTGGCCGGCGCTCGGCACGACCTGGGGCAACACGAGGCGGCTCTGGCGACCCTGGAGCGTCTCCACCCCTCCTTTGATTCGAAGGGAGCGGAACAGGCGCGTTTGTCTTACGCCTATGCCGACGCGCTTCTGGCGCTCGGGCGTGGCGAGGAGGCGAAGCAATGGTTCGAGCACGCCGCGGCCATCGATACCGACGGCATGACGGACGCGGCGGAGCGTGCGAAGGAGGTTCATTAGCCCATGGCATTGCTCGATTCCGTCGACGCATTGCTGCTCGACCTCGACGGAACCATCTGGGAGGGCGGTCACGCGCTGCCGCAGGCGGCGGAGACGCTTGCCGACGTCACCGTTCCGGCGCTCTACATCACCAACAACGCGTTGCGCCCCGCCACCGCGGTTGCCGAGATGCTGGAGAACATTGGGATTACGGCTGCACCGGAGAACATCCTCACTTCCGCGCAGGCTGCGGTGACGCTTGCGAAGGAGAGCCTCGGCGCAGGGGACAAGGTCCTCGTCCTCGGCTCGGAGTCCTTCAAGGACTTGGCCCGGCGGGCCGGCTTCGAGGTCGTCGACAGCGCGACCGACGGACCCCGCGCTGTGCTGCATGGCCACAGCCCGGACACGGGGTGGCGGGAGCTGTCCGAAGCGGCACTCGCCATCGCGGACGGTGCCGAGTACATCGCCTCGAACCTGGATACCACCCTGCCCACGGAGCGGGGGCTCCTCGTCGGCAACGGGTCGATGGTGGCCGCCGTGACCTCGGCTACCGGGGTGCGTCCGAGGGCCGCCGGAAAGCCGGAGCCGGCGATGTTTATCCAGGCCGCGGCCCAGGTGGAGGCTACGCGCCCGCTTGCCGTGGGCGACAGGCTTGACACGGACATCGCCGGCGCGGTGGGCGCGGGGATACCCGTGCTGCATGTCCTGACGGGTGTCTCGGGGCCGTTGGCGCTGTTGTCGGCGCCGAAGGTGCAGCGCCCCACCTTCATTGGGGAAAACCTCGCGGCTTTGCGCGAGGAGCCGAGCGTTCTGGCTCCAGGCCCGCAGGGCGGGTTTACTGCCCGCGTGGACGCGGGAGACATCATCGTGAGCCGCGGCGACGAGGACGCAACACCAATCCAGGCGCTGCGTACCGCGCTCGAGGTCGCGTGGCACATGCCGGAGCCGCCGCGGTTGGTCCGCCCGAACTCAGATGCCGCCGAACGAGCCTGCGCCGAATGGTGGTGAGCCGCCGATGAACGCGCCCGTCCCGCGCGATCCGAGGCGGCCCCGCGTCGACGGCGCGGAGCTCTCCCGCGCGGTCGATGAGATACTCGCGGAACCCGCCACCACCCTGCGCGAGGAAGCCGAGCACTTACGTCGCGCCCACGCGTTGCTCAACGACGCCCTTCAGACGCGCTGACGCAGGACCAACCAGGAAGGATACCCCGATGCCCCCAGGACGTCGTCGTCTCGACGCCGAGTTGGTGCGCCGCAAGATCGCCCGCTCGCGCGAGCAGGCCCGCGAGTGGATCAAAGACGGCCGCGTGGAGGTGGCCGGGTTCGTGGCCTCGAAACCGGCGACAGTCGTGGAGCCCGACGTATCGATCCGTGTCAACGTCGACGAGGCGGACGAGTGGGCGTCGCGAGGGGCGCACAAGTTGCTGGGGGCGTTAGAGGTGTTTGAGGGGCGGGGGTTGGACGTCGCTAAGCGGAGGTGCCTCGACGCGGGAGCCTCGACGGGCGGGTTTACGGACGTCCTGCTCACGCGGGGAGCGCGTGAGGTCGTGGCTGTCGACGTGGGGTACGGGCAGCTGGTGTGGCGGCTGCAGAATGATTCGCGGGTGACGGTCCTCGACCGGACGAACATCCGGACGCTGACGCCGGAGATGATGGGCGGGCCGGCGGAGCTCATGGTGGGGGATTTGTCGTTTATCTCGCTGCGCCTGGTCCTCCCCGCGATCGCCGAGTGCATGGCCGAGGGCGCGGACCTGTTGCCGATGGTGAAGCCCCAGTTCGAGGTGGGCAAGGACCGGCTTGGAAGCGGAGGGGTGGTGCGTTCGGCGCAGCTTCGTGCTGAGGTCACGGCCGATGTCGCGCGGTTCGCCCAGGGGCTGGGGCTGAGCCTGAAGGATGTGGTGGCGTCGCCGCTGCCCGGTCCGAGCGGCAACGTAGAATACTTCCTGTGGCTCGTCAAGGATGCGGGCGCGCGTTCGCTCGACGAGGACACGCTGCGCGCCCTTGTCTCTCGGGCCGTCGAGGAAGGACCCACGAACTGATGACTATTCGCAACCACCGGGCAATCCTGCTCGTGCCGCACACCTACCGCGCTGGCAACATCGCCGCAGCTGGACGGGCGGCGGAGCTGCTGACGGCTGCGGGCATTCAAGTCCGGCTCCTCGACCAGTCGAATATGGGGCCGGTCGAAGAGGAGCCGTCGTTGCGTTCGCTCGAGCGCGTCCCCGAGGGGCCCGAGGCAGCTGCTGACTGCGAGCTTGTCCTCGTCCTCGGCGGCGACGGCACCTTCCTGCGCGCGGCGAACTACGCCCACGCCCAGGACGTTCCCGTGCTCGGGATCAACCTCGGCCACGTCGGCTTTTTGGCGGAATGGGAGCAGGAGAGCCTGGAGGAGGCCATCGGTCGCGTCATTCGCACGACCTACCGGATCGAAGACCGCATGACCATCGACGTCGTCCTGCTCGACTCCGGCGACAACGTCCTCGGCACGGGCTGGGCGCTCAACGAGGCCAGCATCGAAAACGTCAACCGCACGAAGGTCATGGACGCCACCCTGGAGGTCGACTTCCGCCCCGTGTCCTCCTTCGGCTGCGACGGGGTGCTCGTGTCCACCCCGACCGGTTCGACCGCCTACGCCTTCGCTGCGGGCGGCCCGGTGATGTGGCCGGAGGTGGAGGCGCTTCTGGTCGTCGCTAATAACGCGCACGCGCTTTTTACCAAGCCGCTGGTCGTCTCGCCTCGCTCGACTGTGGCGATCGAGTCAGAATCGAACACCGGCGAGGCGAACGTGGTGCTCGATGGCTTTCGCTCATTGGCCATGCCGCCCGGCTCGCGCGTCGAGATCGTGCGCGGGCGCCGCCCCGTGCGGTGGGTACGCCTGGACGAGCACCCCTTCACCGACCGCCTCGTGCACAAGTTCAAGCTCCCCGTTTCCGGGTGGAGGGGGCCGGCGGCGAAGTAATGCTTACGGAAATCACGATCGACAACCTCGGCGTCATCCCCCGCGCTACGGCGGAGCTTAGCCCAGGGCTGACAGTGCTCACCGGCGAAACCGGAGCGGGAAAGACGATGGTCGTCACCGGCCTCCGCCTGCTGTCCGGGGGGCGTGCCGACGCCTCGCGAGTGCGCACGGGAGCCGACAAGGCCGTCGTGGAGGGGGCGTTCTCCGTCGCAGACCTGCCGGAGCAGGAACGTGTCGCCGTCGAGGAACTCGCCGCGGGGGCGGGGGCGGAAGCTGACGAGAACGGCGAATACGTGGTCTCGCGCTCGGTGCGCGCGACGGGCCGCTCGCGAGCTCACCTGGGTGGTCGGGCCGTCCCGGCGGCGACGCTCGGCGAGCTGGCGGGCCATCTGATCACCATCCACGGGCAGAACGACCAGCTGCGGCTGCTGTCCCCGGACCAGCAGCTCGCCGCTCTCGATCGCTATGAGCCGGAGGCGGCACAGGCGGTGGACGCCTACCGCGAGGTGTGGGTGCAGTGGCGCGAGGCGTCCCGGGACCTGAAGGAACGCACCGAGAAGCGCCGCGAGCTCGCGCAAGAGGTTGACCGCCTCCAGTTCGCCATCGGCGAAATCGACGAGGTTGATCCGCACGAGGGAGAAGACACCGAGCTGGTTGCCAGCATTAACCGCCTGCAGGACGTGGATGCCCTACGCGATGCCGCGGAGACCGCGCTGGTGGCCATCGACGGGCCCGACGCCGTCGGGGCCTTCGGGGGCGAGGATGAGGCAGCGTCTACCCTCGTCGGGCGCGCCGAGTCGGCTTTGGCGTCGGCAAGCGACCCGGCCCTCAACGACCTGGGGCAGCGGCTTGGCGAGGTGGCGGGTGCCCTGTCGGACATCTCCGGGGAGCTAGGTACCTACGCGGCCGGGCTGCCCAGCGACCCGGAGGAACTGGACAAACAGTTGCAGCGCCAGCAGGCCCTCAAGGCCTTGACCCGCAAATACGCCCCCGACATTGCCGGCGTGCTGGCATGGCGGGCGAAGGCGGCGAAACGCCTGAGCAAGATCGACACCTCAGCGGAAGCGCTCGGTGAGCTGAAACGGCGCGTGGAGGAGCTGGAGAAGTCGCTGGCGGGCCGCGCCGCCGCGCTCAGCGCCGTGCGCGCCCGCGCCGCAAACGCCCTCGGCGAGGCCGTGACGGCGGAGTTGCACGGCTTGGCCATGCCGAAGGCGCGGCTGACGGTGGCGGTCACACCTACGGCCTACACCCGCGACGGCGCCGACGCCGTGGAGCTACGCCTTGCACCCAACGACGCGGTGGAGCCGCGGCCCCTGGCCACCAGTGCCTCCGGCGGCGAGCTTTCGCGAGTCATGCTGGCGCTCGAGGTGATCCTGAGCGCAGGCTCAAGCGGGGGGACGCTCGTCTTCGACGAGGTTGACGCCGGGGTGGGAGGGCGCGCCGCGGTGGAAATCGGCCGCCGCCTCGCGCGCCTGGCCACGCACAACCAGGTCATCGTGGTCACCCACTTGCCCCAGGTCGCGGCCTACGCGGACACCCACCTGCACGTGGCCAAGAACGTGGGGGAGACGACGGTGACCTCCGGAGTGGTCGAGCTGGCGGACGAGGAGCGCGTGGAGGAGCTGGCGCGCATGATGGCGGGGATGGAAGACTCCGCGACGGGCCGCGCCCATGCGGGCGAGCTATTCTCACGGGCGCGGGAGGAAGTGAAATCCCTGCGCTCCTAGACAGCGCGCCTCCACCAGCAGAGGCCCTCCAGCCTGCACAATGCATGGCATGAGTGTCTTTTCGCGTGCATCCGCTGACCCGGCAGGGTCCACCGTTTCGGCCGACGCTTCTCCTGTCGAGGTGCAGGGGACGCTGCGCGACTGCACCTCGCGGGGCAAGGGGCTGCGTAAGCTGCGGGCGGGGGAGATTGCCGTGGTGGATTCGCGCGACATGAGCCGTCGTGAAGCGGAGCAGCTTATCGCGGCCGCCCCCGCCGCCGTGCTTAACCTGTCGACCTTTTCTACCGGCGCGATGCCGAACTACGGCCCGCACCTGCTTCTCGACGCCGGGATCGCGCTCTACGAGGCCCGCGGCGACCAGCTGCGCGAGCTGCTGCGCGACGGTAAGAAGGCATCCGTGCAGGAGTCTGGCCTGATTCACGTGGGCAAAAGGCCCGCTGGCGAGGCCAACGCGATCACGCGCGGGGGCGCCGACGAGACCTTCGCCACAGCTCAGCGCAACCTTCTCGACCACATGGAGGCCTACTTCGGCAACACGATCGAGTTCATTCACTCGGAATCGCCGTTGCTTATCGACGGGGTCGGGGTCCCCGAGATGGGCGAGACCATGAGCGGGCGCAAAGTCCTGATCGTTGCGGACGCGGCCGACGCGAAGGAGAAGCTGGGTCGTCTGCGCAACTTCATTCGCGAGTACGAGCCGGTTCTCATCGGCGCGGGAGCAGGCGCCAACGTGATTAGCGAGGCGGGTTACGAGCCGGACTTTATCGTCGGCGACCCCACCACGATCGCGGAGGAGAACCTGCGCGGGCAAGCGCGCGTGGTGCTGCCTGCCGACCCCGACGGCCACGCCGCTGGCTTGGAGCGCATCCAGGACCTCGGGGTGGGGGCGATGACGTTCCCGGCCGCCACGGATTCGGCCCTCGACCTCGCGATCCTCTTGGCGCGTTTCCATGACGCGGAGATGATCGTCACGGTCAGCGACGCGGCGGACCTCGACGCGATTTTTGCGGGCGCCCCGCACGCAAGCCCCGCGGCGATGTTGACGCGGCTGAAAGCGGGCAACCGCATCGTTGACTCGACCGTCATCGACGACCTGTACGCGGTGCAATCGGGCGGCGGGCTCGCGTGGGCGTGGGCGGTGCTGGGCCTTCTGGTCGCCGTGGCCACCATCATCCTCGTCGTCGGGCTCGGCGGGGACGGCGCCTTCGCGGAGAACCTCGTGGACACCTGGGATGCGCTCGTGGAGCGAGTGCAGGGGTGGTTCGAGGGATGGACCCAGGGCTAGCCCCCTCGGTTGACGGTACGAGCGTGACGGTACGAGCGCGGAAGGAGAGAAAGAGTGTCTGGTGGACGTGGTGGCCTCGTCGTTGCGGGTCTGGCGTGGGGGACAGCGCTGGGAGTAGCGCTGGGGTCGTTGGTGATGGCCCCGGCGGTGCAGGAGGCCCGCGGAACGGGCGTGGAGGAGCCAGCTGCGCAGGACCTGACGCCGCGGGTCGAGGAGGCGGAGGCCCAGGCCGCGGCGGCGAACGAGCTCGTCGCAACGGAGGCCGGGGCTCTGGTGGGCGAGAGCCTGGCGGATACGGCGGTACTGATCATCCGCAGCCCCGGCACCGCGCCGGAGGACACCAACCGGCTGCGCGAGCTGTTGGGGCAGGCCGGCGCGGACGACGCCGGGGAGATCGCCCTCACCGAGAAGTTCGTGTCCCGCCAGGGCGCTGATGAGCTCGGTTCGGTGGTGGCCAACACGCTGCCGGCCGGGGCGCAGCTGTCGCCGGACAACCTCTCCCCGGCCACGCACGCGGGCGAGTCGCTCGCCGTAGCGCTTTTCGCCGGCGAGGATGGCGCCCCGCGCGCCACGCTGGAGGACCGTGATTTCGTGCTCTCCGCGCTTGCCGACGCCGGGTTCCTCACCTACCACAGCCCCGACCTTATGGCGGCTGACGCCGTCATCGTGGTGACCGGCGGGGAGGAGGAGCCCTTTGCGGTCGGCGCGCTCGCCGACTTCGCGGCGGCTCTCAACGCGCGGGGCGGGGCCGTTGTCGCCGCGGAGCAAGGCCCCGGCGGCGAGGTCGCAGGCGAGCTGCACGCCCGCGGCGGGCAGGGGGTGGCCACCCAGAACGTCGTCGACACCGAGGCGGGAGCGGTGCTGAGCGTGCGCGCGGTGCGCGAGGCGCTCGACGCGGAGTAGCGTTGGGGCGCATGGCTCACTCCTTTACTGTTAGCAGCTCAGAGCTTCTTCTCGAGGCCCCGATCATCAGCGTCCGCCGCGACCAGGTCGCCATGCCAGGCGGGAAGGACGCCGCCCGCGAGGTTGTGGAGCATTTCGGCGCCGTTGCGGTTGTCGCGCTCGACAGCGAGGGCCGCGTGGCGGTGGTGGAGCAGTACCGGCACACCGTCGGCAGGCGTCTGCTCGAGCTGCCGGCCGGGCTGCTCGACGTCGCCGGCGAACCCGCGTTCGACTGTGCGCGCCGCGAGTTGCGCGAGGAGGCCGGGCTCGAGGCCGCCACTTGGGGAGTGCTGGTGGATTTGGTGACCTCGCCCGGTTTCGCGGACGAGGCGGTGCGCGTCTTCGTTGCCACCGACCTGACCCAGGTGGAGCGCCCCGCCGCGGAGGACGAGGAAGCGGATATGACGCTGACGTGGGTCCCGCTGGATCGCGCCCGTCGCGCCGTGTTGGAGGGAAGGGTCGTGAACTCGATCGCCGTGGCGGGCATCTTCGCCGCGGCAGCGTCGCTGGAGTCGGGGGTCGAGCCGCGCAGCGTGGATGAGCCGTTCGAGGTGCGCCCGACGGCGCTCGCCGAGCGCAGGCGCGGCGTCGGCAGCGGCGGCGATATGAAACGGATCTGATGCGTGCCAAGGACGTGGCCGCGCTGTGGCTCAACCATCTTGCGGTGGAGCGCGGACGGGCGCGAAACACCCTGAGTAACTACCGCCGCGACGCGGCACGCTACACCGAGTGGCTGGAGCGGGCGGGCATGACCGACCTTGACGAGGTCTCCTCGGGCGATATCGAGGCCTACGCCGCCGAGTTGCGCCGCGGCACGGAGACCGCGCGTCCGCTCGCGGCCTCCTCGGCGGCGCGGGCGCTCACGGTGGCGCGCGGGCTGCACCGCTTTGCCGCAGCGGAGGGGCTCGTCGCCTCGGACGTCGCTGCTGCCGTCGCGCCGCCGTCGCCGGGGGAGAAGCTGCCCGACGCGCTGTCGATCGCAGAGGTCGCGGAGCTTCTCGACGCCTGCCCCACCGACACCCCCCTGCACCTGCGCGACAAAGCCCTGTTGGAGATGCTCTACGGCACCGGGGCTCGCGTCTCGGAGGTTCTCGCCCTCGCTGTGGACGACGTCGCCGAGAATGAGGGCGTGCTCAGCGTCACGGGAAAGGGCGGCAAACAACGGCTGGTTCCCCTCGGCGGGGCGGGGCGTGACGCCGTGGAGGCGTACCTGGTACGAGGCCGGCCGGGGCTGGCGACGGGGCGCAGCCACGCGCTGTTTCTTAACGCGCGGGGCGGGGCGTTGTCGCGGCAAAGCGCGTGGAGCATTATCAAGGACGCCGCCGCGCGGGCGGGGATTGATAAGGAGGTGTCGCCGCACACGCTGCGACACTCCTTTGCCACGCACCTGCTGCAGGGCGGGGCGGACGTGCGCACGGTGCAGGAGCTCCTGGGCCATTCCTCGGTGACCACCACGCAGATCTACACCCACGTCACGGCGGACAACGTGCGCGAGGTGTGGCGCACGACGCACCCTCGCGCGCAGAAGCCAAACGCGGAATGACAACGGTGTAAGCTCAGGGTCAACCCGCTAAGGTAGACGTGTCGCGCGAGGGGAAGGTGTGTCAATGACGGACGGCTCATTGTTTGACGCCAAGGACGTGGAGGTCGGGCTGACCGGCCGCCCCGTCCGCGAGTTCCCGCAGCCGAAACCGCTGGATAAACACGGCCCCGCCACCGTCATTTCCATGGTGAACCAGAAGGGCGGGGTGGGTAAGACTACCTCGACGATCAACCTCGGGGCGTGTCTGGCGGAGCAAGGACGTAAAGTCCTGTTGGTTGACTTAGACCCCCAGGGCGCGTTGTCGGCGGGCCTCGGGGTGGCCTACGAGGAAGAACAGGTCACCGTCTACGACCTGCTCTTCGACAACACCGCGAGCATCCATGCGGCGATCCGCCATTCCAACGTCGCGGGCTTGGACCTCGTTCCGGCAAACATCGACCTATCGGCAGCCGAGATCCAGTTGGTCAGCGAGGTCGGCCGCGAGTACACGCTGGCGCGCGCCCTGCGCCCGGTGAGCAAGGAATACGACATCATCATCCTCGACTGCGGGCCGTCGCTGGGGCTTCTGACCGTCAACGCGCTCGCGGCCTCGCACGGCGTGATCATCCCGATGGAGTGCGAGTACTTCTCCCTGCGCGGCCTGGCGCTGCTCACGGACACTGTGGAAAAGGTGCGCGACCGCATCAACTTCGATCTGGAGATCGTGGGCATCCTCGTCACCATGTTCGACCGCCGGACCACCCACGCTCGCGAGGTGATGGACCGCGTGCTCGAGGTCTTCGGTGACACCGTCTTTGACACCGTGATTACCCGCACCGTCCGTTTCCCGGAGACCTCGGTGGCCGGCGAGCCGATCATCACGTGGGCGCCGACGTCGCAGGGGGCGAAGCAGTACCGCGACCTGGCGCTCGAGGTGTTGGAGCGCACTGAGAGGTGACAGCTGTCCAGCCGGAGATCACCGGCTTCCAGCTGGTGCTCAACAACTTCGAGGGCCCGTTCGACCTCCTGCTCAGCCTCATCAATTCCCGCAAGCTCGACGTCACCGAGGTGGCGCTCGCGGAGGTGACCGACGAGTTCATCGCGTACACCAAGGCGCTGGGGGAAAACGCGGGGCTTGACGAATACACGGAGTTCGTCCTCGTCGCGGCGACGCTTCTCGACCTCAAAGCGGCGCGCCTGCTTCCGCGCGGCCACATGAGTGAGGCGGAGGACCTCGAGCTGTTGGAGTCGCGCGACCTGCTCTTCGCCCGCCTGCTGCAGTACCGCGCCTACCAGCAGGTCGCGGACATGTTTTCCACCTGGCAAGCCAGCGCCCAGCGACGCTACCCGCGCGCCGTCGGCCTGGAAGAGCGCTACGCCGACCTCCTCCCGCCGGTCGAGCTCGGGCACACGCCCGACAGCTTCGCGCAGCTCGCGGCGAGCGTGTTCCGGCCCCGGCCGCCGGAGACGGTGCGCACCGACCACGTCCACGGCGTGCCGGTGTCGGTCCCCGAACAGGCGGGAAAGATCCTGGGCACCCTGCGCTTGTCGGGGGCCGGAACGTGGGTATCCTTCGCCGCGCTCACGCGGGACTGCGCGCGCTCGATGGAGGTGGTGGGACGCTTTCTGGCCCTGCTCGAGCTGTACAAGGCGCGGGCCGTGGAGGCCCAGCAGGACGAGGCGCTCGGCCCGCTCGATGTGTCGTGGACGGGGCTGGAGGTGGACCCGGCGGTCGTGGCGGCGAGCAACTGGAACTAGCATGTGGGGCCATGGAAATGGTGCCCCAGCTGCGCTCGCAGCTTGAGTCGGTCCTGCTCGTCCTGGACACTCCCGCCCGCGCAGAGGAGCTCGCGCGCGCCTTGGGGGCGAGCGAGGGGGACGTCGTCACGCACTTGCGCGAATGGAAAGGTGAGCTCGATGCGCGCGGGAGCGGGATTGACCTGCGGGAGACGGCGGAGGGCTGGCGGCTGTACACGCGGCCGGAGAACGCGGCCGCCGTCGAGGCGTTTCTTGTCGACGGCTCCCAGACCAAGCTCTCGCGCGCGGCGATGGAAACCCTGGCGGTCGTGGCGTACCGCCAGCCCGTCACGCGCGCGCAGGTGGCGGGCGTGCGCGGCGTGAACGTCGACGGGGTCATGCGCACGCTGGCGCTGCGCGGGCTTATCGCGGAGGTGGACCCGGAGGAGGCGACGGGGGCGCACCGTTACGTGACCACGGAGCTGTTTACGGAGCTGCTCGGCATCGACTCGCTCGACAGGCTGCCGGATCTGGCGCCGCTGCTGCCGGAGGTCGATGCCATCGACGACGCGTGGTGAGCCCTTTGAAGAGGGGGAGTATCCCCTGGTAGCGTGAACACGTCAGAAATAACCGCATACGACAGTAAGGACACTTCGATGGCTCCCCCCGCTCGCCGCGACGGCACACCGGACACGCAGAAGGACGATACGTTCTACATCTCCTATGCCAAGCCGGCGAAGAAGCAAAACGTCAGCCCCACCGACCCCCACCCGCTCGAGGACAACTGGTGGGACGACTCACCCACCGCCCCCGCCGACGAGGGCGTGCGCCTGCAGAAGGTTCTCGCGCAGGCGGGTGTGGCCTCGCGCCGCCACGCTGAGGTGATGATCGAGCAGGGCCGCGTGGAGGTCAACGGGACAATCATCACCCGCCAGGGCGTGCGCGTGAACCCGCAGAGGGACATCATTCGGGTCGACGGCACGCGCATCAACGTCAACGACGAGCTGGAATACTTCGTGTTCAACAAGCCCCGCGGTGTCCAGTCCACCATGAAGGACGAGATGGACCGCACGTCGGTGGGCAGCTACGTGGCGGAAAAGACGGCCGCGGGCGAGCGCCTGTTCCACGTTGGCCGCCTCGACGCGGATACCGAGGGACTGCTCCTGCTCACCAACGACGGCGAGCTGGCCAACCGCCTCATGCACCCGCGCTACGGGGTGTCCAAGACGTACATGGCCACCGTGCTCGGCGAGGCGAAGCCGAACCTGGTGGCCACGCTGAAGAAGGGCATCGAGCTTGACGACGGCCCAGCGGCCGCCGACTACGCCCAGATCGTGGACGTCCACAACGGCATGTCCATCATCCGCCTGGAAATCCACGAGGGCCGCAAGCACCTGGTGCGCCGCATGCTGAAGGCGGCCGGTTACCCGGTGCAGCGCCTGGTGCGCACGAAGGTGCACACGGTGCAGCTCGGCGACATGAAGCCTGGCTCCCTGCGCGCGCTCAACCGCGCGGAGCTGACCTCGCTGTTTAAGGCGGTGGAGATGTAATGGGGGTGACGACGAGCATGAACGATCTCTCCAACATGCCCGAAGGCGGGCTCATCCTTGCCGTCGACGGCCCGTCCGGCACCGGCAAGTCCACCACGTGCCGCCGCCTGGCGAAGGAGCTGGGCGCCAAGTACGTCGACACCGGCGCGATGTACCGGGTGGCCACCCTGGCGGTCCTGCGCTCCGGCGTGGACCCGTCCGACGCCTCGGCCGTGATCGAGGCGACGCGCGAGCTGCCGCTGACCGTCTCCGACGACCCGGACTCAACCGAGGTGCTCCTCGCGGGCGAGGACGTCGCCGCAGAGATCCGCGGGCCTGAGGTCACCCGCAACGTCTCCGCCGTCTCCGCGATCCCGGAGGTGCGCGAGAACCTGGTGGCGCTGCAGCGCAAGCTGGCCCGCGACGCGCACCGCGCGATCGTGGAGGGCCGCGACATTGGCACGGTCGTGCTTGTCGACGCCCCCGCGAAGGCCTTCCTGACTGCCTCCGCTGAGGTACGCGCTCGCCGCCGCTACGCCCAAGACATCCAGGCCGGGCGCGACGCCGACTACGACACGGTGCTTGCCGACGTCATCCGCCGCGACGACCTCGACTCCTCGCGCGCCGTGAGCCCCCTGCGCCCAGCCGAGGACGCCGAAGTGATTGACACTTCCGACATGGACCGCGACGAGGTGCACGCCGCCCTCGTCTCCCTCATCGCAAGGAGCGCGCAATGAGAGAGAACTATCCCGACGACGATTTCAGCTCGGAGGACGTCAATGAGGACCTCTACGACGAGGACTTTTCGGAGGATGATTTCCCGGAGGATGACTTCCCGGAGGACATGACCGACGAGGACTGGACCGACGAGGACTGGGCCGAGCTCGAGGAGACGTACGGCGTCGGTGGCCCGGACATCATCGAGGAGTCCCTGCCCACCGTCTCTATCGTCGGCCGACCCAACGTGGGCAAGTCCAGCTTGGTGAACCGCTTCCTCGGGCGTCGTGAAGCGGTCGTGGAGGACCACCCCGGCGTGACGCGTGACCGCGTGAGCTACCTCGCTGAGTGGGGTGGGCGGCGCTTCTGGGTGCAGGACACCGGCGGCTGGGACCCAGACGCGAAGGGCATCCACGCTGCCATCGCGCGCCAATCGGAGGCGGCGATGGAGACCTCCGACGTCATCGTGATGGTCGTCGACTCCCACACCGGTGTGACGGAAACGGACGCAGTGATGGCCCGCAACCTGCAGCGCGCCGACGTTCCCGTTCTGCTGGTGGCCAACAAGTTCGAGTCCGAGTCCCAGTGGGCGGACGTCGCCGAGTTCTACGCCCTCGGCCTCGGCGACCCCTGGCCCGTCTCCGCTTTGCACGGGCGCGGCGGCGCCGACGTTCTCGACGAGATCCTGCGCGTCTTCCCGGAGGTGCCGCGCGGGGCGGTGTCGGTGACCGAGGGCCCGCGCCGCGTCGCGCTCGTCGGCCGCCCCAACGTGGGCAAGTCGAGTCTGCTGAACAAGCTGTCGAAGAAGAACCGTTCCGTTGTCGATAACGTCGCGGGCACCACCGTCGACCCTGTCGACGAGCTCATCCAGCTCGACGATGACCTGTGGAAGTTCATCGACACCGCCGGCCTGCGCAAGAAGGTCAAAAACGCCCAGGGCCACGAGTACTACGCCAGCCTGCGCACCCGCGGCACCATCGAGGCGGC
Organism: Corynebacterium timonense; assembly: GCF_900105305.1. Lineage (NCBI taxonomy): Bacteria > Bacillati > Actinomycetota > Actinomycetes > Mycobacteriales > Corynebacteriaceae > Corynebacterium > Corynebacterium timonense. The sequence goes on along the minus strand of NZ_LT629765.1, from coordinate 1,002,002 downwards.
CGAGGTCTGCGTCGTGCTTATCGACGCCTCAGAGCCCATCTCGGAGCAAGACCAGCGCGTCATTTCCATGGTGCTCGAGGCTGGCAAGGCCATGGTGATCTGCTTTAACAAGTGGGACCTCATGGACGAGGACCGGCGCTACTACTTCGACCGCGAGTTCGACGAGATGATCGGCCACCTGCCGTGGGTGACCAAGCTCAACATCTCCGCCGACACCGGGCGCGGTCTGCATCGCCTCGAGCCGGCGATGGCCGAGGCGCTGGAGAACTGGGACCGGCGCGTGTCCACCGGCCAGCTCAACAACTGGCTGCGGGATGCGATCGCGGCGAACCCGCCGCCGATGAAGAACAACCGCCTTCCGCGCGTGCTGTTCACCACCATGGTGAGCACCCGTCCGCCGACAATCGTGCTGTTTACCACGGGTTTCCTCGACGGCAGCTACCGCCGCTACCTGGAGCGCAAGTTCCGCGAGGCCTTCGGCTACCACGGCACGCCGATCCGGATCGCCGTGCGGGTCCGCGAGCGGCGCCAGAAGCGCTAGCGCGCGTAGACGAAGGCGTCGGTGCGGTAGGGCAGCGGTAGGAGCTGGCCGGGGGTGAAGCCGAGGCGCTCGTAGAGGTACCAGCGTAAGTTGGCGGTCATCTTCTCCCGCGTTGGGTCGCTGGCGCGCAGCCAGTAGGACCGAGTGGCCATGAGCCGGAACAGGTCCTCCGGCGTGGCGGGCTGAATCCACGTCAGGCGCATCTCGTCACGCAAGCGCCACGGGGGGCGCACGTCGGGGTAGAAGCCCTCGCGCTGGACGTCGCCCGAGTGCATGATGCGGCTGAGGCGCAGCACCCAGGGGTGGCGCACGTCGAGGGTGTTCCAGCACAGCAGCATCTCGCCGCTGGGGCGCACGACGCGGTCAGCCTCGGCGCTTGCGCGGGCGGCGTCGACCCAGTGCCACGTCTGGGCGGCGGCCAGGTTGTCGACGGAGGCATCGCGAAGCGCGGTGCTCTCCGCTGTCGCGCACCAGGCGGGGATCGTGGGGTGGTTCGCGCGCAGCGTGCGCAGCATGTCCGGGGACGGGTCGCAGGCAACAACCCTGTGGCCCGCGGCGGCGAGAACGGCGCTAAAAATCCCGGTACCGGCCCCGATGTCGAGCACCCTTCCCTTTATGGTGTAGAGGGATGTAATGTCACGTGGGTAGGACGGGCGTGCAGAGTCATAGTCGGCCGCCCCAGCGAGGAAGGACCGGGCCGAGGCCACGCGATGCTCCGCGTCGCGGAACGCCGGGCCGTTTTTCCTGCTTGGTTCCATGCTGAATCAATGTAGCAACCGACGGAAGGGACACTCTTAGGTGAATGGACGAATGTGGCGGTGGGGCGCGGCGGCTCTCATGGCGGCTGTGCTGCCGGCAACGGCGTGCGCGACCGAGGTGCACACCGAAGCGCAGAGTTCCTCGCAGCAGGTGCGCAAGGTCGTTCCCGAGGTTGCGAGCTCGAGCTCACCGGTCGAGGGCGAGCGCACCGTGGACAACCGCACCATCGTCGCCGCGGACCTGCAGCGTTCCTACACCGTGTCCATCCCTCCGGCGGCGGCGCACGGAGCGCGGGTGCCGCTGATTTTCGTGTTCCATGGCTTTAAGGGCGACGCCGCGTCGATGCGCGCCGCCACCGGCTTCGACCGGGCGAACGCGGTTGTGGTCTACATGAACGGCCGGGGGCAGCAGGACGGCAAGGACCGGGCATGGGCGCCGGCGCCGTACGCCCAGACGACGGGGGCGCAGGACCTCGCCTTCTTCGACGCGGTGCGGGCCGAGTTGATGGGGGAGTTCGCCATCGACCCCGCGAGCGTGTTCGCCACCGGGCTGTCCAACGGCGGCGGATTCGCCGCCTTCCTGGGCTGCCACCGCCCGCACGCTGTTGCGGCGGTGGCCACGGTGTCGGCCGCGTTCTACGACCGCGTTTTCGAGGGTTGCTCGCCGATCCCCATCAAGACCCTGGATATCCACGGCACCAACGACGCGATCATCAACTACAACGGCGGCATGCGGCACAACACCCACTACGAGTCGCTCGAGCAGGTTATCGGCGACACCGCGCGGCGCAACCATTGTGCCCCCGACCCCGTGTCCAGCGAGGTCACGCCGACCCTAACCCGGCAGAGCTACCAGGGCTGCGACGCCCCCGTCACGCACTACCGCATCTTCAACGGCGCCCACGTGTGGCCCGGCGCGAGCCACGACACAACGCAGACCGTGGCGCCGGACTTTGCCACGAACACGGTCCTGGATTTCTTCGGGGTGGAACACCGGTAGGGGGTTACTGCCAGGTGAAGTGGCCGATGGTCATGCGAAAGTTTTTATGAAATCGGCGCGAAAACTCGAAAAACTGTGGTTAACTTTGGCATTAAAGGTCCATGTAGGGGCATGTAGGGGCATATAGTGCGATGTTTTCCCACCGTTGCACAGTATTTTGAGAGCTGATGTCATGCTCTCATGCACACTTCGCTTAAAACTTCACTGGCTGCACTGGTAGCGGCAGTACAGGTTATTACAACGTCTTCGGCAGCTAACGCTGTGGACCAAACTGATTCCCGCGGGTCTGACAGGGCGTCCACGATCCAGCTGCCGTTGGGGAACTCACCGAAGCCCTGGATCGTCGCGCACCGCGGCCAATGGCGAAAGGCCCCTGAGAACTCGATTGCAGCATTTCGTGCCGCCATCGAGGACGGCGCAGATATCCTCGAAGCTGATATCAGAAAAACCAGGGATGGCCACCTCGTGGTTATTCACGATGAGAGCGTGGACCGAACGACAAACGGTTTTGGGAATGTCGCCGACTTGACACTCGCGGAGCTCAAACAACTGCGACTCCGTGAAGGGCTTGGGAACGGTCCAGCCCCACTGACCGGCCACCAGATTCCCACGTTGGAAGAACTGTTGGATGCGGTCGAAGGACACAACGTTCTCATCAACTTTGACAAAGGCTGGGACTACCGCGAGCAGATTTACGCTGCTCTCGCCGAGCGCGATATGGCGTCCTACGGGTTGTTCAAAAACGCGCCGACTGTCGCCGAAGCGGTCGAATTCATGGAGACCTATCCGGATGTCTATTACATGCACATCCTAAACAACAGCAAGGCTGGGCACATCGACGACTTCGGTGACACCATCCCGCACATGTTCGAGATCAACTGGGACAAACCAAAAGACGGTGAAGAAAGGGAGATCCAGGGAACTGACGAATTCTGGCAGAAAGCGGATGGCCAGGCGGGCATCTTTGCTAACGCCATGTGGACCAAGATCTCAGGTGGGTACACTGACGAAGCATCGATACTCAACCCTGACGACGGTTGGGCGTATCATGTTTCGCGTGGGGCGGATGCAATCCAGACCGACGACGTGCAGGCGATGAAATACTGGCGCGATGGCAACGATATGGCAACGTATCTTCGGGGGCCAGACACGATCAGGGTCCAAGCCGAGGATTATGTAGACGACTCTGAATGGTACAACGACACCACCGAGAACGAGTGCGAAGAGCCCATCGCTCGGCCAGAAAACCCCGTTGACGCCTGCAATTTGCACGGGGCGCGGGTTATTCAGTTCATCAGGGATGGAGAGTATTGGGCCCTTGATGTCGAGGTGCCGGCGGCCGGGACATACAACCTGTCGATGCGCCAGTCGTCGGAGCGTGAGCCAGGAGCCAGGGTCGTCGTAGAAACCGAGAATCACCAGAAGCGGGCCGTAGATCTGCCGAACACCACGCACAAGCGGAACTTTACCGTCGAAGATCTAGGGGAGTTTGAACTCGAGGAGGGCAAAAACAGGATTATGTTTACGTTCGAGGTGCCCCACGACGACTATCTATCGGTCGACTGGGTTCAGGCCGATCCTGTGCCGACAGCGCAGGGGTCGACCGTCTTGTCGTCGGGGTCCTCGGTCGGTGGCGCCGTCGCTATTACCATCGGGCTCATTGCAGCCGTGGTCTCACTGCTGGGTGCGGCCAAATACTTCAACCTCATCCCAGGGTTTGAACAGTTCCTGCCGTAGTTCAACCTCGTGGTAAGCAGGAGTGGCTGAGATGACTCCGGACAGCTCTGTTGTCTGATTTTGTCGAGCTACCGCTTCGTTCGTTTCCACGCTCGGACAAAGCATCCCAGCGATCCACGGCTAGGAGACGGCGTAGGTACGTACTCGACGGTTCGTCCATTGAGTACGCGGCGTCTGCCGCGTCTCGCGTTTAGTCCATGTTGCGACCGGCTATTTGGTAGCAGCGTCGTGACTTTCCGGTAGCGCTTCAGTGAGTATCCGGTAGCAGCTCACAGCGCTCAAGGTGATACTTCCAGTACGAGCCGCACCACTCGGGTGCGGCTCGTACTGGAAGGAGTCCGCCTATGACGGATTACCGTGCGGTGATGACGCTGCTGATTCGGCAGCGTTCTTACCGCCAGATTGAACACCAGCTCGGATGCTCGCACCGCGCGGTTTCACGAGCGAACCAAATCCTCAGTTGGTAAAACCTACCTCGCCCAAGCACTCATCACCGCAGCATGCCGCAACGACTACTCCGCACGGTTCTACCACACCGACATGCTCGCCGCCGAACTGGCAGTCCTCCAACCCGATAACCCCACACGGCTGAAGTTCATTCAGCAACTCCACGACGCCGACGTCCTAGTCCTGGATGACTTTCTCACCACACCTGTTGATGCCGCGACCGCGCACCAACTACTCAATATCCTCGCCGGGCGGGAACGCAAAGTCTCAACCATTGTGACCTCACAGTTCACCCCACACGAGTGGTACAAGTCCATCCCCGACGCCGTGATCTCCGAGTCAATCCTCAACCGACTCGTCTCCGGCGCCGAAATCATCACACTCGAAGGACCAAACATGCGCCTGACCACCAACGCATAACAACCGGAAACGCCTGAGTGAGATACCGCTACCGGGTACCCACTCAGGCGCTACCAGATACTCACCATACCGCTACCATTTCGGTCTTCTGAACAGTCCAGCTCGCCCATCTCCTTCGCCGCGGCCATGAGCTCCGCGAGTACGCCAACCACGTTCTGCAACATCTGCCTGTCGCTGGACAGGAGGGCGTCTCGCTGTTTGCGCTCCTCGATACCAGAAAGGATCGCCTTGGTGGCCTCGGTTTGGAACTTCTTTGAGCGCTTGAGCTGATCCTTTGAGTTCGTCTTACCCAACTTCACGGCCTGCGGCTGCTGCGCCAACGTTCCCCACGCAGCGACAATCATGTTCGCCGTTTCGCCCGAGTGCAGGTCTACACCCGCCATCGAGAACAAGTCATTGACCTTTTCTACCGCTTCGTCGAACGCCGTTCGCATCGGAGTCCCGGCAGCACCCAACGTCACCGTGAACTGCGGGGTGTTGAGCTCGCCCTCGCCCTCACTGATGGAGTAGTCGGCCTCGGTTTCGTGCTGTGTGACCGCTGCTCCTGCGAGCGTGATCCCAGTGAGGAAGTCCTCCACGTCCTCTGGGTCGTCGGAGAGGTGCAGGTTCCGCTCCAATACGGCGCACAGGATCGCACGCTTGGACACCTCGGGGTCGGCGTAGTCGACGATCTGGGAGAGGAACTCGTAGGCGTTGCGGTATTTGCTCACACGAACCTTGAACTCGCGCGCTCGCTCCCGCTCGTCTGCGTCGGTCTGTCCCGCCTTCACGGAGCTTACCCAGCGCGCGATGATAGGCGCTGTCGCGGCATGCAGTCCCTCGGAGTCGACCCCCTCGACGTACTTCTGAGCCACCTCGTCCATTTCTTCGTCGGTGTAGTAGCCAGACACGTCCAAGTCGAGGCCCAGTTTGTGCAGCTCATTCGGGGCGACATCCGTCGTGATCTTTGCGCCCTGGTAGTAGCGCGCGAAGTCTTTCACGACCAGCTCCGGGGTGTTGACGAAATCCACCACCATAGGATTCGGCTTTCCCGGGTAGATCCGGTTCAACCGCGACAGTGTCTGCACTGTCGCCACCCCGGAAAGCTTCTTGTCCACATACATCGCGCACAGCCGCGGCTCATTGAACCCGGTCTGGAATTTATTCGCCACGATCAACACGCGGTAGCCCAGGTCGTCGTCCTTGAACGCCTGCTCTACGTCCGGGACTCCATTGAGCCCAATCTCGGTCACAGGCTCCGGGTAGTCGTCGAGTTTCACTGCGTCCGAAAACGCCACCAGGGAGCGAAAATCGTAGCCCTTCGCCTCGATATACTTGTTCATCTCCTCCGACCACCGCACCGCGGCCTTGCGCGAGTCGGTCACCACCATCGCCCGTGCCTCGCCGCCCAAATGATGCGCCACGTTGCGGCGGAAGTGCTCGATGACGACCTCAACCTTCTGCGCAATCGAGGTCGGGTGCAAGCGGATAAACCGCACCATGTCGGTCACCGCAGCGCGTTCGTTGACTTCTTCAGTCCGCCCCAGCTCGTCGCGCACCTCGGCCCACATGTCGTAGGTGGAGTAGTTCTTCAACACGTCGAGAATGAAGCCTTCCTCAATGGCCTGACCCATCGGATACGTGTCGAATGCGACCCACTCACCTTTGTCGTTCTCGGTGCCGAACAGGCGCAACGTTTTTCCCTTGGGGGTCGCCGTCAGCGCGACAAAGGTCAGATTCACCGCGTTGGCCACGGCGCTCTGCCGCATGGCCAACAACTCGTCGGCGCTGACGTCACTGTCGGTGTCGACCTCCACGCCGGTCAGCAGCTCCTTAAGCGCCGTCGCGGAGGAGCCCGTCTGCGAGGAGTGCGCCTCGTCGGCGATCACGCACCAGTTGCGAGAGCCCAAGTTCTCCTCGCCTTCAAGGAGTCTCATCACCTCCGGGAACGTCTGCAACGTGCACGTAATGATGTGGTCGCCCTCGTCGATGGCCTTCTTGAGCTGTGGGGATTTCGCGCCGGAGTCTTCGCCGACCGCCACAACGAGTCCGTGCGACGAAGCAAGCATCTGCATATCAGCGCGCACGTTCGTATCCAGCGCTGTGCGGTCGGTGACCACGATCACCGAATCGAACGTCTTCGTGCCCCCAGCGCCCACATGGCGGATGAGGCGGTGCGCCAACCACGCAATCGTCTTTGTCTTTCCCGAACCCGCAGAGTGCTCAATCAGGTAACGCCCACCTGGCCCGTTGGCCGTCACGTCCCGCGCTACGGCCTCCACCGCGCGCAGCTGGTGGTAGCGCGGGAAAATCAGCTTCCCGCCGGGCGTGCCTTTTTTCGGCTTCGCGTCCGGCTCCCATACCGCGAAATCGCGCAGGATCCGCAAGAATTGATCGCGCTCTAGAGTTTCCTCCCACAGGTAAGCCGTGGCCGACGACCCCTCACGCGGTGGGTTGCCGCCACCGCCCTCATGCCCCTGGTTAAACGGCAGGAAGTACGTATCCGCGCCCTTGAGCGCCGTGGTCATCCACACCTCCATGTTGGAGACGGCGAAGTGAACCAGTGCGCGCCCCGGCAGCAGAACTCGGCGTGTCGGTGACGGGACGCGGTCTTCGCGGTACTGCTTGCGTGCGGCAGCGACCGACTGGGTGTTGTCGGTTTTCAGCTCCATCGTTGCCACCGGGATGCCGTTGACCGTGAGCACCAGGTCAAGCGTCTCGTTCGACTTCGGGTCGAAGTGAACTTGGCGGATCACTCGCAAAATGTTCGCGTTGGCACGCTCCTGGGCAAGCGCGAGCAGGGGGTTAGCGGGTGGGAACGCCACCATCGGCCCGAACGTGGCTGAGCGCGCACCAACCTGGGCGTATTTGAAGCCTTCGTGCAGGCTGCCGAGCAACCCACCAATGGTGCGGCCTGTGCGCGGGTCGCGCTTGGTGCGCGTTTCGAGCTGGTCGGCGACGAATTCCAGGAGCTTACGCTCCGCGGTGTCCCGGCTCGCGTCCGGCAGCCCCTCCGGGATGGCCTTGTCGTACTCGTCGGAGTACTGTCCTTTGAGCCAGGCGAGCACGTCGGCAGGGAACAGGCCCAGGCGTGCGTCCCAGCCTGTGTCGCGTACCCCGTCGACGTAGACCCACCCCCGCTGGGCGAGGCCGTTGCAAATGGTGTCTTCGAGGGAAGCTTCGTGGAGGATGTACGGCTTAACCATCAGTGGGCTCCTTTAGACGGGGTGGGGACGTGGATCTGGCCGGCCACAGCAGCCGAGATGGCGGCGGCGCGGCGTTCGGCGAGAAGGTCGCGCAGTTCAGCAATATCGGCGAGCATGGCGTCGATCTCGACGGTTTCACGGTTGATCTGGTCGGCGATGCGGCGCTGCTCTTCGAGGGGGGGAAGCGGTAGGCGGAACCGCTCTACTTTCTCTGCTGTGAAGTGCGGCAGGGTTGCGGTATTCACTAGGATCTCGATATGGCCCTGAGCTTGGGCGTGTTGCAATGCGTACGCGAGATACGGACCTGAAGCGATACCCGAGCGAGGTCGTACGCGCACAATCGAGTTCTGGAACGCCCACCCGTCGAGCGCGTCGCCTACCAACGCCGCACGCCCGTAACCGGCACCCCCCTCGACAATAACGACGTCTCCGCGGTCCAGCGTCAAATGTGATAACTCTGACTGCGAAAACCACATCACCTTAGGTTTAACGGTTAAATCGAGCTGTCCTGGCGCAGATATGTTAGCCGCACGTAGATAGGGCGCCTCTATCTCCTCGGTGTTTTTGCGCTCGGGTTGGACCATCTTCCCGAGCGTGACTTCCGCCATCGTCGCGATCGGAGCATAGGGTGCGTTCGACCCGCAAAGGTGCCGCCCAATTGCGGTTGCTTGCCGCTCGGTCAGCAGCGCTTCCATCTCGTCGAGATCCGCGCTCATGGCGTCGATCTCGCCGGTCTCCCGGTCGAGGTAGTCCGCGATGGCTCGCTGGACGGACGGAGAAGAGTCCGGGAGAGGGAATGACTCGACGAACTGAGCACTGATTCGCTTCAGTCCTCCGGTACCCTGAGCTGAAGCACCGGCTAGCCCAAGGAATTCTATTCCTACGAGTAGATAGGCAAGCCAGCGCGAGTCTGTCCCAGGTCGGGGACGGACTGTATATACCTCTGTGGATGCCACTCCCAACTCAGTGGGAATTTGAGCAATCATCGTTCTACCGTGAGTGACCGTAGGAGTCACCTTGGGGAGTAGGAGGTCACCCCTTCGAAACTGCGTGTAACCAATCAATTTTTTGTGCCAGGGTACCGTTTGGAAACCCTCACCTGACTGAGACGGCCAAACATCCTCTAGCGGGATAAACGTCACTTCGTCATGCTTCGAAAGATTCCCAAACTCCGGGGTTGGGGGAGAAACCTCGGCAAACTTCCAAAGAGGCGCAGTGCTCGGTGACCCCATCACCCCCGCACCTCCGCGAACTTCTCCGCCAACCGGCCCATGACCACGGCCAGATCCGCGTCAATCTCCTCCAACGGGCGCACCGGGGCCGGGGTGTAAAACACCCGCTTGAATGGGATCTCGTAGCCCACCTTGGCCTTGTCCGCATCCCAGATCACGTCGGGCGCGAACGGCACAACCTCGCGCGCCATGTGCTCGTCGATGTCCTCGGTGAGCGGCACGCGCTCGGTCAACGTGAACGTGGGGTCGAGCACCGGTTTTCCCTTCCGGTCCACGCTCGGGTCCGCGGATTCGTCCGGCACACCAACAGCCTCGAGCGCCGCATCCACCACAGTGACGGGCAGTTTCAGGCCGCGGTTCTTCGCCGCGATCTTCAGCGCCGCGGGCAGGTCGTTGAACTGGGCGCCGGCCACATCGTCGAGCATGTCGGCGTGCTCAGACACCGCGTTCTTCGCTTCCGCCACCGCGGCCTTGGCGTCCTCGGTGACCTCGACGCGTAGACGCGCCTGTTTGGTGACCGGCACGTCCCGAAAACCCAAGTCCGTGGGCGTGAGTACCCTCGACATGCCGGAGTCCTCGAACGCGGCGTAGGCGTCGAGCACCTTGGCGCGATCGTCCTCGCGCATCTCGCGGCGCTTGTCACCTAGCCCCTTCGGGGGACAGACCAGCACTCGGATGCGTCGATGAGCTGGACGAAGCCCTTGCGGTGGTCCTCCTTGTTCGTGTCCAGAATCCACACATAGGTGGAAATGCCGGTGCCGTAGAACATGTTCGTCGGTAACTGAATGATCGCGTCCACCAGGTCGTTTTCGAGCAGCCACGCGCGAATCTGGTCGGGGCCGGAGCCCGGCCCGCCCGTAAACAGCGGGGACCCGTTGGAGACCACTGCGCCGCGGCCACCCGACCCGTTCGGCCCGGCTGCGGTGAGCTTGGAAGTAACGTGGGCAAGGAACAGCATCTGACCATCGGATTTGCCGGGAAGGCCGTGGGAAAAGCGCGAGCCGGGGATTTTCGCCTCGGCCTTCACGGCCGGCTGTTGCACGGACCAGTCCGTGCCAAACGGCGGGTTGGACAGGATGTACTCGAACTGCTCGCCCTCGTAAAGGTCGGTCAGCAGCGTGTCGCCGTGGCGGATAGCGTCCGGCTCGCCGCCCTGAATGAGTAGGTCGGCCTTGCCGATGGCATAGCCCATCGGCATGAGCTCCTGGCCCGCGAGCACCACCTCAATGTCCGGGTTGAGCTCCTGCAGGGCCTCCCGGGCGATGAGCAGCATGCCGCCGGTTCCCGCGGTGGGGTCGTAGACCGTACGCGACGCGCCGTCCGAAGTCAGCCCCACATCGTCGGAGGCGAAAAGGATGTCCACCATGAGGCGAATGGCGTCGCGCGGGGTGTAGAAGGCGCCCGCGGCTTTGCCTTTCGTGTTGAAGGAGCGGTACATGATGTTCTCGAACAAGTCGCCCATCTGGTGGTCCGGCAACGCCTCTTCACTCATGTCGATGGAGGCGAAGTGTTTTACCACCGGCCAGAGGCGACCCGCAGCGTCAAGCGTGCGCATCTTCACTTCGAAGTCGAATGCGTCCCAGATGTCGCGCACTGACTCGGAAAACCCCGAGACGTACTCCATGAGCGCGTCATAGACGTGGTCGTCGAGCTCGGCGATGCGGGTCAGGTCCAGGCGCGAGGAGTTGTAGAAGGACAGATCGAAGCGTGTGTGGACTTCCCAGTCGATCATCTCCTGGGAGGCGTTTTCCTCTTCGAGCTGCCAGACCAAGTCGAGTACCGCGTCCTTGGTGGGGGCGAGGATGCATTCCATGCGCCGCAGCACGGTCATGGGGATGATGAAGTCGCCGTAGTCCTCCGGCTCCACGATGGAGCGCAGGTAGCGATCGGCCGTATTCCATACAGCGGTCTGATTGAGCTCGGTGTTTGCCAATGCCTGTCCTTGATTGCGGTTTTGTCGTGAGCTTTCAACTCTAAGGGGGCGAGAATTCTTCCAACTCCCTAACACGGCCCATTTTCGCCGTCTCTCTGACATATCCGGCCGGAGTGTCGCACACGTGTTGGTTTTTGTGAGTTGGAGGAGGGGACGAGCTAAGGCAAGCAGGTCATTCGAGCGGGTGAAGAGGGCGGTGACGGTTGCACGTTCGAACCAGAGCACTCGCACCCCAGCGGCACACGCGAGGGTAGGGCCCACCCTGGATCCGCCGTCAGGCAGACGAAGACCCCGCTCCTCGGAGCGGGGTCTGAATGCTCTGCGTCGGGCTAACAGGATTTGAACCTGCGACCCCTACACCCCCAGTGTAGTGCGCTACCAAACTGCGCCATAGCCCGTGTACGTTGAGCGCGTGGGGCGCTCGCGGTAACTCGGATAGATTACATCACGCGCCTCCGATAGTAGAAATCGGCAGGTCACGGCGGAAAAATTGGGGAGTAAGTTACACCAATGTGGTTTCGATGGTGGCCGCGCCGATGAAGGTGTCCACGCGGGAGCGGCTGGCGGCCCCGAGGAGCTGGGCGCGCTCGGCGTCGGAGAGGTCGCCGACGAGGGTGACCGCGCGGGTGAACCGGGCGCCGTCGTGGTGGGTGACGGCGACGCGGACGTCGTCAAGCTTCATGCCCCGGGCCGCCTCGCGGACCGCCTGGGACGTAGAGACGGCAAGTGCGCTCATGAACAGCCCCGTGGAGGTCACCCCCTGGCCGCGGCCGCCGGAGTTCTTGGCGCGGTCGGTGGCGATGGAGCGATTGGAGGTGCGCACGACGTCGCCGAAGCGTGTGCCGCGGGCGGAGTAGGACACGGCCGTTGTATCCGTGGTGGGCTCGGGGACAAACTCCGGGTCGATGTACTGCGTCGCCCAGGAGCCGATGATGTCGGCGGCGCGCTGGGCGCTGCCCTGACGGGTGAGCAGGTGGTCCGCCTTGTCCAGGGCCATGAGCGACTTGGGGTAGCGGGTCAGGCGGAAGATGGTTTGGGCGTTGTCGATGCCCACGGTCTGGTCGATGGGCGAGTGGACCAACAGGAGAGGCGTGCGCAGGGTGGGCAGGTAGGTCTGCGGGTCGGTCTCGGCGAGGTCGAGCAGGAACTCGCGAGAAATCTCCAGCTCGCGCCCGCCGAGGGTGACCACGACGGAGCCGGAGGTGTCGGCCTCGTGGATTTTGTCGGCGTAGTGCAGGACGGAGTGCGCTGGGTCGAAGGGCGCGCCGACCGTGGCGACGGCTTTGAGCTTCTTCTTCAGCTCGGGGCGGGTCGCGGCCTTGAGCGCGGCCGCCCCGCCGAGGGAGTGGCCGATGAGGAGTTGGGGCGCGCTGTAGTGTTCCTCGAGCCACTGGGCCGCGGCGACGATGTCGTCGACGTTTTGGCTAAAGCTCGTGTCGCGGAAATTCCCCTCGGACTGGCCAAGCCCAGGAAAGTCGAAACGGAGGGTGGCGATGCCGTACTCGGTGAGTTTTTTGGAGATCCGGGAGGCGCCCGGGGTGTGGCGGGACCCAGCGAAGCAGTGCGCGAAGATGGCGTAGGCCTCGGCGGGGTGGACTGGCTGGTCGATGGTGCCGGCCATGGCGACCCCGGTCGACGAGGGGACCGTGACGTTGAGCGAATGCATGCGGGGTGGAACCTCCTGGAAGGCGGCAGAGCCGGTGTACGCCAGTAGAGGATATTGCAGGAGCGCGCGGCGTGTGCAAATGCCTGCCGTAAGGTTGACAGAGATGGAGTCGCCAACGAAAGGATGTGCGGTGTATGGGTGCCTTTGACTGGTTCTGGAGGGCCATGGGCGCGAGCGCGGAGCGCAACAATAAGGCGTCGAAAAGCATTGTGGCGAAGGCGCACGAGCTGACCCGGGAGTACGAACAGCTCTCCGACGCCGAGCTGGCGGCGGCGATCCGCGCCACCGTGAAAGGCGAGAACATCGAGGACAAGGCCGCCTTCCTGGGGATCCTCTCCGTCGCCTCGACGCGGACGCTCGGCATGACGCCCTACGAGGTCCAGAGCCAGGCCGTACTGCGCATGCTGGAGGGCGATGTGATCCAGATGGCCACCGGCGAGGGCAAGACGCTGGTGGGGGCGATGACGGCCACGGGCTACGCCCTGACGGGCAAGCGGGTCCACGTGATCACGGTGAACGACTACTTGGCCAGCCGCGACGCGGAATGGATGCGGCCCCTCGTCGAGTTCTTCGGCCTGAACGTCGCGGCCGTGACGGAGGCGTCGACACGCTCGGAGCGCGCCCTGGCGTACCGCAGCGACGTGGTCTACGCGCCCATCACCGAAATCGGCTTCGACCACCTGCGTGACAACCAGATCACGCACCGGGACCAGACGGTGCAGGCGCCGGCGCAGGTCGCCCTCGTCGACGAGGCCGACAGCGTGCTTGTCGACGAAGCCCTCGTCCCCCTCGTCCTCGCGGGCTCCGAGCCGGGCACGCAAGCGACGGGGCGTATCACCGAGGCCGTCTCCCGGCTTGAAGAGGGCACGGACTACACCATCGACTCCGACGGGCGCAACGCGTTCCTCACCGACGAGGGCTCGGCGCGGGTGGAGAAGCTGCTTGGCATCGACTCGCTCTACTCCGACGAGCACATCGGCGACACGCTCGTGCGCGTGAACCTCGCCCTGCACGCCAAGGCGCTACTGATCCGGGACGTCCACTACATCATCGACGAGGGCAAGGTCGCGCTTGTCGACGCCTCCCGCGGGCGCGTCGCCGAGCTTCAGCGCTGGCCCGACGGCCTCCAAGCCGCCGTGGAGGCGAAGGAAGGTCTCGACGTGTCGGAGGGTGGGCGCATCCTCGACTCCATTACCCTCCAGGCGCTCATGCGCCGCTACCCGCGCGTGACCGGAATGACCGGCACCGCGGTGGAGGCGACCGACCAGCTGCGCTCCTTCTACGGGCTGCACGTCTCCGTCATTGACCGCGCGAAGGAGCTGCGCCGCTTCGACGAGGCCGACCGCATCTACGCCACGATGGAGGAGAAGAACGCTGCGATCGTCGAGGAGATCGTGCACCTACACTCCACCGGCCAGCCCGTGTTGGTGGGCACCCACGACGTCGCCGAGTCGGAGGCGCTGGCGGACGCGCTCTCGCGCCGCGGGGTGGAGGCGAACGTACTCAACGCGAAAAACGATAGGGAGGAAGCCCGCATCATCGCCGAGGCGGGCGACCTCGGCCGGGTGACCGTGTCGACCCAGATGGCCGGGCGCGGCACCGACATCCGCCTCGGCGGTGCGAACGAGGCCGAGCGCGACGAGGTCGCCGAGCGCGGCGGCCTGGCCGTCATCGGCACCGCCCGCCACCGCACCGCGCGCCTGGATAACCAGCTGCGCGGACGAGCCGGCCGCCAGGGAGACCCGGGGCTGAGCGTGTTCTTCGTGTCGCTGGAAGACGACATCGTGGTGAGCGGCGGCGCCGACGAGCAGGTCACCGCCCACCCCGGGCCCGATGGGCGCGTCGAGTCCGGGCGGGTGCAGGCCTTTGTGGAGCACTGCCAGCGCGTCACCGAGGGCCAGCTGCTCGAAATCCACGCGCAGACGTGGAAGTACAACAAGCTGCTCGCCGACCACCGCGACATCCTCGATGAGCGCCGCGCCCGCCTGCTGGACACGGACACCGCGTGGCGCGAGCTCGCCGAACGCAGCCCGGAACGCGCCGCCTCGCTCTCCGGGCTGCCCGCGGAAGTGCGTGAGCAAGCAGCGCGCGAGATCATGCTCTTCCACCTCGACGCGCAGTGGTCGGAACACCTCGCGCTCATGGACGACGTGCGCGAATCCATCCACTTGCGCGCGATCGCCCGCGAGACGCCCATCGACGAATATCACCGCATCGCGGTGCGCGAATTCAAGGATCTGGCCAACCGGGCCGTCGAGCAGGCAGTGGAGAGCTTTGAGCAGGTGCGTATCGACGCCGACGGGGCACACCTCGACGACGCTGGGTGGAAACGCCCGAGCGCCACGTGGACCTACATGGTCTCCGACAACCCGTTGGCGGGCTCGGGAAATTCTTTCATGACGGGCGTGGCCAACATCTTCCGCTAGGCGGCTTGCGGGCGCGTCGCGCGCTAAGCTGCGGGTAGGCTGTTGTGAGCTGCCTTTGTTCCCCGGGGCGGGTGCCAATGGCTAGTATGGCTAACAGTTGATTTGAAAATCCCTCGACAGCGTCAGGAGAAGTTCATGAGCGAAAACACTGGTACGCCGGAGAATCAAGTAGAAACCACTTCGGTGTTCCGTGCAGACCTGCTGAAGGAAATGGAGTCGGGCGCTGCCGCCTCCGACGCTGTGGGAGGTGCGGAAAACCTTCCCGAGGGCGCTGCGCTTCTTGTGGTCAAGCGCGGCCCGAACGCAGGTTCCCGCTTCCTTCTGGACCAAGACACGACCACCGCTGGCCGCCACCCTGAGGCCGACATCTTCCTCGACGACGTTACGGTCTCGCGCCGCCACGCGGAGTTCCGCCTCAGCGAGGACGGCGGCTTCGAGGTCGTCGACGTAGGCTCGCTGAACGGCACCTACGTCAACCGCGAGCCGCGCAACTCCCAGGCGCTGTCGAGCGGCGACGAAATTCAGATTGGCAAGTTCCGCCTCGTCTTCCTCACCGCCACCAACTAAGTGGCATACGGGCTCGGAGGGGCGTCGTTTTCCGCCCGCCGGGCCGCATGTTTTCGCCCGCCTGAGTAGAAACCCGAGCAAACACCGTGAGCGCACTCCCTCAGACCTCCCCGCAGCAGCCTGCCACGCGCGCAGGCGCGTCCACCACCGCCAAGACCATGTCCATCGGCGTCGTGCTTAACCGGTTGCGCGAAGAGTTCCCGGACGTCACGGTGTCGAAGATCCGCTTCCTCGAATCGGAGGGGCTGATCACTCCGCAGCGCACCGCGTCCGGTTACCGTCGCTTTACCGATGATGACGTTGAGCGCCTGCGCTACATCCTGGTCACCCAGCGCGACAACTACCTGCCGCTGAAGGTGATCCGCGAACAGCTCGAGGCGATGGACTCCGGCCAGGTCACGGCGATCATGTCCGCGGCGAAGGCCGAGCCGATTGTCTCGCCGGAGACGTTCCGCCCGGCACCCCCGACGCGGCTGACCGACGTCGATCTCGCGGAGCAGGCGGCGACCGACGAGTCGACCGTCGCCGAGCTCGTCAAGGCAGGTTTGCTCACCCCGGACGCGACGGGCCATTTCTGCGCGGACGACGTCCGCGTGGTCACCACGGCTCTTGCCCTGTCCGAGTTCGGGTTGGACACGCGCCACCTGAAATCCCTGCGTACCACAGCGGGGCGCCAGGCCGACCTCATCTCCCAGGTTGTCGAGCCTGTTGCGAAGTCGCGCACGGCGGCGGCGAAGCAAAAGGCGGAGGAGATCAGCCACCAGATGACGGCGCTGGTTGTTTCCCTGCACGCCGACTTGGTCAAGAACGAACTACGCAACCGCCTCGACCACTAGGGTGGCGTTGATGGTCCCACTTAGCGTCGCAGGCGTGTTCCCGCTTGGCCCGGAGAACTTTCTCTGCGCCCTGCTTCACGCCCCCGAGAAAGGCCGTTTCCTTCCCGTGTGGCTCCCGCCCGTCGAGGGCGCCCAGTTGTCTGCGCGGCTGAGCGGGGCGCGTCCCACCAGGCCGGGCACGCACGATGTGCTCTCGGACGTGATCACGCAATCGGGGCGCGGCGTGTCGTCGATCGAGATTTCGAGCTACGTCAACGGCGTGTTCATGGCGACGCTCACCCTTGCCGACGGCACCGAGTACGACCTGCGCGCCTCGGACGCACTCGTGCTCGCCGCGGCCCTCGACGAGGAGATTGAAGCCGACGAGGCGGTGCTCGCCCAGGCGGGGCTGCGCATCTCGGCGGCGGACCTCGCCACATATTTCAACCTGGACATCGACCCGGGCGGCAGCGCCGCTGAGGGCGAGTCGGCCAGCGGGGACGCTGCGGCCGACGCGGAGTTCGAACAGCTGATGCGCGACCTCGGCGTCGAAGAAGGGGACCTCGGCAACGAGGACTAACCCTAAAGTTCACGTTGAAACTTCGGCGTGTCGCGGTACGCTGGTCTTGACCCCGGCATAAGGTTGCCTTTTAATAGGAAAGAGCGCGCACCGCATAACTTCACGGGAGTAATTACGTGAGCAAGGACACCCCACACCTCAGCACGGAGCCCACGGCAGAGGCCGTGCAAGAGACGCTTTTCGACGTCGGACCCTCCGACGTCGTCGGCTACCGCGTCCCCATCGCCTGCCAGGTCGCCGGCATCACTTACCGCCAGCTGGATTACTGGGCGCGCACCAACTTGGTGCGCCCCTCCATCCGCGGCGCACGGGGTTCCGGCTCGCAGCGCCTGTACTCCTTCAAGGACCTGCTCGTCCTGAAGATTGTCAAGGGCTTGCTCGACACCGGTATCTCCCTCCAGAACATTCGCTTGGCCGTCGACAAGCTTCGCGATCGCGGCGTCAACGACATCGCCGAGATCACCCTCGTGTCCGATGGCACGACGGTGTACGAGTGCCGCAGCAACGAGGACATCATCGACCTGCTCAGCGGCGGCCAGGGCGTCTTCGGTATCGCGGTGCCGCAGATCATGCGCGAGCTGACGGGCACGATCTCTGCTTTCCCCGCCGAGCGCGTCGGCGACGATGAGCAGGGCGACAACGTCATCGGCCTTGACGAGCTCGCGGCGCGTCGGCGCCGCAAGTCCTCCTAGGAGACGCACTCGCGGCATCGACGGCGCGGCGAGCGGGGCGGCCCGTCGTCGCGCCGTTTCGCGTGCGACCGGCCGGTGCTACTCGCCGACGGCCTGACCGACGGCGTCGTTGAGCCCCTCGGCGGTCTGCGCCGTAGTGACAACCTCGGCGACATCCGCCACTGCGGGGTCAGGTTCGTTTGGCCCGATGTGCACAACGGAGACCCGCACGTCGTCGCCGGCGATCTCGGGGAGTGCGGCGCCCGAGTCGGCGGTCCCGGTGGTGATGAGCACAACGCGCACGGGGCCCTGCACCTCCGCGGCGTATCCGGTGGCGGCGCTGAGTGCCTCGCGCGTGTTCGGCTGCCCACCGGTGCTAAAGCGTCCGGCGGCAGCAGCGACAGCCTCCGCAGCCGGCCCGAGCATGACGTTTTCGCGGTAGCTCTTCTGCACGCCCGGGTTGAGCGGCGAGGAGTAGTTCCACAGCCCGACGCTATGGCCAGCGCCCGCGACGCCCCGGGCGGCCTCGCCGATCGCCTCGGCTGCTGCCGGGAGGAAGGGCGACATCGCGTCGGAGGTATCTAGAAGGAACAGGGTGCTCATCACCTCGGGAGCGGCCTGTGCTTCCGGCGCATCGTCGTCGGCCGGCGTGGCCGGTGCCTGCCCGGTAGCCGGCAGCGCGGCCTCCCACACGGTGTCCGAGATTTCTGGCTGTTGCGCGTCGCCGCCGGCGAAGCTCTCGGCCGCGAAGCGGGCGAAGTCCTGCCCGGCGCGGGCCTTGTCCTCGCTCACGCTCTCGGTCTGGTTGAGCGGCAGCGCCGCAAAGGACACGGACGAGTCGAGCTCGGTGAAGAACCAGCCGACGGGGGACCCGTCGCGGGTAGTGGCGGCGTACCGGTCCTCGTTGAGGACGTCCTCGGCCGTGTGCACGCGCTGGTCGCGCAGCGCGGCCGCGGCGTCCTCGTCGCCGGCGGCGAGCTCGGTCGCCACCGCGGCCGACACCGCCGGGTCAACGTCAGTGGGGAAGGCGACCTGCTCGAGAGCGACGTCTTCGCGCGCGACCTCGACGTCCGCGGCCACGCCCACCGGTTGCGTAGCCACGGGCTCCGCGTCGGCGACGGAGACGGTCCGCCCCGCCTGCTCGAGGAGCTGGTCGGTGGCGGGGGAGTCGGAGCCGACGTAGACGGCCGCGGCGGACAGGTCGCTCACCAGGATCGGCGTGACGCAGTAATCGCGGACGACGGGGTGGGACGCGGCGTAGGCGTCGTTCAGGCTGCGCGCGACCGCTTCGTCGGAGGAGGCGACGGGAAGCTCGAGCTCGCCCGCGACGCAGTCCGGCTCCTCGTGGTCCGCGGTGGTCGAGCCGGGGCGCGCGGCGACGTACCAGATCGCCATTGCTATCACGAGCACGACGATGATCAGCGCCGCGATCACACTGCGCGACAGTGAGTAGTTGTTTGTGCCGTCGGAATGCCGACCCATGCGGGAACCACCTCGAGAAACTTGGTGCTAATGAACCTTTCGTGCCATCTTATCGCCCAACGCGGCGTCGAGAAGCGACAGCAGCCGCAGACGCAGCGGTTGCGGGTTAAGGGTCAAAAAGTGTGTCCGGAATTGGTGATTTCCGGTGCCTGACCTTTGTGGTTTCCGGAAGTATATGCCTTAAGGGCATATACCCGCTGTTGTGGTCGTATATCCCCGGTGTGGCGTGGTTGATGTGGTAGGAGCCGGTGGTGTGGTGGCTCAATGCCGAAGAACCGACCACGCTGCCACTGCGGTGGGGAAATGAAACGCAACGGAACCACATCCAAGGGCACCGCTCGGTGGCGCTGCAAAATCTGCGGTGCATCAACCACCAAAACCCGCAGCGATATCACCAACCAAGCGGTGTTTCGACAATTCATCGAGCACTGCACATCGACCACCGCCCTGAGGCAGATCGCAGGAGACGCTGGGATCAGCCACTCCACCATGAAACGGCGGTTTTCGTGGTGCTGGCTCATTGATGTGCCCGATCCCACACTCGCGCATACCGGGCGGGTATACGACCAGGTGTTCATCGACGGCACCTACACCGCTGGCGGATGTCTCATAGTTGCCGCCACCTTGGATCACGTCATCGCCTGGCACTGGTGCACACACGAAACCACCCGCGACTACCAGCAACTGTGTGAACGCATCCCCGCGCCCCTGATCGCCGTGATCGACGGTGGACAAGGCGCAGCCAGCGCGATCAAAAAGTGCTGGCCTAACACCAAGATCCAACGCTGCCTTGTCCACGCCCAACGTGTGGTGCGCCGCTACACCACCTCCCGCCCGCGCACGGATGCTGGACGAGCGATCTACCAACTCGCGCTTAACCTCACGAAGATCACCGATCTTGATGAGGCGGCCGCGTGGGGCGCCAAGCTCCACGAATACGGCAACGTCTACCGCGACTGGATGAACCAGAAAACGTGGACAACCGACCCATTGACGAAACAACGCACCTGGTCGTGGACGCATGAGCGCACCCGCAAGGCCTACAACAGCCTCAACCACCTGTGGCGCAACAACTTGTTGTTTGTCTACCTCGACCCACCCGCTGGTGTGATCAACCCCGGGCGGATCAAACCGACGACTAACAGTTGGTTCGCCCCGGGTTTAATAGAGGGTAGGGATGTGGAAAAGGAGCCCTACACATGCCCTCGAAGTACACGCCTGAGTTGAGGCAGCGCGCCATCGAACTGGTGCTGCACGCGCAAGCTGACCCTGACACGTCTCGTGGTGCGATATCCCGCATCGCTGTCGAGCTCGGAATCAGTCAAGGAAACTCTGCGCGGCTGGGTCCGCGCTCATAAACAATCCGGCGCGGCAACCCCGGCTGAATCGGTGGATTGTGCAGCAGAAAACCGCAGACTGCGAGCTGAACTGATTGAAGCGAAGCGCGCCAACGAGATTTTGAAAAGAGCATCAGCTTTTTTCGCGGCGGAGCCCGACCGCCCACACACGTAGTCGTCCGGTTCATCGACGACAACCGGGAGGAATTCGGGGTCGAGCCGATTATTCGCGCCTTGGCGGCAACCGACGCGAAAATCGCCCTGAGCACCTACTACGCCTACAAATCCCGGCCTGAATCATCTCGATCTATCCGCGACCGACAACTACGCAAAGCTTTGCGTGCTATCTACGACGACAACTACTCCTGCTATGGAGCGCGCAAACTATGGGCCGAGGTCAATCGCCGAGGCGATGTCTGTCACGTCGCCCGGTGCACCGTCGAGCGTCTCATGGCACTCGAAGGCATCCGTGGTATCCGGCGCAGGAAGAAAAAGCCTTCCACCCGCAGCGCTGCCCCCGATAACTGCCCAGTCGACTTGGTCGAGCGCGACTTTTGTGTCGATGCGCCGAACCGGCTGTGGGTCGCGGATATCACGTACATCCCCACGCGTGCCGGGTGGGTGTACGCCTCGTTCGTCCTCGACGCGTATACCCGGGAGATTGTTGGCTGGCAGATCACCAACCACATGCGAGCATCACTGGCTAAAGACGCACTTGACATGGCCTTGTCAGCGCGCTTGCGTGCCGGTGAAGATGTCTCCGGTCTGATCCATCACTCAGACAGGGGCGTGCAGTACAGGTCGGTCGTCTACGGAGAGACCTTGGCCCAGTCGCAGGTTATCGCTTCGGTTGGCTCGCGGGGAGACTCCTACGACAACGCGATGGCAGAAGCGCTGAACTCAGTGTTCAAAGCTGAACTCATCGACCGTAGGACCTGGCCGGCACTGCGAGATGTTCTCGTCGCGACGTCGACATGGGTCGGCTGGTACAACAACCGCCGCTTGCACTCGGCGCTGGGGTACCGCCCACCGAGCCAGGTCCATCAGGAATACACCGCCGCGAACACCCAAGCGGCCTAATCGACAACAATAGGACCCTCTACAAAACTCGGGGCTTGACACAGTCTTGAAGGCGGGATCAACGCCCAGCTGAAACTGCTTGCCCGCACCCATCGCGGCAGATCCGGTGAGCATCAACGCCGGATGCTCGACTGGTGGCTTTACCTGAAAACAGAACTGCCTGACGACCCAGTCGAGATCGCCAGACAGTCCAACTGGGGTCAGGACCAACTCGCCAAAGTTTCAACCCTGACCCACAACGAGAACCACGCCGACCACGAAACAGGACGACCAGCCCTCTACGACAACGCTATCGACACCCACTACACCCACTCAATCGGGATCCAAAAAGGCCAGATCTAACCCCGCGACACGCCGGAGTCAGACACACATTTTGACCCTTAACCCGCGGTTGCGCGTGGTCGCTCAGCTCGCGTTGCCGCCGCACGTACTCCGCCTTGCCCTCCGGCGTCTCGATGGGCACGACGTCGAAGCCCAAGCCGCGGCAGTCGTAGGGCGAGGCCTCCATGTCAAGCCGGCGCGCCCGCGTCGCCAGCTCGAAGCAGTCGAGCAGCAGGTCACCGGGGACGATCGGGCCCGCCTTCGCCGCCCACTTGTACAGGTCCATCGTCACGTGCACGCAGCCCGGCTGGTCGTTGTCCGCTTGGCCCTCGCGCGTGAGCACCGTGAGATTCAGCGGACGCGCCGCGGGGGTGAAAAAGCGGTACGCGTCGATGTGGCTGCACCTGAGCTGGTGCGATTCCACGACCGCGTCGGTCCCCGCGGCGCCGAGCCGCAACGGTAGGTCGTGCCGCGGCTCGCCCGTGCGGTAGACCATCGCCCACTCGTGGAGCCCGAAGCAATCGAAGTGCGCCTGCGACGCGCCGATCCGAGCCACGAGGTCGCGCACCCGCCGCAGGTCTGCACCCCGGTGCTCCAGCAGCTCGTCGAGGTTCAGGCGGGCGGTGCCATGCGTATCGACGTCAACGTAGCGCCGCCCGCGAAACGTGTCGGCGTCCTCGAGCTCCACGCCAATTCCCGGCTGCCAGCGCTTCAGGTGGCTCGGGCGCAGCCGGTAGTAGTCGAAGAGGAAGTCCCACACGGGGTGGGTCGTCCCGGCGCTGCGGCGCGCGCGGTGGGGCCCGACCCACCGGTCGGCGCGTCGCTCGTGGTGAGCCTGCCGTGCCTGCCAGTCGGTTTTCGCGAGCGTTGTGCGCATCTAGGCGCCCTCGTGCGTCCAGTCGGACACCGTGCCCACGTACTCCTCGATGAGGTCCTCAAGGGCGAGGACGCCGATCAGTTCGCCGTTGTCTCGCACCTGCGCCATGTGCGCGGAGCGGCGGTGCATGGACGTCAGCGCGTCATCGAGGCTGCCTGCGCCGTCGACGATGCTGAGCGCGCGGATGCGGGAGGTGGGGATGAGCGGGTCTGTCTGTTCGTCTTCGGCGCCGGTGGCCATGAGGTCGAGGATGTCCTTGACGTGGATGTAGCCCACGACCACGCCGGCGGAGCGCTCGACGGGGAAGCGGGAGAAGCCGGTGTCGCGGACGGCCTGCTCGACCGTGGACAGGGGGATTCCGCGCGCAGAGTAGGGGATGGTTGTCAGCTTGTCCAGGGGGATCATGACCTCTTTGAGGTTGCGCGAGTCGGAGCGCAGCGCCTTGGCGAGGCGGACGGTCTCTTCGGCGTCGAGAAGCCCCTCCTTGCGAGACTCCTGGATCATGTCCGCGAGCTGCTCCTGGTCAACCGTGGACTCGAGCTCGTCGCGCTGCTCGATGCCGAAAGCGTGCAGCGTCTTGTTGGCCACCCAGTTGAGGAACTCGATGATCGGGCGGGTGATCTTCACCCAGACCGTCATCGCGGGGGTGAGCACCAGCGCGAGCCGCTCTGGGCCGGCGATGGCGATGTTCTTGGGCACCATCTCGCCGAAGAGGATGTGCAGGTAGGAGATCAGCCCGAGGGCGATGACGAAGGAGACTGGGTGGAGCATGTTGGGGGGAAGCCCCAAGGCCGAAAAGGGCATCTCCACGTACCGGGCCACCGCGGGCTCGGCAACCTTACCCAACACAAGCGAGGCGATCGTGATGCCAAACTGCGCACCGGCAAGGTAGGTGGTGAGGTGCTCGATGGCGTCGATGACGCGATTCGCCTCCTGCTTGCCCTGCGCGAGGAGTGATTCAAGGCGGTCGCGGCGCGACGAGATCAGGGCGAACTCCGAGGCGACGAAGAAGGCGTTCATCGCCAGGAGCAGCACGATCAAGATGATGGCGATGCCGATGTTCATGCCGCACCCCCGTTCCGAGCTGTGGTGTTTCCGGTGTGTTCCTTCTGGCCGTTGTCGGCGGGGTGGGACACGGGGGTGAGGATCACCTTGTCCACGCGGCGCTCGTCCATGACCGACACCTGGGCGAGCCAGCGCCCGGCGTTGACCGAGTTAAAGGACTCGCGAAGCGAGGCGTTATCCTCCGGCAGCAGCACCTTATCCCCCACGCGGGGGATGCGCCCGAGGGTGTGCACGACGAGCCCACCGAGGGTTTCGTAGGGGCCGTCGGGGGCCGTGTAGGCCGTGCGCTCGCTCACCTCGTCGAGACGCACGAGGCCCGAGACCTCCCAGGAGGCGCCGAAGCGCTGGAAGTCGCGCTCGGACTCGCGGTCGTCGTACTCGTCGTAGACCTCGCCGAGGATCTCCTCGACGACGTCCTCGATGGTCACGAGCCCCTGCGTCCCGCCGTACTCGTCGGCGACGAGCACCACCTGGGAGCCCGCGGAGCGCACGCGGTTGAGCACGGCGTCGCCATCGAGGGTGCCGGGCACCAAAATCACCGGGCGAGCAAGCTCGGAGAGAGGGGTGCTCGCGCGCAAAGGCGCGTCGACGGAGAAGGCGTCCTTGATGTGGACGACACCGAGGGTGTCGTCGAGGTCTCCGCGACGCACGGGAAAGCGCGAGAAACCGGTGTCGCGGGCCATCTCGATGAGGTCAGCGACGGTGTCCTCCGCGTCGAGGGACTCGATCTTCGAACGCGGCGTCATCACCTCCTCCGCGGTGGTCTCGCCGAACTGGAGGGAGCGGTCAAGCACGCGCGCCGTCCGCGCGTCGAGGCCGCCGGCCTCGGCCGAGCTACGGACCATCGCCCCGAGCTCCGTGCCGGAGCGCGCCGACGTCAGCTCGTCGGCGGGCTCGAAGCCGAGCTTGCGCACGAACCAGTTCGCGGAGGTGTTCATCGCGCGGATGAACCACGTAAAGATCGTGTTGAAGACGTTGACCGGCGGGACGACCACGCGCGCGACCGTCAGCGGCTCGGCGATGGCCGCGTTTTTGGGCACGAGCTCGCCAAAGACCATCGACAGGAAGGTCGCCACGATGAGGGCGATGACGAGCGCGACCGCAGAAGACGCCGACTCGTTGAGCCCCACGAGCTCGAGCAGCGGGGTGAAGAAGGCCCCTAGCACCGGCTCCGCGAGGTATCCGGCCGCCAGGGTGGAAACCGTGATACCCAGTTGCGCGCCCGAAAGGACGAAGGAGAGGTTGGCGTGGTCGCGCGCGACCGCGTGCGCCGTTTTGTCCCCCTTTGCGCGCACATGCGCATCAATCGTGGATCGCTCCAGCCCCGTCATGGAGAACTCGATGGCCACGAACAACCCGGTCGAGGCCGTCAGCACGACAAATCCGATGAGCGCGAGGATCGATAAAACTATGTCCATGTATGTGTGAAGTCCTTTACGGGCGGCGTGTTAGCGCCCGCCGCCCCTTCGTTGTCGGCGCGACCGAGCGGGGCGACGTTTCCCACCCGTTCCAGTGCGGGTGCCGGGGCCAGCAGGGCTGGCGTGCCCGGGCGGCGGAAGCGGCGGGCCCTGAGGTTCGCGCGCTCCTGTGATTCTAACCAAGGCCTCCGACCCCGGCGCAACAGTAACGCTCGTGGCCTCCACCCCGGCCTTGCGGAGCAGCTGGGCGACCTCGTCGCGCTGTTCATCCATGGCGAGGGTGACGACCGTCCCCGACGTGCCCGCGCGCGCGGTGCGCCCGGCTCGATGCAGGTACGCCTTGTGCTCGGCCGGAGGGTCGACGTGGACGACGAGAGAGACACCCCCGATGTCGATACCGCGGGCGGCGATGTCGGTGGCCACGAGAACGGGCGTTGAACCGTCGCTAAACCCCTCGATTGCCCGGGTGCGCGCCCCCTGGCCCTTATCGCCGTGCAGCCCTTGCGCGTGGATGCCCGCGCGACGCAGCTTCTTCACCTGCCGGTCCACCCCATGTTTCGTGCGCATGAACATGATGGTGCGGCCCTCGCGCGCGCCAATGCGCAGCACGACGTCGTTGCGCTGCTCGCGGTCGCCGACCTCCAGCACGTAGTGGGCCATCGTGTCCACGGCCGCCTCGGCGGGGGCCGTCGAGTGCGTCACCGGGTCGTGCATATAGGCCTGCACGAGCTTTTCGACGTCCCCATCGAGCGTTGCGGAGAACAACATCCGTTGGGCGTCGTTAGGCGTGCGATCCAGCAGTTTGCGCACCTGGGGGAGAAAGCCCATGTCGGCCATCTGGTCGGCCTCGTCGAGCGCCGTTATTTCGGCGCGTCCGAGGTCGAGCTTGCCCTGGTTGATGAGGTCCTCGGCGCGGCCCGGGGTGGCTACCAGTAGGTCAACGGGCGCGGCGAGCGCGCGGATGTGGTGGTTGATGTTCACGCCTCCGACGACGTCGATCACGCGCAACCCCAGCGCCGAGGCGGGGTCCTCGAGCCGCTCGCGAATCTGGGCCGCGAGCTCGCGGGTGGGGGCGAGGACGAGGCCCCGCGGGCTGCCGGGTCGCGAGGGCGCGCCGGCGAGGCGGGCGAGCATGGGCAGCCCGAACGTGAAGGTCTTGCCCGAGCCCGTGGGGCCGCGGCCGAGGATGTCGCGGCCCGACAAAGCGTCGGGGATGGCTGCCTCCTGGATCGGGAAGGCGTCCGTGATGCCCTGTTTGCTGAGGACGCGGACGATGGGGTCGGGGAGGCCGAGCTCGGCGAAAGAGGTCATTGCCGGCAGTGTACCCGGCACCGGCGCCGAGCTAGTATTCCAGCTCCTCGCGCTCGCCTGACCACGTCGTGTGGAAGGTGCCTTCCATGTCGATGCGCTTGTAGGTGTGAGCGCCGAAGAAGTCGCGCTGACCCTGAATCAGAGCCGCCGGCAGGCGCTTCGCCCGGAGCGAATCGTAGTAGGACAGGGAGGACGCAAACACGGGAACGGGCAGGCCGAGGCGCGTCGCGGTGACAACGACACGGCGCCAGGAGTCGACGAGGCCGCCCAGCTCGTTCTTGAAGTAGGGGTCGAGGAGGAGGGAGGGCAGGTCCGGCTGAGTGTCGTAGGCGTCGGTGATTCGGTTGAGGAACTGCGCCCGGATGATGCAGCCGCCGCGCCAGATGCGCGCGAGGTCGCCCGGGTTGATGTCCCAGCCGTGCTCCTGCGAGCCGGCGTTGATCTCGTCGAAGCCCTGGGCGTAGGCGACGAGCTTGGAGGCGTAGAGGGCGCGGCGGACGTCCTCCGTGAACTCGGTGCGGTCGATTCCGAGCTCCTCCAGGGTACTGAGCCGGCCGGAGGGCAGGCCCTCGTCCTGTGCCGACTGGCGCTGGGCAAGCGCAGAGGACAGAGCGCGCGCAAAGACGGCTTCGCCGATACCGGTGACGGGCACCCCGAGATCGAGGGCCTCCTTCACTGTCCACCGGCCGGTGCCCTTCTGGCCCGCTGCGTCGAGGATGACGTCGATAAAAGGGGTGCCCGTGCGGCGGTCGACTTGGCGGAGGACCTCAGCGGTGATCTCGATGAGGTAGGAGTCTAGGTCGCCGCGGTTCCACTCGGCGAAGACGTCGGCGATCGCCGCGGGCTCGAGGCCCGCGGCATAGCGCAGCAGGTGGTAGGCCTCGCTGATGACCTGCATGTCGGCGTACTCGATGCCGTTGTGAACCATCTTCACAAAATGGCCCGCGCCGTCGGGGCCGATGTGCGTCACGCAGGGCACGCCGTCGACCTTTGCGGAGATGTCCTCGAGAAGGGGCCCGAGCGTCTCCCAGGACTCGGCCGGGCCGCCCGGCATGATCGAGGGGCCGGTCAGGGCGCCCTCTTCACCGCCAGAGATGCCCGCGCCGACAAAGTTGAGGCCCCGGGCTGCGATCTCGCGCTCGCGGCGAATCGTGTCGGTGAACAGGGCGTTTCCGCCGTCGATGATGATGTCGCCTTCCTCCATCGCGTCCGCGAGCTGGCCGATGACGGCGTCCGTGGCCGGGCCAGCCTGCACCATGATGATGGCCTTCCGGGGGCGCTCGAGGCAGGCAACAAACTCCTCGATGCTCTCCGTGCCAATGAACGAGCCTTCAGAGCCGTAGGCGTCGAGGACGGCCCTTGTTTTTTCGGGGGACCGGTTGAACAGGGCGACGGTGTGGCCCTTGGACGCGAAGTTGCGGGCCAGGTTGGAGCCCATGACGGCCATACCGACCACGCCGATCTGCGCAAGGGGAGTGCTGTTTTCGGGGTTTGTCATGGCCCTCATAGTACGCAGCGCGGTTAGAATCGCGGGGCATGCAGACCAAATACGGAAAAGAGATTCTGGACACCCCCTTGAGCGAGGAGGAACTCTCCGCGCTCCGCGAGGCGGACTCTGGGTTTTCGAGGACGATCGGGCTTGTTGTCACGCACGTCTCGGCGCAGCGCGTCGACGGGTACATCGACATCGGGCCGCGCCACCACCAGCCGATGGGACTGGCCAACGGCGGGGTAATGGCCAGCATCGGGGAGACGCTCGGCTCCATCGCCGCCGTCGCCGCCTCGGGGGCGCCGGCGGTGGGGATGAGCAACAGCACGGACTTCCTACGCAGCGTGAGGCAGGGGCGCCTCGAGGCCGTGGCTGAGCCCGTCCACGTCGGCTCGTCGACGCACCTGTGGCGCATCGAGATGCGCCACGAGGGAGCCCTCGTCGCCCTGACCCACCTGAAGCTGATGATCCTGCGCCAGCGCTAACCTTTACAGCCAGTCGTTGCGGCGGAACCACCAGTACATCAGCAGCATAACCGTGGCCATTGTGAGCAGGACGACGGGATAGCCCCACCGCCACTCCAGTTCCGGCATATTGGTGAAGTTCATACCGTAGATGCCCGCGATCATCGTCGGGGCCGCCGCCATGCCCACCACGGCCGAGATCGTGCGCATGTCGCGGTTTTGCTGCATGCTGACCTTGGCGACGGAGGCGTCGAGAAGCGACGACAACCTTTCGTCGAACCCGGAGACGTGGTCGCTGACGATCATGGCGTTGCCCTGCACGTCACGAAAATAAGAGCGCAGGGCCTTGCGCAGGAGGTCTTTGTTGTTGGTCACGCCGCCGCGCAGCGCTGGGCCGAGCGGGTCGATGGCGTGGCGCATTTCCAAGATCTCGCGCTTGTACATGTAGATCTTGTCGATGTTGATCGACTTGCGCGGGGTGAACACCTCGTTTTCCAGTTCGTCGACGTCCCGGTTCAGCTCCTGGGTGACGCGCAGGTAGTTGTCCACAACGTAGTCGGCCATCTTCCACGCCACAGCCGGAGGGCCAAGAATCGCGAGCTCCTCTTCCTCCTCGAGGTCGGAGGTCAGGTCGGGGATGGACACGCCGTGGCGGATCGTGATGGCAAAGTGCGGCCCGGTCACCACCTGCACTTCTCCCGTGGAAATGATCTCGCGGAGGTCCTCGACTTCTTCATCGTCGCGGTACTGGACGGTGCGGATCACGAGGAAGAGCTGGTCGTCGTAGCGCTCGAACTTGGGGCGCTGGTGGGCGGTGACCACGTCGTCGACGATGAGGTCGTGCAGCCCGAAGACGTCGGCAAGCCTGTCCATCTGGGCCCGCGGAGGCTCGCGCAACGACAGCCAGACGAAGGCGTTGTCCCGCTCCCGGGCTAGCTCGAGGGCGTGGGAGATGCGGGCTTCGCCGGGCAGGCGTTTACCGTCGACGAAAACCCGGCAGAAGTCCGTCGAGCGCTCGATCGGAACGGGCACGGGGGGCCGCGAGGAGCCGGCGGGGCGCTTTCCGCGCTGCTTCGACAGCGGAATCAATGGCGGCAAGGTAGTAATCCTCCCTTCCTTGTGGCGCGGGGCGCGTCCGAATGAAGACCTTGAGAATACTACGGCATGACCGAAAAAACCCGGGCCCGCGTAGCGCGGACCCGGGTGGCACGGAGCGAGGGCTTAGTTTTCGCCGTTGGTGTCGCGCACCTCGGGCAGCTTCTCGTCGTCCTCGTTGGTGAGCTCGCGCAGCTTATCCAGAGCCGTGCGGGCGTGCATCTCCTGCAGGCTCGTCGCCAAGTTGTAGCGCTTGGGCGAGAGGGCGTTGAGCGTCCACGTGAACATGGACACCAGGCGGTTGCGAGCGCTGACCAGGAAGGAGACGTGGACAGCGAGCCACATGAACCAGCCGAGCAGGCCGGTGATTTCGACCTTGCCCATCTTCACCACCGCGTTGAAGCGGGAGACGATAGCCATGGAGCCCTTGTCGAAGTACTCGAAGGCATCGCGGTCTTCCGGGGCGACCTCGTGCTCGACCTGCTCGGCGATGATCTTGCCGACGTACTCACCGGACTGGATAGCCACCTGAGCCACGCCCGGCAGGCCGTCGCGGCTCATCATGTCGCCGATGATAAAGATGTTGGATTTGTCGCCGACGGTGAGGTCCTCGTTCACCGGGACCTTGCCGTTGCGCTCCGCCTCGACGCCGACCTGATCCGCGATGAGCTTGCCCAGCGGAGAGGCCTGGACGCCAGCGGACCAGATCTTGGTCTCTGCCTGGATCGTGGTTTCTTCGTCGGTGTTGGTGTCCTTGTAGGTGACGGAGTTCTCATCGATGTCGGAAACCATGGCGTTGAGGATGACGGTGACGCCCTTCTTCTCCAGCTCGCGCTGGCCCTTCTTACCCAAGCGCTTGCCGAAGGGCGGAAGCACCTGCGGCGCGCCGTCGACGAGCACGATCTTGGCCTGCGAGGGGACGAAGTTGTTGTACTGGCCGCCGAAGGAACGGTGCGCCATCTCCGCGATCTGGCCGGCAAGCTCAACGCCGGTCGGGCCCGCGCCGACGACGACGAAGGTGAGGAAGCGCTCGCGTTCCTCGGCGGTCTGGGCGACCTCGGCGCGCTCGAAGGCGCTGATCAGGCGGCCGCGGATCTCGAGGGCGTTGTCGAGCGTCTTCAGGCCTGGGGCGTACTGGGCGAAGTGGTCGTTGCCGAAGTAGGACTGGCCAGCACCGGCGGCGACGATGAGGGAGTCGTACTCGACGTCCTGCGAGAACTCGCCCTCTTCAAAGGTCACGGTCTGAGCGTCGACATCGACACCGGTGACGTCGCCGCGCACGACGTCGACGTTGTCCTGGTGGGCAAGAATCTGGCGCACGGAGGCGGCGATCTCACCGGTGGACAGCAGGCCGGTGGCGACCTGGTAGAGCAGCGGCGCGAAAAGGTGGTGGTTGGTGCGGTTAATGAGAGTGATGTCAACGTCGGCGTCGGCAAGCTCGCGTGCTGCGAACATGCCGCCGAATCCGGCGCCGATGATGACTACGTGGTGGCGGTTGCCTGCGGGTCGAACGGCTGCATCAGCCATTGTGTTACGTCTCCTTGTGATACTAGGTTTGTATTACCCACGCCATGATACGCCTCGCCTCGGAAACGTCTATCTCTCCGTGCGACGTGGCGCACTCCCTCACAATGTTTGGCCGTTTAAGGTGTGGGGCGTGGTTTCCGCGCGCATGCCCCAGTCTCACCTCGAATCCATCGACGCCGAGGCGTGGCCGGGCGTCGCCACCGTGCCCGCTGGCAGGGCGACTCGGCTGCGGGCGAGGCATGCGGAGGCGGTCTTTGCCCGCGCGTGCGCGAAGGCCGGGATCGAGCTGGACCCGGCGGCGGGGGCGAAGATCGTCGTCGCCCGCCCTGAGGTGTTCGCGCGTATTGCCGACAGCGGCTGGGTGGGGCTCGCGGAGGGGTTCATGGCCGGGGAGTGGTCGGCGACGAGTACGGACGCGCTTGTCGACGCGCTCGAGAGCTTGATTCGGGGCGGCTACCGGCCGAAGGCCCGGCCCGCGGTGCAGGCGGGGTCGCACGCCGCGGCCAGCGGAGATGTCCCGCCGGAGCTTGTCCAGCTGTACGCGGGCGACGGGATGAGCGGTTTCGCCGGGCATTTTGCCACCGGGGTGCCCACGAAGGAGCGCGTCGCTGTGACATCGCACGTGCCGGGCGCAGGTCGGGGTGGCGCGCCTGCGACCCATTTTGTAGATGTGACAACTATAGGCGCCCCGCTCGACGCGGAGCGCGGCGATCTGGCGCACGCCCAGGCCCGCTCGGTCGAGATGCTCCTTGAGGCCGCGCGCGTCGGCTCCGGCACGCACCTGGCTGAGTACCCGGCCTCGGGCGGGGCGATCGCGATCGAAGCGGCGCGACGTGGGGCGACGGTCGACTCGTTTGCGGCCGACGCGGCGGCCGCGGGGGCCATCCGCGAGCGCGTGACCTTCGCCGGAGTGAGCGGGTCCGCGATCCGCGTCGCGCAGGAGGGGCAGCAGCGTCGCGGATCGTACGACGCGGCCGTCTCGGTGGAGCGGCTCGAGGCGCTGGCCCCGCGCGAGAAAGCGGGCTACCTCGCCGGCCTCGGCGCGCTCATCCACCCGGGCGGGCGTATCGCGCTGCAGACCATTATGCGGACGCCGACGTACTCGGCGTCCGCCGATGCCGCGCTCGACTCCCTCCGAGCCTACGTGTGGGCAGGGCTGAGCTTTGCGACGCCCGACGAGCTCGCTACGCTCGTTGACCGCCGTACCGAGCTGCGCATCATCGCGCAGTCGCATGCGCCCGAGCATGTCGCTCATTCGCTGCGGCTGCAGCGCCAGACCTTCGACGCGCACCTGCGCGAGGCCGCCGCCGACGGCTTCGACGCCGTGTACCGGCGGCTGTGGCAGTGGCAGTTCGCGCTGCGCGAGGCGCTGGCGCGCGCGGGCATGCTCGACCTTGTCCACGTGACGCTCGTGCCGCGCACACGGCGGGGCCGGAGGTAGCGGGCCCCTCAGCGATTACTTGACATAATGTACATTATCGGACAATTAGCGATGTGCGCGGAAGTGGCGGGTGCGGCCAGTCCTACTCGGACTTCTCGAGGTTAACGCGGATGTTGATCTCGCCCTCGTCCGCGATCTTCGCGGCGACGAACTCCGGCGTCTCGACCCCATAGTCGGTGCGAGCGATCGGAATGTCGCCGGCGACGACGACGTTGTCGCCCGTGCGCGCCACGGCAAACTCTTGCGTCACCGTGTTGGTCACGCCGTGGATCGTCAGGTCGCCCGTCAGCTCGACGGGCGCCACGGTGCCGTCGTCAGGCACGTGCGTGACGTCGACGGGCTCGGTGACAACGAAGGTTGCTACTGGGTACTGGTCCGTGTGCAGGATCTTGCGGCGCACGTTGTTATCGCGCACGTCGCTGTCCGTCGTCAGCGTGTCCATGTCGACGACGATCTCGCCGGCGCTGAGGGTGCCGGATTCGACGGTGACCGAGCCGCTGACCTCGCGCGTCGACCCTGAGGTCGACTTCCGTTCGGCGGGCAGAACCTCGAAGAACGTAAAGCCCGCCGACGTTTGGTTCGGCCCGGAGGCGCCGGAGACGCTCCACGTGCCGTCGATATCGGTGCTTGCGGCTTGCAAGCTCGATTCGTTAATCCCCTCGGTCTTGATACCGGCGCCACCGCGGATGAGCGAGATGACCATCGGGACGATCGCGATACTTGCCAGCACGACGATCGCGATAATGCCGGTGACGATGATGGGCGTGCGTTTCACCTGAGCTTCTCCAAACTTCTGGCTATGTCGACTAATTCGTCACAGAGGTGACGAATTTCGGCGGACTGTGCACCTTCCGCGTGCGCGGTCGCTATGTCTTCTGCTGCGCACCTTAACTCAAAGAGTTTATCCCGCATGCGTTGTGCCTTGTCTGGGTGCAGGATGACGGCGTCGCGTGGGATCGAGGTTCCGCTCACGCCATTGCGCTGCTCGTAAGCGCGTTGCTTGCAGGAGTCGCTGCAGTACCTGCGCCGCCTGCCCCTCCCCTTGTGCTCGGGGAGCTCCGCGCCGCACCACTGGCAGGTGGGCGCGGGACGAACAGGGACGACGGACCCAGACACAGACACAGCCACAGCCACAGCCTCAGCGTAGTACACGACGCCGGGAACAAAGAAGACGGCGCTGACGTTATACTGTAGCGATTGAACTCACGTAAGGAAGGGATGTAAAGCATGGCTGATCGGGTCCTACGCGGAAGCCGGATGGGCGCCGTGAGCTACGAGACGGACCGTGACCACGATCTCGCACCCCGCCAGATGGCGAAGTACCGCACTCCGAACGGCGAGGTGTTCGACGTCCCCTTTGCCGACGACGCCGAGATCCCCGAGGAGTGGATGTGTAAGAACGGCCAAGTGGGCACCCTCATAGAAGGCGAAGGCGTCGAGGCGAAGCCCGTGAAGCCGCCGCGCACCCACTGGGACATGCTGCGCGAGCGCCGCACGATCGAGGAACTCGATGTCCTGCTGGAGGAGCGCCTCGAACAGCTGCGTAAGCGGCGCCGCACCGCGGCGCGCATTGCCAAAGAGCAGCAGGCGCAGAAGAAATAGTAAACACAACCCGAGCCCCGCGAAGCGCGGCTCGGGTTTTTTGTTCGTCTGTGGGCCTAGTGGCCGCTAGTGGCCGCTAGTGGCCGGAGGCCCCCACGCGAATCGTCTCGCGGACAAACTCCACGGCGGTGTCGGCGGCACGCGCGGCGCGTCGCGGTAGCTCGTAGACGCCGGAGCGCTTCAGCTCGTGGCCAGCGAGCTTCGCGCCCTCGCCCACCATGTTCACGGCCGTCTCGGCAACGTCGCCCACGACGCGGCGCGTCTTCCACAGACCCGATTGGTCAATCTCGTGACGCAGCAGCTTGCTGGTCTCCCGGGCGAGCTCCCGCAGGAAGGCGGACTGCCGCTCGGCGCCCCACTTGGTGACCTCGAGCAGGGACTCGCTGGCGAAAGACGCGTCCAGCTTGGACTCCCCCAGCTGGCGGTCGACGAAGGTGATGGGCACCTCGCGGACGTCGAAACCCGCCTCAATCGCCTTGCGCACCATGTCGACCTGGAAGATGTAGCCCTTGGTGGACAGACCGTCCAGGTCGACGGCCTCGAGCACCTCGCGGCGGAAGGCGCGGTAGCCCGCGGTCATGTCCTCCACGTCGTCCCCGAGCGCGAGGGAAATGTAGCGGTTGCCCCAGCGCGAGAGGGCGTAACGCTCGCTCGACCAGTTATCCACCTGGCCGCCCTCGACGTAGCGCGACCCGATGACGAGGTCGGCTCCGTTGGAGATTTCGCCGAGAAGCAGCTCCAGCTCCTCGGGGGCGTGGGAGCCGTCGGCGTCCATCTGGCAGATGATCTCGTAATCGCGCTCGAGCGCCCATGCGAAGCCGGCACGGTACGCGGCAAGGAGTCCCTCCTTGCCCTCGCGGTGCAGAACGTGGACCTCGGGGTGCGCCGCGGCGAGCTCGTCGGCCTTCCCACCGGTGCCGTCCGGAGAATTGTCATCGACAACAAGGACGTCAACGTCCGGTGTCGCCGAAAGAACCCTGTCGACAATGAGCGGGAGGTTGTCCACCTCGTTGTACGTCGGGATGATCACCAGTGTGGTGTTGGCCACGGGCATAACTCCTTTAAGATGGTGCGTCTTTGTTCTCCCTTGCAGCATACCCGCCTCGGCGCCGCACCAACGACCAGAGCATGGCGGCGACGCCGCAGGCGACGATCAGCCATTCTAGGGCCGCGCCGAAGCGCATCGACGGGGTGACCGTGCTGCGCAGCGGAAGCTCCGCGGTCAGCAGCGCCGGTTCGAAGATGCCGGACTGCTCGACGACGCTGCCGTCGGGCAGGATAATGCCCGAGGAACCGGACGTCGCCGCGACGACGACGGAGCGGTCCGTCTCAATCGCGCGGAATCGGCTCATGGCCATCTGCTGGTAGGTCATGTCGGTGAAACCGAACGTGGCGTTGTTCGTCGGGGTTGCCAAGATCTCGGCATCCGCGTCGACCGCGGAGCGGAAGGCGGCGTCCACGGCGACTTCGTAGCACGTCGCCACGCCCAGGATGACGTCGCCCACCTGGACCGTTCCGTCGCCATCGCCGGGCTTGAAGTTGCCCGCCAGATCGACATACTCGGAGAAGAGGCGGAAGAAGTCGCGCATGGGCATGTACTCGCCGAAAGGCTGCAGGTACTTCTTGTTGTGCCGGTCCCCCGCCCCGGTGACCGGGTCGAAGACGACCATGGTGTTGCGGGCACCGACCTCGTCGCGGGTGATCGTGCCCACCACGACGGGAGCGTCGACAGCGCTGACCGCCTCCGTGATCTGCGCGGCGGCCTCCGCATCGGCGAAGGGGTTGACGTCCGAGGAGTTTTCCGGCCACACCACGAAGTCCGGGTCCGCGCCGGAGGCGGCGAGGTTCTTGGTCTGCTCCACGTGGTTGCTCAACACCGCGCGGCGCTGGGCGTTAAAGTCGAGGCCTAAACGGGGCACGTTGCCCTGCACGGCGGACACGGTCGCCGTCGCCTCCTCCGGGGTTGGGCCGGCCGGCGGGGCCGCGGCTCCAGCGGCGAAAGCGAGACCCGCCGGGACGACGGCGCAGGCGAGCGCGGTGAGGCGGGCGGCGGGGCGTCGAGAAGCAACAACGGCGACGACAGCGCAGGCGACGAGGACGGTGGCCGTGGTCACGAGAGCCGTGCCGCCCCACGGAGCGAGGTAGCGCAGCGGGCCCTCGATCTGCCCCCACGCGAGACGCACCCACGGGAAACCACCGAAGGGGAAGCTCGAGCGGAGAAACTCCCACGCCACATACACGAGCGGGAAGAGCACGAAGCCGTAGCGCAGGCGCGCAAGCAGGACGCCGAAGGCACCGACCGGTATGGAATACAGGGCTAGCGCCACGGAAAGAGCCAGGTACGGCGCCGCGCCGACGAACTCCCCCACCCACGGCAGCAAGAGCACGTAGATAGAGGCGCCGTGGACGAAGCCCAGCAGCGCGCCCAGCCAGCCCGAGGGGCGATCGCGCCACGGCATCAGGGCGATCCAGAACACGGCACAGCCCGCGATAGCGAGGAACCACAGGCCGAGCGGCTCGTACGAGCAATACACGAGCGCCCCAGAGGCAACGGCGAGAGCCAGGCGCAGGAGCGTTGCCACCTAGCTGGTCCCCTCCGGGCCGTTATCCCGGCCCCGGCGTCGGTCGTCGTCGGTGGCACTGTCGGCGCGGAACCATTCTTCGAGCTTCTCGACGTCGACCTCGGGCTGGGAGGATTGGGAGGGCTGGGAGGACTCGGTCGGCGGCGTGGTAAACGTGCCGTAGCTCGTGCGGTACTGCGCCACCGGGGAGGCCGAGTAAACGCGCACGCTGAAGTCCTCCATTGCCTTCGTGGCGCTCGCGGTCAGCGCTCGGCGCAGGAGCGCACGCGTCGGCGGGAAGACCATGATGAGGCCGACCGCCGAGGAGACGAAGCCGGGCAGAATGCAGAGCAGCCACCCGACGGCAAGCAGCGCGCCGTCGCCTGCTAGGCGGCCCAACGAACCCTGCCCGCCGGCGGCGCGCCGCAGCGAGTTGCGCAGGGCGATGTTCGCGCCGAGGCCGCCGAACACGGACAAAGCGAAGACCGCGAGGAAAGCCCACCCGAGGCCGATCTGGCTCGAAACCCCGATGAATGCAAGGACCTCGACGACGAAATAGGCAAAAAGGAGTAGCCGCATGGGCACAGACTACCCGCCAAGATGTTCCATCAACCAACGCACGTCCCACGGCGCGTGCAGGAAATACGGGAGGGAATGGCTTACCCCCACCCGG
The DNA here is from genome assembly GCF_900105305.1 of Corynebacterium timonense. Taxonomy (NCBI): domain Bacteria; kingdom Bacillati; phylum Actinomycetota; class Actinomycetes; order Mycobacteriales; family Corynebacteriaceae; genus Corynebacterium; species Corynebacterium timonense. The sequence goes on along the minus strand of NZ_LT629765.1, from coordinate 964,281 downwards.
GGCGGGCGCCGCGTGTCCAGCTCCACGCCCCACGCCCGAGCGAGCCTCGCCACCCCGTCGTAGGGAACGACGCTGTCGTCGAGGCCCGCCCAGAGCCGGGTGGGCGCGTTGAGGGGTGGCCGGGTACCCAGCTCGAGCTCCGCGAGGCGCCTGCGCGTTGCGGGCAAGTCGGCGAGGAGCTCGGTCATCGCAATGCCCGCGGTGGTCCACTCCCGCGTCGTCGCCCAGGGGTGCTGCAGCACGGTCCCGACAGCGCAGGTAGTTCGAGCTTCTTCCGCGGCGGCAATGCCCGCAGGACTCAGGTGCGCGTAGAGCTCGTCGGCGATCTCTTCGTCCCAGGCGGCGAGGCCAGCCACGGCGTACAGCGCCAGCGGGGCGACAAAGGACCCCTCGAGGTGGCCGAGGACTTCGGGCAGGTGGACCGGCGGGGCGCCGATGACCGCGGCGGCCACCTGGAGTTCCGGGGCGTACTCCGGCGCTTCCATCCACCCGGCGGCTGCTCCCCCGCCCTGGGAGAAGCCCCAGAGACCGAGCACTCGCGAGTCCACCCCGAGCTCACGCGCGGCGCGCACCGCGTCGGCGAGAGCGCGGGCTGCCGAAAAGTGGTCTCCGTAGAGCATCACGTGGTCTTCCGGGTCGCGCGGGTAGTCGCTGAGAACAACGTCCGCGCCCGCGGCGATCAGCAGGCTGATGACGGGTTGCTCGTAGGAGGCGATCGCGTCGAGCGGGCCGGTGCGCACGGCGAAGCCCACGGTGCACGAGAAAGAGGGGTCGCAGCGCGCCGCCACCCCCTGCGTTGACGGCGCGAAGGCGACCGTCGGGCGCGGCCCGTTTCCCGCCCAGGGCACCCGCGAGCGCATGACCGCGCCGGTGGCGGTGAGGACGCGCCCGCGGGTGTCCGTGGTGACGTAGCTGATCCGGTGGGCGCTCGCCGGGTTGAGCCGCGAGTGCAGCCCGACCGGGGAAATCTCAGAAGAGCGCAGCAAAGTGCCGGGCGCAACGCCCGCAAGCCACGTCGCGGGGGCAAAGTCGGGATCGCTGCGCGGCGCGCGACGCAGCGGATCGGCCACGTAAGGCACGCTCGCGCGGAGGATGGTGGGCAACACGTTCACTGCACGTTCACCTCTCTTAGCGCGGCATGTGGCGCCAGATCGGGCGCGGGACGAGGCGCATGATCGCGGCGAGCACCCGCAACCGGCCGGGCACCCAGACGGTTGCGCTGCGCGTCCCCTCCGCCGCGCGGACGACCGCGTCCGCGACGACGCCCGGGGTCACCGACATCGGCGCCGGCGTCATCCCCGCGGTCATCGAGCCGATGACGAAGCCGGGGCGCGCGGTGATGAGCTTCAGCTCGCTGCCGTGGAGGCGGTCGGCGAGCCCCTGGCAAAACGCGTCAAGGCCGGCCTTCGTCGAGCCGTAAACGTAGTTGGCGCGGCGCGGGCGCCACCCGGCGATGGAGGAAAACGCAACAATCTCCCCGCGCGTCATCGTATCGGCGAGCACGGTCAGCGCGTTCACCTGCGCGAGGTAGTCGATCGTGGCGATGCGCGCTGCCTCGCGCTCGTCGCGTTCCGCGCGCTGCTGGTCCCCGAGCACGCCGAAGGCCACAATCGCGGTGGTCACCTCGCCCGCATCCTCGACGACCGCGCGGTGCGAATCCAGGTCGGTCGCTTCGAACTCGACGGTGCGTACCGCGGTGGCGCCCGCCTCGAGCAGTCGCTTTTCGACGCTCGCCCCGCGCCCCACATCCCGCAGCGCGAGAACGACCGGCCTGCCGCGGCACATCCGCACCGCGACTTCTCCGCCGATCTCGCTGGTGGCCCCCAGCAGCAACAGCGTGCCTTGCGACGTTCCCATGGGCCCTACCTTAGGCCCCGCGGCGCGCGGTTGAGTCGGCGCGCCCCCGAGCCCTCGAGCACGACGATGTCTTCGATGCGCATCCCCCACCGCTCGGGCAGGTAGATACCCGGCTCGATGGAAAAGACCATGCCTTCGCGCAGTTCGACGTCCGAGCCAGCGACGATGAAAGGCTCCTCGTGCAGCGACAGGCCCAGCCCGTGCCCGGTTCGGTGCGTGAAGTAGTCGCCGTAGCCCGCCTCGGCGATGATGCGGCGCGCGACGGCGTCGAGCGCCCCGGCCGTCATACCAGGCGCGGCAGCCTCGACCGCCGCCTGCTGCGCGCGCTGCAAAACGGCGTAGGCCTGCGTGAACTCGGGGTCGGCCGGTCCGGCGACCTGGTAGGTGCGGGTGCAGTCGGAGTGGTAGCCGGCGCCGAAGCTGCCGCCGATGTCCACCACGACGGGGTCGCCTTCGCGCAGCACGCGCCCGGAACGGCTATGGTGTGGGTTCGCACCGTTGGGGCCGGAGCCGACGATGACGAAGTCCACGGCGTCGTGGCCGCTGAGAATGAGGCGCTCGATGTCGAGTGCGACCTCCTCCTCCGTGCGGCCGGGGCGAAGAAGCCCGGGAACGCGGGCGTGGACAGCGTCGATAGCGTCGGCGGCAGCGCCGATCTGTTCGATCTCGAGTGCGTCTTTGACGGCAAAGACCCCGGCCAACGCCCGTGCCGCCAGCGTCGTTTCCGGCAGGAGTTCTTGGAGGCGCAGCACGTGATCCGCGGTAAGCGAGCTCCCCAACCCCACGGGCCCCCGCTGCGCGCCCTCCCCGAGCGCGCTGGCCGCCATGGCGTGCGCGTCGTCGCCGTCGCGCCAGCCTACGATCTCGACGCCGGCGACGTCGATGCCGCCAGCGTCGGTGGCGGGGACGACGAGGCGCGCCGCGCCTTCAGCGCTCAGGCACAGCGCCGTTAACCGCTCGTGGGAGCTCACCCAGGAGCCGGTGAGGTATGCGAGTTCGGGGCCCGCCCCGATGACGGCCCCCGCCATCCTTTGACGGCGGAGCTCGTCGACGACGCGGCGGATGCGGTCGCGGTAGACCTCCGGGGCAAACGCTTTCATGCTGCTTGTCTCCTTATCGTCACACATGTCCTCACACCATGTCCTCGTACGCGCCTAGCTTCCGATGGCCACGACGCCGCGGCGGATGGAGTCGATAGCCCGGCGGGCGTTGCGGCGGATCTCGTCGGTATATCCAGTGGCCGCCACCTGTTCGAGGAGGTCGACGACCTGCCGGCACCAGCGCACGAAGTCGCCGGGAGTGAGCTCGGCGCCCGATTCGGCGGCGGCCGCCATGGCGTAGCCGAGCGGCGCGCCCGCCGTCCATTGGTGCGCGGCGAGTGCGAAGGCGGCGTCCGGAACCCGCGTGGGGGGAAGCTCGTGGCGCTGCTCGTCGGACACGATTTCGCCGTAAATCCGCTCGGTGGCGTTCATCGCTCCCGCCATCGGCTCGGTCGCCGCGTCGGGGGCGCCCCCGGTTGCCTTGCGGTTTTCAAAGACGCACATCGAGGCGACGCCGGCTAGCTCCGCCGGGTCGAGCCCCTCCCACACGCCGCGCTTGAGGCACTGGGCGACGAGCAGGTCGGAGGCGTTGTGGATCCGGGCGAGGCGTTCGCCCTCCTCCGTCACGCGAGGCTGCCCTTCGACGACCTCGACGTAGTCCATCTCCGTCAGCAGCCCGACGATGCGCTCGAACGTGCGGCCCAGCGAATCCGTGGAGGAATCCACGCGGCGCTCGAGGGACGAGAGCTTCCGTTCCTCCCGCACGAGCTCCTCCCCCACGCGGGCGAGCATCTCACGGTCGGTGGCGGGCCAGGAGTGCGCCGGGTGGGAGCGCACGGCCTCGCGCAGTGCCGTGACCTTCTTCGACGGCCGCACCCGCGCCGCCTCGCGCAGCTTCTTGGGCCCGCGCAGGTTGGCAGCGTGGAGCATGCTTGCCACCTTGCGCGCGTGGCGCCGCGGCTGGTCCTGCATGTGGCGCGGCACCTTGATCCGGCCCACCACCACGGGAGGGTTGCGGAAGGCGGCGGCGTCGATACGCCCTGACCAGCCGCGCTCGGTGGTGACCCACGGGCGCGGGTCGTGCCGCTTGCCCGCGACCTGGACCACGGCTGCGAGCTCCGGCTTTTTCTTGCCCGGCAGAGCAATCACCTCGCCGACCTGCAGGCGGCCCAGGATAGCGGCGGTTTCGGCGGCGCGGTCCTCAAGCGCGTGGCGGCGCGCCTCGCGCTCGGCGTCGGTCAGATCGCGCCGCAGGCGAAGGTAGTCGAGCACGTCGGCCACTGGGTCGTCGCTAGGCGGTGCATAGGAAGCTATATCGCGCTCGAGTTGAGCCCGCAACGACGACACCTTCGCGCGCCGACGCTCGATCTCGCGGACCTCCCCGACCACCGAGCGATCGGTCTGGAACTGGGCGAACGACTGCTCGATGAGCCGGATCGAGTCGTCGTAGCCGTTCATCTTGAGCATGTTGATGGCCATGTTGTATCCCGGTGCAAAGGGCGAGATGAGCGGGTAGGTGCGGGTGGAGGCGAGCCCGGCGACCTCGCGTGGGTCCATCGCCGGTGCCCATTGGACGACGGCGTTGCCGATGGAGTCGATGCCGCGTCGGCCGGCCCGACCCGTTAGCTGCGTGTACTGCCCTGGCGTGAGGTCGACGTGCGCCTCGCCGTTGAACTTGACCAGTTTCTCCAGCACCACCGTGCGCGCGGGCATGTTGATGCCGAGGGCGAGCGTCTCCGTCGCAAAGACGACCCGCACGAGCCCGCGCACGAAGAGCTCTTCGACGATGTGCTTGAAGGCGGGCAGCAGGCCGGCGTGGTGGGCGGCGAAGCCGCGCGACCACGCGGTGCGAAGCTGGCGAAAATTGAGCACCTTCAGGTCCTCCTCCGGGATGCCCTCCACGCCCTCGTCCACGATGCGCTTAATCTCGTCCTGCTCCTCGGGCGTGGTCAGCTCCTTGCGCGAGCGCAGACACTGGAACAGTGCCCCGTCGCAGCCCGCGCGAGAGAAGATGAAGACGATGGCGGGCAGCATGTCGCGCCCCTGCAACGCGGAGACCAGCTCCGGCCGGCCGATGGGGCGCGTCTTGTCGCGGGGGCGTTCCTTGCCGCTGCGTCGCCCGGCCGCGCGGGAGCGAAAGCCCCTGCCCTCCTCGTAGTCGCGGCGGCCCTCCTGCGCCCGGTCCTCGTCGATGCGCTCGATGGCGTGCTCGAGATCACGATTGACGCGCCCGTCGGTGCCGGGCTCGAACAAGGGAAAGATCTTCCGGCCCACCATCATGTATTGGCTGAGCGGAACGGGGCGCTCCTCCCACACGATGACGTCGGTGCCCCCGCGCACGGTGTTGAGCCACTCGCCGAACTCCTCCGAGTTAGACACGGTCGCGGACAGCCCGATGAGCGCCACGGAGTCGTCGAGGTTGAGGATCACCTCTTCCCACACCGCGCCGCGGTCGCGGTCGGCGAGGTAGTGGATCTCGTCCATCACGACGTAGGCGAGGCGCTCGAGCTGCGGCGAATCCGCATAGATCATGTTGCGCAGAACCTCGGTGGTCATGACCACGATGTCGGCGGAGCCGTTGACGCTGACGTCGCCGGTGAGCAGGCCGACCGCGTCCTCGCCGTGCTCGTTCACCAGGTCGTGGTACTTCTGGTTGCTCAGCGCCTTAATAGGGGTGGTGTAGAAGCATTTGGTACCGCGGCGCAGCGCCGCGTACACGGCGAACTCGCCGACGATGGTCTTGCCGGAGCCGGTGGGGGCGCAGACGAGGACCCCCTTGCCTCCGTCGACGCTGCGGCAGGCCTGGACCTGGAAGTCGTCGAGGGGAAAGGGGCGGGTGGCCCGAAAATCATCCAGCAGCGGTGCACTAAGAGCCATGCCCTTTAGAGTACGTCGTCGTAATACTCCTCGGGCGGCGGGGAGTTCTTCGGCCTCGTCCGCACGACGGACGGCGTCGGGGTCGGCGAGGACGACGGGACGGAGGCCGTGACCGGGGCGGAGGACGCGATGGGCCCGGAGGAGGTGACGGGGCCGGAAGCTTCGTCGTCGTCAAGCGTCATCCACTCGGGCTTGTGCTTGGCGGCCTTTTTGTCGCGCAGGCGGCAGAACTGGAAAGCGATCTCGACGAGGAGGGTCATGGACAGCGCGAGGGCGACCATGGAGAAGGGGTCCTGGCCCGGCGTCATAAAGGCCGCGAAGGCGAAGAGGCCGACAATGATCATGCGGCGCTTGTCCTTCACGTGCTCGTAGCGCAGCACCCCCGCGATGTTGAGCATGACGATGAGCAGCGGCAGCTCGAAGCTCACGCCAAAGATCGTGATGAGGGCAAGCAGGAAGTTGTAGTACTCATGGCCGGTTAGCGCCGCGACCTGGAACTCGGAACCGATGGACATGAGGATGTACAGGCCCTGGTCGAGGACGAAGTACGCCAGCGCCGCGCCCGCGACGAATAGTACGACGGCGAGGGTGACAAACGTAAAGGTGTAGCGCTTCTCGTGTGTACGCAGGCCGGGGGTAATAAAGCCCCAAATCTGGGTGAGCCACACGGGCGAGGACAGCACCAAACCGGCGAGGGCGCCCACCTTGAGGCGCAGCATGAACATCTCGAACGGCGTGGTGGCCAGAAGGCGGCACTCGCCGTCGCCGGTGAAGTCGGCGCGCAGTTCGCTGGGCAGGTTGCAGTACGGCCCGCGGATAATCTCGCCCAGCGGAGCCGTGCCGAAGGGGGCGTTTTGGTACCAGATGAAGCCGATGATGGTGCCGACGACGATGGCCGCCAGCGAGATCATCACCCTGCGCCGCAGCTCGGACAGGTGCTCCACCAGGGTCATGTCCCCGGTGGGGTTCTTGGGTTTACGCCGCGCCACGGGTGACTAGCCCTGGGTGCGCGGCTGGTTTTCCGGCCGGTCCCAGAAGCTCTCCGCGCCCTGGGAGGCGCTCTGCGTTTCGGGCGAGCCCTGAGTCAGCTCGGCCTGCTGCTCGGGCACGGGACGATCGTCGTTCTTGAGCTCCTTCACCTCAGACTTGAAGATGCGCGCGGAGCGACCCAGCGAGCGCGCAAGATCGGGCAGCTTCGCCGCCCCGAACAGCAGCAGGATAATCAGCAGGATGATGAGGATTTCGGTCCAACCCAGGTTGGGCATGGGTGTTCCTTTCGTAGGTCGTGCTCGCGCCACCGGCGCGCTGCCATCGCCTTATCCTAACCTCTCGGCGCCCTTTTTAGCGCGCCATGTGACTTCTTCGGCGAGTTCCGTCGGTTTCTCCAGCCGAACCCGGTCGGACTGCCCCAGGCAAAACCGGATCAGCCAGTCGGCGCTGCCGTAGGGCATGGTGGCGCGCACCCACTCCTGGTCCAGAGTGTCGGCGTCGAGCTCGATCTCCCAGTAGTCCGCCAGCCACGTTGCCTCGCTGCGGATGAGCAGCGTGGCCCGCGCGGCGTCGCCGAAGCCGAAGGGGTCGCTGCCTCCTGCTCGAGCGGGTACCCTCCCCGCGGGCCGCTGCGTCGGACGAGCGGTGCGGACCCGGTCGAGGCGGAAGGTTTTGTCGTGGCCGTCCTCGAGCGCCCGCAGGTAGGTCTGGCCGTTGTGGTGGAACAGCTCGACCGGGGAGACGATGCGGGTGCTGGTGGTGTCCGAGGACGCGGAGTAGTAGAGCAGCTCCACCTCGACGCCGTCGGCGAGGGCGCGAGCGACGGCGGAGCCGACGGCCTCGTTCTCGTCGGCGGGGTGATCGGCGTCGGCGACGCCTGCGCGCGTGACCGCGCGCAGCTTGGCCGCGGCCGAGGTCACGGCGGAGTGGTCGACCAACCCCGGCATCGTCTCCAGGGATTCGAGCGTGAGAAGCAGCGCGTTCGCCTCCGTGGGCGTCAGGCGCAGGGGGGCGGTCAGCCCTTGGTCGTCGATAAGCGTAATGCCCCTCCAGGAGGCGACGAGGTCGATGAGCTCCCCGGGGCCGTTTCCCACCCCGGAGAGGGTGAGCCGGGTCAGGTCGGCCATGATGTCCTCGTGGCTGCCGCCGAGGTCGCGCGCGATTTCCATCGGGGTCGCGTCCGGGTGTTTGCGCAGGTACGGGATCAGGTTGAGGGAGCGCACGAGGCCCTCCAGCTTCGCGGCGCTATCGCTCATCGTTCGCCTCCAGAGTTCGCCTTTAAAAGCGTGACGACGTCATCCAGCACGTCCTTGGGCTCCACCCGCGTGACGTCCGGCGCGTAGCTGGCCACAGTGCGCACGAGCCAGTCGCGTTCGACGGCGCGCAGCGTGATGGTCTCGCCCTCGCGCTGCCCTCGCTGCGCAAGCTCCTCGCCTACCGCACCGCCTATGGTCACGCGCGCGTCGGTGACCGGCCCGCGCAGGGCGTCCTCGACGACCTGCTGGAGAGGGCGGTCCGGCCCCCGGTAGGCGCTGGTGGTGGCCTTGCGCACGTTACTTACCCGCATGGCGCGGAAGGCCCGCTCCGCCTCCCGGTCGGTGTCCCATCCGACGACGTAGGCGCGATTATTCAGGGCGACAATGCCCCACGGGTCCATCGTGCGTTTCTGCGTCGCGGCGGTCGGCGAGGGCGCGTAGTCGAAAATCATGCGCCGCCTGTTGCGCACGCAGGCCGTCACGGCCGTCACGGTGTCGGCGTCGAGGCGCAGCACGTCGTTGTCGACGGAAGCCAGCGCGGGGCTGTCGAAGGTACGCGTCGCGCCCGAGGCCGCCAGCTTGGTCCATCCGGAGCGGGCGAATGCGCCCAGGCTGGTGCCGCGGCCCAGGTCACCCGCCAACCCGAGGACGGTGGCCTCTTCGTCGGTAAACTCGATCGCCGGCAGCTCGTAGGCGTCCTTGAGTACCCACACCAGGCCGTGAGACATGCGGGCGGGCACCCCGGCGCGGCGCAGCGTGTCCACGTCGCGCGCGAGCTGGCGCTGGAAAGAATCCGTCGTGCGCGGCGCGTAGCCGTCGACGTGCGCGTAAACCCAGTCGTAGGTGCGGGGGCGCTGGGCGCCAAGCAGCGCAAAGGTCAGGTTCGTGAGCCTCCCGATGGCCTCCGCATCGGCGCTCATTGCGTCTCCCTGCCGGCGCGGAAGGAGGCGATGAGCTCGTCGACGCGTTCGTCGGCGGTGGCGAAGGGATCGAGAAGCTCGACGGTGCGCGGCTCGGGGCGGTTGACCTTCAGGTGCACCCAATCGACGTTGTGCGAAGCTCCGGCCTCCCGTGCCGCGCGGAGGAAAGCTCCGCGTAGGTGGGCCCGCGTGGTGGGCGGCGGGGTGCGCTCCGCGTCGGCGATGGCCTCGTCGGTTGTCCAGCGCGCGGCAAGACCCTTGCGCTCAAGCAGGTAGAACAGGCCGCGCTCGCGGCGAATGTCGTGGTAGGTCAGGTCGATGTGAGCGAGTTTGGGGTGGCCCCAGTCGCACCCGAGGCGCTCCCTGAAGCGCTCGAGGAGCGCGCGCTTGATCATCCAGTCCACCTCGGTGTCCACCCCGGAGTAATCTCCGGTGTCGAGAGCGTCGAGGACGCGCCCCCACAGCTCGACGACGCGCCCCATCTCGGCGTTGTCCCCCTCACCGTGGCTCTCGCGCTGTGCGCACCAGCGGGTCGCGGCCTCCCACGTACTACGCTGGACCTCGAGCGCGGTGATCGTGCCGCCGTTTTTCAGTTGTAGCTTTGTGCGCCCGGTCGGGTCGGCCGCAATGTCGCGGATATGCGCGATCGGGTCGGCGAGCTCCAGGTCGGGTAGGCCGAAGCCGGCCTCGAGCATCTCGATGAGCAGCAGCGTCGAGCCGATCTTCAGCGCGAAGGTGGTCTCCGACATGTTCGAGTCTCCGACAATGACGTGCATGCGCCGGAATCGGTGCGAATCTCCGTGCGGCTCGTCCCGAGTATTGATGATGGGCCGGGTCCGCGTCGTCGCCGAAGAGACCCCTTCCCACACCTGGTCGGCGCGCTGCGAGAGGAGGAAGCGCCCGTCTTTGATCACGCCCGCCCCGCACGTCAGCTGGCGGGTAATAAGGAAAGGCAGGAGCTGACGGGAGAAGTTCTTCAGCACGAGCTCGCGGCTGACCAGGTAGTTCTCGTGCGCGCCGTAGGAGTTTCCACGCGAGTCCACGTTGTTTTTAAACAGGTAAACCTCTCCCCCGATCCCCTCGGCCGCCAGCGTCTTTTCCGCCTGGCGGGAGAGTCGGTCGAACGTCAGCTCACCGGCCTTGTCGTGGTTGAGCAGCTGGGTCACCGAGTCGCACTCCGCGGTGGCGTACTCGGGGTGCGCCCCCACGTCGAGGTAGAGGCGGGCGCCGTTGGCGGTGAAGATGTTCGAGCTGCGGTGCGCCGACACCACGGGGCGAAACAGGTAACGCGCCACCTCTTCCGGGCTGAGCACAGGGCGCCCGTCGCGGAAGGCGGTAACGCCGAACTCGGTTTCCACGCCCATAATCCGGCGCGTGTACACGGTGGCCACGCGCTATTCGCCGCCCTTTTGCACGTAGGAGCGCACAAACTCTTCGGTGTTGGAGTCGAGGAGGGAGTCGATCTCGTCGAGCAGGTCTTCCGTGCCCGTCGTGGTGATCTGCGCCTGAGCGGCCTCAAACTCCTCGTGAGAGTCCTCGCCGCCCCCGTTGCCGTGGATCTGCTGCTGGTTCGCCATGCCCCAAGCCTAACCGAGCGCGGCAAGCAATTCGTCGACAGTCCTGGCCGTGTCCACCACTGCGCCCACCTCGGCGGCCGTGAACCCGTCGACCGCGTCGATGTGCACCCTGCGGGGCCCGGTCGCCGTGGAAAACAGCACGGACTGCCAGTTGGAGGCGAGGATGTCCTCGCCGAACTTACGGCTTACGGCGCCGCGGAACCACGCCCGCGAGTCCGCGGGAGCGTCGAGGGCGGCCGCCTCAATCTGTTCAGGCGACACCAGGGTTTTCATCCTCCCCTTGCGCACTAGGGCATGGTAGAGGGAAGACGCTGGGTCGATGTCCGCGTACTGCAAGTCCACCGCCTTCAGCTTCGCGTCCCCGACGCCGACCCCGCGCGCGGAGAAGCCTTTCACCAGCGCGTACTTCGCCGTCCAGTCGAGGCGGTCGGACGTGGACAGTGGGTCGCGCTCAAGGTCGTCGAGCAGTTCGCCCCACAGCTCGAGCACGCGCGTGTCGACGTCCCCTTCGCCGCGGCACCGCGCTAGGTACTCGCGCTGGATGGCGATGGCGGTGAGCCTTCGGGCGTCGCTAAGCACAAGCTCATGCGTGCAGGTGGGGTCGTGCGAAACCCGCTTGATCTCGCTCACCGCGTCAGCGAGCTTCAGGTCGCTGAAATCAACGCCCGACTCTATGGCGTCGAGCACGAGCTTCGTCGTGCCCAGCTTGAGCAGGTTCGAGTATTGGCTCATGTTCGCATCCCCGACGATGACGTGGAGGCGACGAAACTCGCGCTCGTCCGCATGCGGCTCGTCGCGAGTATTCACGATGCCTCGGTTGAGCGTGGTTTCGAGGCTGATTTCTTGCTCGATGTAGTCGGCGCGCTGCGAGATCTGGAACCCCTCGCGCTCTCCTTCCGCACCGAGGCCCACGCGCCCCGCGCCGACGAGGACCTGGCGGGTGACAAAGAAGGGAATGAGAGCCTGGGCAAGCGTAGGAAAGTCGGTGTGGCGAGAGTACTGGTAATTCTCGTGGCTACCGTAGGAGGCGCCCTTTCCGTCGACGTTGTTTTTGTAGAACTTCAGCGGCGGGCACGGCTCCTTATCCTTGAGCACGCTCACCCCCTGCTCATATAGTCCCGTGATGTTCGCCGCCGCTGTGTTCAACACGACGTCCCCGGCGGCGTCGTAGACCATCGCGTCCCACGCGTTGGACACCTCCGGGCTGGAGTATTCCGGGTGCGCGTGGTCGACATAAAAGCGCGCCCCGTTCGACGTGACCACGTTCGCCACACCGATCGCGTTCGCGTCGACGACGGGGGCGGTGTGGTAGCGCTTCAGGTCGAAGCCCCGTGCGTCCTTCAGCGGGTGCTCATCTTCGTAATCCCAGCGCGCCCGCGCCCCCGTATGCATCGCGGCGTAGGCCACCACCGTGTGCGTCGATGTCACGATCGGGCTCAGGCTCGGGTCGGAGGGGCACGTAATCCCGTACTCGGTTTCGGTCCCCATGTACCGGGGTTGGTTCGTTGCGCTCACCCGGCCAGGTTACTGCACGCCGGCGAGCCACATTATTTTCCTTAAATTGACCCCACAATAACTAAGGATCAGTTATTCTTTGATTTGCCACTGTCGAGCTTTCACATCAGCTTGAACGGTGGGCCACTCACCAACACGGGGAGCGCATAACCCCGACAACTTTGGAAGGAGAATCTGTCATGTTTCGACCTGCATGTGCCGTTGTCACGCTCACCCTCGTGTGTGCGGCTGCAATCACTCCACCCTCCCACGCAGAAGACGCTGTAGCGTCGGTCTCGTTGGCGGGCAGCTGGAGCGGAGCGCCCAGCGCCTCAGTTCCGGACACCAGCGGAGATGACCTCAAAGCTCAAGACCCCTTCGATATCACGCCCTTTGACTTCCGCGGGACTGGACCCCAAGGTGCTTGCCGTCTCGTGGTGTGGGATGTCGGGTGGGATCAGGCTGCAAACTGGCTCGGTATCCAGGGCGGCCGCGAAAATTGCGAGAACTACGCATCCTTCAACGTTGAGTTGCGTAAAGATTTGCAGTTAAGGCCCGATCCGCTCATCGGTTCGGTCCGTGGAGTGAACAACCAGATTGTTCGCGCTTTTGGTGCCTGCCAGGGCAGCGGACTGTACTACGGGAAGGTAACCAGCAGCACTGGACGGACGCTGCGAGGGGATAATTCAGGCGCTTGCCGCTAGGAAGAACGGAGAAAACACTCGCAATGATCTGCACACGTTCCCTGTCCAAGACGTACCGGACGCGTAAGGGCTCTACGGATGCGCTGAAAGATGTCTCTGTTGCTATCCCGCCTGGGGTGACCGCACTCATCGGTTCTAATGGCAGCGGCAAGTCCACGCTAATGCGCCTCCTGTGCACACTCGAGGAACCATCGCGCGGAAGTTTTACTGTCGCGGGGGACGTGATTGCGGGCAGGGCCCGCACCAGCTACAGGCAGCGGATCGGGTACGTCCCGCAGGACGTGCACTTCGTGTCCACCATGACCTGCAAGGATGCTCTCTCCTACGCGGGCTGGGTTGCGGGCCTCAACCGCCCCCACTACCTGGCGCGCGTACCCGAGGTGCTCTCCCTCGTTGAGCTTTCCGGCACCGAAAACGCGCGCGTCGGAGCGCTGTCGGGAGGGCAAACCCGGCGAATTGGCATTGCGGCTGCTCTCATGCACTCGCCGGACATTCTCTTCTTTGACGAGCCCACCGCTGGGCTTGACCCGCACGCCCGGATCGAGGTGCGCCGAATCGTTGAGCGGCTAGGCACGGAAGCAACCGTTGTGCTGTCCACGCATCTTTCGGACGACATTGAGTCGCTATCACAACACGTTATAGCGCTGCACGCGGGGCGCGTCGCGTTCGAGGGCACGTGGGATGAGCTAAAGTCCGCTGCCCGGCAGGAGATGGAGGGATTGACCACGGACGATCTGGAAAGCGCCCTCGCCTTCATTGCGGGTACCGCGCAGAGGAGGGGCTGAGCCCATGATCGCCCGCAAATTCGGCTCCCCCGCCCTGCCGATGCTGGGGATTATCCTGCTTGTTGCCAGCGTCGGAATCTCACTCTTGTTTGCCGCCAGGGAGCTTCAATTCGTTTACGTGAGAACGCCAGATGTCGGCTACAGCCTGCGATTAGCCACCAGTTATCTGTCCTTCGGCGTCGGTATTGTCACAGCGTTCAACGTCGCCGCCTTGAGCGCCCCGCGGGTGTACTCAGCGACTTCGCTGGGCCGGTACCCGCTCGCCCGCCAGGTGGTGCTGCTTAGTCTCACGCCTGCCGCCGTGGCCGCGGCAGGCGTGCTGATCGGCTTTCTTCCCGTCGTGGCCCTTGCCGCCGCCCGTGGCCGGGCGATGTCTGGCGGTGTGTTGCTCAACCTCCTCGCCTGTGTCGCCTTTCTGGCGATCATCGCCGCGTTTACTGCCCTTATCGGGATCTCCTTGCGCCGACTGCACCCCGTCATCTCCGCCCTCGTTGCTCTCCTGGTGACGTATTTCGTTGTGGCGTTTGCGGCGAACAGTTCGGCGACTTGGGCTGTCGCTGCCATCTCTCTAGACGCCATCAATCGGACGGACGTGGTAGAGCCCCGCAACTCCTCCGTGGCAGTGCTGGTGAGCGGGGTCGTCGCGCTCCTCAGTGTGGTCCTGGTGGCCGTGGTCGCCAGGGTGCGAAGGGGCGAGGCGCTGGTAGGAGCGGCGGCGGTGCTCGCTATCTCTGGGGTGGCCGTCGGCGGGCAGGCGCTCGCCGGCCCCGTGGTAGTGCTGGACCGCGACGTGTGCGCTACCACCCCCGGCGGCACGCAGGTCTGTGTTGACGCCTCCGACGCACCCGGCTTGCAGCGAATGGTTGGCGATGTGGCGGCCGTGGAAGAGTTTCTTCCCGCCGAAAACCAGCCCCCCGCCCTGGCGGATGTCTCTTCGTACCGGATTAAGACCGCGCACCCGGGTTACCGATATTTCCTAGTCAGGGGGTCGGAGCGGCGTCTGGATATCGGGGAGTTTCTCCTTGCCGAGCTTGGGTTGAGTTCGTGCACCGATCCGACGGCGGAAGGCGCGTTCGTCATTGACAGGGTGGGCGTGTACATCGTCAATAAGACGGGCGCCTATTCCAAAAATGTCGAGGAAAACGGGGCGTTTTACAAGGCCTACTCGGACGCCGGCTCGGCTCTCCCCGCCCCGGTGGACGAGCTGTCGATGCTTCCCGAGGGCGTTGCCGACCAACTCATCCACGACAACTGGGACGCCATCACGTCCTGCCAGGGAAACATCGACATGGTTCGCGCGCCGGCGGCGCGGTAGGCGGGGACAAGTCATGCCGATTCGCAGTGTGCTGCGGTCCATGCCGTGGGTCACGCTCCTGGTGCTCCTCGGCACCTGCATGCTCGGGGTGCGAGCCCTGCGCGTGATCAGCTTCCACGTTGGCCGCGACCCTTTCGATCCCTTCGTGGTGACGGCGCCGGAGATCGCCTCGCTGATTTTCGCCGTGTGCGCGGCCGCGTTGGCCGCGCCCACGATGCCGGAGGTTGACCTGCGACGGCCACGCAGCCAGGGGCTGGCCGTAGCCCGCCACGCGGGCGCCGCTCTTTGCGTCGTCGCCGTGGCCAGCTTCGCTGATCACCAGGTCAAGGCCGGGTTTGTCGTGCTAGCCGAGACAACTAAGGGCGGAGTTCCGGAAAGCGAGCTCATCATCAACAACAGCCTGCTCCTCTTCGCCATCGCGGGCCTCGCCATTACAGCCCTCGGGAAACTGCGGGGAGTTGTGGTGTCCCTGGCTGTGTGGCTGGCGGCGAACTCGGCCTTGCTGTTCTTCTCCGGGTTTACTCCGTGGCCTTTCGCGGTGCTCGCCGAAGCCGGGCCCTGGTTCTCCTGGCCGCACGTGGCCGCGACCCTGCTCGTGCTCGCGGCGGATGCCGCCGTCCAGCACCGCACCGCCGGCGCCAGCGGGCGGGCGCTGCGCGCCGACCGCTAGCCACGGGCCGAGACTGCCTCCAGGAACCTCTCGTGGATGGTGGTGTCGCCGGTCAGCTCCGGGTGGAAGCTGACCGCGATCGCCGTGTCCGTCTCCACTCCGACGATCGCCTCGCCGCGCCGGGCTATCACCCGGGCCGCCCCGCGGGCGTCCAGCACCTCCGGCGCCCGAATGAACGCCCCTCTCACCTCGCCGTAGGAAGTCGCAAGCTTTTCGACGTCGCTCGCGATCTGCCGGCCGAAGGAATTGCGTCGCACCGTCATATCGATGACCCCGAGGCTTCCCTGCCCCGGCGCGGGATCAACGATCTCGCTGGCGAGAGTGATGAGCCCGGCGCACGTGCCGAGCACCGGCAGCCCCCGGGCGAGCTCCTCGCGCAGCGGGTCGAACAGGCCGAAGATCCGCAGCAGCCGGTCGATGGTGGAGGATTCACCGCCGGGGATGACAACCCCGTCGATCCCGGTCAGGTCCTTGGGCGTGCGAACCGTGGTGACGGCGGCGCCCAAGGAAGCGAGCATGTCTACGTGCTCGCGCACTCCGCCTTGCAGCGCGAGGACCCCGACGGTGGGGGCTACCACCCCCGCTCCGCCAGGCGGTGCGGGGCGGGCAGGTCGGCGACGTTGATCCCCACCATCGCTTCACCGAGGCCGCGGGAGGCCTCGGTGACAACCTCAATGTCGTCCCACGCGGCGGTGGCCTTGACAATCGCCGCGGCGCGCGCCGCCGGGTCGCCCGACTTGAAGATGCCCGAGCCGACGAACACGCCGTCCGCACCGAGCTGCATCATGAGCGCGGCATCCGCGGGGGTGGCAACCCCTCCTGCGGTGAACAGGACGACCGGCAGCGCGCCGTGCTCTGCGACGTACTGGACCAGCTCGTAGGGGGCCTGCAGCTCCTTGGCCGCGACGTAGAGCTCGTCGCGGTTCGAGTTCCACAGCCCCTGCAGGCGAGCAATCTCGGCTTTGATGGTGCGGATGTGCTTGGTCGCCTCGGACACGTCGCCCGTTCCGGCCTCGCCCTTGGACCGGATCATCGCCGCGCCTTCGTTGATGCGGCGCAGGGCCTCGCCGAGGTTGGTCGCGCCGCAGACGAAGGGGACGCGGTAGTCGCGCTTGTCAATGTGGTTGACGTAATCCGCGGGGCTGAGCACCTCGGATTCGTCGATGTAGTCCACTCCCAGGTGCTCCAGGATGCGTGCCTCGACGCTGTGGCCGATGCGCGCCTTCGCCATGACCGGGATGTCGACGGCGTCGATGATTCCCTCGATGAGGTCGGGGTCCGACATGCGGGCCACGCCGCCTTGGGCGCGGATGTCGGCGGGCACGCGCTCCAGCGCCATGACGGCCACCGCGCCGGCATCCTCGGCGATACGCGCCTGCTCGGGGGTGACAACGTCCATGATCACCCCGCCCTTGAGCATCTGGGCGAGGCCGGATTTCACAGTAAAAGTGTTTTCAGACATGTCTCTATCGTGCCGGTGCAACTGGTAGATTACTAGTGCCAGTTTATCGTTAGTTTTTTGGACCAGTTGTGTTGAGCGTCGATCGTTCCCTCCCCCTGTCACTACCCGCCCAGATCGCCGCGGGCATGCGCGAGCTCGTCGCCAGCGGCCAGCTCGCCGCAGGCGAGCGCGTGCCTTCGACGCGCGAGCTTGCCGCGCTCCTTGACGTCTCTCGCGGAAGCGTTGTCACCGCCTACGACCAGCTGTCCTCCGAGGGCATCCTGTTGGCCTCCCAGGGGGCGCCGACCATCGTCCACCCGCAGCTGCCCCGTTTGAGCCCGCCGGTTCCTCGCCCCGCTCCGCCGTCGCGACGCGGCGCACAGCGCGTCATTTCGCTGAAGCCGACGTCCGGTCACGCCGGGACGATCAGGCCAGCCGCCTGGCGGCGGGCCTGGCGCGAAGCGGCGGCGGCGCCTGCCCAACCGGTGGATAAGGCGGGCCAGCCCTACCTGCGTGGCGCCGTCGCCGAGCACCTCCGCCTCGCCCGTGGCCTGCGCGTCGATCCCGAGAACGTCCTGGTCACGGGCGGGGCGCGCGAGGGGTTGCTCCTTATCCTCATGTCGCTCGGGCGGGCGCTGCGTGTGGGCGTGGAAGATCCGGGGCACCCGGGGTTGCGCACGATCGTCCCGCTCGCCGGGCACACCCCTGTGACCTGCCCGACCGACGAAAACGGCCTGGTGGTGGAGGCGCTGCCGACGGACCTCGACGCCCTGCTTGTCACCCCCTCGCACCTTTATCCGCTGGGCGCTTCGATGCCTGCCCCGCGCCGCCACGCGCTGTTGGAGTGGGCTGCCCGCACGGACGTGGTGCTCATCGAGGACGATTTCAACAGCGAGCTGCGCTACCGCGTGTCCCCGCAGCCCACCCTGGCGGCCCTGTCCACGGAGGCTACGGTGGTCTCGCTCGGAACGTTTTCGACCCTGCTTAGCCGCGAGCTCAACGCCGGCTACGTGGTGGCCGACCCCGCCACCGCGGTCACGCTGCGCGCCACCCGGGAGCTGCTCGGCATGCCGGTGTCGAGCGTCACGCAGGACGCCATCGCCCACCTGCTCGACAGCGGCGATGTCCGCCGCACCACGAAAAGGGTGCACGCGCGCCTTGTGGTACGCCGCGAGGTGCTGGCGGGCACGGTTTTTCCGGCGCTCCGGGAGCGCGGCGCGCGCATCGTGCACAGCGATGACTCGCTCGGCGTCGACGCTCTTGTCTACTTCGACGACGCCGCGGCAAAGCAGGCCTTCGAGGAACAGATGCGGCGCGGGCGTCTGACGTGTGGGTACCTAGGAGACGGGCTCCTCCTCGGGTTTGGTCACCTCAGCGAGGAAGACTTCGCCCACGCCATCGCTGTCCTCAGGCCGCAACCTTAACGGGCACCTGCTCCCGCTCGGTCGGGCGCCGGCGCACGAGGGAGGCGTAGATCGCGCCGGTGACGTTGTGCAGCACGGCGGCGACGGCGCCAGGCAGCGCCGCCTCCGGCGCGAAGAACTGCCCGGCCATGCCGGACGAGAGACCGGCCGACTGGGTTCCAACCTCGACGGCGGCAGTTCGACGGTAGCTTTCCGGTTGCCCCACGGCTTTGGCGGCGTAGTAGCCAAGCACATAGCCGAACACGTTGTGGGCCAGCACCGCTAGGAGGACGAGCCCGCCGACCTCGATGAGTGCTTCCCTGTTCGCGGCCACCGTGGGAAAGACCACGCCGCCGATGCCGAGGATGGAGATCCACGGCAGGACAGGAGAGATCCTCTCCATCCATGCGTTGAGCAGGTAGCGCAGCAGGACGCCTCCCACGACGGGGATCAGCACGGTCTGCGCCAACTGGGTTGCCATGCCGGCGGCGTTGACTTCCACTTCTGCGCCCGCGAGAAGCAGCATAAGAAGCGGTGTCATCATCGGCGCGACGAGCGTGGACACGCTGGTCATGGCAACGGACAGCGCCACGTCCCCCTTGGCCAGGTAAGCGATGACGTTCGAGGCTGTGCCGCCCGGCACGGAGCCGAGCATGAGCAGGCCCACGGCCAGCATCGGGTTGAGCCCGAAAACCTTGGCCACGATGACCGCGCCCAGCGGCATGATCACGAACTGCGCCACGACGCCGACGAGCACAGGCGTCGGCCGGCGCGCGATTTCTTTGAAGTCCGGGATGGTCAAGGTGAGACCCATGCCGAACATGATGATCATGAGGAAGTACGTGATGTACTGCTTCAGCGGTAGGAACGGCGCCGGCGCGGCGAAGGCGATGGCCGCGCCGATGAGGATAAATACCGGGAACGCCGCGACCGCGACTGCGGCGGAACGGTCTTTCATGAGCCCTCCATTCCAAAACATGAAACTTGCGTCCCAAAATACGGGATGGAGGGTATGGTACCCCACGCCCTTAAACGCGCGACAGCACCTCCACAGCAACGACGCGCCGGCCGTGGTGGCCAGTGATCCGCGCCCACTCGTCCGGGCTGGTCGTGTTGGGCAGATCCTCGCTCTCGTCCTGCTCGGCACGCACCGCCGCCCGCAGGTGGTCCGCGCGCACGCCGCGTGTCGACGCCCCTGCGATGTGATCCTTGATCGCCAGCTTCTTGGCCCGGTCGACGATGTTGGCGATCATCGCGCCGGAGACGAAGTCGGCGTAGTGGAGGGTTTCCTCGGTCCCGTCAGCGAGCTCGAGGCGCAGGTACGGGCGGGGCTCGAACAGGGCGCTGGTGGCGGCGTCGATAAGCAATGCGATCTCGCCCTCGTGGGGGATCTCCTCGGTGAGGTAGCGGGCAAAGATGTCGCGGGCCTCGTCGCGCGTGGGGCGCGAGACGCGGATCTTGATGTCCAGCCTGCCGGGGCGCAGGATGGCCGGGTCGATGAGCTCCTCGCGGTTGGTGGCGCCGATGACGATGACGTTGGCGATGCCTTCCACCCCGTCGATCTCGGTGAGAAACTGTGGGACGACGGTGGTCTCCATATCAGAGGACACGCCGGAGCCGCGGGTGCGGAAGATCGACTCCATTTCGTCGAAAAAGATGATGACGGGCTGGCCGGTCGCGGCGAGCTCGCGGGCGCGCTCGAAGATGAGGCGGATGCGCCGCTCGGTCTCGCCGACGAACTTGTTCAGCAGCTCCGGGCCCTTGACGTTGATGAAGTGGGCGGTGCCGCCATCGCCGATGCGGGCGGACAGGGAGTTGGCCACGGCTTTGGCGATGAGCGTCTTCCCGCAGCCGGGCGGGCCGTAGAGCAACACGCCCTTCGGCGGGGTCAGGTCGTAGCTGCGGTAGAGCTCCGGGTAGGAAAAGGGCAGCTCGACGGAGTCCTGGATGGTCTCGATCTGCGAGGACAGGCCGCCGATGTCGGCGTAGGTGACGTCGGGGACCTCTTCCAGCGAGAGCTGGTTGACCTCCGTCTTGGCCACCTTCTCGTAGGCGTAGCCCACGCGGGTGTCGCAGATGACCGTGTCGTCGGCGCGCAGGGTGCCGCGCAGCGGCTGGGCGAGCTGCACGAGGCTCTCCGCGCCCTGCTGGTCGGCGATGACCGCGCGGTTGTCCCCGATGCGCTCGATCACCGTGGCCAGCTGGCCGGTGTGCTCGAAGCCGCAGGCCTCGACCACGATCGTGCCGTCGCCGAGGCGAACCAGCATGCCAGGGGCGAGCGCTTCCGGGGAGAGCAGGGGTGACACCTTGACGCGCATGCGGCGGCCGGAGGTGAACACCTCCGCCTCCATGCCCTTCGGCGAGGCGTCGAGGAAGATGCCGTAGGTGCTGGCGGGTTCTTCCAGCGCCTCCATCTGCGCGTAGAGGTCGGTGAGCTTGTCGCGGCTCGCCTTGAGCAGCTCCGCAAGCTTCTTGTTGCGCGAGCTCATCGCCTGGTTCTCGCGCTTCAGTTCGCGCAGTTGGGGGCCGAAAGCGTCATCCTCGATAGCCATACGTCCACACTAGCGGCGCGCTTTGCGCTGGGGGCGCGGCGGCGTGACGCCGTCGGCAAGTCGGCGCGTCCACACGAGGAACGCCGTGTGGGCGTTCATGCGGTGCTCGGGGCGGGTGGCCAGGCCTTCGACCTTCCACTCGCGCAGCAGCGTCTCCCAGGCGCGCGGTTCCGTGAAGCACTTGGCCTCGCGGATGCTCTCCATGATGTTCATCAGCTGGGGCACCGTGGCCACGTACGTCATAAACACCCCGCCCGGGATAAGCAGCTGCTTCACCGTGTCGATGAAGTGCCACGGCTCGACCATGTCGAGGATGAGCCTGTCCACCGGCCCGCCGAGATCCTCCCGCGTCACCGCCCCGAAATCGCCCAGGCGCGGTTGCCACCACGCGGGCTCCTCGCCGAAGTACTCCGCGACGTTGGCGCGCGCGTACTCCAGGTGGTCCTCGCGCACCTCGTAGGAAAACACCGTCCCCTCAGGGCCCACCGCGCGCAGCAAGGACATCGACAACGCGCCCGAACCAGCCCCGGCCTCGAGTACGCGCGCGCCCATGTAGATGTCGCCCTCGACGAGGATCTGCGCCGCGTCCTTCGGGTAGATCACGGCGGCGCCGCGCGGCATGGACAGCACGTGGTCGACGAGCAGGTGGCGGAAGCACAGGTAGTCGGCCCCGAGGGTGGAGGTGACCACGGTGCCCTCCTCAGCGCCGATGATCTCGTCGTGCTCCACGATGCCCTTGTGGGAGTGGAACTGTCCGCCGGGCACGAGCTCGATGGTGAAATGGCGGCGCTTGGCGTCGGTGAGCTGCACCTTCTCGCCTGCCTGGAAAGGGCGGGAATACACTCCAGATCCTCCTGCGTTGGTTGGCCTGACGCGTCAACGGTAGTCGGCGCGGTAGAAGGACTCCAAGGCGTCGGTGAACCACTCCATGTCGCGCACGCCGCACAGCTCGCGCGCCGAGTGCATGGACAACAGGGGCACGCCCACGTCGACGGTGGGAATACCCAACCGCGTCGCCGAGATCGGCCCGATGGTCGAGCCGCAGGGAACGTCGTTGTTGCCGACGAACGTCTGCACTGGCACGCCCGCCGCGGCACAGGCGCGCTTCCATTCAGCCTCCGTCACGGCGTCGGAGGCGTAGCGCTGGTTCGCGTTGATCTTGAGCACCGGACCGCCGTTGATGACCGGCCGGTGCGTTGGGTCGTGCTTGCCCGGGTAGTTCGGGTGCACCGAATGCGCTGCATCCGCGGAGACAAGCAGCGAGTGCGCGAACACCTCGGCCGGGTTGCCCAGCTCAGCCGCTAGGGCGGCCAGCACCCTTTCCAGCAGAGGCCCGCCGGCCCCCGTCGGGCTCGCCGAGCCGACTTCCTCGTGGTTGAAGGCCGCCAGCACGAGCACGTCGCGCGCCGCGTCCTTCGCCCGGAGCAGCGCGCGTAGCGACGCCCACACACTGCTCAGATTATCCAACCGCCCCGCCGCCAGCATGTCCCCCACCAGCTCGCCGCGTTGGGTGTCCGCCGAGACGAGCTCGTGCGCCAGAATCTCCCCCGGTTCTACTCCCGCAGCGCGGGCGAGCACCTCGCTAAAAGGCTCCCCGCCGCCGAGGATCGGCGCAGTGTGCGCCTGGCGTTCCAGCGCCGGAGCGTCGCCGCGATAGAGGTGGATGGCGAGGCTGGACACCCGCGCCACCGGCCCCGTGTTCACGAGGTTGTGCGTGCCGTCACGCAACACGACACGCCCGGCGAACGTGATGTCGCGGTCGAACCAGGTGCTCAGGATGGGGCCGCCGTAGACCTCCACCGCCACCTGGTGAAAACCCTCGCGCACGAGGTCCGGGTCCGGTTTGACGGACAGGCCCGGAGAGTCCGTGTGCGAGCCCACGACCCGCATGCGCGGGCGGGGGTTGTCGGGCACCCACCAGGCAATCACGGCACCTCCGTTGACAAGGACGTGTCCGCCGGGCGTCGACAAGCATTCGTCTGCGAAACCTGCTGTGAGCAGCTCATCGCGGACATTCGCCGCGGCGTGGAATGGGCTCGGGCTAGCGGCGATGAAGTCGGCGAGGGAGGGCAACTGGTCTGGGGAGCGTCCGGTCATGCCTTTACCCTAGCGGGTGCGGAAGTCGGCTCTAGTGCTTGCCAACCATGCTCAGGGCCTTCTTCAGCAGCAAGGCCACGGCCCCGACAAGCACCGCGATAATAGCGGGGATACCGAGCCCCAGCGCCAGGTTGTTGTCGATGCTCGAGCCCTTGTCACCCTGCTTGCCGGCGACCTTGTCCACACTGTTGCTCAGCTCGACGGTCTTACCAGCGGCGCTGTTGGCCGCAACGAGCGCATCGCGGATCGATTCCACGCGGAACACAGATTGCTGGTTCCGCTCGATCTCGGCCACCTCAGCTTGCTTGTGTCGAGCCTCGGCAACGAATTCCTTTGCGGGGTTGAGGAACTCGGACGCGATCCGCTTCTTGACTGCCATATCCTCAGTCCTGTCATAGGCTGCCTGAATGACCGTGAGCGCATCTTCCGCCCGTTTGACTGCGGCGTCGATGCCCGCCCTGTAGCGGACGACTTCTTCCTGGAGAATCCTGATCCAATCTTGGCTGATGCGATCCGCCTTAGTGCCCAAGGCGTCGGCCTTGTCGCTCAACGCATCCATGTCTTCCTTCGAGGTAGCATTCTTTGCTTCCTCAACGAGCGCCTCGGTCTCTTTCACCAGCGTCTCCGCCGCGGCAAGGATAGTCGCGTATTCCTTCTGACCCTCCTCCGTTGTCACGGCATCCGACCTGTCGGAGATTTGTTTGTGGACCCTGACCGCCTTGGCCTTGACGGCCTCCGCCTTCTTCGCAAGGGTTTCTCCCCCCTGCTGTTCTGCCGAGACTTCGGTCGCGTGCGCAGCCGGGGGCACGGCTGTGGCGACACCTTGGGCCGCGACGGCCGTAGCAATCATCACAGACAGTGCGCGACGGCGCGATTTACTGATGCTCATGTTAGGACTCTCCCAACGTAGAAGAAAAACTGACGAAGAAAATATATAGTTCGCCGAGCTAAGTTAACGCAACATGAACCGTATGACCACATGGAATTATTAGATAATTACCCGGAAGTCCTGATATACGCTGGCGACCTATCGGGCCCGGCGGCCCCCGTTCGCACCGCACCGACGGCACGACCGTAGTGCCGGATCCCGGGGTTAGACTTACAGGCACCATGACGACGTCCACACCTAAACCCCTCGCCCTGTCCCCCTCCCGCGCCTCCGACTACAAACAGTGTCCGCTGCTCTACCGCTTCCGGGCGATCGACAAACTGCCCGAAGAAAAGACAGAAGCACAGGTCAAAGGAACGCTCGTTCACGCCGTGCTCGAGGAAATGCACGGGTGGCCACGCGAAGAGCGCACATACCCCGCCGCAGTGAAGCGCATTCGACCGCAGTGGGAGAGCATGCTTGACGACGACCCATCCTCCGCCGACCCCATCACCGACACGCACCAGTTGTTCGTCGACACGCGCGCGCTGCTACGTGGGTACTTCGAAATGGAAAACCCGCTCGGCTTCGACTCGTACAAGCAGGAAATGTACGTCTCCACCGTGCTCCCCAACGGTGTCCCAGTGCGCGGGTTCATCGACCGCGTCGATATCGCTCCCACGGGTGAGGTGCGCGTCGTCGATTACAAGACCGGCAAAAAGCCGCTACCGCGCTACTCTGCGGACGCGCAGTTTCAGATGCGATTCTACGCGCTCGTGTACTGGCGTCTCTTCGGAAAGATCCCCACGCAGCTGCGGCTGATGTACCTCAAGGTCGCCGACTCGCTCTTCCTCACCCCCTCGCGAGAAGAGCTGGAGTACTTCGAGCGCGACCTGGGTGACCTGTGGCAGAAAATAGCAGGAGATGGCGTGGAGGGAACGTACCGTCCCCGCCACACCAAGCTGTGCGGGTGGTGTTCCTTCCAGGCCATCTGCCCTGTCTTCGGTGGCACTCCGCCACACTACCCCGGATGGCCGGGGTCAGCGGCTGACTAAAACAGGCCGGAGACGACGCCGTTCTCGTCGACGTCGATGTTGTTGGCCGCCGGAATCGTCGGCAGGCCCGGCATGGTCATCACGTCGCCGGTCAGGGCGACGACGAAGCCCGCACCGGTAAGCGGGACAAGCTTGCGCACGTGGAGGGTGTGGCCCTCCGGCGCGCCAAGCTGGCTCGGGTCGTCCGAGAAGGAGTACTGCGTTTTGGACACGCACACCGGCAGGGTGTCGAAGCCGTTGCCCTTCAGCGTGCGCAGGTCACGCAGGGCGTTGACGGAGTACTCGACCTTCTCCGCGCGGTAGATCTCGGTCGCGATGGTCTCGATCGCGTTTTCTACGCCGTCCGCAGGATCGTACAGCGCTCGGGAGGTACCCTCGCTGAGGTTGTCCAGCAGGGTGGTGGCAAGGTCGATGGCGCCGTCGCCGCCCTTGGCCCACACCTCGCACTCCGCAAGCGCCACGCCGTGCTTGTCGGCCCACTCGCGCACGACCGCGCGCTCCGCCTGGGTGTCAGACGTAAACAGGTTGATCGCCACCACAGGCTTCACGCCGAATTTCGCGACGTTTTCCACGTGGCGCTCTAGGTTCACAATGCCGTCCTTGACCGCGGCGGTGTTCTCCTCCGTCAAGTCTTCCTTGGCCACGCCAGCGTTGTACTTCATGGAGCGGATGGTGGCCACGACCACGGCGCCCGCCACGTCGAAGCCGCCGTAGCGTGCCTTGATGTCGAAGAACTTTTCCGCGCCCAAGTCGGAGCCGAAGCCTGCCTCGGTGAGGACGATGTCGGCGAGGTTCTGCGCGGTGTGCGTGGCCAGCAGCGTGTTGCAGCCGTGGGCGATGTTGGCGAAGGGGCCGCCGTGGATGAGGGCCGGGGTCCCGCCGAGCGTCTGCACCAGGTTCGGGTTGATCGCGTTCTTCAGCAGGGCCGTCAGCGCTCCTTCGGCGCCGAGCTGGCCAGCGGTGACGGGCTCCTTGTCGAAGGTCAGGCCGATGGTGATGGCGGCGAGACGCTTCTTCAGGTCCTGAAGGTCAGACGCAAGGCCGAGGATTGCCATGATCTCCGAGGCAGCGGTGATGGTGAAGCCGGTCTGGGTGGGTACGCCGTCGCCGGGTCCGCCGAGGCCGGTGATGACGCGGCGCAGGGAGCGGTCGTTGACGTCGAGGCAGCGTTGCCAGATGATGCGGCGTGGGTCAATGCCCAGCTCGTTGCCCTTCTGGATGTGGTTGTCGATGAGGGCCGCGAGCGTGTTGGTGGCGGAGGTGACGGCGTGGAAGTCGCCGGTGAAGTGCAGGTTGATGTTCTCCATCGGGACGACCTGGGAGTAGCCACCGCCTGCGGCGCCGCCCTTGATGCCCATGACCGGGCCGAGCGAGGGCTCGCGCAGCGCCACCATGGCGTTGTTTCCGAGCTTGGCCAGCGCGTCCGCCAGGCCGATGAGGACGGTGGATTTCCCCTCGCCCGCCGGGGTCGGGGAGACGCCTGCGACCAAGACGACCTTGCCGGGGTTGGTGGCCGGCACGCGGGAGGCGTCGACCTTAGCCATGTGGTTGCCGATGGGGATGAGCGCGTCGGCGGGGACGCCCGCCTTGTCCGCGATATCGGTGATGGGTTCGAGGGTGTGAGCTTGGGCGATTTCTACGTCTGTAGCCATACCCCCAGGCTACAGACGCGCGCGCCGGCTAGTCCTCGTTCAAGTAGAGTTTGCCGCGGAACTCGGGGTGCATGAGGTTCTCCATGCTGAACACGCGTTCGAGTTCGTCTTCGCTCATCAGGCCGTGCTCGAGGACGAGTTCGTGCACGCTACGGCCGGTTTCCGCGGCCTCCCTACCGATGAGGTCACCGTTGTGGTGACCGATGTACGGGTTGAGGTAGGTGATGATGCCAATGGAATTGGTCACATAGTCCCGGCAGATCTCTGCATTGGCGGTAATCCCGGTGATGCACTTCTCGCGCAGGGTGCGCGCAGCGTTACCGAGAAGGTTGATGGAGGCGAAGATCGACTCAGCGATGACGGGTTCCATGACGTTGAGCTGCAGCTGGCCGGCCTCAGACGCCATGGTGACCGTGATGTCGTTGCCGAACACCTTGAAGCACACCTGGTTGACCACCTCGGGGATGACCGGGTTCACCTTCGCCGGCATGATCGAGGAGCCCGCCTGGCGTTCCGGCAGGTTGATCTCGTTCAGGCCCGCGCGCGGGCCGGAGGACAGAAGGCGCAGGTCGTTGCAGATCTTGGAGAGCTTCATCGCGGCGCGCTTGATCGCGGAGTGCATCATAACGTAGCTGCCCGTGTCCGAGGTCGCCTCGATGAGGTCCGGGGACGCCTGAATGTTCAGGCCGGTAACTTCGCGCAGCGCGGCGACGACCTGGTCGCGGTAGCCGGACGGGGTGTTGATGCCGGTGCCGATGGCGGTCGCGCCCAGGTTGACCTCGAGCAGCGCCTCCGCGGCGCTCTGGATCGTGCGCTGCTCCTCCAGCAGGTTCGCGCCGAAGGCGGTGAACTCTTGGCCCAGGGTCATGGGCACCGCGTCCTGCAGCTGGGTGCGGCCCATCTTGATCACGTCTTGGAACTCGTCGCCCTTCGCACGGAAGGCCTTCTGCAGCTCGTCGAGCTCCTCCAGCAGGCCCTGCACGGCGTAGTAGACGCCGAGACGGAAGCCCGTCGGGTACGCGTCGTTAGTGGACTGGGACATGTTGACGTCGTCATTCGGATTGACCTCGTCGTACGAGCCCTTATCAAAACCAAGGTGCTCCAGCGCGAGGTTAGCCACCACTTCGTTCGTGTTCATGTTCACCGAGGTGCCCGCGCCGCCCTGGAAGGCGTCGATGGGAAACTGGTCGAGGCAGCGGCCTTCGTCAAGGATCTGGTCGCAGGCCCACATGATCGCGTCCGCCTTTTTCTTCGGCAGAGTGTGCAGGCGCCGGTTGGCCATCGCGGCGGCCTTCTTGACCTGAACCATGCCGCGGATGAAGTCGGGGAGGTCATTGATGGTGGAGCCGGAGATGCGGAAGTTGTCCATGGCCCGCAGCGTGTGCACCCCGTAGTACACGTCACCGGGAACCTCCATGGTGCCGAGCAAATCTTCTTCGATTCGAGTAGTCATGAGCGCCATCATACGCACGCCCATTCACCGCGTTAGAGTCGAGCTATTCGCAGCTCAGTGGCAAGAATCCCCTCCGCGCCCACGGTCGCGAGCTCGTCCATTACCTTGTTCGCATCGTGGCGTGGCACCATCGCGCGCACCGCCACCCAGCCCTCCCGCGACAGCGGGGAGACCGTCGGGCCAGTGATGCCGGGGGTGATCGCCGACGAGGTGTCGAGCGCATCGCGGGAGATGTTGTAGTCGATCATCAGGTAGTTCTGCGCGTTGAGGATGCCGGTGATGCGCTTGAGGAGGACGTCGTGACGCGCATCAAGCTCGAAGCCAGCTCGCTTGACGACGACCGCCTCGCTGCTCGTCATCGGTTCACCGAAGGGGGCGAGCCCCTGCTGCCGGAGGGTCTGGCCGGTGGATACGACATCCGCGATGGCGTCGGCGACGCCGAGCTTGATGGAGATCTCCACCGCCCCGTCGAGGCGGATGACCTGTGCCGGGCGGATGCCGCGGGCAGCGAGGTAGTCCTCCACGAGGTGCGGGTACGAGGTGGCGATCCGCTTGCCGCCGAGGTCGTCGATCTCCCAGTGCTCGCCCTGCGGCGCGGCGAAGCGGAACGTCGAGCGCCCGAAACCGAGCTGGAGCACCTCCTCCACCTGCGCCCGCGAGTCGAGCGCGAGGTCGCGGCCCGTAATACCGAGGTCGAGGTGGCCTTGCGCCACGTAGATCGCGATGTCCTTGGGGCGCAGGTAGAAGAACTCGACCCCGTTGTCCTCGTCGGCGACGTTGAGGGCCTTGTGCAGGCCGCGGCCCTTGTACCCGGCCTCCTTGAGCACCTCCATCGCCTTTTCGGACAGGGAGCCCTTGTTGGGCACGGCAATTTTGATCACGGTTGCTCCTTCTAGAGGTACCTATAGATGTCGTCCGGGGTGAGCCCGCGCTTGAGCATCATCACCTGCGTCCAGTAGAGGAGCTGGCTCATCTCCTCGGCGAGTGCCGCGTCGGATTGGTACTCGGAGGCGATCCAGACCTCGCCAGCCTCCTCGATGATTTTCTTGCCGATGAAATGCTCCCCCTTCTCCAGCGCCTCGACGGTTCCGGAGCCTGCTGGGCGCTCCTCGGCCTTGCGGGACAGTTCGGCAAAGAGATCATCGAAGGTTTTCACGCTGAACTACTCTACCCATCCCCCCGCGCGGCCGCGGCGAACCACCTGTCCACGTCAGCAGCCTCCGCTCCGATGAAGCGTTCGGGAGAGAAAGAAACCACGTGGTCGGGCACCTCGGCAGCGAGGCCCAGCACGGTGCAGCCTGCGGCCACGGCAGCGCTCATCCCTGCCCACGAATCCTCAACGACGAGGCAGTCCGCGGGGCGCTCGCCCACGCGGCGTACGGCCTCGAGGTAGATATCGGGGGCCGGCTTCGGTCGCGAGACTTCGTCGGCGGTAATGGAATCGACGAAGAAGTCGGTGCCGATGGCGGCGATGCAGGCGTCGGCAAGCTGGCGTTCCGTGTTCGTGGTCACGAACATCCGCATCCCCGCGTCCGCGAGCGAGGTGAGAAGCCCACGTATCCCGGGGTTGGGCTCAAGGCCGGTGCCCAGCAGCTGCCCCATGCGCTCGTAGATCCAGGCGTGATAGCGCTCGTAGTCGCCGTCGCGCAGCGTGTAGCCCGCGTTGGCGGCGCAGACGTTCAACGTGTTGGCGAAGCTTCCGCCGACGGTCTTTTCTCGGAGCTCGGGCGTGAGCGGGCGTCCGAGCATCTCCGCGAGCTCGTAGGTGGCAATCCCCCACAACGGCTCGGTGTCCACGAGCGTGCCGTCCATGTCCCAGAAGATGGCACGCGGGCCTCGGTGTGTCACAGGCTACTCAAACTCCGGCAGATCGCTGAGAGCCTCGTCGTCCGCGCCGGTCGCGGCCGCCGCGCGGAAGACCAGGGACTCCAGGTCCGCCTTTTCTTCCGGCTCGAGCACAGCATCGTGGTGCTCGGCGTTGAACTCGCGCAGGTTGTCGTAGAAGGCGGCGACAACCTTGGACAGGGCCTCGCCCTCGGGGTCGTCGCCGAGGAGCTCCAGCGCGTCGAGGAAGGCCTCGATGATGTGCTTCAGGGTGGGAAGTACCTCTGGGTCGAAGGGCTGCTCCCACAGCTCCTTGTCTTCCTCCCGCAGGTAGGAGCCGGAGGCGAAGGTGGTCAGGTCGGCGATGAACTCGTCGACGTCGCTTTGGAACTGCTCGCGGATGCTCATGCGTTCATTGTGCGCGAAGACGGTTCCAACTGCACGCCGAGGAGGCCATCGACAGCGCGGGCGACGATGCCCTCGTGGTCGCCGGTGAGCGCGTCGAGGACGGCGAGGGCGCGCGGCGTGTCCAAGTCGTCAGCGAGGGCCTCGCGCAGCTGCGCGACGACCCCGAGCGCCTCCTCCTCGCTGGAGCGCTGCGCGGCGGCGGCCCTCCAGCGCGACAGGCGCTCGCGTGCGTCGTCGACCAGCGCGGGCGAAAACTCGCGGTCGTCGCGGTAGTGCTGCGAGAACAGGGCGACGCGGATCCCCGACGGCTCGACGCCGTCCTCGGTGAGCGAGTGCACAAACACGAGGTTTCCCAGGGACTTCGACATCTTCGTGCCGTCGAGGGCGATCATGCCCGAGTGGACGTAGTGGCCCGCCATGCGGTCGACGCCGTAGGCCGCCTCGGCGTGCGCGGCGGAGAACTCGTGGTGCGGGAAAGCGAGGTCGGAGCCGCCTCCTTGGATCGCGAAGGTGCGGCCCAAACGGTTGGTGGCAATCGCGGAGCACTCCACGTGCCAGCCTGGCCGGCCCGCGCCAAAGGGCGCCTCCCACGCGGGCTCGCCCTCGCGGTGCCCGCGCCACACCAACGCGTCGAGCGGGTCGCGCTTGCCCTCACGCTCTGGGTCGCCGCCGCGCTCCGCGAACAGCTCGTCCATCTCGGCACGATCCAGGTTAGAGGCGTACCCGAACTGCTCTGTCGCCGCGATCGAGGCGTAAATATCGCCGTGATCAATCTGGTAGGCGGCACCGCGTTCGAGCAGCACGGAAACCATCTCCACGACCTCGTCGACGGCCTCCATCGCACCGATGTAGTCGCGCGGCGGGATGACCCCGAGGACCTCCATGTCGCTGCGGAACAGATCGATCTGCGAGGAGCCCAGCTCGCGCCAGTCCACGCCGTCGCGCTCGGCGCGCTCGAACAACGGGTCGTCGACGTCCGTGATGTTCTGGACGTAGTGGACTCGGTGGCCGTTGGCCACAAGCTGCCGGTACACCAGATCGAAGGTGAGGTAGGTCGCGGCGTGCCCGAGGTGGGTCGAGTCGTAAGGGGTAATCCCGCAGACGTACATACCCACCTCCCCGTTCGCGTCGGGGGCGACATCGACAGCCTTGACGCGGCGGTCGGCGGTGTCGTAGAGGCTGAGTTCGACAGGGTCGCCCGGCACGTCGGCTACGGGCGGTGTGGGCCAAGAACGCATGCCCCTACCCTAGCGCTCGGCTACCCCGGGCTCATCACACCGGTGGCGAGCAGGATCATCACGATGATGCCGAGCGGGATGCGGTATGCGGCGAACCAGGCAAACGAATGGTGGGAGACGAAACGCAGCAGCCACGCGATGGACGCGTAGCCGAGGACGAAGGCGATCGCGCTGCCCACCAGCAGCTGAGCACCGCTGGCGGCTTGCCCGGCTTGGGGGTCGAAGGCGTCGGGAAGCGAAAAGAGCCCCGAGGCAAGCACGGCCGGGATGGCCAACAGGAAGCTAAAGCGCGTTGCCACCTCGCGGTCGAGGTTGAGAAACAGGCCGCCGGAAACCGTGCCGCCTGAGCGCGACACGCCGGGGATGAGCGCGAGGCACTGCCACAGACCCATGACCACGGCGTCTTTCATGGTCAGTTCCTCGAAGGTGCGCTTCTTGGTGCCCACCCGCTCCGCGACAATAAACACGAAGGAGAAAAGGATGAGCACCGTCGCGGTGATCCACAGGTTGCGGAAGTTTTCGCGGATGAGGTCTTGCAGCAAAAACCCGGCGAGGCCGACCGGGATCGTACCGACGATGACCATCCACCCCATCCGATAGTCGAAGCCGCGCTCCTGCTTGTTCACCAGCCCGCGGAACCACCCGGTGACAAAGCGCCAGATGTCCCGCGCAAAAAAGACGAGCACCGCCAGCTCCGTGCCCAACTGGATCACCGCCGTAAAGCTCGCTCCGGCGTCCTCACCCCAGAACAGCTCGGAGACGATCCGCAGGTGGCCGGAGGAGGAGACGGGGAGAAACTCGGTCAGCCCCTGCACCACCGAGAGGACGACCACCTGGATCCAGCTCATGTTCATGGGAGGGAACCATACACCGCGGGCGTTGCTACTCTAAGCAACCGTGAGTGTGCGTGTGAAGAAAGCGGCGGTCGCGGCCACATTGGTTGCCTGCCTCGCCGCCTGTCAGTCCGAGCCTCCGCAGCCGGAGGCATCCGCGTCGATGGGCAACGCCACCCCGGCGCCCTCCCCGGCCTCCACGGAAACCGCGAGTCCCGCGGGCGCTGTGCACCCCTTTGCCGCCATCAGCGAGATTGAGGCCTCCGGGGACCTCCTCGCGGTCCGCACCGGCTCGACGCTCCACGTGGGCACGCTCGACGACATCGTCGACGGCACCGCCGCGACGCACACGCTTGACGACGCCTGCGGGGCCCTCTCCCCTAACAACGGCACCTTCGTCACCGCCTGCGGCACAGACATCCGCCTGTTTACCGCCAAGGGCGCCGACAGCGTCACGCTCGACGAGCCGGCCAGCGCCGCCGCCGTGACCACCACCGGCGAGATCATCGCCGCCTCGGGCGACGACAGCTCCGTGCGCGTCATCCGCGACGGCGACGTCGAGGACACCTTCACGGTCGCCCGCGAGACCGACCGGGTTGTGGCCGCGCAGAACGGCGAGGGCAGCCCCGACTCCGTCGTGCGCGTGAACAACTTCGACACCACCATCCAGGACCTCGACTGGCGCGCGGGGCGCCAAGGCGGCACCCTTCGCGCGGGGCTCGGGGTTGGCAAAGTGGCGGCCGCGCCTCAGGGCACCATCCTCGCCGCCGACACCACGGGTTCGCAGCTGCTGGTGTACAACACGGACGATGTGATCCGCCTGCAAATGACGGCCCCGGTAGCCGACAGCCCGTGGGCCGTGGCGTGGGACGTGCCCGCAGAGCTGGCGTGGGTGGCCTCGACGTCCACGAACACCGCCGAGGGCTACTCCCTTGCCACCGGCGTCCCCATCAAAACCGCCTCCTTCCCCACTGTCGCCGACGCCCAGTCGCTCGCTGCGCTGCCCGATGGGACACTCGTCCTCGGTTCCGCGACGGGCGAGGGTCTCCAGGTCGTCGCTCCCTCCCAGCTAGAAAGGTAGCCATGCGGCCCTACGAATTTCTCCTCAAAGGCATGTTCCTCCTTCCCCCGGAACGCATCCACGGCATCGTCGGCGGCGCCTTCCGCACCCTGCATGTCCTCGGGCCGGTGAACCGCGCCGTGGAAAGGGCAGTCCGAGTCCACGACCCTGTCCTTGAACAGGAGCTGTTCGGGGTGCGCTTCCCCGCCCCGCTCGGGCTGGCCGCGGGCCTCGACAAAAACGGCACGGCCATCGACGCCTGGGGGGCTGCGGGCTTTGGCTTTGCGGAGGTCGGCACCGTCACGCCGCGGCCCCAGCCCGGCAACCCGGCGCCGCGGCTGTTTCGGCTGCCCGCCGACAAAGCCATCCTCAACCGCATGGGTTTCAACAACACGGGCGCGCTCGCCGTGGCGGCGAACCTGCGAGGACGCCGCTCTTCGGACGTGGTGGGCATCAACATCGGCAAAAACAAGACGGCCGACGACGCCGTGGCCGACTACCGCGCTGGCGCCACGCTGCTCGGGCCACTCGCGGATTATGTCGTCGTCAACGTCTCCTCCCCCAATACCCCCGGGTTGCGCGACCTGCAGGCCGTCGAGGAGCTGCGCCCGATCCTCGAGGTGGTCACGGAGAGCACCGACACCCCCGTGTTGGTGAAGATCGCCCCCGACCTCAGCGACGAGGATATCGACGCCGTCGCCGACCTCGCCGTCGAGCTGGGACTCGCCGGGATCGTGGCCACCAACACGACAATCTCCCGCGAGGGCTTAGCCACGGACCCCGCCGAGGTGGAGAAGATGGGCGCCGGCGGCATCTCGGGCGCACCGCTTGCCGCGCGCTCTCTTGAGGTGCTGACGCGGCTCAACGAGCGCGTCGGCGATTCGCTCGTGCTCGTGAGCGTCGGCGGGATCTCCACACCCGAGCAGGCGTGGGAGCGCATCGCTGCAGGCGCGAGCCTTCTGCAGGGCTATACGCCCTTCATCTACGGCGGCCCGGGCTGGATCCGTCGTATCCACCGGGCGCTGGCGGAGCAGGTGCGGGCGCACGGGTTGGCGTCGATAAGCGAGGCCGTCGGTAGCGGGCTCAGCTGGCGCTGCGACGCAGAATAAGCGCGCAGGCCGCCGCCGCGGCCGCCCAGAGGACCAGCCAAAAGGTCTGGGTGGCAACGATCGTCACCGCGGGCAGCGCGACGCCCACAATAACGAGCAACACCGCGCACGCGAGCGCGATGACCTGCCCGCGGGAGCGTTCCTGTCCGCGCACGAAGGTCGCGTTCGCGCCGAAGAGCGCCGCCGCAGCAACGATGCTGAGAACCTGCGGCGTGATGGGGAAGATCGGCTCGCCGCGGAAGAACCACACCGCGGCGTAGATGACCAAGACGAGGGCGATGGTGAGAAAAGCGCCGCCCGCGCGAAGCTGAACCGGAATCATTCCCCCGAGGCTACTTCTCCTCGTACCAGCCCCAGACATGCGCCCGACCCAGCGAGTGGAAGTAGAGGTTGAACGCCAGCACGGTCGGCGTCGCGTCCTCGGGCACGTCCAGCTTCTCCACGTCCACGGCGTGCACCGCGAAGATGTAGCGGTGCGGGGCGTGCCCGGCCGGCGGGTTCGCACCGTAGTAGGCGCGCTGGCCGGAATCGCCGACGAGCGTCGTCGCCCCCAGGCCCAAGTCCGCGGTGCTGCCCGCGCCCTGCGGGAGCTCCGTGGCGTCGGCTGGGATGTTGAAGGCGGCCCAGTGCCAAAAGCCCGCCCCCGTGGGGGCGTCTGGGTCGTAGCACGTCACGGCCAGTGATTTCGTGCCCTCGGGCAGTCCCGACCATGACAGCTGCGGCGAGACCGCGTGGTCGCCGGCGAACTTCTCGTCGAGCTGCTCGCCCTCCTTCACGTCCGGGGTCGTCAGCGTGAAGCTGGGGACGCTGGCCATGGAAGGCAGCGGGTCGTGGCCAGGGAACACGTCAGAGGTGTAGTCGTAGGTAGTCATGGTTTCCTTTCTACCCGAACGCGCCAGCCTGCCGGGCGGGTAGGGGAAATTACCTGGCTGTCATGCGCCGGGTTCGGTCTCTCGAAAAATTGCTGTTGACCTCGCGATTTGTCTCGTCGCACCCGCCGCCCTATAGTAATGCAGGTGCCCAGCCGAGAGGCTGACAACAACACCCGGCCCGGGTGGCGGAATGGCAGACGCGCTAGCTTGAGGTGCTAGTGTCCTATTAACGGACGTGGGGGTTCAAGTCCCCCCTCGGGCACAGAGTGAAGTCTCGAGTCATCGTTTACACGTTGGCCCGAGACTTTTTTCGTTCCTGCCCCGCAAAGGAGGGTTAAACGACAAAATGTGTGTCTGGTGTCGGCGTGTCGCGGGGGTTAGATGTGGCCTTTTTGGATGCCGATTGAGTGGGTGTAGTTGGTGTCGATAGCGTTGTCGTAGAGGGCTGGTCGTCCTGTTTCGTGGTTGGCGTGGTTCTCGTTGTGGGTCAGGGTTGAAGCTTTGGCGAGTTGGTCCTGACCCCAGTTGGACTGTCTGGCGATCTCGACTGGGTCGTCAGGCAGTTCTGTTTTCAGGTAAAGCCACCAGTCGAGCATCCGGCGTTGATGCTCACCGGATCTGCCGCGATGGGTGCGGGCAAGCAGTTTCAGCTGGGCGTTGATCCCGCCTTCAAGACTGTTAGTCGTCGGTTTGATCCGCCCGGGGTTGATCACACCAGCGGGTGGGGCGAGGTAGACAAACAACAAGTTGTTGCGCCACAGGTGGTTGAGGCTGTTGTAGGCCTTGCGGGTGCGCTCATGCGTCCACGACCAGGTGCGTTGTTTCGTCAATGGGTCGGTTGTCCACGTTTTCTGGTTCATCCAGTCGCGGTAGATAGTGCCGTATTCGTGGAGCTTGGCACCCCACGCGGCCGCCTCATCAAGATCGGTGATCTTCGTGAGGTTAAGCGCGAGATGGTAGATCGCTCGTCCAGCATCCGTGCGCGGGCGGGAGGTGGTGTAGCGGCGTACCACGCGTTGGGCGTGGACAAGGCAGCGTTGGATCTTGGTGTTAGGCCAGCACTTTTTGATCGCGCTGGCTGCGCCTTGTCCACCGTCGATCACGGCGATCAGGGGCGCGGGGATGCGTTCACACAGTTGCTGGTAGTCGCGGGTGGTTTCGTGTGTGCACCAGTGCCAGGCAATGACGTGATCCAAAGTGGCGGCAACTATGAGACATCCGCCGGCGGTGTAGGTGCCGTCAAGAAAGACCTGGTCATAGACTCGGCCTTCGTGCCCGATGGTGGGATCGGGAACATCAACTAGCCAGAAGTGCTCAAACCGGCGTTGCAAGGTGCGTGGGTTGCAGCCTGTTTTGGCAGCGGTGATTTTCAGACTGTCACCCGTGGTGACGTGAGTGATAAAGGCGTTGAAGGCGGCGGCGTTGGTGATATCCGGCCGTCGTTTCGTGACGGAGGCACCGCAGATCTTGCATCGCCACCGAGTGCGGTTCGCGGAGGTTTTCCCATTACGCTTCATTTCGCCGCCGCACACAGCGCAGCGGGGTCGGTTCTTCGGCATTGGGCCACCACACCACCGGCCCCTACCACATCAACCACGCCACACCGGGGATATACGACCACAACAGCGGATATACGCTCTTGGGGCATATACTTCCGGAAATCGCCGAGGTCAGATACCGGAAATCACCAATTCCGGACACACATTTTGACCCTTAACCCGCAAAGGACCCACATTGCCTAGGCTTTCCGCTCCCCGCCTCGCCGCCCTTGTCTGCGCGGCGGTGCTCTTCGTCGCCGCGTGGGCCTTTCTCGACGTCCCGCCGCTGGCGGTCCTGCGCGAGTGGGCGGAACAAACGGGCCCGTGGTTTCCGCTCCTGTTTTGGCTGCTGTACGTGCTCATCACGCAGTTTCCCATCCCGCGCACCATCATGACGTTGTCGGCTGGTGTCCTCTTCGGCAGCGTCGGGGGCATTGCTTTGTCCATCACCGCCACGACGGTCGCGGCGGTAGTCTCCCTCGCCGTCGTGCGCAGCTTGCTGCGCGAGTGGATCGCTCCGCGCCTGACGCACCCCGCGGTCGAGGTGATCAACCGGCGCCTCGAAGAGCGTGGATGGCTCGCCGTCGCAAGCCTGCGCCTCATCGCGATTGTCCCCTTCTCCCTTATGAACTATGCGGCGGCGCTCACCCGGGTGAGGGTGCTCCCCTTCGCCGCGGCGACCTTCGTGGGATCGCTGCCCGGCACTGCGATCGTCGTCCTTTTCGGCGACACGCTCACGGGGCAGGCGAACCCGGCGGTCGTGGGCCTTAGCGTCGTGCTTGCGGTCGTCGGCGTCGGGGGCTTGCTTCTCGACGCCACACTGCCCACCCGGTCGACGCGCCGCGGCGTGGCGCGTCAAGGCGCAGGGGTAGACCAGTAGACTGAGGGGCCATGATTGCCGTACACGCGCGCTACCGCGGACGCGAAAAACGCCGGGCCGAACTGGTCCGACGTTCCGCCGAGGCGCTCGCAGCACTTCCGGGCGTCGGCGAATTCGAGATGGTTGGAGTCGAAGACATCCGCGCCCACGTGGAGTGCCCCGAGGCGGCCCTCAACCTCATCATGGCGCTGCTGTCCGACGCCAACTGGGCCGTTGGCCTCGGCATTACGCACGAGGGCAGCGCGCTCTATGCCGCCTCGGACGCCGTCGGCACCACCCCCGCGGCGGTGACGGTGACAGTGGAGGCGCCCGGGGCGGGCACGGCCGCCGAGGACATCGCCGCGGCCCTGGCGTTGCTTGCGTACGTGCTGCATAAGCGCACCCTCGAGGGGCGCGAGGCGACCGCTCTGCTGCGCAGCGGCTATAACCAGAACGAGGCGGCGGCCGAGCTGGGCATCTCCAAGCAGGCGATCAGCCAGCGCCTCCAGGCCGCTGGATGGCGCGCCGAGCAGGCCGGCTGGAGGCTTGTGCTCAACCTGATTACTCAGGCTGCTGCTGGTTAATGTCCAGCTCCCGGGAGGACGACGAGCTCGTCGTGCTCGCGGTGTTCGCCGCCGCCGCGGCGGTCGGGTCTGGGTCGTCGACGTGCTTGTTCGCCACCGCGCGGGCCTCGGCGAGCGCCTTCGCCAGCTCCGGGTCGGTCGAGGTGTCGAACCACTTGTCCGTGTTGTCCTGCCGCGCCATGTCGCGGGTTTCTGCGTCGACGGAGGCCGGCTCGTAGCGGAAGACGCCGTCGTCGTCCTTCTTGGCAAAGGCCTTGGCGAACTGCTCGAGCGAGTCTCCGAAGGCGGAGGGGATCATCCACAGGGTGGCGGCCTCGTTGTCCGCGATTTGCGGCAGCTTGTCCAGGTACTGGTACGCCAGCACCTCGGGGGTCACGCCGGAAGACTTGATGGACGCGTTAATCTTCTGGATCGCGCGGGCCTCACCCTGCGCGATGAGGAACTTCGCGGCGCGCTCGCCCTCGGCGCGCAAGATCGTTGCTTGGCGCTCGGCCTCCGCGGCGAGGATGGAGGCGTGCTTCTCGCCTTCTGCGGACAGAATGCGTGCCTGCTTCTCGCCCTCGGCGGTCTTAATGTCGGACTCGCGCTTGCCCTCGGCGGTGAGGATCATCGCGCGCTTCTCGCGGTCCGCCTTCATCTGCATCTCCATCGACTGCTGGATCGAGGGCGGCGGATCGATCGCCTTGAGCTCCACTCGGCTGATGCGAAGTCCCCACTTGCCGGTTGCGGCGTCGAGCTCGCCGCGCAGGCGGCGGTTGATTGTTTCGCGGGAGGTTAGCGTTTCTTCCAGGGTCATGCCGCCGACGACGTCGCGAAGCGTAGCTACCGAGATCTGCTCCACGCCGACGAGGTAGTTGTCCACACCGTAGATGGCCTTGGCTGGGTCGTTGATCTGGAACGTCACCACGATGTCGATGGCCACGGTCAGGTTATCCTGGGTGATCACGGCCTGCGGCGGGAAGGACACGACGCGTTCGCGCGTGTCCACCCGGGCGCGGACGCGGTCGATGAAGGGGGCCAGCAGCGTAATACCGCCGGAGACCGTTCGCGTGTAGCGTCCGAGTCGTTCAATCACGGCAGACTCGCCTTGAGGGATCAATTTGATCGAGGCAAACAGTACCGCCACCACCAACGCGAGGATGATGAGGGCAACAATAGCTCCCATTAGTTGTCCTTCCAGACGACCGCGACCGGGCCGTCGATGTCCGATACGGTTACGTGTTCCCCGGAGGCGATGCGGACCGCCGGGTCAAGCGCGCGGGCCGACCAGATCGTGCCGTCGAGGCGGATCTGGCCGCCGCCGGGCGTTATGTCCTCGATTACCTCCGCGCGGGATCCGACGAGGGTACGGGGTGAGTCGTTATACGCCCCCGGGGTGAGAAAGCGCCTGTGTAGATACGGGCGAAGAAACACCCAAAACGCTGCGGAGGTGGCGGCAAATACCGCAACCTCAGCCCACAATGGCAGGCCGAACAATGCGGCGCCCGAGGTCGTGAGCGCTCCGGCGGCAAGCATGAGGAAGGTAAATTCGCCGACGGCCAACTCGAGGCCCGCGAGTACTACTGCTCCGATTAACCACACGATCGCGCCCACGCCGCCAGCCTACATGTCTTCCTTTCGTAGCTGTGGGTTTGTTACGAAATCTATCAGCCTCTCGACAGCCCCGATCAACGTGTAGTCGAGGTCTCGGAACGTCCCCACCGAGCTATACACGCGCCGCCACCCCTCCTGCGGGTCGGACCACCCGAGTCTCCGGCACACGCCTTCCTTCCAGTCCTCGCCGTAGGGCACCTCGGGCCACGCCGGGATCTTCACGCTTGCCGGCTTTACCGCTGCCCAGATGTCAATGTACGGGTGGCCGGTCACCAACACGTGCGGTCCGACGTCTGCAACAAGGCGCGACTCCTTCGTCCCCTCGATGAGGTGATCGGCGAGCACGCCGATGCGTCGACCCGGCCCCGGCTCGAACTCAGCCAGCTTCTCAGCGAGGTTGTCTAAGCCCTCCAGATACTCCACGACGACACCTTCGACGCGCAGGTCATGGCCCCACACCTTCTCCACGATTGCGGCGTCGTGGATGCCTTCGACCCAGATCCGGCTCGGTTGGGCAACCTTCGCCCGCACCCCCTCGACTCTGCGCGACCCCGAGTTCGAGGTGCGCGGCGCCGTGTCCGTGCGCGGCACGTGGCGCGTGAGCGTCACCCGCGCACCGTCGACGAGGAACGCCCCCGGAAGTAGTTTGAACAGCCGCTGCGTCCCGTACCTGTCCTCGAGGCGGACGAATTCGCCGTCGTACGTGCGCTCGACCCCGAGGACCGCGCCGACGAACTCGTCACCGTAGACCTCCGCGACGAGCCCGGGCTCGGCCGGGACTTGCGGGTAGGACGGCGTTGTGCGGCGCGCGTGCCCGGCAAAGATGTCTCCTGCGTAACGGTCCATAGTCCGCTTACTCTATCCGCTAGGATAGCCGCGATGTACACGCGCGCCGAAGTCTATTCCCCTTTACAGAACACCGCGGTGTGGCTCGCTGCATGGCTCTACGGCCACGAACCGACCGACGAGCTCGTCGCCGCTCTTCGTGACCTCGGAGGCCCCCACGCCTACGGCGACGCACCGCTGTCGGCTTTGCTCAACGACGTCCGGTCGGCCGCCTCCCTCACCTCACCCGAGCCGGTAGTCCGGCTCATCCTCTGGGGCCCCGGCCAAGCCGCGGCGATTCCCCCGGCCTCCCCCGCGTTGCAGGCCTTAACCCCCGCCGGGGCGCTCGCGCTGCGCGAGAGCGAACACGTCCATCACCTTCTGGTCCCCTCCTACGGCGACGACGGGGTGCAGTGGCGCTGGTTCGAGGAGCACGAGCGCCTCCCCGAACCCGCATGGCTCTCGCCCGGAGAGGCCGACGCGCTCCTCGTAGAGGCGACGGACCGGGCGGCTCTTCTCATAGAGGCAGCGGGCGGCGCCTCCGCCGAGCTGCCCTCCCCCCGGTTGACGATGGGCTCGCTCGCCGATTTCTACGACGCGCCCGGGTTACCCGGCTGCGTACCCCCGCGTTCTGCGAAACTCTTTGCTAGGGCAGACAGTGTCGCGGCGATCGTTGAGACGGTCACCGACCGCCTCAACGACCACAGCCTCGACCCGCACCTGTTCGCCCTCTGGCGCCACATCCGCACTGCGCGCATGGCCGGGGTGGCCAACGCGGTGCACGAACTGTGGCGCGAGGCCTACGGCTAGGCGCTGGCGGGCTTCGGCTGGGCCGGTGCGCAGCACTTCGCCGCGCAGGGCGCGCCGTTGACCGTGCAGCCCTGCACGGTGACTTCGGACAGGGTGGGCGGCGTCGATCCCTGCGCGACGTTCTCCGCGATATCGACGACCATCGCGGCAAAGTCCTTGGTCAGGCCTACTGTGGGAACGCGGTCCAGGCTCATGCCTTTGTCCTCGACCGCTTCTTTGAGTTCGGTGTCTAGGTCCCACACGACCTCCATGTGGTCCGTAATAAACCCGATGGGCACGCAGATGATGTGCTCGGGACGGTCCGCGGCGTGGATCTCAAGCGAACGGTCCACGACGTCGGGCTCGAGCCACGGGGTGGCCGGGTTACCCGAGCGGGACTGCCAGACAACCTCGTAGTCGTCCACGCCCGCGTCCTTGGCCACGAGGCGCGCGGCCTCGGCAACCTGGCGCGAGTACAGCTGCGAGTCCTGCGGGCCGCCCGAGGCCTGATCCGCCGCGGTGGGGACGCTGTGGGCGGAGAAGAGGATCGCCGTCCGCTTCCCCTCGGCGCGCTCGACTGCCTCGCGCAGGTACTCAGCGTTGAGCCGAATAAAGTCCGGGTGGCCGTAGAACTGCCACAGCTTGGTGAACTCTAGCTCTGGCGTCGCCTCCCGCAGGCGCAGGATGTCCTCGTCATACTGGCGGCACGCGGAGTATCCGCCCCACGCTGAGGTAGCGAACACGAGGACTCGTCGGTGGCCGTCGGCAGCGATCCTGCGCGCGGCATCTTCCGCGAACGGCCGCCAGTTGCGGTTGCCGAAGTAGACCGGCAGGTCGATGCCGCGGGTCGTGAGCTCGTCCTCCACGTTCGCGATGATTTCCCGATTCTGCGCGGTGATGGGGCTGACACCGCCGAAGTGGAAGTAGTGCTCCCCTACCTCTGCGAGGCGCTCGCGGGGGATGCCGCGCCCGCGGGTCACGTTCTCCAGAAAAGGAATAACCTCGTCCTCTCCCTCGGGGCCACCGAAGGAAAGGACGAGGAGTGCGTCGTAGTCATGAAATGCCATGCGGGCGATTTTAGTCGATGCCTACAACAGACGAACCGCCTTCGCCGACATACCGCCGTAGCGCACCGGGGAGATCGTCACTGTCTGCCCGAACGTCGGGGCCTCGATCATCGTGCCGTCCCCCAGGTAGATCGCCACGTGTTGGTTACCGTTGGGCCCCCAGAACAATAGGTCGCC
This sequence comes from Corynebacterium timonense, assembly GCF_900105305.1. Taxonomy (NCBI): domain Bacteria; kingdom Bacillati; phylum Actinomycetota; class Actinomycetes; order Mycobacteriales; family Corynebacteriaceae; genus Corynebacterium; species Corynebacterium timonense. Next base: position 921,499 of record NZ_LT629765.1, on the reverse strand, counting down.
GCGACGAGCCTCGCTCGGGTCGATCTGGGTGCCGCGCCGGTACTGGTCGCCGGTGTAGTGCGGGAGGCTGATGCCCACCCCAGCGAAAGCGTAGAGCACCAGCCCCGAGCAGTCGAAGCCAAGCTGGCTACCGCCATTGACACCCGTGGTCGGGCCGTTGGCGTCGCCGCCGCCCCACACGTAGGGGGTGCCAATCATCGACATTGCGCGCGCAATCACGGTTTCCACGCCGTTGCCCACCGGGACCGTGCCAGTGATCTTCTCCGTGGCGGTCGCTGCGGAGTCAACCTCGGGCAGGACCTCCTCGACCGCGGGGGATGCCGTCGCGACGCGCCCTTCGAGGACGTCCGTCAGCCCGCGGGAAAACGCGGCGACAAGCTCCCCAGCGCCGGCACTGCTTCCGTTAGCCGTGTACGGGTTGTCCAGAGTGTCGTGCGGCGCCTGCGACGATGCCACCAGAGCCGACGCAGCCGCGATCGCCGCGGCCTGAATCGTCGGGTCGCTGAGCGTCTCGCCGGCCCGCTGCGCTGCTTGCTGCGCGGTCGACAGGGCGCTTGAGATCACGGTGTCGCTGAGCTCGGGTGTGCCCGGGAAGCTGCTCGAGACCTCGTCGCGCACGGCGTCGATGTCGTCTTGCGAGGCGGCGTAGGGGGTGCCCGCTACGCCCGCCGCCGGGGCGGGGGGCTGCGGCTGGACGAGGGCAGGGTGGGAACCCGCCTCGTCGGGAGCCTCGGGCTCGGTCTCCGCGGTGCCCGGCTGTTCCGCGGGCTCGTCGGCTCTGGTTTCTCGGGTTTCGGTTTCCTGGGTCTCAGTCGAGGCGGTGCTCGGCGCCGTGGTGTCCGGCGCCGCGGTATCCGGCACCGTGGTGTCCGGCACTGCCTCTTCATCCTCGGCGGGCCGCGCGGCGGACGGACGGACGGCATCCAGCTGGGCTTGCACGGAGACGAGCTCGTCGTGCGCGGCCTGGCGCTCGGCCAGCTGCGCCTCCAGCTCCTGCTGAGACTCCTCGAGCACGGCGCGGGCAGCCGTTTCGGCGGCGACGGCGTCGTTCGCAGCTTCCTCCGCGTAGTTGCTCGCCTCTCGGAGCGTCGATTCCTCGTTCGCTGCGACGGTGCGGGCGCGCTCGACCTCAGTGAGCTGCTCCTGCTTCTCTTCCCGTTGGCTGCGCAGGAAGGAGGCGCGGTCGAGAGCGTCTTTCGCGTGGTCGTCGCTGTTGAGCCCGGCGAGCACGGAGGGCCCGCCCTGGGCGCGGTACAGCGAGCGTGTCACCTCCGATAGTTCGGTCCGTGCGCTGACAACCGCGTCCTCGGACTGGTTCAGCCGCGAGCGGGCTTCCTCGACGCCGCGCCGAGCTTGCTCGGCGCGCAGTTGGGCGTCGTGAAGCTCGACGAGCGCCCTGTTGACGTTTTCGCGCAGGCCGCCCATGCGGAGGTCGAGGGCGTCGACACGCGATTGTGCCTGCGCGATGGCGGCGACGAGCTCGGAGGCGCTCGAGCCCGCGGGTTGGCTCGACGCGCTCGGCGAGGCTGTGAGTGACAAGATGGTCGAGCACGTGACGACGCTGACGGCTGTGCGTGCCCAGCGCAGACCCGTGCCCAAAGGTGTGCTGCCCACTGATGGTGCTCCTCACACCGCACGGCAAGGTACGAGGCTTGACGCGCGGTCGGTTGGTTGACTACTGACGCCGAGCCGCGGGCCGAAAGGCATACCGGATCGAGCCACCACAGTACGGAGCGTGCTTCCCCACATGCCTGGACTGCGTCCCCGGGTTGACTAGACCACGGGGCCTCAAGGTGCCTCTGAAATGTATGTTGCTACTTTCGGCTCGCGAGCCGACAAGCACACCCTACGGCACTTTATTAATTCGTGACCCATCCTTTACCGATCTTTTCAACAGTCAAGGAATTTCACATGACTCACAAGCGCCACAAGCAGCGGGATTGCCACGCCGTAGAGGTGGTGTGATGTTACTCACACCATGTAACGCGAACGCCTATCGCTTGACGACGGAGCGCGCGCGGGCAAAGGTTGCCCCGCACACTACGGCGATCACAAGCGCGATCGCGACGGCAACGACTCCCCACGGGATCGCCACCGACGACGCCTCGGACACGAAGGCTCGAAGCCCCTCGCCGTAGTCCTGCTCGGCGAGCATGGCACGCTGCCCGCTCTCGATCTCGGCGCGCGTCAAGTGCTCGCTCACAATCCCCGCCCCGCCGGGTGAGCGAACGACGACAGTCTCGTAGTCGGTCGCGAGCGCGAGATCCTGGGCGACGTCACGCAGGTCCGCGAGGCGCTCGGGCGTGTGCTCCACTACCACCACGCCGATCGGGGCGATCGCGTCGATGTCGATCGCGTTCAGGGTGGCCTCGAGGTGCGCCTCCAAGGGCGCAGTGGCGGGGTGGGGTGCCGTGAAGGCGATGCCATCCTCCTCCAGCTGGGTTGCGAGGTCGGGCATGTCAATACCAGCGGGGATCATGGGGCCTCCTTGCGCGCCGCTACTACCCCGCTCGGGGGGAAACTTTCGAACAAATCCGGTGCGCCGGAGCGGCAGGCGCAGGCCGGGTCCGAAACATAACGGCCGTTACGTTACAATGCCGACTGGAACCGGTGGTCTCCCCTAAGATAAGGAGGAGACCACAACCGGGGCCATTATCCCCGAACCAGGTTTACAACGAGAAATGGAGCTCACTGTGGCTGAAAGTAAGAACTCCTTCAACGCTAAGAAAACCCTTGAGGTCGGCGAAAAGTCCTACGACTACTTCGCACTCGACGCCGTCGAAGGAATGGACAAGCTTCCCTATTCCCTGAAGGTCCTCGGAGAAAACCTTCTGCGCACCGAGGACGGAAAGAACGTCACCGAGGAGCACATCAAGGCCCTCGCCAACTGGGACCCGGAGGCGGAGCCCTCCGTCGAGATCCAGTTCACCCCGGCCCGCGTTCTCATGCAGGATTTCACCGGCGTGCCCTGTGTGGTCGACCTGGCCACCATGCGCGAGGCCGTCTCTAGCCTGGGCGGTAACCCGGACCAGGTGAACCCGCTCAACCCGGCCGAGATGGTCATCGACCACTCCGTCATCATCGAGGCGTTCGGCAGCACCGACGCGCTGGATAAGAACGTGGAGATCGAGTACCAGCGCAACGAAGAGCGTTACCAGTTCCTGCGCTGGGGCGCGGAGAACTTCTCCAACTTCCGCGTTGTGCCCCCGGGGACCGGCATTGTCCACCAGGTCAACATCGAGTACCTCTCCCGCGTCGTCTTCGACAACGAGGGTGTCGCCTACCCGGACACCTGCATCGGCACCGACTCCCACACCACCATGGAAAACGGCCTGGGTATCCTGGGCTGGGGAGTCGGCGGCATCGAGGCTGAGGCCGCGATGCTTGGCCAGCCGGTGTCCATGCTCATCCCGCGCGTCGTCGGCTTCAAGCTCACCGGCGAGATCCCCGTCGGCGTCACCGCCACCGACGTCGTGCTCACCATCACCGAGATGCTGCGCGAGCACGGCGTGGTGCAGAAGTTCGTCGAGTTCTACGGCAACGGCGTGAGCCAGATCCCGCTGGCCAACCGCGCCACCATCGGCAACATGTCGCCCGAGTTCGGCTCCACCTGCGCGATCTTCCCGATCGACCAGGAGACCATCAACTACCTCGAGCTGACCGGCCGCGACCAGGTCACCCTCGACCGCGTCGAGGCCTACGCCAAGGCACAGGGCATGTGGCTCGAGCAGGACGCCGAGGAGGCGCAGTACTCCGAGTACCTCGAGCTCGACCTGTCCACGGTCAAGCCCTCGATCGCCGGCCCGAAGCGCCCCCAGGACCGCATCCTGCTCTCCGAGTCTAAGTCGACCTTCCGCCAGCAGCTGCCGGACTACAACGACGCTGGCGACGAGACCTTCGAGCCGGTGCGCGCCGCCAAGAGCGAGTCCGTCTCCTACAACGAGTCCTGGGCCGCGAACGGCGAGTCCGCAGCCGAGGGTGCCGAAGGCCGCGCCTCCAAGCCGGTCATCGTCGAATCCCCGAAGGGCGGCGAGTACACCCTCGACCACGGCGCCGTCGCCATCGCGGCGATCACCTCCTGCACCAACACCTCGAACCCCTCTGTCATGATCGGCGCTGCTCTGCTTGCCCGGAAGGCCGCCGAAAAGGGCCTGCGCGCCAAGCCGTGGGTCAAGACCGTCATGTCTCCCGGCTCCCAGGTTGTCGACGGCTACTACGAGCGCGCCGACCTGTGGAAGGACCTCGAGGCCGTGGGCTTCTACCTCACCGGCTTCGGCTGCGCCTCCTGCATCGGTAACTCCGGTCCGCTGCCCACCGAAGTCTCCGAGGCCATCAACGAGTACGACCTCACCGCGACCGCCGTGTTGTCCGGCAACCGCAACTTCGAAGGCCGCATCTCCCCGGACGTGAAGATGAACTACCTTGCGTCCCCGCTGCTCGTTATCGCCTACGCCATTGCGGGCACCATGGACTTCGATTTCGAGACCCAGCCGCTCGGCCAGGACTCCGAGGGCAACGATGTCTACCTCAAGGACGTCTGGCCCTCCCCGGAGGAGATCGAGAAGACCATCGCCGACACCATCTCCCGCGAGATGTACGAGCACGACTACGCCGACGTGTTTGAGGGCGACGCGCAGTGGAAGAACCTCGAGGTCCCCGAAGGCACGACCTTCGAGTGGAACGACGACTCCACCTACATCCGCAAGGCGCCGTACTTCGACGACATGCCGGAGGAGCCGGAGGCCGTCGAGGACATCGCGGGCGCTCGCGTCCTGGCGAAGCTGGGTGACTCGGTCACGACCGACCACATCTCCCCCGCCTCGTCCATCAAGCCGGGTACCCCAGCCGCGAACTACCTCGACGAGAACGGCGTCGCGCGCCACGAGTACAACTCCTTCGGCTCGCGCCGCGGTAACCACGAGGTCATGGTCCGCGGCACCTTCGCCAACATCCGCCTGCGCAACCAGCTCGTGGACGAGGCCGGCGGCTACACCCGCGACTTCACACAAGAGGGCGCTCCGCAGGCCTACATCTACGACGCGGCGCAGAACTACGCCAAGGAGGGCACCCCGCTTGTCGTCCTCGCTGGCAAGGAGTACGGGACCGGCTCCTCGCGCGACTGGGCCGCGAAGGGCACCAACCTGCTCGGCGTGAAGGCCGTCATCACCGAGTCCTTCGAGCGCATCCACCGCTCGAACCTGATCGGTATGGGTGTGCTGCCGCTGCAGTTCCCGGACGGTGAGTCGCACGAGAGCCTGGGCCTCGACGGCACCGAGACCTTCGATATCTCCGGCATCACTGCCTTCAACGACGGCGACACCATCCCGTCAACCGTCCACGTCACCGCCACCAAGGACGGCGGCGAGAAGGTCGAGTTCGACGCCGTGGTCCGCGTCGACACGCCTGGCGAGGCCGAGTACTACCGCCACGGCGGCATCCTGCAGTACGTGCTGCGCCAGATGGTCAAGAGCTAACTTCTGACCCATCATCGAGGGCCCTCCGGTTTCGGCCGGCGGGCCCTTTTCGCCCCGGAAGGACACACCCATGCCCATAGTCAGCAACGACGAGTTATCCCGTCGCCGCAGCGACATCATCGACGCCGCGCGCGGGTGCTTCGCACAGTACGGCTACGAGGGGGCAACGGTGACCCGGCTGGAAAAAGCCACCGGTAAAACCCGGGGCGCGATCTTCCACCACTTCGGCGACAAGGAATCGCTTTTCCTCGCAGTCGCCAGCGAGGATGCGCGTCGCCAGGCTGAGGTCGTGGCGGACAACGGCCTGATCGAGGTCATGCGGACCCTCGTCGCCCACCCGGAGGCGCACAGCTGGTACATGACCCGCGCGGAAACCGTCCGCAAGCTCCGCACGGACCCCGCCTTCGAGGAGCGCTGGCGGGGGCACCAAGAGGTGCTCGACGAGGCGGTTCGCTCGCGGTTGTCGCACAACGCGGACATGCGTGAGGACGTCCCCCTCGACGTCATCCAGACGTATCTCGAAACGGTGATGGACGGGCTCGTCGTCAAGCTTGCCGAGGGCGAATCCTCCGCGCGCCTGTCCGCCATGCTCGACCTGGTGGAGCTTTCAGTACGGGCCCCTGTCCCCGAGCACTAGACCGAGCGGTATAGGGTGGGGAGCATGTCTAGGTTCCTCCTCGTCTGTCTCCGAAACGGAGAGATCGGGCCCTCCGTGGTGGAGGCCGAGCTCAACGACATCCTTCGTGCCACCGCGCTCGCCCGCGAGGACGTCGAGGTGCGGGTCATCGACTCCCCCTCGGCGACGATCGGCGACGTGTCCGGCTTCGCCGGCGTCATCGTCGGCGGCAGCTCCTTGACCGTCACGACCCCGCAGTACAACGCCTGGCAGAACCACGTCAACGCCGAACTGCGCGGCCTGCTCACCGCGGACGTGCCTGTCTTCTTCATCTGCTTCGGCATGTGCTGGCTTGTCGACGCCCTCGGCGGCGCCGTCGGCCACTCCAGCCCCGAGGCCTCCGGCCCCACCGTGGTCGAGCTCACCGACGCCGCCCACGACGACCCGCTGCTCGCCGACTTCCCGGCTCGCTTCGACGCGCTCACCGGCCACACCGAAAACCCAGAGGTGGTGCCCGCCGACCTCACGGTGCTCGCCACCGGCCCCACCACCACCGTGCAAGTCGCCCGCTGGGGCGAGAAGGTGTGGGCGTGCCAGTTCCACGCTGAGATGGACGCGCCCGCGATGAAGACCCGCATGGACTTCTTCTACGACTACGGCTACTTCCCGCTGACGGACTATGACACGATCATCGCCTCGCTGCCGAGCGTCGACGTCACCTGGTCGAACGAGCTGCTCAGGCGCTACGTGCAGCACTGCCGCAGCGAGTGACTACACTGCCCGGTATGCAGGCAATCATTACGACTACCGGGCGCGACCAGATCGGCATCATCGCCGCAGTCTCCGCCGCCGCGGCAGAGCACAACCTCAACGTACTCGACGTCACTCAGACGCTCATGGACGACTTCTTCACCATGGTCATGCGCGTCAACATTCCCGGCGACCCCGTCGACATGGGCGAGCTGCAGGAGCACCTCGCCCGAGCGGGAGAGCCGCTCGGCGTCGTGGTGCGTATCCAGTCGGCGGACTTGTTCACCGCCATGAACGAGATTTAGGGGGTTCAGGTGGCCGTAGATTTCAGGATCGCTGCACGCAACGTCGTCAGCGTCATCCAGATGATCGAGGACTACCGGCTGGATATCCGGACGGTGACGATGGGGATCTCCCTGATCGGGTGCACGCGCCCCACCATGGCCGCGACCGCCGAGGCGGTCTACGACAGGGTGACCACGCGCGCCGCGCGCCTCGTCGAGGTCTGCGAAGGCATCGAGCGCGAGCTCGGCATCCCGATCGTGAACAAGCGCATCTCGGTCTCCCCCGTCTCGCTTGTTGCGGCGGGCGCCGAGGGCGACCCGGTGGACATCGCCACGGCCCTCGACCGCGCCGCCGCCGAACTGGGCGTCAACTTCGTCGGCGGCTATTCGGCGCTGGTGGAAAAGGGCGCCACGGAGTCCGACACGCGACTCATCCGCTCCATCCCGGAGGCTCTCAGCACCACCGAGGCCGTCTGTGGATCGGTAAACGTGGCCACCTCCCGGGCCGGCATCAACATGGACGCCGTGCGCACCATGGGCGAGGTGGTCAAAGAGGCCGCGCAGCTGACCGCAGACCGCTCCTCCATCGCCTGCGCGAAGCTCGTGGTCTTTGCCAATGCCGTCGGCGACAACCCCTTCATGGCGGGTGCTTTCCACGGCATCGAGGAACCCGACACGGTCGTCTCCGTCGGCGTGTCGGGCCCCGGCGTCGTCGACAACGCGATCGGTTCGCTCGAAGGCGCGACCCTTAACGAGGTCGCCGAGGAGATCAAAAAGGCGGCGTTCAAAATCACCCGGGCCGGCCAGCTCGTTGGCACCATGGCCGCCGAGCGCCTCGGGGTTCCCTTCGGCATCGTCGATCTTTCCCTCGCTCCGACGGCCGAGATCGGCGACTCTGTCGCACACATCCTCGAGCACATGGGGCTCGACCAGGTGGGCACCCACGGCACGACGGCGGCGCTCGCGTTGCTGAACGACGCCGTCAAGAAGGGCGGCATGATGGCCTGCTCCCGCGTCGGCGGCCTCTCCGGCTCCTTCATTCCCGTCTCCGAAGACCAGGGCATGATCGACGCAGTGCGCTCCGGATCGATCTCTATGGACAAGCTTGAGGCCATGACCTCGATTTGCTCCGTCGGCTTCGACATGGTCGCCATTCCCGGCGACACGTCCGCCGAACTCATCGCCGGCATGATCGCCGACGAGGCCGCCATCGGAGTCATGAACCATAAGACCACCGCCGCGCGCCTCATCCCCGTCCCCGGCACGAAGCCCGGCGACGAGGTCAACTTCGGCGGTCTCCTCGGCTACGCTCCCGTCATCCCGGTCAGCAGCGTTGGCAACGACGCGTTCATCCGCCGCGGCGGGTTCATCCCGGCACCGGTGCACGGGTTCAGGAACTAGCAAGGAGCCGGTAGAGGGATGACACGGATGCCGCGCACTGAACTTAAGGTTCGGTCGAGTAGCCGACCGCGGCTCGTGCCGGGACGCACGGAAAGCTACTACACCCTTCCTTACGGCGGCGCCAGCGGTGCCGCCGGCGTCATCGCGGACAACGGTCCGGCCCCGAACCCCAGATTCACCCCGGCATCCTGCGCGTCACCCTCATCTTCGGCACCATCGGTGTGGTGCTCGCCGTCATCGCGGCGGCGCTCCTCAGCGACGGGCCACGCAGCACTCCCGGCGGTGTGGTCGTCCTCGCGCTGGGCGCGGTCGCGTTCGTCGTAGCCGCGGTCATGCTTGTCGTCGATACGCGTCGCCGGCGGCGGTTCACCCTCGCGTGGCGCAATGGGTGAATCGGCTTCTACCCCGCGCTCATCGGCGACATTTATCTTCATCGCAGGCGCATCAACGGCGACCACATGCAATTCTTTTACAAGGCTCCCCTGCTTGTGCTTCTCCCCGGCGGCTCGCTGCGCCCGATGCACTCGTACGAGTTCCAGCTCTCCAGGATGCCCCGCTGGTACGCGCGCCGTTTCAACGTGGCCAGCGACGAACCCTCCGCTGCCGTGGACGCGCACACCACCAACGGCTGGGGGATCGTCGCTATCAACCACCGGCATGACGACGACCGCGCAGCCCTCGACACCACCCTCACGCGCCAACAACGCGAGGCGCTCTTTGACCTCGCCGAACGTTCCTGGCTGTCTGGTTGGTGTGAGCGGGCGTAGCTCCGAGACCACACGGTCGCCGACGCGCTGGACGCCCGGGCGAAGCTGGGTGGCCGCGTCCCTGCCGACGGCAGGTTAAGGAGCGTGTACTGACAAGAACCGCGGTGTGGCGGCGGCCGCCTCACACATTCATGAGGTCCCTCACCGACAGCCACAGATACACCACGCTAACGGACACAACCCTGCCCCGGCCTCGTTAGGGTCAAGCCCGATCGAACACGAATGAGTAGGTAACCGCGTTTTTCCACGCCGTATGCGCAGGGCAGGCGCTTTGCGTCTCGTAGCTCGCTCAGCCCCCCCGCATCCGCGGCGATCTCACCATTGTCAATGAGCGCCCTGAGGGCAATGACTGCGCTCTCCGCCCAGGCATCTTCGCCATTGGCGTTCGCATAGCGAGCGACGCCGAGGCTGCGCACACGGTGCGCTAGGTACCCGCCGGGTTTTTGCAGGGCCGCCAGTTCGAACAAATATGGCTTATGGTCCCAGTCGTAGGTCATCCACGCGTCCGCCACCGAGGTCTCGGTCAACGTCCCCGTGCATAAACGGGGCCGCGCTCGTTCTCACTGGCCGCCGCAGCTGCGGGGCGGATGCGCTGCCCTCCTCCTCATCGCACCGGGGCACGCATGACCTGCACGCCTCGGACTTCCACGTCGTGAGCAGACGAGCGCCGGCCCTGGTCCTCTACAGGGTCCCCAAAAAGTACCTGCATGGCGCTGGCCGGGTGACTGGCGGGCACAGCATAGCCGCGGGGTGACACCCACGTGCACCTGCCGGCGACATGCCGGATGCGGCCGCGCTTGCGCACGTGCGCGTCGTCGTCGTTGACACGGTTGTGGTAGCGACACAGCGGCGCGAGGTTGTCGAGGTTCGTGGTGCCCCCGTTTTTCCAGGCCGTGATGTGGTGTATCTCGCACAAGTCGGAGGGCAGGCGGCAGCCAGGGACGGTGCAGGTAGGCTGCACCATGCGCATGAGGGTGCGCTGCTTGTCGTTGGCGAAGCGCTGGGTGCGAAACAGGTCGAGCGCGCCACGCACGGGGTGGAAGGCGGCAACCTCAAGTGCTTCGCCGTAGGTGCGGGCGAGGTAGTCGCGGAGCGTCACACTGGTGCCGTCGGTGGCGTGAAGGGTCACGCCGGCATCGGTGCGCTCGGGATGCAGGTGCACGTCGATGGGCACCATGAGAATTGGCCGGTAGGTGCCTTCCGGGACGGCGCCTCCGCCGCGCAGGATACGTACGAACGCCTCCAGCATGTGCTCGGCGGGCGCCCGTGCGGCGTCGAGTCCGCTGCGCAGGGCGTGCTCCACGTCGGCGATCACACGTTCGGGCGCGATGACCGTGAGACGCCGGTGTCCTGCGTGCGAGCTGCTGAAGCGGACCCCGGGTCGCGGCGGCGCGGGTTCTTTCGCCGGGACGATCGCTTTTGCTTGTCGACGCAGCGTCTCGCACCGCCCGCGCACCTCCAACAGCGCGTGGCGCGCCCGCCAGCGCGCGGCCTCATCGGCGATGTGCGCGATGGCGCGCTCGATGACCGCTAGCTTGGACAGAGTGACCCGGTTCGCGCGCGCCTTGATGAGGGCAACGCGCTGCAAGCGCGTGCAGCGCGTGCGCCCGAAGTACGCGTCGTGGATGCGCTTCCAGTCGTTGACCTGCGCGTTGTTGATGCCTGCGTTGAGTGCTTCCTGCTTGTCGAAGCCGACCAGGACGTCGATGACACGCCCCCGCTCCTGGTCGAGCACACTATGAAAATCCCCCATTCACAGGATGCTACTACGCCAGTTCGACGATCTCCATGTATTCGTCGTTCCACAGGTCCTCGTCGCCTTCCGGCATGATGATGACGCGCTCCGGCTCGAGGGCGCGCACGGCGCCTGGGTCGTGGGTGACCAAGACGACGGCGCCGGTGTAGGTCTTCAAGGCGTCGAGGACCTGCTCGCGGGACTGGGGGTCGAGGTTGTTGGTGGGCTCGTCGAGAAGCAGCACGTTCGCACGCGAGGAGACGAGTGTGGCCAGCGCGAGGCGGGTCTTCTCGCCGCCGGAGAGCGTGCCCGCCGGCTGCTCGAGCTTGTCGCCGGAAAACATGAACGCGCCGAGCAAGCCGCGCAGGTCCTGCTGTCCCGCGTCCGGGCAGGCCTCGATGGTGTTCTCCCAGACGGACTTGGAGCCGTCGATCGTGTCGTGCTCCTGGGCGAAGTAGCCGATCTTCAGGCCGTGGCCGGTGACAAGTCCCCCCTCGCCGTCGGTGCGCTCGACGCCTGCGAGCAGCTTGAGCAGCGTGGTCTTGCCCGCCCCGTTGGTGCCAAGGACGACGACGCGCGAGCCCTTGTCAATGGCAAGGTCAACACCGGCGAAAACCTCGAGCGAGCCGTACATCTTGGTCAGGCCCTTGCCAAACAGCGGCGTCTTGCCACAAGGGGCGGGCTCGGGGAACGAGATCGAGGCGACCTTGTCGGCGACGCGAACCTCGTCGAGCTCGTTCATCATGCGGTCCGCGCGGGCGAGCATCTGCTTCGCGGCCGCCGCCTTCGTGGCCTTGGCGCCCAGCTTGGCGGCTTGCTTCTGCAGCGCGGAGGCCTTCTTCTCGGCGTTGGCGCGCTCGCGGCGGCGCCGCGCCTCGTCGAGCGCCCGGGCGTCCTTGTACTTGGAAAAGCCCATGTTGTACACGTCGGCTTCGGCGCGGACGGCGTCGAGGTACCAGATCTTGTTGCAGACGTCGTCAAGCAAGTCAACGTCGTGGGAGATCATGACCAGCCCACCCTCGTGGCGCGACAGGAACCCGCGCAACCAGTGGATGGAGTCGGCGTCAAGGTGGTTGGTGGGCTCGTCGAGAAGCAGCGTGGTCGTCGACTTGCCCGCCCCGTCGTTCGCCGCGAAGAGGATCTGCGCGAGCTCGATCCGGCGGCGCTGGCCGCCTGAGAGCGTCTTCAGCGGCTGGTCAAGGATGCGCTCGGGCAGGCCTAAGTTGTCGCAGATCTGCGCGGCCTCGGCGTCGGCCTCGTAGCCCCCGAGCGCCTGGAAGCGCTCCTCGAGCCGGGAGTACTTCGCAATCGCCTTGTCGCGCTCGGCGCCGTCGGTGGATTCCATCGCTGCCTGCTGCTTGTCCATACTGCGGCGGATCTGGTCCAGCCCGCGGGCGGAGAGCACTCGGTCCCGGGCGGTCTGCTCGATGTCGCCCTCCTTGGAGTCCTGCGGCAGGTAGCCGATCTCGCCGGAGCGCGTCACCGAACCGGCGTAGGGCTCGGTCTCCCCCGCTAAGATGCGCATCGTCGTGGTCTTCCCGGCCCCATTGCGGCCCACGAGACCGATCCGGTCACCCGGCTGCACCCGAAGATGCTGGCCTGGGGCGTCGAGAAGCGTGCGGGCGCCGACGCGGACCTCGAAATCGTTGGTGACAATCACGGCGTTCTAGTGTACTCGCCGCTCGGTGTGCTTCCTCGGGAGGTTGTGAACGAAAAGGGGAAGCCTCCGGTAGAGGTGTAGGCATCCACACGAACATCCACGACGGAGGTTTCCATAACACACCGTAACGCACCTTTGACCCCGGCCGGTAGGCAGAAGATCGTCGATGTGGTTCTCGTCGACGGTTACTCCCAGCACCGGGTGGCCGAGCGGCTGCAGATTTCGACGGCCCCGATCAACCGGTGGGTCAAACGCGCCCGCAATGGCGAGGCTCTCACCGACCGCTCCAGCCAGCCCCGCAGCTGCCCGCACCAGCTGCCGGTGCGCACCCAGCGCCGCATCATCACACTGCGGTTGACTCGCCAGTGGGGCCCACACCGTATTGGCTACCACCTGGGAATTCCCCGGTCCACGGTTGGTCGGGTGCTGGCGCGCTACAACCTGCCGAAACTAGCCTGCATCGACCAGGCCACCGGCCTGCCGGTGCGCAAAGCACCACCAGTACGCTATGAACGCAGCCAACCCGGGGACATGATCCATGTCGACATCAAAAAGCTCAGTCGCATCCCCAACGGTGGCGGCTGGCGCGTGCACGGGCGTGGCTCTGAACAGGATCGCCGGGCGGGTCGCGCCCGCAACGCGCAAAGACAGGCTGGTGCGCCCGCTGCCCTGGGCACGATTAAGCATGTTTACACCAAGCCATACCGCCCGCAGACCAACGGCAACGTCGAGCGGTTTAACCGCACCCTGATGCAGGAATGGGCCTACATCCGCCTATACGCCAGCGAAAAGGCCCGACAGCAGACGTACGCGGAGTTTATCCACGACTACAACTACCATCGAGCCCACACCGCCATCGGCGGCCTCACCCCCGCACAACGCGTTCACAACATCACGGGGAAGTACAGCTAGAGCACAAAAGCACGGGCTGGGTCTGGTAGAAATTTAGCGCCTACTACCCCCGGATTGGTGGAGACTTAGGTACCATACCTTGTCAATCTCGAGCATGTGAATGGTTAGACACTTGTACAATAACCGTGAGCAACCACTATAGAGCCGCTCGAATCTGGATGACCCCAGTCGGAGAGATTTCTCCGGCGGGCGAGTTTCGGCTTGCTTCAAGCCCCAGCCACCAAACCGAAAGCGAGACAAGATGAGAAAAGCTCTAGCGCCCGCAGCCACACTCTGTTTTGCGCTGATAAGCCACGTGGCCCCTTGCCACCGCTCAGTCGATCAGCGGACCCGAAACGGCACGTGTAGTGTCGCAAGCCCTGGCGCACCAGGGTGTCATGACAACCGAGTTGGAAGGCAGCGATTCCCTTGCCACTTTTTCGGCACTGGCACTACAGTCGAAGTCGTAGCCGGTAACAACGAGCCATCCGTTAAAGTGCGGGGCTACGAGGGAGGGGTGGTCGGGTTCTCCATACCACACGCCAACTCGCGCGATTCGTCGCTAGCTGACGGCCGGTTAGTGGTGGACGGGGAGGACGGCACAACGCCAAGCTATGTTCTAAGCTCTAGAGAAACTGGCGGTACCATCGCGGCGGTAATTCCCTCCCCCGAGTCACCGACAGAGCTTTCCTATTCCCCGCTTGCTGGAACACGGATCGAACTCGATAGCTCAACAGGCAATGTGTTGCTATATGACGCTGGCTCGGCCAGTACCGAAACTGAATTACTAGGCATCGCCCATGCTCCGTGGGCTGTCGACGCAGCGGGACGCCATGTTCCGACTCACTTTGAAATTCGTCAAGGAAACCTGATCCAAGTTGTAGATCACACGTCTGCGAACTATCAGTACCCGATCGTCGCAGACCCTTCGTGGGACGAAATTAAATCCATGATGGCAAAACTGGAAGAAAGGTATGGGCGGGGACAAAATGGGTGCTGGGGAAAGGTAAAGTATTCGCTAGAAGAACAGCCCCTGGCGCACTGGTGTTGTGCGCAGTGGGTGGTGGCTGGGCGTGGTACCGGTCCGACGCGGATGGGTGGGTTCGGGTCGGCGACGCAGTCACGGGGTGCGTAGCATGATCGCCACACTCAGACGAGCGCTGGCGTTCCTCGCATTTTGGGGTGGATACGCGTTGTTGTGCATTATGCTGACGACCAAAACCACCCGCTCATACGACTATCTGTGGGTTTCCGCGCTGCTGTTTGCGTTACTCGCCGTCCCGAGCGCCGTGGTTTACCTCGTCGAGCGCTTCTCCACGCGCGGCTCCGGCGAAAACTAAGAAAGCAGCCGCCGAGCATTCACACCGGCGGCTGCTTTGATGCTGGTTAGACCGCGAAGCCGAGCGCGCGCAGCTGCTCGCGGCCCTCGTCGGTGATCATGTGGGGGCCCCACGGCGGCATCCACACCCAGTTCAGCTCCAGCTCGTCGACCGCGGTGTTGCCCACGACGGCCTGGGAGGCCTGCTCCTCGATAACGTCGGTGAGCGGGCACGCCGGCGACGTCAGCGTCATGTTGATCACCGCCTTGGTGGCCTCACCCTCCTCCTCGATCCACGCGTCGTAAACGAGGCCCAGGTCGACGACGTTGATGCCGAGCTCCGGGTCGATCACGTCGCGGAGGAACTCGACGACGTCGCTGGTCAGTTGGATTTGCTCTTCGGTCTGCGTCGGGCGCTCGCGCGGCCCGTCGAATGTGCTCTGGCTCATCTGCTTCCTTTCTTCTCGTGGCTATCCGCGCGCCTCGAGCGCGTCGGAGGTGGCCGCCTGGAACGCCTTCCACCCGAGGAGCGCGCACTTGACGCGCGCCGGGAATTTGGCCACACCTGCAAACGCGACGCCGTCGCCGATTTTCTCGGGGTCGCCCTCGAGCTCACCGCGCGAGGTGATCATCTCGTCGAAGGCCTCCAGCTTGTCCATCGCCTCAGCGATCGGCCGGCCGATGATTTCTTCCGCCATCACGCTTGTCGACGCCTGAGAGATCGAGCACCCCGTCGCAGCGTAAGACACGTCCTCGACCGTCTGCCCGTCCTCCGAAAGATGCACCCGCAGCGTGATTTCGTCACCGCACGACGGGTTGACGTGGTGGACCTCCGACTCGTAGGGCTCGCGCAGCCCGGCGTACTGGGGGTTTTTGTAGTGGTCCAGGATCACTTCCTGGTACATGGATTCAAGGTTCATGCATCACACCCCGAAGAACTGCTTGGCTTTGTTGATGGCTGCGACGAGGGCGTCGACCTCCTCGTGCGTGTTGTACAGGTAGAAGCTGGCGCGCGCCGTCGCCTGAGCATCGAGTGCGCGGTGGGCTGGCCACGCGCAGTGGTGCCCGGTGCGCACGGCCACGCCCTCGGCATCGAGGACCTGGCCGAGGTCGTGCGGGTGCAGCCCATCGACGGTGAAGGCGATGGCGCCGCCGCGCTTCTCGGCGGTTTTCGGTCCGGTGATGTGCAGGCCGTCGATGGCCTGCATCTTCTCCAGCGCCGCCGCGGTCAGTTCGTGCTCGTGGGCGGCGATGGCGTCCATACCGATCTCGGAGAGGAACTCCACCGCGGCGCCCAGACCGACGACCTGGCTGGTCATCTGGGTGCCCGCCTCGAAGCGCTGCGGTGCCGGGGCGTACGTGGAGTGGTCCATGTGGACCATCTCGATCATCGAGCCGCCGGTGAGGAAGGGCGGGAGGGCGTCGAGAAGCGAGCCCTTGCCATAGAGGACGCCGACGCCCGAGGGGCCGCACATCTTGTGGCCGGAGAAGGCGGCGAAGTCAACATCCAGAGCGTGGAAGTCGACCGCCATGTGCGGCACCGACTGGCAGGCATCGAGGACCGTAAGCGCCCCGACCTCCTGCGCCCGGCGCACCATCTCCGCCACGTCCGCGTGCGCGCCCGTGACGTTGGATTGGTGAGTAAAGGCAACCACCTTCACCGAGCTGTCCAGCTCAAGCGAATCGAGGTCGATCCGCCCGTCTGGGGTCATCTCATACCACTTCAGCCGCGCGCCGGTGCGGCGCGCGAGTTCCTGCCACGGCACTAGGTTCGCGTGGTGTTCGAGCTCGGTGACCACAATGGTGTCGCCCTCGCTGACGCGGTGGTCGCCGGCGCGGTCGTCACCGAGAGCGTACGCGACGAGGTTGAGGGCCTCCGTCGCGTTCTTCGTAAACGCGATTTCGTGCCCCGCCGCCCCGACGAAGGCCGCGATGCGATCGCGCGCCGTCTCGTAGGCGTCGGTCGCCTCCTCCGCGAGCTGATACGAGCCGCGGTGCACGGGCGCGAAGGTGTTCAACACAAACTCGCGCTCGGCGTTCCACACGCGTTCCGGTCGCTGCGAGGTCGCACCGGAGTCGAGGTAAACCAGCGGCTTGCCGTCGCGGACGGTGCGGGACAGGATCGGAAACTCCGCGCGGATGGCGTCCACGTTGAGCGTTCCGTCTGAGTGTGTGTATGTCATGAGATGAACTTCTCGTAGCCTTCCGCCTCGAGGGTGTCTGCCAGGGATGCGTCGCCGGTATCGACGATCTTGCCGTCGGCGAAGATGTGGACGTAGTCCGGGGTGACGTAGTTGAGGATGCGCTTGTAGTGCGTAATCATCAGCACGCCGCCGTCGGTGTCGCCCTGGTACTTGTTGATGCCGTCCGAGACGATGCGCAGCGCGTCGACGTCGAGGCCGGAGTCGGTCTCGTCCATGATGGCAAACTTGGGCTTCATGAGCGCCAGCTGCATGACCTCGTGGCGCTTCTTCTCGCCGCCGGAGAAGCCCTCGTTGACGGAGCGCTCGGAGAAGGAGGCATCCATTTGGAGGGACTCGCGGGCGTCGTTGAGCTCTTGGACCCACTCGCGCAGCTTCGGGGCCTCGCCGCGCACGGCGGTGACGGCCGAGCGCATGAAGTTGGAAGAGGACACGCCGGGGACCTCGACCGGGTACTGCATAGCCAGGAAGAGGCCGGCGCGGGCGCGCTCGTCGACTTCCATTTCGAGGATGTTCTCGCCGTCGAGAAGCACCTCACCCTCGGTCACCTCGTACTTGGGGTGGCCGGCGAGCGTGTACGCAAGGGTGGACTTGCCGGACCCGTTCGGGCCCATGATGGCGTGGGTCTCGCCCGACTTAATGGTCAGGTTGACGCCCTTGAGGATGGGCTTCGGCTCCTGGCCTTCCTCGGTGGGCAGGACGTTGGCGTGGAGGTTCTTGATTTCGAGAGTAGACATGGGTTTTCGTACCGTCTGCTTTCTGTCGGTGTCGGGGGTGGCTTTAAAGGTTGGCCTGCTCGAGCTCGCCGGAGACGCGGGCGATCAACTCGTCGCGGACAGACTCGACCGGGATGAGGTTGAGCACCTCGTTGAAGAAGCCACGGATGATCAGGCGGGTGGCCTCTTCTTCAGGGATACCGCGGGCGCGCAGGTAAAACAGCTGCTCCTCGTCGAAACGGCCGACGGTTGCGGCGTGGCCGGCACCGGCGATCTCGCCGGTCTCGATCTCCAAGTTCGGGATCGCGTCGGCGCGGGCAGCGTCGGTGAGCACCATGTTGCGGTTCGTTTCGTAGGTGTCGGTGCCTTGGGCCTCAGCACGGATCAGCACGTCGCCCACCCAGCAGGTGTGCGCGTCCGGCTTGTCGGAACCCTTCTTGCCCTGCAGGGCGCCCTTGTACAGGACGTTGGAGCGGCAGTTCGGCACCGAGTGGTCGACGAGCAGGCGGTTCTCGATGTACTGGCCGTCGTCGGCGAAGTACACGCCGGTAAGCTCCACGTCGCCGCCGGGCGCGGTGAACTTCACGCGCGGGGTGATGCGCACGACCTCGCCACCAAAAGTGGTCACCGTGTGGCGCAGGGTCGCATCACGGCCGACGACGATCTGCTGGGCGCCGAGGTGGACCGTGTCGTGGGCCCACTCGGCGTCCACCACGGCGTGAACGCGGGAGCCGTCGCCCAGCACCCAGTTGACGTTGTCGGCGTGGGTGCCGGAGCCCTCGTAGTTGACCAGGATGGTGGCCTGGGAGTTCGCGCCGGTCTCGATGAGGACGGTGCCGAAGGTGGTCACGTCCGGGCCAGCCCCAGTGACGGTGATGACGACAGGCTCGGAGAGCTCGGCGTTTGCCGGGATGCTCACGATGGTGCCGGACGCCGCGGCCGTCCACGCCTGGGCGGCGACGCGGTCGACGGGGGCGCCGGCGGCCTTCAGGCGCTCGTCGTTCTGCGCCACCTTCTCAACAGAGACCTCGCTCGGGCCCTCGACCGTGATCCGCGCCTCCGCGGCCTCGGGGAAAGAGCCGTTGTGCAGGCCACGAATGCGACGCAGCGGTAGGAAGCGCCACACCTCGTCGCGGCCGCCCGGGACCGGGAAGTCCTCGACATCGAAGGAGGAAAACAGGTCGCCCTTGTTGTTGTGGGGCGTGCCGGAGTTGACAGTTTCAGCAGCAGCTTGGGTCATTATTTAGCCCACCGATCCTTCCATTTGCAGTTCGATAAGACGGTTGAGCTCCAGGGCGTACTCCATCGGGAGCTCCTTCGCGATGGGCTCGACGAAGCCGCGGACGATCATCGCCATGGCCTCCTCTTCCTCGATGCCGCGGGACATGAGGTAGAACAGCTGCTCCTCGGAGACCTTCGACACCTTCGCCTCGTGGCCCAGCGTCACGTGGTCGTTGCGGATGTCGTTGTAGGGGTAGGTGTCCGAGCGGGAGATGTTGTCTACCAGCAGCGCGTCGCACTCGACGTTGGAGGCAGAGTGGTGCGCGTTCGGGTGCACCTGCACCAGACCGCGGTAAGCCGCGCGGCCGCCACCGCGGGCGACGGACTTGGACACGATCGTCGAGGAGGTGTGGGGCGCGAGGTGGGTCATCTTCGCGCCAGTGTCCTGGAACTGACCCTCGCCGGCGAAGGCGACAGAGAGGACCTCTCCGCGGGCGTGCTCGCCGGTCATCCACACGGCCGGGTACTTCATGGTCACCTTGGAGCCGATATTGCCGTCGACCCACTCCATGGTCGCGCCCTCTTCCGCCTTGGCGCGCTTGGTCACCAGGTTGTAGACGTTGTTCGACCAGTTCTGGATGGTGGTGTAGCGGCAGCGGCCGCCCTTCTTCACGATGATCTCCACCACGGCGGAGTGCAGCGAGTCCGACTTGTAGATCGGCGCGGTGCAGCCCTCGACGTAGTGCACGTACGCGTCCTCGTCGACGATGATGAGGGTGCGCTCGAACTGGCCCATGTTCTCCGTGTTAATGCGGAAGTAGGCCTGCAGCGGGATGTCCACGTGGACCCCCGGCGGCACGTAGATGAAGGAGCCGCCGGACCACACGGCGGAGTTGAGGGCGGAGAACTTGTTGTCGCCCGCCGGAATGACGGAACCGAAGTACTCCTTGAACAGGTCCTCGTGCTCGCGCAGGGCGGTGTCGGTGTCGACGAAGATGACGCCCTTCGCCTCGAGGTCCTCGCGGATCTGGTGGTAGACCACCTCGGACTCGTACTGCGCTGCGACGCCGGCGACGAGGCGCTGCTTCTCCGCCTCCGGGATGCCGAGCTTGTCGTAGGTGTTCTTAATGTCCTCCGGCAGGTCCTCCCAGGAGGTAGCCTGCTGCTCGGTCGAGCGCACGTAGTACTTAATGTTGTCGAAGTCGATGTCCGACAGGTCGGCGCCCCACGTCGGCAGCGGCTTCTTCTCAAAGATATCGAGGGCCTTCAGGCGCTGCTGCAGCATCCACTCCGGCTCCTGCTTAATCGCCGAAATGTCGCTCACGACCTCGGCGCTCAGGCCGCGGCGCGCTGCCGCGCCCGCAGCGTCGGAATCGTGCCAGCCGTAGTTGTAGGCACCGATAGACTCGATAATTTCGTCGTCGTTCATCGGCCTTTCCAGGCCGGGTGCGGGAGTTGTATCAGTCACGTTCTCCGCTCCTTTCGGGTAAAGCCCCGGCCCGGTTGATCGGGGCCAGGGGGATGTTGGTCGTGCAGATACCGTTGCCGTCGGCGATGAGCGCCAACGGTTGAACATGGCTGCCGACGAGGTGCGAAATTGCCTCGTGCTCCGCCTCGCACAGCTCCGGGTGCTCCGCGGCCACCGAGGCGACCGGGCAGTGGTGCTGGCAGATTTGGATACCGGCGCCCGCCTTTGTCACGGACGCTGCGTAGCCGTGGGCGTCGAGCACCTCCGCGAGGCGGCGGGCAGTATCCTCGACGTCCCCGTCCGAGGCCTCGGCCACCCCAGCGAGGATCTTGTCGATCCTGCCGCGTGCGAAGGCCCGCACGGCCTCGGGGCCACCGATCTGGCGGATCAGCTCGACCGCCTCCACAGCGAGGGAGTCGTAGCTGCTGCCGAAGAGCTCTCGGCCGTCGTCCGTCAGCTGGTAGTGCTTCGCGGGGCGACCGCGGGAGGCACCCGCCCCCGCCACGGCACGCGGTTCGCAGGTCTCGGCATAATTCTCGTCGACCAGCTTGTCTAGGTGGCGCCTCACACCCGCTGCAGAGAGCCCGAGGGACTCCCCTAACTCGGATGCGGTGACCGGGCCGAGCTTGAGCAGCAGCGACATGACTTCGCGCCGGGTGTCGCCACTGATCGAGCGGGGCTGCTCCGTCATCTGTTCACCTCTTTGCTTTGCTTCTCGTCCCTAAGTGACACGGCGATTAACGCGGCGGTAGGTGGCGTACACCACTCTTCCGCCTCCACCTTTTTCCAACAGTAGTGTCACTTTATTCATTCCGCCCATAAGGGTAACCTCACTACGCGCAGGCATGGTGGGCATCCGGGCTAGAATCTTCACCCGTGTCACGCTCCGTCCTGCCTACCCCGCCTTCCCTGCCGAGCCCGCGCAGTGTCGTTCCGCGCCTCGGCCGGCCCGGGTCGCGGTCCGCGGAGCTGCACGGGGAATCCCGGCAGGAGGAGCGCTTTGTCCGGGCGTCGATAAGCGAGCTCAACCGTTTTTCCTTGCTGCGTTGGCTGGGCCTCGTGGGAACCCTGCTGATGGGGCTCGGCGGGCTCGGCGGCGGTGCGCTGCCGGTGGTGGATAACCCCTACGGCGCGATGCCGCTGGGCTCGGTCATGGCCCGAATGCTGCAGGCGTCGTCCTCGCTCGTGCTCATCGGGGTGGGCTTCCTCGTGGTCGCGTGGGTGTTCATGGGCCCGTTCGTAGGCGCTGGATCGGCGCCACCGCGGGTGCGCCCGGCGCTGCTCCTGCGGACCTGCGCCGCCTGGGTGGCGCCGCTGCTGTTCACCGCCCCGCTGTTCACGCAAGACATTTACTCCTACCTCGCGCACGGCTCGATCGCCCGGCACGGGCTCGACCCGTACGCCGCCGGGCCCGTCGACATCCTCGGCACGGAGAACCACCTCGCGCGCTCTGTGCCGTTCATCTGGGCGGATTCTCCCAGCCCCTACGGACCGGTCGCCCTCGGCGTGGCCGCCGCGATTTCGTGGCTGACGAACGACTCGATCCTCTACGGCGTGCTCGCGCACCGCACGGTGTCCCTGCTCGGCATCGCCGCGGCCGCCTGGGGCGTCATCGCGCTGTCGCGGCGCTGCGGCGTCGCCAGCTCCGCCGCGGTGTGGCTGGGCATTCTCAACCCGCTGACCATCCTCCACCTCGTCGGCGGGATCCACAACGAGGCGCTGCTTCTGGGCCTCGTCCTCGTCGGGCTCGAACTCGGGCTGCGCGGCGTCGACGCCGTTCACGCTCGCCCCGCCCGCGCCGCCGCGCTCCTCGTCGCCTCGGGGGGGCTCATTTCGTGCGGCGGGATGGTCAAGGTGACCGGCTTTATCGCCCTGGGGTTCGTGGACATGGCGCTCGCGCGGGCGTGGAAGCCCCGGATAGGCGCGTGGGCGCTCGTCGCCGCTGTTGCCGTACAAACCGTGTTGCTGGTGGCCGCCGTCCTCGTGGCCACGTGGGTGACCGGCATCGGCTTCGGCTGGATCACCGGGCAGGGCGGGGCGGCGGCGATCCGCAGCTGGCTGTCGCTGACCACCGACATCGGGGTCATCGCCGGCTTTTTCGGCATGCTGTTGGGCTTCGGCGACCACACCGAGGCCATGATGGCGGTCACGAGGATCGCCGGGCTCGCCGCGGCGGCGGTGTTCATGTTCCGCATGCTGTGGGCCACCTACCGCGGCACCATCCATCCGGTCGGCGCGCTGGGGGTGTCCACGCTGGTGCTGGTGATCCTCTTCCCCGTCGTCCACCCCTGGTACCCGCTGTGGGCGATCGTGCCCCTGGCGGCCTGGGCGAACCGCCTGTCCTTCCGCGTCGGGGTGGGGGTCTACTCGACGGTGTTTAGCTTCCTCGTGCTTCCGCGCGGGCTCGCGCTCCCGCCCGGGACGGTGGTCACAATCTACGCCTCGGCTGCCGTCGCTTTCGCCGTGCTCGTCGGGGCGGCCTGGCTCTGGTACCGGCGCCGCGGGGCGAGGGTCTAAACTACACCCCCATGAGTACAACTTTTGGAGGATCGCCGTCGGCGGACGCCCTCGTCGTGGAGGACGTAACCAAGACGTACGGCTCCACGACCGCGGTGGCGGGGATGAGCTTCACCGCCGCGCGCGGAGACGTGCTCGCCCTGCTCGGGCCGAACGGCGCGGGCAAGACGACGACGGTGGAGATGTGCGAGGGGCTCATCTCCCCGACCTCCGGCTCGATCCGCGTCCTCGGCCTCGACCCGGTGGCGCAGCCGGAGAAAGTCCGCGCGCGCGTCGGCATCATGCTGCAGGGCGGCGGCTCGTACTCCGGGATCACGGTGCGCGAGATGCTCCAGCTGACGGCGTCCTACAACAAAAATCCCCTCGACGTCGACTGGCTGATCGGCCTGCTCGGCCTCGAGGGGGTGCACAAGACGACGTACCGGCGCCTGTCCGGCGGGCAGAAGCAGCGTCTTTCCTTCGCGCTCGCGATGATCGGCCGCCCCGAGCTCATCTTCCTCGACGAGCCCACCGCGGGCATGGACGCCCAGTCGCGCCTGGCCGTGTGGGACATCATCTCCGCAATGCGTGACGACGGGGTGAGCGTGCTGCTCACCACACACCTCATGGACGAGGCCGAGGCGCTGGCGGACAAAGTCGTCATCGTCGATCAGGGCCGCGTCGTCGCCGAAGGCACCCCCGCCGACCTCACGCGCCACGAGTGCTCCCCGCTTATCAGCGTGGAAACGGCCGCGCCCTTCGACCTGGACCGCCTCAACGACGCGTTGCGTGGGTACCAGCACACCGCCCAGTCGAACCGGCCGCTGCGCTACCAAGTGGCGGGCGACGCCAGCCCGGAGGTCATCGCCGCGGTGGCGGCCGAGGCCGCCGCCCAGGGCGTGCAGATCCGCGAGATGGGGGTCACCCACCGCACCCTCGAAGACGTCTTCCTCGACATCACCGGACGCGACCTCAGGAGCTAGACACCGTGAACATTCCCGCCGGCACCTTCACCCCGCACCCGCAGCGCGCGCCCGCCGCGCGCATGGCGCTCGCCCAGGGCGCCATCGAGTCCAAGCTGCTGTTACGCCACGGCGAGCAGCTTCTGCTCAACATCGTCATCCCCGCCGTCATGCTCGTGATTGGGGCGACCGTGCCCGTTCTCGGCGAGGACCCCAACCTCGACCACATCGTGCCGATGGTCTTCGCCGTCGCCGCCAGCAGCTCGGGCTTTACCGGGCAGGCCATCGCCCTGGCCTTCGACCGCCGCTACGGCGCCCTCAAGCGCACAGGCGCCTCCGGGGTGCCGGCCTCGACGATTATCGTTGGCAAGATCCTCGGGGTGCTCTCCACGGTCGCGGTTCAGATCCTCGTGCTGAGCGTCATTGCACTGCTCCTCGGCTGGCGCGTAGACCCGGACGAGGCCGCGGCCGGACTTGTCGCCCTCCTTTTCGGGGTGGCCGCCTTCACGTCGCTCGGCCTGCTCATGGGCGGCAGCCAGAGCTCCGAGCTCGTGCTGGCGCTGGCCAACCTGCTGTGGCTGGTGCTCATGGGCGTCCTCGGCTGGGTGGCCTACTCCGGCGACATCACGGCCGCCGGCTGGTGGAACCTCGCGCCCTCGGTGGCGCTCGCCGCCGCGATGGCACAGGCGTTCGACCTCACCTTCGCCCCGGCAACGTGGGCGTCGCTACTCGCGTGGACCGTCGTCGGCATCGCGGCGGCGTCCCGCTGGTTCCGTTTCGATGGCTAGTTTTACCCCCCAGTCAGTTATGCTGACATTCGTCCGAAAGTTGTATTGGAAGGCAGCAGTTCAACTGTGAGTACCACACACGAGACGTCCCTGACCTCGACTGACGGCGTCCTCGCGCGCCTGCGCGCCGCGTGGACCCCACCCAGCATCCGGCTCCAACGCATCCTGGCGCTGCTACTCCTTCTGGGGCAGGGCGGCATCACCGTTACGGGCTCGCTGGTCCGCGTCACCGGCTCCGGCCTCGGCTGCGACACGTGGCCGCTGTGCCACGAAGGCTCGCTCGTCCCCGTCGCCGGGGCGGCGCCGTGGATCCACCAGGCCATCGAGTTCGGCAACCGCTTGCTCGCCATTGTCCTCTCGGCGGCGGCAGTCGCCGTTCTCGTCGCGGTCGTCCGCGCCAAGCGGCGTTCAGAGATCATCTGGCTCGCCGGCGCTTCGCTCGCGGGCATCGGCGTCCAGGCCGTCATCGGCGGGATGTCCGTCCTCATGAACCTGCACTGGTGGACAGTCGCGCTGCACTTCCTGCCGTCGATGATCCTCGTGTGGATCGCCGCGCTGCTCTACATGCGCATCGCCGAAACCGATGACGCGCAGCCGCAACGTCGCTTTTCCTCCATCGCGAGGACCTTCACCATCGTCGCCGCCGTGGCCCTGTCGCTCGTGCTCATCACGGGCACGATGGTCACCGGCTCGGGCCCCCACTCCGGCGACGCTGGCGTGGGCATGGAGGGCCGGCTCGACCTGGATACCCGGATGCTCGCTTACGTTCACGCGGCGGCGATGTACGTCTACCTGTTCACCACCCTCGTCACCGTGTACCTGCTGCGCCGCGATCACGCCCCGAAGGACGCCTTCCGCACGGCGCTCGTCCTGGTCGGCGCGCTGCTGGTCCAATGGGCGATCGGCGTAACCCAGTTCTACTTGGGGGTGCCGCGGTGGACCGTGCCGATGCACATCGCGATGTCGTCGGTCGTCGTCGCGTTCTGCGCCTTCCTCTACGCGCACGGCAGGCGGAGGATGCCCACTCTGGTCTAGGCAGAAGGAAAGGCGTCGATAAGCGCAGTGCTTATCGACGCCTTACGCGTGCGCCTAGAAGACGACCTCCGCGATGGTCTCC
Source organism: Corynebacterium timonense (assembly GCF_900105305.1). Classification (NCBI taxonomy): domain Bacteria; kingdom Bacillati; phylum Actinomycetota; class Actinomycetes; order Mycobacteriales; family Corynebacteriaceae; genus Corynebacterium; species Corynebacterium timonense. The sequence continues at coordinate 895,634 of NZ_LT629765.1, read as the reverse complement.
CAGCCGAGGATCGCGTCGATGGAGAGCACGAGGAAGACCGCGGCCAGGTAGTTGTTTGACAAAATGAACAGCTTCAACGGCTTCACGGACTCCCCACGCTTGACCTGGTTGTGTAGCTGGGTCGCGCGCACGAGGAAGGCGGCGCCGGCGATCACAGCGGCGGCGAGGTACGGCCACGAGGTCGCCGGCACGAGAGCGAGCGAGATAGCGACGGTGATCCACGAATAGATGAGGATCTGGCGGGTCGTCTCCTCCGCCGAGGCCACCACCGGCAGCATGGGGACCTCTGCGCGGGCGTAATCCTCGCGGTACTTCAGGGCGAGCGCCCAGGTGTGCGGCGGCGTCCAGAAGAAGATGATGAGGAACATGACGATGGCCTGCCACCAGCGGTCCGGGCTGCCGTCGTCGACGTTGTCGCGGATGACCGCCCAGCCAACGAGCACCGGCATGCAGCCGGCGGCGCCGCCCCAGATGACGTTCTGCCACGTGCGGCGCTTCAGCCATTTCGTGTAAACAAAGATGTAGAACCAGTTGGTCAAGACGATGAAAAACGCCGCCAGCCACGAGTTGCACAGCACGCCGAGCCACAGGACGCCCACGATGAGCAGCACCCACGCGAAAATCGCGGCGCGCTTCTTGGTCACCTTCTCGCGCACAAGCGGCCGGGCCCGCGTGCGGCCCATCTTCTGGTCGATGTCGTAGTCGGCGACCATGTTGAAGGTGTTGGCCGCGGCCGCACCCATCCAGCCGCCGAGCAGCGTGGCCAGAATCAGCCACACGTGGACGTTGCCGCGGTCCGCCTGCAGCATTGCTGGGATCGCCGCGACGAGTAGGAGCTCAATGACCCTCGGCTTTGTCAACGCGAAATAGGCCTTGATGGTCTCCAAGAAATTCTCCTCCAGACAAGCATGCGGCCAGCGCTCCCGCGGGCGCGTCCGTGTGGTTACACAACAAGTAGTCGTCGGGCAGGGCGCACAAGTTCCCAGCGGCCTCAACCCTTTGGATGATAGTAGCGCCACACGGTCGCGCGGAACCAATTGCGCTCGCGCCGGGTACGCGGGCGCCAGTCCATGGGACGCGCGTGGCGGCGAACCATTAGGCTGGTCTGGTACGCGCGCCAGAGAGCCGCCTGAAACGCCAAGCTGCCCTGAAAAGTGAGGAACCCGATCGTGCCTTCCCTCCCCTCTGAACTCGAGGCCATGACCGTCCGCAACTACCCGGACGACTGGACCGACACCGACACCCGGGCCGTGGACACCGTCCGCGTGCTGGCCGCCGACGCCGTGGAGAACTGCGGCTCCGGCCACCCTGGCACCGCGATGTCGCTCGCGCCGTTGGCGTACACCCTCTACCAGCGTGTCATGAACATCGACCCCACCGACCCGCACTGGATCGGCCGCGACCGCTTCGTGCTGTCGAACGGGCACTCTTCGCTGACCCAATACATCCAGCTCTACCTCGGCGGTCTCGGGCTCGAGATCGAGGACCTGAAGGCCCTGCGCACCTGGGGCTCGAAGACCCCGGGGCACCCCGAGTACAACCACACGGCCCATGTCGAGATCACCACCGGGCCGCTCGGCCAGGGGCTGGCGTCGGCTGTCGGCATGGCGATGGCCGCGCGCCGCGAGCGCGGCCTCTACGACCCGCAGGCCCCGGCGGGCGAGTCCCCCTTCGACCACTTCATCTACGTCATCGCCGGCGACGGCTGCCTCCAGGAGGGCGTGACCTCCGAGGCCAGCTCCCTGGCGGGTACGCAGCAGCTGGGCAACCTCATCCTCTTCTGGGACGACAACCGCATCTCCATCGAGGACGACACGCAAATCGCGTTCACCGAAGACGTCATGGCCCGCTACGAGGCCTACGGCTGGCAGACGCTCACGGTCGAATCCGGCGAGGACGTCGTGGCCATCGAGGCCGCCGTCGCCGAGGCGCAGGCGGAGACCGCCCGCCCGAGCATCATCCGGGTCAAGACCGTCATCGGCTACCCCGCCCCGAACCTGCAAAACACCGGCGCCGCCCACGGAGCCGCCCTCGGCGCGGAGGAGGTCGCCCTGGTCAAGGAGGCGCTCGGCTTCGACCCTGCTGTCTCCTTCCCCGTCGAGGACGAGGTCATCGCCCACACCCGCGGCCTCGTCGAACGCTCCGCCGCCAAGCGCGCGGCCTGGGAGGAGAAGTTCGCGGCGTGGGCAACGGCCAACCCGGAAAATAAGGAGCTGCTCGACCGGCTCACCGCTCGCCAGCTGCCCGAAGGCTGGGCCGACGACATGCCCACCTGGGAGCCCGACGCGAAGGGGCTGGCCACCCGCAAGGCCTCCGAAGCCGCCATCCAAGCCGCGGCGGCCGCGCTGCCCGAGCTGTGGGGCGGCTCGGCCGACCTCGCTGGCTCCAACAACACGCTGATCAAGGGCGCGCCCTCCTTCGGACCCGCCGCGATCTCCACCGACGCGTTCACCGCCGAGCCCTACGGACGCAACCTGCACTTCGGTATCCGCGAGCACGCCATGGGCGCGATCATGAACGGTATCGCCCTGCACGGCGGCACCCGCGTCTACGGCGGCACCTTCCTCATCTTCTCCGAGTACCTCTACCCCGCTCTCCGCGTCGCGGCGCTGTCCGGCATCGACGGCTACTACGTGTTCACGCACGATTCCGTCGGTCTCGGCGAGGACGGCCCCACCCACCAGCCGGTGGAGACGCTGGCCGCCTTGCGCGCCATCCCCGACCTCGCCGTCATTCGCCCGGCCGATGCCAACGAGACCTCCGCAGCATGGCGCGCCGCCCTCGAGGCCCGGGAGCAGCCGAAGATCCTCGCCCTGTCCCGCCAGAACCTGCCCGTCCTGGAAGGCACGAAGGACAAGGCCGTCGAGGGCGTCGCTCGCGGCGCCTACGTCCTCGTCGAGTCATCGGCGCCGACACCGGACGTGATCCTCATGGCCTCTGGCTCCGAGGTGCAGTACGCGGTCGAGGCCGCCGCGCGCCTTGAGCAGGACGGCACCGCCGCGCGCGTCGTCTCCGTGCCGTCGATCGACTGGTTCCTCGAGCAGGAGGAGGACTACATTGAGTCCGTCCTGCCCCGGGCGGTCAAGGCGCGCGTCTCCGTCGAGGCCGGCGTGTCCATGCCGTGGCACCGCTTCACCGGCGACCACGGCCGCACCGTCTCGCTGGAGCACTTCGGTGCCTCCGCCCCGGGCGCGGAGCTGTTCGAGCGTTTCGGCTTCACCGCCGACGCCGTTCTCGCCGCCGCCCGAGACTCCCTCGACTCCGTCCGCAACGCTTAACGAAAGGTCCCTTCACGCCATGACTTACATCGACGACCTAGCGGAGCTCGGTACCGCCACCTGGCTCGACGACCTCTCCCGCGACCGCATCACCAGTGGCAACCTCGACGAGATCCGCGCCTCGCGTTCCATCGTCGGGGTGACCACGAACCCCGCCATCTTTGCCAAGGCCATGTCCGCGGGCACGGCGTACGACGCCCAACTCGCCGAGCTCAAGGCCGCCGGCGCGGGTGTCGACGAGGCCGTTTACGCCATGAGCATCAAAGACGTCCAGGACGCCTGCGACCTTTTCTCCGACGTCTTCGAGCGCACCGGCGGGCGCGACGGCCGCGTCTCCATCGAGGTCGACCCGCGTTACGCCGCGGACGAGGAACGCACGGTGGAGCACGCCCGGAGCCTGTGGAACCTCGTTGGCCGCGACAACGTGATGATCAAGATCCCGGCCACCGACGAATCCCTGCCCGCGATCACTGCCGCCCTCGCAGAGGGGATCTCCGTCAACGTCACCCTGATCTTCTCCGTCGAGCGCTACCGGCAGGTCATCGAGGCCTACAAGGAGGGCATCCGCCGCGCCGCCGACGCCGGCCACGACGTGTCCACGATCCACTCCGTCGCCTCCTTCTTCGTCTCCCGCATGGACACCGAGGTAGACAACCGCCTGGAGACCATCGGCACCGACGAGGCGCTCGCGCTGCGCGGCACGGCCGGAATCGCCAACGCACGGCTCGCTTACCAGCTCTTCCGCGACTCTTTCGACGACCTCGGCGACCTTCCTGCGGGGACGAACCTGCAGCGCCCCCTGTGGGCATCGACCGGTGTGAAGAACCCCGCCTACCCGGCCACCATGTACGTGACGGAGCTCGCGGGCCCGCACACCGTCAACACCATGCCCGAGGCCACCCTCGACGCCGTCCACGAGCTCGGCGGCCTCCACGGCGACACTCTCACGGACACCGCAGCCGGTGCCCAGGAGGTCTTCGACCAGCTCGTTTCCGTCGGCATCGACATCGACGACGTCGTCCGCGTCCTCGAGCGGGAGGGCGTGGAGAAGTTCGTGGACGCCTGGCAGGAGCTCCTCGACTCCATGCAGGACAACCTCCGCTAGCTTTCCCGGAAAGGTATCTATCTACGTGGCCCAGCCCGATACACACGAGAACACCCCCATCAACCCGCTGCGCCTCAACGACGACACGCGTCTGCCCCGCATCGCGGGCCCCTCCGGCCTCGTCATCTTCGGCGTCACGGGGGACTTGGCGCGAAAGAAGCTCCTCCCCGCCCTCTACGACCTCGCCAACCGCGGCCTGTTGCCCGCCGGCTTTACGCTCATCGGGTTCGGCCGCCGCGAGTGGAGCAAGCAGGACTTTGAGGGGTACGTGCGTGAGGCCGTCGAAAAGAGCGCGCGGACGCGCTTCAACGACAACGTCTGGGAGCGCCTCGCCGAAGGCATGCACTTCGTGCAGGGGGCGTTCGACCACGACGAGGCCTTTGACTCCCTAGCGCAGCTCACCCGCGAGATGGACGCCACGCGCGGCACCGCCGGCAACTGGGCCTACTACCTGTCGGTGCCGCCGGAGTACTTCTCCGACGTGGTCAACCAGCTCGACCGCACCGGCATGGCCACCCCGAGCGAGGACCAGTGGCGGCGCGTGGTCATCGAGAAGCCCTTCGGCCACGACGCCGCCTCCGCCCGCGAGCTCAACGAGGTGGTCAACCAGGTCTTTCCCGAAAGTTCCGTCTTCCGCATCGACCACTACCTGGGCAAGGAAACGGTGCAAAACATCCTGGCGCTGCGCTTCGCCAACCAGATGTTCGAGCCGATCTGGAACGCCAACTACATCGACCACGTCCAAATCACCATGGCCGAGGAGATCGGCCTCGGCGGGCGCGCCGGATACTACGACGGCATCGGAGCGGCCCGCGACGTCATCCAGAACCACCTGATGCAGCTCCTTGCGCTCATCGCCATGGAGGAGCCCGCCTCGTTTTCCCCGCGCCAGCTCAAGGCGGAAAAAATCAAGGTTCTGCGCGCGACCTACCCGGTCGGCCCTTTCGACCGGACCACCGCGCGCGGGCAGTACACCGCTGGCTGGCAGGGTTCCACGAAGGTCCTCGGGCTGCGCGAGGAGGAGGGCTTCGACCCCGCCTCCACCACCGAAACCTTCGCCGCCTGCACCCTGCAGATCAACTCGCGGCGCTGGGCGGGCGTGCCCTTCTATCTGCGGACCGGCAAACGCCTCGGGCGCCGCGTCACGGAGATCGCCCTCGTGCTCAAGCGGCCGCCTTACCAGCCCTTCCAGGCCCGGCAGACGCAGTCCATGACGAACAACGCCGTCGTGCTGCGGATCCAGCCCGACGAGGGTGTGCTCATGCGCTTCGGCTCCAAGGTTCCCGGCTCGACGCTTGAGGTGCGCGACGTCAACATGAACTTCTCCTATTCCGAGGCCTTCACCGAGAAGTCGCCGGAGGCCTACGAGAGGCTCATCCTCGACGCGCTGCTCGACGAATCCAGCCTCTTTCCCACCAACGAAGAGGTCGAGTACAGCTGGGATATCCTCGACCCGATCCTCAACTACTGGGCCGACAACGGCCAGCCCGAGGAGTACGAGGCCGGCACCTGGGGGCCTCCCTCCGCCGACCGCATGCTCGCCGCCGAGGGCCGCGTCTGGCGCAGGCCGTAGAAGGGAGACACACCGTGCACATCACCTTGACCAACACCTCGACGGCCGAGATCGCCGCGTCCCTCGTCCACGGCCAGGAGCTTTATTCCCTCGCCACCGGCCGCGTGCTCACCCTCCTCGTCGAAGCCAGCGTGGACGACGACCTCGACTCCATCCTGCTGTCCATCCGCGAGGCCACCCGGGTCCACCCCGCCCGCGTCCTCGTGGTGATCCGGGGCAGCGCCTCGGCTCCGACCTCACTCGACGCGGACATCGTGCTCACCGCTGAGGAGGGCGCCTCCGAGATGGTGGTTATGCACCTGCGCGGCGAGCTCGTGTCCCACCTCGACGCGGTGGTCACGCCCTTGCTCCTCCCCGACACCCCCATCGTGGCCTGGTGGCCCACCTCTGCGCCGACGCGGCCGGCAGAGTCCCCCCTCGGCGTCTTCGCACAGCGGCGCATCACCAACACACGCCGCGAGGTCTCCGGCAACACGCTGCTTAAGCTCTCCAGCGGCTACACGCCGGGAGACTCGGACATGATCTGGTCGCGGATCACGCTGTGGCGCGGCATCGTCGCCTCGGCGCTCGACCGCAACCCCACCGCGTCCATCACCGCGGTGCGCATTGTCGGCGCGGCGGACAACCCAAGCGTGGACATCGCCGCGGGCTGGCTCGCAAGCTGCCTCGACGTCGAGGTCGTGCGCCTTCCCGCCGAGGAACCCTCCGCGATTATCCGCAACGTACCCATCACCGAGTTGCAGATCACGCGCGAGGACGGCGTCATTGCAGTCACAGTCGTCGACGAGCGCAGCGTGCGCATCTCCTCTCCCGGCTTGCCCGACTCGTACGTGGCCATGACTGCGCGCACCGACGCGGAGTGCCTGGCCGAGGAGCTTCGCCACCTTGACCCCGACACCGCCTACGCCCGCGCACTCGGCGGGCTCGTCCACGTCACTGCCCCCTAAAGGAGCACCTATGGTCACCGTTTGCCGCCACGCGGATCTCGCATCGCTTATCGACGCCACCGCCACCCGCCTCACCGATCTCCTTCGCGACATCCACTCCCGCCCAGACGGCGGCGTAAGCGGCGACGGCGTCGCCCGGCTCGTCCTCACGGGTGGCGGCGCAGGTATCGGCCTGCTGAAAGAACTGACCACCCGCGACATCGACTGGTCCCGCGTCCACGTCTTCTTCGGCGACGAGCGCAACGTCTCCCCGACCCACCCGGGCTCCAACGAGGGCCAGGCCCGCGAGGCGCTCCTTGACCGCGCCGCTATCCCCGAGACCCACATCCACGGCTACGGGCTGGACGGATCCGCAATGGGCCCCGCCGTTTCGCGCTACGAGCGGGTCCTCGCCGAGTACGCGCCGCAAGGATTCGACCTGCACCTGCTCGGCATGGGCGGGGAAGGGCACATCAACTCCCTCTTCCCCCACTCCGCCGCCGTCCGTGAACGCGACGCGCTCGTGGTGGCCGTCACGGATTCCCCGAAGCCCCCGCCGCAGCGCGCCAGCCTCACCCTTCCTGCCGTCCGACGCGCCGAGCGCGTGTGGCTGCTCGTCGCCGGTTCGGAAAAGGCCGAAGCGGCCGGGCACGTCGCTGCCGGCGCCGACCCGCTCGACTGGCCCGCCGCGGGCGCCGCCGGGCGCGCGGAGACCGTGCTGCACGTCGCCGCGGACGCCGCCGGTTGCCTACCCAGGCAGTAGCGCTGCGAACTCGACAAGGGCCCGGGCCGCCTTGGGTCGTTGTCGAATGCGTTCGGTGTTGTGCCGCACGATGCGCTCGTCGATGGCTTGGTTGGGCTGCTGGAAGGGGGTTTTTCGTGACCTCCTTGGCGGGACACCGCGCCGGGATGAGTGCACCTTGATTGCATCCGCCCGGGTTCAGGCGTGCAAGCCGCAATCGCTTTAGCCAAAGAACCGGCGGTCAACGGTCAACACTGTCGGCGATCGAGCAGTCGAACAGATCCATCAGTACCCACCCTGAACTCGGTGGCGTTGGCTGCCGTTTCCGTGTAGTTGGTAGGGGCAATCCGCGTAGTTGGTAGGGGTTTTCCGGATAGGTGGTAGGGATCCGCTTTTTCGGTCGGGGGACACCCCCAATGCTTCTACGCCGCAAGCGGGCGCAATCAGTATCGGCGTCTGCCGTCACTAGATAGGCAGATGTATTGCGGAACTCTTAGGCGATAGAAGACGTGTGAGATGCAACGACGTCACCGCCCGGGAGCGGTGCCGTCGGATACGATGAGATGACTGGCTTTGTGATCTTGTAGTCATGTCGAAGAGGAGGTCCAGACGTGCAGGTCGAGAGCTTCAGCACGGACGACGTGGCCTTCTACCGCCGGATCGAGTACTGGCAGGACGTTGTCACCGGGTCCTTCGCCCGCTGTGCAGTCCGCGTGAGCAACACCGACGAGACGTCCTACGGACGCATGGTCACCGGCCACCTCGGACCGGTGACCTTCTCGCTCGCGGAGTACCAGGCCAGCAGCGGCTACGAGATCACTCGCACTTCCCGGCACGTCCGCCAAGAGGAGACTGACGACTTCCTTCTCCAGCTGCACCTCGGCGGAGGGAAAATCGGGCTCACCCAGAACGACAGGGAGTCGACGATCGAGCGCCCGGGAGACTTTAGCGTACTCGACGATTCCATCCCGTCGACCCTGTACTGCCCACCGGATTCCTCAGCTCGCGCCGTCACCGCGTCCATGCCCCGAAGCCTCCTCGTCGAGAAGGTACCGCATCTGCGCGACATCACCGCCCTCCACATCGATGGACAAACCGGCACAGGACAGCTCTTGTCGTCCATAGTGGTCGGCATCGCCTCCAACCTAGAGACTGGATGGCTCAGCGCCGCGTCCTCCGCCCGTCTATCCAGCGCCTTCATCGATGTGCTCTCGGTCGCGCTTCTGGAAGCGCAAGGCAGCACAGAACGGCCGCCGGAAACATATACAGCCGGGCTTCTGGAGTCAATCTACCGGTTCGTCGAGAAGAACCTCTCCCGTTCAGACCTGACCGTGCAACTCGTCGCCGATGCGCATCACATCTCCCTGCGCTACCTCCACCGCCTGTTCGAGAAAGAGGACGCCACGCTGGGCGAATGGATACGCAACCGCCGGCTTGACAGCGCGAGCCGGCAACTGATCGATCCCGCCTATCGGCACATACCCGTAAGCAAGATCGGCGCGAACTGGGGCTTCCCCGACCCCAGCGCCTTCTCCCGAGCATTCCGCGCGCGTTTCGAAATGCCACCCCGCGACTACCGGACAACCTTCCTCTCAGAGGATTGATCCATCAGGCCCGTGCCATTCCTTTCGAGAGGAATCACACCTATCCGGTCCTCAACATCACATGCTCATGAAGCACGATGATTGCAACGAGGTCGGTCGTGAACTGATCATGATCGCCCGATAAGGACCGGTGCCTGCATGCTCAATGAGCGCAGTACTCCTGATGTCAAGTCCCTGGCACATGATGACAAGCCGAAGGCTCCCCGCCGTTCGTAGAGTAAGGAACAAGCGGCACAAGGACCGCGGCAGACCCTGCCCGATCCCGCCGCGAGACCTCTGACACGGCAGGAGCACACCATGGACACCAAAGCGACAGACCCGGACGTCATTCTCGGCGACCGACGCGATGAACTGGACGCGCTCGACGCGCAGCTCCTGGACATCCTGCGTCGTCGCATCGAGTGCTGCGTGAGTATCGCACAGCTCAAACGAGAGCATGACATCCCCATGATGCAGCCAGGCCGGGTGGATGTCGTCCACCAGAGAGCCGAAGCCTTCGGCCAGGAGCACGGCATCAGCACGGAGTTCCTGCGCAGCCTCTACGAGGTGATCATCACCGAGACCTGCCGCGTCGAAGACCTCATCATCGATGAGGCTCCCGCGCCCAGCGACAGCGCTGCGTCGAGGTAGCACCCCGATGAAAACCCTCCTGATCGACAACTTCGACTCGTTCACCTACAACCTCCGCGATCTCGCCCACCGCGTGTTCGGAACTGAACCAGTCGTCATCACCAACGACGCCAACTGGGCCGACATCTCCCTCGACGACTTCGACGGCATCATCGTCTCACCCGGCCCGGGCCGCCCCCAACGGTCCGGGGACCTGGGAATCTCGCAGCAAGCTTTCGACCAGAACCGGTTGCCCGTGCTGGGCGTATGCCTCGGCCATCAGGCACTCTCATTCGCCTCGGGCGCGACCGTCGATCTGGCGCCCGAGCCCATGCACGGCAGGGTCACGAGCGTGCACCACTACGACACCGACCTCTTCCAAGGCGTGCCCCAAGGGTTCCGAGCGGTGTGCTACCACTCGCTGGCAGTCACCGACCTGCCCGCCGACGTCGAACCGACCGCGTGGACCCCGGACGGCGTAGTCATGGCGGTCCGGCACAAGACCCGACCGTACTGGGGCATCCAATTCCACCCCGAGTCGGCGCTGACCGAGTGGGGCGAAGCGATGCTGATGAACTTCCAGACTCTCGTGCACACGCACCCACGAACCCCCACGACCGATCACCTCGCCCTCGTCCGGCATCCCCAGCACCACCGGCGTCTGCGCGTGGAATGGCAGCGAATCAACGGCGAACCCGACGCGCAACGCCTGTTCGAAAGCCTCTACTCTGCTCGTGAGACCAGCTTCTGGCTCGATAGCTCGACCATGGATCCGGTCTCCAAACGCCTGACCATCATGGGCGATGCCACCGGACCGCTCGCCGAGACCCTGCAGTACGACGTCACCGCCAGACAGTGGCGCGTTCGCGGCAACGACGGTGAACGAACCATCAACCAGGACTTCTATACCTACCTCCGAGCCCAGCTACACCAGCGCGCAGTCCCTGCCGTCGAAGAGCTTCCCTTCGACTTCAACCTCGGCTACGTCGGCGCTCTCGGCTACGAGCTCAAAGACGAGACCGTCGGAACACCCGCCCATCGCTCACCCCACCCGGATGCGGCACTGATCTTCGCCGACCGCGCCATCGTCATCGACCATCGCGAGTGCTACACCTACCTGCTCACCCTCGTCGACGATAGCCAACCAACCACGCGGACGGCCGCCGCTGACTGGCTGTCACAGACATCTGCCACTGCCCGTGAAGCCGTCGCTAATGCTGACGACCGCCAGTCGGAGGCCGCGAACGTCCCGATCCTGAGGGAGCCGACCGCGCTCGAGTTCGAGCTCGACCAGAACCGTGCCTCCTACCTGGCGAGCATCCAGACGTGCCTGGAAAAGATCCGCGACGGCGAATCCTATGAGATCTGCCTGACGAACATGGCCGAAGCCGGACCGATCGCCGATGCGTATGCCGCCTACCGCGCGCTACGGCAGACGAGCCCGGTACCGTTCGGCGCCTTCCTGCGACTCGGGGACCTCGCCATCCTCAGCGCCTCACCCGAACGATTCCTCCGCGTCGGCGTCGACCACCAGGTCGAAGCGAAACCCATCAAAGGCACCCGCCCCCGGGGAACCACCCCGGGTGATGACCAGGAACTGCGCAAAGACCTATCCACCAACGGGAAAGACCGCGCCGAAAACCTGATGATCGTCGACCTGCTCCGCAACGACCTCAACCGCGTCTGCACAGTCGGCAGCGTCCGCGCCGACGACATCTTCACCGTCGAGACCTTCTCCCACGTCCACCAGCTCGTCAGCACCATCACCGGCACTCTGCGGCCGGAGCTAACCGCCGTGGACTGCGTGCAGGCCACCTTCCCCGGCGGCTCCATGACCGGCGCACCCAAGATCCGCACGATGGAGATCATCAGCAGCCTCGAACACCGAGCACGCGGCTTCTACTCCGGAGCCATCGGCTGGTTCTCCCTCAGCGGCGCAGCCGACCTGAGCATCACCATCCGCACCCTCGTCTCCGATCACACCTCCACCACGTTCGGCGTCGGCGGAGCGATCGTCGCCCAATCGGACCCCCTTGACGAATTCGAGGAAACCCTCGTGAAAGCCTGCGCCCTGCTCACCGCCCTCGAATCGAAAGTCACCAACGCATGAGCACGACACCCACCCCGCCCTCATCGCGGTCGAAACAAGCCGTCATCGTCGGTTTCGGGCCCGTCGGCCAGATGATCGCGAGCATCCTCGCCCCACACGGCTGGCACATTCACGCCCTCGACACGCGACCGCGTGTCAGTTTCGACGGCGCCGAAGCCCTCAGCACTCTGGAGCAGTATCTCGAGGTCGACGCCCGCCAGCCGACTCCGGCCACCGCTGCGGCACTAACATCCTGCTCGCTGGTCGTCCTCGCTGTGCCCGAGGAGTCCGCCCTCGAGACACTGGAAGCACTCGCCCCGCTCCTGCCCGCTGACGCACTCATCGTCGAGACGCTCTCCCGCAAGGACCGCCTCCGTGCCCACCTGGCAGCGGCGGTACCGGAGCACGCGATGCTGAGCATCAACCCGCTGTTCCATCCCGGGCTCGGACCCCGCGGCAATCGCATAGCCGTCGTCGCCCCCGTCACGCATCCCACAGTCACCGACGTCGTGTCCTGCATCGAGGACGCCGGCGCCCGGGTGGTCTTTCTGAGTGCGCGCGAGCACGACAACGAGCTCGTCGCCGTTCAAGCCCTCACGCACAGTGCGCTCCTGGCGTTCGCGGCCAGCCTGCCGCACATCGTCGCCGACGTCGACCGCTGCCTGGAGTTCGCGCCCCCACCGACCCGCCTGCTGATGGCCCTAGCCGCACGCGTGGCATCGGGCTCACCCGAGACCTACTGGGACATCCAAGGCGCAGCCCTCGGCCAGCCGCCGGCGCGCGACATTCTGGCCAACGCACTGGCTCGACTCGACGACGACCTCGCACAGGACTCGCCGGCATCGTTCGCCCAGTCCCTGGCGGAGAACCAGTCCTGGTTCAGCACCCGCCTCGCCTCGCTCACCGACCTCGCTAAGACCGCCCTCGGCCACACCATCGACACGACCGCGCCGCGGCCGGCGGCCTCCGATGACCAGACCCCGGCCACACCATCTTCGAAGGAGGATCCCGATGTCCACGACGACCACTAACCGGAAGAACGTCTACGAACGACGCTCCGCCTGGACGACCGACATGTACGACCAGGCAGCCCAGGCGGGAATCACAAACCACAGCGTGCGCGAGCGCACGTCAGACGGCGTCATCCTCGACGACGGCAAGACCTACACCGAGTTCGTCTCCTGCTCCTACCTCGGACTCGAATCCCACCCACGCCTGGTCCACGCTGCCCAGAACTCCATCCGGAAGGTCGGAGTACACCTATCGGCCTCGCGCAACAGCATGCACACCACCGACCTCGACGACCTCGAGGAAGCGCTGACGACGATGTACGGCGGATCCCGTGCCATCGTGTTCAACTCCGTCAGCAGCGTGCACCTGGGCGTACTGCCGCTGCTGGGCACCGGGTTGCTTCCGAGCTACCCGATCGCCAGCAGCGGCCCGGAGTTCCTCTTCGACCGCACCGCGCACGCGTCGATGCAGAGCCTGCGCGGCATCCTCGACCAGATCGGGCCGACCAACCGCTTCGACAGCACGGATCTGAGCACTCTGGAACCCTTGCTGGTGGAAGCGAAGAACGCTTCCCGCAGCCCAATCATTCTCGTTGACGGCGTGGGATCGAGGTCAAGTCCACGGTGGTGGTGTATCTGCCTTCCGATATGAACAAGCAGGATGACGGTGTCAGGGGCCGTCACGAGCTCGGTGCTGGCGTGGGCTCATGCAACCTCCTGAGTGGATTCGCCGGCATCAATGACGGTGGCTGTCATCATCGTCTTGGTCTGTTCCAGGCTGGTTAGCGACATGTAGCGTTTCTGCTGGATCCAATCATCGTGTTGCTCGGCGAGTACCGCCCCGACCAGACGCACGACGGCGTCGCGGTTGGGGAAGATCCCCACGACGTCGGTGCGACGTCTGATCTCCCGGTTGAGCCTTTCAGTGGGGTTGTTTGACCACACCTTCGTCCACACCGCTTTCGGCGCGTTCGTAAACGCCAGCAGGTCGTCCAAGGATTCCTCCAGGTAATCCGCCACATGGGGGAACTTCTGCTGGCAAAACTCAATGACGTCTCGGGCCTGGTCCCACACGGCCTGGGCGTCGGGTTGTTGGAAGATCGTGTGAAACATCGCCGACAATGTCGGCCACTGGGTTTTCGGCACCATCGATGACAGATTCTTCGCGAAATGGGTGCGGCACCGCTGCCAGGATGCGTTGGGTAGGCAGTCACCCACAGCGGCTTGGATGCCTAGGTGGGCGTCGCTGGTGACCAGGTACACCTGATCCAGGCCCCGGGCTTTCAGGTCGCGGAAGAACCCGGTCCACGACGCGGCCGATTCGGCGGTGGCGACCTGCATACCAAGCAACTCCCGGTACCCGTCGGCGTTAACCCCGGTGGCCAGCAGCACGCTGGTTTTGACGACGCGCCCGCCTTCACGCACCTTCATCGTCAGCGCGTCGCAGGAAACATAGAGGTAGGGGCCGGTGTCCAACGGGCGGGTGCGGAAGTCTTCGACCATCACGTCGAGTTCTTTGGCCATGGTAGACACCTGTGACTTCGACAGGTTGGTGATCCCGAGGGTGGCGACAAGGTCGTTCATGCGGCGGGTGGAGACCCCCTTGAGGTAGCAGGTGGCTACGACGGTGGCCAGGGCGCGTTCTGCTCGTGAGCGGCGCTCCAACAACCAGTCGGGGAAGAATGATCCGTGGCGAAGTTTCGGGATTCTCACGTCGATGGTGCCCACGCGTGTGTCCAGGTCGCGGTGGCGGTAGCCGTTTCGGTGGTTGGTGCGGGTGTCGCTGACTGTGGCGTAGTCGGCCCCGCAGATGCTGTCTGCTTGGGTGGAGAGGATCTGGTTGATGAAGTCCTGCAGCATCTGACGCATCAGATCCGGGGATGCTTGGGCGAGCAGCTCATCAAGGTAGGCGGTCGGGTCGATATGATTGGGTCCAGCGGTCATCGCGTTGGTTCCTTTCGAGGAGATGTTGGAATTGATTCGAAAGGTACTGCGGTGGCCGCCTCACACGTTCATGAGGTCCCTCACCGACAGTCACAGGTACACCACGCTAGCGGACGCAACCTGGGATCGATGGGAGGCCTCATCGACGTTGCCACCCTGGCACGCCTGGCCGCGGAACACGGTGGTTACGTCTACATCGACGACGCGCACGGCATCTCGATCAACGGGCGCCTCGGAACGGGATACGCCTACACCGCCCTGTCCGGGAACATCATCGGCGAAGTCCTCCTCGTCGGGTCACTCTCCAAGGCCTTCGGCGGCTCCGGCGGATTCGCCCTCGTCGACACCGACGCCGACGCCACGGTCATCCGCCGCGAGGCCAACCCCCTCGTATTCGGACACGCCAACATGGCACCCCACACCGCCGTCAACGCCGAATCCGCGCGTATGCACCTGGACGGGTCGGTCGAGAAGCTCCAGGCCACCTTGTGGGACAACGTCGCCCACTTCGACAACGCCACCGGCCACCAGGGCGTCAACGCCGGCTCACGGTCTCCGATCCGGGGCGTCACCTTCGACAGCGAACAGGCCACCCTCGAGGCCGGCATCGCGTTGAAGGACGCCGGCGTTCTCTGCTTCCCCGTGTTCTACCCGATCGTCGCCCACGGCACCGGGCTGCTGAGATTCGCGCTGTCGGCACGGCACACCCCGGCCCAGATCGACCACCTCGCCGCCCTTGTCACCGACACCCCCTAACTCACCAGGAGAGCCCCCATGACCACACAGACATTCGACGCCATCGTCGTCGGAAACGGAGCCATCGGCAGCTCCCTCGCCGTCGAACTCGCCGACCGCGGCCTCACCGTCGCGCTGATCGGCCCCGAGAACCGGCAGTACGCGGCATCGACCGCCGCCGGTGCCATGCTCGGCTGCTTCGGTGAGGTCACCGCCGACCTCATCAGCGACGATCCAGGACGGACGAAGTTCGCCCTCGACCTGAAAGCCAAAGAGCTCTGGCCCGACTGGGTCGAGAAGATCTCCGACCACTCACCCCTGGATGGCACCGACCTGTTCACCGCCTCGGGCACCACGGTCATCCTCAACACCGTCGGTACCCGCGAGATCGACACCGAGAACTTCTCCGCCATCCAGAAGACCCTGCAGGAGAACAAGGAGCCCTTCGACACCGTCGACGTCGACGACATCGGCTGGGTCGACGCCGACCCGAACTCCCGTCCGCTCGAAGCGATCCACATCCCCAGCGAGCACGCCGTCGACTCCGGCCGTCTCCTGGCACGCCTCGAAGGCGCCGCCGCCGCCCGCGGCTGCACCCTCATCCACGAACGGGCCGTGAGCCTGCGCGAAGATCAAGGCTGCATCCGCGCCGTGGTCCTGGACAACGGGGACGTGATCGAAGCTGGCCAGGTCGTGCTCGCCGCCGGTGTGGGCTCCCAGGCGCTCATCGACTCCGTCCCCGGGCTCGGCGCCACCATCCCGCGCCTAGTCGCCGGCTACGGGGTCTCCGCAGTGATGACCACCCATGACGGCACCCAGCCCCAATCCGTGATCCGGACCCCGAACCGCGCGTTCGCTTGCGGCCTCCATGTCGTCCCGCGAGGCCTGGGGCAGGTCTACGTCGGCGCGACCAACATCATTAACCCGTCCGTAATGACCGAACCCGTCCTGCGCGATCTGGAGTTCGTCCTCGGATGCGCACACCGTCAGATCCGACGGAACCTCTGGTCGAGCAGTGTGCGGCGCATCAACGTTGGCAACCGGCCTGTCTCCCTCGACGGGTTCCCCCTGCTGGGCGAGACCCCGGTCCAGGGTCTGTGGATGACCACCGGCACCTACCGCGACGGCCTGTTCCTGTCGCCGCTGATCGCCCAGGAATTCGCCGACCGCCTCACCGGTGGCAGCGGCGAAGCGGACCTGTCGCTGTTCACCCCCGAACGTGCCCCGGTCCGGCGGGCCGGCGGCCGGCCCCGCATCATCGACACCACCGTCCAGCACATGCTCGCCACCGGCTACGAGCACCATTGGACGATCCCCACCGACTGGCAGGAATACCTCGAAGCCGACCTCCAGCCGATCTACCAGAACTGGGCCGATCAGATCGACGACGACTTCACGCCACCGCCCGAACTGGTCGCCTCCTCACGCCTGCACCCGCAAATGGTGCAGTGGCTGCGCGACTACTACGACGCCACCCGCGAGAAGTTCGGCGCACCGGATCGGGCACCGGCCCCCACCCGGGCAGAACTCACCCGGAACGCGACGCGGCAGCTGCACACGGCGAACGTTCCCACCCCCGCCGCCGACGCCCAGGTGCTGGCCGAGCACACCTTCGGCACCACCGACGACACAACGGCACCGGATACGGCCGAACGCGAGCAGTTCCTTAACCTCGTGGCGAGGCGCAGCAACCGGGAGCCCCTGGAGTACCTGACCGGGCGCGTCCACGTTCTCGGACTCGATCTCACCGTCCGCCCGGGCGTGTTCATCCCCCGAGTGCACTCCGAGGCCATGGTGACCGCCGCGATCGAGAACCTCTCCACGCCCACGCCGACGGTCGTCGATCTGTGCACCGGCACCGGAGCCATCGCCCTGGCGGTCGCGACCCGGCTGCCCCAGGCACGCGTGATCGGAGCCGACGTGGCCGAATCCGCCGTGGCATGCGCCCAAGAGAACGCCGACCGTCTGGAGAGCGTCGATGCCGGACGGGTCGAGTTCCTCCAGGCCGACATAGGCAACGAGAGCTTCGCCGATGACCTGACCGGCACGACGGATCTCGTCACCGCGAACCCGCCCTATGTGCCCACGGACCTGCACATACCCAGCGAATGGGCGGTCTACCAGCCCAAGACGGCGCTGTACTCGGGCGCGGACGGCCTCGACCTCACCCGTCTCGTGGCACGCACCGCGCACCGGCCCCTGCGACCGGGAGGCACGTTCGCCCTCGAGCACTACGACGCAGCCCTCGACGAGATCCTCACGATCCTCACCGACGTCGGCTTCGGGCAGATCACCAGTCACCGGGACCATGACAAACTTCCGCGATTCATCCTCGCGGTCAAGGAGAGTTGATGGACGCACTCAACAGCCGACGAGGATTCGTCCAGGGCGGCGTCGCCGTCGCGGCCACCGCCGCCCTGCTCGAACCCGGCACCTTCGCACCCCGCGCGCACGCCGGCGGGGCGGGCACCACCGTCAGCACGGCCACGAACATCACGCTGAGCACGCATCCC
This sequence comes from Corynebacterium timonense, assembly GCF_900105305.1. Taxonomy (NCBI): domain Bacteria; kingdom Bacillati; phylum Actinomycetota; class Actinomycetes; order Mycobacteriales; family Corynebacteriaceae; genus Corynebacterium; species Corynebacterium timonense. The sequence goes on along the minus strand of NZ_LT629765.1, from coordinate 877,506 downwards.
GGCAGCGACGTCACGATCATCGACGTTGGCAATGTGCTGTGGCGCTTGCCCGCCGGAGGCGGGCAAGCGTGCCGCCTCACCGACGATGTCGAAGACGCCACCTGGCCGAGCCTGACCCCGAACGGGCGCACCGTCGTGTTCCAGTCATTCCGGCACGGCACCTACGATCTGTGCGCCCTCGACCTGCACACCGGCGCCGTCACCCGTCTGACCGCGGGTACCGAGGACGACCAGGACCCGCACGTCTCGCCCCACGGCAAGGACATCGTGTTCATCTCCGACGCCGGAGGCACCAGTGCCGTGTGTCGTATCGGCGTGCGAGGCGGAGACCGGCATGTCCTCATCGGGACCGACGACCAACGGTCCTACCACTCACCGCGGTGGCATCCCGACGGCAAGCACATCGTCTATGTCGCCGACGACACTCACATCGAACAGCTCCACATCACGACCGGCAGCACGAAAACACTGCGCACGGTCGAGGAGGGCCATACCATCCGGGGACTGTCGTACTCGCCATCGGGCAAGTTGATCTACGTCGTCTCGCACACCCCGCAGGCGTGGCTCGAACACGACGGGCAACGCCTCACTGACCCCGAGGACGAAGAGCCCGCACCGCTGCCGGCGGCGTGGCTATCGGACACGGAGTTCATGTATTCCACCAGCGGGGAGATCCGCTGGCGCACGCTCAATGGAACAAGCACGTCTGCCGTGCCGTTCGAGGTCGCTCTGTCGGCGGCGGCCGCCCCTGCGGCGATCAAGCCGCGCCTGGATCTGGAGGCGCATGGTCCCGCACTCGGGCTGACCGGGGCGGCGCTGTCCCCGGACGGTGACCGGATCTGTTTCCGCGCGCTCAACGCCTTATGGCTGACCGATGCCTCCGGCGACACCAGCGTGGTCGTAGACGACGGCTACTTCAACGCCGATCCCACCTGGGAACCCGACGGGGCCGCGATCATCTACACCAGCGACCGCAAAGGAATCGTCAACTTGTGGCGCCACGTCCTTGCCGACGGCACGGACACGCAGCTGACATTCGAGAAGAACGGTGCGCTCCTACCATCGGTGTCACCGGACGGCGCGTCGGTGGTGTTCCACGATGAAGCCGGCGGCACGCATCGGCTCGAGCTCGCCTCCGGCACGGTCACCGAACTGCTGACCGGGCACGAGACACCGGGAAAGGCGACGTGGTCGCCTGACTCTCAGAAGATCGCGATGGCCGTGCACCAGCCGGCCTCGCCACGCTCGGACAGCGGCCTCAACGAGATGCTCGTCCTCGACCTCGCCAGCGGTGAGACGTTCACCCAACCATTCTCACCGGGTCTGTCGATCGCGACACGCAACCACGACGGCCCCGTCTGGGCTGCCGATGGCACCGCTCTCTACGCGGTCTGCGAAAGCAGGCTGCACCGCGTCCCAGTCGACCAGTCCGGACGGACCACCGCCGAGGCCACCGTCGCCTCCGACGCGATCGCCGACGGGGTCACCAGCTCCGCATCGGGAGAGGTCGCGTTCCTGTCTTTGGGCACGTTCCATCTGCTCACCGCCTCTGCCGACGTACGGCCGTCCCTCGATTACACCCGGCAGGCACGACCCGAGCGGTTCACGCTGCGCGCCGGACGACTCTGGAACGGGGTGGACGAGGACTACCAGCGCAACGTCGACGTCACGATTGAGGACGGCACGATCACCAATATCCGGCCTGCCGACGAGTCCCGGATGGCAGATCTCGACGCCTCGCCGTACACGCTGATCCCGGGGCTGATCGACATGCACAACCACTGGCACATGCGAGGCCGGGCCTGGGGAAACCGGCAAGGCCGCCTCTGGCTGGCCTACGGGGTGACCACCAGCCGCTCGGCCGGCGACCTCGCCTACGAAGCACGCGAGACACGCGAAGCCACCCACGCCGGCACCGGCATCGGTCCGCGGTTCCTCAACAACGGCGAGCCTCTCGACGGCAACCGGTGCTCGTTCGGGTTCATGCGGTGCGTGACTTCGGCTGAGCAGGTCGACCGGGAGATCGAACGCATCCTCGCCCTCGGCTACAGCTGCGTGAAGTCCTACCAGCGCCTCCCCGTCACCCTCGAGCGCCGACTCGTCGACGGGCTCGCCGCCCATGGGATTCCCGTGATCTCCCACTACGTCTACCCCGCAGTCGCCTCGGGTCTGCACGGCATGGAGCACACCGGCGGCGGGAACCGGCTCGGCTATTCCCGCACCCTCAGCGCCGCGAAAGGACTCACCGCGGCCGACACCGTGTCCCTGCTCTCGGGCGGAGACTTCTGGGTGTCATCGACTCTGCTGTTCGCAGCGGAAGTCCACGCCGACTCCCGCGACCTCGTTGACGATGAACGCACCCGGGTGCTCTACCCCTGGTGGGACTACCGCCGCCTCCAGGACAAGGCCGATCAAGCTGCCACGGACCCCGACCCCATCAACCTGGCATGGACCCGCGGCGACGTGGACCTGTTGCGGTCGGTGAACGAAGCCGGCGGCCTCGTGGTGCTCGGTACCGATGCCCCCTTGGACGACCTCGGCGTCAGCATTCACACCAATCTCCGGGCCCTCGTCCGCCACGGCTTCACCCCGGTGGACGCACTGCGGACCGGAACGGTCAACGCGGCCAAAGCCCTCGGAGCCAGCGAACTCCTCGGACAACTCACCGTCGGGGCACATGCCGACATGCTCATCATTGACGGCGACCCCCTGGCCGATATCGCCGATACCGCCAGGATTCGCGACGTGTTCGTCGACGGCCACCGGCACCGAATCTCGGACCTGCTCGACCCCTACCGCGACCCGTCGGACGCCACCGGCAGCGTCGCACTGACCATGACCGCACACACGTGCTGCAGAAGGAGAAAGTAATGTTCCACCTCGATCAGCCCATCACTACCTCCCGCCTGATCATCAGACCATTCACACCCGCAGACGAAGACGACATGTTCGACTTCGAATCCCGCGACGACGTCGCGAGGTACCTCTTCAACGAGCCCCGCACGCGCGCGGACAACGCCGACGAACTGGCCAAGCGGGTGACCCAGACCAAACTCGAAAACGACGGGGACACCCTCCTGCTGGCCGTCGACTATAACGGCACCGTCATCGGCTACGTGCTGCTGACGCTGCTGAGCCGGGACAACTCCCAGGGCGAGTTCGGATATGTCTTCCACCCCGAATACCAGGGCAAAGGACTCGCCTCGGAAGCGGCCGTCGAAATGCTCCGACTGGGATTCGAGACCCTGAACCTGCACCGCATCATCGGGCGATGCGACCCGAGAAACGACGCCTCCGCCCGGCTCATGGAACGACTCGGGCTGCGCAAGGAAGCTCACTTCCGCGAGCTGGAGATCTTCAAGGGCGAATGGGGTGACGAGTTCACCTTCGCCATGCTCAAGAAGGAATGGGACCAAAGAAAGCACACCGGATGACTCACGACAACGGCAACACCCGACCCGGAACCTTCGACGCCGGCACCCCCGCTCCCGCGGATACCCGCACCCAGCGAGGCCGATGGATCGTCCTCACCGCCGTTTCCCTCGGCCTCCTGCTGGCCACGATTGACACCTCGATCCTCTACATCGCCGTCCCCGTGCTCGAGGACGCTCTGGGGGCGAGCACCAGCGAGTCCCTGTGGATCATCAACATGTACCCGCTGGTCATGACCGGCCTGCTCCTGGGCACCGGCACCCTCGGAGACCGCTACGGCCACAAGCCAGTGTTCCTCCTCGGGATCGCCCTGTTCGGGCTGGCCTCGCTCATCGCGGCGTTCTCACCGACACCGGGCATCCTCATCTTCTCCCGCGCCCTGCTCGCCATCGGCGCAGCCCTCATGCTCCCGGCAACCCTGGCGATCATCCGCATCACCTTTGACGACGAACGCGAACGCAACATCGCCATCGCAGTCTGGTCGAGCGTGTCGATCGGTGGAATCGCTTTCGGGCCCCTCGTCGGCGGGCTCCTGCTCGAGTGGTTCTGGTGGGGGTCGGTGTTCCTGATCAACGTGCCGATCGTGATCGTGACGTTCATCCTCACCGCGATCTTCGCCCCGAAAGCCGCCGAAGAATCAGCCGTCCCGTGGGACCTGGTCTCCTCCATCTGGGCGCTCATGGGCCTGACAGGGCTCGTCGCCGCGATCAAGGAAATCGCCTCCACCTCGCCGTCCGCGACGATCACCGGGATCTCGCTGGTCGCCGCCCTGGTCGGCTTCGCGCTGTTCGTGACCCGACAGCGCCGACTGGACACGCCGCTGCTGGACTTCACGATCTTCCGCAACGCCGCCGTGTCCGCCGGTGTCCTCGCCGCCGGGCTAAGCACCTTCGTCTTTGCCGGCATCGGGGCAGTGACCTCGCTCTATTTCCAGACCACCGCCGGGTACACGCCCCTCCAGGCCGGGCTGCTCGTAGGCTGCATCGCCGTCGGCGCGACGATCACCTCCCTGGCCAGCGGTTCGCTCCTGACCCGCATCGGGCCACGAGCGCTGCTGCTGGTCGCGGCCGTCCTGGCCGGTCTCGGATACGGCCTGGCCACACTCACCCTCAACGCCCACATCACCTGGCTGGGACTGAGCCTGTTCGTCGCCGGCACAGGCATCGGCGTGCTGATCACCGTCGCGTCCTCGACGATCATCACCAACGTCGCCCCCGAACGCGCAGGCATGGCCTCCGCCGTCGAGGAAGTCTCCTACGAATTCGGCAGCCTCCTCTCGGTGACCGTGCTCGGCAGCATCTACACCACCATCACCGCGCTCTCGACATCCGGCACCGACGGTTACCGCGCCGTGCTCCTGATCGTCATCGGAGCGTGCGCCGCCGCCCTGGCTGGACTGGCCGTGCTCCTGCGCAAGACGCCCACGCTGAACGCCGCACCCCACTAAGCGATCACGAGCGGTGAGGAGCACCACACTCGGGGCTCCCCACCCCCCGACCGCGATACCGCCTGAGAAGAAGGACAAACCATGACGCTACGACTTTTCACGTCGGAAGCGGTGACCGACGGCCGCCCCGACAAGATTTGCGACCAGATCAGCGACAACATCCTTGACACACTCATCACTCAAGACGCCCACTCCCGCACCGCCGTGGAAACGCTCGTCACTACCGGTTTGGTCCATGTCGCCCGGGAAATCCGCACCAGCGGATACGCCGACATCGCCGCCATCGCCCGCCGCGTCATCAACGGCATCGGCTATACCTCCAGCGAGATGGGTTTCGACGGCGACCCCTGTGGCGTGACCGTGTCGATCGGGGAACAGTCTCCCGAGATCGGCGACGGCGTCAGCAGCTCCGAAGAATCCCGCAACGGCACGGCCTCCCATCTCCACGACCAGCAGGGTGCAGGAGACCATGGCCTCATGTTCGGCTACGCCACGAACGAGACCCCCGAGCTGATGCCTCTAGCGATCCGGACTGCCCACCGATTGGCCGAGCGTCTCACGACAGCGCCAAAGTCAGGCCAGTTGCCGTTCCTGCGACCTGACGGCAAGACCCAGGTCACGCTCGGCTACGACAGGGCTACGCCCCGCGCCGTCGACACCGTCGTCGTCTCCACCCAACATCACCCCGACATGACGCAGGACCAGCTTCGTGACGCTCTCGACGATGCCGTCATCCGCCCCGTCGTCGAGGAGACCGGGCTGGACCTCTCGGGCATGAAATTGCTTGTGAATCCCTCCGGCAGCTTCGTCATGGGTGGCCCGAAGGCCGACGCAGGGTTGACCGGACGCAAGATCATCATCGACACCTACGGGGGCGCAGCACGGCACGGCGGCGGCGCCTTCAGCGGGAAGGACCCGTCCAAGGTCGACCGGTCCGCAGCATACGCGATGCGATGGGTGGCGAAGAACATCGTCGCCGCAGACCTCGCCGAACGCGCCGAGGTCCAGGTCGCCTACGCCATCGGCAAAGCCAACCCCGTCGGCCTCTACGTCGAAATGTTCGGGACCGGCACCGTCGAGGACCAGGCGATCGCGCGTGCTGTCCGGGAGGTCTTCGACCTACGCCCCGGAGCCATCATCCGCGATCTTGAGTTGCTGCGCCCGATCTACGCCCAGACCTCCGCCTACGGGCACTTCGGCCGGGAGCTTCCCGAGTTCACCTGGGAGCGCACCGACCGCGCCGACGACCTGCGCATCGCCGTCCTGTAGGCGAACGACCACCGAAGGAGATGTCATGAAGCGATTCGACGGACGCACCGTCGTCATCACCGGCGCGAGGGAGGCATCGGCGCCGCCACCGCCCGCCGCCTGCGCTCACGCTTGCTGCTAGCACTATGGCTCAGCGCTGCGGCGGATCTTGGCCCGAAGACCCGTTTCGCGCATGAGGTGGAAGACGGGCTCGGGGTTGACCACTCGGCCCTGTTTCCGCAAGTCACCGCAGGATTCGCCGGTGGGCGTAGAGATGCTTGTCGCACTCGACGCTTTCCTGGATTGCTTCTTTAAGGGCAGCGTCCTAGTCCGGTTCGTGGAGCCGTTTCTCGTGGTAGGAGCATGTCGACTGGGGGCGTGCCCGCCGCGTCCACGCGGTCCTCCGGGCGGTGCCGCGACATGGGGATGGCGCTCGCCTGGCTATCTAGGCGCGTCCATGATTCTTCACGTCCCGCAACATTCTTGGGTACGCGTTTTCCGCTTCCCGGCGGCGCAGCGCCCCCCCTCCGTGAGCACCTTCGGTTTTCACGCGTCATCTCCACTTCTGCGCCCCGCGCGAGAGTCCGACCCTGCTCGCACTGATGCCGAATGAGAGAACCGTGCTCACAACGAAAAATGCTCCCCACTAGCCGGTACCCGATTCCTCAGTCCAGCGAATGGGGAGCGTTTCACCCTACGGGCCCACAACCTTCACGCTGTGAGTCCTACAGGGCGAAGGACTGCGCGACGTTCAGGCCAACGATGCAGATGACCCAAATGAGAGCGATGACCACCGTGTAGCGGTCCAAGTTCTTCTCCACGATGGTCGAACCGGACAGGTTGGACTGCACGCCGCCGCCGAAGAGGCTGGACAGGCCGCCGCCCTTGCCCTTGTGCAGAAGGACGAAAATGGTCATCAGGACCGACGCGATGACCAGGACGATCTCTAGGGCCAGAACCATGCGGTGCTTCTCTCCACTTTCCTTGGGAATGTAACCCCGCCTATCGTACACCACCGCGGTGGCGGGGCGCGTTAACGCACCGCGTTTGCCGCGGCGGCGGCCAAGCGTGCGAACTCCTGCCCGTCGAGCGAGGCCCCGCCGACAAGCCCGCCGTCGACGTCCGGCTGGGCGACGATCTCGCCGATCGTGTCGGTCTTCACCGAGCCCCCGTAGAGCACGCGCGCCTCGGACGCTACATCCTCGCCCGCTAGCTCGGCGATGAGGCCGCGGATGGCGTGGCACACTTCCTGGGCGTCCTCGGCGGAGGCGACCTTGCCGGTGCCGATCGCCCAGACGGGCTCGTAGGCGACGACGGTGCGCGACAGCTCCTCGGCACTCAGCCCGGCCAGCGACTCGCGCGTCTGCGACACCACGTAATCAACGTGGTCCCCGGCGTCGCGCACGTCGAGGGGCTCGCCGACGCACACGATCGGGCTGATGCCGTGATCCAGCGCCTTTTTCGCCTTCGCTGCGACGAGCTTATTGTCCTCGGCATGGTGCTCGCGGCGCTCCGAGTGCCCCACGACGACCCACCGGCACCCCAGTTTCTCCAGCATCGCCGCCGAGATCTCGCCGGTGTACGCGCCGTTATTGTGCGCGGAGACGTCCTGGGCGCCGAAGGTGAACTGCAGCTTGTCGCCCTCGACAAGGGATTGCACCGAACGCAGGTCAGTGAACGGCACGAGCAGCGCGATGTCGACGCTTTCGTAGCCCTCCTTCGGGAAGGCAAAGGCGAGGCGCTGGGCCGTCGCGATGGCTTCCAAGTGGTCGTGGTTCATCTTCCAGTTGCCGGCGATCAGCGGCGTACGGCTCATGGCTCTACCTTTCTTCCCTACTCGCTGACGACAGAGACACCGGGCAGGTCCTTGCCCTCGATGAGCTCGAGGGAGGCGCCGCCGCCGGTGGAGATGTGGCTGAAGCCCTCCTCGTCGAGGCCGAGGATGCGCACGGAGGCGGCGGAGTCTCCGCCTCCGACGACGGTGAAGGAGCTGTTGTCGCGCGTCGCGGCGATCATGGCCTCGGCGACGGCCTTCGTGCCGTCCGCAAACGCGGGGAACTCGAAAACACCCATCGGCCCGTTCCAGAACACGGTGCGAGAATCCGCGATCGCGGCGGCGTAGTTCCGCGCCGTCTCCGGCCCGATGTCGAGGGCCATCCACCCCTCCGGAATGTCGTCGAGGCCGACGATCTTCTTCTCGGCGTTCTTGTCAAACTCTGGGGCGGCCGCGACATCGACGGGCAGAATGAGCTTGTCCCCGTAGCGCTCCAAAAGGTCAGAGCAGGTATCCACCATGTCGTCCTGCAGCAGCGAGTTCTGCACGTTGTGGCCGCGGGCGGCAAGAAAGGTGTAGCACATGCCGCCGCCGATAATGACCTTGTCCGCCTTTGCCGCCAGCGCTTCGATGACGCCAAGCTTGTCGGAAACCTTGGAACCGCCGAGCACCACGACGTAGGGGTGGGCGGGCTCGTTCTTGACGCTGCCGAGCGCCTCGACCTCCTTTTCTACGAGGTAGCCAGCGTAGGAGGGCAACTCCTGGGCAACGTCGTAGACGGAGGCCTGCTTGCGGTGGACCACGCCGAAGCCGTCGGAGACGAAGGCTCCATCGTCGGCGGCCAGGGCGGCCAGCTCGCGGGCAAACTCAGCGCGCTCGGCGTCGTCCTTTGAGGTCTCCCGGGCGTCGAAACGCACGTTCTCGAGCAGAAGGATCTCCCCTTCCGTCAGGCCGTTAGCGCGTTCGTGCGCGTCCTCCCCGCTGACGTCGCCGGCGAGCGCGACGAACTGTCCCAGCCGCTCGGAGAGGGCCTCGGCGACGGGGCGGAGGGAGAACTCGGGCTTCACCTCGCCCTTCGGCCTGCCAAGGTGGGCCATGACGACGACCTTCGCGCCGCCGTCGAGAAGCGCCTTCAGCGTTGGCAGCGAGGCGTCGATGCGCCCCGCGTCTGTGATGGAGCCCTCCTCGTCGAGGGGGACGTTGAAGTCCGAGCGCACCAGAATGTGGCGGCCGTCAACGCCGTCGTCGAGAAGGTGCTGGAGGGTCTTCAGGGCCATGTTGGATCTCCTTGGCAGGTGAGGGGGTGAAATGGGGGCGGGTGACGGGGCTCTGGCTAGCGCAGCTTGTCCGCGACGACCTTGGCCATGCGGATGTACTGGGAGGTGTAGCTCCACTCGTTGTCGTACCAGGAGACGACCTTGAGCAGCGTGCCGTCGATGACCTTGGTCATGCCAGCGTCAAAGATGGCGCCGGCGGACGCGCCGATGATGTCGGACGAGACGATCGGGTCCTCGGTGTAGCGCAGCGCCTGGCCGAACTTCGGGTCGGCGGCCGCCTGCTTCAGCGCGGCGTTGACCTCCTCCGCCGTCGTCGACTTCTCCACTAGGACGGTCAGGTCCGTGGCGGAGCCAGTGATGGTGGGCACGCGCATGGCGAAGCCGTCGAGCTTGCCCTGCAGGTTCGGCAGCACGAGGCCCACCGCTTTCGCGGCGCCCGTGGTGGTGGGGACGATGTTCTGCGCAGCTGCGCGGGCGCGGCGCAGGTCCTTGTGCGGCGCGTCCTGGAGGCGCTGGTCGCCGGTGTAGGCGTGGATCGTGGTCATGAGGCCGTCGCGGATCCCGAAGTTGTCGTCGATGACCTTCGCCACCGGCGCGAGCGAGTTGGTCGTACACGACGCGGCGGAGATGATGGTCTGCTCGCCGGTGTACTCGTCGTCGTTGACGCCCCACACGTAGGTGCCGTCGACGTCCTTGCCGGGCGCGGAGATGATGACCTTCGTCGCGCCCGCGTCGAGGTGCGCCTTCGCGTCGGGGCCGCTGCGGAACTTCCCGGTGCACTCGAGCACGATGTCCACCCCAGCGTCGCCCCAGGCCAGCTTGGCCGGGTCGGTCTCGGAGGACACCTCGATGCGGGTGCCGTCGATGGTGATGGAGTTGTCGTCGTGCTCGACCTCGCGGCCAAGCGGGCCATAGGCCGTGTCGTACTTGGTCAGGTGGGCGAGGGTCTCGATGTCCGTCAGGTCGTTGATCTTTACTACCTCGAGCACGCCCTGGTATTCGCTGAGGATCACGCGCAGGCTCGCGCGCCCGATTCGTCCGAAGCCATTGATTCCGATGCGAGTAGTCACGTCGTCTCCTTCACGGGGATGTTTGCGGGTGTCACGATTGAGGAACCGCAGCGCTAACCGGTCCGTCGCTGCCGAGTGTAGCGACGCGACCCCGGCCCCGCAGGGCCCCTACTGCTCGGTGCCGACGTCGCCGTGGGTGTCGGCGATACCGAGCTCCTCGGCCCGTTTATCCGCCAGCGACAGCAGGCGGCGGATGCGCCCGGCGACGGCGTCCTTCGTCATGGGCGGGTCTGCGAGCCTGCCCAATTCTTCGAGGGAGGCGTGGCGGTGCTCCGCGCGCAGGTAGCCGGCCTCGGCAAGGTGCTCGGGAACGTCATCGCCGAGGATGTCCATTGCCCGCTCCACCCGCACGGCAGCTGCGGCCGCGGCCTGGGCGGAGCGGCGCGTGTTCGCGTCGTCGAACGTTGCCAGCCGCCGCCCCGTGGTCGCCTGGAGCTGCTTCGTGTGACGCTTCTCATCCCACAGGATGCGTGAGCGCGGGGCCCCCATGCGGCTGAGCAGGACGCCGATGGCCTCGCTGTCGCGCACGTGCACCCGCTCAACGCCGCGGGACTCCTTGGTCTTCGCCGCCACCGACAGGCGCCTCGCCAGCCCGACGAGCGCCATGGCTGCCTCCTGGCAGGGGCTGGCCACCTCTAGGGCTGCGCTGCGGCCGGGCTCCGTCAAAGTGCCGCGGGCGAGGAAAGCGCCGCGCCACGCGGCCTCCACCTCGAGCATCGAGCCGGAAATGATCTGCCGGGGCATGCCCACCACGGGGTGGCCCGATGCCGTGACCAGCCGCAGCCGACGGACGGCCTCCTTGACGTCGCGCTCCACGCGCACGTGGTAGGACTTCTCCCGCCCGGCGGAGCCATGCCGTGATGCGCCGACGCGCACTCCCCCGATGCCGAGCGCCCCGAGGGAATCGGCGAGGCGCTGCGCCACGGCGAGCTCGGCGAACTCCGCGACGATAACGGGGCCAAACGCTGTGGTGTCGTACTCCCCCGCGAAACGCACGAGAGCTGCAGCTTCGGCGGCTGTGGCGTCGAGCGACGACACGGACACGTGCAGAAGCTCATCTTTCACCTTCGCGGTCAGAGACATCCGCACCACCGCCTTCGTTGTCCTGTGAGGTCCCGTAACACCGCGCTCAGTTTAGCGCTCACCGTAGAGGTCGAGGAGGGCAGCCGCCAGTTTGACGGGGTCGTGCCTGTTCACGACGCCGTCGGTCGCCTCCGCATGCACGTCGCGGTACGCGATGGTGGCGCCCACGGCCTCCGCCGTGCGCTGCAGGTGTAGGCGCTCGCCCTCCGTCGGGCTGATGTGGTTGTCGGCGAGGAAGCAGTCCACCTTGAGCGAGGGCGCGTGCTGCGAGAAGACGTGGATGTGGCGCTCGGTGGTAAAACCTTGGGTTTCGCCGGCTTCGGGCGTGAGGTTGAGCAGCACGACGACCTTGGCGTGGGTCTCGTTGAGCGCCTCGACGACGTCGGGCACGAGCAGGTGTGGGATCACCGAGGAAAACCAGGAGCCCGGCCCGATGGTGACGACGTCAGCGCGGTGGATCGCCTCGATCACCAGCGGGTTCACCGGAGGATTGCCGGGCAGCAGGCGCACGCGGCGGACGATCCCCGGAGTGGTGGCTACCGCGACCTGGCCGCGGACGGAGCGGATGACCCTGGGGTCGTCGTCAAGCCCGGCGACGTCCGCTTCGATGTCGAGCGGCTCGTTGCAGACCGGCAGCACGCGGCCTGCGGAGCGCGTCCACTCGGAAATGGTGTCCAAGGCCGCTTGAATGCTCCCCAGGCGCTCCGTCAGCCCCGCAATCACCAGGTTGCCCAGCGCGTGCCCGGCCATCGCACCGTTGCCACCGAAGCGGTGTTGGAGCGTGTCTCGCCACAGCCGCCCCGCCTCATCGTCGTGCGCGAGCGCGGCGAGCGCCATACGCAGATCGCCGGGCGGGATGATGCCCATCTCGCGGCGCAGGCGCCCGGAGGAGCCCCCGTCGTCCGCGACGGTGACAACCGCGTTGATGGTGTCGGCGTGAGCCTCGCGGGCGGCCAGCAGTGTCTGGTAGAGACCGTGGCCGCCACCGAGGCAGGTAAAAGATAGTGAACTCATAATGTGCCTGAGAATTATCGTGGTGGTTTAGGAGCGCTCGAGGTCGCGGTGTAGCACGCTGATCTCGACGGTGTCCGTCTCGCGCAGCTTGGCAGCGACGGCCTCCGAGATGGCCACCGAACGGTGGTGGCCCCCGGTGCAGCCGATACCGACGGTGATGAAGTCCTTGCCCTCGTGGCGGTAGCCGCCCAGCATGGAGACCAGCAGCGCGGCTACGTTGTCCACGAACTCGGTCGCGCCCGGTTGCGCAAGCACGTACTCCGCGACCGGCGCGTCGACGCCGCGGAAGTCCCGCAGTTCCTGGACCCAGTACGGGTTCGGCAGAAAGCGCACGTCGAGGACGATGTCGGCGTCGCGCGGCGAGCCGTGCTTAAAGCCGAAGGACTCCACCGTCACGTGCTGCCGGTCGCCGGGCAGCTGGCCTACCGACGCCTCCACGGCGCGCCGCAGGTCATGCACGGACAGGTTCGACGTGTCGATGATGACGTCGGCCGCCTCGCGCACCTGGGCAAGCTCCTCGCGCTCGCGCCGGATCCCCGCCTGCAGCGTCTCGTCGCCCTGAAGGGGGTGGGTGCGCCGGACGCTGTCGAAGCGGCGAATCAGGACGTCGTCACGCGCCTCGAGGAAGAGCACGAAGGGGTCGGCGCCCGCCTCCCGGATCTGCTCCACCGTGCCGATCAGCGAGCCGTTGAACATGCGGGCCCGCACGTCGGTGACCACCGCGAGGCGCGTGACCGGGGAATCCTCCTCGCGGGCGAGCGCGATGAGCTCGAGGATCATCTGCGGGGGCAGGTTCTGGGCGACGAAGAATCCCTTGTCCTCGAACACCTTGGCCGCCGTGGACAGGCCTCCACCGGACATTCCTGTGATAATGACGGGGCGAATGACGGACACCATGCGGCTTATCCTAACCAAAGGGCCCCGAGACGACACTACGTCACCGCCGCGTCACTGCTCGTGCAGGTGCTCATAAATGGCGTCTGCGAGCTTCGGGCCGATGCCCTTGACCTGCTGGATATCCTCAGCGCTGGCCTCGCGGATCTTCTTCACGCTGCCGAAATGCTTGACCAGATCCGTGCGTCGGGCCTGGCCCAACCCCGGCACCCCGTCGAGAGCGGACGCGCGCATCCGCTTCGAGCGCTGCTGGCGGTGGTAGGTGATGGCGAAGCGGTGCGCCTCATCGCGGACCTGCTGTAGAAGGTACATGCCCTCGGAAGTGCGCGGCAGGATCACCGGCTCGTCGTCGCCGGGCACCCATACCTCCTCCAAGCGCTTGGCCAGGCCGATCAGGGCGACGTCGACGATGCCGAGCTCGTCGAAGACCGCCTGTGCCGCCGCGACCTGCGGCTTGCCCCCGTCAACAATGAACAGTTGCGGCGGGTAGGCGAAGCGGCGGGTGCCGGTGGTCTCCACGTCGGCGTCGTCGTCGAAGACGTCCTCGTCGGGGGTGACCAGTTTGTCCTCGTGGTAGCGCCGGAAGCGGCGCCGGGTCACCTCGGCGATCGAGCCGACGTCGTCGGAGCGCCCCTCCCCGGCCGCCTCGCGGATGCGGTAACGGCGGTAATCGCTCTTCTTCGGCAACCCATCCTCGAAGACCACCAAGGAGGCGACGACGTCCGTCCCCTGGATATGGGAGATGTCCGTGCACTCGATGCGCAGCGGCGCCTCTTCGAGGCCGAGCGCGTCCTGGATGTCCTGCAGCGCCTGCGAGCGCGCTGTGAGGTCGCCGACGCGCTTCAGCTTGTGCTGGTGCAGGGCCTCGGCGGCGTTGCGGTGCACCGTCTCCATGAGCGCCGCCTTGTCCCCGCGCTGCGGTACGCGGATATCGACGGGCCCGCCACGCAGCTCCGCGAGCAACTCCGCGACCTCCTCGGGCTCGTCGGGCATGACCTCCACGAGGATCTCCCGCGGCACCGGGACCGGCGGGCGAACGGCGGTGTGGGACTCCTGGTCGACTCCGCGACGGCGGATCTTGCTCTCCCGCAGCGCTCGGTCTTCCTCTTCCTCAATGCGGACCCGTTCGACCGCGTCGGAGTAGTACTGCACGAGGAAGTTCTGCATCAGGGTTGGCAGCGCAGGGTCCTCCTGGCCCTCCTCGAGGCGCTCTGCGCTGCCCGGCTCGTCGCCCGTCTTTTCCACGACCCAGCCGCGCTGGGCGCGCATGCGCCCGTCGCGGATGTTGAAGATTTGCACCGCGGCCTCGAGCTCGTCGGTATCGAAGGCGATGACGTCGGCGTCCGTGCCCGCGGCGAGCACCACCGTCTGGCGCTCCATGACTTTGTTGACGGCCCCGAGGTCGTCGCGAAGCCGCGCGGCCCTTTCGAACTCGAGGTTGTCCGCGGCCTCGTTCATGCGGCGGGTCAGCTCGCGCACCACCCCGTCCGTGCGCCCCGACATGAAGGCGAGGAAGCCGCGGACGGTTTCATCGTACTCGGCGTCGTCCACCCGCCCGACGCAGGGCGCCGAGCATTTATCGATGTAGCCGAGCAAGCACGGCCGCCCCAGCGCCTCGTGCCGCTTGAACACACCGTTCGAGCAGGTGCGGATGGGGAAAACGCGAGTGAGCAGGTCGAGGGTTTCGCGCACCGCCCAGGCGTGCGAGAAAGGCCCGAAGTACCGCACCCCCTTGCGCCGCGGCCCGCGGTAGAAAAAGGCGCGGGGAAAACGCTCGCCCACGCTCACCGCGAGCATGGGGTACGTCTTGTCGTCGCGGTACATGACGTTGAACCACGGGTCGAAGCGCTTGATCCACGTGTACTCGAGCTGGAGCGCCTCGACCTCCGAGGACACGACCGTCCATTCCACCGAGCCGGCCGTGAAGACCATCTGGCGGGTGCGCGGGTGCAGCTGGTGTGGCGGCTGGAAGTAGTTGCTCAGGCGCGCGCGCAGGTTCTTCGCCTTGCCCACGTAGATCACCCGGCCGTTCGGGTCGCGGAACTTATAGACGCCCGGCTCCGTCGGAATCGTTCCGGGGGCGGGGCGGTAGCTGTCAGGGTGTGGCACTGGCGCGCTAATCCTCCGGCATGTACTGGGCTTCGAGGCGGCGGAACTGCTTCACGGCGTCCAGCGCTTTCGTCCCGTCGCCGGCCTGGATCGCCCACAGGGGCACGTATTCGAACTCCGGCAGCTCCAGGCGCGCCATCCGCGCCCCGCGCGGGAAGGACAGGCCGTAGATGACCAGCCACGGGTAGAACCGGGTGCCGATGATGTTGCGCACCTCGACGCCGTCCTCGTTGGCGCGCACCCGCGGGCGGGTCAGCGCGAACCAGGACAGCACGCTGATGATCAGCCCGACCCCGGGGAACGCGACCTTGTCAATCTGCGTGATAGTCAACCCGGTGAACTCGACGTCGAGCACGAAGGCCATGAAGATATGCACAGCCATGACGACGATCACCCAGACGATGGCGATCTTGCGCAGGTAGGGCGAGGTGACCTCGAACTCCCAAGGCTTCGTTGACACCATCGCGTGCGGGTCGGCCGCGTTCAGGTACTCCAGCTCGCGGTCGCTTAGCCTGTTGCCCTCCGTCACGTCCTCTACTCTCCCCATCTCTTCCGCGCCTAGTCCGCACCTAGTCCGCGCGGCGCACGTTTGTGCCCGATAGTAGTCCCCCGCGGGGTTTTTCCTAAACCCGCGGCGCATGCGCGCGGACCCGGTTGAGCTCCACAACAGCGCTCAACGCAGCCTCGACGGCCTCGGCCCCCTTGTCTTCCTTCGTGTCCGGCCCTCCCGCGCGGTCCCAGGCCTGGTCCTCCTCGTCGACGGTGAGCACTCCGTTTCCGACGGGCGTCGACTCGTCCAGGGCGATGCGGGTCAGGCCCGCCGTCACCGAGTCACATACGTACGTGAAGTGAGCCGTCTCCCCGCGGATCACGCAGCCGAGCGCGACGACGGCATCGTAGCGCCGAGCGCACTCCTGAACCACGACCGGCAGCTCCAGCGCGCCCGCGACGAGGTACTGGTCGACCTTCGCGCCGAGTTCTCGCGCCCGCGCGACGGCCCGTGAGTTCAGCTGGGACACAATGCGCTCGTTCCAGCGGGTCGACACGATAGCGAGGGTGAGCCCCTCCGCCTTGATCTCATAGCCCTGCGGCGCTGCGTGGGTGGCCATCGGTGTGCTCCTTAGCGTTGGGGGTTGTCCGCACTATCGTGCCAGTGTTCCACAGCTGGCAGGTCGTGGCCCATTCGGTCGCGCTTGGTGCGCAGATACCGGATGTTGTCGTGGGACGGGGCGATCTCGATCCGGGTCCGCCCGCTGACCTGGGGGCCGAAGCCCGTCAGCGCCAGGACCTTGTCGGGGTTGTTCGACAGCACCTCGAAGGATTCGACGCCGAGGTCGGCGAGGATCTGTCCTGCCACGGAGTACTCCCTGGCGTCGATCGGCAAGCCCTGCTCCAGGTTGGCGTCGACGGTGTCCAAGCCCTCGTCCTGCAGCCGGTACGCTTCCAGCTTGGCCAGCAGGCCGATGCCGCGGCCTTCGTGGCCGCGCACATACACAATGACGCCGGCCCCGGCCTGCTGCACCCGGCGCATCGACTCGTGCAGCTGGGGACCGCAGTCGCAGCGGCGCGAGCCGAAGACATCGCCCGTCAAGCACTCTGAATGCACGCGGACGAGGAGGTCGCGCGCGCCCTCGATGTCGCCCTTGACCAAGGCGACGTGCTCGGTGCCGTCCACGGCGTTGCGGTAGCCGTAGGCGTCGAAGTCACCGTACTCGGTGGGCAAGTGCGTGACGACGGTGCGTTCGACGAGGCGCTCACGGTGGCGTCGATAGGCGATGAGCTGCTCAATCGAGATCATCGTCAGGCCGTGGGAATCGGCGAAGGCGCGCAACTCCGGGCCGCGCGCCATGTCCGTCGGGTCCTGCTCCGAGACGATCTCGCACAACGCGCCGACGGGCGCGCGGCCAGCGAGGCGCGCTAGGTCGACGGAGGCCTCGGTGTGCCCGTCGCGCGTGAGAACGCCGCCGCGGCGCGCCCGCAGCGGGACAACGTGCCCGGGGCGGGTGAAGTCCGCCGGGCCCCGGGCCGGGTCGGCGAGCCGAGTGATCGTCTCGCAGCGCGAGCGCGCGGAGATCCCTGTCGTGCCCGTGGCAGCGTCGACGGTGACGGTGTACGCGGTGCCGCGGGCGTCCTCGTTGCGGGCGACCATGGGCGGCAGCTGCAGTTCGTCGGCGCGGTCATCCTCCATGGCCACGCAGATGTAGCCGGAGGTGTAGCGCACCATAAAAGCGACGATCTCAGGGGTGGCCAGATCCGCGGCGAAAATGAGATCGCCCTCGTTCTCCCGGTCCTCGTTGTCGACGACAACTACGGCCTCGCCGCGGGCGATGGCCGCGATCGCGTCCTCAACCGGGTCTAACGAAATCGGATCTGTCATGGGTGCTTAGCTTAGTCCCCGACCATTTTCTCAACGTACTTGGCCACGATGTCCACCTCGAGGTTCACCGGGTCGCCCGTGGCAAGTTCGCCCGCCGTGGTCTCCTCGAGGGTCGTGGGAATGAGCGAGACCTCGAACCACGCTTCTCCCCCGGCCACTTCCCCGTCCCCTTCTCCGGCCCGGCCCACCCCGGAGACCGTCAGCGAGGTCCCGTTGAGGGCGATCGAACCCTTCTCCACCACGTAGCGCTCGAGCGCGGACGGCAGGCTGACGCGCAGCACCTCCCAGTACTCCGAAACGGTGCGGCTGAGCACCCGCGCGACCGCGTCGACGTGGCCCTGCACGATGTGGCCACCGAGGCGCGCACCCGCGGCGAGCGCCCGCTCGAGGTTGACGCGCGACCCGGGCCGGTACGTGCCCAGGCGCGAGCGCGTCAGCGTCTCCTGCATCACGTCCGCGCTGAACGCGCCGTCCTCGTTGTCCACCACGGTCAGGCACACCCCATCGACGCTGATGGAGTCACCGGGGCGCGCATCCCGCGTGACCAGCGGCGCAGCGACGACGAGCCGCACGGAGTCGCCGAGCTCCTCCACGGCCCTGACGGCCCCAATCTCTTCGACCAATCCCGTAAACATCTACCTCTCCATTTCCATCAGTACGTCGTGCCCCAGCTGGTACAGCCCGCTCAGCTGGAACCGCGGGGCGCGCGCGAGGGTCGGGGCCAGAGCGCGCGTGACGACGCCCCTCCCCCCGCCCAGGAGCATCGGAGCCAGGTACGCCTGCACCCGATCCACAACCCCGATCTCGAACATGCTGCTGAGCAGGCCGGCGCCGCCCTCGACGAGGACGTCGCGCGCCCCGGTGTCCCACAGCGCCTGCATCGCCTCCCGCGGGCTGGCGTAGCGCTCGAAGCCGAGGCGCGTCAGGTTTCCCTCGGGCACCTCGCGCGTGCCCACGACCACCCGTCGCGGCTGGCGCCGCATGAGTGAGCCGTCGGGGTGGCGCGCGGTGAGCGAGGGGTTGTCCGCCAACACCGTGCCGGTGCCGACGAGGATGGCGTCGCGCAGCGCCCGGTCCTCGTGCACGCGCCGGCGGGCCTCGGCCCCGGTGATCCATTGGCTCGTCCCGTCGGGCGCGGCGGTGAAACCGTCGGTGGTGGCGGCGAACTTCGCGGTCACGGACACACGGCCGCGCCGCACGCTGGTGAGCCACGGCTGGAGCGCGTCGACACGCGTGGGCACGTGCTCGACCTCGACGCCGCTGCGGCGCAGGTAATCGGCGCCGCCGGAGGCCTCCGGGTTCGGGTCAGCGGTGAGGTAGACCACGCGTGCGACACCGGCGTTGACGAGCGCGTCGGTGCACGGCCCCGTGCGGCCGGTGTGGTTGCACGGTTCGAGGGTGACCACGGCGCTCGCGCCGCGCGCCCGCCCGCCTGCGCGCCGCAAGGCGTGGATCTCGGCGTGGGGCCCTCCCGCCGGGGAGGTGCCCCCGGTGGCGATAATCTCTCCGTCGGGGGCGACGAGGGCGCAGCCGACGGGCGGGTTGGGCGAGGTCGTGCCGCGCACCTGCTCGCCCGCGCGCAGCGCGGCCTCCAGTCCGGGGATCACGGCTCGCCGACCCGCCCCACAGTGGCCCGCGCCTCGGTGGCCAGGCGGCGCAGGTTCTCCACGGCCTCGGCCGGGCTGTCCGCGCCGAAGACCGCGGAGCCGGCGACGAAGGCGTCCACACCGGCTGCGGCGGCCTGCGCGATCGTGGCGGCGCCGATGCCCCCGTCGATGCCGATGAGGGTGTCCAGGCCCCGCTCGTCGATGTGCTGCCGCAGAGTCAGCACCTTGCCCAGGACCTCCGGCATGAATTTCTGGCCACCGAAGCCGGGCTCGACGCTCATCACCATGACCTCCGCGAAATTGTCCAACCCGTCGAGGTAGGGCTCGAGCGGGGTGCCCGGTTTGAGCGCGAACCCGGCCTGCACACCCAGCTCGCGGATCTGCCGCGCGGCAGCGAGATGGTCGGCGGTCGCCTCGACGTGGAAGACCAGCCGGTCGCCGCCTGCGGCGGCGTACGTCTCAAACCACCGCTCCGGCTGCTCGATCATGAGGTGCATGTCCAGAAACTGCTCGGTCACGCCGTCGACGGCCCGGGTCACGTCCGGGCCGAAGGACAAGTTCGGCACGAAATGCCCGTCCATGATGTCCACGTGGAGAAGATCGGCGCCGGCGACTTTGCGCACGTCGTCTCCGAGGGCGGCGTAGTCCGCGGCAAGGATCGAGGGGGCAATGTAGATCATGGGTTCTACCCTATCTTTCGCAGCACGGAGAAAAACATCGCGTCGGTGCCGTGGCGGTGCGGCCACATCTGCACGCTCGGGCCCGGGCCGACGTTGCCCATCCCCGGCACGAACACGCGGGCGTCGAGCTCCTCGACGCCCCCCGCGGCCAGGGCGCGATCAACCACCGCTCGGGTCTCCCGCGCATCCGGAGAACAGGTGGAGTAGACCACCACGCCGCCCGGCCTCGCCAGCCCGATCGCTGAGGTGAGCAGCTCAAACTGGAGGGCGGTCAGATCGGCGATGTCGGCCTCGGTCTTGGTCCACCGCGCCTCGGGGCGACGCCGCAGGGCGCCGAGGCCGGAGCAGGGGGCGTCGACAAGCACCCTGTCGTAGCCCTGCTCTGGCGCCTCCTCGAGGCCCGGGTCTCGGCCGTCGGCGACGTGCACGCGCACGGGGAGGTCATCGACGGCCGAGCGGATGAGCTTCGCGCGGTGCTCGCTGACCTCGACCGCGTCGACCCGGGCACCCTCGATCTGCGCAAGCGCGCCGATCAGCGCCGCCTTGCCGCCGGGGCCCGCGCACAGGTCGAGCCAGCGCCCGGCGTCACCCTCGACGGGGACGGTCGCCACGGCACGAGCGATGAGCTGCGAGCCCTCGTCCTGGACCGCGGCGAGGCGCGCGCGCACTGGCTCGAGCTTGCCGGGATCGCCCTCCGGCAGGTACACGGCGTACGGGGAGTACGTGCCTTCCTCGCCGCCCGTCACCAGCGCGAGCTCCTCGGCCGACATCTCGCCGGGCCGCGCCACCAGGTGCACGATGGGGCGCGCGCTGTCCGCCTCGAGCGCCGCGGGCAGCTCGTCGTCCGGGAGCACCTCGGCGAAGGAGCGGGCAATCCACTCCGGGTGCGCGGTACGAAACGCGAGGGCGGCGAGCTCGCCCTCCGGGGTGAGCGTGGTCATCCACTCCTCGGCCGGTGTCCGCGCGATCGTGCGCAGCACGCCGTTGGTAAAGCCTTTTGCCTTGACCTGCCCCGAGGCCTCCACGAGCCGCACGGAGGTATCCACCGCCGCGTGCTGCTCGACGCGCATGTACAACAGCTGGTAGGCGCCGAGGCGCAGGGCGGCCAGAACCTCCGGGCTAATCTCGCCGATGGGCCGCGAGGAGCACTCCCCGATGACGGCGTCGACGACGCCGAGAGCGCGCAGCGTGCCGTAGGTCAGCTCGGTGGCGAAGGCCGCGTCGCGCCCGCCGACCTTCCGCTCTCGCAGCAGGGCGGGCAGCGTGAGGTTGGCGTAGGCGCCGTCAACCGCTACGCGGCGCACCACCTCCCAGGCGGTTTCTCGGGCCGGGTCGCCTATCGACGCCCCCACGGGCGCCGCCCGCTTCCCCTCCACGCGCCCGCCCTTCGGCTGCCTACGCCCCGCAGAGCGCGAACGAAACCCTCCGCTCACTCGAACACCACTCCCGTCTCCACCACATCAGCGTTGAGCCCGCGAGCCCACGCCGCGGCCTCCATCATCTTCTTTCCCGGCGGCTGGATGAGCCCCAGCCGCACCTCCGTCGTCGCGGTGCCCACGTAGACGGCGTTTTTCTCCCGGCGCACCTCGCCGGGGTCAAGGCCGGCTCCTTCGGTGAGCTCGACGGGCCCCAACTTCAGGCGCGTCTGCCCCCACGTCGTCCATGCCCCCGGCACCGGGGTGTGGGCACGGATTCGGCGGTCGATGACCTCGGCGGGCTGCGTCCACTCCACACGGGCGTCCGCCTGGTGAATCTTTCCGGCGTACGTCCCCTCGTCTGGCTGCACGGTGGGCTGGACGGCGCCGTGATCCAGGGCGGTCATGGTATCCACGAGGAGGTCGCCGCCGACCTCGGCGAGGCGGGCGAGAACGTCATCGGCCGTGTCCCGCGGGCCGATCTCCGCGGTGACGGTTCCCAAGATGTCGCCGGTGTCGAGGCCGGCGTCGATGCGGAAGGTGGTCGCGCCCGTCGTGGCGTCGCCGTGTGCGATGGCCGCCTGCACGGGCGACGCGCCACGCCACGCGGGCAGCAGCGAAAAGTGCAGGTTCACCCAGCCGTGGGTGGGCAGCGCGAGCAGATCCTCGGGCACAAGGTTGCCGTAGGCCACGACCGGTATCGCCTCCGGGGCGAGCTCCTCCAGCCGGCGGCGGGTGGCGTCATCGCGCAGCGTATCCGGCGTGAGCACTTCAATGCTGTGCTCGAGGGCGAGCTCCTTCACTGGAGAGGGGCGCACGCTCCGCCCTCGGCCGCGCCGCGCGTCAGGGCGGGTGAGCACCGCGACGACCTCGTGGTCCGAGCGGATCAGCTTCTCCAACGACACGACCGCGGGTTCGGGCGTGCCGGCAAACACTAGGCGCATCTACTTCTCCTTAAACCAGTCCGCGCCGCGGATGAGCGCCATCGCCTCCGCGCGCACCGCCGGGTCCATCCGGCGCATGAACATCACCCCGTCGAGGTGGTCTGTCTCGTGCTGAATACAGCGCGCAAGCAGCCCCGTCGCCCGCAAGGCCAGCGGGCGCCCGTCGACGTCGCGGCCCGCGGCCACGACGTCGTTGTAGCGCTCCACCGGGCCCGCCACCCCCGGCACGGACAGGCAGCCTTCGCGGCCCACCTGCCGCGCGGTTCCCACCGGGCGCCATACCGGGTTGACCAAGTGGCCGCGCATTCCCTGGCAATCGAAGACGAAAACGCGGCGGGTCACGCCAATCTGGTTCGCCGCGAGCCCAACGCCGCCAGCATGGTCCATGGTCTCCAGCATGTCCGCGACCAGCCGCCGGATCGGCTGCCCGAAGGCCTCCACCGGCTGCGCCGTCGCGCTGAGCACTGGGTCTCCCAACACCCTGATCTCGCGCACTGCCATGCTGGCCGATTCTACGTGAGCGTCCCGTTTAGCCGATATTGATGGGGTCGACCCGCACGCGCAGCGGCAGGTCCTGCTTGCGCGTCGCCCGGCTCACGGACCCCGCCCGCAGCGCGCGCCCCAGCTCGGCGCGCCCCGCTAGCGGGCTGCGCACGAGCACGCGCTGCGCGGGGCCGTACTCCGCCTCATTCCAGTGCCCCGGCAGGTCCTCGCCGGGCGGCAGGTCGACGGGGCCGAGCTTTTCCGCATGGGCGGGCAGGTCGGTGTGCGCGAAGTAGTCCTCGAGGGCGGCGCGGGGGGCGTCGATAAGCGCGAGGTGCACCGCGGGCGGGAAGCGGGCCTCGCGGCGCTGCGCGAGCTCGAGGGCGGCGAAGCCGGGGGCGTCCCACCGGATGAGGTGCTGGACGGCGGGGTGCGAGGGCTCGGCCACGACGACGACCTCGCCACCATCCTCGCGCGGCTCCACAAGGGTCGCCGCAGCAAGCCACGCGGCAAAGGCATCTTCGACCGCCCGCAGGTCGGGGCGGCGCAAAAGCGCCCACGTGTCGAGGAGCGCCGCGGCGCCGTAGCCGCCGGCGTCCACGGCCGGCTCGGCCCCTGGGGTCGCCACGACGATCGCTGGCTCGCGCGGCACGGTAGCGAGGATGCGCTCGCCCCACGACGTGCGCACCCGCGTGCGCGGAAAGGCCCGCCCCAGCTCCTCGGCCGTGCGCTCTGTGCCCACCACCACAGACCGCAGCTTGCGCGAGCCGCACTCGGCGCAGACGTGGGCGGTGTCGACGCGACCGCACCAGCGGCACGTCGGAGCGGCCGCCTCGGCGTTACTCGCGGGCAGGCCCAGCGGCCCGTTGCACCAGCGACAGCGCGCCGGGGCGCGACAGTTCCCGCACGCCAATGAGCGGATGTACCCCGTGCGGGGGACCTGGAAGAGCACGGGGGCGCCCCTCTCCAGCGCCCGCGCCGCCGCCTGGAAGGCGATCGACGGCACACGCGCCTCGCGGGCGCGGGGGTCGCGCTCCAGCGCGACGTCGCTGTCTGCCGCCGCTCGGATGTGCGGCCCACGCTGGCGCAGCAGCTCGCGCGGCGCGACGAGCTCGTGCATCCACCCCGACTCGACGAGCAGCTGGGTCTCCGCCGTGCGGGCGTGGCCGCCGATGACCAGTGAGGCGCCCTCGATGGCGGAGCGGGTGGTAAGCACTTCGCGAGCATGGACGTAGGGGGCGCGGGGGTCGACGAGCGACTCGTCGCCGTCGTGCATGAGCACCATCAGCCGCAGGTGCTCTACCGGGGCGAACGCCGCTGAGCGCGTCCCCACCACCAAGCGCCCCTGCCCGTGCAGGACCGACAGGTAGCGCGAGTAGCGCGCTTGCGGGCCCTGCGCCGCGGTCAGCGTCGTAATCTGTCGCGGCCCCACGAGCTCGCGCAGGGCCGCCTCGCACGTATCGACGTCCCGCTGGTCCGGCACCACAATCAGCACGCCCCCGCCGTCGATGGCGACCTTCGTAGCCAGAGCGGCCACCGCCACCGGCCACTTCTCCCCCGGGGCGACCTGCCACGCGGCGCGCGCAAGCTTGCCCTCGACGACCGCGTCGACAAAGGACTGGCCGTGCTCGTACGCGGTCCAGGCGGACAGGTCGGGCTCGCCCGCCTCGCCGAGCTCCTCCCACGCCGTGGCCGTGTCCGTCTCCTCGGCCTTCGCGTGGCGGGCGGGCACGGCGGAGCGATAGATGTCGCTGCGGACCCCCGCGTAGCGCTCTGCGAGGGCGTCGACCAGCGTGCGCACGCGCGCAGGCGCCACAACCTCGGGGGAGATGACGCGCTCGATGAAGCGCAGGTCGCCCTCGTGCTCGGAGGTGGCGTGGCGCGACAGGACGATGGCGTCGACGAGGCGCCCGGCGAAGCGGATGCGCACCCGGACCCCCGGCCGCGCCGCCTCCGAGTCGGCCTCGGTGACGAGGTAGTCGAAGGGGCGGTCAAGGTGCGCGAGACCGAGGAGCGGCAGAAGCCGGGCGACGGGCGCCGTCGCTGCGGCCGCGGCTGGTGGTTGTGCCATAGCGCTCCAGGGCGGCTAGCTCAGGCCCGCGGCCTCGCGCAGCGCGTCGACGCGGTCGAGGCGTTCCCACGGCAGGTCGAGGTCCGTGCGGCCGAAGTGACCGTAGGCGGCGGTCTGCCCGTAAATCGGCCGCAGCAGGTCGAGCTCGTTGATGATGGCGCTCGGCCGCAGATCAAAGACCTGTTCCACGGCGTGCTGGATGGACTCGCTCGTCTGGCCCTCGGCGGCGGTGCCGAAGGTCTCAACGTAGAGGCCGACGGGGGTCGCGCGGCCGATCGCGTAGGCCACTTGGAGCTCCACGCGGCGCGCCAGCCCGGCCGCGACGACGTTCTTGGCCACCCACCGCATGGCATAGGCGCCGGAGCGGTCCACCTTCGACGGGTCCTTTCCGGAGAAGGCGCCGCCGCCGTGACGTGCCATTCCGCCGTAGGTGTCGACGATGATCTTGCGCCCAGTCAGCCCGGCGTCGCCCATCGGCCCTCCCAAGACAAAGGACCCAGAGGGGTTGACCAAAAGCTTTGTTTCCGAGTCGTAGTAGCGCTCCAGCCCGGCGTCCTTGATGACCCACTCGACGACGTGTTCGCGCACGGCGGCAGACAGTTCCTCGCCGGCGAAGTTCGGGTCGTGCTGCGTAGAGACGACGATGGTGTCGAGGCGGACAGGTTGGTCCCCCTCGTAGGCGAAGGTCACCTGGGTTTTGCCGTCCGGGCGCAGACCGACGACTTCGCCCGCCTTGCGCACGGCGGTCAGGCGCCGGGCGAGGCGGTGCGCCGTCGCGATCGGCAGCGGCATATACTCCGGCGTCTCGTCGGTAGCGTAGCCAAACATCAAGCCTTGGTCGCCCGCGCCCGACTGGTCTTTCTCCTCCGTGGAGTGGCCCTCGCGGTGTTCCTGCGAGACGTTGACGCCCTCGGCGATCTCATTGGACTGTTCCCCGATCGCGATGTTCACGCCGCAGGTGCGCCCGTCGAAGCCGACCTCGGAGGAGGTAAAGCCGATGCCCACGAGCTTCTCGCGCACGATCCTGGCGATGTTGGAGTACGCGGAGGTGGAGACCTCGCCCACGACGTGGACCTGGCCCGTCGTCACCAGTGTTTCCACCGCCACCCGGGCCCGCGGGTCCTGCGCGAGCAGGTCATCGAGGACCGCGTCCGAGATAGCGTCGCAGATCTTGTCCGGGTGGCCCTCCGTAACGGATTCGCTGGTAAACAAGCGGCGGCTCGTCGCTGGAGACGGTGTAGACGGTGTAGACGGTGTTATCAAAGTCTTTCCTTCGTCGACTCGTGTAGGCACTCCTGACCAATATAGACCAAGCGGTCTAAGTGTCAAACCTCGGTGGTCCAGCCCTCGATGGCGTCCCATATCTGCGCCGCCACCACGTGCTTTGGGCCGTCGGCGATCTCAGAGACCGAGCCGTCGCGCCCGATCAGCCACCCGCTATTGCGGGGCTGACCGAAGACTTTGCCCTCGGCCACCGAGTTCACCATCAGCAGGTCCGCGCCCTTGCGTGCAAGCTTAGCCTTACCGTACTCCAACGGGTTATCCGTCTCCGCGGCGAACCCCACGATGACGGCGTTCGTCTCCCCCGCTTCTCGCTTGTCGACGAGCCCGCGCAGCACGTCCGGGTTTTCCACCAACCGGATCGTCGACAACGCGTCGTCGCTCTGCCCCTTCTTCAGCTTCGACGTCGCCTCGTGTTCCGGGCGGTAGTCGGATACCGCCGCCGACATGATGATCACGTCCGCCTCCGCCGCGCGCTCATCCATCGCGCGCTTCAGCTCGCGGGTCGAACGCGCCCGGACGACCTCGGCCCCCGCCGGGGCCTCCAGCTCCGCGGTGTCGCAGGCCACGAGCGTGACCTGCGCGCCCTTGTGCGCCGCGATGTCCGCCAGCGCGTAGCCTTGGCGCCCCGACGAACGGTTGCCCACGTAGCGCACGGGGTCGATGTTCTCCTGCGTCCCCCCGGCGCTGATGAGCACGCGTTTTCCTTCCAGGCCTCGCCCCAACGCGCCGTGCTCGGCGACGGTGCGGGCAAGCTCCGCGATCACGCCCGGCTCCAGCATCCTGCCCGGACCGGTGT
The DNA here is from genome assembly GCF_900105305.1 of Corynebacterium timonense. Taxonomy (NCBI): domain Bacteria; kingdom Bacillati; phylum Actinomycetota; class Actinomycetes; order Mycobacteriales; family Corynebacteriaceae; genus Corynebacterium; species Corynebacterium timonense. Next base: position 850,501 of record NZ_LT629765.1, on the reverse strand, counting down.
CGGTGCCCGTCAGCCGCCCATGCGCGGGCTCCAGAACGGTGTAGCCGCGCCGCCGCAGGGTGGCCACATTCTCCTGCGTCGCGGGGTTCCTCCACATCTCGGTGTGCATGGCGGGCGCTACGACCACCGGGCAGGTGGCCACCAAGAGCGTCGACGTCAGCAGGTCGTCCGCGCGCCCAGCGGCGACGCGCGCCATAAGGTCGGCGGTTGCGGGAGCGACGACGATGAGGTCTGCCTCCTGCCCCACCCGCACGTGCTGCACCTCGTCGACGCGCGTGAACACACCCGTCTCCACAGGGTTGCCGGAGAGCGCCTCGAACGTCGCCGCGCCGACGAAATTCAACGCGTTGGCCGTGGGCACGACGCGGACGTGGTCGCCTCGCTCAGTAAAGTCACGCACCACGTGGCACGCCTTGTACGCGGCGATTCCGCCTGACACACCGACAACGACATTCATGCCTTCGCTCATAGGCGCCCAGTCTAGCGCCGCCGCCGCTCACCGCTTCGCACCCAGGACACGACACAGGACACGACAAAGGCGCGCCGCTCGGCGAGAGTCGGCGCGCCTCGTTTTACGTCGGCACGCGGATTAGTGCCCTTCCTCGTGCTCGAGGAGGTCCGCCTGGATCTCGCGCAGCGCGATGGACAGCGGCTTCTCCCCCGCTTCCGGGGTGACCAAGGGGCCGATGAACTCGAAGACGCCCTCGTCCTGCTCCTGGTAGAAGCTGTTGATCTGGCGGGCCCGCTTCGCGGCGAAGATCACCAAAGCGTACTTGGACGACACCTTGGTCAAAAGCTCGTCGATCGGCGGGGCCGTGATGCCCTCGGGGGCATCGTAGACCATCTGGTCGTCACTAACGTTGCTCACTTACACCTACTTGTACTTGCAACTACTCAGTCTCGGATTGTGTGCTCAATAGTATATCCGCGATGGCGGCAGCTGCCGACTCAACGTCGTCGTTGATGACAACGTCATCGAACTCGCTCTGCGCCTCAAGTTCGCGGCGTGCGGTCTCCAGCCTGCGCTGAATCACGTCCTCCGGCTCGGTGCCGCGGCCTGTTAACCGATCCACGAGCACCTCCCACGAGGGCGGGGCGAGGAAGACGGTGGCAGCGTCCGGCATCAGCCGTTTGATGGTACGGGCCCCCGCGAGGTCCACCTCGACGAGCACGGGACGGCCAGCGGCCATCGCCTCCTTGACCGGGCCAGCAGGAGTGCCCGAGCGCTGCAGCCCCCCGTGAATATCCGCCCACTCAAGCATCTCGCCGGCGTCGATGCGGTTCTGGAAATACTCGGGGGTGACAAAGAAGTAGTCTTTGCCGTCGACCTCGCCGGGGCGGGGCTGACGCGTCGTCATTGACACGGAGAAGTACAGGTCGGGGACGTCGGTGCGCAGGCGGTGAACCACCGTTGACTTGCCCACAGCTGAGGGGCCGGCCATGACGACCAGCCGTCCTCGCTGCGTCGCGTCCCGCACGGGCTTACGCCTCGAAGCCGAAACGCTCCAGGAGAGCGCGGCGCTGGCGCTCGCCGAGACCACGCAGACGGCGGGTCTGGGCGATCTCGAGTTCCTCCATGATCTCGCGGGCCTTCACCTTGCCCACCTTCGGCATGGCCTCGAGGAGCGCGGAGACCTTGGTCTTGCCGATGATCTCGTCAGACTCCGCCTTGTCCAAGACGTCCTTGAGAGTGGTATCCCCGCGCTTGAGCGAAGCCTTCAGTTCCGCGCGCTGCTTGCGTGCCTCTGCTGCCTTGGCGAGGGCTTCCTTACGCTGCTCATCGGTCAACTGTGGAAGGGCCACGTTTCCTCCATTGTCTCGTAGTAAAGTTCTTGGGCCAGTTTCCCAACCGGATCAGCCAGCTGCCCGAATCCCATCAGTGCAACTCACTGGTACCGGCTAAGTGTATCACTGGGTCGCCGCCCGCCGGTACTGGCGGACGGTGTTTTGCCACGTCATCGCATGGACGCACCTAAACTACCAGGGTTTTTCGGCGCGGACGAATAAGCCCCCGTTTACGCTGGCTGCGCCATTTCGGCGGCGCGTTGTCGCAGGTCACGGACGTGGGGCCCCGCGGAAAGCACGCCACGCGACACGTTGGGGAACACCGCGTGGCGGTGAGTTCCCGCCACGCGGTCGGCGTCGGCGAAGCTCGCCCCCTGCGCCCCCACCCCCGGCATAAGCACCGGGGCGTTGAGCGTATCTAGGACGGGCGGCTGCGCGACGGTCGCGCCCACCACGACCCCCACGTCCCCGACCCCGGGGCCGCGGTTGTACTGGGCGCACGCGTTCACCATCTGCTGGGCGATGCTCACGTCGTCGATCTGCTGGGATTGGAAGGCCACCGCCTCCGGGTTGGAGTTCGCGGCCATGACAAACACGCCCTTGCCGTTCTCGCGGGCCAGCTCGATCGCCGGGGTGAGCGAGCCCACCCCCAAGAAGGGCGTGAGAGTCACCGCGTCGGCCTCAAGGGGCGAGCCCACGCCGAGCCACGCCTGGGCGTAACCGGCCATGGTGGAGCCGATGTCACCGCGCTTGGCGTCGGCCACGACGAGCGTGCCCGCCTCGCGCAGCGCCGCCAGCGCCTCCTCCAGGACCACGAAACCCGCGGAACCGAAGCGCTCGAAGAAGGCCACCTGCGGTTTGACCAGCGCGACGTGGCCGGCAAACGCCTCGACGCACGTGCGCGTGAACGTGCGCAGCCCGGCGACGTCGTCGCCCAAACCCCACTGCTGCAGCAGTGCAGCGTGCGGGTCGATACCCACGCACAGCCTGCCGTGACGCTGTCCCGCCTCGACGAGGCGCTCGCCGAAGCCCATTAGCGCGCGCCCGCCGTGTGGTCAATCTCCTGCAGGCTGCGCACGGACAGCTCGTTGTCGCGCATGTCTTCGATGCCCTGTACCGCAGCGACAACGCCCTGCACCGTCGTGATGAGCGGCACGCCCGCCGCAGCGGCCGCGGCGCGGATCTCGTAGCCGTCGTGGCGGGCTCCCGAGGAGCCCGCGGGGGTGTTGAGGATCAAGTCGATCTCCCCGTTGGTGATGCGCTCGACGATGGACACGCCCTCGGCGCCTTCGCGGGCCTCGGAGGCCTTGACCGCCAGCTCGCACTCGATGCCGTTGCGGCGCAGCATCGAGGCCGTGCCCGACGTGGCCACGATGGAAAAGCCCATCGTGTACAGGCGCTGAATGGGCAGAATGAGCGAGCGCTTGTCGCGGTTGGCCACGGACACGAACACCGTGCCGGCCGCGGGCAGCTCGCCGAAAGCGGCGGCCTCCGCCTTGGCGTAGGCCTCGCCGAAGGAGTCCGCCAGGCCCATGACCTCACCCGTGGACTTCATTTCCGGGCCGAGGATGGTGTCCAGCACCGCTCCCGTCGGCGTCCGGAAGCGAGTGAACGGCAGCACCGCCTCCTTCACCGCGATGGGGTGCTCGAGCGGCAGCGAGCCGCCGTCGTAGTCCGCGGGGATCATGCCCTCGGCCTGCAGCTCGGGGATCGTCGCGCCCATCATGATGCGCGAGGCCGCCTTGGCCAGGTGCACGCCGGTCGCCTTGGACACGAAGGGCACCGTGCGGGAGGCGCGCGGGTTGGCCTCGATGACGTAGAGGATGTCGTCCTTGAGGGCGAACTGGACGTTCATGAGACCCTTGACTCCAATGCCGTGGGCCAGAGCGGCGGCGCTGCGGCGCACGGTGTCGATGTCCTCCGGGCCGATGGTCATCGGCGGCAGGGCGCACGCCGAGTCGCCCGAGTGGATGCCGGCCTCCTCGATGTGCTCCATTACGCCGCCGAGGTAGACGCGTTCGCCGTCGCTGAGCACGTCAACGTCGATCTCGATCGCGGAGTCGAGGAAGCGGTCCACCAACACGGGGTGGTCCGGGCTGAGCTCGGTGGCGCGGTCGATGTAGTCCTCGAGGCTCGCCTCGTCGTAGACGATCTCCATGCCGCGCCCGCCGAGGACGTAGGAGGGGCGCACCAGCACCGGGTAGCCGATACGGGCGGCCACCTCCCGGGCCTCCGCGAACGAGGTTGCCGTGCCGTAGGCGGGTGCGGGCAGGCCCGCCGCGGTGAGCACGGTTCCGAACGCGCCCCGGTCTTCCGCCAGGTCGATCGCCTCGGGAGACGTCCCGACGACGGGAACGCCGGCGTCGGCAAGCCGCTGCGCTAGGCCCAGGGGCGTTTGTCCGCCGAGCTGGACGATCACGCCCGCGACGGTGCCGGAGGCGGCCTCCGCCCGGTAGATCTCCATGACGTCTTCGAAGGTGAGCGGCTCGAAGTAGAGGCGGTCGGCGGTGTCGTAGTCGGTGGAGACGGTCTCTGGGTTGCAGTTGACCATCACCGTCTCGTAGCCCACGCGCGACAGCTCGAGCGCTGCGTGGACGCAGGAGTAGTCGAACTCGATGCCCTGGCCGATGCGGTTGGGCCCGGAACCGAGGATGATCACCTTCTCCTTGCCGGTCTGCTCGATCTCGCTCTCCGCATTCGGGTCAAGCTCGTAAGCCGAGTAGTGGTACGGCGTCTGCGCCTCGAATTCCCCGGCGCAGGTGTCCACCGTCTTGAACACGGGGTGGATGCCCAGCGACCAGCGCAGGGAGCGCACGCCGTCCTCCCCCGCCAGCTCGGGGCGAAGGGCGGCGATTTGGGCGTCGGAAAGCCCGTAGCCCTTCGCCTCGCGCAGCAGCGCGCCGTCGAGGACCGGCGCCGAACGCAGCACCTCGCGGAACTCGACGAGGTCGGCGAGCTCTGCGAGGAACCACGGGTCGATGCCGGAGGCGGCGTGGACGTCCTCGATGCTCGCGCCGAGGCGGAGGGCGAGCTCGACGTCGTACATGCGCTTATCGGTCGGGGTCGCGAGGTCCTCGAGGACCGCCGCGGCGTCGGTGGCGCGCTCGCCGGCGACGTACTCGTCGGGGCGCGTCCAAAAACCGCTGGGGGAATCCTCCATCGAACGCATGACCTTGTTCAGGCCCTGGATGTAGTTGCGGCCGATGCCCATTGCCTCGCCGACGGCCTTCATGGACGTGCCCAGCGTCTCGTCCGAGCCGGGGAACTTCTCGAAGGCGAAGCGCGGCATCTTCACAATGACGTAGTCAAGCGTCGGCTCGAAGGCCGCCGGGGTGACGCCCGTGATGTCGTTGGTGATCTCGTCAAGGGTGTAGCCGATGGCGAGCTTGGAGGCGATCTTGGCGATGGGGAAGCCGGTTGCCTTCGACGCGAGAGCCGAGGAGCGGGACACGCGCGGGTTCATCTCGATGGTGATGATGCGCCCGTCGACGGGGTTCACCGCGAATTGGATGTTGCAGCCGCCGGTGTCCACTCCGACCTCGCGGATGATGGCGATGCCCTGGTCGCGCATGGTCTGGAACTCTCGGTCGGTCAGGGTGAGCGCCGGGGCGACGGTGACGGAGTCGCCGGTGTGCACGCCAAGCGCGTCGACGTTTTCGATGGACGCGATGACCACGACGTTGTCGTCGCCGTCGCGCATGAGCTCGAGCTCGAACTCCTTCCAGCCAAGGATCGACTCCTCGATGAGCACGTTCGCCTCCGGCGAGGCCTCCAACCCGCCGCCCGCGATGCGCTCGAGGTCCTCCATGCTGAAGGCGAGGCCGGAGCCGAGCCCGCCCATCGTGAACGAGGGCCTGACGACGACCGGCAGGCCGAGCTCTGCGACCGCCTCGTGGGCCTGTTCCATTGTGTGGCACACGCGCGAGCGCGCGGACTCGCCGCCGATCGCGGCCACGATGTCCTTGAACTTCTGGCGGTCCTCGCCGCGCTCGATGGCCTCGATGTTCGCGCCGATGAGCTCGACGCTGTGTTTGGCCAGGATGCCCTGGCGGTCGAGCTGAATCGCCGCGTTGAGCGCGGTCTGGCCGCCGAGGGTGGCCAGAATCGCGTCGACCGGGTGGCCCTGTTCAGCCTCGCGGGCGAGGATGGCGTCAATGTAGGCGGGTTCGATCGGCTCCACGTAGGTGTGGTCGGCGAACTCCGGGTCGGTCATGATCGTGGCCGGGTTGGAGTTGATCAGCGTCACCCGCAACCCCTCCTCCTTGAGCACCCGGCACGCCTGGGTGCCGGAGTAGTCGAACTCACAGGCTTGGCCGATGACGATGGGCCCAGAACCGATAACCAGGACGTGGTTGATGTCTTCTCGCTTCATAGTCTTTTGCGTTCCTTCCCTGGGTTCCGTCCCTGGTTAGTTCTTGTTCGGGCTGTGGTTGTCCATCAGGTCGATGAACTGGTCGAACAGCGGGTTCGCGTCGTGCGGGCCGGCGGCGGACTCGGGGTGGTACTGCACGGAGTACGCCATCCCGCTTTCCAGCGCGACGCCCTCGACGACGCCGTCGTTGAGGCAGGTGTGCGTGACCACGGCGGGGCCGAAGTCGGTGTCGAAGCTTTCGCCCGCCGTGCCCTTCAGGGCGAAGCCGTGGTTCTGGCTGGTGATGTCGATCTTTCCGGTGAGGTGGTTTTTCACCGGCACGTTGACGCCGCGGTGGCCGAACTTCAGCTTGTAGGTCTCCATGCCGAGCGCGCGGCCGAGGATCTGGTTGCCGAAGCAGATGCCGAACAGCGGCACCTTGTTCGCGATAACGTCGCGGGTCACGGCCACCATCGCGTCCGCGGTGGCGGGGTCGCCCGGGCCGTTGGAGATGAACACTCCGTCCGGGTTGTAGCTCGCGATCTGCTCGAAAGGGGTGTCGGCGGGGACGACGATCGTCTCGATGCCGCGCTGCGCGAAATGGCCCGGGGTGGCGGTCTTGATGCCCATGTCGTAGGCCACGACGGTATACTTCTTCTCCCCCTGCGCCGCGATCACGTAAGGCTCGGAGGTGGTCACCTCGCCCGCGAGGTCGGCCCCGGCCATCGAAGGCTGCTCGTTGACCTTTGCTACGAGCGTATCGACGTCCTCGCGCGCCGCCTCCCCCGTGAAGATCCCCGCGGCGATGGAGCCGTAGGTGCGCAGGTGGCGCACCACGCTGCGGGTGTCCACGCCGTAGATGCCCGTGACGCCCTGGGTCTTCATTTCGTCCTCCAGGGAGCGCTGGGCGCGCCAGTTGGAAACGCGCTTGGCCAGGTCGCGGATGACGAGTCCGGCGACCCAAATATTGGAGTCGTGGGACTCGTTGTCCTCGTCGTTCCAGCCGGTGTTGCCGATCTGCGGGGCCGTCATTACCACGATCTGGCGGTGGTAGGAGGGGTCTGTCATGGTTTCCTGGTAGCCGGTCATCGCGGTGGTGAACACGGCCTCGCCGTAGACCTCAGCTGCGGCGGAGCCGAACGCGTAGCCCGGGAAGACCTTCCCGTCTCCGAGAACAAGGAGGGCGGGTGTTTTCTGAGTGCTCATAACTGGGGTGTCCTTAATTCTCAATCCGGTGCGTGATGGTGCCGCGCAGCATGGTCAGCTCGACCCGCGCGTTGAAGTCCATTCCTTCGTACGGCGTGTTGGAGGCCTTCGACGCCATGTCGGCGCCGGCGGCCGTCCAGGGGCCGTCGGGGTTGACCAGCGCCAGGTTAGCGGGCTCGCCGACGGCCAGGGGGCGGCCCTGGTCGGGCAGGCGGAGGATCTCGGCAGGGCGTTCGCTCATGACTTTGGCCACGAAGCGCCAGTCGGCCAGGCCGCTTTCCACGAAGACCTGGGCCACAACCGCCAGCGAGGTCTCCAGCCCCAGCATGCCCGGCTTGGCGTTTTCGAACTCGACGCACTTGTCTTCGGAACCGTGCGGGGCGTGGTCGGTGGCCACGACGTCGATCGTGCCGTCGAGAAGCGCCTCGCGCAGCGCCTCGGTGTCCGTCTTCTCACGGAGCGGCGGGTTGACGCGGTATGTGCCGTCGTAGGTCTCGAGCTTCTCGTCGGTGAGCAGCAGGTGGTGCGGGGTGACCTCGGCGGTGACGGTGATGCCCTGCTCCTTCGCCCAGCGCAGCAGCCCAACGGTGCCGGCGGTCGAGGCGTGGCAAATATGCAGGCGCCCGCCGTAGTCGCGGGTCATGATGACGTCGCGGGCGACGATCGACTCTTCCGCCACGCGCGGCCAGCCGCGCAGGCCGAGCCGCGCCGCGGTCTCGCCCTCGTGGGCGCACGCGCCCTCGGTCATGCGGTGGTCCTCGGCGTGCTGGGCAAGCAGGACGTCGTAGGCCTTCGCGTACTCGATGGCGCGGCGCATGATCTGCGGGTCGTTGACGCAGCGGCCGTCGTCGGAGAACATGCGCACGTGCGAGCGGCTCATGAGGCCGATCTCGGTGAGCTGCTCGCCGCCGAGCCCCTGCGTAATCGAGCCGACGGGGTAGACGTCACAGGCGCCGTAGGCGCGGCCCTTCTCCCACACGGCCTCGGCGAGGAAGGGCTGGTCGATGACGGGGCTTGTGTTCGCCATGGTGAACACGGCCGTAAAGCCGCCGCGGGCCGCAGCGTCCGAGCCGGTGGCGATGGTCTCCGTGTCCTCCCGGCCGGGCTCGCGCAGGTGCACGTGCATGTCCACGAGGCCAGGCAGGGCAACCATTCCGCGCCCGTCGATGACCTCGGCGCCGTCGTGATCGAGATCGCTGCCGATCTGCGCGATGACCCCATCGGCGACGAGGATGTCCACGGCCTCCTCGCCGTAGGGGCGCACGTTGGTGATGAGGGTGCGTGCCATTTAGTTCTCCTCTCCCGCCAGCAGGGTAAACAGGACGGCCATGCGCGTATACACGCCGTTGGTCACCTGCTGCAGCACGGCGGTGTTGTCGTGGTCGGCCACGTCGAAGTTGATCTCCATGCCGCGCAGCATGGGGCCAGGGTGCATGATCACGGCGCTGTCTTTCATCCGCGCGGCGCGCTCGCGGCTCAGCCCAAAGAGCGTGGCGTACTCGCGGTGCGAGGGGAAGAAACCGCCGTTCATGCGCTCGGCCTGCACGCGCAGCATCATGACCACGTCGGCGTCGGGCAGCTCGGCGTCGAAGTCGGCACTGCAGCGCGCGGGCCAGTGCTCCACGCCCTGCGGCAGGAGCGTCGGCGGGGCGACGAGCACGACCTCGGCGCCGAGCGCGTGGAGCAGGTCCACGTTCGAGCGCGCGACGCGGGAGTGCAGGACGTCGCCGACGACGAGGACCTTTCGCCCGGCGACGTCGCCGATTTTCTGGCGCATCGTCACGGCGTCGAGAAGCGCCTGCGTGGGGTGCTGGTGCTGGCCGTCGCCCGCGTTGATAATGGAAGTCTCGGGCAGCCACGACCGCAGCAGCTGCGGCGCCCCCGAGGCCGGGTGGCGCATAATCACGGCGTCGGCGCCGATCGCGGCGAGGGTCGCGGCGGTGTCTTTGAGCGATTCGCCCTTTGTCACCGAGGACGAGGAGGCGGAGATGTTGATCACGTCGGCGCTCATCCACTTGCCCGCCGTCTCGAAGGACGCCCGGGTGCGGGTGGAGTTTTCGTAAAAGAGGGTGAAAATCGTGCGCCCGCGCAGCGTCGGGAGTTTCTTGATCTCGCGGCCCTCGAGCGCCTCGCGGAAGCGGTCGGCCTCGTCCATGATGCCGACGATCTCCTCGCGGGAGAGGTCCTTGATGTCGATGAGGTGCTTCATTTACTGGGCCTCCCGGGTCAGCGTGACGGCGTCCGCAGAATCCAGCGGGGCGAGCGTGACGCGCACGTCCTCGCTTGTCGACGTCGGAATGTTCTTCCCCACATAGTCGGCGCGGATCGGCAGCTCGCGGTGGCCGCGGTCGACGAGCACGGCGAGCTGGATGGCCCGGGGGCGGCCGACGTCGCGCAGCGAATCGAGCGCCGCGCGGATGGTGCGGCCGGAAAAGAGGACGTCGTCGACGAGGATGACAACGGAGCCGTCGATGTCCTCGGGGATGCGGGTGGGCAAAAGCGCGCGGTGCGGCTTGTCGCGCAGGTCATCGCGGTACAGGGTGACGTCGAGGCTGCCCACGGGCACATCGCGGCCGGAAAACTCGCTGATGGCGACGGCGATACGCTGCGCTAGGGGGACCCCTCCGGAGGGAATGCCGAGGAGGATCACTCGTGGCGCGTCCTCGGAGTCCAGCGCCGTTTTTTCTATGATTTGGTGCGCGATGCGTGCAATGGTGCGCGCGACGTCGTCGGCCTTCAACAGGTCGACCGTCGAGCGGCTCGTTGTACTCATCGGACCTCCTTCCCCGCCTCTCTGTGCGGAATTTAAAGGATGTCGAATTGTCTGCTTCCCCGCGGGCGAACCGTTGGGGACCTCCCACGACACTAGCACCTCGGGACGGGGCACGCCCTGTCGAGCCTGTAGAGTCGGGCGCGTGACTCAGGACAGCCCCCACCCCGACGACCCCAACGCGCCCGCCGCCGTGGGCCTCGGCGCGGTCGCCGCCATCTTCGACGAAGAGAACCTCGAATACCGCCTCGACGACGAGTACCTGCGCTCTGGCTTTATTAACGCCGCGATCGTCGTCGCCCTCGACGGCGATACTCTCGTCTTCGAGGCCGTCTGGCGCGGCGAGTTCCCAGTCGAGATGGCCTCCCAGGTGTTGTTCGCCTGCAACGAGCACAACCAGACGCACTTCGCCCCGACGCTGCGCTTCTTCGAAAACGGCCCGCGACACCTCGCCGCCAGCGCGATCCGAACGATGGATGTCTCCCAGGGGGCGTCGTTCAACCAGCTCGGCGCCTTCGTGGTGAGCTCCATCGAGGCGACCCTGCAGGCCTTCGACTACCTGGCCGTCACGTTCCCGACCCTGGTCACCTGGGAGGAGACCCACGATGAGCACTAACACCGCTACCGCTACACAGGTCACCGTCGACCGCGCCATCGCCGCGATGGCGAGCCACGGGGTCGAGCTTTCCGACGACCCCTCGGGCCGCGTCGCCCGGTGCACCCTCAACGGGCTCGACGTGCTTTTCGTCCTGCTCGATTCCGTCCTCATCGTCCGCGCGGACACCCGCACCGATATCCCCGCCGACACCCCCGACGCGACGCTGTACCTCAGCGCCAACCAGGCCAACTCCACGCTCCTCGGCGCGCGCGCCGTCGTGGTCAACCGCGGCGAGACCATCACCGTACGCACCGAGGCCGAGCTACCCGTCGGGGCGGGGCTTACCGACGTCCAGCTCGCCGCCGCCCTCAAACGCGCCGTGGACGGAGTGGTGCGCGGGCAGGACGCGATGACGGCCCTGTCCGAGTCCATCGCCGAACAGCGCGCCGGCGACGGCTCCTAGTGGCGACAGCCACGCGCCGGAGGGGGATGACGTTATGCCGTGCGACAGGCGGTAGAAGCGGTCGTTTCTCCGCTGTGTCCACGTGGTCGTGGGTCAGATACGGCTCGACGGCGACATGGCCGCTCACCGTGCGATCATCAACGCCGAGCATCTCGTGGCCCGGGCGGAATGAAGACCGGACCCTTCGTGACCTCGCGCAGGTCGGTGCCGCCGATACCGCACACAGCACCCTTCACAGCGACCTTCACGCGCCGAGCGGGACGTACGCCCCTGGGGCTCGATGTCGTCGCGGAGAGAGCCCGCGGGGCGGAGCCTGCGCCGGTCGAGGTAGCCAGGACCTCGGGTCCGGGCCTAGCCAGCCCCGCCCACGAAACGTGCGCACTACGGACGACGGGCACGCGAACCGCGTCAGTTCGGTCGCAGCTCGTGGCTCAGCGCTTCGAGCTCTCCGCCCCCCGCCATCTGGCGCGTCAGCTCGTCGAGGCTGACCTCGGAACGCGGGGCGTCCAGCTCCTGGCGGCCCAGCGTGAGGATGGTGAAGTGGTCGCCGACGAGGTACGCGTGGTGCGGGTTGTGGGTGACTAAGACGATGGCGATCCCCTCGTCGCGCGCCGAGGCGATCATCTTGAGCACGACGCTCGACTGCTTCACCCCGAGCGCGGCGGTTGGCTCGTCGAGCACGAGGACGCGGGCGCCGAAGTAGACGGCGCGGGCGATGGCGAGCACCTGGCGCTGGCCGCCGGAGAGGTTCCCGGCGTCGACGTTCACATCGGGGATATCGACGCCCAGGCGGCGGAGGTACTCTTCGCAGATCCGCCGCATCTCCGCGTCCTTCAGCGCCCCGAGGACGCCCGTGATCTCCTGCCCGAGGAAGAAGTTGCGCCAGACGCTGAGCTCGTCGACGATGGCGAGCGTCTGATACACGGTGGCGATGCCGGCGTCGAGGGCGTCGCGCGGCGAGGAGAAGGCGGCGCGTTGGCCGTCGACACGCATGTCTCCGCCGGTCGGCGCATGCAGGCCCGCGAGGATGGAGATCAGGGTGGATTTGCCCGCCCCGTTGTCGCCGAGGACGCAGGTGACCTCGCCTGCGCGCACCGCGAGGTTGACGCCGCGCAGCGCGTCGAAGGCGCCGTAGGACTTGGTGATGTCGCGAAGTTCGATGATCGGCATGGGCTACCTATTCTTCGTGTAGTTGGCGAAGGACGTGTTGGCGAACACCGCGAAGAGCAGCATCGCGCCGAGGAAGAACATGAACCAGTCCGGGTTCCAGCCTGCGTACACGATCCCCTGGTTGGTCATGCCGAAGATGAGGGCGCCGATCATGGTGCCCACCGCGGTGCCGCGCCCTCCCGTCATAGAACAACCGCCGATGACGGCCGCGATGATGTAGAGGAATTCGTTGCCCACGCCCTGGCCGGCCTGGATGGAATCGAAGGCGAAGAGCGTGTGCATGCCCACGAACCACGCCGCGAACCCGACGAACATGAACAGGAGGACCTTCACCCGGCGCACCGGCACGCCCACGGCTCGGGCTGCCTCCTCGTTACCGCCGACCGCGGTGATCCAGTTGCCGAACTTTGTGCGAAAAAGCACGAAGGAGGCGAGCGCGACGAAGCCGATCCACCACAGCACCGTCACGTTGACGGTGACCCCTCCCACGGTGAAGGTGCCCGCGAAGAACGCGCGGGCAGACGGAAAGCCCTCCATGTCAGCGATGGAGGGGGTGGCCACCTGGTTGGTCACCAGCTTCGTCACCGCGAGGTTGAGGCCCTGCAGCATAAGGAAGGCAGCGAGCGTGATGAGGAAGCTGGGAATCCCGGTGCGAGCCACGAGCACGCCGTTGAGCGCGCCGATGGCCAGCGAGATCCCGAGCGCGAGCGCCGCACCCACCCAGGAGTTGAGGTGCAGGTTGTAGTTGAGCATCGACGCCGCCAGCGCCGCGGTGGTTACCGCCACGCCCGAGGACAGGTCGAACTCCCCGCCGACCATGAGGACACCCACCGCCAGGGCCACGATGCCGAGCGTGGAGCTGGCATAGAGGATCGTCGACATCGCGTCGAGGGACCGAAACGCTGGCGCGACAGCGAAAAACAGCGCGAAGATGACGATGAAACCGAGCAGGCTCGCCAACTCGGGGCGGCGCACGAGCCTGCCGAGGCCGCTATGGGTGCGCAAGCGGTCTTCCGTGGTGCTCACCTGAGCCGTCACCGCAGGCCCTCCTTCGCCGCCTCGGCGATCTCGCCGACGTTAGAGGAGTCGAGGAAGCTCGGCCCCGTGTAGACGGGGCGCCCACCCCGAGGGTCGCGCCGTTGCGCTTGGCCAGCCAGAGCGAATCCACGGCGAGGTAGCCCTGCAGGTAGGGCTGCTGGTCGACGGCCCAGGCGACGCGGCCGTCGGCAATGGCGTCGACAAGCTCGGCGTTGGTGTCGAAGGTGACCACCGTCGCCTCCGAGCCGGCCTGGCCGACTGCTTCGGCGGCGCGGACGGCCACCGGCGCCTGCAGTGCGAAGACGGTGTCAAAGCTAGAGTCCTGCGCCACCTTCGACGAGATCGTGGCCTGGACCGAGGTCAGGTCCTCACCGTTCACGTAGAGCAGCTCGACCTCGCCCCCGAGGCCCTTCTCCACACCCGCGCACCGCGCCTCTTGCGAGGAGTTGCCTTGCTCGTGGATGACACAAAGGACCTTCGATGCGCCATCCTCCTTCAGGCGCTCGCCCGCGGCAGTGCCGGCGACGGTCTCGTCCTGGCCAAAGAAGCCGCTGAGACCGTAGTCCGCGTACTGTTCCATGCCAGCGTTGAGCCCCACGGTGGGGATGCCCGCCTCGACGGCGTCGCGCGCCGCGGGCCCGATCGCCTCCGGGTTCGGAAGGGTCACGGCGATACCGTCCACGCCCGCGTCAACCGCGGAACGCACGAGGTTCGCCTGGTTCGGCGCCTGCGGGTCGGAGGAGTACCGCAACTCAATGTTGCTCTTGCGTGCGGCCTCCTCCGCGCCCTTGCGCACAAGGTCCCAGTACGTGTCCCCGGGGGCGCCGTGGGTGACCATGGCGACGACGTAGCGGGGGGTGTCCGCGCTTCCGACCGGGGCGGCGGCGTCGTTTTCCCGGGGGGCGCCGCCCGTCGACGAGCAGGCGGCGGCCAGTGCCGCGGTCGCGGCGAGCGCCACGAAAGTTAGCGTCTTGGTAAGTTTCAGCACACACAGATACTGGTGCAGCCCGTTTGCGCACGTCAAACGGCCATCGGCGGGGCTGAACCGATACAGACGCCCTCAGCAGCGCCTTCGGCGCCCGCCAGCTACCCCCGTCCGGTTACGACTGCTCGAGGCGGCGCAGCTCCTCCTCCGGGTCGAAGTCTCTCGTGGGCCAGGTAAGGTCAAGGCCCCGCAGAGCGTCGTACAGCAGCGTCTTCACCACGGTCCGGCAGTACTTCTTGTCGTCGGAGGGGATGCAGTACCACGGGGCCTCGCTTGTCGACGTCCTCGTCAGCGCCGTCTGGTACGCCGCCATATACTGCGACCACAAAGCGCGGTCCTCGATGTCGCCGGGGTTGTACTTCCAGTGCTTCTCCGGGTTCTCGATGCGCTCGCGCAGGTTCTCCTTCTGGAAGTCGCGGGAGATATGCGGCATGACCTTGATAATCTTCGTGCCCTGCGCCGCGAGCTCGCGTTCGAAATCGACGATGGCGCCGTAGCGGCGCTCAATCTCCTCCGGCGGGGCCATCTGCTTGACCCGCTGCACGAGCACATCCTCGTAGTGGGAGCGGTCGAAGACGACAATCTGGCCAGGTTGTGGCACGTGCGGCCGGATGCGCCACAGGAAATCGTGCTTCGCCTCCTCCTCGGTGGGGCGGCCGAAGGCCTTGACGCGCACTCCTTGGATGTCCATCACCTCGCTGACGACGTGCTTGATGATGCCCCCCTTGCCTGACGTGTCCATGCCCTGCAGCACAAGCAGCACCGAGCCCGTACCCGGGGTGCCCACCGTCGCGTTAGCGTGCAGGCACTCCTGCAGGCTTTCGAGATCCTCGTCGAACTCGTGGAAGGCTTCGTCGATGTTGCCGTCCTTGACGCCGGGGGTGGCCCGGGGGTCGACGTCCGCGATCTGGAAACCAGACCCCACCTTGTGCTGGTTCGCTTCCTCCACAGTTAATGTAGCCATGTCTCTCGCTCCTTCTCCATCAAAAAAGGCCCACCTAGCGGGTGGGCACGTGTCGGGTACTTCCTAGTCGTCGTGTGGCGCCTCGGGCGCGTCGGCGGAGTTCCACTGGATGATGTCATCGAGCACCGCGTGAATGTACGGCGGCGCGGTGTGGCCCGCGTACTCCGTCGCCATCTCGAGCGCGTTGGCGATCGAGATGGGCGGTTCGACGTCGTCGTTGAAGAGGATCTCCCACGTTGCGACGCGCAAAATCTGCCTCTCGACGGCCGGAAGCCGGTCGATCTCCCAGTCCTGCGACAGGAAGCGCTCGATGGCGTCGTCGATATCGTCGAGGTGCACGGCCGCGCTCGTGATGATCTCGCGGGTGTAGTCCGCCACTGGCGCGACCGCGTTGCTGGGGTCCTGAGACAGCGCCGCGCGGTCCTCCACCACCGCCACCGGATCCACGTCGCGCGTCTCGGCCTCGAAGAGGATGTCCACGGCGCGGCGGCGGGCGCGGTATCGGGCGCCGTGTCGCTTGTAGTCCGGCATTAGTTGTTAACGCGGGAGAGGTAATCGCCGGTGCGGGTGTCCACCTTGACCACGTTGCCCGTCTCCAAAAACAGCGGGACCTGGATCTCGGCGCCCGTCTCCAGCGTGGCCGGCTTCGTGCCGCCCGTGGAGCGGTCGCCCTGCAGGCCCGGCTCGGTGTGGGAGATCTCCAGGTCCACGGAGATCGGCAGTTCGGCGAAGAGGGCCTCGCCGTCGTGGAAGGAAACCTGGACGCGCATGTTCTCCAGCAGGAAGCGAGCGGCGGAGCCGAACTTATCCTCAGACAGCTCGTACTGCTCGAAGGTCTTGTCATCCATGACCACGTAGCTCGTGCCGTCGTTGTACAAGTAGGTCATGTCGCGGCGGTCCACCGTCGCGGTCTCCACCTTCACGCCCGCGTTCCACGTCTTGTCCACGGTCTTGCCCGAGACGACGTCCTTGAGCTTTGTGCGGACGAAGGCCGGGCCCTTGCCCGGCTTGACGTGCTGGAACTCGACG
Source organism: Corynebacterium timonense (assembly GCF_900105305.1). Taxonomy (NCBI): domain Bacteria; kingdom Bacillati; phylum Actinomycetota; class Actinomycetes; order Mycobacteriales; family Corynebacteriaceae; genus Corynebacterium; species Corynebacterium timonense. The sequence continues at coordinate 834,142 of NZ_LT629765.1, read as the reverse complement.
ATCTGCTGAAGCTTGCCATCAACCTTCAGCACCAGCCCGTTCTTGAAATCAGCGGTAGTTGCCACTGGGTACCTTCCTTATGGGAGACGAACGTGTGCAAACAGAACAAGTCTACATCACAGGATGCGCAAATCCTTCGGCCACTCGGTGATCACCCGCGGGGCACCCGAGGTGATGATGAGCGTGTCCTCGATGCGGACCCCGCCGACGACGGGGACGTAGATGCCCGGCTCGATGGTGAGGGTCATGCCTTCGCGCAGCTCGCCGGTTCCGGTCCGAGCGGCCGAGGGGGCCTCATGGACCTCGAGGCCGACGCCGTGGCCGGTGGAGTGGACGAAGTACTCGCCATACCCGGCCTGCTCGATGATGTCGCGGCACACCTTATCCACCTCGACGAGCTTCGCCCCCGGCACCGCCGCCTTGACTCCCGCGAGCTGCGCCTCGAGCACCACGTCGTAGATCTCGCGCAGCTGCGCGGAGGGTTCGCCGATGGCGAAGGTGCGGGTCATGTCGGAGTTGAAGCCCAAGCGGTGGGCACCGAAGTCGATGGTCACCAGGTCGCCGTCGGCCAGCACGCGATCGCCCGCGCCGTAGTGCGGCAGCGCCGAGTTCGGGCCCGAAGCGACGATGGTGTCAAAGCTGACCCGCTCCGAGCCGAGGATGCGCATCCGGTACTCCAGGTCCGCGGCGACCTCGCGCTCGGTACGCCCGGCCCGCAGCTCGCCGGAGTCGACCAGACCCTCGAGCGCGCGCACGCCGAGCTGCGCCACCTTGGTCAGCCGGGTGAGCTCCAGCTCGTCTTTGACTAGGCGGATGTCCTCGATGATCCCGCTGACCGGCACGAGGGTCACGCCCTCCGGGCACGCCTTTTCCAGAGCGTGCAGCTGGTTGACAGAGACATAGTCCGCCTCGTAGCCGACGCGGTGGCCCTCGGTCACCGTTCCCACGAGGGAGGTCGCCACCTCGCGCGTGATGGTGGCCTCAATGTCGGGGACCTCGCGCGCCACCTGGGACAGGTAGCGCCCGTCGGTGGCGATGGCCGCGGTGCGGTCCTTGGACACGAGCAGCGCCCCGTTCGAGCCCGAAAAGCCCGACAAGTACCGCACGTGGATGAGGTTGGTCACCAGCATGTCGTCGATGCGCTGCGCGGCGAGCTCGCTGGCGAGCCTACGTCGCCGCGTATCAAAGCGCGTGTCAGCCATTCCCATTGTTCCTCCTAGCACAAAAATCGAGCGCGAGCGTGTACCCGTGTGTCCCCAGCCCCGCGATGACGCCCACCGCAATGGGCGACAGGTACGAGTGCTGGCGGAAGGGCTCCCGCGCGTGGACGTTTGAAATGTGGACCTCGACGAAGCCCGCGCCGTCGGCGACCTCGGCGAGCGCGTCGCGCAGCGCCACCGAGGTGTGGGTCAACCCGCCGGGGTTGATCACCACGGGCCACCCCTCGTCGGCCGCCTCGTGCGCCCAGTCGATCAGGTCCCCCTCGTGGTTCGACTGGCGGCACTCCACCTCGACGCCGAGGCGCTCGGCGTGCTCCGCGAGCTGCATCTCGACGTCCGACAGCGTCACCGCCCCGTAGACCTCCGGCTGGCGAGTGCCCAGCCGGTTGAGGTTCGGGCCGTTGAGAACCAGGATCTTCACCTTCCCCGACCTCCTTCGGGCGCGGAAATCGCGTCGTAGGCCGCGCGCATCTCCTCCACGCTTGCGTCCTCGAGCCGGGCGCACTGCCCCAGCTCCCGCAGGACAACGAAGCGGATGGCGCCGTCGCGGGACTTCTTGTCACGGGTCATCGCCTCGTAGAGCTCGTCGAAGGCGCCGGCCTCGTAGGTGGTGGGCAGGCCGACCAGCTCGAGGATCTCCTTGTGGAGGGCGAGCAGCGGGGCGTCGATAAGCCCGCGATTGTAAGCGAGGTGGGCGACGAACATCATGCCCACGGCCACCGCGTCGCCGTGCCTCCACGTGTAGTCCTCCCGGCGCTCGATGGCGTGGCCGAAGGTGTGGCCGTAGTTGAGGATCTCGCGCAGGCCAGACTCCGTCAGGTCCTGGGAGACCACCCCGGCCTTGACCGTCACCGAGCGGCGCACCAGCTCCTCCCAGTGGCGCTCGGGGCCTTCCCGGAAGAGCTCCAAGATGCGCGGGTCGGCGATGAAACCCGTCTTGATCAACTCTGCGGAGCCGGCGACGATCTCCTCCTCGGGCAGCGTGTGCAGCCGCTCGAGGTCGATGAAAACGGAATCCGGCTCGTGGAACGCGCCGACAAGGTTCTTTCCCGCCGCTGTGTTGATGCCGGTCTTGCCGCCGACGGCAGCGTCGACCATTGCCAGCAGCGTCGTGGGCACCTGGACGACCTTGACCCCACGCATCCACGTCGCGGCCGCGAAGCCCGCTAGGTCCGTGGCCGCTCCCCCGCCCAAGCCGATGATGACGTCCTGGCGCGCAAACCCGACCTCACCGAGCGCGTCCCACAGCCCCCCGAGCACGGCGATCGTCTTGCTCGCCTCCGCGTCCGGCACCGGGAGGAGGTGGACCTCGACGTTTTCGTTCTCGAGCTCGCGGCCAATATGACGCGCGACGGCCGCCAGCGGGCGCTGGTGGACGATGGCCACCTTGCGCGCCTTCAGCTGCGCTACGCGGCGGGCAACCCCGCCGGTGATGTTGTACCCGATGTGGACTTCGTAGGGGCTCGGCCCTGTCACCTCAACGATTGCCACGGTCTTTCCCGCTCCTTCTCCCCCGCTACAGGGACTCGATGAACCCCAATACGTCTGCGACAACGCGCTGCGGCGGGCGCCCGTCAGTGCGCACCCGGAAGTCGGAGACCTCCCGGTACAAAGGCGCACGCTCCTCCAGCAGGTCCCGGTAGCGCTGCGCCGGATCCGCCGACGCAAGCACCGGGCGCGTGGTCGAACTGGACGTGCGCCGGATGCCTTCCTCGGCGCTGACGTCGACCCACACGACGGTGTGCGGGATGAGCAGCTGACGGGTCGTCTCGGTGACGACGGCGCCGCCGCCGAGACTGACAATCCCGCCGGTCGCCAGCGCACGGGCAACGTACGTCGCCTCGATCTCGCGGAAGCCTTCCTCGCCGCGTTCGACGTACACGTCGCCGCAGGCCTTGCCTTCGCCTTCCTCGAGCAGCAGGTCGGAGTCCACGAGCGGCACGTTCAGCGAGCTCGCGAGCCGACGCCCTATGGTCGTCTTCCCTGCGCCCGGCGGGCCGACGAGCACGGCGCGCGGCCGAGAGTGCACGACAGCGCCGGCGTCGCGCGCCCCCGCGTAGGTGGTTGGGTTAGGCATGATCTCCTCCGAAGGCCAACCGTTGCGAAACATAATCATTGTACGAGGAAATCGCGCTGCGAACCTGCCCGATGCTGTCTCCGCCGAACTTTTCCAGCACCGCGCGGGCCAGCACCAGCGCCACCATCGCCTCCGCGACGACCCCGCCGGCGGGCACCGCGCACACGTCGGAGCGCTGGTGGATGCCGGTCGCCGCCGCGCCGGTGTCCATATCCACGGTGCGCAGCGCTCGCGGAACCGTGGAAATCGGCTTAAAGCCGACGCGCAGGCGCAGCTGTTCGCCGTTGGTCATGCCGCCTTCGAGGCCGCCCGCGCGGTTGCTCGCGCGCCGCACCCCATCTTCATCTTCGCCGCGCAGGATCTCGTCGTGCGCTGCGGAGCCGCGGCGGCGCGCCTCCTCGAAGCCATCGCCGACCTCCACGCCCTTCACGGACTGGATGCCCATGAGCGCCCCCGCGAGCTGCGCGTCGAGCCGGTGCTCGCCGGAGATGTGGGAGCCGAGCCCAATCGGCAGCCCGTCCACGACCACCTCCACGACACCGCCGAGGGTGTCGCCCTCCTTCTTCGCGGCCTCGATCTGGGCGATCATGTCTTTCTCGCTCTCCGCGCCGAACGCGCGGACCGGGGACCCGTCGATAGCGTCGATGTCGGAAAACGCCGGGGCGGGGCCCACGTACGGCTCCGACTCCCCGATGGAGACAACGTGGGACAGCACCTCGACACCTAGTGTCTCGCGCAGGAAGCTGCGCGCCACCGCCGCGGCCGCGACGCGGGCTGCCGTCTCGCGCGCCGAGGAACGCTCGAGGACCTTGCGGGCGTCGTCGAAACCGTACTTGACCATGCCCGCGAAGTCCGCGTGCCCGGGGCGCGGCCGCGTCAGGCGGGCCCCCCGGCCCGAGGCCATCGCTTTCGCTACCTCCGGGTCCTCCATGTCGAGCGGGTGCGGCGACATGATCGTGGTCCACTTCGGCCATTCCGTGTTGCCGATCTGGATGGCGATAGGGCTGCCGATGGTCTGGCCGTGCACGATGCCGGTGAGAAGCGTCAGCTCGTCCGCCTCAAACTTCATCCGGGCGCCGCGTCCGTAGCCGAGGCGGCGTCGCGCCAAGTGGTGCGCGATGTCCTCTGCGGTGACGGGGACGCCGGCCGGCATGTTCTCAACGAGCGCGACAAGCGCTTGGCCGTGGGACTCCCCGGCCGTGGTCCAACGAAGCATGGCGCTTATTCTGTCACATGTTCGAGGCCACTCCCCCCATCAGGGCGCACACCCACGCCGCGGCGAGCATCGCTGGTCCGTGCGCCACGGCCGCCGAACGTGTGAGCGCCGCCGCCGCAAGAGTAAGCGCGCTCGCGGCGGCGACGGCAACAAGAACCCAGACCGGGCCCGCCGTGCACGCGACCGCCACCCCCAGCGACACCGCAAGTTTCACGTCGCCCCCTCCAATCCCCCGCGCAGGTAGAAGGTACAAAACGGGCCACACGAGGCCCCAGAGGCCCACCGGCCGCACGACGCACCACGCGAGCGCCAGCGCCCCAGCCGGCAGCGTGAGCGCGTCCGGCAGCCGACGCTGCGTGACGTCAACGCACGCAAGCGCTGTGCTCCACAGCACCGCGCACGCGCATAAAAACAGGAAAAACAAGCCGGACCCCCCGATCAGCATGGGGGTAGTCTACGCCAGTTTTTTCCCCGCCCGCTACTGTCCGCGCGCGAAAACGTGGCGTTGCAGCGCCTCCCGCATCTTTTCGCGCGGGGCCGTGACTCCGGTGAACTGTTCGAACTGGGAGTAGGACTGGGCCGCGAGCATGACCAGCCCGCCCACGACCATGTGCCCGTTGGCGGCGGCCGCCGTGGCCAGGGGTGTGGGCCAGGGCTCGTAGATGACGTCGAGAAGCGGCGCGTGGCCCAACGCGTCAGCGTGCTCGGTCACCGCGTCGGCGGGCACGGTGGAGACGACGACGTCGGCCTCGATCGACAGGGCTTTCAGGTCGGCGTCGAAGCCGACGAAGCTGACGTTCGCGTCGCCGACCAGGGGAAGGACCTCGGCCGAGCGGTCGCTGCGGTTGAGCACACAGAGCGTATCGACGCCCCGCTGGCCCAACTCCCACAGCGCCGGGCGCGCCGTCCCGCCCGCGCCGATCACCAGCGCCGAGCGCACCGGCGTCTCCCCCAGAAGCTCGTCGAGCGCGGCGGCGATACCGAGACAATCTGTGTTGTCGGCGCGCCACCCCCGGGGCGTGCGGACCAGCGTGTTGGCGGACCCGATCGCGCGTGCCCGGTCGGTGGCCTCGTCGGCAGCCTCGAGCGCCGCGAACTTGGCGGGCATGGTGACCGAGAACCCGCGAAACGTCTCGTCCGCGTCGGCGATCAACCGCGGCAGCTGCTCCGCGGTGCACTCGATGCGCGTGTACTCCCAGTCGGTGAGGCCTGCCGCGGCGTAGCCGGCGTTGTGCAGCACGGGAGACAGCGAGTGCTCAACCGGTGCTCCGAGGACGGCGGCGCGGCGCGTCACGCCGGTCATCGTTGCGAGTCCAGGATGCCGGATTCCTGGGCGCGCTGGACGTCCTGCAAGTGCTCCTCGAAGGTGTTGTTAAACACCGTCGTGCCGTCGGTGTCGACGGTGACGAAGAAGAGCCAATCGCCCTCGGCGGGGTTCTCCATCGCTCCAATCGCCTCGATGGACGGGGAGGCGATCGGGGTCTCGGGCAACCCGTCCATCGCGTAGGTGTTCCACGGCGTCTCGCGCTCGCGGTCCTCGTCGGTTGTGGCCACCTCGACGCTCGGCAGGCCGTAGTTCACCGTGGAATCGAACTCGAGGCGCATCGGCGCGTCCAGGCGGTTGAGGATGACGCGCGCGACCTTGTCGTATTCTCCGGCCGGGGCCTCGCGTTCGACGAGGGAGGCGGCCGTGAGCAGCTCGTAGGGCGACAGGCCGACGGCCTGCGAGCGGCCCACGATGTCGGTGTCCTCGTACTGCTGTGCCGAGCGGGTAATCAGGTCCGTGAGGATCGTCTCCGCGTCCGCGCCCGGGTCAACGATGTACTCCCCGGGGGCAATGAGGCCCTCCAGCCGCTTCGGGTCACCGGCGCGGCTGGTGACGGTCTCGAGCGCCCACTCGGGCACACCGAGCTGCGCAGGATCCGCGTTAGCTGCCACCTCGGTCAGGTCCTGGACCTGGACGCACCCGTCAGTCGGCTGATCTCCGCAGGTGACCTGCTGGATCATCGAGTAGATGCCGAGGCGCGTCTGCCCGCCGAGGACCGCGATATCCATCAGCGTAGCCCCGCCCGCGACCTGCAGCGGGGTAATCTTGTTGTCCGGGTTGAGCAGCGCCTCGACGGCCGCAGCGGCGCTCATTTCCTCTTGCAGGCGGTAAAAGCCGGGTTGGATACTGTCCGTCCGGGCGTCCGACAGCGCTGCGGACTGGAAGGCGGCGTTCGAGCGGACCACTCCCCGTTCCTCCAGCTCGGGGCCGAGCTCGGAGACGCTCGAGCCCTCCGGAACCTCGATGACGACTTCCTCGCCGTTGCCCGCGCCTTCGTAGTCCCCGCTTTGGTCGGACAGGCGCATGATGGCGATCCACGCGATGAGGCCGATAATCAGCAGGATCGACACCACGAGGATCGCGATGGATCCCGTCCGCCGACGTCCGTTCACACTGGAGCTCACAGTTGTCACTTCTCCTTCAGGTTGTTGAGTCGGCCATCGAGCCACGACTGCAGGATTTCCGCCGCAGCCGCTTGATCGATCACCCGGCGTCCAGCCCTTTCACTGACACCAGCGGAACGAAGGGCCTGGTTGGCAACCACCGTGGTCAGCCTTTCGTCAGCAAAGCGCACCGGCACGTCACAGCGGCGACGGATGCGGAAAGCAATCTCCTTGGCGTGCTTCACGCTCACCGAGCCGTTGCCGTGCAGGTCGCGTGGCAGGCCCACGACGACCTCGGCGATCCCGTACTCATCGACAAGCTCGACGAGCCTGTCTATGTCCGCCCCGTCCCTGTCCTTGAACCCGGTGACACGCTTCACCGTCTCCACGGGCATGGCAAGCCGGGCGTCCCTGTCAGAGACCGCGACGCCGATGCGTACCGTTCCCACGTCGACCCCCATGCGCCGCCCCTCGCCGGGGTCGTCGGCTCCGGGTGTGTCCGGATACACCTTCATAGCGGTTTCCTTTGCGTGGCCTTACGTGGAATGTCTCGGGCAAAAAGATAACGGCCGAGACACTGCCGAGTTACCCGGGGTGCCTCGTGTCCAATTCGTTATCTTACTCGTTCCACGCCCTAGCGGGCAGCAAGGTCCTCCCTGACTGCCTGCAGCGCCGCCGTGACACCCCCCGTGTCCGAGCCCGACCCCTGCGCGAGGTCGGGCTTGCCGCCGCCCCGGCCGTCGACGTAACCGCCGATGAGTTTCACCAGATCACCGGCCTTCGCGCCCTTCTCGACGGCAGCCGACGTGGCCGCCACGGCGTAGGGGACCTTCCCCCCGCCGGCGGACACGAGGGCGACGACCGCCGCCTCGGCGCCGAAACGCCCGCGCAGGTCCGCAGCAGCCGAGCGCAGGTCGCCGGCGTTGACCCCCGCGGGCAGCTGCGCCGCGACAAGGCGGAAAGAGCCCACCGTCTCAGCCGCGTCGGCGAGGCCCGCCGTCTGGCTGAGCAGCTGTTGCTTGTGCAGCGCCTCGATCTCCTTCTCCGCCGCGCGCAGGCGTTCGGTGAGCTGCGCGATACGGTCCGGCAGCTGCTCGGTCGGCGTCTTCAGCTCCGTGGCCAGGCCGGAGGCAAGCGCCGCCTCCTTGGAGAAGTAGCGGAAGGAATCCAGGCCCGAGTACGCCTCAATACGGCGCGCGCCCGAGCCGACGGAGGACTCGCCGAGGACGGCGACCGGCCCGACCTGGGAGGAGTGCTCGACGTGGGTGCCGCCGCACAGCTCGATAGAGAAGGGGCCACCGATCTCGACGACGCGCACGACGTCGCCGTAGTTCTCCCCGAACAGGGCCAGCGCCCCCATTGCTTTGGCCTTCTCCAGCGACGTTTCCACGGTGTTGACCGAGAAGTCCGCGTCGACCGCCTGGTTGGTCACGGTGGCGATCTCCTCGAGCTGGCTCGGGGTGAGCTGCTCGGTGTAGTTGAAGTCAAAGCGCAGGTAGCCAGGCTTGTTCAGCGAGCCCGCCTGCACGGCCGTCGGCCCGAGCACCTGCCGCAGCGCCGCGTGGATCAGGTGGGTCGCGGTGTGCGCCTGGCGGGCGCCGTGGCGCCAGTCGCCGTCGACCTCGGCGGTCACCGTCGAGCCGATGTCCAGCCCGCCGTTTTGCACCGTGGCCTTGTGCAGCCAGAGCCGCTTGCCCACCTTCTGCACGTCGGAAACGTTGAGAACGGTATCGCCCATCACCAGCCGGCCGCGGTCCGCGAGCTGACCGCCCGACTCGGCGTACATCGGCGTGACGTCGAGGATGACCTCCACCTCGTCGCCTTGGCCGGCCTCCGTGACCTTCTCGCCGGCGCGCACGAGCCCGAGCACCGTGGCGTCGTGGGTGAGCGTGGAGTATCCGACGAACTCGGTCGGGGCGCCGTCGACCCACTCGCGGTAGAGCGACTCGTCGACGTTGCGGTGCTTTTTTGCCTTGTTGTCGGCCTTGGCGCGCTCGCGCTGGGCGCGCATCTCGCTGTCGAAGGCGTCCATGTCCACCTCGAGGCCCGCTTCGCGCGCCATCTCGAGTGTGAGATCAATGGGGAACCCGTAGGTGTCGTGCAGCTCGAAGGCTTGCGCGCCCGGGAGGACCGTCGCCCCAGAGGAGCGGACTGCCGCGGCGGCCTCGTCGAAGCGGTGAGTGCCGGACTCGAGGGTCTTCAGGAAGGCCCGCTCCTCCGCCAGCGCGACGCGCAGGATCCGCTCTCTGTTATCGGCGATCTCCGGGAAGGAGGGCGTCATCGTGTCCATGATCGTGTTCATAAACGTCTCCAGCACCGTGCCGGTCGCCCCGAGTAGGCGCGCGGAGCGGATCACGCGGCGCAACAGGCGACGCAGGATGTAGCCGCGCCCCTCGTTGGAGGGCGTAACCCCGTCGAGGATGATCATCATGCCGGTGCGCGAGTGGTCGGCGATGACGCGGAAGCGGACGTCGTCACGCTTGTTCCCGGCGTCGTACTGCGAGCCCGTGAGCTCAACGGCGGCGTCGATCACCGGGCGCAGCAGGTCGGTTTCGTACACGTTGTCCACGCCCTGCAACAGGCAGGCGACGCGCTCGACGCCCATGCCGGTGTCGATGTTCTTGTTCGGCAGCTCGCCAACGATGTCGAAGTTGCCCTTCTTGTCGCCCTCACCGCGGATGGACTCCATGAACACGAGGTTCCAGATCTCCATGTAGCGGTTGTCGTCGGCGGCCGGCCCGCCGTCGCGGCCGTACTCCGGGCCGCGGTCGTAGTAGATCTCGGAGCACGGCCCGCACGGGCCAGGAATGCCCATCGACCAGAAGTTGTCCTCCACGCCGAGGCGCTGGATGCGCTCGGCGGGCACGCCGATCTTCTCGCGCCAGATCTGCTCCGCCTCGTCGTCGTCGAGGTAGACGGTCACCCACAGCCGCTCCGGGTCGAGCCCCAGCCCGCCGTCGTCGAGGGAGCCGGTCAGCAGGCTCCACGCATGAGTGATCGCGCCCTCCTTGAAGTACTGGCCGAAGGAGAAGTTCCCGGCCATCTGGAAGAAGGTGTTGTGGCGGGTGGTGATGCCCACCTCCTCGATATCCAGCGTGCGCACGCACTTCTGGATCGACGTGGCCGTCCCGTTGTCGAACGGGGGCGTCTGCTGCCCCAAAAAGTACGGCTTGAACGGGACCATGCCGGCGTTGACAAACAGGAGGGTCGGGTCATCCAGGATCAGCGAGGCGCTCGGGACAGCGGTGTGTCCTGCCTTGACAAAGTGATCAGTAAAGCGCTGGCGGATCTCGTGTGTGTGCACGGGTGTGCCCTCCCGGGGAAATAGTGCCGATTAGTCCGCACCTACTCTACCCCCGGCCCCCACGGGTCGAACGACCCCCGCCTACCTGCCCCGCACGATCCGGCGCAGGCGGTCGCTGTAGTCTCTGATGCGCTTTTCGTTGCCGTGTTCACTCGGCTCGTAGTACACGGTGCCGTCGAGGCCCTCGGGGATATAGCGCTGGGTGACCACTCCGCGCGGGTCGTCGTGCGGGTACAGGTAACCCACTGCATTGCCCATCTTTTTCGCGCCCTCGTAGTGGCCGTCGCGCAGGTGCGCGGGCACCGCCCCCGTTTTCCCGCGCCGGACGTCCTCCTGCGCCCGCCCGATCGCCTGGATCACGGACGGCGACTTCGGCGCCGTGGCTAAGTGGATCGTCGCCTGCGCCAACGCGAGCCTTCCCTCGGGCATGCCGATGAAGCTGACCGCGTGCGCGGCCGCCACCGCCACCTGCAGCGCGCTCGGGTCCGCCATGCCGACGTCCTCCGAGGCGTGAATGACCAGCCGCCTCGCGATGAACCGGGGGTCCTCCCCCGCCTCGATCATGCGCGCTAGGTAGTGCAGCGCAGCGTCGACATCGGAGCCGCGGATCGATTTGATGAAGGCGGAGACAACGTCGTAGTGCTGGTCGCCGTCGCGGTCGTAGCGTACGACAGCGCGGTTGACGTTCTCGCGCACGACTTCCTCTGTGATCGCGTCTCCGTCGTCGACCGCCTCTGCTGCCGCCTCCAGGTAGGTCAGCGCTCGCCGCGCGTCGCCGCCCGCCAGGAGCACGAGCTGCGCCCGAGCGTCCGGGTCGAGCCGGACCCGGCCGGCGAGGCCGCGTTCGTCCGCGACTGCCCTGTCGAGGACGGCGGCGATGTTGGCGTCGGTCAGCGGTTCAAGGGTGAGCAGCAGCGAGCGGGACAAGAGAGGGGCCACGACGCTAAACGACGGGTTTTCGGTCGTCGCCGCGACAAGCAGCACAACCCGGTTCTCCACCGCCGCCAGCAGCGAATCCTGCTGGGTCTTGGAAAAGCGGTGCACCTCGTCGATAAACAGGACCGTGCGCTCGCCCCGGGCGAGGTCGCGGCGGGCCCGGTCGATCACCTGGCGCACCTCCTTCACGCCCGACGACAGCGCGGACAGCGCGACGAAGCTCTGCCCCATGGCCGAGGCGATGAGCGAGGCGATGGTGGTTTTGCCGGTGCCGGGCGGACCGTAGAGGATCACGGAGGCCGCCCCGGATCCCTCGATGAGCCTGCGCAGCGGTTTTCCCTCGGCGAGCAGGTGGCCCTGGCCTTCGATCTCCTCGAGGGAGCGAGGCCGCATCCGCGCGGCCAGCGGCGCCGAGGCGCCGGCCTCGAAGAACGCGCCGCCGCGCGATGTGTCGGCGTCGTGCTGCCCGTGCGGGTCGCCAAAGAGACCGTCCTGCATGGCCTACCTCAACCGTTCCGCGACGCCGCGCGCCCACTCCGAGACGGCATGGTTGTACGCCCCGGCGCCCAACCCGGCGTAGCGGGCCACCGCGTCGAAGGTTTCGAAGAGGTCCCGACGCACGAGCTGCTCGTCCGCGGTAAATGGGCCGTCCGAACGAGGACGCAGAAGGTCGCCGCTGACCTCAAAGTCCTCGGCCACACTCACCGCGGCCTCGAGGTCGGCGCCCGCCGAGCGGAACTCCTCCGCCAGCTGGTCGTCCGTCTGCGCGAGAGTTTCGAGCGCATTCGCATTGAGGATGGACACGCTCGACAGCGCCCACCCGATCAACGCCGCCGTGATCGCCGCATGCAGCGTCGCAGGGTGAAGCACGTTCGGCCACATCGTCTCCACCTCGCTGACCCACGCGTCGACGAAGACCTGCGCCTCCTCGTCGTTGACGGGGCGGGCGGCCACGTAGTTGGGGAAACCCCCGACCACGAAGGCGACGTCGAAGGTGACGTCGCGGAAGCCCGCCCACTCGTAGTCGAGAAACTGGGTGCGCTCGGCGAAGATGATGTTGTCGGGCGCGAGGTCGAATGGGGTAAACGCGCGGTTGCCTCCGCGCAGCAGGCGCGCGTGGATCCGCTCCGCGGTCTCCGAGACCTCGGTGGGGGTGGCGATGCCGGACTCCTCCAGCATCGCCGCCCCCAAACGGATCCGGTGCATCAGGATGCGCTCGCGCAGGTCCTGGACCTGGCGCTGGCCCTTCCTGCCGCGCACCATGCGGGCGAACAGGACGTTGTAGGCGCCCTCCTTACCCGCTGTACCAGCGTGCATGCGCCCCAGCGCGGTGCCCAAGCCGCGTAGCACCTTCAGGCGCGTCTCGTCGTCGGCCGAGGCGAGGATCGTCGCCAGCGTGTCGCCGTCGCCCGAGTCGGAGATGATGATGATCCGCTGGGCGGTGTCGTGCGCGAGCAGGATCGGCCCGGGACGCACCTCTTCGCTGAGGGAGGTGGTGAACTGGTAGGAGACCACCTCGCGCAAAAAGGCGGCGTCGTCGAGCACGTCGCCCGTCTCCGGGGAGTGTTTGACCACGACCGAACGGTGCTGCACAAGAGGGTTGGTAGCCACGCGGGCGCGGTAGACGCCGGCGAAGCCGGACCCGGTGAGCCGTGTGACGTCGTGAAGCTTCTGCGTGCCGCCGTAGCGGCGGGTGAGGATGTCCTCCGCCGCCGCGATGACGCTTTCCTGATCCATCAGGTCACTCCTTGCGGGCCTCTCACGAGGGGCCCGCGCTAGCTCTGCGCCGCCTCTGCGGCCGCCTTCGGCGTGGCGTCAACGCCGGTTTCCTTGCGTTGCTCCCTGGTAATCGGCGCGGGGGCCTCCGTCAGCGGGTCGACGCCGCCGCCGGACTTCGGGAAGGCGATGACGTCGCGGATGGAGTCAAAGCCTCCGAGCAGGGAGACAATGCGGTCCCAGCCGAAAGCGATGCCGCCGTGGGGCGGGGCGCCGTAGGAGAAGGCCTCGAGAAGGAAGCCGAACTTCTCCTGCGCCTCCTCCTCGGTAATGCCCATCACCTTGAACACGCGCTCCTGCACGTCGCGCTCGTGGATGCGGATCGATCCGCCGCCGATCTCGTTGCCGTTGCACACGATGTCGTACGCATAGGCCAGCGCTTCGCCCGGGGCGGAGTCGAAGCTGTCCACGTACTCCGGCTTCGGCGAGGTGAACGCGTGGTGCACAGCCGTCCACGCGGAGTTGCCCAGGGCCACGTCTCCGGAGGCGGTGGCGTCGGCGGCGGGCTCGAACAGGGGCGCGTCGACGACCCACGTAAACGCCCAGTCGCCCTCCTTGATGAGGTCGAGCTTGCGGGCGATCTCGCCACGGGCCGCGCCGAGCAGAGCGCGGGAGCTCTTCGCGTCACCTGCGGCGAAGAAGATGCAGTCGCCCGGCTTCGCGCCGACGTGGGCGGCGATCCCCTGCTTCTCCTCGTCGGTGATGTTCTTGGCCACCGGCCCGCCGAGCTCCCCGTCTTCCTGCACGAGGATGTAGGCGAGCCCCTTCGCACCGCGCTGCTTCGCCCAGTCCTGCCACGCATCGAGCTGGCGGCGCGGCTGCGAGGCGCCGCCCTCCATGACCACCGCGCCGACGTACTCGTTCTGGAACACCCGGAAGGTGGTGTCCTTGAAGAACTCCGTGCAGTCAACGAGCTGGATGTCGAAGCGCAGGTCCGGCTTGTCGGAGCCGTACTTCTCCATCGCCTCCTTGTAGCTCATGCGCGGTATCGGGGTGGTGATCTCGTAGCCGATCAGCTTCCACAGCTCGACGAGGATTTCTTCGGCCAGGGCGATGACGTCGTCTTCGTCGACGAAGCTGGCCTCGACGTCGAGCTGGATGAACTCAGGCTGGCGGTCAGCGCGGAAGTCCTCGTCGCGGTAGCAGCGCGCGATCTGGAAGTAGCGTTCCATGCCCGCCACCATGAGCAACTGCTTAAACAGCTGAGGCGACTGCGGCAGCGCGTACCAGGAACCCGGGCGCAGACGGGCCGGGACGAGAAAGTCGCGGGCGCCCTCCGGGGTGGAGCGGGTGAGCGTCGGGGTCTCGATTTCCACAAAGTCGTGCTTGGCCAGCACCTCGCGCGCGGCGCGGTTGACGTCCGAGCGCAGGCGCAGGGCCTTCGCCTGACGCTCGCGGCGCAGGTCGAGGTAGCGGTACTTCAGGCGTGTCTCCTCGCCCACCTCGTTCGAGGAGTAGTCCTCGACCTGGAAGGGCAGCGCGGCCGCGGCGTTGAGTACCTTCAGGTCGGTGGCGTTGACCTCGATCTCGCCGGAGGCGAGGTTGGGGTTGGCGGAGCCTTCCGGACGGGGTTCGACGACACCGGTGACCATGATGCAGTACTCGCTGCGCAGGTCGTGGGCTGCCTCGGCGACGTCGGACTCGCGGAACACGACCTGCGCCACGCCGGAGCGGTCGCGCAGGTCGATGAAGATCACGCCGCCGTGGTCGCGCCGCCGCGCCACCCACCCGGTAAGCGTCACGGTCTGACCATCGAGTTCTTTGCGGAGCTGACCCGCAAGGTGAGTGCGCAGCACGGTATCTTCCACGTCCTTCCACGTGAGGGCAAAAGTTGTCGTCGCAGATTCTACCCCCTTGTCCGACACCGCCCCGGGTCCGGCCCAGAGCGATCCCCGCGTGACGCGTCACCGACGCGGCCCCGCCGCCCGGTACCATCGGGCGCGCAGTACCACGGAAGGGCCTGTACCATGCAGTTTGGAATTTTCACCGTCGGTGACGTCACCCCCGACCCCACCACCGGCGCCGCGCCGAGCGAGAAGGAGCGCATCGACGCCATGACGGCGTACGCGCTCAAGGCGGAGGAGGTGGGCCTCGACGTGTTCGCCACCGGGCAGCACCACAACCCGCCGTTTGTGCCCTCCTCCCCTCCCACCCACTTGGCCTACATCGGGGCCCAGACCTCGCGGCTGCGGCTGTCGACGGCGACGACGCTCATCACCACCACCGACCCGGTCCGCCTCGCTGAGGACTACTCCTTCCTGCATAACCTCGTCGACGGGCGGGTCGACCTCATGCTCGGGCGGGGCAACACGGGCCCCGTCTACCCCTGGTTCGGCAAGGACATCCACCAGGGCGTGCCGCTCGCTGTGGAGAACTACCACCTGCTGCGCCGCCTGTGGCGCGAGCCGGTGGTGAACTGGAGCGGACAATTCCGCACCCCCCTGACCGGCTTCACCGCAACGCCCACCCCACTCGCGGGCGTGCCTCCCTTCGTCTGGCACGGCTCGATCCGCTCGCCTCAGATCGCGGAGCAGGCCGCGTTCTACGGCGACGGCTTCTTCCATAACAACATCTTCTGGAACAAGGAACACACCGCCTCGATGGTGGGGCTGTACCGGCGCCGTTTCGAGGCGTACGGCCACGGCCGCGCTGACCAGGCCATCGTCGGCCTCGGAGGGCAGGTGTTCATCGCGGGCACAGAGCAGGAGGCGAAGCGCGTCTTCCGCCCCTACTTCGACAACGCCCCCGTCTACGGGCACGGGCCCAGCCTGGAGGACTACACCGAGGCGACGCCGTTGACGGTGGGCACGCCGGAGATGGTTATCGACCGCACAATGCAGTTCGCTGACTGGGTGGGCGACTACCAGCGCCAGCTTTTCTTGGTCGACCACGCCGGCCTGCCTCGCGAGGTGGTGCTGGAGCAGATCGAGATCCTCGGCACCGATGTTGTGCCCGAGCTGCGCCGCCGGATGGAGGCCCGCCGCCCCGACCACGTGCCCAGCGACCCGCCCACCTTTGATAGCCTCCTCGCAGCGCAGCAGCGGGGCGAGCGACATCCCCATTTCGAGGTCTCGCCAGGAAAGGAGCCGTCATGACCACCCTGTTCGTCGTGACAGCAGGCTTATCGACGCCCTCAACGACGCGCCAGGTCGCCGACGCCATCGCAGCCGCCGTGGTCGACGCCGCCGCGCACCGCGCTGCGCCCGCCGAGGTGCAGGTGCGTACCGTCGAACTGCGCACGTTGGCCACCGACCTCGCGCACGCCACGACAAGCGGCACGTGGAGCCAACGGCTCACCGAGGTCAGCCGGCAACTGGCCGCGGCCGATGGGCTCATTGCCGTCACGCCGGTGTTCAAGGCCAGCTACTCCGGCCTGTTCAAGATGTTCTTCGACGTCCTCGACGTCGATGCCCTCGTCGGCATGCCGACAATCGTCGCGGCTACCGCCGGCAGCACCCGCCACACGCTAGTGACGGAGCACGCGTTGCGCCCTCTGCTGACCTTCATGCACGCCGTGGTGGTCCCCACCTCCCTGTTCGCGGCGACCGCGGATTTCGGCGGTCCCGCCGGGGCCGACTTCAGCCGCCGCGTGGAGCGCGCCGCCGGCGAGCTGGCGGATCTTATGCTCGCGTCCCCCCGCCCGTCGCGATTCTCGGGTGCCGCGCCCGCGGATGGCGGGGAAGGCTACGTGCCCATGCCCCACCTTCTGCGGGGGCAGACCGAACGCTAAGTGTGTGTCTGGTGCCTGCGGTACCATCGTGGCCATGTCACAAAACACCGTGAGCGTGATCGACCTGTTCAGCATCGGCATCGGCCCGTCGTCGTCCCATACGGTGGGGCCGATGCGCGCCGCCAACGCCTTTATCGAGCGCCTCGGGGCTCAGCCGTCGCGGGTGCGCGTTGAACTGCGCGGCTCGTTGGCCGCCACCGGCGTGGGTCACGGAACCGACCGAGCGGTGCTCCTCGGCCTCGTCGGCTGGACCCCGCTGACCACCTCCTCCGACGTCGCTCCCCGCCCCGGCGAGGCAATCCCGGCGACCGGCACCATCGAGGGTCCGGATGCCTCGGTGGACTACGAGGTCGTCTTCGACCCAGAGCCTGTGCCCGAGCACCCGAACTGCCTCATTTTCGACGCGTGGGACGCCGAGGGGAACCAGATCGCCGAGCGCGTGGAGTACTTCTCCGTCGGCGGCGGCTTCATCCTCGACCGCGAGGGCATCGAGGAGAAGGAAAGCGAATCCGGCATCACCACGACCTTCGACACCCCCGTCATCCCCTTCGAGTTCCACAGCGGCGCCGAGCTCATGCGCCTGTGCTCCGAGAACGGCATGACGGTCGCGGAAATCATGCGTGCCAACGAGGAGGCGCTGCACGGCTGGGACGCAGTGCGCGACCACCTCGACGCGGTCTGGAACGTCATGCAGGAGTGCGTCTCCCACGGGCTGAAGTCGGAAGGCACGCTGCCCGGCGGGCTGAACGTGACCAGGCGCGCGCCCCGGCTCTACCGCCTTCTCACCGCGGAGTACGAGGCCTCGACCTCCCGGGGGCTCGATGCGATGGAATGGGTCAACCTCTACGCCTTGGCCGTAAACGAGGAAAACGCCGCGCACGGCCAGGTGGTCACGGCCCCGACCAACGGAGCGGCGGGCATCATCCCGGCGGTGATGCACTACTGCCGCGATTTCACGGACGATTTCACGGACGAGCGGGCCCGCGAGTTCCTGCTCACGGCGGCCGCTATCGGCGTGATTATTAAGACAAACGCCTCCATCTCCGGCGCCGAGGTCGGCTGCCAGGGCGAGGTTGGCTCCGCTTCCTCCATGGCGGCGGCGGGCATGTGCGCCATCCTCGGCGGCACCCCCCAGCAGGTCGAGAACGCCGCCGAGATCGCCCTCGAGCACAACCTCGGCCTGACCTGCGACCCGGTCGGCGGGCTCGTGCAGGTCCCCTGCATCGAGCGCAACGCCATCGGTGGGGTCAAGGCCATCAACGCCGCACGCCTAGCCAAGCTTGGCGACGGCACAAACATCGTCACCCTCGATGATGTCGTCGAGACGATGGCGGCGACGGGCCGGGACATGATGACGAAGTACAAGGAGACCTCCATGGGCGGGCTGGCCGTCCAGCTGGGCCTGCCCGTAAACCTCACGGAGTGCTAGCTGTACTTCCTCGGGAGGTTGTGAACGGTGTGAGCGGATGGGGGCAGCCTCCGGTAGAGGTGGAGGTATTCACACGAGCACCGGTCGCGAGGGCTTCCATATCGCACCTTTGATCCCGACCGGCAGAGCAAGGATGGTTGAGCTGGTCATCACCCACGGATGGCCCCACGGATGGACGCAGCGCCGGGTCGCTGAACGCTTCCAGTTCTGCCCAGCCACCGTCAGCAGGTGGGTGAGCCGGGCCCGCCGCAGCGAAGTGCTCACCGACCGTTCCAGCCGGCCAACGCACGTGTGCGCACCAGCTGCCGGTGCGCACCCAGCGCCGCATCATCACACTGCGGTTTACCCGCCAGTGGGGCCCACACCGTATCGGTTGCCATCTCGGTGTCGCGCGCTCCACCATGCCGAAACTAGCCCGCATCGACCACGCCACAGGCCTGCCGGTGCGCACAGCACGACCAGTGCGCTACGCACACAGCCAACCCGGCGACATGATCCATGCAGACATCAAAAAGCTCGGCCGCATCCCCGACGGCGGGGGCTGGCGCGTGCCCACGGGCGAGGCTCTGAACAGGATCGCCGGACAGGTCGCGCCCGCAACGCACAAAGGCAGGATGGTGCGCCCGCCGGACGCGGGTACTCCTACCTGCATCACGCCGTGGATGATTACTCACGGATGGCGTACTCGGAGATCCTGACCGACGAAAAGAAGCACACCGCGGCCGGGTTTATGTGGCGTGCCTGCGCGTTCTTTTCCGCCCACGGCGTCGAGGTCGCACGGGTGATGGCCGATATACCGTGCCTGCTACCGCTCCCAAGCGTTCAACGCCGCCCCTGGGCACGATTAGGCATGTTGACACCAAGCCGTACCGCCCGCAGACCAACGGCAAAGAAGGACGGTTAACCGCACCCTGATGCAGGAATAGGCCCACATCCGCCCCTACACCAGAGAAAAGGCCCTGTCAGCAGACGTACGCGAAGTTCATCCACGACTACAACGACCATCGAGCCCACACCGCCATCGGTGGCCTCACCCCCGCACAATGCGTTCACAACGCCACGGGGGGGTACAACGAGCACTGACAGCGAAGAGCAAACGCTAGTGCATAGCGTACACATGCCGCATTCCCAGCTATTTCTCTGCTCCGAGTGGACTTTGCCTGAAACGTGTACTAAACTTCCAAACACGCACCACCTCGTTCGGTGAGGCTCCTGTACGCACACAGGCCACTGAGCTAGCGCGCATCGAGAGATAGCGACAGCTTAGGACAGATATTCTCGGCGCAAGGGTTTATCCAAAGTGGCTCCGTTTCGGTTACGGCGTACAGTGCCAAAGCTCTTACGTGGAGGGGTAGCTATACACGAGGCCCGCCCGCTGCTTCAGGCGCGCCTTCTCATTTGACCATTGTGGCAACTGGTGGCCCACGACCTGCGGGAGGTGATGACTACATGCATAGTCAGCCCCCGAGTTCGCTCTAGCAGCCTGCTCGTTTCCGCGCCCGATCTCAGTGTCGACGCGCCTTTCCCACCCCTCATCGCCGTGTGCGCCGCAACCACCGCGCATAAACGGTCGATCACACATGACTGAAAGGGAAATTAGCCATGTTTCACACTTACACATCTCTCATCCAGTCCACGCTGCGCGAAGGATCCGTGGGCCTACGAATGAACACCACCTTCCTGCAGCTTCCGGAGTCCCTTACTGCGGGAGAAGCCATCACCGCCCTGCGCGGGGAGATCGCAACCACGCAAGACAGCTCCTACATCTACCTACACGACGGAAACCGGAAGCTCTCGGGCGTAGTCTCCTTCCGCGAACTCGTGCGCGCCGAGAAGAATGCCCCCCTTCGCTCCGTTGCCTCCGAGGTGACGCATAGCGCGCTGCCGGAGGACGACGACGAAAAGTGCGCACACCTCATCTTTGACGAGAATCTGCGCGGTCTGCCCATCACCGCCGGCGGTGAACTTGTCGGTGTCTTGAGCGCGGACGAAGCCGGCTCCATTCTCGACAACGAGACCGACGAAGACTTCCAGCTCATCGCCCCAACGCGGCTGTTGAAGACGTCATTGAAAGAAACCGGCGTCTGGGCACTCTACCGCAGCCGCGTGCTGTGGCTGGTCGTGCTCGTCTTCGGCAACATCTTCTCCGGCGCCGGCATCGCCTACTTCGAGGATCTTATCGCCGCGTCGGTGGCGCTCGTGTTCTTTCTGCCCCTCCTCATCGACTCGGGCGGAAACGCCGGTTCCCAGTCCGCCACACTCATGGTCCGCGCGCTTGCGACCGGCCAGGTTCGGCCCCGCGACTGGGCTCATTTGATCGCCCGAGAAGCAATGATCTCGGCATTGCTTGGCGGCACAATGGCACTCGCCGTCTCCATCCTCGGTATTCTTCGCGGCGGACCGGACATCGCGCTCGCAGTCGCGCTGTCCATGGTCGTCATTGTGATGATCGGCAGCTTAATCGGCATGTCCCTGCCCTTCATCCTGCAGAAGATCGGGCTAGACCCTGCGAACGCCTCCGCTCCGTTGGTCACTTCGATCTGCGACGGAGTCGGCGTCCTTGTTTACTTCTTCATCGCATCGCAAATTATGCTTTAGGCGGGTCGCACGGCCTTGATCACGGCGTCGACGTCGAGCGCGACGTCGACCTGCGTGTGCTCGGCGAGGTTCTTCACCGCGACGACACCGCCCTCGAGTTCGCGCTCACCCAACACGAGGGCGTAGGACGCGCCTGCTCGGTCGGCGCCCTTCATCGCGCCCTTGAGCCCGCGCCCGCCGTAGGACATGTCGGCGGAGATGCCGGCGGCACGAAGGGCGTCGACAAGCAGGCTCATGCGCCTGCCGGCCGCCTCGCCGATGGCGACCCCAAAGACCTCCACTCGCTTATCGACGCCCTCAAGACGCACCCCTTCCGCCTCAAGCGCGAGGACCGTGCGGTCGACGCCCAGGCCAAAGCCGATGCCCGAGAGGTCCTGGCCGCCGATCTGGGCCATCAGCCCGTCGTAGCGCCCGCCGCCGCCGATACCGGACTGGGCGCCGAGTCCGTCGTGGACGAACTCGAAGGTCGTCTTGGTGTAGTAATCCAGCCCGCGCACCATCCGCGGGTTAATCACGTACTCCACGCCGAGATCGTCGAGGGTGGAGGTGACGGCGTCGAAGTGTGCGCGCGATTCCTCGGAGAGGTGGTCGAGCATGAGGGGGGCGTCGGCAAGCATCTCCTGCATTTCGGGGCGCTTGTCGTCGAGGACGCGCAGCGGGTTGATCTCGGCGCGGCGGCGGGTGTCCTCGTCCAGCGGCAGCGCGAACAGGAAGTCCTGCAGCTTCTCGCGGTACTGCGGGCGGCAGGTGTGGTCGCCCAAGCTGGTCAGCTCGAGACGGAAGCCCGTCAGCCCGACGGAGCGGTAACAGCGGTCGGCCAGGGCGATCACCTCGGCGTCGAGAAGCGGGTCGTCAACACCGATAGCTTCGACGCCGACCTGCTGAAGCTGGCGGTAGCGGCCCGCCTGCGGGCGCTCGTAGCGGAAGAACGGGCCGTAGTAGTTGAGCTTGACGGGCAGGTAACCGCGGTCGAGGTTGTGCTCGATAACCGAGCGCATGACGCCCGCAGTGCCCTCCGGGCGCAGCGTCACCGACCGGTCACCCCGATCCGCGAAGGTGTACATCTCCTTGGAGACGATGTCGGTGGACTCGCCGACGCCGCGGGCGAACAGGTGCGTGTCCTCAAAGACCGGAAGCTCGATGTGCTGGTACCCCGCGATCCGGGCCTGGCGCGCGAACTCGTCGCGCACCGTGATGAAGGTGGCGGACGCCGGGGGAACGTAATCGGGAACACCCTTCGGCCCCGACAGGGCCGCGAGCTTGGGGGCCTGGGAGGAATCGGTCATGGAGACCTAGTCTAGCGCGGCGTTCGCCTCGAGCAGGTACGGGTTCGTCGTCCGCTCGTGGGCCATCGTGGTCGTCGGACCGTGGCCCGGCAGGACTGTGAAGGAATCGGGAATCTCCCACACCGGCCCCCGCAAGCTCTCGCGCATCTGCTCCGGCGCGGAATACGGCAAATCCGTCCGGCCGATGGACCCCCGGAACAAGACGTCGCCGCTGAGCACAAAATCGGCGCCGAGGAAGAGCGTGCTGCCCGGCGAGTGGCCGGGCGCGTGGCGAGCGCGCAGCTCCACCCCCGCGAGCGTGAGCACGTCGCCATCGGCGACGTGGGTGACGTGCTCGGTTGTTTTCATGGTGGCCACGTCGAAGGGGAGTGCCAACCGGGCGAGCGACTCCTCCGCCGGGTCGAGCATGAAGGCGTCGGCGGCGTGGATAAAAGTCTCCACACCAAACGCTGCCGCGTCGCGCACATGGTCGATGTGGCCGTGGGTCAGCAGCACCGCCACGAGCTCCGCCCCCTCCGCCTCGGCCAGCTCGACGGCGCGGGCGTGGGCACCCAAGCCGGGATCGACGACGACAGCCTGCGTGCGCCGCACCCCGCCGACGACCACCTCGTTGACCATGAGGTAGCAATTCGTCTGAAACGGGCCCGCGGCAAAACCTGCGATCTTCATGCGCTCTACCCTATCCGCCCGCGTTCCGTCCGCGCGCGGGGCGACGGAGCGCGCCTGATAAGCTGAACTGCCGAACCTGGCGGCCCGCAGCCGCGCGCCCCATGACGAAAACGCCCCATGACGAAAACACAGTGAGGATGAACACCGTGGCGAACAACGAGCAGCGGGGCCGCGACGCCCTGAAGAACCTCGAGCGTGAAATCAACGCGCGCGACCGCAAGGAAAAGTCCGGCCCCTGGGCCATCGCGGCGATCTCCGCCGCCGTCCTCGTCGCAGCCGGCGGCGGGATTTACTTCCTGGCCAACCAGGACAGCGAGGAATCCACCGAGGCCGCCGAGGAGACCACCACCGCCACCACCTCGCAGGAGCCGCCCCAGGCGGAGCCCTTGGCGTACACGCGCGCCGAGGCCCTGCCCGAGACCGTGTCTTGCAGCTACGAAAATGCCGGGGACCCGGCCAAGGACGTGGGCACGCCCCCCACGGAGGACATCTCCACCACGGGCACCGTCACGGTCAACCTAGAGACCTCCGCCGGCCCGATCGGCATGGAGCTCGACCGCTCCGTCTCCCCCTGCACCGTCAACGCGATCGAGTACCTCGCCTCCGAGGGCTACTTCGACGACACGGTATGCCACCGCCTCACCACGAGCGAGGGGCTGAAGGTGCTGCAGTGCGGCGACCCGTCCGGCACCGGCGCGGGCGGCCCGGGCTTCCAGTTCGCCAACGAGTACCCGACCGACGAGGCCGTCGCCCAGGTCGACGACGCCGAGGTGCCCGAGAATATTCCCGCCGAGCAGCAGGACGCCTACAAAGCACAGATGGTGCAGTCCGAGCCGGTGCTGTACGAGCGCGGCACGATCGCCATGGCGAACGCGGGCGTGGACACCAACGGATCACAGTTCTTCCTCAACTACGGCGATTCCATGCTGCCGCCGGTCTACACCTACTTCGGCACCATCGACGAGGCTGGGCTGGAGACCCTCGACGCGATCGCCGAGGCCGGGGTCGCCGACGGGGCTGCCGACGGCGCTCCCGCCGAGGAGGTCACGATCACCTCCGCAACCGTGGCGTAGAGGCGCCTGAGCGGCGGCTGTAGTGTCCATGACACCTTTCGGCCGGAAAAGTATTGCGCATCGTCGGCTGTTCAGGTTATCCTGACCCCCGTCACACCGCCCCTCCAAGGATTGGACAATTCAATGAAACTTCGTAAGGGTTTCCTCGCGGCCGCTGCCGCCGCCTCCATCGCCACCGCCGGCGTCGTCGCCCCGGCCCACGCTGACGAGGGCACCACCCCGCCGGCCACCAGCACCACGCCGACCACCACCCCGCCGGCCACCACCCCGTCGAAGGAGCCCGGCTCCTCCGACGGCTTCGGCTCCTCCGCAGACTTCCAGAATCTGAATTCCAAAGAAAAGGCCGACACCATCACGAAGTGGCTCGGCGTCGCCACCGCCGTCATCAGCGTCCTCGGCGCGCTGTTCGGCTTCGTCGCAAAGTACATGCCGAACGTCTTCCCGAAGGCCTAACCCGCGGGGAACGTCCTGGCCGCCGGCTCACAGCCGGCGGCCTTTTCGTTGTGTGCTAGGCCGTGACGCGGTACACGTCGAAGACGCCCTCGATGTTGCGCACCTGGTTCATGAGAGCCCCGAGCTGCTTCGTGTCTGACACCCCCACGGTAAAGCGCATATCCGCGATGTAGTCGTCGCTGATCTGCGAGCTTAAGGAGACGATCGGCAGCTTCTGCTCGGACAGAACGCCCGTCAGCTCGGCCAGCAGGCCCTGCCTGTCCAGCGCCTCAACGTGCAGCGTCGCGATGGTGGCGCCGCCGGCGGATGTGGAGCTGGCCCAGGAGACGTCGACAAGCCTCTCGGGCTCCTCCTTCAGCTTGGCCGCGTTGGTGCAGTCGGAGCGGTGCACCGACACTCCCCCGCCGCGTGTGACAAAGCCGAAGATCTCGTCGCCCGGCACCGGCTGGCAGCACTTCGCCAGCTTGGCCATGACGTCGGGGCTGCCTTCCACGAGCACCCCCGTCGTGGAATCGCGCGGGACCGCCGTGACCAGCTTCGACAGGGGCGTGCGCGCCGCCAGCGCGTCGACGGCGTCGCCCTCGTCGCCGAAGAGGTCCGTGAGCAGCTTCGCCACGTGCTGCGCGGAGACGTTGCCCGCGCCGATCGCCGTGTAGAGCGCGTCGACGTCTGGGTAGTGCAGCTGGGTGGCCACCTGGCGCATCGACTCGGAGGTGAACAGCCGGTGCATCGGCAGGCCGCCGCGCTGGACCTCGGCGGCGAGCGCGTCGCGGCCCGCCTCGAGGTGCTCCTCGCGGCGCTCCTTAGCAAACCACTGGCGGATCTTCGTGCGCGCCCTGGGCGAGACCACGAAGTCTTGCCAATCGCGCGAGGGGCCAGCGTTCTCGTCCTTCGAGGTGAAGATCTCCACCTTGTCGCCGGACGTCAGCTTCGACTCCAAGGCGACAAGCTTGCCGTTGACCTTCGCGCCGATGCAGCGGTGGCCCACCTCCGTGTGGACGGCGTACGCGAAGTCGACCGGCGTGGAGCCCGCCGGGAGGTTCACCACCCCGCCCTTCGGGGTGAAGGCGAAGATCTGCTGGCTTGTCAGGTCGTAGCGCAAGGAGTCGAGGAACTCGTTCGGGTCGGCCGCCTCTTTTTGCCAGTCGAGCAGCTGGCGCATCCACGCCATCTGGTCCACCTCGGCCTGGTCGCCCTTGTGCGAGCCCTTCGTCTCCTTGTAGCGCCAGTGCGCAGCGACGCCAAACTCGGCGTTGTAGTGCATTTCGTGCGTGCGCACCTGCACCTCGAGGGCGCGTCCGCTTTCCGTCATCACCGTCGTGTGCAGCGACTGGTACACGCCGAAGCGGGGGTTGGAGATGTAGTCCTTGAACCGCCCAGGCAGGGCCGAATACAGCGCGTGAACCACCCCGATCGCGGCGTAGCAGTCGTGCACGTTGTCGACCAGCACGCGCAGGCCCACGAGGTCGAAAATTTCGTTGAACTCGTGGCCGCGCACCACCATCTTCTGGTAGATCGACCAGTAGTGTTTCGGGCGGCCCATCACCTCGGCCTGAATGTTGTTGGCCTTCAGCTCCGCCTTGAGCTGGCCCATGATCTCCTTGAGCGCCCGGTCACGCGAGGGGGCGTGGTCCGCCACCAGCCGCACGATCTCCTCGTACTTTTTCGGGTACAAGATGGCGAACGCGAGGTCCTCGAGCTCCCACTTCACCGATGCCATGCCCAGGCGGTGCGCCAGCGGAGCGATGACGTCGAGGGTCTCGCGGGCCTTCTTCGCCTGCTTTTCCGGGGGCAAAAAGCGCATCGTGCGCATGTTGTGGAGGCGGTCGGCCACCTTGATCACCAGCACGCGGGGGTCCTCGGCCATAGCCACGATCATCTTGCGGATCGTTTCCGCCTCCGCGGCCGCGCCGAGGGCGACCTTGTCCAGCTTGGTCACGCCGTTGACCAGGCGCGCCACCTCGGGGCCGAAGTCGCGCGTGAGGTCGTCGACCGAATACTCGGTGTCCTCTACCGTGTCGTGCAGCAGCGCCGCCACGAGCGTGGTGGTGTCCATGCCGATCTCCCCGCAGATCGTCGCCACCGCCAACGGGTGGGTGATGTAGGGGTCGCCGGACTTGCGGTAAACCCCCTCGTGGAGGCGCTCGGCCGTGGCGTAGGCGCGGCCGAGCAGCTCGGCGTCCGCCTTGGGGTGGTACGTGCGGTGGATAGCCAGCAGCGGGTCGAGCACCGGGTTCGTCTTGGCCCGCCCGCCCGTCAGCGAGCGCGCAAGGCGAGCTGACACGCTGCGCATGCTGGCTCCGGTGCGCCTCGGCGCCTTCTCACTAGCCATAGCGTGCACCTCTTTCTCGCCTGTTGCCGCTGCAGCTACTCCCCTTCGTTCGCGAGGACGACGAGGGGTGCGCCGGCGAGCCGGTCGCGCCCCCCGAGCCCGTCGACTTCGAGGACAACTACGTATCCCACGACGCTACCACCTGCCCTCTCGATGAGGTCCGTTGCCGCGACGAGCGTTCCCCCGGTGGCCAGGACGTCGTCGACAAGCACAACCTTGCGCCCCGCGAGCTCGACCCCTTCGGCCGGGATCTCGAGCGCGGCGGAGCTGTACTCGGTGGTGTATTCCTGGGTGATCACCGGCGGCGGGAGCTTACCGCGCTTGCGGATCGCCAAAATGCCCACACCGAGGTCGTAGGCGACCGCCGAGCCGAGGAGGAAACCGCGCGCGTCGAGGCCGCCGATCATGTCGGCGCCGAGATCGCGGCTCGCGTCCGCAAGCTGCTTAATGACGGCCGACAGCGCTGCTCCGTCCGCCAGCACCGGCGTGAGGTCCTCAAAAACGACGCCTTCTTCAGGGAAGTCCGGCACACGCCGGATCTTGTCCGCCAGCGCCTGCGCGGCGGACGCGTACCTCTGCTGTTTCGCTGAATCTGTCAAGGGGGTCCTCACTTTGAGCTGGAGCTTACGGGGTGTTCGCGGCCTCAGCGACCTGCCAGCGGTCCATGTTCCAACCAAGCCCGGCGGTGCCCGTGTACACGACTACGTTACCGACATTCCTGTCAACTGCGAACGCACGAGGCTGGACCGCCAGCGGAAGGGAATCCAACGCGTCCCACGCCGCCCGCTCCTGGCCGCGAAGCGCCGGAAGATCCTGGGCCCGCGGCGCCGCCCCCGGGTACTCGGTGTAAGAGTCGACAGGGCGCAGCAGCACGTCGATGCTGCCGTCGACGACGACCTCCTCGCCGCTCTCTGAGACCTCCATGTGCGTCAGGTCGCGCAGCGTCTTACCGCCGCCTGCGTCCACGACGCGCACCCCCGCCTGCTCGCACGAGGCGCGCAGCGCGTCGATCATCGCCGCAGAACGCGGGGCGGTGCCGGCGTAGCCCACGCGCACCTCCATGCCGTCCGCCGCGCGGGCGGCGTCCAAGTTCACCTCCATGTGCGGGCCGACGATATCGCCGAAGCGCCGCGCCAGGGGGTCGCTGCCGGACACAAGGTGCACCCCGTGGGCCGCTACCTCGACGCCTGACGCCTGGCTCGATGCCTGGGCGGCCGCCTGCTGGTCCACGCACGCTGAGAACGCCCGCCTGGTGCCGAGCTCCGCCCACGGGCCGGCCGAGGAGAACGTCAGGGAGTCCGTGAGTTCTCCGGGCAGGGTGGTCACGTCGTAGGGGTTGCCCTCCGCGTCCACGTCGATCCACTCCGGGTCAGGTTCCGTAAGCTCCGCGACGCGCAGCACACCCGCCTGCTGCATCGCCTGCGGGTCCGCGCTGGCGGGCCACACCACGAGCTGCGGGGTGCGCGGGGCGTCGCCGGGGTACTCGTCGTTGGCCACCAGCTCGACCTCCCCGGACGGGCCGACGGAATCGATCATGTAGGGGCCGAACGACACCTGCATGGAGGGGTCGAAGTGATCCAGAGAAAACCCGTCGCGCCAGGCGCTCGCCACGGGGCGCAGGCGCTCGACGTCGTCGCTGGCGAGCACGTCACCCAGGTCCTGGGGGGAGATGCCCGCGCGCTGTGCCACGGCGTGCGCCGGCACGACGGTCCCCGCGCCGAACAGACCGCGCCATCGCGCGCCGCCCCCCTCAGCGAACACCACCGTAAACTCCTTGCTCCCGGGCGCGCACTGGAGCTCCTCCACCTCAGAAAACAGCGGCATGTGCGAGCCGAACAGCTCCGGCATCTGGCCCGCCTTAAAAGCAAGCAGGTAGTCGGTGCACGTCACCGGCGTCCCGTCGGAAAACGTGGCGTCCTCCGCCAGGGTGTAGACCACCTGACGCTGCGCACCGGGCAGAACTTGCGTCGTCGCCAGATCGGTATTGGGAATCATCTGGCCGCTTGGCCCAGGCACGAAAACACCCGGGTACAGCCTGCTCGACAGTGCGTGCGCGAGCTGCGACGCGCCCTCCATGGTGCCGGCGTTGGTGGTGGTCACGTCGCTGCCGAGCTGGTAGCCGAAGGCCGCCGCGTCGGCGCCGCCATCGGTGCGTGTTCCAGTCTGGCCCAGCGACGCCACGAGCGCGCCCACCGCGACCGCGGCGAGCACTGCGCGAATGGGATTCATCGAGACCGTCCTTTCCGCGAGTCGGGGGTTATGGGGTGCTCCGTGCGGGGAGCGGCCGCTCCCCTAACGCGCGCCAGGCCTCCACGACGCCGTAGGCTGACTCGTCGGCCCCGACGGGGCGACCGGGGCCTCCACCGTGCGGCGCGACGACGATGCCGCGCCCTCGCCTGCCGCCGCGTCGTCGAGCTCGCCCGCTCGGTAGGCCTCCACCTCGCGGTTGTGCTCGCGGTACGCGCGGCGCCGGTTCACAAAAGTTACCAGCAGCGAGGAGGCAAGGAAGAGCGAGGAGATGACGCCCTCGATGACGCCAATGAGCTGAATCAGTGCGAGGTCGCGCAGCGTGCCCACGCCCATCAGCCACACGGCGACGATCATGAGCGCAATAATCGGCAGCGCCGAAATCACCGACGTGGAAATCGAGCGCATGAGCGTCTGGTTGACCGCCAGGTTCGTCTGCTCGGCGTACGTGGAGCGGCGGGAATCGAGCAAGCCCGTGGTGTTCTCGCGCACCTTGTCGAAGACGATGACCGTGTCGTAGAGGGAGAAGGTGAGCACCGTGAGCAAACCGATGATCATGGCCGGGGTGATCTCGAGCCCAAACAGCGCGTAGATGCCGAGGATGATCACACCGTCGGCGATGAGCGCGCCCATCGCCGCCAGCGCCATGTCGCGCTGCAAGCGGACGGCCACGTACACCGCGGCCGCGAGGAAGAACACACCCATGGCAAGCAGCATGCGGTTCGTGATCGTCGAGCCCCAGGACTCGGACACCGTCGAATCACCAATCGCGTCGGGGGTCACGTTGCCCTCCGAGTCAGCGGGCTGGTGCTGGTCGTAGATCTCCTGGCGCGCGTTATCGATCTGCTCCTGGCTCAGGTGCTCCGAGTTGATCTCCAGCACGCGCGAGTCGCCGGCGCCGACGATCTGGGTCAGTTCGGGGGTCACCCCCGTCGCCTCGACGAAGGTCTGCTCGACCTCCTCCGCGACGAGATCACCCGCCGGCATGCTGATCTTCGTGCCGCCCTCAAAGTCGATACCAAGGTTGAACCCGCGCAGAAGCATCGCGGCGATCGAGATGACAAGCAGGACGAGGGTGATGGTGTACCACAGCTTGGAACGGCCAACGAAGTCGATGGCACCGTCTCCGGTGTACAGCCTGTCGAAGCGGGAGCGGCGGGTCGTGCGGGTTGCGTTAGCGGTGCTCATCTCTACTTCTCCTCAGGGTCGGCGGAGGCAACAGCCACCGCGTCGCGGTTGGCGCTGTCCGACGTCCGCGCGGCGCGTTCGTCGTCGACAAGCTTGTATATCTTCGTCATACCGTTGACCGCGGGACGCGCCCAGAACGGTCGCCGCGACGCCAGGATCATGAGCGGGGCCGTGACCAGGAAGGTAACCACCAGGTCGAAGACCGTGGTCAGGCCCATCGTGAAGGCGAAGCCCTTGACCTCCCCGACCGCGAGGATGTACACGACAACGGCACCGATGAGTGTCACCATATTACCCGTGACCACCGTTTCCTTCGCTCGCTCCCAACCGCGGGCCGTGGCGGAGCGGAAGGTCTTGCCCGTACGCAGCTCGTCCTTAATGCGCTCGTAGATGACCACGAAGGAGTCGGCGGTCGTGCCGATACCGATGATCAAACCGGCGATGCCGGCCAGGTCGAGCGAGTAGTCGATCCAGCGACCCAGGAGCACCAGCGAGCCGTAGACGAGAGCTCCGGCGGCGACGAGCGTCACCAGCGAGATCAGGCCGAACAGACGGTAGTAGGCGAAAACGAAGACGGCCACGAGCGCGAGCCCGGCCAAGCCGGCGTACAGGCCGGCCTGCAAGGAGGCCAGGCCGAGCGAAGGCGGGACCGTCATCGCGGTTCCTCCGGGCTCGCCGTCCTCGCCAGCGAAGGAAAGCGGCAGCGCACCGTAGCGCAGGTTGTTCGCCAGGCTCTCGGCCTCCTCCTGGGTGAAGTTACCCGTAATCGAGGTCGCGGAGCCGGGCGGGGTGGCGCCCTGGATCACCGGCGCCGAGATGACCTGGGAGTCGAGGGTGATGGCGATACGCTGGCCGATCATCTCGCTGGTCAGCTGCGCCCACGTCTGGGAACCGTTGGACTCGCCGTCCTGGCTGAACGCGAAGCTGATCTCCATCTGGCTGGTCTGGGGGTTCAGGCCGCCGGTGATGGGGCGAGAGGTATCAATCTGCTCGCCGGTCAGGCGCTGGCCGTCCGGTTCACTCTGCCCGTTCAGCAGCGGCACCGGGCCCAGCAACAGCGGCTGGCCGGCTGTGGAGTCGCACGCCACCAGCGGCTTGTCCTCCACGTCGGTGCCTGCCAGCGGGTCGACGCTCTGCTCCTGGCACAGGCCGGACATCAGCGCCATGGCGGCGGCCTGTTCCGTCGGGTCCTCCGACTGGCGCGTCTCGCGCAGCATCTCGGTCGTCGCCTGGCGCCTGTCCGACGCCTCGACCGGCCCGTCGGGCTCGTCGATCGACTCCGCGGTGACCGTCAGATTATTCTCGCCCTCGAGCTGGCTACTCGCCAGGTCGAGCACCTCCTGCGCGGACTCCACGGAGATCACGTCGTATTCCACCCACGAGTTCGCCATGCCCTGAAGGACATCGCCTAGGCGCGCGGGGTCCGGCACCATCCCCGAAAGCACCGGCCGGAAGGCCAGCTGCGAGGTCTGGCCGAGCGTTCGCACGGCCGAGGTGTCGTCGCCCGCGGCTTCAATCACCAGCGTGTTGCCGTCGACGACGACGGAGGCGCCGCTCACACCCATGCCGTTGACGCGGTTTTCGATGATGTTTCGGGCCTCTTCCAGCTGCTCCCGCGTCGGCTCCTCGCCCTGCGGGACGAGCGTGACGCGGGTCCCGCCCTGCAGGTCAATGCCGAGCTTCGGGGTGGCTGAGTTGTCTCCTGTGAAAAACACGAGCGAATACACAAGGACGACAATCAGCGCGAATAGGCCCATCGCCTTCGCTGGCCACGTCCGTGACGTGTTCGCATTGCCCCCACCGGAGCGCCGAGATCGTGCGGACACTAAGGTCTCTCCTCTACATCATTCCTGCCGTCGATACATGCATTCCCGCCCGTGGGCTGACAGCGGCCGGGTGAACACAACGCGTCATGCTACGGTACCGCACCCCGCCGACACGCTTCGCCCGCGCTAAACGTCCTCAGGACGGGCTGCGCGTTGGGCCACGCTGGTGCGCTCCACGGTGATCACCGTGCCGGGCGCGACCTCGAGGCCCAGGACCGACTCGTCCGCCGCGACGATCGTGCCGTGCACACCGCCGATGGTGATGACCGCGTCGCCTTCGGCAAGGCTCGCCCGCAGCTGGGCAACCTCCGCTTGCTGCGCCCGCTGCTTCCGCATGAGCAACAGCGACGGCAACATAAAAACCACGATCAGCACAAGGATAAGAAGCCCACTCATGGCTACTCATTATTGCAGCTGTTAGAGCAGGTTCAGCTGACCGGGTGCCTCCGGCGGGGGCGCCAGGCCGACGTGCTGCCACGCCGCCGCCGTGGCCACGCGCCCGCGACCGGTCCGAGACATCAGCCCCGCGCGCACGAGGTAGGGCTCGCACACCTCTTCCACCGTGGCGGGTTCCTCCCCCACGGCAATCGCTAGGGTGTTCACCCCCACCGGCCCGCCGCCATGGCCGCGAATCAGCGAATCGAGCACGGCCCGGTCGAGCCGGTCCAGCCCGAGCTCGTCGACGTCAAACACTTCGAGTGCCGCGCGGGCGGCGGCGAGGTCGACGACCCCGTCACCGTTGACGTCCGCCCAGTCACGCACGCGCCGCAGCAGCCGGTTGGCAATGCGCGGAGTGCCCCGCGAACGCGAAGCGATCTCGACCGCCGCGTCCTGGTCGATTGACACCCCCAGGATGCCCGCGGCGCGCGTGATCACGCGCGTGAGGTCGGAGACCTCGTAAAACTCCATCTGCGCGGTGAACCCGAAACGATCACGCAGCGGGCCCGTCAGCATTCCGGCGCGCGTCGTCGCGCCGACGAGGGTAAACGGGGGGATTTCCAGCGGGATCGACGTGGCCCCGGGCCCCTTGCCCACGATGACGTCGATGCGGAAATCCTCCATCGCCATGTACAGCATTTCTTCGGCGGGCCGGGCGATGCGGTGGATCTCGTCGATGAAGAGCACGTCGCCCTCCATGAGGTTCGACAGCATCGCCGCCAGGTCGCCGGCCCGCTCCAAAGCAGGGCCCGACGTCATGCGCAGCGACGTGCCGAGCTCCTGGGCGATGATCATCGCCATCGTCGTCTTCCCCAGCCCGGGCGGGCCCGACAGCAGGATGTGGTCGGGGGTCACTTGCCGCCGCCGGGCCCCCGCCAGCACCAGGTTGAGCTGCTCGCGCACCTTCGGCTGCCCGATGAACTCCGTGATCGACTTCGGTCGCAGGGACTTTTCGACGTCCCGCTCCTCGGCAGTCGCTGTGGCGTCGATAAGCGAATGCTCGCGGGGCTCAGGGAGGGAAAATTCAGTCTTCTCGACGTCCGACATGCGCTACACCCTACCGCTTGCCCAACTCACTCAGCGCCGCGCGCAGCACGCTTGACGACGCCGTCTCGGGCGCCTCCGCCGCATGCTTCTCCACGACCGGCCGTGCCGCACGCTCCGTAAAGCCGAGCCCGACCAGCGCCTCGACGACCTGCTCCACGACAACGCTCGACCCCGCCTCCGCGGGAGCCGCGACCTGGGTATCCGGCTGCGGAGCGTAGCCCGCGACCTTGTCCTTCAGCTCGAGGACCATGCGCTCGGCCATCTTTTTTCCCACCCCCGGGATCGACTGGATCGCCTTCGCCTCGCCCCCGGCGATGAGGCGGGCGAGCTCCGCCGGCTCGAAGACGGACAGGCACGCCAGCGCGAGCTTCGGGCCTAGGCCGCTGACGGCCTGCAACGTGTGGAACAGCTCGCGAGCGGCGGTGTCGGTGAATCCGTAGAGGGTCACGCCGTCGTCCTTGACCACCATCGACGTGAGCACCCTCCGAGACTCGCCGCGGGTGAGCCCCGCGAGCGTCGGCGGCGCCGCGAGGAAGCGGTAGCCCACCCCGGCGCATTCGATGACGGCGTGGTCGAGGCCGACGTCAAGGACTTCTCCGTTGAGCGAGTCAATCATCGGACGCTCACTCCTGACCGAGTGGTGGGTGCCGAGAGCGCGGCGCCGCGCGCGATGAGCGGGGCGCGCCAGCAATGGCACACCGCGATCGCGAGCGCGTCGGCGGCGTCCGCGGGCTTCGGCGGCTCCCCGAGCGCCAGGATGCGGGTGATCATGGTGGTCATCTGTTTCTTGTCGGCGCGGCCGTTGCCGGAGATCGCCTTCTTGACCTCAGAGGGCGTGTACATGTGCACGGGGATGTCGCGCTCGGCCGCGGCCAGAATCATGACGCCCACGGCGTGGGCCGTGTGCATGACGGTGGAAACATTGCCGCGCTCGAAGATCCGCTCCATCGCAATGACATCGGGCTGGTAGTCATCGATCCACTCCTTCACCGCCCGCGACAGCCGCAGCAGACGCTCGGCCAGCTCAGAACCGGCCGGCGTGCGAGCGACGCCGACCGCGACGGGGAGGACCTGGCGCCCCCTGCCCGCCTGGACAACAGACAGTCCACAGCGGGTCAGGCCGGGGTCAATGCCCATCACCCGCAAGCCTTCCAGATCCATGCACATGCCCCTCCTGGCCGCAGCCGATTATTCTGACACACCTGTTCTACCACAGGGTGCCGCTGGGGAGGACTAGTCCTCGTCAAGCTGGGCGGCGACCTCGTCGGAGATGCTCATGTTCGTGTACACGTTCTGAACGTCGTCGGAGTCCTCGAGGGCGTCGATAAGCCGCTCCATCTTCTTCGCGCCGTCGACGTCGAGCTCGACCTCAACGGACGCGCGGAAGTCCTGGTCGGCGTCCTCGACCTCGATCCCCTCGCTCTTCAGCGCGTCGCGCACCGCGTGCAGGTCGGTCGGCGCGCAGACAACCTCGAACTCCTGACCGCGATCGTTGACCTCCTCGGCCCCTGCTTCGAGAACGGCCGCGAGGACGTCGTCCTCCGTCAGCTCGCCCTTCTTCACGGTGACCACGCCGACGCGGCTAAACATGTAGGCAACGGAGCCAGATTCGCCGAGGTTGCCGCCGTTTTTCGACATCGCGGTGCGGACCTCGGTGGCGGCGCGGTTGCGGTTGTCGGTCAGGCACTCGATGAGCACGGCGACGCCGTTGGCGCCATAGCCCTCGTACGTCACCGATTCCCAGTTCGCACCGCCCGCCTCCTCACCGGAGCCGCGCTTGCGGGCGCGCTCGATGTTGTCGTTGGGCACGGAGGCGCGCTTCGCCTTCGCGATCATCGTCTCCAGGGTCGGGTTGCCGGCCGGGTCACCGCCACCCGAGCGAGCCGCGACCTCGATGTCCTTAATCATCTTGGCGAACATCTTGGCGCGCTTTGCGTCGTTAGCAGCCTTCTTGTGCTTGGTGGTCGCCCACTTTGAGTGGCCTGCCATACGTTGTCTCCCCTTTCCCTCAAACCTCACGCCCTCCGACGGGCCTCATTAACGGTGGTCCAGTATACGCATGGCCGTACCAGCGACGACGCAGCGGTGGCGCGCGGTGGGGCAGGCGAGCCGCGGTTAGCCCTCCGTCTGCGCCCGGGGTACCGAGCTGGCCCCCTCGCGCAGGTCACGGGTGAGCCCCTCCTGCATGCACACGGCGACCAGGTTGCCCTCGGAGTCGTAGATCTTGCCCTGCGTCAGACCGCGGCCATGGTGAGCCGAGGGCGTGGACTGGTCGTAAAGAAGCCAGTCATCGGCGCGGAAGGGGCGCAAGAACCAGATGGCGTGGTCGAGGGAGGCGAGCTGCACCTTATGGTCTGGATGCGGAATCATCGCGGTGTAGAGCAGCGTCATATCCGACATGTACGCCAGGGTGCACACGTGGAAGGTGTCGTCGTCGGGCAGCGGCACCTTGGACTTAAACCAGACGAGCTGCTGGCCAGAGGCATTCTTATCGTGCTCGAACTGATCTTGGGGAACAAGGCGGAAGTCCCAATCCGACCACTCGGAGGACAGCCCCTGGAAGCGCTGGACCGTGCGGGCAATCTCGGGGTCGACCTCGTCCGGCCGCGGCACCTGGCGCATCGGGTCCTGGTGGTCGGGTCCGGTGTCGGTGGTGACGTGGAAGCTGGCCTGCATGGAGAAGATCACCTCGCCCTCCTGCACCGCCTCGACGGTGCGGGTGGCAAAGCTGCGGCCATCGCGGGGACGAGAGACCCGATAGATGGTCTCCGAGTTCGCGTCGCCCGCGCGCAGGAAGTACCCATGCAGGGAATGCACCCGCATGGCTTCGTCGACCGTGCGGGTCGCCGCCACGAGGGCCTGGCCCGCGACGTGGCCGCCGAAGGTGCGGACAAACACGGTCGAGTGCATAGCCCTCCCGCGGTAGATGTTCTTGTCAATGCGCTCGAGGTCGAGGACTGCTTGGATCGCCGGTGTACTCATAACCGTCAACATTAGCGCCCCGCGGCGCGCTGGCCAGCCGAGACTAGGCGGAGACTCGGAGACTAGCCGGAGACTCGGAGACTAGGCGGAGATCTCGCGCAGGTCGCAGTAGACCGGCAGAGGCGCCGTCCCCCCCAGGCGCAGCACACGCACGAGGGGACGTAGCCGTAAAGCACGAGTATCGGCCACCGCGTCGTTGTAAAAGCGCACCGCGAGCAGCACCCGCGTGTTCGCGTCGCTGTCGTCGCGGGGATAGCCGCCCGCGGTAGCGTCCACCCGCGCACGGAAGCGCTCCTCCGCGTCGATGCGCGCGGAAAAATCCCGAGGGCGCAACGGGATGGCTTCCACCCTCCGCGCCTCGTGCGCGAGCTGCGGGTCGTGCGCGACCACGACGGCGAGGCGCCGATCCAGAGCGGCCTGCAGGGCGTCGCGCGAGCGGTCCACGCGGATGTGCAGGCGGTCGAGGCGCTGGGCGGTGATCGTCGCCCACACCACGGCCGCGGTCACCGCGACCGCGACCAGCACCCACAGCGCGAGGGACACCGGTTCACTCACGAGGCGGTCACCTTCTCGCCGCACGAGACGGTCTCGTAGACCGTCTCAATCCGAGTCGCCACGCTCTCCCAGTCATAGAGGCGGGAGCGGACGATCCCGGAGTCGATAAGCCGGTTGCGCAACGCTGGGTCGTCGATAAGCACGCGGAGCTGCTCCGCAAGCCTCGCCGAGTCCCCGACCGGGAAGAGCGCGCCGGCCGGCTGCTCCGCCTCGGCGTCACAGACCGCGGCGAAAGCCTCGAGGTCGCTGGCGACGACAGCGCACCCGGCCGCCATCGCCTCCACGAGCACGATGCCGAAGGACTCGCCGCCCGTGTTCGGAGCGACGTAGATGTCGGCGCGGCCGAGGATGCGGGCCTTCTCGTCGTCGGAGACCCGGCCGACAAACTCCACGCCCGGCACCGCCCGCGGGCTGCCCCCGCCGATGACCGTGACGCGCACCGGGCGCCCCACCGCCGCGAGGGCGGCGAGGAAGATATCGAGGCCTTTGCGGGGCTCGTCGAGGCGGCCCAAAAAAACCATCTCGACGTCCGAGGTGGAATTGCGCTGCCCCCGCGCCCGCGCGAAGCGCTGGGTGTCCACCCCGTTCGGAATGAGCACGGGGTCGGTGCCCACCTGCTCAACCTGCCAGCGCCGCGCCATTTCGCTGACCGCAATCCCGCCGCGGATCTTGTCCAGCCCGATGCGCAGCGTTGGCAACGCGGCGCGCAGCACGAGCGAGGAGGACGCGGAGGCGTGGTACGTGGCCACGATCGGGCCCGAGGCCATCATGAGCGCCGCCAGCGAGTAGCTTGGGGCGTTCGGCTCGTGAATGTGCAGCACGTCGAAGTCGCCGTCGGCGATGAAGCGGCGCGTGATCTGCCGCACCCGCGGGCCGATGGACAGCCGGGCAACGGAGCCGTTGTAGCGCACCGGAAAGGCCGCGCCGCCGCGGGTGACCCACTCCGGCAGCGCGACCCCCTCCGAGGCCGGGCCCAGGACCTCAACATGGTGGCCGCGGGAGCGCAGCACGCCCGCTAGGTCAAGGATGTGGACCTGAACCCCGCCCGGTTCGTCGAAGGAATACGGGCAGACGAGACCAATACGCACGAAGGGCTCACCTCCGCCACGGCACCGGGCGTCGGAAGGGCCGGTACTGACGGTCCGAGGGCCACATCGGCTGCAACATGTGCCAATCGGCCGGGTGCTCGGCGATGTTCGCGGCGAACCTGTCGGCGAGCCGCTGCGTCGTCTCCTCCACCGTGGTCACCTCCAGCTCGGGGTCAGCCTTCAGGCCCCACGCTGGCTGCTCATCCGTGCCCTCAAACCAGGAATGCACCGCGAACAGCGCCGCGCCCGTGTCCACCGCGAGCTTCGCGGGGCCCGCGGGCATAGTGGTGCTCTCGCCAAAGAAAGTGACGGGCACGCCGCGCGGGGTCAGATCGCGCTCCCCCATCAGGCACACGATGCCGTTCCCACGCAGCACCTCCGCAAGCCTCGCGTAGGGGTGGTCCCCACCGGTGAGAGGCAGCACCTCGAAGCCGAGGGACTCCCGGTAGTCCACGAACGCCTCGTAGAGCACCTCGGGGCGCAGCCGCTCGGCAACGGTGGCGAAAGTGCCGTAGTGCTGCACCAGCCACATCCCCGCCATGTCCCAGTTGCCCGAGTGCGGCAGCGCGAGGATGGCTCCGCGGCCGCGCTCGAGGGCCGCATCAAGAAAGGGACGGCCGGACACGCCACGGGTGATCGTCTCCAACACCTGCGGGTCCCCCGCAAGGCGCGGCAGACGAAACGCCTCGCGCCAGTAGCGCGCATAGGAGCGCATCGAATCACGCACCAGCTCGCGCGTGACGTTCTCCGGGCCCACGACCCTGCTAAGGTTGCGCCGCAGCATGTCCATCCCGCGCCCGTCGTCCGAGGCGCGGTCGGCTCCGGCAGTGAAAAGCCCCACGGTGAGCGAGTCCGGGAGGGCACCGACAACCTTCCACCCAGCGAGGTAGCCGAGGGTTGCCGCGCGTTCTGTCACGTCCACGAGCTTCTCCCCTTCCTTAGGTTCCCGCCGGAGCGGCGATCGTCTTCGCTGCGTCCTCGTCGTTCGCGGCGAGGCGCAGACGCTGGACAACAGTAATCGCCGAGCCTACTAGGAGAAGCCACAGCGCCCCCTCGAGCGCGTACGGCACCCCCGCCCCCTCCAGGATGAGGCCCACCACCGCGACGATGAGCCGTTCGGCGCGTTCGATGAGCCCGCCGACGATACGCAGGCCGCCCGCCTCGCCGCGCGCCTTGATGTAGCTGATCACCTGCGACAGCACGAGCACCGCCAGCGCGACAGCGACGTTGAGCGACGCGGCGCCGTCGACGTAGACCATCCACATGACGATCGCCCCAAACAGCGCGCCGTCGGTGATGCGGTCGCAGCTCGCATCGAGGGTCGCCCCGTAGGCTGTTCCCCCACCGCGCAGGCGCGCCATCGTCCCGTCCACCATGTCAAACGCCGCGAAAAAAATGCACACGAGCGCCGCCGGGATGAGGTGCCCGAGCGGGATGAGCACCACCGAGGCCGCCACCGCCGCGGCCGTGCCAATGAGGGTGGTCATGTTCGGCGTCAACCCGATACGCAGGAACGCCTTCGCCACCGGTTCGACGACGACGGAGGCCGGCTTCCTGCCGTAGACGCTAAGCATCGCCCGACACCTCGTTGTTCTCCTCCCGCTCGACCTCGGCCCAGCCCTCCGCCAGAAGCTCCCGGGTCTGCCGCAGCAGCTGCGGCAGCACCTTCGTTTCGCCGAGCACCGTCATAAAGTTCGAGTCACCCGCCCACCGCGGCACGACGTGGAGGTGGAGGTGGTCGCCCACCGAGCCGCCCGAGGCCTTGCCCAAGTTGAGGCCCACGTTGATCGCCTCCGGGCGCGAGACACGCTTGAGAGTCCTCACGGCGCGCTTGGCAAAGACCATGAGCTCCGCCGTCTCCGGCTCCGTCAGGTCCTCGAGCTGCGCGACCTTTCGGTAGGGCACCACCATGAGGTGGCCCGAGTTGTACGGAAACAGGTTCAACAGGGCGTAGACGACCTCGCCCCGGGCGACGATCAGCCCGTCCTCGTCGCTCCGCTGCGGGGCTTCAAGGAAAGGGTCGGTTGGCTTATCGACGTCATCACCCGGCGTCGAGGCGATATAGCTCTGCCGGTAGGGGGCCCAGAGCCGCTGGAGGCGGTCCGGCTCCCCCACCCCGCTGTCGACGTAGCGTCCGTTATCCGCGGCGGGCTGCACAGCTTTCCTCACTTGGCTGATCGTTGACCTTGTCGCGCACCCAGGCGTCGATAAGCTCGATGGCCTCGGCGACGGGCACCCCGTTGATCTGGGAGCCGTCGAGGAAACGGAAACTCACCGCGTCGGCCTCGACGTCGCGGGCCCCAGCAAGCAGCATGAAGGGGATCTTGCCGGTGGTGTGGGTGCGGATCTTCTTCTGCATGCGGTCGTCCGACGAGTCCACCTCCGCGCGCAGGCCGCGGGCGCGCAGCTCGGCGCAGACCTTGTCTAGGTGCGGGGCGAAGTCGTCGGCGACCGGGATGCCCACAACCTGCTTCGGGGCGAGCCACGCTGGGAAGGCGCCGGCGTAGTGCTCGAGGAGCACGCCGAAGAAGCGCTCGATGGAGCCGAAGAGCGCGCGGTGGATCATCACCGGGCGCTTCTTCGTGCCGTCGGGCGCCGTGTACTCGAGGTCGAAGCGCTCGGGCAAGTTGAAGTCGAGCTGCACCGTGGACATCTGCCACGTGCGGCCGATCGCGTCGCGCGCCTGCACAGAGATCTTCGGGCCGTAGAAGGCGGCGCCGGCGGGGTCGGGGACGAGCTCGAGGCCCGACTTCTCCGCCACGGACTGCAGGATATTCGTGGAGCGCTCCCAGATCTCGTCGTCGCCGATGTACTTCTCCGGGTCCTTCGTGGACAGCTCGAGGTAGAAATCGTCGAGGCCGTAGTCCTGCAGCAGCGAGATCACGAACTCAAGCACGCGGGTCAGCTCGTCTTCCAGCTGGTCCTCGGTGCAGTAAATGTGGGCGTCGTCCTGTGTGAAGCCGCGGGCGCGGGTCAGGCCGTGGACCACCCCGGACTTTTCGTAGCGGTAGACGGTGCCGAACTCGAACAGGCGCAACGGTAGCTCACGGTAGGAGCGCCCGCGGGAGTCGAAGATGAGGTTGTGCATCGGGCAGTTCATCGGCTTGACGTAGTAGTCCACGGCCTGTTTGGTCACGTGGCCGTCGTCGTCGACCTCACCGTCGAGCTTCATCGCCGGGAACATGCCCTCGGCGTACCAGTCCAGGTGGCCCGACTTTTCGAAGAGCTCGCCCTTGGTGACGTGCGGGGTGGACACGAAGGAGTAGCCGGCCTCGATGTGGCGGGCGCGGGAGTGCTCCTCCATAGCCATGCGCACCGTCGCCCCGTTCGGGTGGAAGACCGGCAGGCCCGAGCCGATCTCGTCGGGGAAGGAGAACAGGTCCAGCTCGTTGCCGAGGCGGCGGTGGTCGCGCTTTTCCGCCTCGGCGATCATGGTCATGTACTCGTCGAGCTTTTCCGCAGACTCCCACGCGGTGCCGTAGATGCGCTGCAGGCCGGCGTTGTTCTGGTCGCCGCGCCAGTAGGCTGCCGACGAGCGGGTAAGCGCGAAGGCCGGGATGTACTTGGTGGTGGGCACGTGCGGGCCGCGGCACAGGTCGCTCCACTCCACCTCGCCTGTCCGGGGGTTGACGTTGTCGTAGTGGGTCAGCTCGCCCGCGCCGACCTCGGTCGCCTCGTCCGAGTTGGGGTCGACGTTGCCCTTGTCCTGGATGAGCTCGAGCTTGTACGGCTCGTCCTTGAGCTCCTCGGCCGCCTGTTCGGGGGAATCGTAGACCCCGCGAACGAACTTCTGGCCCTGCTTGATGATCTTCTTCATCCGCTTCTCCAGGGCCTTGAGGTCCTCTGGGGTAAACGGCTCGGCGACGTCGAAGTCGTAGTAGAAGCCGTCGTTAATAGCAGGACCGATACCGAGCTTCGTGCCGGGGAACTCGGCCTGCACAGCCTGGGCGAGCACGTGGGCGCAGGAGTGGCGGATCACGGAGCGGCCCAGTTCGCTCGACGCCGCAACCGGCAGAAACGTCGCGGCAGTGTCGGGGGTGTGAGAGAGGTCTTTGAGGTTGCCCTCGGAATCCTGGACAGCGACGACGGCATCGGGGCCCTTGTTGGGAAGGTTCAGGTCGCGCATCGCCGCCCCGACCGCGGTGCCGGCGGGGACGTCGAAGGGTTCGTACTGGACGACGGGTACTGCGGCTGCCTCGCTGGCCATGAAGGGCGCTCCTTTGCGCTCGCGGTGTGCGACATACCTGGCCGCCCACCTAGTTCGGTTCAGATCCACTGCGTGTCCCCCGGCCCCTCCCGGGGCAGAGACAGGCGCAATCCTACCCCGCGCCCCGACGCAAAACCGTCTCACCCCAAAAGGAGTCCCGCCCGCTACCGGGCTGCGCCCCCTCCTGGGTGCCCGGAGGCAGCCAATACACGGCGGAACCGATGTGGGTGATCCACGTGTTCAACCGGTCCGACTCATCGAGGCGCGCCTGCACCGGAGTGAACTGGACGTCGGGGTCCTTCTGGTAGGCGCAGAAGATCAGCCCGGCGTTGGACAGCTGCCCCGACCCCGGCTCGGGCGGGAGGTTGTAGTTGTAGGGACGACGCCGGAAACGCTGCTCCGGGTGGTCGGCGGGTGGCCGGGCGCGGGCCATATGGGAGTTTTTGTCGATCACCGGCAGGCCGTACTCGTCGCGGGCCTCCATGTCGGGATCGTCGAATTCGCCCCCGCCGCTCAGTGGCGCCCCAGTATCGAGTGTCCTGCCCACCGATTCCTCGCGCGAGGCGCGGTCGAGCTCCTCCCACGTGTCGAGGTTCATCGCGATGCGACGCACCACCAAGCTGGTGCTGCCCGCGAAGCCCTCGGGGCCGTCGATCCACACCTGCTCGTCGTACTCGTCGTCTGTACGCGGGTTGACCGTCCCGTCGACCTGGCCGAAGAGGTTGCGTGGTGTCTGCCCCTTTGGGATGGCACCGTAGGCATTCATGAACCCCTGTTGCACCCACACTGTGTCCACGTAGTCCATGCCCGCCCGCGTCATGTGCCGCATCGCCCACGCGGCCATGACAGGATCGTCCGCGCACACCTGGAGGGCCAGGTCCGTCTGCCCCCACTCCGGGCGCAGCGCGTCGCGGCTGAAGGCGGGAATGTCGTGCAGCCAGGAGGGTTTTTCCCCGGGCGCGGCGAGGTCGAAGATGCGCGCGCCGAATCCGACCGTGATGGTG
This sequence comes from Corynebacterium timonense, assembly GCF_900105305.1. Lineage (NCBI taxonomy): Bacteria > Bacillati > Actinomycetota > Actinomycetes > Mycobacteriales > Corynebacteriaceae > Corynebacterium > Corynebacterium timonense. Next base: position 791,031 of record NZ_LT629765.1, on the reverse strand, counting down.
AGGTTGGCGGGCCACTCGCTCATCTCCGGCTCCAGCCCGCCCAACGGAGGCCGCCCGGCGCACAGGGCGCGGGCGTCTTCCGTCCACAGCTTCATGAGCCTGGCCACGCCCGCGGCGTCGACCCGGTCTTTGAGGTTAAAGCCGAGGAGGTTGAGGTAGGCCTGCGTTGGCGTGCTCACCCCCGCCTGGCGCTCGCCGTCAAACGCGACCACCGCGCCGGTGAGCGGCTCGTCGTTCGGCTCAGAGTTGCTCGGAGGGCGACTCGGAGGCGTCGGTTCCGCCCCGCGGCCTCCCGCCGTGTGCGAAGAGCAGGCGGCCGCGGTTCCGGTCGCGGCCACCGCCGCCGTCCCCGCCAGAAACCGGCGCCGCGATACGTGCGGCGCGCCAGAGTCGTGCATTCTACGACCTTTGCTTTCCGCCGCGCCGTGCCACTAGTGGCCTTCGTGATCATGGCCCGCGTGGTCGTGGCCGGCGTGGTCGCCGTAGTCCTCGTGGCCCGGGATCATGGTGCGCACCGCCACACCCGGGATCTCGATCCTCTTGGCGTCGGCAGTCTCGAGCGTGATGTCCACGGTGCCTCCGGCCTCGATGGTCGGCTGGTAGTCCATGATCATCAGGTGGTGCCCGCCCGGGGCGAGCTCGAGCGTGCCGCCGGCCGGAACGACGAAGCCGCTGTCGACCGGGCGCATCACGCCGTCGACGGTCTCGTGCAGCTCGTAGTGCGCCTCGCCGAGCGAGGTGGTGAAGCCCGTGATGGTGATGTCCTCGGCCGTCGTGTTGTGGAGAGTGCCGAAGACGCTGGTCATCGCCGCATCCGGCTCGGTCTTCGCGCGCACGGTGCCGTTTTCCAGCTGAATGTCTCCGCTGCCCGCCAGGGTCGCGTTCGCGGCCGTCTCGCTCGCGGCGCTTTCCGACGCCTCCGTGGTCGGCGTGCTTTCCGCCGGGGTGGCCTGCTCAGCAGTGTTCTGCTCTTCAGCGGCCTGATCGTCCGAGCATGCCGTCAGGGCCAGTGCTGTCAGGGCGGCGCTGAGAGCCGCGCCAATACGCTTGTTCATCATGGTGTTCCTTCTCCGCGGTGCCTCGGTCAGGCCGCCGCCGTTTGTCGGTCTGGGAAAACGCTGGTGGAAACCGCTCGCGGCGCCCCTGTCTTAGCTCTCCGCGGCCCCGCCGTCACGGGGTCCGCGGCGCTTGGCCAGAACCGCGATCGCAGCGCCGCCGATAGCGAGCACGCCGAGCGCGGCGATCACGATCTGCCAGTTGTTGGAGGAGACCTCGTCCTCGGTCACTTCCGCCTCGTCCCCGGCGTCTGTGGTCTCGGCGTCCGTGGTCTCGGCACCCGCGGGGTCGCTGGCCGCCGCGACGGGGGCTGAGCCCTCGGGTTGGTAAACGAAGGTGGTCATGCCGCGCGTCGCGTGGCCGTCCGAGGAAATGACTTGGAAACCGATCCGGTAGTTACCGGGCTCGGGGTCGAGGTCGGCGGGCAGGTCGACGGTGACGTCAAAACCGTCCCGCGACGCGTCGCCGGTGTAGATCACGTCCTCCGTATCCGCGTTCGACAGCGCGAGGGTGTTGTAGCCCTCCTGGATCTGCCCGGAGAACGTAAGACGGAGCTCGTCGGGGAACTCGGTGACGACCTCACCGTCGCCCGGCGACGCGTCTGTCACGGCATCGTGGGCCTGGGCCAGCGGAGCCCACCCCGCAGCCACCGCTCCCACTGCCGCTGCCGCCGCTGCCGCCGCACGGCGGGTGAGCTGCGTCGTCGATGTGCGGGCGTGGGCGCGGTTCGTCGGGTTCGTCATGGTGCTCCTTCAGCAGCGAGAGGTACGCGTCGAGTGTGGTTCCGCGGGCGGCTGCAGCCACCAGCGGTTGAATAGTCGGTTAACACGAGAGAATAGTTCCCGCGGCTCCTCCCGCCAACCGTGGCGGGTTAAGGGTCAAAATGTGTGTCCGGAATTGGTGATTTCCGGTGCCTGACCTTTGTGGTTTCCGGAAGTATATGCCTTAAGGGCATATACCCGCTGTTGTGGTCGTATATCCCCGGTGTGGCGTGGTTGATGTGGTAGGAGCCGGTGGTGTGGTGGCTCAATGCCGAAGAACCGACCACGCTGCCACTGCGGTGGGGAAATGAAACGCAACGGAACCACATCCAAGGGCACCGCTCGGTGGCGCTGCAAAATCTGCGGTGCATCAACCACCAAAACCCGCAGCGATATCACCAACCAAGCGGTGTTTCGACAATTCATCGAGCACTGCACATCGACCACCGCCCTGAGGCAGATCGCAGGAGACGCTGGGATCAGCCACTCCACCATGATGTTCAGAAGACCGAAATGGTAGCGGTGTGGTGAGTATCTGGTAGCGCCTGAGTGGGTACCCGGTAGCGGTATCTCACTCAGGCGTTGCCGGTTGTTATGCGTTGGTGGTCAGGCGCATGTTTGGTCCTTCGAGTGTGATGATTTCGGCGCCGGAGACGAGTCGGTTGAGGATTGACTCGGAGATCACGGCGTCGGGGATGGACTTGTACCACTCGTGTGGGGTGAACTGTGAGGTCACAATGGTTGAGACTTTGCGTTCCCGCCCGGCGAGGATATTGAGTAGTTGGTGCGCGGTCGCGGCGTCAACAGGTGTGGTGAGAAAGTCATCCAGGACTAGGACGTCGACGTCGTGGAGTTGCTGGATGAACTTCAGCCGTGTGGGGTTATCGGGTTGGAGGACTGCCAGTTCGGCGGCGAGCATGTCGGTGCGGTAGAACCGTGCGGAGTAGTCGTTGCGGCATGCTGCGGTGATGAGTGCTTGGGCGAGGTAGGTTTTACCAACTGAGGATTTGCCCAGGATGACGATGTTTTGGCCCAGGTGGCACCATTGTCCGTGAGCGAGTCTGCTGACTTGCTCGGGGTTGATGTTGCGGTCAGGCGTGCACACCACGTTTTCAAGGCAAGCATCAAGGTTTGGCGATCGGGATGCTTTAAGCAGTGGTTCGCCCCGGGTTTAATAGAGGGTAGGAATTTGGAAAAGGAGCCCTACACATGCCCTCGAAGTACACGCCTGAGTTGAGGCAGCGCGCCATCGAACTGGTGCTGCACGCGCAAGCTGACCCTGACACGTCTCGTGGTGCGATATCCCGCATCGCTGTCGAGCTCGGAATCAGTCAAGGAAACTCTGCGCGGCTGGGTCCGCGCTCATAAACAATCCGGCGCGGCAACCCCGGGTTGAATCGGTGGATTGTGCAGCAGAAAACCGCAGACTGCGAGCTGAACTGATTGAAGCGAAGCGCGCCAACGAGATTTTGAAAAGAGCATCAGCTTTTTTCGCGGCGGAGTGCGAGCGCCCACACACGTAATCGTCCGGTTCATCGACGACAACCGGGAGGAATTCGGGGTCGAGCCGATTATTCGCGCCCTTTCAGCAACCGACGCGACAATCGCCCTGAGCACCTACTACGCCCACAAATCCCGGCCTGAATCATCTCGATCTATCCGCGACCGACAACTACGCAAAGCTTTGCGTGCCATCTATGACGACAACTACTCCTGCTATGGAGCGCGCACACTATGGGCCGAGGTCAATCGCCGAGGCGATGTCTGTCACGTCGCCCGGTGCACCGTCGAGCGTCTCATGGCACTCGACAACATCCGTGGTATCCGGCGCAGGAAGAAAAAGCCTTCCACCCGCAGCGCTGCCCCCGATAACTGCCCAGTCGACTTGGTCGAGCGCGACTTTTGTGTCGATGCGCCGAACCGGCTGTGGGTCGCGGATATCACATACATCCCCACGCGTGCCGGGTGGGTGTACGCCTCGTTCGTCCTCGACGCGTATACCCGGGAGATTGTTGGCTGGCAGATCACCAACCACATGCGCACGTCACTGGCTAAAGACGCACTTGACATGGCCTTGTCAGCGCGCCTGCGTGCCGGTGAAGATGTCTCCGGTCTGATCCATCACTCAGACAGGGGCGTGCAGTACAGGTCGGTCGTCTACGGAGAGACCTTGGCCCAGTCGCAGGTTATCGCTTCGGTTGGCTCGCGGGGAGACTCCTACGACAACGCGATGGCAGAAGCGCTGAACTCAGTGTTCAAAGCTGAACTCATCGACCGTAGGACCTGGCCGGCACTGCGAGATGTTCTCGTCGCGACGTCGACATGGGTCGGCTGGTACAACAACCGCCGCTTGCACTCGGCGCTAGGGTACCGCCCACCCCGCCAGGTCCATCAGGAATACACCGCCGCGAACACCCAAGCGGCCTAATCAACAACAATAGGACCCTCTACAAAACTCGGGGCTTGACACCCGCTACTGCGTCTATCTACGAATATCTCGTCCAACTCGTCATCCGTCAACGCCGCGACCTGTTCAACAGTGGTCAGACCAAGGGGTCAAGTCCACGGTGGTGGTGTATCTGCCTTCCGATATGAACAAGCAGGATGACGGTGTCAGGGGCCGTCACGAGCTCGGTGCTGGCGTGGGCTCATGCAACCTCCTGAGTGGATTCGCCGGCATCAATGACGGTGGCTGTCATCATCGTCTTGGTCTGTTCCAGGCTGGTTAGCGACATGTAGCGTTTCTGCTGGATCCAATCATCGTGTTGCTCGGCGAGTACCGCCCCGACCAGACGCACGACGGCGTCGCGGTTGGGGAAGATCCCCACGACGTCGGTGCGACGTCTGATCTCCCGGTTGAGCCTTTCAGTGGGGTTGTTTGACCACACCTTCGTCCACACCGCTTTCGGCGCGTTCGTAAACGCCAGCAGGTCGTCCAAGGATTCCTCCAGGTAATCCGCCACATGGGGGAACTTCTGCTGGCAAAACTCAATGACGTCTCGGGCCTGGTCCCACACGGCCTGGGCGTCGGGTTGTTGGAAGATCGTGTGAAACATCGCCGACAATGTCGGCCACTGGGTTTTCGGCACCATCGATGACAGATTCTTCGCGAAATGGGTGCGGCACCGCTGCCAGGATGCGTTGGGTAGGCAGTCACCCACAGCGGCTTGGATGCCTAGGTGGGCGTCGCTGGTGACCAGGTACACCTGATCCAGGCCCCGGGCTTTCAGGTCGCGGAAGAACCCGGTCCACGACGCGGCCGATTCGGCGGTGGCGACCTGCATACCAAGCAACTCCCGGTACCCGTCGGCGTTAACCCCGGTGGCCAGCAGCACGCTGGTTTTGACGACGCGCCCGCCTTCACGCACCTTCATCGTCAGCGCGTCGCAGGAAACATAGAGGTAGGGGCCGGTGTCCAACGGGCGGGTGCGGAAGTCTTCGACCATCACGTCGAGTTCTTTGGCCATGGTAGACACCTGTGACTTCGACAGGTTGGTGATCCCGAGGGTGGCGACAAGGTCGTTCATGCGGCGGGTGGAGACCCCCTTGAGGTAGCAGGTGGCTACGACGGTGGCCAGGGCGCGTTCTGCTCGTGAGCGGCGCTCCAACAACCAGTCGGGGAAGAATGATCCGTGGCGAAGTTTCGGGATTCTCACGTCGATGGTGCCCACGCGTGTGTCCAGGTCGCGGTGGCGGTAGCCGTTTCGGTGGTTGGTGCGGGTGTCGCTGACTGTGGCGTAGTCGGCCCCGCAGATGCTGTCTGCTTGGGTGGAGAGGATCTGGTTGATGAAGTCCTGCAGCATCTGACGCATCAGATCCGGGGATGCTTGGGCGAGCAGCTCATCAAGGTAGGCGGTCGGGTCGATATGATTGGGTCCAGCGGTCATCGCGTTGGTTCCTTTCGAGGAGATGTTGGAATTGATTCGAAAGGTACTGCGGTGGCCGCCTCACACGTTCATGAGGTCCCTCACCGACAGTCACAGGTACACCACGCTAGCGGACGCAACCGACCAAGCTTCGCAGTGCTTGGTTCGCTCGTGAAATCGCGCGGTGCGAGCATCCGAGCTGGTGTTCAATCTGGCGGTAAGAACGCTGCCGAATCAGCAGCGTCATCACCGCACGGTAATCCGTCATAAGCGGACTCCTTCCAGTACGAGCCGCACCCGAGTGGTGCGGCTACCGGAAGTATCACCTTGAGCGCTGTGAGCTGCTACCGGATACTCACTGAAGCGCTACCGGAAAGTCACGACGCTGCTACCAAATAGCCGGTCGCAACAACCATGAAACGGCGGTTTTCGTGGTGCTGGCTCATTGATGTGCCCGATCCCACACTCGCGCATACCGGGCGGGTATACGACCAGGTGTTCATCGACGGCACCTACACCGCTGGCGGATGTCTCATCGTTGCCGCCACCTTGGATCACGTCATCGCCTGGCACTGGTGCACACACGAAACCACCCGCGACTACCAGCAACTGTGTGAACGCATCCCCGCGCCCCTGATCGCCGTGATCGACGGTGGACAAGGCGCAGCCAGCGCGATCAAAAAGTGCTGGCCTAACACCAAGATCCAACGCTGCCTTGTCCACGCCCAACGCGTGGTACGCCGCTACACCACCTCCCGCCCGCGCACGGATGCTGGACGAGCGATCTACCATCTCGCGCTTAACCTCACGAAGATCACCGATCTTGATGAGGCGGCCGCGTGGGGTGCCAAGCTCCACGAATACGGCACTATCTACCGCGACTGGATGAACCAGAAAACGTGGACAACCGACCCATTGACGAAACAACGCACCTGGTCGTGGACGCATGAGCGCACCCGCAAGGCCTACAACAGCCTCAACCACCTGTGGCGCAACAACTTGTTGTTTGTCTACCTCGCCCCACCCGCTGGTGTGATCAACCCCGGGCGGATCAAACCGACGACTAACAGTCTTGAAGGCGGGATCAACGCCCAGCTGAAACTGCTTGCCCGCACCCACCGCGGCAGATCCGGTGAGCATCAACGCCGGATGCTCGACTGGTGGCTTTACCTGAAAACAGAACTGCCTGACGACCCAGTCGAGATCGCCAGACAGTCCAACTGGGGTCAGGACCAACTCGCCAAAGCTTCAACCCTGACCCACAACGAGAACCACGCCGACCACGAAACAGGACGACCAGCCCTCTACGACAACGCTATCGACACCAACTACACCCACTCAATCGGCATCCAAAAAGGCCACATCTAACCCCCGCGACACGCCGACACCAGACACACATTTTGACCCTTAACCCGTGGCGCAGATGCCCCCACAACACGAAACCCGCCCACGAGCGTGACCGCAATCACGCCCTGGGCGGGTCGTTTTTGTGGTCCTAGCTGGGTTCGAACCAGCGACCTTTCCGGTGTGAACGGAACGCTCTTCCACTGAGCCATAGGACCGGTGCTGTGTTGGAACTTTACACGCCGGGGTGCCCGTCGACTAATCCGCAGGCAGGCGGCCGTTTTAGTGCCCGCAAAAAACCACGCGGACGCAACAAACAACACAGCTGCCATTCAGCGCGCTCCCCAGCGTGCCCGCGTGGGTCATTTTGCGCCCCTGACCTTCCGATTTGGACTCGTGGGCAGGCAGAGGATAATGTTTAGTCTCGCACAAAGCAGCGCAGCCGCGCGGCGGCGCCTACAGAGTGCATGCGGATGTAGCGCAGTTGGTAGCGCATCACCTTGCCAAGGTGAGGGTCGCGAGTTCGAGTCTCGTCATCCGCTCCAGGTTCTCCGGAACCTGCTCGCGCGTTTAGCTCAGCGGGAGAGCGCTTCCCTGACACGGAAGAGGTCACTGGTTCAATCCCAGTATCGCGCACAGAGGGTCACTCCCTCGTACAACAACATAGTGAGTGCGGATGTAGCGCAGTTGGTAGCGCATCACCTTGCCAAGGTGAGGGTCGCGAGTTCGAGTCTCGTCATCCGCTCCAAGTACATGGCGGCGGGTATGTGCCGGCCGGGCCGGGTACTTTGGAGGTAACTCCACGGTGGATTGGTCGAGTGGTTAGGCAACGGTCTGCAAAACCGTGTACACGGGTTCGATTCCCGTATCCACCTCCAAGCCATCAGGCTTCCCGCGCGATTAGCTCAGCGGGAGAGCGCTTCCCTGACACGGAAGAGGTCACTGGTTCAATCCCAGTATCGCGCACAGGGGGTCACTGCCCTCGACACACACAGTGAGTGCGGATGTAGCGCAGTTGGTAGCGCATCACCTTGCCAAGGTGAGGGTCGCGAGTTCGAGTCTCGTCATCCGCTCCATCGGCCGCAGCCCTGGACCCTCAACGGTCCGGGGCTGTTAGCGTTGCGGCATGGACATTTCCACGCTCATCGGCCCGACCCTGCCCGCCGGCCAGCCCGAGCTGCGCGCGGTTACCGCCACCACCATCTTCGGCGCGTTCACCCGCCGCGGCACCTCCGGCGCGCTCGGCAACGACACCGACCACGCCCTTCTCCTCGGCGTGCGCGAGTGGGCAGATTGCGTCCTCGTCGGCGCCGGCACCGTCCGCGCCGAAGGATACGGCTCCTCCGACACGCCGACAGTTATCGTCAGTGGCTCCCTCGACCTCGACCCGTCGAGCGACCTCTTCAACGGCACCGTCGCCGTCGCCACGCCCGCGCACTCGCTTGACGACGCCTCCCTCGCGCCCCGCCGCGAGGCCCTCCGCTCCGCCGGCGCCCGCTTGATCCCCACCGGCTCCGGCTCCGCCCACGAGGTCGTCGATGCCGTGCGCTCGCTGGGCTACACCCGCATCAGCTGCGAGGGCGGGCCTTCCCTGTACGCGGCCCTTTTCTCGGCGGGGCTTGTCGACGTCCTCCATCTCACCGTCGACCCCTCCCTCAGCGGCGAGGATGGCCCGGCGGGGCTGTCCCTCGACTCCACGGACACCCACCGCTTCACCCTCGAGGCCGCCGAGTGGGAGCGAGATTCCATGCTGTTTTGCCGCTACCGGTACGGTTAGTCACGTGACAACGAGCCGACTCGAGACGATCTGGACCGCCCCGGCCCCGCTTCCCACCGCGCCCCCGCGGCGGCGCGGCATCGCCGCAGGAAACGCCGCCGCTTGGCCGCTCGCGGCGCTCCTTATCGCCCACCGCCTCGTGGTCCTCGCCTGGGCGGGCTCGGTGACCGACGATTTCACCACCGTGTGGTCCGCCGCCCGCCGCTTCGTCGAGCGCGTGCCCGTCTACAACGAGGTCTACCACCACGTCGACCCGCATTACCTCTACAGCCCCGGCGCCACGCTGCTGCTGTCACCGCTCGGCCTGTCCCCCACCCCCGAGGCGGTGCGCCCCCTGTTCGTGCTGGCCAACGCGGTCGCCATCATCCTTGCACTGGCGTGGCTGACGCGGATGGCGGGATTCACGCTCAGCCACACCGTCTTTCCGGTCGCACTCGCGCTCGGCTTCGCCACCGAGGCCGTCACCAACACCCTCGTCTTTGCCAACATCAACGGCATTCTCTTACTCGGGCTCGTGGCGTTTCTCTGGGCGTTGTTAAACCGGCGGGAGTGGATCGCCGGCATCGTCCTCGGGCTGTGTGTGCTTATCAAGCCCATGTTCGCACCGCTGCTTGTGCTGCCGCTCATGCGGCTGCACTGGCGTGCCCTCGCAGCGGGCGTCGCCGTGCCTCTTCTGTTCAACGTCGTCGCCTGGCCCGTGACCCCGGGAACCGGCGACTACGTCGACCGGCTTGTGCCCTACCTCGGGCAGACGCGCGACTACGCCAACTCCTCGCTCGCCGGCTTCGCCGTCTATTTCGGGGCGCCCGGTTGGCTGCACGCCATTCTTTTTATTCTCTGTGCCGCCGCCGTCGTCGCCGCGCTCGTCGCCCTGGCTCGCTTCCGATGGTCGGAGGGCTTCATGTGGGCGTCGACAAGCTCGAGCCTGCTCATCGCGGGTGTTTGCCTGTTGTCCTCGCTGGGCCAGGCCTACTACTCGATGATGCTGTTCCCCGCGATCTTCACCGTGCTGGGCCGAGTCAGCCCGATGCACTTCTCGGCGACGTGGGTGGGAATTATTCTGTGCCTATCTCCGTTGCGCTGGGAGAGCCCGCGATTCCCCGACCTCGGGGTGTGGCTGGGGACGTTCCTCCCCACAGCCGGGTGGGCAATTTTCATACTCTCTGTCGCTGCGTGGGCCGTGGCCACCGCGGCTACCGCGGCCACCGCCCCCGCACGCGAAACCGACACAGAAAGGGCCGCTCATGCTCGATCCCTCGAACTTTAAGGACTATACCGATACGCAATGGCGCGAAAAGCTCTCGCCAGAGGAGTATCACGTCCTGCGCGAGGCTGGCACGGAGCGCCCCGGCATTGGCGAGTACACGAACACCACCACCGAGGGCATCTACCGCTGCCGCGCCTGCAACGCCGAGCTGTTCCGTTCGACCGAGAAGTTCCCCTCGCACTGCGGCTGGCCGACGTTTTTCACCCCGCTCGCCGGCGACTCCGTGATTGAACGCGAGGACCACTCCTACGGCATGGTGCGCACCGAGGTCCTGTGCGCGAACTGTCACTCCCACCTCGGCCACGTCTTCGCGGGCGAGGGCTACGACACCCCGACCGACCTGCGCTATTGCATCAACTCCATCTCGCTGACTCTGGAGGAGAAGCCGGTCGAGGAGTAGCACAGGCTCACCGATCCCGTGCGGTGCCGGGGGGCCGATACGCCTTTAGGGCAGAACAGCGATGATGTCGCCGATATCCGCCACGCGGCGGCCGGTCTGGAACGGCACCTCTTCTCGCACGTGCAGGCGGGCCTCCGTGTAGCGCATCTTGTGCATCAGGTCTTCGATGCGGGCAAGCTCTGCGGCCTCGAAGGCGAGCATCCACTCGTAGTCGCCGAGGGCGAAAGAGGCGACGGTGTTGGCGCGCACGTCGCCGTGGTCGGCCGCGGCACGGCCGTGCTCGGCGAGGATGCGGCGGCGGTCCTCCGGCGGCAGGATGTACCAGTCGTAGGAGCGCACGAACGGGTAGACCGTGATCCACTCCTGGGGCTGCTCGCCCATGATGAAGGCCGGCAGGTGCGCCTTGTTGAACTCCGCCGGGCGGTGCAGGCCGTTGCCGATCCACCCGAGCTCGACGACTTGGCCGAGGGTGGTCTCCCGGCGGAAATCCGCCAGCGCCTTCTGAATCTGCTCGAAGTTCTCCGCGTGCCACCAGATCATGAAGTCGGACTCGGGGCGCGTGCCGGTCACGTCGTAAATGCCGCGCACGGTGACCTCGCCGGCCGCCTCAAGGTCCGCGAAGAAGCGCTGCGCCTGCGCGGTGATCTCCGAGCGCTCGGTGCCCAGCGCCCCCGGGATTGCGCGGAAGGTGACCCATTGGGTGTAGCGCTGCACCTTGTTCAGTGCCTCGTAGTCGATGTCGCCGGCGTTACCAGCGTGCTCCGCGTTTTCAGCCATGCCAGACCAACCTTTCCCACCCCGCGGGGTGTATCAAACTAAAGTCTGAATCTACTGTACTCCCTAGCCACGTGCTCGCCCCACGGCGCGCCTTCCCCGGCCCCCCGGGGAGGGTGGGTTACCGTGAACGGCGTGACACACTCCGACACCCCCTCCTCCAACCCCGGGCTGGCTGCCGCCGGGGAAAGCGGCCCGGGTCACGCCACCCCGGCGGAGTTCACCGCCGCCGCGGAGTCCATGCACGCGGCGCGGCTGCGCTCCGAGATCACCCTCGGCGAGATCCGCCCGCCGCAGCGCCCCGCGCCATTCAGCCACGCGATCGGTCTCGAAGTTGAAAGGGGAGACCTCAACTCGCACGTGCCCACGGATTCCGAGGGTGACGCCTTCGGCCGCCTCATCCTGCTGCACTCCCCCGACTCCGAGGAGGCGTGGGAGGGCGCGATGCGCCTCGTCGCCTACATTCAGGCCGACATGGACGACGCCGTCGCCTCCGACCCCCTCCTGCCGGACGTCGCGTGGCAGTGGCTCACCGAGTCGCTCGCGGACGCGGGCGCCGGCTACACCAACCTGGGGGGCACGGTCACCTCGACCGCGTCAGTACGCTACGGCGAGATCGGTGGCCCGCCTCGCGCCTACCAGCTGGAAATGCGCGCCTCGTGGACCGCCGAGGGAATCGACTTGACCAGCCACGTCGAGGCCTTCGCCGACGTGCTCGCGCACGTCGCGGGCTTGCCGCCGGACAACGTCGCCGAACTCAGGGCCCGCTAGTCGGGTGCCCGCCTTCGAGCTCGTCGCTGACCCGCACGCGTATCGACGCGCCGCCAGCGCCCTGGCCCGCGGACGCGGCCCATTCGCTATCGACACCGAGCGCGCCTCGGCCTACCGCTACGACGACCGCGCCTTCCTCGTCCAGGTGTTTCGCCGCGACGCCGGCACCTTTCTCATCGCGCCGGAGGGCCACCGCGAGGCCGTGCGCGACATCTTCTCCCCCGTCCTCGGCGGCGGAGAATGGATCCTCCACGCCGCAGGCGAGGACCTGCCCAGCCTGGCCGCGCTCGGGTTGTTTCCGGGCTCACTCTTCGACACCGAGCTCGCCGGGCGCCTCGGCGGCTTCAGCCACCCGAACCTCGCGGCGATGGTCGAGCGGTTCCTCGGCGTGACCCTAGAAAAGGGCCACGGGCGCGAGGACTGGTCGACGGTGCCGCTGCCGCGTTCCTGGCAGGAATACGCGGCGCTCGACGTTGCCTACCTCAACGAGCTGGCCGAGGCCCAGGCGGAATACCTCGACGCGCGCGGCTTTCTCGGATTCGCCGAGCAGGAGTTCGCCGACCTTGTCCGGCGCCACCGCGCGCGGCCCGCCCCCGCGCCGAAGACCTGGCGTGACATCAAGGGGGTGACAGCGCTACGTTCTCCCGCGCAACTCCAGGTGGCAAAGCACCTGTGGCGGGCGCGCGACGCCCACGCTCGCGACACCGACACCGCCCCAGGCCGGGTGCTCCCCAACCGCCTCCTCGTCGAGCTGGCGCGCACCCAGCCCCGCTCCGCGGCGGAGACCGCCCACACCAGCGGCTTCCCCCGCCGACGTCGCGGGGCCGCCGAGGCGTGGTCCCGCGTGATCCGCGACGCGCTCGACGCCGACCCCGCCACGTGGCCAGAACGCGCACGCCCAGCGTCCGACGGCGCTCCCGGGAAGCGCGCGTGGCAGCAGTTTTACCCCGAATCATGGGAGGCGCTCAACGCCGCCCGCGACGCTATCAGCGAGGTCGCTGCGACGCTCGGGACGGAGCCGGACACCCTTCTGCAGCCCGCGGTGGCGCGCGAGGTCGTGTGGGCCACCCACCGCGGCGGCGGGGCCGACACCCACGCGGTCGCCCTCGAGCTCTCTCGCCAGGGCGCGCGCAGCTGGCAGGTCGAGCTCACCGCCGCCGCTCTCGCGGGCGCGCTGCGCTCTTAGCTGTCCACCGAACCGCGGCGCTCGCGCAGCTCCGTTGCCCACGCGCGGATGGAGCGGCTCGCCGAGCCCGCGTCGAGGCCGTAGTCCGCGAGCACCTCGCTGCGCGAGGCGTGTGCGGGGAACAGGTCCGGGAACGCGAGGCGGCGCAGAGGCGTATCCACGTCCGCCGCGCTGAGCGCCTCGGCCACCGCGGAGCCGACGCCACCGCGCACCACCCCGTCCTCGAAGACGACCACCATGTCCGCGGCGGCGGCGCGCTCGATGATCTCGGGATTGACGGGCACGATCCACCGCGGGTCTACGACCGTCAGGGCGATCGGACCCTCGCGGAAGTCCTCGGCGAGCGCGACGGCGGGTTCGGCGCAGCTGCCGACGGCGATGAGAAGGACGTCCGTGGGGGCGTCGTCACGCGCCTGGACCGGCGTGGACAGCACGTCCATGCCCCCGGGCGTCCTTTCGACCGCATCGATGTCGGCCCCGACGTTGCCTTTGGGGAAGCGGACGACGGTCGGGCCGTCGTCGACCGCAATGGCCTCGCGGAACTCTTCACGCAGCCGCGCTGGGTCGCGCGGCGCCGCCACCCGGATGCCCGGAACGATGGACGTCAGCGCGAGGTCCCACACGCCGTTGTGGCTTGCCCCATCGGACCCGGTGACGCCCGCGCGGTCGAGAACGAGCGTGACCGGCTGCTTGAGCAGGCCGACGTCCATGAGGAGCTGGTCGAACGCCCGGTTGAGGAACGTTGAGTAGATCGCAACGACGGGGTGAAGTCCCCCCAGCGCCATGCCCGCCGCGGAGGTCAGGGCGTGCTGTTCAGCGATGCCGACGTCGAAGAAACGCTCGGGGAACTTCTCCCCGAAGGGCGCCAGCCCCGTCGGCCCGGCCATCGCCGCCGTGATAGCAACGATGTCATCGCGCTCGTGCGCCACGCGCAGCAGTTCCTCCGAAAACACCGAGGTCCACCCCGGCGCCGCGGCCGTTAGCGCCTCCCCTGTGACCGGGTCGATCGCGCCGGTGGAATGCATCTGGTCCGCCTGGTTGTTCACCGCGGGCGCGAAGCCGTGGCCCTTCTCCGTGACCACGTGGACGATGATGGGGCCCTCGTAGCCGTGGGCGTAGTTCAGCGCGCTCGTCAGCGCCTTGAGGTCGTGGCCCTCGACGGGGCCGACGTACTTCATCCCCAGGTCCGCAAACATCTCGGTGGGCAGCACCTGGTGCTTCACGCCTTCCTTGAGCGCGTGCAGCGCCTCGAAGGTGCGCTCGCCGACCCAGCCGAGCGACTTCAGCGTGCGCTTGCCGGACTCCATCACCTCGTCGTAGCCCGGTTGGATGCGGATGGCGGCGAGCTGGCTGCGCAGGTTGGACAAGCTGTTGGCAATACCGCCAATCGTCGGCGAATAGGAGCGCCCGTTGTCGTTGACAACGATGACGACGTTGCGGTCACCGCCGGCAATGTTGTTGAGCGCCTCCCAGCACATCCCGCCCGTCAAAGCGCCGTCGCCCACCACCGCGACGACGTTGTTGTGGCCCAACCCGGCCAGCCGCTTTGCCTTGGACAACCCGTCGGCGTAGGACAGCGCCGCGGAGGCGTGCGAGGACTCCGTCCAGTCGTGCTCGGACTCGCCGCGGCTGGTGTAGCCGGACAGGCCGCCCTTCTGGCGCAACGTATCAAACTCGCCTGCGCGACCCGTGAGGATCTTGTGCACGTACGACTGGTGGGATGTATCAAAGATGATCGGCTCGTTCGGCGAGTCGAACACGTAGTGCAGCGCCATCGTCAGCTCAACGACACCCAAGTTGGGGCCGAGGTGCCCACCGGTGGCCGAGACCTTCTCGATGAGCAGCACGCGGATCTCTTCGGCCAGCTCCCGCAACTCGTCGAGCGAGAGAGCCTTCAGATCCGTCGGCGACTCTATCGTGTCTAGCAGTCTCACCGTATCTCCGCACTCCTTTGCCAATTCGCTGGACGACGCACGCACCGTGCCCGTAGCCCCAGTTCGAGCGATTTTACACGCTGGCCCCCTCAGCCACGATTCGGCTGGGACGCCGGTTCGAGGCAGGCGACGGTTTCGAAGTGGTGGGTGCCGGGGAAGGCGTCGATAAGCTCCATGCGTGCCACCCTGTAGCCGTGGTGTCCCCACGCGGCGAGGTCGCGGGACAAGGTGGCGGGGTCGCACCCGACGTGGATGACGCGCTCTGGGGCGGCCGCGGCGATCCCGGCGACGACCTGCTCCCCAGCGCCCGCGCGCGGCGGGTCGAGCACGACGAGGCCCGGCGCCGGAAGCTCTGGCAGCGCCTGGTCGACGCGGCGCGCGTGGCGCGTCACCTCCACCCCGCGCAGCCCCGGCTGGGGCTGGGCCGCCGTCGGCGAATAGTCGACGGTGTCGACGTGCCCGCCGCCGATCGCCCCCGCGATCACGGGAACGAACAGCCCCACGCCGCCGTATAAGTCCCAGCCCACGCGGCGCTCGTAGTCGCCTGCGCCCCACGTTTCGACGACCCCGGCGTACGCCTCGGGCGCCGCAGCGTGGGCCTGCCAGAACGCGGTCGCCGGAAAGCGGAACTCGCGCCCCGCAGCACGTTCGGTGACCACCCCGCTGCCCTCAACGACGGTGTCGATGCGCTCGACGCGGCGGCCCCGCTGCGCCTTGGTTGTTTCCACCACGTGGCGCTGCCCCTCGGCGTCGACGGCGGCGACGACCTCCGCCCCGGGAGTAAAACGGCGCGCACCCTCGCCGACGATGCCCTCGAGCAGGCCCGGCGCGACCTGGGCGCAGGCGACCTCGGTGACCAGGTCGTTCGAGCGCGCCTTGCGCACGCCCGCGCGCCCGTTTCCGTCCACTCCGAGACGCACGCGGGTGCGCCACCCCAGCGCCGGCTCGAGCGCGCGCTGCCCCGTGCCCGCATCGGCGTCAAAGCCGTCGAGGACCCCGGAGCGGCGCGCCAACGCGCCGAGCTGGCCGAGCAGGACCTCGCGCTTGAACCCCGCCTGGGCGTGCGGCGCGGCGTGGCTGTAGTCGCAGCACCCCGCACCGCGCGCTGCCGCGGGACAGGCGGGTTCGACGCGCTGGCTCGACGGTTCGATCACGGTGTCGAGCTCAGCGCGCGCCCACCGCTTCTTCACCGTCGTCAGCCGCGCGCGCACGCGCTCGCCTGGCAGCGCCCCGGCCACGAAGACCACCTTGCCGTCGGCGGCTGTACCAAGGGCCTCCCCGCCGTGGGCCATCCTGTCGAGCTGAAGCTCGACGAGAGCTCCAGCGTCTGTCACTTGGGGTCGTTGTTGTGGTTGTTCGCGAGCTTCTGCAGCGCGTCCGCTAGCGCGTTCGGGTTCGGTGTCCCGCCGGGCTGGTTCGCCTGCTGGTTCCCCTCCTGCTGAGCCCTTTGCTGCGTCTCGCGCTGCTGGACCGCGTGCTGCACCTGCGCGGCCAGCTGCTTCGGCAGCACGACGGGCAGCGAGTTGCCCGCCAGGACGGGGTCGCTGCCGCGGTAGATGAAGCTGCGCGCAGCCATGTCTCGGCCGAGCGCGGTCAGCTCGTCCTCTTTGCCCTTCGGGGCGGCGAGCGTCAGGCGGTACAGCCAGCGCGGCCCCTCGACGCCAATGATGCGGATGATTCCGTTGGCGCCGGTGCCCACGATCTCGCGCCCCCAGGGGCCGGTTTCAAAGCGGGCGGGCATGCCTTCGGCGCGCATCCCCTCGATAATCTCCTGGGAGGAGGTCTCCCACAGCCCGCCGGTGCGCGGCGAGGCAAAGGCGACCGGGGTAGCGCGGCCGAAGCGGGTGACAATGTGGACCATCTTTGGGCCCGTCTCTCCCATCTCGACCTGCACTTGGGACTCCTTCGGCAGCGGGATGCGCACGGAGGCAAGGTCCAGGGTTGCCTGCGAGAAGTCGCTGAAATCGAAGTCCTCGATCTTCACCGAGTCGCCGTCGAAGGGCCCCGTGGAGCCGTTCACTGCGTCGTGGGGTATGACGATGGGCCCGCCCTCCGGTTCCGTGGAGGCGTGCTCGGCGGCAGCAGGCTCAGCGTTCTCCGGAGCGGTATCGGATGCCTGTTCTAGACCCTGGTCCACGCCCCGCTCCGCAGCCTCGTGCCGGGCTTGCGCGGGGGACTCGACAACCGCTTCTGCCCGGTTCCCGGCCTCAGCCGATTCGTCCTGCGTGGCAGCATCCTGTTTGGCAGCGTCCTGCTTGGCAGCTTTCTTGCCGAACGGCCACAATGCCATCTCTTCACTCCCCTTCCTCAGCGCGCACGCGCCAATCGACGCATAGACGCATAGCGGTGCGTTGTTCCCTGAGCGTTGTTCTCTGTCGTCTCTGTGCATCGTTACGTCGATGCCCGTTCTTCTTCTTCGACTTTAACGTGTTGTGAGCAGCGAGCACGCGAGAGGACAGCCACGGGCCTGCCCTAGCCGCCGGCCGTTTGATCAGTGCGTGCCGGTCGAGCCGTACCCGCCCGCGCCCCGGTCGGTGGCGTCGAGCGCGTCGACCTCCTCGAACTCCGCCAGTTCAACGCGCTGGACCACCAGCTGCGCGATGCGCATGCCCCGCGTGATCTCGATCGGGGTGGTGCGGTCCGTGTTGACGAGGCAGACTTTAATTTCACCGCGGTACTGCGCGTCCACGGTCCCGGGCGTGTTCACAATGCTCAAACCGTGTCGCGCGGCCAACCCCGAGCGGGGGTGGATCAGCCCGACCGTTCCCATCGGGAGGGCGAGCGCGATCCCCGTGCCCACGAGCGCGCGCTCGCCCGGCTGTAGGGTGAGGTCCTCTGCCGAGTACAGGTCGGCCCCGGCGTCTCCCGGGTGGGCGCGCCGCGGCAGGGGGAGGTCTGGGTCGAGGCGCATGATGCGCACGGAGAGAGTATCTTCGCCAATCACCCCGCCCACCCTACGGCACCGCCGCGCGGGACTGAACTAAAGTTTGACCCGTGAAGGATACGACCGAACCCAGTGGAAGCACCGGCGGGAGCCCCAACGGAAGCACCGTACCCAGCGTTCTCTACCGCGAACGCCAGTGGGCGCCGTGGTACATGTGGCTCGCTGGCGCGGTCCTCGTGCTCATCTTGTCTGGGCAGTTCGCCCTCAACCGCAACGTATGGTGGTTCGTTATCCCGCTGCTAGCTTTGGGGGCCCTCGTCGGCTGGTTCTTGTTGTGGCTGTCGCGCACGGTTGTCCGCGTCGAACAAGAGGCGGACGGCACACGCTGGTTGCTTGTCGACGGCGCGAACCTCCCCCACACCGTGGTCGCCCGATCGATGGCGGTGCCTGCCTCGGCGCGTCGCAACGCGCTCGGGCGCCAGCTCGACCCCGCCGCCTTCCTTGTCACCCACGGGTGGGTCCAAGAACACGCCCTGCTTGTCCTCGACGACCCAGAGGACCCCACGCCCTACTGGCTCATCGCCTCGAAAAACCCCGCGGCCCTCCTAGACGCCTTCGTGCCCGGCCAGCGCGCCTAACTCTCGCGCTGACCCCGCCGATTGCCTCCTGCAGGCTGCGCGCTACTCGCAGTCGAGGCAGATCTTGCTGCCGTCAGGTTCGGTGTACGCCAAGCGCGACTTCTTCTGCACCAGGAAGCAGGACGCGCACGTAAACTCGTTTTCTTGACGGGGAACGACGCTGACGTTCAGCTCCTCGCCCGACAGATCGGAAGCGGGGATATCAAAGGCGTCGACGATCTCGCCGTCGTCGTCCATGCTCGAGCCCGCGGCTTCCGCGGCCTTAAGACCTTCGAGGGAATCCGTCTCGATCTCGTCTTCTGCTCGGCGCCGGGGGGCGTCGTAATCGGTGGCCATCTGACTCTCCTTCGCACCTGCCACAGGAACCGCAAGTTATGCGGGTCTCCGCGTGACGTGTTTCTGCCTGTCCACTGCCGCGCGGCCGTCCAATCCGGCTCGCTGTCCAGCGCTTTTCAGCGGAATACTAAAGCATCGCGGTTGCGCTGTCATCTTTGCAGTTGGCGGCGGGGAAAAGGGCCTTCATTAATCCCCTTCATGCAGGCGGCGAATCACGCCCCTCATCATGCTCCTCATCATGCCAAAGCACTGCGCGCACCTGCGGCGTCGAGAAGCGAATAAAAACTCTCGCTGATCCCCGGCGCGGCCGCCACGACGAGGTCGCCATCGCTGCCCTGGCTGCGCACGCCGGGGTGCCGCACCGCAGCCCCGGCCTCGGTGGCGATGAGCGCTCCGGCCGCCCAGTCCCACGGGTGGGTGCCGTGCTCGTAGTAGGCGTCCACGCGCCCCTCGGCGACGGCACACAGGTCGAGCGCGGCGGACCCCATCCGGCGGATGTCGCGCACCTCGGGCAGCACCCGGGCGAGGAGCTCGGCCTGGGCCGCACGCCACCGCGCCGAGTACGAAAAGCCTGTGGCCACCAAGGCGTGCGCGACGTCCTCCGTCTCTGCGGCCCTCAGGCGGCCGGAGCGCCCCTCGCGCTCGACATACGAACCGAGGCCGGTGACGGCTCGGTAGCTCTCCCCCGTCGCCACGTTGTTCACGCAGCCGACGACCACCCGCCCGCCCACCGCCGCCGCCAGCGAGACGGCGTAGGAGGGCAGGCCATAGAGGAAGTTCACGGTGCCGTCGATCGGGTCGATGATCCACTCCACCCCTGATGTGCCAGCTCGCTGTGTTCCTTCCTCGCCGAGCAGGCCGTCGTGAGGACGCAGCTGACGCAACTTGGCCACGATGAACGCCTCCGCAGCCCGGTCAACGTCCGTCACGGGGTCGACGGCGCTGGACTTCGTCTCCGCGGGGATGCGCCGACCGGCCGACACAAGCTCGGAGCGGCGGTTTGCCACGAGGGCGGCGGCGTCGCCCGCCACGGTCACGCAGATGTCGAGGAGGTCGGTCGGGCTCGGTTGGTGTCCTTCGTCCATGTCCCCCATCGTGCCCCATGCCTGGGCGGCGCGCCCGACGCTGGCGAGTTTTGTATGCTTGCGCCCATGACACACCCGCACGAACACGCCTTCGGGGTCGACGTAGGCGGCTCCGGGATCAAAGGGGCGCTGGTGGACCTGATGACCGGCGAGTTCGTGGGCCAGCGCTACGTGGTCGACACTCCTCAGCCCGCCACCCCGGACGCCGTGGCGGCCACCGTAGCGCGCATCGTCGACGACGCTGGGTGGGACGGCCCCGTCGGCGTTGCCCTCCCGTCCGTCATCCGCGAACAGGTCGCCGTCACTGCTGCCAACATCGACCCCGCGTGGATTGGCACCAACTGCCACGATTTGCTCACCCGCCACCTCGGCGAACGCCCCCTCGCCATCCTCAACGACGCGGATGCCGCCGGCCTCGCTGAGGTCGCCCACGGGGTCGACGAGGCGCGCCGCGGCTCGGTGATCTTTCTCACCTTCGGCACCGGCATCGGCTCCGCCTTCTTCGCGCACGGGGCGCTCTTTTCCAACACAGAGCTCGGGCACTTGCTTATCGACGGCACAGAGGCCGAGCGCCTTGCCTCCTCGGCGGCCAAGGTTCGCGATGGCCTCGGCTTTGCCGCGTGGGCCTCTCGGGTGGACACCGTGCTCGCCGAATTCGAGCGGTTATTCAACCCCTCCGCTTTCATCGTCGGCGGCGGAATCTCCACCGACGCCGGCCAGTGGCTCCCTCACCTGAGTATCCGCACCCCGGTCCTGCCGGCCCGCCTCCGCAACCGCGCGGGTGTCGTCGGAGCGGCGATGGCAGCCGCCCACCACGTCACGCCCTAAGCGCACTCGGCCCGTATACAACGCGCACACGCGACCCCTCCCCCTCCCCGCATCCATGATCGGGTACGGTAGGTGGCCTGACATGGACGACTCCCGCGAGCCCGGCGTGCGAGAGCCACCCTATAAGGCCTATAAGGACTGTACGGCACGGAAGGGCACGGAATAGACGGGCTTCGGCGGTCGTTATAGGAGTCGGTCCTGAAGAAGCAATCCTGTTTGCGTACTCTGGAGTGTCTAAGAGTGCGGAACTGAAGACCCGACGAGGCGAAAGGGCGTACGTGGCAACTAGCGAAACTTCCGAGAACACCACCGTCAGCAGCGCGGACGGTGTCGCAGGTGGCGGCGCTACCCACACGGCCACTAAGAAAGCGGTGAAGAAAACCGCGGCTAAGAAGACCGCGCGGAAGGCGACACGCACGGCGGCAGCGAAGAAGACGGTGAAGAAAACCGCGGCTAAGAAGACCGCGAAAAAGACCGTGAAGAAAACTGCGGCGAAAAAGGCCACCTCCAAGCACCCCGCCGCCGAGGCGGCGGTGGACGACGAGGACGAGGACGAGGACCTCACGCTGCGCGAGGACGCCGCGGAGGACGCCCACGACACCGACGACGACTTCGACCCGCTGCTCGCCGACGACGAGGACGAGGACGAGGACGCCTTCGACCTCGAGAGCGACCTTGACGACGACGAAGGCCTCGAGGACGAGGACGAGGACGAGGCCGCTGACGAGGACGAAGAAGACGAGGACGACGAGGACCAGGGCGCGTCCGTGTGGGACATCGAAGAATCCGCCGCGCTGCGCCAGGCCCGCAAAGACGCCCAGCTCACCGCGTCGGCCGACTCCGTGCGTGCCTACCTGAAGCAAATCGGCAAGGTCGCCCTGCTCGATGCTGAACAGGAGGTCTCCCTCGCCAAGCGTATCGAGGCTGGCCTCTACGCCCAGCACCGTCTCGACGAGATGGAACGCGCGGCCGCGGCAGGTGACAAGGACGCTAAGCTCACGCCCGCGGTCAAGCGCGACCTGCGCTCCGTGGCCCGCGACGGGCGTAAGGCGAAGAACCACCTCCTCGAGGCGAACCTGCGCCTCGTCGTCTCCCTGGCCAAGCGCTACACCGGGCGCGGCATGGCCTTCCTCGATCTGATCCAGGAAGGCAACCTCGGCCTCATCCGTGCTGTGGAAAAGTTCGACTACTCCAAGGGGTACAAGTTCTCTACCTACGCCACGTGGTGGATCCGCCAGGCCATCACCCGCGCGATGGCAGACCAGGCCCGCACAATCCGCATCCCGGTGCACATGGTGGAGGTCATCAACAAGCTCGGCCGCATCCAGCGCGAGCTGCTACAGGACTTGGGCCGCGAGCCCACCCCCCAGGAGCTGGCGAAGGAGATGGATATCACCGAGGAGAAGGTCCTCGAAATCCAGCAGTACGCCCGCGAGCCGATCTCCTTGGATCAGACCATCGGCGACGAGGGCGACAGCCAGCTCGGCGACTTCATCGAGGATTCCGAGGCCGTCGTCGCCGTCGACGCCGTCTCCTTCACCCTCCTGCAGGATCAGCTGCAGGACGTGCTGCACACCCTCTCCGAGCGCGAGGCTGGTGTGGTGCGCTTGCGCTTCGGGCTGACCGACGGTATGCCCCGCACCCTCGACGAGATCGGCCAGGTCTACGGCGTGACCCGCGAGCGCATCCGCCAGATCGAGTCAAAGACGATGTCCAAGCTGCGCCACCCCTCGCGCAGCCAGGTGCTGCGCGACTACCTGGACTAGCCTCGCCCCGGCGCTACCAGTCGCGCAGGTAGGCGATGCGGTCACGCAGTTGCTGAGCGCTGCACAGAGCGGTCGGCGGGCCCCCGCACGCCTTGCGCACCTCAGTGTGGATCGCGCCGTGCGGCCGTCCCGTTTTACCCGCCACGATGGACACGCGCGCGTTGAGCTCGCGGCGCAGGTCGCCGATCTCATCTACGGCGACCTTCTCCTCCTCTCGCGACGCGGGCTGCGGAGTGATGGTGGTGCCCAGCACGGCGGCGCGCTCCCGCGCTTGCCTGTCCGCCGCCCTTTGCGCGCGCTCCTCCGCTTCGCGCGCATCCAATTGGTCCGCCTGGCGTTTGCGCAGCAGAAGCTTCACCTGCTCCGCGTCGAGCAGGCCCGGCAGGCCCAAAAAGTCCTGTTCCTCCTGGGAGCCGGCGGTGGTGCCGGTGCCGTAGGTTGAACCGTCGAAGATGAGTGAATCCAACTCGGCGGAGGCGCCGATGGACTGGTAGCCGGAGACCTCGTCGGGCTCGTTGCGCGTCTGGTTCGCTTGCTCGAGCAGCTCGTCCGACCAGCCCGATTCGCGGTGCGGCTTGCCCAGCACGTGGTCGCGCGAGACCTCCATCTCCTCCGCCAGCCGCAGCAGAACCGGAACGGAAGGCAAGAACACCGACGCCGACTCGCCCGGGCGCCGCGAGCGCACGAAGCGCCCGATCGCCTGGGCGAAAAACAGCGGCGTCGAGGCCGAGGTGGCGTACACTCCCACCGCGAGGCGCGGCACGTCGACGCCCTCCGACACCATGCGCACCGCCACCATCCATTCCGAGGTTGACGCGGAAAACTCATCGATGCGCTCCGACGCCCCGGCCTCGTCCGAGAGCACGACCGTCACCGGCGTGGAACTGAGCGCCTCCAGGATTTTTGCGTAGGCGCGGGCCGTCGTCTTATCGGTAGCGATGACCAGCCCGCCCGCGTCCGGGATGTGCGCGCGCAGCTTGTGCAGTCGCGTGTGGGCCGCCTGGAGCACGGCGGCGATCCAGTCGCCCTTCGGGTCGAGCGCCGTCTTCCACGCGCGGGCGGTCTGCTCCGCGTTGAGCGGCTCTCCGAGCCGGGCCGAGTACTCCTCGCCGGCCGAATCCTTCCACTGCGCCTCGCCCGAGTAGGCGAGGAAGACGACGGGGCGGACGACGCCGTCGGCAAGCGCGTGCGCGTAGCCGTAGGTGTAGTCGGCCTGGCTGACAAGGTGGCCCTCGCCGTCCTCCTCGTAGCGCACGAAGGGGATGGCGGAGTCGTCGGAGCGAAACGGCGTACCGGTCAAAGCGAGGCGGTGCTCGACGTCGTCGTAGGCCTCGCTTACGCCGTCGCCCCAGCTCTTCGCGTCGCCGGCGTGGTGGATCTCGTCGAGGATGACGAGGGTGCGCCGCGCGGAAGCGACGGCTCGGTGCTTAAACGGATGCATGCCCACCTGAGCGTAGGTGACCACGATGCCGTCGAAAGCCGGGTTGACTGCCGAGGAGTTGGTGAAGGAGGCGTCGAGGGACAGCCCGAAGCGTTTCGCGGCGTCGGACCACTGGTGCTTCAGGTGCTCCGTGGGCACGACGACGATGACCCGCTGCACCGTTTTGTCGTCGAGAAGCGAGCTAGCGAGCGTCAGCGCGAAGGTCGTCTTGCCGGCGCCCGGCGTGGCCACCGCGAGAAAATCTCGCGGCTTCGTGGCCATATACGACGTGAAGGCCTCCTGCTGCCATGCACGCAGCGAAGGCCGAGCGGCGGACTGTGTCACTTACGACGCAGCCCCTTGTAGATTGCCTCGCACTTCGGGCACACCGGAGAACCCGGTTTGGCCTGCTTTTTCACCGGGAAGGTCTCGCCGCACAGGGCGACGACCATCTTGCCGGAGATTGCCGAATCCACGATCTGATCTTTCTTGACGTAGTGGAAGAACTTGGGGGTTCCATCGTCGATGCCTGACGAGGTGTCCTCCCGCACGTCGGTGCCGGTGCGCTCAAGGGTTTTCGTCGTCGTAGTCACACACCCATCATGCCCCAAGACAGCCGGGAGGTTAAGCCGCGCTGGTGGCCGCGGGCTACCCTCGGTTTTCATGAGCACCGCTGACGAGAACTTCTCCGGCCCAGGGCCCCGTCGAGGGCCCGATCCAGAGACTGTCGACGTCGAGGCGGATGCTTCACCGCACCGCCGCACGATGCGCCGCCGCCCCCGGCAACTCATCACGGACGCGACGCGCACACCGGAGCAGAACCTGCGCAGCCGCGAACGCGTCTACATGATTCTGCAGATGCTGCGGCTGCCCTTTATCCTCCTCGCGATCGTCGCCGCCTGGTACCTCGACAACTGGTGGCTTGCCGGCATCCTGTTCGTGGTCTCTATCCCGCTGCCGTGGGTCGCGGTCATGATTGGCAACGGCAAGGGCGAAAAGCGCGACAGGAGGAGCCGCAACGTGTATAAACCCGCCGTCGCCCGCGAGTACCAGCGCCTCGAGTCCGAGCGACGCCGCCAGCTCGAGGCCGGCGGTCCAGACGGTCCAGACCGCGCCCCAGACCCGGGCCAGGCGCCCACTATCATCGAGCACGACGAGACGAACCCGCCCGAGAAAAGGACCCCCCGTGACTGACCGCACGCCGCTGACCAGCGCCGTAACCGCCCTCGCAGGCGAGTTGCGCGCCGCCGGTTTCACCACCGAGGCCATTTCCGCGCACCTCGGCCCCGACGCTACCGAGGCCCTCTACCGCGGCGAGCCCGGCGTTGTGTTCACCGCGTGTGCGGACGGCTCCCGCCTGTCGGGCCTCATTCGATTCTTCCTGCTGCGCGAAGCGTGGACCGGCCAGGACCTCGCGGATCTTCTTGGGTCGCGCCTGACGCTCTCGCTTCTCGACGCCTCCCTCGCCGCCCCACTGCCCTCCGGCGAGATCCAGGTCGCCCTCGACGTGCGCCCCCACGTCCTCGCCGGCGAGAACCGGTTCATCGTCTCCGACCTCGATGCCTCCACCAGCGCCCACGTTCCAGGGCCGGACCACGTGCTCGGTGTCGGCGCGGCCTCGCTGTCGCTTCTGTCCGCCTCGTCATGCGAACCCGTCGATAGCGTGCTCGACCTCGGCACGGGCTCCGGCGTGCAGGCCGTCGCCCAGGCGGGGTGCGCTGCCCGCGTCGTGGCCACCGACGTCAGCGCCCGCGCGCTCGCTCTCGCGGATGCGAACCTCGCTGCGAACGGGATCGACAACGTTGAGCTGCGCGAGGGCCCGTGGTTCGAGCCCGTCGCGGGCGAGCGCTTCGACCGGATTGTCATCAACCCACCGTTCGTCGTGGGCCCGCCCGAGGTGGGCCACGTCTACCGCGATTCCGGCCTAGACCTTGACGGGGCGACGCAGCTCGTCGTGAGCCAGGCGCCCGAGCACCTCACGACCGGCGGCACGGCGCACATCCTCGGCGCATGGGTGCATACCGCCGAGGAAAGCTGGCAGAGCCGTGTTGCCTCGTGGTTACCGCCCCGGGGGGTGTCCGCGTGGGTGATTCAGCGCGACGTGGTCGATCCGGGCATGTACGTCTCCACGTGGCTCAAAGACGGCTCGGTTGATCCTCGCTCCCGCGAGGGCATCGACACAACCGCGCGCTGGCTGGAGCACTTCCGCGCTAACGACGTGCACGCGATCGGGTTCGGCTGGGTGTTTCTGCGTGAGATCGGTGACGCCCCCACCGAGGTCACCGCCGAGGAGGTGCTGCAGCCGTTCAGCGCCCCGTTAGCCCCCGAGGCCGGCGAGTACTTCGAACGCGCAGCGTGGCTGCGCGAGGCTGACGCCGAGGCGGTCCTCGACGCCCGCTACATCCTCCGCCCGGGGGTGGCCGTCGAGGAGGTCAGCGTGGCCGATTCGGACACCGGCATGGGCTTTCGCCCGCAGGTCACGCGCCTGATCCGCACCGACGGGCCGCGCTTTCACCACGAGGTCGACGCCGGGCTGCGCGCGATCGTCGCTGGCCTGCACCCGCAGGGCCTGCCGCTTCGCGACGTCATCGACTTGTGGGCCGTATCCAACGGCGTGGAGTCGGAGGACTATTTCGGGTCTGCGGCGACGGCGGTCGTGGATCTCGTGCGCCACGGCCTGCTCATCCCTGCCGACATCGCAGAAATCGTGTCCTAACCCCAGCCCGGAAGGAATCCCCATGAAGGCCGTACTCACCCGCGTGTCCAGCGCCAGCGTCACCGTCGACGACGAGCTTGTCGGCTCGATTGACTGCCCCGACACGGGTGGCGTGCTAGCACTCGTTGGCGTCGCCCGCGACGACGGCGAGGACGCATGGCGAACCATGGCGCGAAAAATCGCGGAGCTGCGCCTGCTCGACGGAGAGCGCTCGGTGCAGGACGTGGGGGGAAGCGTGCTGCTGGTGAGCCAGTTCACCCTCATGGGACGTACTGCGAAGGGGCGGCGGCCCTCGTGGTCCGATGCGGCACCCGGCGAACAGGCGGAGCCTGTGCTGAGCAAGATCGCGGCGGAGCTTCGTGAACGCGGAATCCACGTCGAAGAAGGGCGCTTCGGGGCGATGATGTCCGTCGCGAGCGTCAACGAAGGGCCCTTTACTTTGCTCGTGGAGACATAAGCGAATATTTATACGGTCGGCGGGAACAATTCCTTCGGCTGCGGCGTTGCTACGATAGATACCCGCTGTTTTAGGAGGCACGCACCCATGACTCAACCCGATCATGACCTGGCAGTCGACAGTGAGGAAGCCGTTGACCGCGGCAGCCGCCGAAACCAGACGAATGACAACCCGTCGGCCGACTTGGTTCGCGTGTACCTCAACGGCATCGGCAAAACCGCACTGCTCGACGCGGAGCAGGAGGTGGAACTTGCTCAGCAGATCGAGGTTGGTCTGTACGCCCAGCACCTTTTGGACGATCCTGACGTGCAGCTCACCCGCGCCCGCAAGCGTGATTACAAGATTCTGGCGAAGCAAGGCCGCAAGGCCCGCGCCCACCTGCTCGAGGCGAACCTGCGTCTTGTTGTCTCCCTAGCCAAGCGCTATACCGGCCGGGGGATGCCCCTGCTCGATCTCATCCAGGAAGGCAACTTGGGCCTGATCCGCGCGATGGAGAAGTTCGATTACGCCAAAGGCTTTAAGTTTTCTACCTACGCCACGTGGTGGATCCGCCAGGCCATCACCCGCGGTATGGCCGACCAGTCTCGTACTATCCGCCTCCCGGTCCACCTCGTCGAGCAGGTGAACAAGCTGTCGCGCATTCGCCGCGAGATGTACCAGTCCCTCGGGCGCGAACCCACCAACGAAGAGCTCTCGGAGGAGTCGGGCATCGATGAGTCAAAGATCGAGATGCTTCTGCGCCAGTCGCGCGACCCCGTGAGCTTGGACATGCCCGTCGGCGCGGACGAAGAGGCCCCGTTGGGCGACTTCATCGAGGACGCGGAAGCCACCGACGCCGAGGACGCCGTCGTGTCCACTCTGCGCCACGACGACATTCAGGACATCATCGGAGGCTTGGAAGAGCGCGAGCAGGACGTCATCCGGTTGCGCTATGGCCTCGACGACGGCGTGCCCCGCACCTTGGACCAGATCGGCCGCCAGTTTGGGCTCTCACGCGAGCGCGTGCGCCAGATCGAACGCGAGGTGATGTCAAAACTGCGCGTCGGAGAGCGAGCGGCCCGCCTGCGCGACTACGCCCTCTAGACAGCTTTTTCCCGGGGTGTTCATGCACCCCGCCTCGGAAAGCACGGCCTACGTCGCATCCTTGGGATAGAATAGGTTGTGCTTTTCTGTTTTTAGGTAGGTGAACTCTCCATCTACCCATCTACATAGCCCCTGCCTGCCCGACACGCCGGATACCGCGCGTGAGATGCACTGCGTTTTAGAAAAGGATGACCAACCGTGCGCGACCTTGTAGACACCACAGAAATGTACCTGCGGACCGTATACGAGCTCGAGGAGGAGGGGATTGTCCCGCTCCGGGCGCGCATCGCCGAGCGACTCGAGCAGTCCGGGCCGACCGTCTCCCAGACCGTGGGCCGCTTGGAGCGCGACGGGCTCATGGTTGTGGAGGACGACCGTTCGCTGTCCCTGACCCCCACCGGGCGGCAGCGCGCCACCGAGGTGATGCGTAAGCACCGTCTCGCCGAGCGTCTGCTGAGCGATGTTCTCAAACTCGATCTCACCCAGGTCCACGAGGAAGCCTGCCGGTGGGAACACGTCATGAGCAAGGACGTCGAGGAGCGCGTCGTCGCCGTGCTCGACAAGCCCTACCGCTCCCCTTTCGGCAACCCGATTCCGGCGCTCGACGAGCTCGGCGTCGATTCCACCCCTGAGTTCGACCCGGGCGAGCGCGCGAGCGATGTCGCCACGGATACCCCCCAGCGTTACGAGGTCGTGCAGATGAGCGAGATCCTCCAGCTGGATAAGAAGCAGTTCGCGATCCTCCACGACGCTGACATCGTCGTCGGCTCGGTGGTGACCGTAGAAAACGGCCCCGACAAGGGCTGCGTCGCCGTGACCGGAGGCAACGGCAACCGTGTCCTGCTGCGCAAGGAACTCGCGCACGCCCTGCGCGTGACCCCTGCGAACTAGTCCGAGCAAGAGGTTGTCCACGCTGTGAAGATTCTTGTCACGGGCGGCGCAGGCTACGTCGGCAGCGTCTGCGCTACCGTTTTGCTTGACGCGGGCCACGAGGTCACGATTATTGACGACTTTTCTACGGGCAACCGCGACGCTGTGCCTCCCCGCGCACGGCTGGCGGAGGGCACGATCAGCGAGGTCATCGACGACGTCCTTGCCGCTGATCACTACGACGGCGTAGTGCACTTCGCGGCCCGTTCCCTCGTCGGCGAATCGATGGAGCTGCCCGACGAGTATTGGCGCGACAACCTCGTGGTCACGCTGACGCTTCTCGACGCCATGCGGGCGCACAACGTCACCAACCTCGTCTTTTCCTCCACCGCCGCCACCTACGGCGAGCCGGAGCAGGTGCCCATCACGGAAGATGCCCCCACCCGGCCGACCAACACCTACGGCGCGACGAAGCTCTCGATCGACTACGCCATCGCTTCCTACTGCTCGGCGTACAGCCTGGGAGCGACGAGCCTGCGCTACTTCAACGTGGCCGGCGCGCATGGCGCGGCCGGGGAGAACCACCGCACCGAAACGCACCTCATTCCGCTGGTTCTCCAGGTGGCGCTGGGCTATCGCGAAAAGATCATGATCTTCGGCGAGGACTGGCCCACCCCCGATGGCACGTGCGTGCGCGACTACATCCACGTCCGCGACCTGGCAGACGCTCACCTGCTCGCGCTGGAAAGCAACACGGCAGGCGCTCACCGCATCTACAACCTCGGCTCAGGCGACGGCTACTCCGTCCGCGAGGTTATTGAGATGTGCCGGACGGTCACCGGCCACCCCATCCCCGCGCAGGTAGCGCCGCGCAGGGCGGGCGACCCGGCGGTGCTCGTCGCTTCCTCCGACAAGATTCGCGCCGAGCTTGGGTGGGATCCGCAGCGCACGGACCTCCGCACGATCGTCGAGGACGCCTGGGCGTTTACGTCCGCGCTGGGTGAGCGCACCCACGCCGCTGCGCGGGACGAGACGCGCTCGCGTTAGCCCCTCACCGCGAGGCTGCGCGATCCGGTGGCCGTGCATGTCCTCCGAGGTCGCCGTGTGGGGCCCTCGTTTACCACGCGCAGACGCTCCCGTCGCGAGCGGCGTGGATCAGGGACTTTTCCTGGCCGATCCGCATGAGGTCGATGATAAGCCCCGACAGGTTGTGGCTCGGGACCTCCTCCAGCGCGGTCATGAGGGCGGCGGTGGCCCACGAGGTGAGGCCTTTGTCGATCGCCAGGATCGCCCACACGCACAACGCGTTGGCACGGATAACTCCTGTGAACGTGCGTGCCACGCTCATCATTGCTGTGCCCGCGCACGCGGGGTCGGCGAGCGCCATGTTGATCAACCCGTCGCGCAGGATGCTGCTCGACAGCAGCGTTGCCAGCGCCACGAGGTCGTCGTCGCTCACGTCCAGTTGGTCGCTGCGGTCGTCTGCGTCGACGCCGATCAGCTGCCGGGCGGGAAACGCGGAGAGGCTGCGGCCGGCCTCGAGGGCCCCGGCGCGCGCCCGGGGGTCGCCCCGGTTGATTTTCCTTGTCAGCTCGGAGCCGCGCCGCGCGGCCAGTTTTTGGCGGGCCTCGCGTTCCTCGGCTTCCTCGTGGTCACCGGGAGGACACCACTCGAAGTGGCTGTAGGTGTCTTCCCGGGAAAGCTCGGGGAGGACACCGTTGGTGATCAGCGGTTTCATCGCCGGCGAGGCCGCCACGGACGAGACAGTGCCGCACGTCCATTCCTTGCCGAAGGAGCCCGCGACAACGGAGCCCTTCCCCGGCTCGAAGACGAGGCTGTACGGGGTTCCGGTGGCGATTTCCGAGACGTGCCAGCAGGCGTCGATAAGCGGGGCCCCGGTGTCGGTGGTGAGCGCGAAAAGGGCGTTTATGGCGGCCTCGGCGAGCGGAGAATGAGGGATGCGGGTGACGAGGACAGCGAGAAACGCCACGCACCTGTCCATGGGAAGCTCTCCGATGATGTCTCCCAGCTCGTGGGCGTGGGTGATATCGGAGCGGAGGACTGGGCCAAGTGTGGCGCAGCCGGGCCTGTCGTTGTCGACGAGGCCGAGGACGATGACGGATTCGTGCGGGTAAAAGCCGAGCACTCCCGGAAGAGAGGCGATGATTTCGGCGGGGCCGGACAAGCTTTCTGAAGCAAACGATGATCTTTCCATGGTCACGTTTGTCGGGCTGCGGGCCTCGGCGGTTCCCTCCATCGGTGGCCGGCACGCGTCGTGGAGTGCCTTTCTGTGGATGGGGAGGCGTTGTCCACACGTCGGCCCGTGGCCCGCCCCGCCTAGTAGCGCGAGGCTGCTCGTTCGTGCACAATGGAATGCTTTAACGGGAATGTTTCCTGGGG
This sequence comes from Corynebacterium timonense, assembly GCF_900105305.1. Taxonomy (NCBI): domain Bacteria; kingdom Bacillati; phylum Actinomycetota; class Actinomycetes; order Mycobacteriales; family Corynebacteriaceae; genus Corynebacterium; species Corynebacterium timonense. The sequence continues at coordinate 759,412 of NZ_LT629765.1, read as the reverse complement.
CTGCGCCGTTGTGGCAAGAGAGAACCCGGGCTGATCCCGGGATGGTTTCAGGCTGGTTCAGGAGGTTAGAGATGACGCGGAACGACCGTCACATGTACGAACTGGAGTACCCGGCCCCGGCTGTGGGCGGGGACGCGTCCTCCGGTCCGACCCTCGTGATTGCCATGCAGGGCTACGCGGACGCGGGCCACGCCGTCGAGGGCGCGGCGGAGCATCTGAAGGCGGCACTCGACTCGCGCACGGTGGCCACCTTCAGCAACGACGAGCTCATTGACTACCGCTCGCGCCGCCCCACGGTCACCATGGCGCAGCACGAGATCACGGGTATGGACGACCTGCAGCTCGATATCCGGGTGCTGCGCGACGAGGAGGGTTCCTCCTTCCTGCTGCTTTCCGGGCCCGAACCCGACCTGCGCTGGGAGGCCTTCAGCGACGCTGTAGCCGACTTGGTGGAGCACTTCGACGTGGATAAGACGATCTGCCTGTATGCAGCCCCGATGGGGGCGCCCCACACGCGCCCGCTTGTCGTGTCCGCTCACGGCAACGACCCCGAGCTCGTCGGCACGATGTACACCTTCGATGGCATGGTCTCCGTCCCGGGCTCGGCCGCCACGATGATCGAGCGCGTGTTGCACGGCCGCGGGCGCTCCGTGGCTGGTTACACGGCGCACGTGCCGCACTACATCTCGGCGTCGCCCTACCCGCACGCGGCGTACCAGCTGCTGCAGTCCGTCTCTGACGCCTCCGGCCTATCGTTCCCGCTGCGCGCCCTCGAGGCCGACATGCAGCGCGTCGCCCGCCAACTGGCGGAGCAGACGGAAGGGTCGGAGGAAATCTCCCAAGTCGTGACCGCCCTCGAGCAGCACTACGACCGCGAGATGGAGGCGTACCGCGAGCGCCACCCCAACGCGATGATGCCCGGCGAGGCACAGACGCCCAGCGGCGAGGAGATCGGTGAGGCCTTCGAGAACTTCCTCGCCGCCATCGACGACCGCGACCGGGAGCGGGGCCTTCCCCACGGGGAACCGGAGGACACCCGGTTGTCGGACTACTACGACCTCTCCCCTGAGGACGACGAACCAGGCGACGACGACGAACCCGGCGACGAGCGGGAGTAAAACCCCGTGTCGGCGGCGTCGGCTACGGTGGTGTGCGTGACTCTCGCCGATATGCTGCCCGACCTCGACAACGTCCCCGCCTCGCTTTTCGACGAAGCCGTGTGGGACACGTTCACCGCGTGGACGGCGGAGCGCGGCATCTCGCTCTACCCCGCGCAGGAAGAGGCGTCTCTGGCGCTGTTGACCGGCGACAACGTCATCCTGGCCACCCCGACGGGCTCCGGCAAGTCGATGGTGGCCAACGCCGCCCACTTCATCGCGCTGGCCCGCGGGCAGCGCTCCTTTTACACAGCCCCGATCAAGGCGCTCGTGAGCGAGAAGTTTTTCGCGCTGTGCGAGATATTCGGCGCGGAAAACGTGGGGATGATGACGGGCGACGCCACCGTCAACGGCAACGCCCCCATCATCGCGGCGACGGCGGAGATCGTGGCGAACATTGCGCTTCGGGAGGGCAAGAACGCCTCGATCGATCAGGTGGTGATGGACGAGTTCCACTACTACTCCGAGCCGGACCGCGGGTGGGCCTGGCAGGTACCCTTGCTCGAGCTGCCGAAGGCGCAGTTTTTGCTCATGTCCGCCACCCTCGGCGACACCGCCTGGCTGGAAGAAGACCTGACCTCTCGCACGGGCCGGCGCACCACCTACGTTGGAGGCTCGCAACGTCCGGTCCCGCTGGATTTCAGCTACGTGTTCACCGCGGTGCATGAGACCCTCGAGGAGCTACTCGCCGATGGCAAGGCTCCCATCTACGTGGTTCACTTTTCCCAGCGCGAGGCTACCGAGCGCGCGCAGGCGCTGACCAGCATGAAAATTGTCACGGCCGAGGAGAAGGAAAGAATCGCCGCCGAGATCGGGAACTTTCGTTTCACCACCGCCTTCGGGAAAACTCTGTCCACGCTGTTGCGCCGGGGTATCGGCATCCACCACGCGGGAATGCTGCCGAAGTACCGCCGCTTGGTCGAGCGCCTGTCCCAGCAGGGTCTGCTCAAAGTGATCTGCGGCACGGACACGCTCGGCGTGGGCATCAACGTGCCCATCCGCACCGTGCTCATGACAGGCCTGGCCAAGTTCGACGGCACGCGCCAACGCATCCTCAAGTCGCGTGAATTCCACCAGATCGCGGGCCGCGCCGGGCGTGCCGGCTACGACACCGAGGGCTCTGTCGTTGTCGAGGCGCCCGAGCACGAGATCGAGAACGCGAAGCTCCGTCGGCGTGTCGGGGACGACCCGAAGAAGGCGAAGAAGAAGCGTCTCAAGTCAGCGCGTGAAGGGGAAGTCAGCTGGTCGGAGAAGACCTTCCAGCGGCTGACAACGGCCGAGCCCGAGGAGCTGAGCAGCCAGTTCCGTGTCTCCACGTCGATGCTTCTCAACGTCGTGGCCCGCCCCGGTGACGGCTACGAGCACATGAAGCACCTGCTGCGCACCAACCATGACACACGGGCGAAGCAAAACCGCGACATCCTTACCGCCGTGGAGCTCTTCCGCGGCCTCATCAACGCCGGCGTGGTAGAGCGCACGCCGGACTCGCCGGCGATGCGCCCCTACACGCTGACCACCGAGCTCGATCGTGACTTCGCGCTCAACCAGCCGCTGTCGCCGTTCGCTCTCGCATTCCTCACCCTGCTCGACCCCGAGTCGGAGACGTACACCTTGGACGTCATTTCCACGTTCGAGGCCATCCTCGACGACCCGCGCCAGCTGCTCCAGGCGCAGCAGTCAGCTGCCCGCGGCGAGGAAATTGCCGCGTTGAAGGCCGAGGGCGTGGACTACACGGACCGTATGGCCATCGTGGAGGAGATCACCTACCCGAAGCCGCTCGCCGACGAGTTGGACGAGGCCTTTGACACCTTCGCCACGGGCAACCCGTGGGCGCGCGAGTTCGACCTGTCGCCCAAGTCCGTGGTGCGCGACATGATCGAGCACGCGATGACTTTCTCGGATGTCATCGCCACCTACGGGTTGGCGCGCTCAGAGGGCGTCATCTTGCGCTACCTCACCGACGCGTGGCGCACGCTGTCCCACTCGATCCCCGAGTCCTACCTCAACGACGAGCTCGAGGACATTGTGGCCTGGCTCGGGGAGCTCATCCGGCAGGTGGATTCTTCGCTCATCGACGAGTGGGCGCACATGGCGGACGAAGACTCCCCTATCTCCGAGGAAACCCTCCAGCGCGAGCTGGCCTTCGGCGTCGAGGACCCGACCGCTCTCACCGCTAACCGCCGGGCGTTCCGGGTCATGGTGCGCAACTACTTCTTCCGTATGGTCGAGCTCTTTGCTTTCGAAAAGGAGGAGCGCCTCGACGAGATGGTCGGCTACCTCGACCCAGACGAGCGGCCCGACTGGCCCGCCGCGATGGACGACTACTTCGCGGAGTACGACGACCTGGGCACCGGTCCCGAGGCCCGCGGCCCGGGTTTTTTCCGCCTTGTCAACGGCACGGGCCGCTCGTGGGAGGTTCAGCAAATTTTCCAGGACCCCGAGGGCGACAACTCCTACCAGCTGCACGGCGTGGTTGACCTCGACGCCTCCGACGAGGCCGGGGAGGTGCGGCTACGCTCTCTGCGGCTCGTCGCCCGGTAGCCCCGAACATACTCCGCCGCGCTTCTTGGCCGCCTGTTGCGCTCTCCCGGCCGCCCACTGCCCCTGTGAGGTGCGCTACGGCCTGGCCAACGGCAAGGTCGAGCGGTGGAACCGCATCCTGATGCACAAGTGGGTCGATATCCCCTTTACTCCAGCGAGCAGGCCCCGCAGCAAGGTTGTGCGGAGTCTCTCCGCGGGTACACCGACCTTCGAGCCCACACCGCTCTCGGCGGCGTACCCCGCGCAACGCGTTCACGGCGTCATCGGGAAGTGGAGTTAGGACGGCGGCGAGGTGTGCCCACGTGGGTGAGGGTGCGACGCGGGGGCGGTTTCGGTTCGCCCCGGACGGGCCGGTACCCCTCGGGCTCTCCCGCGGGGGTGCTCGGAGTTTTTTTGATGAGCCCGGAGTAGCCGCGGGCGCCGTCATCGTGCGCTATATTGAGTTTGGTTACAAAACCCTTAGGAGAGGACAATTACATGGCGCGTGCTCTTGTCATTGGGGCCGGGATGGTCGGCCTATCCACGGCGTGGTACCTCCAAGACCACGGCTACGAGGTCGAGGTTCTCGACCGGATAGGCGTCGCGGCGGGCTCGTCGTGGGGCAACGCCGGCTGGCTCGCCCCCGGCAAGACCATCCCCCTCGCCAACAAGAGCCTCTGGGCATACGGGCCCACCGCGCTTTTCGACGCCCACGCGGCGCTTCAGGTCCCTGCCCGCCCGGATCCCGGCTTGTGGGGCTTCGTCGCGCGGTTCATGGCGCACGCCACGGACCGCGCCTGGGACGCAACGATGGCACGGCTGACTCCCGCTGACCTCGGGGCCTTGCCGGCCTTCGACGAGCTCATCGCTGGGGGCGTCGAGGCCCAGACTCACAGCGTGGATTTCATCGTTGGCTTTGAAAAACAGTCGCAGGCCGCGGGTTTCCTCGCCGAGGTGGAAGGAGCCGTGCGCCACGGACAGGACGTCCCCTTCGAGCGCATCGATCTGGAGGAGGCGCGCAGCGTCGCGCCGGTTCTCTCCCCTCGTGTGAGCACGCTCTACCGGATGGGAGGTCAGCGCTACATCGACCCCGGAGCGTTCTGCGAGGCGCTCGCCGCCGACGTGCGGCGGCGTGGGGGCAGCGTCGTCGAGGGCGTGGAGGTCGTGGCGGTGACGTCGACACGCACTCCGGCGGTCAAACTGGCGACGGGAGAATGGCGCAGCGCCGACGTCGTCGTGGTGGCGACGGGCGCGTGGCTCCCTTCGCTGGTGCGTGGCCTGGGCGTGACTACGCGGGTGCAGGCTGGCCGCGGCTACTCCTTCAGCGTGGCCACCCGGGAGCCCGTCACGTCCCCGGTGTATTTGCCGTACACGAAGGTGGCGTGCACGCCGTACCAGGGGCGTCTACGGGTCGCGGGCACGATGGAGTTCCGCCGCCCGGACGAGGCGTTCCAGCCGCAGCGCGTGCGCTCTATCATTCACGCCACGGCCCCGCTGTTCGAAGGCGTCGACTGGGACCACCGCGAGGACGAGTGGGTCGGGTCGCGTCCCGTCACGCCCGACGGGCTGCCGCTCGTGGGGGCGACGAAGGCGCCAAACGTGTACGTCAACGGCGGGCACGGGATGTGGGGCGTGGTCCTCGGCCCGCTCAGCGGCAAGCTCCTCGCGCAGCGCATCGCCACCGGCGAGACGGCTCCAGCGATTGCTCCGTTCGACCCGCTGCGCTGATACTCTCATACGCTTAAACATTATTTTGGCGCGAAAACTACGATTGTTACATATTGCCTATAGCTGTCTTGTAGCCTCATAGGCATGGGCAATAAGGAATACCGGCCGACACTCGCGCAGCTGCGCACCTTTGTCACCATCGCCGAAAACCGCCACTTCGGCACGGCCGCGCACAAGCTGAACATCTCTCAGCCGTCGCTGTCCCAGGCGCTCGTCGCCCTCGAATCAGGCCTGGGTGTCCAGCTCATCGAACGCTCCACGCGCAAGGTGATCGTGACGGCGACGGGCGAGAGGCTGCTCCCGCTCGCAAAGGCCACGCTCGAAGCCGCCGAGAACTTCGTCGCGCACTCGCGGGGGGCCAACGGGGTGCTGGCCGGCCCGCTGAGCATCGGAATCATCCCGACGTTGGCGCCCTATATCCTCCCCGAGTTTCTGCGCCTCGCGCGCGAATCGTACCCCGAGCTCAAGCCTCGCATCGTCGAGGACCAGACGGAGCAGCTCATCCAGCAGCTACGTGACGGGCACATCGACATCGCCATCTTGGCGCTGCCGACGAACGTGCCCGGCATCACGGAGTGCCCGCTCTTCGACGAGCCGTTCATCGTCGTTACCGACGCATCGCACGAGGCCGCCGGGCACGACGACCTGAGCCTCGACGTCCTCGACGACCTCAACTTGCTGCTGCTTGACGACGGCCACTGCCTGCGCGAACAGATCGTCGACCTGTGCCGCCTCGTCAACGCCGCCCCGCATGCAGACGCCGACTCCGCCACGCGCGCGTCCTCGCTGACGACCATCATGCAGCTCGTTGTCGCGGGCCTCGGTTCCACGCTCGTGCCGGCCTCGGCCATCGCGACGGAGTGCGCGCGCCCGGGGCTGGGGCTGGCCACGTTCGACGAGGGGGTCGTCGCCCAGCGCACCATCGGGCTGGTGTGCCGCTCCAGTTCCTCGCGCACCGCGGCCTACGAGGAACTCGGAGAGCTTGTCACGCAGGCGCACCGGCAGGCGGTCGCGAAAGGCGAACAGCTGCTGAAGGGCTAGAATTGTTCGGCAGATATGAACGATTCTTCCTCTGCCCCCACCCGCTCCGACCTCTTGGCCCGCCTCGACGAGGTCCCGCTCGCCGAGGTGCGCCGTTTCCAGCGCCGCCTGAAGAAGGCGCGCGCGCCCGAGGCCCTGGCGGCGATTGGCGCTGACATCGACGCCGCGGCGGCGCGGGTCGAGGCCCGTGCGGCAGCCCTGCCCGAGATCACGTACCCAGAAAAACTCCCGGTCTCGGCGCGCCGGGAGGACATTATGGAGCTGCTGCGCGACAACCAGGTGGTCATCATCGCCGGCGAGACGGGCTCCGGCAAGACCACCCAGATTCCGAAGATGCTGCTCGAGCTCGGCCGCGGCCGGCGCGGGCTCATCGGCCACACCCAGCCGCGGCGCTTGGCCGCGCGGACCGTCGCCGAGCGCATCGCCGACGAGCTAGGGCAAACGATCGGCGAGTCGGTGGGCTACGCCATCCGTTTCGACGACCGGGTCTCCGCGACGACCTCCATCAAGCTCATGACGGACGGTATCCTGCTCGCGGAGATGCAGCGCGACCGCTTCCTCAACGCGTACGACACGATCATCATCGACGAGGCCCACGAACGCAGCCTGAACATCGACTTCCTGCTCGGCTACCTCAAGCGGCTCCTTCCGCGCCGGCCCGACCTGAAGGTCGTCATCACCTCGGCGACGATCGACCCGGAGAGTTTCGCCGCCCACTTCGCAGACGCGGACGGAAACCCGGCGCCGATCATCGAGGTCTCTGGGCGCACCTACCCGGTGGAGATCCGCTATCGGCCCCTCGTCGAGCTCGTCGACGGCAAAGAGGTCGACCAGGACATGATCGACGGTGTCGTCTCCGCCGTCGAGGAACTCATGGCCGAGGGCCCCGGCGACATCCTGTGCTTCTTTTCCTCCGAGCGCGATATCCGTGACTGCATGGAAGCCATTGAGAAGAAGCACTGGCGCGGCGTCGACGTCACTCCCCTGTTCGGCCGGCTGTCCAACGCCGAGCAGCACCGCGTCTTCTCGCCGCACTCGGGTCGGCGCATCGTGCTGTCTACCAACATCGCGGAGACCTCGCTGACGGTGCCCGGCATCCATTACGTCGTGGATACCGGGCTCGCCCGCATCTCGCGCTACTCCACCCGCACGAAGGTGCAGCGCCTTCCCATCGAAGAGATCTCCCAGGCCTCCGCCAACCAGCGCTCCGGGCGTTCGGGCCGCGTCGCCGACGGCATCGCCATCCGGCTCTACTCCGAGGAGAACTTTGCCCAGCGGCCGGAGTTCACCGACCCTGAGATCCTGCGCACCAACCTGGCCAGCGTGATCCTGCACATGATCTCGCTGCGCCTCGGCGACGTCTCCGACTTCCCGTTCATCCAGCCTCCGGACGCCAAGGCGATCCGCGACGGCATCACCCTGCTGCACGAGCTCGGTGCCCTCGCCGACGAGAAGCGTGGCGGCGCACCAACACTGACCGACATCGGGCGCGACATCGCCCGCATCCCCGTCGACCCGAAGATGGCGCGCATGCTTGTGGAGGCCAACCGCCTCGGGGTGCTCGACGACGTCACCGTCATCGTCGCGTCCATGACCATCCAGGACGTGCGCGAACGCCCATTGGACCACCAGGCGCAGGCCGACCAGGCGCACGCGCGATTCAAGGACCCTACCTCGGACTTTTTGTCCTCGCTCAAGCTGTGGGACTACGTCGCCGGCTCCCGGGACGAGCTTTCCGGCAACGCCTTTCGCAAGCGCATGGTCAAAGAATTCCTGCACTACATGCGGATCCGGGAGTGGTACGACTTGGTGCGGCAGCTGAGGGACGTCGAAAAGCGGCTCGGTTGGTCCCCCGCGGAGGCGGTCGCGGGTGAGCGTGACGCCACCGCGATCCACAAGTCACTTCTCACGGGCCTGCTATCCAACATCGGGGCGCGCGACGGTCAGTCGAAGGAGTTCCTCGGCGCGCGCGGCACGCGGTTTATGGTTTTCCCCGGCTCCTCGCTGGCCAAGCGCCCGCCGGAGTTTCTCATGGCCGCCGAGCTCGTCGAAACCTCGCGGCTGTGGGCGCGCGACGTCGCCAAGATTGAACCCGAGTGGGTCGAGCGCGCCGCCGGCGACCTGCTCAAGCACAGCTACTCCGAGCCGGTGTGGTCGCGCAAGCGCTCGGCCGCGATGGTGCACCAAAAGTCGCTGCTCTACGGCGTTCCCATTGTTCGCGACCGGCTCGTGCCCTACCATCGCGTCGACCCGGAGGGCGCGCGCATCATGTTCATCCGCCACGCGCTCATCGGGGGGGATTGGAACCGGCACCACACCTTCATCGACCACAACGAGGCCCTGCTCGAGGAAGCCTCCGCCGTGGAGGAGAAGCTGCGCCGGCGCGGGCTCGTCGTCGACGAGGACGCTCTGTTCGATTTCTACGACTCCAAGCTTCCCGCCGAGGTCACCACCGCGCGCCATTTCGACTCCTGGTGGAAGAAGAAGCGCAAGGACGACCCGGCCTACCTCGACTTCGATCCGGCATCGCTTGTCGACGCCTCCGCGGTCGCCTCCGACACCGCCTTCCCGCCCACCTGGCGCCAAGGCAGCATCGACTACGAGCTGCGCTACAAGTTCGAACCCGGCGACGACTTCGACGGCGTCACCGTCGCCGTGCCGGTCCCGCTGCTCGCGGGCTTCACCGACGAGGGCTTCGACTGGCTCGTGCCGGGGCTGCGCGAAGAACTGGTGACGGAGCTTATCCGCACCCTGCCGCGACCGCTGCGCCGCACCGTGGTGCCCGCGCCCGACTTCGCCGCGCGCGTGCTCCCCGAGCTCACGCCCCACGAGTCAGGTCTGCTCGATCAGCTCGCGCACGGGCTGCGAGAACTCGGGGGCTCCGGCATCAACGCGTCCGACTTCCGCCCGGATGCGCTGCCTGCTCACCTGCGGGTCACGTTCGCCGCGATTGACAAGCGCGGCGAGACGATCGACCACGATAAAAACCTCGCCGCCCTCAAGGAGCGCCAAGCGGGGCAGATCCGGTCCTCGGTGTCCAAAGCGAGCCGCCGCTCCGAGTCTGGGGTCGTGACGGAGTGGACCCGAGAGAATCTGGGCGACGTCGCCGAGACGGTGCACGCCACCATCGACGGCAACACCGTCGACGCCTACCCCGCCCTTGAGGCCACGCCGGAAGGCGTGAAGGTGACCGTCCACCCGACGAAGGCAGCGGCCGACGCGTCCATGGTCACCGCCACGCTGACATTGTTGCTGCGTGAGGTGACGGTCAACGCGAATCAGATGATGAAAGGTCTGCCGCTGCGGCAGAAGGTCGCCGTGGACAACTACCCGCACGGAGGTGCTCAGGGGCTCGTCGACGACGCTCGTGTTGCCGCCGTGCGTGACTTGATGATGGCCCACGGCGGCCCAGTACGCACCCCGGAAGACTTCGACGCCCTCGTCAAACACGTCACGCCCGGCGTCGCCGGTGCCGTTCGCCGCGCGGTTGTCGCTGTCGCCCCGGCTCTTGTGGAGTGGTCCTCCATGCGCGATGAGCTGCGCTCCTGGGAGGGGCCGGCGATCGACGACATGCGCTCCCAGCTGAACTTTTACCTTCCTCCGCACGCGATCACGGTCCACGGCGTCGAGCGCCTGCAGCACGTGCCGCGCTACGTCGAAGCGATGCGCATTCGACTGGAGGACATGGGCCGCGATCCCGACCGGGACGCCGAGCGCCAGGCGGTGATCGATTCGGTGAAGAAAACGCTGAAAGCGAAAATGTCGCGCCTGCCCGCTGGGCGGGAGAAGACCGCGGCGTACAAGGACGTCGTCTGGAGGATCGAGGAGCTCCGGGTCAGCCTCTTCGCGCAACGATTGGGGACGGCGGAGCCTGTGAGCCAAAGGCGCGTGGAGAAGATGATCGAGAAGCTAGCGTAAGGGCGCGCTTAGAAGTCTTCTCGGTCCTTACGTCGCATGAGGCGAATTTCGGATTCGAAGTCTTCGGCGGATTCGAAGGATTTGTACACGGAGGCGAACCGTAGGTAGGCGACCTCGTCGAGCACGCGCAACGGCTCGAGCACGGCCAATCCGATGTCGTTGGCATTGACCTGGGAGCTGCCGTGGCTACGCACGGTCTCCTCGACCTGCTGCGCGAGCCGTTTCAGCGCGTCGTCCGAGACGTCCCGCCCCTGGCAGGCTCGCCGCACGCCGACGATGAGTTTGTCGCGGTCGAACGGCTCGCTTACGCCGTTGCGCTTCACTACGGTAAGCACGGCTTTTTCCACGGTGGTAAAACGCCCGCCGCATTCGGTGCATTCGCGGCGCCGCCTGATCGCCGCGCCGCTGTCGACGACGCGGGAGTCCATCACGCGGGACTGTTCATTGTGGCAAAACGGGCAATACACGGGGAGTGAGTCTACCTCGCCCTCACGCTTTCGGACGAGCGTGGCAACCTAGCGCCCCGACGTGGCAAACGATGTACTCGGTGCGCTCGCCGGGACAGCGGGCTCCGGCGACGTGTCGAGGATCCCACCAAGCGCCGACCCCACCAGCAGCGCAAGCCCGAACCCGGCGCCCATCAAGGCGCTCGCCCGGGATTCGTGGCGGGATAAGTGAACGGTCCCCTGTACACTATCCGGCCCCTCGTTCGAACAATCTCCCGTTCGAACATCGCCCCCGAGGCTGCGCACGGCGCCGCCGCGCGCGTTGCGAACCGAGACGTCGGGGATGTCCCAGACAGCGGCCGGGACCGGGCACCGTGAGCGCTGCGCGTTGTTCGGCGCGACGGCGGTGTGACGAGGTGCGATGATGGTCATTTCTGTCTCACTTTCTTGCGACGGTGGATCGTGCACTCAGAGTAAAAACCGAGCGGACACGTCGCCCGCACCCTCGCTCGGATGTTCGACTTCCGCTCTCATGTTCGATTTATAGCAGTCGAACACGCACGTGTCCAGACATGAGCCATAAATCTCGAACACCCTTGCCACATCTGCTATTTTGGGACACGACGCAGACGCCGCTACGGCATCAAGCGCCGGGTGGGTTACTACCCCTCCCGCACGGCGCGCGGCGCCCGGACAGGCACTCACGACACGAACTTCACAGACCCCTCAAGGCAAGGAACATGGCACGCAAAAAGTACGACCCCACCACCCTCGACACCAGCGTTCTGTCGGACCGGCAGCGCCGCATCCTCGAGGTCATTCGTGACGCCGTGGTCCTGCGCGGCTACCCGCCCAGCATCCGTGAGATCGGCGACGCCGCGGGGCTGCAGTCGACTTCCTCCGTGGCGTACCAGCTCAAGGAGCTCGAGAAGAAGGGTTTTCTGCGGCGCGACCCGAACAAGCCGCGCGCAGTGGACCTGCGCCATCTGCCTGAGGCCCCGAAAAAAGGGCCGAAGACGAGCCCGCAGACGGAGACCCCTGAGGACGTTTCCCCTGCCCGCTACATCCCGGTCGTCGGCCAGATTGCTGCGGGCTCGCCGATTCTCGCCGAGCAGAACGTGGACAGCTACCTCCCCCTCCCCGATGAGCTGCTCGGCGACGGCGAGCTGTTCATGCTCCGCGTCGTCGGCGAATCCATGCGCGACGCTGGCATCCTCGATGGGGACTGGGTGGTTGTCCGCTCGCAGCCGGTCGCCGAGGAAGGCGAGTTCGTCGCCGCGCTTCTCGACGGCGAGGCGACCGTCAAGGAGTTCCACCGCGATTCCACCGGCGTGTGGCTTCTGCCCCACAACGACGCGTTCTCCCCCATCAACGGAGATGAGGCGCAGATTATGGGGCGCGTTGTCTCGGTTTTCCGCACGCTGTAGCCCGCCCCCTTACACTGGGCGGGGTACGCAACGCCGACATATTTTCAGCAGAAAGGTGCCGCACCATGGCTTCTACAACCGTCAAAGTTGGCTCGACCGTCGGGCTCCACGCCCGCCCCGCATCCGTGATCGCCGAGGCGGCAGGCGAGTATGACGAAGACATCACGCTTACCCTCGCGGGCGACGACGAGGACGACGGCGCCGACGCCGCCTCCTCCCTCATGATCATGGCCATGGGCGCGGAGTTCGGCGACGAGGTTACCGTGACCTCCGACAACGCCGAAGCCGTGACGAAGATCGCCGAGCTCATCGCCTCCAATCTCGACGAGTAGCACAACCCCCACTCGGGGGTAGGAATCGGGCATGACGCCCCCACCTCCGGTGGTGTTCTCCGAGTTCTGAAACAATGTGACCGGCGCTCCACTCGGTGACGCCCCAATTTTTTCGCGCGGAGGCCACGCATGTACGCAGAAGAACGTAAACGCCAGATCGCGTCGCTGACCGCCATCGAAGGCCGGGTCAGCGTGAGCGCGCTCGCGGAGCGTTTCGACGTCACCGCGGAAACCATCCGCCGCGACCTTGCCGCGCTGAGCAAGGAGGGCAGTGTCCACCGCGTCCACGGGGGCGCGGTGGCTAGCCAGTCGTTCCTCACCGCCGAGATGCCCCTGGACGCGCGTTACCGCTCTTCGTCGGGGGCGAAGACGGCGATCGCGCGCGCCGCCCTCGACTACCTCCCGGATGAATCCACGGACGGGATCTTTCTCGACTCTGGTTCAACGATCAGCAGCCTGGCCGCCCTGCTCGTCGACGACCCTCGCGCAGCGTCCTGGCCTATCGTCACCCGGTCCCTCCCCGTCGCGCTCGAGCTTTCCGGCGAGGGCATGACCAACGTCCAGCTGTTGGGTGGGACGGTCCGAGCATTGTCTCAGGCGGTAGTGGGTGACACCCCTCTGCGCACTCTGGCGCTCATGACCGCCGACGTCGCGTTCATCGGCACGAACGCCCTTACTGTTGATCACGGCCTGTCGTCCGCGGACCCGCAGGAGGCCGCCGTCAAAGCCGCGATGATCACCAACGCACGTAAGGTCGTGGTGCTCTGCGATTCGACAAAGCTGGGCACCGACTATCTCGTTAGCTTCGCCGGGCTGGCAGACATCGACGTTCTCATCATCGACGACGCGGCCCCCGCCTCCTTGCTTGCTGAGTTCGAGAACCACGGCATCGAGCTCGTCGTCGTCAGCGGCGAGTAGCTCCCGGCTTCTCGAACCCGTCGTAGCGCCCCTCCCCGAGCGTCCGGAATGCCCAGCGCATGAGGGGGTAGATGACGATGATGCCCACCGATCCGAGGGCGATGCCCTCGAGCTGCACCGGCCCGACGGTGAGCGAGAGGTTGCCAATCCCCACGATCAACGCGACCGCAGCTGCCGTGAGGTTCGCCGGGTGGGTAAAATCCACCCGGTTGTCCTGCCAGATGCGCACGCCGAGCATGCCGATCAGCCCATAAAGCACGAGGCAGGCGCCACCGAGCACGCCCGCGGGGATGGTGAAGATGACCGCGCCGAACTTCGGGATGAACGCCAAGACGATCGCGAACACCGCGGCGACCCAGTACGCGGCCGTAGAGTACACCCTGGTCGCCGCCATGACCCCGATGTTTTCCGCGTAGGTCGTCGTGGCTGAGCCGCCGAAACCGCCCGCCAGCGTGGTGGCCACGCCGTCGCCGATAAGTGCGCGGCCCTGGTAGCCGTTCAGGTCGGCTCCCGTCATCTCCCCGACCGCTTTGACGTGGCCAACGTTTTCGGCGACGAGCACTACCACGGCCGGCAGGGTAACCAGAACGGCGGAAAGGTGGAACTCGGGGGTGTGGAACTGCGGCAGGCCGACCCACGGCGCCTGCGCGATCTGCTCCCGCGCGTCGTCCGCTAAGCCGCCGCTCAGCGCGGCGCTCACCCAGCCGACCACGACGCCGGCGAGGATGCTCAACCGCGCGATCATCCCGCGCGTGGCCACCGTGACAACGAGGACGGTTCCAAGGGTTACGAGCGCAATGAGCGGTTGCTTTTCGACGTTCGCAACGGCCGTCGGGGCGAGGTTAAAGCCGATGAGGGCGACGATTGCCCCGGTGACCACCGGCGGCATCACCGCGTCGATGACCTTCTTCCCCGCCGCGTCGACGATAACGCCGATGAGGATGAGCGCTACCCCTGTCAGGAGCACCCCACCCAGCTGCGCCCCCATGCCGTACTGTTGTGACGCGGTCAGCGGCGCGATGAAGGCGAAGGACGAGCCGAGGTAGGAGGGCACCTTGTTGCGGGTGAGCAGCAAGAAGATGATGGTGCCCACCCCGGAGAACAGCAACGTCGTGTTTACCGGGAAACCCGTCAGAGTAGGCACGAGGAGCGTTGCGCCGAACATGGCCACGACGTGTTGCATTCCGATGCCGATGGTGCGCGGCCAGTTGAGGCGCTCGTCGGGGGCCACCACGGCCCCCGCAGTCACCGTCCGGCCGTCGCCGTGCAGGGACCAGCCAATGAAATTACTCACTGGCGTAGCCTAACGGAGCCGGCGCGGGCTACTCCAGCAGGCCCGCCGCAACAAGCACAACGCGGATCGCGTCGACCTCCTCCGGGGTGAGCTGCGGCACCGGGTCCGGCATCGTGGCGGATTCGAAAACGCCGAGAAGCCTCAGCGCGACCTTGAAGGAGCCGACCCCCGCGCCGAACCCGGTAACTGACGTCGCCTGGGAAGCGATGAGCATGAGGTCAGCGAGGCGGTTCTGCTCCGCGCGCACCGTCTCCCAGTCCCCTGCCTGGTACGCATCCCATTGACGCACGTAGGCATCGGGGTCGACGTTGGCCAGACCGGGCACCGACCCGTCCGCACCCGACAAGTACGCGCCATCGACCACCACTTCGTGCCCCGTAAACAGGAGCAGCGGATGGCCGGCGGCCTCATTTTTCTGGGCGAGGAAGCGGAATTCTACGTCGTCGCCCGACGAGTCCTTCACTCCAGCGAGCACGCCCTCCTGCCCGAGCCTAATCAGCATGTCGGCACCAAGCTTCGCCTGGACGCACACCGGGATGTCGTAGGCGTAGACGGGCAGCGACGTCGCGGCGTGGATGAGGCGGAAGTGCTGCTCCACCTGGGCCTCGCCGCCAAGGGCGTAGAAGGGGGCCGTGACGACGACGGCGTCCGCGCCGTTGTCTTCGGCGACCTTAACGGCCTCGATCACCTTCGCGGTCTGCGTTTCGATGCACCCGACCAACACCGGCAGCCGGCCAGCCACCACATCCGCGGTCTCCCGCAGGATCTGCAGGCGCTCCGAGTCCGTAACAAACGCCCCCTCACCGGACGAGCCGAGGATGAACAGGCCATGCACCTTGGCGTCGATAAGCCGCTCGAGATTGCGCCGGTAGGAGGCGCTGTCGAGTGTGCCATCCTCGTGCCGCGCGATAACGACGGGAGGAATAACGCCGGAGAGCCTCCGGGTCAATTTATTCATGAAAAGTATCGCCTTTCCTGGTTCGAAGCCTGGGAGGTTTTAGAGAGTGGGGTGCAGCAGGGAGGGCGAAGCCGATAGCAGCTGCCGGGTGTACGGGTCGCGCGGGTGCGCGAAAACCTGAGCGGCCTCGCCCTCCTCGATGATGCGGCCGCCGCGCATGACGCAGATCCGGTCAGAAATGTAGCGTACGGTCTGGATATCGTGGCTGATGAACACCATCGATAGCCCGAGGGAGGCCTTGAGGTCGGTAAAGAGGTTGAGAATCTGCGCGCGCACCGACACATCCAGAGACGACGTCGGCTCGTCGGCAATGATCACGTCCGGGTTGAGCGCCAAGGCCCGCGCGATGGCGACGCGCTGACGCTGGCCGCCCGACAGCTGCCCCGGCAATGCGCCGAGCGCCGCCTCAGGAAGACCGACCAGGCGGAGCAACTCGTGCACCCGCTCCTCGCGCTCGTCCGCGGTGCCCACGTCGTGGACGCGGAGTGGGTCGAGAAGCTGTTCCTTGACGGTCATGCGGCTGTTCAGCGCGGTGGACGGGTCCTGGAACACGACCGAGACGACACGCCCCATCGTCCGGCGGTCCTCGCCGGTCCGGCGTGTAACGTCACGCCCATTGAAGCGCACCGTTCCGCTCGAGGGGGTCTGTAACCCGCACATGACATTGGCTGTGGTCGACTTCCCGCATCCGGATTCACCCACAATGCCGATCGTCTCGCCAGGCATCACGGACAGGCTGACGTCGGTGACCGCGTCGACCCAGTTCGGGCGAAAAATCGGGCCGGTGCGGGCCTTGAACCTCACCGAAATGTTTTCCAGCGCGATGATCGGGGTTGCTGCGGCGTTCATCGTTTTTCCTCCTGGGAATGGTTCTCCATCGTCGCAGCGTACGCCGCGTAGTCGGTATCCGTGAGCCCCGGCTGATCCAGGTTGCCCTGCCGCTCCAGCTCGGCGGCTGGCTTGAGCTCGTCGGGAAGGTCAACGTAGTAGTGGCGCGTCCCCGGCACGTTGCGCACCACTGGCGCCGACTGCAATCCCACCGACGGATGAGAGGACCGCGGGGCGAACCTGTCACCGGCCGGGTACTCCGCTGGCGACGGAACAGTCCCGGGAACCTGGTGCAGGCGGTCTCCGCCTGCCTCGATCGACAGCACCGAGCCCAAGAGCCCGCGCGTGTACTCGTGGCGCGGGTCCGTCAAGATCTCCACCGTCGATCCTTGTTCCACGACTTGGCCGGCGTACATCACGGTCACCGAGTGAGCGACCTCGGCAACGAGGGCAAGGTCGTGCGAGATGAACACGAGGGCGAAACCGAGCTTTTCCTGCAGTTCTTTCAACAGGTCAATGACCTGTTTTTGCACTGTGACGTCGAGCGCCGTCGTCGGCTCGTCCGCGATGACGAGCGCCGGGTCGCGCGTCAGCGCCATCGCGATGAGCACGCGCTGGCGCTGACCACCCGACAGCTCGTGTGGGTAGGAGCGCAGGGTGCGTTCTGGGTCGAGGCCAACGAGCTCGAGAAGTTCGCGGGCGCTGCGTGTACCGCCGCGCTGCGTCAGCTGTTTAAGCTGCGTGCGGATGAGCATCGATGGGTTTAGCGCGGACAATGCGTCCTGGTAGATCATCGCGATATCGTGGCCGAGCAGCGCGCGGTGCTCGGCCTTGCTCATCGCCAGCAGGTCCTTGCCTTTGTACATGATGCGGCCGGTGACCTCCGCCTCGTCGTCCAACAGTCCCATCACGGCGAGGTTGGTAATGGACTTACCGCACCCGGACTCGCCGACGATGCCCATTGTTTCGCCCTCGGCGACGGCGTAGTTGACCCTGTCGACGACATTGACGCTGCCGTGGCGAGGAAAACGGATGCACAGGTCCTGAACCTCAAGAAGCGGAGTCGTTCCCGGCGCTGGGGAGAAGCGGTCGCCTCGCTCGGCCTCCGTTCGACGGAGGGCATCGAGGCGGCTGTCGAGCGCCTCCTTCTGCTGGGCGTACGCCTCAACTGGGTTGGCCAGAAGCCGGTCCTCCTCACGCTTGGCGTCAGCCTGGGTTGCGGGGACCGCGGATGCCCGCGGTGCGGCGACCATCGCGTCCGTGATGCCCTCGGACAGGATGTTGAGGCACAGCACCGTGGCCATGATGGCCAAGCCGGGGAACAGAGCCTGCCACCAGTCGCCGCGCAGCACCCCCTGCTGTGCCGAGGACAGGATGTTACCCCAGGTGGGCACCGGCTCTTGCAGGCCGGCGCCAATGAATGTCAGGGAAGCCTCCAGGATGATCGCGTCGGCGACGAGGACGGTGGCGAAGACGAGGACGGGGGCCGCGCAGTTGCGCGCGACGTGCCGGGCCAGGATCCACGACGAACGGGCGCCGGAGACGACCGCGGCTCGCACGTAGTCCTCGCCGTACTCCGAGAGCACGTTGGCCCGGACGATGCGGGTCAGCTGTGGGATGTAGACGAAGGCGATGGACAGGATGATCACGCCGAGCATATAGACGGGGCGTTGCGGGTCCCGGAACACCACGACCGTGATAGCTACAAGGGCGATGCCCGGCACAGACATGATCACGTCGAGGATGCGCATAATAACCTCGGAGAGCCATTTCGGCCCGACCGCAGCGATAGAGCCGAGGACGACGCCGACGACAAGAGCGGCGAACGTGGCCAGCAGGCCGACCACCAGCGAGTAGCGGGCGCCGTAGAGCACGCGAGAGAAGACGTCGCGGCCGAGGTTATCGGTGCCGAACCAGTAGTCGGCGTTCGGGGCTTGGCCTTTGAAGTCGATCGCAGTCGGATCATGTGGGGCGAGAAGGGGAGCAAACAAGGCGGCCAACGCGATGAGAACCAGGACGATGAGGGAGATCTTCGACCCAAGGTTCATCCGGCTCCATCCGCCCAGGCGTCGTGTCACGTTGGGGTTCGAAAGCTTCCGAGCTTTAGCGTCACGCATGTGTGCTACACCGTCCTAATGCGCGGGTCGATCGCAATGTAGAGCAGATCGACGATGATGTTGACAATGATGAAGGAGATGGCGACTGCCAGGGTGGCGCCCTGGACAACCTGGACCCAATTGTTGGCGATTCCGTCGATCAGCACTCGCCCCATCCCCGGCAGGGCGAAGATGATCTCGATGACCACTGCGCCGCCCATGAGGTAACCGATGCGCAGGCCGAGCACCGTCACCGGGGTGATCAAGGCGTTGCGCAGCACGTTGCGCGAGATCACCGTCGACTGCGGGATGCCGTAGCCGATTGCGGTGCGTACGTAGCCTTTGTCCAGCTCCTCGACCATCGAGGTGCGCACGACGCGGGTGAGCTGTCCGATCACAGGCGTCGCGAGCGCGATCGCAGGAAGCACCAAGCGTGCCGCCCAGCCGGCGGGGTCCTCGGTCAGCGAGGGCAGCGTGCCAGCGACCGGGAGCGTGCCGATGAAGGCGAGGACGAGCAGGATCGCCAGCCAGAACGAGGGCATCGCGATGCAGATGATTGACAGGACGCGGATCAGCTGGTCCGCCCATTTGCCTCGGTAGAGTGCGGAGACAACGCCCAACGGAAACGCGACAAGCACCGCGATGACCAGGCCCACAAACGTCAGCTGGAGCGTCACCGGCAGGGCCGAGAACACCTTGTCCGAGACGGAAGCGGCATTTTGCCCGTAGGTTCCGAGGTCGCCTTGGACAACGCCCCACAGGTACGTACCGAATTGAACAAGCCACGGGTCGTTGAGGCCGTTTTCTTCGCGGTAGGCCGCCACCTGTTCCGGCGTGGCCGAATCGCCAAGCGCGGAGTAGGCGGGGTCGATGGGTGAGAGTGACATGAGGACGAACACGAGGAACGTCACACCGATGATCATGATCGGCAGGGCGATGAGCCTGCGGCCGACCAGTCTGATGAGGTTATTCATCGCAGTTTTCTCCTGGTGTGCATGCGGGGAAGGGGTATGCGGCGCACCGCGCTAGCTTCCGGTGGGGGTGGTGGTCAGTGCCCACAGGCCGGTCGTCCCGATCGGGGCGAAACCGTCGAGGGCATCAGGGTCGTATGCGGTAATCATCGTGCGGTGGAACAGCGGGTACAGGGGAACTTCCTCGGACACCACGTCGAGAGCTTCGTTCCACTTTTCTTGTTGCTCGGGACCATCGAGCTGGGTGGCGGCGGTCAGGATGTCCTGCAGACGCTGGTAGGAAGCCGGGTCGGACTCCTGCCAGAATGTTCTCTTCTTCGTCCACACGTTGTCGCCGTACCACCAGTTCATCAGCAGGGCGGGGTCGTTCCCGAAGACCGAGGGGTCGCCGGGGGCGAGGGCGACGTCAAAGGTGGCGTCCTCGACGTCGAGGTGGTTTGCGTAGACCGACGCGGAGGCCTCGGTCTGCAGGGAGACCTCGATCCCGATGGCCTGGAGGTCGTTTTGGATCTGCGGGCCAAGATCCTTTACCCACGGGTGGTCGGTGGTGAGCAAGGTGACGTTGAGGTCGCTCACCCCGGCCTCGTCGAGAAGCTGTCGCGCCCGATCGGGGTCATGGTCGAAAACGTTCACCGCGCGGTTGTAGTTGGGGTGGGTTTCCGGAAGGAAAGACGTGGCGGCTTCCGCTTTCCCGTCCATGTTGTTGTTCACCAACATGGACGTGTCCACGGCGTAGAGGAAGGCCTGGCGCACCCGAGGGTCGGTGAATGGTTCTTTCTTCGTGTTAAACAGCATGAAGGGCAGGTTGAAACCGTGGACCTCCGCGGTCTCCATGCCCGCCTCCGTCACCATATCGACGGAGTCGGCGGGCACCGCCTCCATCACGTCGATCGTTCCGGAGTTGGCGGCGGTGGTCCGGGCGGTGTCGTCCTTGATCACGTCCCACACGAGACGCTCAGCCTGCGCTGGGTAGGTGCCGGTGTAATGCTCGTTGGGTACCGCGGTGACGCGCGTGTCACCGATGTCTTCGTACTTGTATGGGCCGGTGCCGAGCGGCATGGCCGTCATCTCGTCTCGCGACGCCTCCGCGGGCACGATCTTCGCCACGGCGAGGCGTTCCTCGGCGAGGGTGAAAGGACCGGTGAGTGTGAAAGACACCGTGGTGTCGTCGACCTGCTCAATCGCCTCTATAAAGCTGAGCATCGGCTGGTAGACATTGCCGTCGGCCATCGCCCGCTCGAAGGACGACACGACGTCCGCCGAGGTCACGGGCGTCCCATCAGAGAACGCGGCCCCCTCCCTCAGGGTTACGGTAAAGGCGGTGTCAGAGCTCCATTGTGGACGTCCAGCCGCCAGCGCCGGGTAGGGCTCGTAGGTATCCATGCGCAGTTCGTACAGGCCTTCGACCACGTGCCAGTTGGTCCCCAGCGCGAGAGCTGAGGAGGTCGACGAGGGATCGTAGTTCGTCGTCTCGTAAGCTGCCCCCATGCGAATCTCAGTGGAGGGGGTATCCGCGGGGGTATCCGGACCGGGGGAGCATGCTCCGAGCGCAAGCGCCACCGACCCGAGCAGGCCGGCAAGGCAGGTGCGTGCGCGTTGTTGGGCGACCATGGGGCGCTTCCTTCCGTTTTGTGGGTGCGATGGGACCGTGAGCCGGTAGGCTAACTACACCTGATCGTAGACGTATGACGTCATAACTTACTCCGTTTTAAGCTTTTCCCCTCCCCCGATTACCCCCACCCCCAACACGTACGCGGGCGGACGATGTCTGCTTTGCTGGTGAAGGACTGGAAAGGAGATGACATGCCCCGTCCCCACAGCGCCTCAGCCCGCGCCCAAGCTGGCATCACGGACTACATCCGCTCCCACCGCCTCTCCCCCGGCGACGCGTTGCCGAGCGAGGCAGCCCTCTGCGAAGAACTGGGATTTTCGCGCACCTCTGTGCGTGAAGCCATCCAAGTTCTGTCCTCCCTCGACATCGTGGAGGTCCGACATGGCCACGGCACCTACGTTTCGGGGATGTCACTCGACCCGCTTATCCACGGCCTCGTGCTGCGCATGACCCTCGACAGCACGCGTTCTGTGTCTACTCTCAACGACGTGGTTGACCTACGCAGCGCGATCGACCACAGCCTCGCCGACGAGCTGGCCACGATCTGGAGCGCACGCGACCCGTCCGAGCTGTACGCGACCGTCAACGCGATGATCGCCGAGCACGAGGCGGGGCGGTCCTTCGCGACGCACGACCAGACTTTCCATCGAACCCTGTTGGCCCCAGTCTCGAACCAGCTCGTGGTCGAGCTAGCCAGCGCGTTGTGGGATGTGCATATGGCGGTCCTGCCCACGCTGGGGATCCCCATGCCGGAGGATATCGACATCACGATCCGCACCCACGAGAACATCGTCGACGTGCTGTGCGAGGGCGACGCCGCCGCCTACCGCGCAGCGGTGGATGAACACTACGCACCGCTACGTCGCGCAATCGAGCACGCCGCGGGGCACTAAAACAGGAGCGCCCCAAACCGCGCCGTGATCGATGCCGGGTCCGTGACGGCGGTGCCAACAATGACGGCGTCGGCACCGGCGTGGATGCCATGGGCTACGTCTGCCGGGGTGGCAAAGCGGCCCTCGCCGATAAGGAAGACGTCCGGCCCCGCGAGCTCGCGGCCCCGCCGAATCATGTCGAAGTCGGGGCCCGCCGTCGCGGGTCGCTCGGCGGTGTACCCAGCAAGGGTGGTGGAGACGATATCCGCCCCGGCATCGACGGCACGGCGGACGTCGTCCGGCGTCGCGCAGTCAGCCATGATCGGCGCCCCCTCACCGTGGGCCACCTCCACCAGGTCCACGAAGCCCGAGCCGTCTGGGCGCGGCCGATCGGTCGCGTCAGCGCACACGACCGCGGCCCCGGCGCGGATCACGTCGATGACGGAACGGCGGGTGGGGGTGATGTAGACGCCCTCGGAGCCCTCCTTCGTCAGCCCGAACACGGGCACGTCAACGGCCTCAGCGATGGAGCGGATGTCCTCGATCCCGCCGTAGCCGCCGCAGCGGATCGCCGGTGAGCCCCCAGCCACGCACGCCATGGCGACCCTGGTGAGGGTGTGTGTGTCGCGCATCGGGTGCCCGTCGGGCGCCTGCACCGAAACGATGAGGCGCTTTCTCACCGCGGTGATGATCTCCCGCCTGCGCTCATCCACCGTTGAGGTGGTAAAGGCGAATGTCATGAGGTCTCCTTTCCGGTGCTGCAGTTGGCGTGGTGGGACCGGGCGAACGCCGCGGCGCAGACGAGCGGAGCGTCCGCCCCGAAGGTGCTGGTAACCACGGGGACGTCGCGGTTCGGAGCGAGGGCAAAAGCGCGAATTCCGCGGCGAATGGGCTCTGTTACTAGGGGCCCGATACCACAGACACCACCGCCGAGGACGACTGCCGAGATGTCGAAAGCGGAGACGACGCCGCCGATGGAGCGCCCCAAACCGGCAAGGTTGCCCTCGATGATCGATTGAGCGAGGACGTCGCCCTCCTCCGCGAACGCGATGACGTCGCGCAGGGTAAAACGCGAGGCCGCGGGGTCCTCCCACGGAATGGGCTCCGCGTGGTTTTCAGCACTCGGGCGGCTCAACGCGTCGTAGTAGCGCGCGAGGGAGGGGCCGGACGCAATGTTTTCCACCCGATCAGCCAGTCCGCGGAAGTCTGGGGCCACGAGCTCGGAGAACTCTCCGGCTGTCCCTGTCGGCCCGGCCAGCAGTTCTCCCTCGTCGACGATCGCGCCACCGACGCCGGTGCCCAGCGCGAGGTACAGGACGCGCCCGGGAAACTGCGTCCCCACGCCGAGGTGGTGCTCGCCCCACGCCCAGATACGCACATCGTTGTGGGCGTAGACGGGGACGTCGAGGTAGCGGTGCACGATCGCGGCGATATCCGTGCCCGCCCAGCCGGGGACAGTCGGCCCAGCTGAGACAATCTGCCCCTCGGGCGGCAGGACAACCCCCGGCGAGCCGACGCCGACGCGCGCCACGGGCAACGGCAGTGCCTCGGCGGCGCGCGCGATCGCGAGGTCAAGCTGCTCCGCGAGCGTGCGCCCTGCGGGCTGAGAAGCCACCTTTCCCTCCGCCAGCACCACCGTCGGGGAGTCGTCGGCGACCACCCCATAGGCAATCTTCGTGCCCCCGATGTCGACTGCGAGACTCGCTGAAGCCGTCATATGCCCTCCGCTTCGCGCCGCTGCGTGCCGCAGCGTTCTAGGTGTTCAACGAAACCCACAGTACCCCACGCGCCTGCCCCCGATTGCCTCCCCCCGCCTCCACGAAAAGCCGCCGGACGTGCGTAGAAAGGTTAGGGTTGGGGGTGAAGTCATACATCATACCCCCACGCAGTACCCCCACGAACAGGGGAGAAAGGCAGCACTCGGCGCACCATGACGGCACACCACCCCACAGCGGTCGTCGGCTCACTCATCACCCCCTTCGGGGAGCGTGCGTCCGCCCGCATCGAGTTTGACACGCACATCACCGCGGTGACCCCCCTGGAACCCACCGAGGCCGAGCGGCGGGATCACTCAAGGCTGACCTGGGTGCCAGGTTTCGTGGACCTGCATAACCACGGCGGGAACCTGGGCGCCTTCCCTACCGGGACCGACAAGGAATGCGTGGCCGCGGCGGAGTTTCATCACCGCGCCGGGACGACAACGCTGTTGGCGAGCCTCGTCTCGGCCACGCGCGACGAAGCCTGCCGCCAATCGGCAGTGCTAGCCCGCCTCGTGCGCCGCGGCCTCATCGCGGGTATTCACATGGAGGGCCCCTTCGTCTCCCCCGCCAAGTGTGGCGCGCAGGACCCCGCGTGCGTTATCCCTGGCGACCCCGAATATCTGCGTGCGGTCATCGACGCCGCGGACGGCGCCCTCGCTGCAATCACGCTCGCGCCCGAGACCGCGAACTTCGAGGAACTCACGGACATCTGTGCCGCCGAGGACATCATCATCGGCCTCGGCCACACGTCAGCGGATTACGACACCACCTGCGCTGCCATCGACTACGCGTCCTCGCGCGGCGCGACCGTGACGGCAACGCACCTTTTTAACGCTATGCCGCCGCTGAACCACCGCGCCCCTGGTCCCGTCGGCGCGCTCGTGAACGCGTCGCGACGCGGCGCCGTTTCCGTCGAGCTCATCGCCGATGGCGTCCACCTGCACGATGCCACGGTCGACGCGGTCCTCAGCGACAACGCTTTCGCCGTCTCGGACGCTATGGAGGCCGCGGGCATGCCCGACGGGAGCTACCGCCTCGGTCATCTCGACGTGACGGTCTCCGGCGGCGTCGCGCGCATCGCCACTGGCTCCATCGCCGGCGGAACTTCCACTTTGGCCGAGCAGTTCGCCCGCTTCGCCGGGCGCCACGGCGGGCCGCAGGCCGTACGCTTTACCTCGACCAACGCCGCGCGCGTCTTGGGCCGCGGGACCCCGGGAGATCGGGGCGATATCGTGCCCGGCGCCCGCGCGGACCTTGTCGGCCTCGACGAGCGCCGTCGGCCCGTCCGCGTCATCCGGGGCGGGGTTGAGCTGTCGATCTAGGTAAGAAAGGAACTCCCCATGGACGTACTGATCCGCCCCACAGCCGAGGTGGCGCGCGCCGCCGCCGACATCATCACCCACTACATTCAGCAGGGGGCCACCCTGGGCCTCGCCACCGGCTCCACCCCCACCCCGACCTACCGCGAGCTCATCCGCCGCCACCACGAGGAAGGGCTGAGCTTCGCCGCGTGCAGGGCGTTCCTGCTCGACGAATACTACGGCCTGCCCCGCGACCACGAGCAGTCCTACTACGCCACGATCCGCCGCGAGCTGACCTCACACATCGACATCGATGACGCCCTCGTGGACTCCCCCGACGGAACGAACTCTGACTACGTCGCGGCTGCCGCGGACTACGAGGAGCGTATCGCGCAGGCGGGCGGCATCGACGTTCAACTGCTTGGTGTGGGCACGAACGGGCACGTTGCCTTCAACGAGCCCGGCAGCTCTCTTGCCTCGCGCACCCGCCTGACCTCGCTTCACCCACAGACGGTCACAGACAACGCGCGCTTCTTCGACTCCGCCGACGACGTCCCCCGGCACGTGCTCACGCAGGGACTCGGGACGATCCTCGAGGCGGGGCACCTCGTCCTGCTAGCCACGGGGAGCACCAAAGCGGACGCGGTGCGGCGCCTCGTCGAAGGGCCCGTGACGGCGTCCTGCCCGGCCAGCATCCTGCAGCTCCACCCGCGCGCCACCGTCATCGTCGACGAGGAGGCGGCTGCCCAGCTGGACAACGCCGAGTACTACAGGTTCCTCGACGAGAGTGCGCCGGAACTGTAGCCGGGCTAGCGCACGACGAACTCGGCGTACTGGTCGGCGATGATGCGCGGGAGTCGGACGTCGATAAGCGTGCCCGTCGAGTCGTAGGACTCGGAGCGCACCGTGCCCTGCTCGTGGAGGCGGCTGATGATGTCGCCGCGGGTGAAGGGGACGCGCAGCTGGACGTGGGCCTCGACCGAATTGAGGAACATCTCGATCTTGGCCTCCAGCTCCGAAATACCCTCGCCGGTCAGAGCGGAGACGAACACGACGTCGTGGCCGGAACGGTCGAAGGTGTGGCGCAGCTCCGCCAGCACCACCGGATCGGCCTGATCCACCTTGTTCACCACGATGATCTCCGGCGGGATGGTCTCCCCGGTATCGCGGGTCACGTCGGCCAGCACCGTGTTGACGGCCTCGACCTGCTTCAGCGGGAAGGGGTCCGAACCGTCGACGACGTGCAGCAAAAGGTCGGCGTTGGTGACCTCCTCGAGCGTGGACTTGAACGCCTCGACGAGCTGAGTCGGCAGGTGGCGCACGAAGCCGACGGTGTCGGTGAGCACCACGCTGCGCCCGTCCGCGAGCTGGGCGCGCCGCGTCGAGGGGTCCAGGGTAGCAAAAAGGGCGTCCTCGACGAGCACGCCGGCGTTGGTCATCGCGTTGATCAGCGAGGACTTCCCGGCGTTGGTGTAGCCGGCGATGGCGATCTTCGGCGTGGTCGAGCGCTGGCGACGCGCGCGCTTAATCTCGCGGGCGGTCTTCATGTCACGCAGCTCGTGGCGCAACTTGGCCATGTCCGTTCGCAGGCGACGGCGGTCCGCCTCGATGCGGGTCTCACCGGGCCCGCGCAGGCCCACGCCGCCGTTGGAGCCGGCGCGGCCGCCAGCCTGGCGCGACAGCTGGCCACCCCAGCCGCGGGTGCGGGTGTAGAGGTACTCCATCTGCGCGAGGCTGACCTGCGCCTTGCCCTCGCGGCTCTTCGCGTGCTGGGCGAAAATATCGAGGATAAGCATTGTGCGGTCGATGACCTTGGTGTTCAGCGCTTCCTCGAGAGCCACCATCTGGCCGGGCGATAGCTCGCCGTCGAAGATGACGGTGTCAGCGCCCGAGGCGGTGACGATGCCCTTGAGCTCCTTCACCTTGCCGGAGCCGATGTAGGTGCCGGGGTCGGGCCGGTCGCGCTTCTGGTACAGCAGGTCGATCACGCGCGCGCCCGCGGTCTCGGCGAGCGCCGCGAGCTCGTTCATCGTGGCCTCGACCTCGGCGGTGGTTCCCTCTGTCCACACTCCCACCAGGATGACCTGCTCGAGGCGGAGCTTTCGGTACTCAACCTCGTAGCCGTCTTGGGTGTCTTCGGAGCGCACCTCGGTCTCGCGCGAAACCCGGCGCAGCGAGTTGCGCTCCTCCAGGTCAAGGGCGCCGACCGTCGGCTCGCCCGCACGCTGGCGGGAGGCGGGTTGCGGGGCGTTGTGGCGGAAGGCCTGCTTCAGCAGTTCGTCGTGGCTCGCCTCATCCGGGGCCGGGCGATACACAGCCGAGTTAGAACGGGCGGGCGTGGAGGGGAAGGAAGATTGAGTCATTAAGTCCTTAGTTTACGGTTCTTTTCGGCCCGAGAGTGTGACGCTGGGCCGCGGAGTCGTGTCGTACAACGCGTTTCGGGCCGTACTTCTTCCCATTCTTCTTCCTATTCTTCGTCCCGGCTTCCCCCGCGACTAAGGTGAGTGGGCATGAGCGACACAGTGATCACCGACCTGCCCAGCATCGGTCTGGGCTTCAGCAGGTGGCAGGACGCGGTCGAGGCCGCCATCGCGTCGGACCGCCTTCGGGTAACCGGGGAGGTCCGCGGCGGCCAACTCATCCAATATGCCGACCCGTCCGGCGCCCAGCTGAACATCCTCGCCGTCGAGCCCTTCGCCACCTTCGCGGGCTTCGCGGCTGACACGCGCACCTACGCGCACATCAGCATGCTCAACGACGTCGTTGCCCTCGCCGACATTATCGACCCGCACGGCAACACCATCGCCTCCGTCACCGTGAACCTCGCTCAGGGTCCGCTGCTTGTCGACGGCCCCACCCTCACCTGGCAGGAGCTCGGCGTGACCGCCCTCGGCCTCGACGTGACCCGGTACCCCAGCGTTGACGACTACCTCGCCCAGACCGGCGAGACGCTCGGCGAGGTCCGCTCCCCCGGTGCCGAGGCCGTCTCTACCGGCGCCGCCGTCTCCCCCGACGCCGCCGCGCACTTCTCCGCGCGCGTGCTCGACGCCGAGTACCGCACGAGCGAGCTGACCGGAGAGCGCTTCATCCACGTCTCCGTCGACGGCGCCTTCCCCTTCGAGGTCTGTCTGCCCGACGGCGACCTTCCCGCGCGCAACAGCGTCATCGCCGGAACCGCCGAGCTCACCGGGTCCATCCCCGCCCCCGCGGGCGGGGGGTGCGGCGGCTGCGGGGATGCCTGCGGCTGCGGAGGCCACTAGCCGCTTCACCGGGAGGCCGTGAGATGGATTCGTCCCAGAGAGACCTGATGCGAGCGCTGGGCATCGGCGTTCTCATCGCCGTCTGCCTCGTCCTCGTCATCGCGCTGCGCGGCCCCGGCATCCTTCTGTCCGTGGTGGTCCTCACCGGCGGGCTCGTCTACATGCGGCGGGCGCTGTCCGACCCTGAGGCGGCCTCCCTCCGGGCCTCGCTCACCATCGCGCGCGACGACATCGCGGACGTCCTCGCGCAGTACGACACGCTGCTGCACGGGGCCACCCCGGACGCCATCGCCGATCGCACCTTCTATTTCCCCGCTCTCGCCGACCCCGGGTGCGAGAACCCGGTCATCCAGGATTTCCAGCTCCGCGCCGCCTCGGCCCAGCGATTCATCGCGCGTATCGACGCCCGATTGGCCTCCGGCGACCTCGACCGCGCTCAGCTCGAGCGACTCATCGCCATCGCCGACGAGCGCGTCCTAGAGCTCGCCGCGTCGTGGCGCGACGCGCGACGCGCCGCCCGCGAGCTCGGGCCCTCCTAACTCCGAGAGGGGGTCAACGCGGCGAGGTCGACCTCGCCGCGCGCGACGATGCGCGACGGGCCAGTCATCACCGCCGCGCCGTTGTTGATGTCGACCCGCAGCGCCCCGCCGGGCACATGGACCTTGACGGTGCCGTTTTCAATCCCGGCGTCGGCAAGCGCGGCGCGCGCGGCGGCGACGGTGCCGGTGCCGCACGAGCGTGTCTCCCCGACTCCACGCTCCCACACCCGCATGTGCACATCTCCGTCTGTCAGCTCAGTGAGGATCTCCACGTTGACTCCAGCGGGGAAGAAATCCGCGTCGTAGGCGGGGCTGGTGAGCTCCAGCTCGGCGAGCTGCGCGGCGTCGAGGCCGGGGATGACGGCGGCGAGGTGGGGGTTGCCCACGTCGACGCCAAGGCCGGCGAAGTCAAAGGCCCCCATCCGGGCGGTGGACACGCCCGTCACGTTCACCGGCCCCATCTCGACGCGCACGTTCGCCGCCCCCGGCGAGTGGTCGAGCACCGCGATCGCACGGACCCCGGCGCGGGTGCCCACCTCGAACTCGTCGCGGTCGACGAGGCCGTGCGCGCGCAGTACGTGGGCGAAGACGCGCACCCCGTTGCCGCACATCTCGGCGACCGAGCCGTCGGAGTTGCGGTAATCCATGAACCAGCGGCCGTCGCGGCGCACGACACGCAGCAGGCCGTCGCCTCCGACGCCGGCGCGGCGGTCGCACAAGCCAGCGACCACCCCGGCGTCCAGATCGAGGGAGTCCTCGGGGTCGAGAATGACCACGAAGTCGTTTTCGGTGCCGTGGCCTTTCAGGAATGAAACTGTTGTCGTTCCGTCAATCACGCCAGCGATTCTAGCGCGCGCCCCACGAGGTCGGGCTCGGCCGCCGGCAGCCACGTGATGCGCCCGTCCCGGTTGAACCAGGACCGCTGGCGGCGCACGTAGCGGCGCGTACCCAACACCGTCTGCTCGAGCGCTTCGGTGCGCGAGATCTCCCCCCGCAACATCGCGAGGACCTGGGCGTAACCGATTGCCCGGCCGGCGGTCGAATCCGCCGTGAGCCCCACGCCGATCAGCCCCTCGACCTCTTCGACCAGGCCGCGGGAGAACATGAGCTCGGCGCGGCGCTCAATCCGGGGGTTGAGCCACTCGGGCTCGGTGCGCAGCCCGAGGATGCGCGTTCCCCAGCGCGGCGGCTGATCCTTCGGCGGCTGCGACGCCTGGAACGGTTTGCCGGTCAGCTCGATGACCTCGAGCGCCCGAACGGTGCGGCGCGGGTCCTTGTCCTCGATGACGGCGGCGGCCTGGGGGTCGACCGTTGCGAGGTGCGCGTGGAGGGCGTCGACGCCGATGTCCGCCAGCCGCGCCTCCCAGCGGGCGCGAACGGCTGGGTCGGTGGGAGGGAAGCTCCAGGCGTCGATCAGCGACTGCACGTAGAGCATCGAGCCGCCGACGAGGATGGGGACCGAACCGCGCGCGGCGATGGCCCCGACCGTCTCGACCGCGCGGGCCTGGTACTCGGCGACCGACGCCGTGTGCGTGACGGGCCAGATGTCGAGGAGGTGGTGCGGGATGCCGCCGCGCTCCTCGGGGGCGAGCTTCGCTGTACCGATGTCCATGCCCCGGTACAGCTGCATGGAGTCGACGTTGACGATCTCCCCGCCGAGCTCGCGCGCCAACGCAATGCCCAGGTCCGACTTGCCGGAGGCTGTGGGGCCGACGACGGCGATGGGGGCGATCACGCGCGCACCTCCCACAGGGCCACGTAAGCACCGACGCCGAGAGAGTCGTCCGCGTCGACGAGCTCGGCTTCCACGACGTCGAGCGCGGCGAGCTCTCCCCACAGCTCCGGCTCGGCCACTCCGCGCTCGGCGCTCGTGGCGACGTCAATTTTCCCGCCCCCGGCGAGAAACTCCAGCGTCTCCTCGTGTAGCTCGCGGGCCCCGGGGACAAGCGAGAGCGGGGCGCGGGGGGTGAGGCCAGCGGAACCGTCGACCACCACGACGGTCAGGGCGTCGGGGGTGAGCGGAGCAATGTGCGCGCGGGACTCAGAGACGGCGATGCCCGGGCCCAGCGCGTAACGGGCCACCAGCTCGGGCAAGTAGCGTCCCGCGCCGACGCTGACGTGCGGGGCGCCCCATGCGGCGAAGGAACCCGCGTGTTCGGTGCGCCACGCCGCGGAGCGGCTGCCCACGATCTCGGCGGCGGTCAGGCCGCAGGCGCGCACGGTCTCGGCCGCGGTTGCCCGCACGGCGCCGAGGAGGCGCCGCCCGGGCTCGTGGGCGGGGGCGAGCTCGGTCACGAGGGCGGGCGCGCCGGGCATGATGAGCAGGCGGGGGTGTGTCACGGCCCTAACCCTAGTGGCCCGGCTGGGCCACCGAAAACAGGGCTATATACCTGACACGGGGCGCTGCCGGTCGGTAATATCTGGCACACATGCGGGCGTCCATCAGGGCGCCCGGACAGGCAGCCGTGTCGCGCGGCACCGCACCAGCAAGGCCCGAAAGGAACCAGACCATGACTCAGACCCCGAAACCGGGTTCCACCCCGAAGCCCTCCCCGGCGGCGATGGCGCGACGCGCCGCGAAGCCGGGGAAACCGGGCTCGGTCGATGAGCAGCGCAGCACCCCGTCCCCGGTTCCCGCCGCGGCCCCGCCCGCCTCGGACCCAACGGCGTTCGGGCGCGTCGCGGAGGACGGCACCGTCTACGTCACCCGCGGCGGTGTGGAGCGAGAGATCGGCTCCTGGCAAGCGGGTACCCCGGAAGAGGGCGTGGCGCACTACGCCCAGCGCTTCGACGACCTCGCCACGGAGGTCGGTCTCCTCGAGTCCCGTCTGGCGGCGCACCCGGAGGACGCCGCCCAGTTGCGCGAACAAGCGCAGGGCCTCAAGGACTCGCTGGACACCCAGGCCGTCATCGGGGACCTCGACGCGCTCGAGCAGCGCCTGAACGGGGTCATCGACCATTCTGTCGAAGCAGCCGAGCACGCGAAAGAGGCTAAGGCGCAGCGCCGCGCCCGGGCGATCGCCCGCAAGGAAGAGCTCGCGGCGGAGGCGGAAGACCTCGCGGAAAACTCCACGGAATGGAAGAAGGCGGGCGACCGCATCCGTGCGATCCTTGACGAATGGCGCACCATCCGTGGCATCGACCGCGCGACTGACGACGTCCTGTGGAAGCGCTACTCCCGTGCCCGCGACGCCTTCAACCGCCGCCGCGGCTCCCACTTTGCCGAGCTGGACCGCAACCGCGCCGCGGCCCGCAAGACAAAGGAAGAGCTTGTCGCGCGCGCCGAGGCGCTGCAGGATTCCACCAACTGGAACGACACCGCCCGCGCCTTCCGCGACCTGATGAAGGAGTGGAAGGCCGCCGGCCGCGCCCCGCGCGAGGTGGACGACAAGCTGTGGGAGCAGTTCCGCGCCGCCCAAGACCACTTCTTCGCCGCGCGCAACGCCGTCAACGCCGAGCGCGACCGCGAGTTCGAGGCCAACGCCGCGGCGAAGGACGCGCTCATCGCGGAGTACGACGGCCTGATCACCCCCGACAAGGGCCTGGGCGCGGCGAAGTCGAAGCTGCGCGAGCTGCAAGACAAGTGGGACGAGATCGGCTTCGTCCCCCGCTCTAAAGTACGCGAGTACGAGGACAAGATCGGGGCGTTGGAAAAGCGTGTCGCCGACGCCGAAGAGTCTCGGTGGCGCGCCTCCGACCCGGCGGCACAGGACAAGGTCAACCAGTTCCAGGTAAAGGCCGACGACCTGACGCGCCAGGCCGAGGCCGCCGAAGCACAGGGGGCGAGCGCGAAGGCAGCGGAGCTGCGCGCCAGCGCCGCGCAGTGGCAGGAGTTCGCGGACGTGGCTGCAAAGGCGGTCAACAGCTAGCGTGCTGCACCCGCTGATCGTCGGCCGCCCCGGCACCCCCGACGCCGAGGCGGCCATCGCGTCCTACGTCTTCTCCGCAACGCTCGCTATCCAGGACATCACGGGGCTCGCCGCCTCCGGGGTGAGCGCCCCGCACGTCTCCAAGCGGCTCGAAGGCTCCGCCGAGTCGCAGTCCATGCTCTTTGCGCTCAGTTCGCGCCCCGCCCCGCGCCCGCTCGGCGAGCTCGGCTACCCCGTCGTCGGCCCCGACGACGCCCTTGATGTCGAGGCCTGGGTCTTCGTCTCGCTGCCGCTGCTCGAAGATCTCTCCATCATCGAAGCGCACGTTACCCTCGACGCCTCCATCGCACCTCTGCCTGGCGAGCCCATCCCGGCCCAGCCGTGGCACTCCGCCCTTTCGCTTGTCGACGCCCTGTCGACCGCCCTGTCCCGACCCACCCGTCACGTGTGGGTCACCGGCGCCGCCCCCGCAGCGCTGCCCGAGCGCGGTTACGCCGCCGCCTTCACAGAAACCCAAGCGGTCCTCGCCGTCCCCGCGTGCTCGGGCCCGACCGATGTCGTCCACGACATGGACGTCTCCCCCGCCGACCGCCACGGCCTTCAGCACGTACTCACCTCCTCGTCGCGCGATTACCCACGCGGCGGCCTCGTCATGGACACCGTCGCGTGGGATGACGCGCGGCTGGGCTCCGCCGCCGCGCGCCTGCTCGACCGCGGCGGCGCCCAAGTGACGGCGCTCGCGAGGGACGCGCAGGGGCAGGTCGTGGGCATGGCCGAAATCGTGCACTACTCCTCCGACTCAGAGCACCTGTGCGAGCTGGGGCTCGTCTACGTCCTGCCCGGGCACCGGCGCACAGGCCACGCGGCGCGGATGCTGCGCTCGGCTTTCGCCGCCGCCCGCGAACGCTGGCCCGCGGTGGACACGGCCTACGTGTCCTACCCTGCTAACGACCCGGCGGCCGAGGCCCTCGCGGGCGCGCTGGGCGCGCGCGAAGTGTCCTCGACGACCGCGTGGCAGCGCCTCGAGTAAGGCAGCGAGGCGAGACGCCTACGCGCGGGGTAGCGTGACGTACTCCGGCAGCGCCGCGGGGGCGTCGATAGGCATCTTGGCGGGGCGCATGTCCAGCCCGAAGTCTTTGGCGAAGACGAGGCGCGTCGACTCATAGACGCGGTCGGAGGCCTCGTTCAGGTCGAACACGCGCGCGCCGCGGAGGGTGTGCTGCAACCGGGTGCCGTCGGCAAGGCCGTACGGGGCGAACCCCGTCCCCGGGCAGTACCCCAGCTCAACCCCGAAGTAGTCGCCCGCATAGGTGTTGATGTGGTCGTGGCCGCAGTAGATTCCCAGCACGTCACCCCGGTCGCGCACGGCCGCGTAGATACCGGAGTTGAACGCGCCGTAATAGACGTCCTCGTTTTTCACCCCATCAATCCGGAAAGCGTCCCTCGCCTTGATGTGGTTGATCTCGGCGTGGTTGGCGGGCCCGCCGTACCACATGTCGCGGTGCTCGTAGGTGGGGATGTGGAAGTACATCAATCCCGGGATCTTCCTCCCGAAACGCTGCTCGGCGTCCCGCGACGCCGCGAGGTACCACTCGATCTGCGCCGGGCGGATGTAGTCGTAGTGTGGCACGTCGTCGTTTCCCTGCACGGGGTCGGCTTCCGGCAGGTAGTTGCCGGAGTCCAGGAGCCAGATCGCGAACTTTGCGACGTCTTTCTCACGCGAACCGGCGATCAGCAGCTGCGCGTCCGAGTGCCCGTAGGGACGCTCGCCCGCCGGCGGGTTGAGGTTATGCCGGTATTGGCGCACAAAATCAGCCATGTGGCGCTCGTACACGCCCGTTCCCGCCTCCTCCACGGAGTCCTCATCGTGGTTGCCGAACGTGATCGCCCACGCGATGCCGCGGGTCTCCATGGGCATCACCACGTTGTTGAGTGCCTGGTACACCTGCTCCGGGGTCGTCGGCCCGCCGGTAATCACGTCACCGTTGATCAGCGCGAAATCCGGGGTCTCCTGATCAAGCACCTTTTCCATGAACGCGATGGTCCGCTGATCGGTCAGGTGATCGTCTTGCGTGTCGTTGAACTGCACGATTCGGAACCGGCCGTCGGCGTTGAACGACAGTGGGAAGCCGGCGGGCTGGGCTGCTCCCCCACGCTGGGAGCCCAGCCCGGGCAGCGACGACAGCGACGATTGGGACGACAGGGACGATTGGGCCGAGGCGGTCTGAGCGAAACCCGCCAGGGCGGCGGCCGCTGCCGCCGCCCCGCCGCCGCGCAACACGGCGCGGCGCGACAGGGATCGGCGGTTGTTGTCGCGTGGTTGATCTGCGGTCATAGGGGTCCTTTCCGAGTGCGAGGGTGCCCTGCGCGGCACCGCAACGACGCTAGCGACCCCACGTTGCCGTGAAGCGACGCCCACGTGAACTTCGCCGGTCGACCTCGCCGACGACGCTACTCGTCCAGTCGGCGGTGGCGTTCGGCGGCGCGCGCCCGGCGGTCGTCGATAAGCAGCGGGTTCTCTCGCCCCGTGGACACCCCGGCCTCGCGCTGGGCCGCAGCGACCTCGTCGAGCTCCTCGGACGCTGCGCGACGGGCGGCGGCCTCGGCCTGCTGGGCGCTGCGGCCCACGACCACTGGGATGTAGGCGAACACGGCGACCGCGACCGCCACGATGGCGAGGTAGATGCCGGTGCCGTGGCTGTACTCCTCGGCGATGGTCGCGCTCGTGCGGCGCAGCCAGATCGCCAGCAGCGAGATGAACAACGCCACCGTGGTCACCATCCACCCGGGCGCGGCGATAGCGAAACGGCGCGTGAGCAGCGTCAACGGGGTAAGAACGACAACGCCGAGGACACCCAGCCAGACGAAGATCAGCTCCGTGAGCGTGGCCTGCACCTGCGTCGCGGCGTCCGTGACCGCGAGAAACTGCCAACCGCTGGCCTCGCCCGCGAAGGGCAAAAACAGCGCGATAAGAAAGACCACGGCGCAGGCCAGCAAGACCCAGCGCGATGCCCCGAGGTCAAGGCGCGTCGAGGCATCCTTCTCCTGCGTCGCCAGGTCCCCCGCGTTGTCGGCTGTCGTCGCCATGTCGACCATCTCCTTTGTTGGCTGCGCTGCGGCTCGGGATTCGAACCACCTACCAGCCCTTCCGAGCCTAGATTTTCGCAGCTACCCCCGTGTGGAGCAGCAGGCCGCATCGGCGGCGGGCGCAGCGGCCGGCTTACCGATGCCGGGCAGGCCCAACCCCACCCCGATCGGCGCGGTCGTGGGTACCGTCCCCGCCTCCGAGTTGTCGCCGGCGAGCGTGCGGCGGTGCGCGCGCACCCCGGCGTCCGCGATGAGGTAGTGCGGTTTGGAATCCGTAATCCTTACCGTCACTACGTCGCCCGGCCGCACCGCGCGATCGATCGCGCCCTCGGCGCGGAAATGCACCAGGCGGCCGTCACGCGCGCGACCCGACATGCGCTTGGTCTCGTCGTTCTTGCGACCCCCGCCGGCCTGAACGAGCAGCTCCTGCTCCGTGCCCACCAGCGTCGCGTTCTCCTCGGCGCTGATGCGCTCCTGCAGGGCGAGCAGACGCTCGAAGCGCTCCTGCACGACCTCCTTCGGCAGCTGCTCCTCCATCTCCGCGGCCGGGGTGCCCGGGCGGGGCGAGTACTGGAAAGTAAACGCCGAGGTGAAACGGGCTTTTTCCACCACGTCGAGGGTGGCCTGGAAGTCCTCTTCGGTCTCGCCAGGGAAGCCCACGATGATGTCGGTGGTGATCGCCGCGTGCGGCAGCTTCTCGCGCACCTCCTCCAAAATGCCCAGGAACTTCTTGGAGCGGTAGGACCGGCGCATGTCTTTGAGCACCTTGTCAGAACCGGACTGCAGCGGCATGTGCAGCTGCGGGCACACGTTCGGGGTCTCCGCCATCGCGTCGATGACGTCGGAGGTGAACTCCGCCGGGTGCGGGGAGGTGAAGCGCACGCGCTCCAGGCCCTCGATGTCGCCGCAGGCGCGCAGCAGCTTCGAAAACGCCGAGCGGTCGCGCTCCAGGTCCTCGTCGACGAAGTTTACGCCGTACGCGTTGACGTTCTGGCCTAGCAGGGTGACCTCCGAGACGCCCTGGTCCACGAGTGCTTTCACCTCGGCGAGAATGTCGCCGGGGCGGCGGTCCTGCTCCTTGCCGCGCAGGGAGGGCACGATGCAGAACGTGCAGGTGTTGTTGCAGCCCACCGAGATGGACACCCACCCCGCGTAGGAGGATTCGCGCTTGGCCGGCAGTACTGAGGGGAAGACCTCGAGCGACTCGACGATCTCCACCTGTGCCTCATCGTTGACGCGGGCGCGCTCCAACAGGGCGGGAAGCGCCGAGATGTTGTGGGTACCGAAGACGGCGTCGACCCACGGCGCCTTCTCCACCACCCTGTCGCGGTCCTTCTGCGCCAGGCAGCCGCCGACGGCGATCTGCATGCCCGGGTGGCGGTCCTTCGTGTGCTTGAGCTGGCCCAGCGAACCGTACAGGCGCTGGTCGGCGTTGTCGCGCACCGCGCAGGTGTTGAACACCACGAGGTCGGGGTCCCCGCCCTCCGCGGCGGCGACGTAGCCCGCCTCTTCCAGCAGGCCGGAGAGGCGCTCGGAGTCGTGGACGTTCATCTGGCAGCCGAAGGTGCGCACCTCGTAGGTGCGGGGTTGGGCTGCGGTTTCCTGCGGGGCGAGTTGCTGCGTCACGGTGGGCCAGTCTATCGCTGCGTGCGGCGCGCGCCTAACTGCGGCGCACACGCGCCTCGGTTGTCGCCGTGGCGTGCTGTCTGGCGTCGTCAAGCAGCTGACCTGGCCATGTAGCGGGGCCTATAAATAATCCCGCAAAACCCATGACGTGAGTCACAAACACGTGTAGAAGTAACCGTTATGACACAGGCGTCTGAACCAATGATTCGCATTGACGGCGTGGACAAGTACTTCGGTGAGTTCCACGCGCTGAAAAACATTTCCCTTGACATCCCCCGTGGCCAGGTGGTCGTCGTCCTCGGCCCTTCCGGTTCGGGCAAGTCCACCCTGTGTCGCACGATCAACCGGCTCGAAACCATCGACACTGGAACGATCGAGATCGACGGCAAGCGCCTCCCCGAAGAGGGCAAAGAGCTGGCGAAGCTGCGCGCCGACGTGGGCATGGTGTTCCAACAGTTCAACCTGTTTCCCCACCTGACCATCCGCGACAACATCACCCTCGGCCCGATCAAAGTCCGCAAAATGAGCAAGAGCGAGGCAACGGCCCGGGCGGGCGAGCTGCTCGAGCGCGTCGGCATCGCCAACCAGGCGGACAAGTACCCCGCCCAGCTCTCGGGCGGCCAGCAGCAACGTGTCGCCATCGCGCGAGCGTTGGCGATGAACCCGAAGGTCATGCTTTTCGACGAGCCCACCTCCGCCCTCGACCCAGAAATGGTCGGCGAGGTCCTCGACGTCATGACCGAGCTCGCCCGTTCCGGCATGACGATGCTCGTGGTCACCCACGAGATGGGCTTTGCCCGCAAGGTCGCCGACCGGATCCTCTTCATGGCGGACGGCGAACTCGTCGAAGACTCCGACCCGGAAACCTTCTTCGACTCCCCCTCCTCGGATCGCGCCCGCGACTTCCTGGGCAAGATCCTCCCCCACTAATCCCACCAAGTAAACCTACCGAGCCCATGCGGGCTCTCACCTCAAAGGAGACGACCATGAACCGCACCTTCCGTGCCCCCGCCGCCGCCGCTGCCGCGGCGCTGACCGCCACCACCTTGTCCGCCTGCGGCGGCGACGGCGGCGGCGAGTCCGGCGGCCTGCTCGCCCAGATCGAATCCGGGCAGGTCACCCTGGGAACCAAGTACGACCAGCCCGGTCTCGGCCTGCGCGAAAGCGACGACTCAATGACGGGCCTCGACGTCGACGTGCTGACCTACGTGGTGAATTCCATCGCCGACGACAGGGGCTGGGAGCACCCGGAGATCACGTGGCGCGAGACCCCATCCGCTCAGCGCGAAACACTCATCCAGAACGGCGAGGTCGCCGCGATCGGCGCGACCTACTCCATCAACGCCTCCCGCGCCGAGGCTGTCAGCTTTGGTGGCCCCTACCTGCTGACCCACCAGGCCCTCCTCGTCCGCGCGGACGAGACCGACATCTCGGGTCTGGACGATCTCGACGGCCGCATCCTCTGCTCCGTCACCGGCTCGACGCCGGCCCAGAAGGTCAAGGACGCGCTGCCGGGCGTTCAGCTGCAGGAGTACGACACCTATTCCTCCTGCGTGGAAGCCCTGCGCAACGGCAACGTCGATGCCCTGACCACGGACGCGACCATCCTTGGCGGCTACGCAGCCCAGTCCCCCGGGGATTTCGAGATCGTCGAGCTCGAACAGGACGGCCAGCCCTTCACCAACGAGCACTACGGCATCGGCGTGATGAAGGACGACAACGAGGCGGTCGACGCAATCAACCAGGCTCTTCAGAACATGTACTCCGACGGCTCCTTCCAGGAGTTCGTGGACAAGAACATCGAGGGCGGCGTCGGCGTGTCCGAGGACACTCCGGGTGACCTGTCCTTCCTCTAGAACACACCCCGCGGGGGCTGGGCGCTCGCCCCAGCGCCCGCGCCCCGCGCACATTTCCTCTCTCACTACAAGGAGAACCCGCGATGGACGCCCTCTGGGCCGACCTCTTACCCAACCTCTGGCCAGCGTTTTGGACGACGATCCGCCTGACCATCTACGCCGCGCTCGGATCCATGGTCGTGGGCACCGTCCTCACCGCGATGCGGGTCTCTCCCGTGGGAATTTTGCGCGCGCTGTCAACGGTCTACGTCGAAACCGTCCGCAACACCCCACTGACGCTTGTGATCCTTTTCTGTTCCTTCGGGCTGTACCAAAATCTCGGGTTGCACCTGGCTAGCCGCGAGTCCAGCACGTTCATCGCGGACCAGAACTTCCGCCTCGCGGTGCTCGGCTTCGTCCTCTACACCTCGTGTTTCGTCGCCGAGTCTCTGCGCAGCGGCATCAACACCGTCCACTTCGGCCAAGCAGAAGCGGCGCGCTCTCTCGGGCTCAGCTTCGGCCAGATCTTCTCCCAGATTGTCTTCCCGCAAGCTCTCCGAGCAGCGATCGTGCCCTTGGGCAACGCGCTCATCGCGCTGACGAAGAACACGACGATCGCTTCCGTCATCGGCGTGGCCGAGGCCTCGTTGCTGATGAAGTCCACGATCGAATTCCACGCGAACCACCTCTTCCTCATCTTCGGCATCTTCGCGCTGGGCTTTCTCATCCTGACCCTCCCGATGGGACTCTTCCTCGGGTGGCTTTCTGAACGACTGGCGGTGAAGCGATAATGTCCGTGAACGCAACAGTGCTCTACGACGCCCCCGGCCCCAGGGCTACGCGGCGCAACCTTATTTACACGGTGGTCACCGTGGTCGTGTTCGCCCTCGTGGCCTGGTGGGTGCTGAGCCGCCTCGCCGCCAACGGACAGCTCGCGGCTGAAAAGTGGGCTCCCTTCCTCGAGGCGCAGACGTGGACGACCTACATCCTGCCCGGGCTCGCGGGCACCCTCCAGGCCGCCGTCGTAAGCATCCTGTTCGCCTGCGTATACGGGGTGGTCTTTGGGCTCGGTCGGCTTGCTGACACACGGGTGGTGCGCTGGTTGTGTGCCGCAATCATCGAGTTCTTCCGCGCCATCCCGGTGCTCATGCTCATGATCTTCCTCTACCAGTTCTTCGCGGTGTTCAACATCGTCCCGCCGCGCGGCCTCGCGTTCTGGGCTGTGGTCGTGGCGCTGACTCTCTACAACGGTTCCGTCATCGCCGAGATTCTGCGCGCCGGCATTCGTTCCCTGCCCCGCGGCCAAACCGAGGCCTCGCTGGCTTTGGGGCTTAGCCACTGGCAGACAATGTGGAAGATCCTGCTACCCCAATCGGTCGCCGCAATGCTTCCGGCCCTCATCGCACAGCTCGTTATCGCACTGAAGGACTCGGCTCTGGGCTACCAAATCGGCTATGTCGAGGTCGTGCGCTCCGGCACCCAGGCCGCCGCGGCGAACCAGAACTACATTCCCTCCCTCATCGTCGTCGCCCTGATCATGATCGCGATCAATTACGCTCTGACCGCCCTCGCAACGAGGGTGGAACGGGCCGTGCGTGCAGGGCGCGCGACACGGGGCGCCCGCTCGCGGCGCACCGTTGGGCACCCAGCGCAGACGGTCCAAGCACCGGGCATCAGCGCCGCGGGGCAGGAGCCGGAGCGTCAGGCCGGGTCGCTGGCTAACAGGCCCTCCACCAGCAACAACTGAGCTACGGTGTAGGTATCCATCACGCAGGCATCCAATGCGCGGGCGAGCAGCCCCTCGTCGCCGATCAGCGTACGCAGCACAAGCAACGCGTCCGAGATCAAAAACAGGTTCCCGCCATGGCCTAGCCCGAACGTTGCGTCGGCGCTAGGCAGGCCGTTGCTGTGGACTGTCACGCGCTGAGAGGCGTGGGTAAGCGAGGAATCGTCGGCCAGCACCGAGGTCGTGGCCACCAACAGGCCGTAGCCCGCGGCAGCGGGCACGAATCGCGGCTGAACGAGCCCGACAAGTCCTATCGATC
Source organism: Corynebacterium timonense (assembly GCF_900105305.1). NCBI lineage: Bacteria > Bacillati > Actinomycetota > Actinomycetes > Mycobacteriales > Corynebacteriaceae > Corynebacterium > Corynebacterium timonense. The sequence goes on along the minus strand of NZ_LT629765.1, from coordinate 717,972 downwards.
CTGCCCACAGGGGGTAACGCAGCGCGCTTCGCAGCGTGTTGAAGCGAGCGCCCGCGCGCCAGAGCAGCACCTGGTACGCGACATGGTTCACGGCGAAGGGGATGGCGCCGAGGTTCAGGTTCGGCTTTTTCGGCATCAGCACCACATCCCCGATCCAGCCCCCGGCCAGGCCGACGAGCAACGCGCCGGCCGTCAGCGGGGACGTCTCATGGCGGCGGCGGTGCACGTGCACCGCAAGCAGCGGCATAAGCACGGCCTTCGCTGCACGACGCGGCTTCTCCCACCCACACGCAGAGGAAACGACATTGACAGCCGCCGCGGACACATACGCGGCGCGCTCGGGCCGCTTGGCGAGCCCCTTGGCAGAGAACGCCTCCGACATGATTGCCGCCAGCGCACCGGCGCCTTCGTACGAGCGTCGCACGAGATCCGCCTTCAGCTTATCGACGACCTCGCGCGCCGACCCCGGCTGCGCCCCAGCGAACACATGAGGCAGCGAGATGGCCATACACAGCTTTCCCTTCTGTTTTTTTCATTTCTAACAGCCTGTCATCCTACCTGGCCAATGCCCGCTTCCAGTCCAGACCACTCCAGTCCCGCGCGGGAGGCCCGCCGCGCTAGGGACGTCGACGGCGGCCTGGGCCCCGCCAACGCCTGTCTACAGACACCACCCGTCCTCCGCGATCGCGCACCCGAAAACGCCCACCCTTATCGTCGGCAGCCGTGTGTGATGCCGCTCAGACGTGCGAACGAGTGTGCCGTCATCGCCGTGGTGTGAGCTCACCCGAGGGCAATCCCGGCTGCGGCATCACCAGCGGCGGCCGGCGTCACCCGGACCAGTGAACGAGCCTTCCAGCCGCAGCGCTCATGCTTATTGTCTCCCGCCCCACGGCGACAACCCGTGTGCGCAGACGAACCCCGCCGCTACTCCTGCCCCGTCACCTCCGCGATCCGCGCGTCCAACACCTCGCGCCCGAGGGAAAGGCTCATGCTCGAGCTGTAGCCGCGTCGCGCCATCACGCCAACAATGCGGCGCAGCTGCGCGTCGTACTCCGCGCGATCCACCGGGGCGGTGTTCACGGCCCTCGCCTTCTTCTCCGCGACGGCGCGGGCAGCCGCTTCCTCGTCAGCCGGCGAGATCTGGGAAAGCGCATCCCGTCGCACCGCTTCGGCCACGCCTTTCTCGCGCAGCTCCATATCCAGCGCGCGGGCGGATTTGCCCCGACGTGCCGCGCGCTGGCGCACCCACTCGCGGGCAAACGCAGCGTCGTCGAGGAGCCCGGTGCGCTCGAAGTCGTCAAGCACCGCGTCCACCACCTCGGCGTCAAACTCGGCGCGCACAAGCCGGCTCCGCAGCTCCGCTCGGGATCGAGCGCGCTGGTCGAGGAGGCGCAGCGCGCGACTGCGCACCGGAGCGAGCGCCTCCTCCGTCGCGGCGTCGAAGAGGGTGCCGGAGGCTTCGTCGTTTTCGTAAGCCGCGACGGCGGCGCGCAGCTTCTCGAGCGTGTCTGGGTCTGGCTGGGCCACCGCGTTTAGTCAGCGCTCCCCGCGCTCAGGCCCAGTTCCTCGTCGTCCTCGTCGTCGAAGTCGATGTTGGGGACGACGTCAATCGGGTCGTCGCTTAGCTCATCGTTCTTCCCGGCGCTGGCGTACGCCCCGACCTGAAGCTTGCGGAAGATCTTGTCCTCGATCTCGTTCGCAATATCAGGGTTTTCCTTGAGGAAGATGCGGGCCTTCTCCTTGCCCTGCCCCAACTGGTCTCCTTCGTAGGTGATCCAGGAGCCGGACTTTTTCACGATGCCGTTGTCCACGCCCATGTCGATGATCGAGGACTCGCGCGAGATGCCCTCGCCGTACATGATGTCGAACTCGGCGACCTTGAATGGGGGCGAGACCTTGTTCTTCACCACCTTCATGCGGGTGCGGTTCCCGATGGAGTCCTGGCCGTCCTTGAGGGTCTGGATCCGGCGGACGTCGCAACGCACGGAGGCGTAAAACTTCAGCGCCTTACCACCCGTGGTTGTCTCGGGCGAGCCGAACATGACGCCGATCTTCTCGCGCAGCTGGTTGATGAAGATGGCAGTGGTTCCCGAGTTGTACAGCGCGCCCGTCATCTTGCGCAGCGCCTGGGACATCAGGCGGGCTTGGAGGCCCACGTGCGAATCGCCCATCTCGCCTTCGATCTCGGCCTTCGGGGTCAAAGCAGCGACGGAGTCGATGACGATGATGTCAATCGCCCCGGAGCGCACGAGCATGTCGGCGATCTCGAGGGCCTGCTCACCCGTGTCCGGCTGCGCCACGAGCAGGTTGTCGGTGTCCACCCCGAGCTTGTGGGCGTAATCGGGGTCGAGCGCGTGCTCGGCGTCAATGAAGGCGGCGATGCCTCCGTTGCGCTGCGCCGAGGCGATCGCGTGCAGGGCCACGGTCGTCTTACCGGACGACTCTGGGCCGTAGATTTCCACTACGCGTCCGCGCGGCCATCCGCCGATACCGAGCGCGACGTCGATGGCGGTGTTGCCGGAGGAGATCGATTGGATTGGCGGGCGGTTGTCGTCGCCTAGGCGCATGATGGCGCCCTTGCCGAAGTCCTTCTCGATCATCGCGAGCGCAGCATCGAGCGCGTTCTTGCGGTCCCCGCCCGCGGCGGACGCTTTCTTCTTCGTTGCCATAGTTCTCCTCTATCGCATGGTTTCGTGGCGCGCTTTTCATCGCAGGCGGCCCAGGCTTACTTACTTAGACGGATCGCACCGCCCGTACGGTTCCCCGCCAGTGACTGGTGTCAAACATATACCCCTGCCCGACACGGACGCGACACGACACGCAAAATTGTTCGAATACCGCTCGGGCTGCGGTCCATTCACCACCCCGGGCGGTCCACCCCAAGCCTGCGCTCCGCTGGGACATCGAACGCCTCGCACAGCTCAATCCAGGCTTCTCGCGGGTCGATCCCCCGTTCGATGATTTCGGCGGCCGTCGCGTTGTACTTGGGTAGGACCTGCGACTCGGTGACCCAGCGCGCTTTCGCGGGGCCGAATTCATCCTCGACGAGTTGCTCGAATTCGGTCAAACGCATGCCCGCCAATATACGCTGCCTGCGCGAAAACTCATTCCCCACTCCCTCGTTGATCGCAGTTGAACAGCGTTCAGGTAATCTTTCCCGCATGTCTACGAAACACACCCCGTCCAGCACCGTTCGCGCCTCCTCCGCGACAGCCGACCTTGCGTACGTGGCCGTCTTCACAGCCCTCGTGATCGTCCTCGGCTTCGTCGCCATCCCCGTCGGTATTGCTGGCGTGCCCATCCTCCTGCAGAACACCGCGGTCATCCTCGCCGCGCTCATCTTGGGCCCGCGCCGCGGCTTTTACGTCACCGGCCTCTTCCTGCTCATCGGTATGTTCCTGCCCGTCCTTGCCGGCGGCCGCACCACCATTTTCTCCCTCGGCAGCCCGACGGTCGGTTACGTCCTCAGCTACCTCATCGCCGTGCCGGTCGCGGGGTTCATCGCCACCCGCGGCGCCCGCACGTCGAAGGGTGTCGCGACCGCCCTCTTCGCGGTCGCCGGGTTCGTGGGCCTCCTCATCCAGTACGTCATGGGAGCAACCGGCCTCATGGTCCAGACCGGCCTCGGGTTCGGTGAAGCCGCGCAGGCGCAGCTTATCTTCATCCCCACCGACTCCCTCGAGATGATCGTCATGGTCGCCATTGCCGTCGGCGTTCACTCCGCCTTCCCGCAGCTCCTGCGCGCGGAAGCCCGTTAGCGTGCCTGCGATCACGTTCAACAGCGCCGGCGTGAGCTATGAGGGCGTTGAGGTCCTCCGCCCCATCACCCTCGAGCTCAGCGAGCGGCGTATCGGCATCATCGGCTCGAACGGCTCGGGCAAATCTACCCTTGTCCGGCTCATCAACGGCCTCATCGAGCCCACTTCGGGCACAGTGCTTTACGACGGCTTGAGCCCCGCCCAGGACGGCAAGCGGGTGCGCCGGCGGGTGGGGTTCGTCTTCTCCGACGCCGAATCCCAGATCGTCATGCCCCAGGTGGCTGACGACATCGCTTTCTCTTTGCGCCGCTTTAAGCTTCCCCGCGCGGAGGTGTCAAAGCGCGTCAACGCAATGCTTAACCGCTTTCACCTGCGCGACCGCGCCGAGCATTCCCCCCACACGCTCTCCGGCGGGGAGAAACAGCTGCTCGCCCTGGCGGCGGTGCTCGTGATTGAACCGGATACCGTCATCGCCGACGAACCGACGACACTCCTCGACCTGCGCAACCGCCGCCGCATCATCCGCGAGCTGGCCTCGCTCGACCAGCAGGTGATCGTGGTCACCCACGACCTCGAGATGCTGCGCGGTTTCGACCGCGTTTTGTGCCTCGACTCGGGCTCACTCGCCTTCGACGGAGCGCCCGACGCCGCAATCTCCCACTACCTCGAACTCATGGACGAGGCCACGCCATGATCCGCGAGGTACCGCTCGGCGTCTACGTTCCCGGCACGACCCTCCTGCACAGGGCCAGCCCCGCGGCGAAGTTCCTCGCGCTCATCGTTTTCATCGTCGCCGTCACGATCCTCCCGAGCCAGCCCTGGCACACCGCCGCGGCGCTCGCGGCGGTCATGTTCCTCTACGGCCTCGCCCGGATCCCGTGGCGCATCGCGCTCCGGCAATTCGCCCCCGTGCTGCCGTTGCTCCTCATCCTCGGCCTGTACCTGTGGTGGCAAAACGGCGCGCACTCTGCCGCGACGACCACCTTGGGGCTCGTGGCCACCCTGGCGGCGGCGAACCTGTTCACTCTCACGACCGGGATGGAGGAGCTTCTCGAGGCGCTGGAGAAGACCCTCGCGCCCCTCGATCGCGTGGGAGTCCCCGTGGAGACGATCAGCCTCGCCATCGCCCTCACGATCAGGCTCATCCCCTTGATGTTCGCGACCGTCGGCGAGGTCCTTGACGCCCGGAAGGCGCGTGGGGCGGGGTTCTCTCTGGCCGCGTTTGGCACACCCGTCGTCATCCGCTCCATCAAGCGCGCCCGCGACATCGGCGAGGCGCTCATGGCGCGCGGCGCCGCCGACTAGACCCCCAACGTGCACAAAAGGCGCCCCTTGTACGGGGGCGCCCTGTGCTCGTGGTCTGTGTTTTTACTCGCCACGCAGCTCGCGCATGCGCTGTGCAACCGCGTCGTCCGATACCTGCACGGCTTCGCCCGACTGCCCGTCGCTGGACTGGCCCTGCTCGATTGCCGGCTTCGCGCCGGAGCTCAGCTCACCGGCCATCTCCGCGCGGATCTGTTCGAGGCGGCCGTGGCCGGCCATCTGGATGCCCGCCTGCTCCACCTCCGCCATGCGCCCCTGCACGGAGTTCTGTGCCAGCTCGGCCTGGCCAAGGGCGTTCGCGTATCGGCGCTCAATCTTCTCGCGCACCTGGTCGAGGTTGGGGGTGCTCGAGGTCAGGCTGTTCATCGACTGCATGGTCTCGGAGACCTTTTCCTGCATCTTGGCTTGCTCGAGCTGCGACAGAAGCTTGGAGCGCTCGGCGACCTGCTGCTGCAAGTGCGCCGCGTTGCGCTCGACGGCCTGCTTCGCCTGGGCCGCCTGCTGCAGCGCCTGGTCGTGCAGGCTCTTGGTGTCCTCGATGGACTGCTCCGCCGTGACGAGCTGCGCGGCGAACGCCTCGGCCGCGTTCTCGTACTCCTGAGCCTTCTGCGCATCGCCATCGCTGCGGGCCTTGTCGGCGAGCTGCAGGGCCTGGCGCGTATTCGCCTGGAGCTTCTCCACCTCTTCCAGGCGGCGGTTCAGTTGCATCTCCAGCTGGCGCTGATTGCCGATGACGGCCGCCGCCTGCTGAGACAGGGCCTGGTGCTGGCGCTGCGCCTCTCCGATCGCCTGCTCAATCTGGACCTTGGGGTCGGCGTTTTCCTCGATCTTGTTATCGAAGAACGCCATGAGGTAGTTCCAGAACTTGCTAAATGGGTTCGCCATGTCGAGTGTGCAACCTTTCGTGGTGTATTGGCCAATAACCGCCAGACAATCCTAGTTAATCTTAAGCCTCGGCGGCGGCAGGCGCAGCGTGCTCCAGCTCGTCATTGAGCGATTGCAAGGACAGGTTCGAGGCGGCATCGAAGACAACGTCGGCGACGCTGGCCCCCAGCGCGGCGCAAATAGACTGCAGAAGTTCGGAGGAAACTTCCTTCCGCCCGCGCTCGAGTTCGGACAGGTACCCAGAAGACACCATAGCCTCGGCCGCGAGCTGCCGCAAGGAGATGCCTTTGTCGGCCCGGTAGGCGCGCAGCGACATCCCGAGGGCTTCGCGCAGAAGGGGCTCCCGCTGGGGAGAGGATTCACGAAGCGGAGCGCGTTCGGGAGCGGCGGACTGCGCGAGCTGCTGCGTCGGGGTGTCGAGGAGAAGAGTTGTCGTTGCCATCACGTCATTCAACTCCCGAGATCGACCTTTTGTTCCCGCACCGCCGTCAAAGCGCCCCGCAGGGCCGCCTCCACTGCCGCGCGGCGGATGTCGGCTCGCTCACCCGCGAGCACGCGCAGAGGCTCCGGCGCGCCCGGGACAAGGGCGTAGCGTCCGCGGCTGGCCTCGACCAGCTCGGCGGCCGCAGAAGACGCCGTCCAGTGCGGGCCTGCAAGGCCGACCCACACCTCCCCGACCTGATGCCCGTCCTGCGGGTCTGGGCCGGCCACGCCGGTCATCGCGACAGCCCAATCTGCGCCGCACACGCGCTTCGCCCCGCGGGCCATCTCGCGGGCCGTGACGGGAGAGACCGGGCCGTGCTGCGCAAGGACCTCCTCGGGCACGTGCGCGAGGGTCTGCTTCAGATCCGTCGCGTAGGTAATTAACCCTCCGCGCAAGACGTCGGAGGCGCCGGGGACGTCGGCAAGCGTCGCTGCGGCCAGACCAGCCGTGAGGGACTCACAAAAGCAGAGTGTCTGGTTGCGCTGGCGGAGGGCGTCGATAAGCGAAGCGGCGAGGTCACGCATTGGCTTTCCTTGCGTCGAGGAGGTACTGGATTCCGGTGACGACGGTAACAACGACCGCGAGCAACATCACGATGAAGGTGGGCACGTCCATCCACCCCGGCAGCGGGCACAGGTAGAGAGCGACGCCGAGGGCCTGCAGCGCCGTCTTGAGCTTGCCGCCCTTGGACGCGGGCACGACATGGCCGCGGCGCAGCATCCACATTCGCCACAGGGTGATGCCCAGCTCGCGCACGACGATGACCACCGTGATCCACACCGGCAGTGTGGAGGCGATGTTCAGCGTGACAAGAGCCGTGATCATCAGGGCCTTGTCTGCGATCGGGTCGGCAATTTTGCCGAAGTCCGTCACGATCCCCCGCGCCCGAGCGATGTCGCCGTCGAGCTTGTCCGTTGCCATCAGCACAACAAACAGGCCAAAAGCCCACCACCAGTGATGAGAGAGGGCAAGCCAGGCGAAGACGGGGACAAATAGAATGCGTAGCGACGTCAGAACATTCGGCAGGTTCCAGTTCGACGGTGTTGATGGCGTCGCTGCGGGGGTCGGAGTGCTCACGACAACCACACTACCGTTGCCACGCGACCCAGCCAGCCACCCGGCACCGACTGCGCGGCGGGTGGCCTCACCCCGTGTGGCGCACACGCCCTAGGGCGTAGCTACTTCTTCGCGCCTCCCCGCGAGACGTCGAGGTGCTCGGTGTCGCGCGAGCCGGTGGCCGTGTGGTCGCCGCGCCCGGAGGTGGCAGGGTCATCGATCCACTCGAGGTGGTTGCCGTGGCTGTCCACCTTCCGGCGGTTGCCGTGGTCGTCGTAGTCGATGTGCCAGCGCGGCCCGCCCTCCTTCCGGCGGCCGGCTGCGATGTCGATGCGGACCTTGATCACGGAGGCGATCACAGTGACCACGAGGACGCCGACGATGACCAGCAGAGAGGTCACCGTGCCAATCTCCGGCACATCAACGTTCTCGCCGTCGTTGATGAAGGGCAGATTGTTCTCGTGCAGCGCGTGCAGCAGCAGCTTGACGCCGATGAAGCCAAGGATGACGCCGAGGCCGTACGGCAGGTACACCAAGCGGTCGAGCAGACCGGACAGCAGGAAAAACATCTGGCGCAGGCCCATCAGCGCGAAGGCGTTGGCCGTGAAGACGATAAAGGGCTCGGCGGTGATGCCGTAGATCGCCGGGATGGAGTCGAAGGCAAACATCAGGTCGATGAAGCCGATCGCGAGAAGGGCCACGAACAGTGGCGTCGCGGCGCGCTTGCCGGCCTCCGTGACGGAGAACAGCTTGTCGCCGTGGTAGGACTTCGTCACCGGAATCACGCGGCGCAGACCCTTGACAATCGCCATGTCGTTCGGGTCGGTCTCGGGCTGGTCGGTCGCCTCGTCCCACAGCAGCTTCGCCGCGGTGTAGAGCAGGAAGGCGGCGAAGATGTAGAAGACGTCGGACCAGGCTTCGATGATTGCCGCGCCAAGGAGGATGAAGACGAGGCGCATCACAAGAGCGATGATGATGCCTAGCAGCAGCACCTTCTGCTGGTATTTCCGCGGAATACGGAACGAGCCCATGATCAGGGCGAACACGAAGAGGTTGTCGACGGACAACGCGAGTTCGGTGATGTAGCCGGTGTAGTACTGCACACCGTGTTCGGCGTCCCACAGCCACCAGATCATCGCGCCGCACAGGCCGGACATGGCCATGTAAAACAGCGTCCACAGCCCCGCCTCTTTCATCGTGGGCTCGTGCGCTTGGCGCACGTGGGTGGCGAAGTCGAACGCGAAGAAGCCGAGGATGACTGCGCCCGTGACAAGCCAAATCCACACAGGGACATCCATAGAAAACCTCCGGTCAGGAAAAGAAAGGTAGCAGCGTGACCGGAGGTCTCCCCCACCCTCATTCGCAGGGCAGCCCCGCCCGGGGCTCGCTCGAACAAGCGCCGTGTTGACGGTACGGGACGTTTACGGGGTACTCCCCTCCAATGCGAATGCAAGCATACAGCATGCCCCCACGTCCGCGCCCGCTGTGCTCGCCGGGTGGGCGTCGCGACGCCCGTCCACCGCCGCCCTAGAAGGCCCCGCCCGTCGGGTTGTGCCCGGCCTCGATGACGCGAGTGTCCTCGCCCACCGAGCCGCCCTCGCGCTCGTCGACGTCCTTAGGAGCCTCAGCTGGGTCGGCGCCCTTGATCATCCAGATGATGGTGTCGAGCTCCTCCGGCTTGACCAACACCTCGCGCGCCTTCGACCCCTCGGAGGGGCCGACGACCCCGCGCGACTCCATGAGGTCCATGAGCCGGCCGGCCTTGGCGAAACCGATGCGCAGCTTGCGCTGCAGCATCGACGTCGAGCCGAGCTGCGAGGTGACCACGAGCTCAACCGCCTCGAGGAGGTCGTCCATGTCCTTGCCGATGTCGTCGTCGATCACCTTGCTCTCGGACGCCTTCTCCTCGGTCACCCCCTCGATGTAGTCGGGCTCGTCCTGCGCCTTCGCGGCGTCCACCACGGCCTGGATCTCCTCGTCCGTGACAAAGGCGCCCTGCAGGCGCTGGGGCTTGCCCGCGCCCTGCGCGATGAACAGACCGTCGCCCATGCCAATCAGCTTCTCCGCGCCCGCCTGATCGAGAATGACGCGCGAGTCTGTCAGCGACGACGTGGCAAAGGCCAGCCGCGACGGCACGTTCGTCTTGATCAGGCCCGTGACCACGTCGACCGACGGGCGCTGGGTGGCCAGGACGAGGTGGATACCGGCCGCGCGGGCCTTCTGGGTGATGCGCACGATCGAATCCTCGATCTCCTTCGGCGCCGTCATCATGAGGTCGGCGAGCTCGTCGACGACGCACACGATAAACGGGTAGGCGCGCATCTCCCGCTCCGAGCCGGGGGGCGAGGTGAGCTCCCCATTGCGGACCTTCCGGTTGAAGTCTTTGATGTGGCGCACGCGGGCGGACTTCATGTCCATGTAGCGCTGCTCCATCTCCTCCACGAGCCATTGCAGCGCCGCCGCCGCCTTCTTCGGCTGGGTGATGATCGGCGTGATCAGGTGCGGAATGCCCTCGTACGGAGTCAGCTCCACCATCTTGGGGTCGACGAGGATCAGGCGCACCTCCTCCGGCGTCGCTCGCGTGAGCAGCGAGATCAGCAGGGAGTTCACGAACGCTGACTTACCCGAGCCGGTGGAGCCGGCAACGAGCAGGTGCGGCATCTTCTGCACGCTGGAGGCGATGAACTCTCCCTCGATGTCCTTGCCCAGGCCGATAAGCATGGGGTCGTGGTTGGCGGCTACCGAGGGCGCGTCGAGGACGTCGCGAAGCCGCACCATCTCGCGGTCCATGTTCGGCACCTCGATGCCCACAGCAGACTTGCCCGGGATCGGGGTGAGCAGGCGAACGTTATCCGTGGCCACGGCGTAGGCCAGATTGGACTGGAGGTTGGTGATTTTAGAGACCTTCACGCCCGGGCCCAGCTCCACCTCGTAGCGCGTCACTGTCGGCCCGCGGGAGAACCCGGTGACCTGGGCGTCGACGTTGAACTCCTCGAAGACATCGGTGATGGCCTCGATCATCCGGTCGTTGGCCTCGGTACGCGTCTTCGGAGCCGCGCCGGCAACGAGGAGTTCCGTCGACGGGATGTCGTAGTCGGAGGGCTCCTCCGGGGTGCGCGGGGCAGGGGCGGGCGCTGCCGTGTCAAGCTCGGACTTCGGGGTCGACGCGGGAACCGCCGACGCGTCGATGCCGCTACGCGCGATGATCGCCTGCCTCATGGACTCGCGGGACTGCGAGACGGCATCCTCCTTCGACGCTTCGGGGGCAGTCGCCACCGATGCGTTCTCCGCCGTGGGCCGCTCGACAACCTTCGTCTCCTCCGGCTGGTCGCGACGCTCTATCGTCGCGGTGTGCTCGGCGCGGGCAGCGTTATCGCGCATATCGACGCCCTCCTCGGCGTCATCAAACACGTTGGCGCTGCGGTCGCGTTTCCCGCGCAGGCTGCGCGTCGATGCAGCCTCGTTCGTCGGGTAGTTCTCCATGGGGCTACGCCGCGGCTGCGCCCGCGGTGTTGGGCGCGGGCGCGAGCGGGGCTGGCCGGACGCAATGCGCTCGAGGTCGCGGTCCACTCCCGCGTAGAGGTCATCCTCCGCGCCTTCCGGGTCGGGGGTATCGCCTTGGCCGAAGGCCGATCGCAGCACCACTGCGAGGTGGTCGTACGCCTGGCGCACAGTGATACCCGTCGTCTTGAGCGCGCCGAAAATGATCACCAGCGCCAGTAGAGGCACGGCGACGTAGGGCGAGAAGCCCGCGGCCAGACCACCGCCGAGCGCGGCGCCGAGGGCACCGCCCGCGATTTTGCGCCCCTCCCACTCCTCCGGGGTGCCCGCGAGGACGTGGACGAGCCCCAGCATGCCCAGGGTGATGATGCCAATGCCCAGGCTCACCCGCGACCGCACCGACGGGTCGCGGCGCACGTCGAGCATGAGCGCGATGGCCGCCGCCACGAGAGCGACGGGAAGGATGAGCGCGCCGGCGCCAATCACCCAATGGACGCCGTCGGCAATGACGCGTCCGACCGGGCCCGCAATGTCGAACCACACCGACGCGCCGATCACGGCGGCGAGGCCGATGATGACGAGGCCCCACAGGTCGGCTTTCTCCCCATCACGGGACTCCGCCTTGCGCGCGTCCTCCTCGGTGTCGGCGGTCGCCGGTGTGCTGCTCCCCTGCTGCGTGCTCACGTCCTCCTCAAAAAAATCGTCATGGTCGGCGTGGTCACCCGAGGCTTCGGGCCTCCGGGCACTGCCGAACCTCCCCGCCATCGAACGCACTCCGCGGGCCGTGCCGCGGGCGGCCGCACCAATGGTGCTGCCCACAGCCCGGTAGGCAGAGCCCACCCGCTCCTCCGAGGTTTCCGCGGCGACCATGGTCGACGTCGGAGCGTGCGTCATCGACGACGGCACGCCGCCGCGTGCCGAACCCGACCTCGCAGGTCGGATTCGGCTGTTCGGGCCCGCCGGCGGGCGCCCCGAGGAGCGATGCGTGGAGTTTCTGGCAGACATGGGTGTAACTCTAGTACCTTCCGCCTCATTATCCACCTGCGCCACACCGGCCTCGGGTGTCTAGACACCCAACGTGACGACAACCTCGTTCACGAGCGCCTCCGGCCCCTCCACACGCACCTCGACGCTCGTGCGTCCGCTAAGCCACATGAGCAGCTCGCCGGGCGCACCGAACACGCGCACGACGTCGTCGCCGCGGTCGGCCACGCCTCGTTTTCCCCCGATGGTCTCCTGCGGCAGCGCGGGCGGGGTCAAAACCACCGGCGCCGCGACCCCCCTCAACGCCATCTTTCCCATCGCGACGGCGTTGGCCAAGAGTTGCTTCTCGACGCCCTCCCCGAACCGCCTTGGGCGGGCCAGCCCCGCCCCACGGCGCACATCCTCATGGTGAATGAAATGCTCCGCGGTATTGAGCTGCTTGTCCACGCCCCGTAGCAGCGTCGGCGGCCCAGCAGCCCACTCGCGCACGACCTCTTCGTAGTCGCGCTCCTTCTGCCGCGCGGTCTCCTTCTCTAACGCGCCGGCGAACGGCGACAGGAAAATGCCGAGTGCGGCCGCGACCCGATTTTCCCGGATAAAGAGGTGGACGGCGAGGTCGCGGGTGTTCCACCCCTCGCAAAGGGTTGGGGCGTCGGGTCCGACGTCGATAAGCAGCTCAGCGAGGCACTCTCGTTCGGTGGAGGCAAAAGACATGGGCGCCAGCATACGCTGGGGCCCAGACACGCTGCTTCTCCCGTGTCTACAGCGACTCGCGGGTCGCCTCGATGTCGTCGTCGTCGACAGGCGCGTTGTCCGCGGCCATCGGCACGACGGTCGGAAGAATCACCGGCTCGCGCTTGTATTTCTGCTCGATGGCGCGCGAGACCTTGCGGCGCAGCTGCTGCACCATGCGGTACGGATCGTTCTCGCCCTCGGCGGCGAGATCGCCCATGACCGTCTCCACGCCTTCGACGACCTTTTTGTTGAAGTCCCGGTCGTCCTCCGAAAAACCGGTCGTGGACACGCGCGGGGTCTCCAACAGCCGACCGGTGCGGTCGTCGATGACACAGGTGATGGAGACAACGCCGCCGGAGGCGAGGCTCGTGCGGTCGGCGAGCACGTCCGGGTCGACGTCGCCCATGGTCACGCCGTCCACGTAGAGCTGGCCCACCTGGTACTGGCCGACGACGTTGATCTTGCCGTTGACGAGGTCGACGACGACGCCGTTCTGCGCCAGCGCCGTGTTCTCAGGCTTGACACCAGTGGAGATTGCGAGCTCCTTGTTCGCGCGCATGTGGCGCCACTCGCCGTGCACCGGCATAGCGTTCTTCGGGCGGGCGGCGTTGTACAGGAAGAGCAGCTCGCCAGCGTAGCCGTGGCCAGAGGCGTGCACGTGCGCGTCCGCGCTGGTGACCACTTCGGCCCCGATCTGGGCCAGGTTGTTGGTCACGGCGAAGACAGCCTCTTCGTTGCCCGGGATAAGCGAGGACGACAGGATGATGAGATCGCCGTCGCGCACCGTGATCTGGCGGTGCTCGCGCCGCGCCATGCGCGACAGCGCCGCCATCGGCTCGCCCTGGGTGCCGGTGGTGATAAGCGCAACCTTGTGCGGCGCCATCTTCGCGGCCTCCTCGATGGGCACAATCGTGCCCTTCGGGGCCTTCAGCAAGCTCATCTTCTCCGCAATCTCCATGTTGCGGATCATCGAACGGCCGTTGAACGCCACCTTGCGGCCGTCGGCCACGGCGGCATTGATGGCCATCTGCACGCGGGACACGTTCGACGCGAAAGAGGCGATGATGACGCGCTGCTTCGCCCCCGCCACGAGGCGGGTCAGCGTCTGCTCGATACCCGCCTCCGAGACCGAGATACCCGGCACGGTCGCGTTGGTGGAATCACACATGAACAGGTCGATGCCCTCGTCACCGAGGCGCGACAGCGCGGGCAGGTCGGTCGGCTTGCCGTCGAAAGGCGTCTGGTCGAGCTTGATGTCGCCCGTCATGACAACGTGGCCGGCGGGCGTCTTGATGGACACGCCCAGGCACTCCGGGATGGAGTGGTTCACGTGCCAAAAGCGCACGTGGAAGGGGCCGACGGTGATGTCGGAGTCCTTGTTCACCTCGTGCAGTTTCGGCTTCTGGCGGTGCTCCTGCGTCTTCGCCGAGATCAGCGCGTTGGTAAAGCGGGACGAGTAGATCGGGATGTCCGGGCGCAGCTTGAGCAGCCACGGAATCGCGCCGATGTGGTCCTCGTGGCCGTGCGTGACCACGAGGGCCTCGACCTTGTCTAGCCGGTTTTCGATCGGGCCGAAGTCCGGGAGCACCAAGTCGACGCCCGGCTCGTTCGAGTTGGGGAAGAGCACGCCGCAGTCCACGATGAGCAGGTGCCCGTTGTACTCGAACACGGTCATGTTTCGCCCGATTTCGGAGATGCCGCCCAGCGCGTAGATGCGCAGGCCGTTCTGCGGAGCTTTCGGCGGCGCCGGGAGGCGCTTGGTCAGGTCCGCACCCTGGCGGGACTTCACCGGGTTGCGGCGGCCGCCGCCGCTCCCGCCACGGCCGCGGCCACGGCCGCGGCGGTTCCGGGAACGGTTGCCGTTGGCGCCATTGCCGCCCGAGTTTCCATCGGAGCCCGACGCGCCTTTCCCGTTGTGGCCGTTGTTGCCGTTGTCGCGGGCGGGCTCGCTGTCCGGGGCCTGGAAGACCGGCTGCTGATCAGCGGGTTCCGGCGGACCAGCCTTGCGGGTCACCTTTCGGGTCCGGTTGCGGGGTTCGTTCATACTTAGAGGACTCCAGCCTTTTCCATGTCTGAGCGGAGGCCCTCGACCTGCTCCTGTGTCGCGGATGCGACCGGTAGGCGGGGGTCTCCTACGTCGATGCCCTGCAAGCGCAGAGCAGCCTTTGCAAAAGTTGCGCCACCGAGGAGTGCCTGCTGGCGAGCGAGCACGTCGATGGTCGTGGCGTTGATTTCCCGCGCGCGGGCGAGGTCGCCTTCCTCGAAGCTTTGTATCATGTCTCGCAACTGACGCGGGGCAGCGTGACCGATCACGGAGATGACACCGGTCGCGCCGACAGACAGCCACGGCAGATTGAGAGGATCGTCGCCAGAATACCAGGCCAGGCCCGTCTCCTGAATGAGGGGTGCGGCTTGGAAGAAGTTGCCCTTGGCGTCCTTGAGTCCTTGGATCGTGGGGATCGCGGCAAGTTCACGGATCGTGGCTTCTTCCAACGCCAAGCCGGTCCGCCCCGGAATGTCGTAGAGGCAGATCGGCAGATCTGTTGCCCCCGCGACCTCGCGGTAGTGGGCCACCAGGCCCGCCTGCGAGGGCTTGGAGTAATACGGCGTGACCACGAGGAGCGCATCGGCGCCCGCCTCCTTGGAGGCGACAGCCAGCTCCACCGTGGTGCGCGTGCTGTTGGTGCCCGCGCCGGCAATCAACGTGGCACGGTCTCCGACCTCTTCGCGCACCGCCTTGAGCAGAGCGACCTTTTCCGCCGGGGTCGTCGTCGGTGACTCGCCGGTCGTGCCGGCAAGCACCAGAGAGTCAACCCCGTTGTCGACGAGGTGGGCTGCCAGCTTTCGACCCGCGTCGAGGTCGAGCTCGCCCTGGGGATCAAAGGGGGTGACCATGGCGACGGAGACGACGCCAAAAACATCAGCACCGGTGCTGGCTTTCGTTGAAATGCCCATAACCGCTTAGGTTACCTGCTCGCCCCCGCGGTCGCGTCACTACCGCGCCGGAGCGCCTTATTGGACGTACGGGCTCGTCGCCATTTTCGTTCCGTCGGCAAGTTCGCTGACAAGGAAGTCGTCGAAAAGCGACGGCGCTGTCTCGCGGAGAATCTCTAAGCACGCCACGGCGAGGCGGCGGATTTCAGCATCCGCGTGCTCCGAGGCCCGAGCCGCGATGAATTCGCGCCAGGCCCGGTAGTTGCCCGTGACCACAAAACGCGTCTCGGTGGCGTTCGGCAGAATCGCCCGCGCCGCCTGGCGGGCCTTCTTTCGGCGCAGTAGTGCGTTTGGCTCCGCTGCGCTGTCCTCCTCGAGGGCGTTCAGCAGCTCGTCGTAGACAAAACGGGTCTCGTCGACCGCGCGGACGAACAGATCACGCAGTTGCGGGTCCGCCTCGATTGCGGCGGGGACGACAACCTCGCTCTCTGCTGCCGGCACGTACCGCTGGCTCAGCTGGGAAAACGACAGGTGGCGGTGCCGCAAAAGTTCGTTGCCCGCGGCCCGCGACAACCCGCGGATGTAGAGGGTGGCCGTGGCGTGCTCAAGAAGCGCGTCGTGGCCAACCTCGATGATGTGGTGCACATACGCGTCGTTCGCCGCGGTGTGCGGGTTGGGACGGTCGAAGGTTTCGTAGCACGCGCGCCCCGCGAACTCGACCACGTTTTCCACCGGCGTCGCAGCCTCATCCGGCTCCCAGTCGACGCCGGTCGGGGGCGTAAATCGCGTCGCGGCGACAAGCTGGACGTCGAGGTTCGATGCTACCGCCATGACCTACAGCCCCAGGTAGGCGTCGAGTCCCACCGTCAGGCCGGGGTGGTCCGCGACCTTCTGGATGCCCTCCACGACTCCCGGGACGAAGGACTCGCGCCCGTAGGAGTCTTGGCGGATGGTCAGGGACTGGTCGCGGGTTCCAAAGATGACCTCCTCGTGGGCGACCATGCCGGTCATTCGCACCGCGTGTACCTTCACCCCGTCGACGTCGGCGCCGCGGGCCCCGTCAAGGGACTGCTCGGTCGCGTCCGGGATCGTGCCCAGGCCAGCCTCGCGGCGGGCCTCGGCAATGCCCTGTGCGGTCTTCGTCGCCGTGCCGGAGGGTGCGTCCAGTTTGTTCGGGTGGTGGTACTCAACCACCTCGGCGGATTCAAAGTAGGGGGCGGCCTGGCGCGCGAACGCCATCGTCAGCACGGCCGAAATAGCGAAGTTTGGCGCGATGAGAACGCCGACCTCTGGTTGTTCCTCCAACCAGGCACGCACCTGCTCGTACCGGCCATCATCGAACCCCGTCGTGCCCACGACGCAATGGATGCCGTGGCCGATGCAGAACTTGAGGTTGTCCATCACCGCCGCCGGCGTCGTGAAATCCACCACCACGTCGACGCCGTTGTCGGTGAGAAGCTCGAGGGAATCGCCGTGGTCAACCTCTGCTACGAGCTCGAGCCCCTCAACGTCCTTCACTCCCGCTACGACGGCCGAGCCAACCCGGCCCTTCGCTCCGAGTACTCCTACCTTGATAGCCATACCGGCGCTCCTTCCACTCTCGTGTGTCGTCTCTCCGGCCACTTTACGGCCTCCGCGCGGTTGGCCGCTGGGACGGTAGCCAGTTCCGAGGTTCCGCAGTATTCCCCTTCTCTCGCAGCCGCGCTCGGTCACAATTGCCTCACGGTACATGCAACGTCACACGGCGTGGTTTCGACCGAGATTAAGGTAGGGCTTATGAGACATATCGCCACCTCCCCCGTCCCCCTAGCCGCGCTCATCGCCACCGCCGCGCTGGGTCTCGGCGCATGCTCGCCTGCCGACAACTCCGCCGAGCCCGCGGCCACCGTTACCGAGACGACCGCCGAGACGTCCACCACCACCGCGACCACGGAGGCGAGCGTCGCGGCCCCGGCGACGACGACGCACGTCGCGGCTACCGACGAAGAAGCCGCCTCCGCGCAGCAGTTCACCACTGCCCGCACCGAACAACCGATGCGCGGCGGCCCCGAGCTGGTCATCAACGATATCCGTCTGGCCACCCACGACGGCTTCGACCGCGTCGTCTTTGAGTACGCGGGCCCTGGCCTTCCCGGCTTCATCGTGGGCTACACCCCAGAGCCCCGGCAGCAGGCATCGGGCCATCTGCTTGAGGTGGTCGGCAACGCCTACCTCGAGGTCATGATCCAGGGCACGCCGATGGGGCTGTTCAGCCCGGACGATGAGCTGAACCAACCCGGCCCGATGAACCGAGCGGCGGGGACGGTGCAGGGCATCACCCACGGGGCGGTCTTCGAGGCGGATTCGCAGTACGTCATCGGCCTCGACCAAGAGCGGCCCTTCCACGCCTACACCCTCGAGAATCCGCCGCGCGTGGTCGTGGACATCCAACGCTAACAGCGCTCGGGGTGCACCCCGCCCGGCCGCCGGGTGGGCGGACCCGCGACGGCGCGAGTCCTCGGGTTAGTCTTCGACGGGGACGAGGGAGATCTTGCCGCGGTTGTCGATGTCCGCGATCTCGACCTCAATGCGCTCGCCCACGGTAACCACGTCGTCGACATTCTCAACGCGCTTGTTGCCGCCGAGCTTCGAAATGTGGATGAGCCCGTCGGTGCCCGGAAGGATGGACACAAACGCGCCAAAGGCGACGGTCTTCACAACGGTACCGAGGTAGCGCTCGCCCACCTTCGGCATCTGCGGGTTCGCGATGCCGTTGATGCGCTCAATGGCGCTATCGGCAGCCTCCCCGGAGGAGGCCGAGACGTAGATCGTGCCGTCATCCTCGATGGAGACCTCGGCTCCGGTCTCCTCGGTGATCTGGTTGATGGTCTTGCCCTTCGGGCCGATCACCTCACCGATCTTGCTCACCGGCACCTTGATGGTGGTGATCTTTGGGGCCAGGGCGCTCATCTCGTCTGGGCCGTCGATGACCTCGGCCATCGTGTCCAGGATGGCCTCCCGCGCGTCGCGCGCCTGCTCAAGCGCGGCGGCAAGGACGCCAGAGGGGATCCCGTCGAGCTTGGTATCCAGCTGCAGCGCGGTAATGAACTCTCGGGTGCCCGCCACCTTGAAGTCCATGTCGCCGAAGGCGTCCTCGGCCCCGAGGATGTCGGTAAGGGTGACGTACTCGGTCTCGCCGTCAACCTCGCCGGAAACGAGGCCCATCGCGATGCCTGCCACCGGCGCCGCCAGCGGCACGCCTGCGTTGTACAGCGACAGGGTCGAGGCGCACACAGACCCCATGGACGTCGAGCCGTTCGAGCCCAGCGCCTCAGAGACCTGGCGAATGGTGTAGGGGAACTCCTCCTTGGAAGGGATCACCGGCACGAGCGCGCGCTCGGCGAGCGCTCCGTGGCCGATCTCACGACGCTTCGGGGAGCCGACGCGCCCGGTCTCGCCGGTGGAGTACGGCGGGAAGTTGTAGTGGTGGATGTAGTGTTTGGACGTCTCCGGGGACAACGAGTCCACCGTTTGCTCCATCTTCAGCATGTCCAGGGTGGTCACCCCGAGGATCTGGGTCTCGCCGCGCTCGAACAGCGCCGAGCCGTGGGCCCTCGGGATGAGCTCGACCTCGACCTCGAGGTCGCGGATGTCGGTGACGCCGCGTCCGTCGATGCGGAAGCCCTCGGTCAGAATCTTCTCGCGCACAATCGCCTTCATCAGGGCGTTGTACGCAGCACGGATTTCCTTCGACGCGGCGCGCTCTTCGTCCTTGTCATCGTCGTCGATGTCGAAGTCGTCGAGCAGGTCATCCTCGATGTCGGCCATGTACGCATTGGTGGCGTCGTCACGCTCCTGCTTGCCCTTGATCGTGAGCAGCTTCGCCAGCTTCTTCGCGGCCTTCTTCTCCACGGCCTTGTAGACCTTGTCGCTGTAGGGCGGGAAGAGCTCGAACTCCTGCGTCTCCTTCGCTGCCTTCTCCGCCAGAGAGGCCTGGGCCTCGCAGAGGGTGCGGATGTATGGCTTCGCCGCCTCCAAGCCCTCGGCGACAGTCGCCTCCGTCGGCGCGGGGGCACCGTGTGCAATCTGCGTGACGACGTTGACCCCGGCGCCCGCCTCAACCATCATGATCGCCACGTCGGCCGCGCCCTTGCGCTCAACGATGCGCCCGGCAACAACCATCTCAAACAGGCAGCGCTCGTGCTGAGCGTGGTTCGGGAAGGCCACCCACTGCCCCTCCGGGTGCTTGTCGTCGGCCACGAGCGCCATGCGCACGCCCCCGACCGGGCCGGAGACCGGCAAGCCGGAGAGCTGGGTGGCGGCGGAGGCACCGTTGATGGCCACCACGTCGTAGTATTCCTGCGGGTCCATCGAGAGCACGGTGATAATCACCTGCACCTCGTTGCGCAACCCCTTGACAAAGGTGGGGCGCAGCGGGCGATCGATGAGGCGGCATGCCAAAATAGCCTCGGTGGAGGGGCGGCCTTCGCGGCGGAAGAAAGAGCCGGGGATGCGGCCGGCGGCGTACATGCGCTCCTCGACGTCAACGGTCAGCGGGAAGAAATCGAAGCCTTCGCGCGGGTTGTTGGAGGCCGTCGTGGTGGCCAGCATCATCGTGTCGTCGTCGAGATAGGTGGTCACGGACCCGCCCGCTTGGCGGGCCAGCTGCCCGGTTTCAAAACGGATGGTGCGGGAGCCGAAGTCACCGTTGTCCAGCACGGCGACCGCTTCGGTGGTGCCGTAGTCCTCGTCGACATAGACGTCCGAGGTGTTCTTGGGGGTGAAAGTGCTCAAAGGATCCCTCTCTGTGGTGTCCGGGCGATCATCGGTGCCGCCCCTCGTTTCTGTGTCCTTGCAACGGCACCCAACCTTACCAGGCGCTTTGGCACATCGCCCAGCTCGCCCGATTCGCCCGCCTGCACCCCGCGCGCCCGGTAGCATGAGACAGCACTAATTTTCCCCACCATAGTTTCCACGGGCGGCCCCCGGTGCTCCCGGATTCACGATGCCCAGCAAGGAGGAACCGTGAGCAGCGCAGCTCCCACCCCACCGGCCCCTGCCGAACCCGCCACCAAATGGTCCGTCATCGGCCCCGGCCTCGTCGCCGCCGCCACCGGGGTCGGCTCGGGCGACCTCGTGGCCACGCTCATCGCCGGCCAGAAGTACGGCTACGCCCTGCTCTGGGCGTGCATCGCGGGCTCGATCATGAAGATCGTGCTCGTCGAGGGCGTCGGGCGCTACACCCTGGCCACCGGCAACACCATGTTCCACGGGTGGCGCCAGCTCGGGCGCTGGACCAGCTGGTACTTCGTGCCGTACATCATCGTCTGGGGCTTCGTCTACGGCGCTGCCGCAATGAGCGCCTCGGCCATGCCCCTGAAGGCGCTCTTCCCCGGCACCAGCCTGGAGATGTGGGCTGTGCTCACCGGCCTGCTCGGCTTCGGCTTCACCTGGCTGGGAAAGTACCGCACCTTCGAGAAGATCATCGCCGTCCTCGTCGGCGTCATGTTCCTCACTGTCTGCGGCATCGCCACGCTGTCGCTGTCGAACCTGCCGGAGATCCTCCGCGGTCTGGTGCCCACGATCCCCGAGGGCTCCTTCGTCTACGTGCTCTCGCTGGCCGGCGGCGTCGGCGGCACCATCACGCTCGCCGCCTACGGCTACTGGCTCACCGAGAAGAACTGGCGCGGGCCCGCGTGGATGCGCGTGATGCGACTGGACAACACCGTCGCCTACATCGTCACCGGCATCTTCGTGGCGGCCATGCTCGTCATTGGGGCCGACCTGCTCTACTCCGCCAACATCGCCGTCTCGCAGGGCGACCGCGGCCTGCTCGACCTTGCCAACGTTCTCGAGCAGCGCTACGGGCCCACCATGGCCAAGGTCTTCCTCCTCGGGTTCTGGGCCGCGGCCTTCTCCTCCGTCCTCGGTGTGTGGAACGGGGTCTCCCTCATGTTCGCCGATTTCGTCGGCCACGCCAAGCGCCTGCCCGCCGACCACCCCGACATCCACGTCGGCGGGCGCTACTACCGCTGGTACCTCCTCTGGCTCACGTTCCCGCCGATGCTGCTGTTCTTCCTCGGCAAGCCCACCGCCCTCGTCATCGCCTACGGCGTCCTCGGCGCGTTGTTCATGCCCTTCCTCGGGCTGACGCTCCTGCTCCTGCTCAACTCGCGCCACACCCCCAAGCCGTGGCGCAACGGCTGGGTGGCCAACGCCCTCATGGCGCTGATCTCGGCGGCGTTCGTCTACATCTGCGCCACCGAGCTGTGGAAGATGCTGCCCTTCTAAGGAAACGAAAAACCGCCCGACGCCGGAGGGCGGGGCGGTGAGACGCTGCGCTGCGCGGACTAACGGCGCAGGCCCAAGCGGGAGATCAGGTCGCGGTAACGCTCAACGTTGTTCTCGCGCAGGTACTTCAGCAGACCACGGCGGCGGCCGACCAGCAGCAGCAGGCCGCGGCGGGAGTGGTGGTCGTGCTTGTGGGTCTTCAGGTGCTCGGTGAGGCCGTTGATGCGCTCGGTGAGCAGGGCGACCTGGGCCTCGGGGGAGCCGGTGTCGGTCTCGTGCAGGCCGTAGTTCTTCAGGATCTCGGACTTCTTCTCAGCGGTCAGCGCCATGAGTTACTCCTTGGTTTTTCAGTTCGCACTCCATGTGTCGGCGGCCGGACGGGACCGCTGCGAACCGCAGTCGCTGTACGTGTGTCCGGCGCCAAGCGTTCAGAGTAACAAAACGGGACCCGTGGCCAAAATCCCGCCTTCGCGTTAGTCGGTGGCCGCCGCGACGGCGGTGAGCCGGCGCATGAACTCGCCCAGGAAACGCTCCGTGTCCACGGCCACGGCCACGTGTGCAGTCTTGACCGCGTCGTTTAGGCGGGTCTCGTCGCCGATCGTGCGCCCGCGGGTCGGCCCCGCGGTGTCAGTCTTGAGGTTGATATCCACGAGCGTCACCAGGGAGGGGTCGACGGCGACGGCGACGGCCAGAGGGTCGTGCAGCCCGCAGCCGCCCAAGTGCGGCGCGGTGGTCTCGTAGGCCTTGATGTAGTAGTTCGTCGCCGCGGCCAAAAAGTCACCGCCCCGCGTGCCCAGCGCCTCCCAGCGGGCGGTCTCGGCCGTGGTGAGCAGGGTTTGGAGGGTGACGTCGAGGCCGATCATGGTCACGTCGGCAGCGCGGCGGAAGAGCAGGTCCGTGGCCTCCGGATCCTGGTTCACGTTCGCCTCCGCCCACGGTGAGACGTTGCCGGGCACGGTAAGGGCGCCGCCCATCATGACGATGTGCGCCTTCTCGGCGAACGTCTCGGAGGCGTCGATGGCCGCGGCGATCGTCGTGGAAGGGCCCGTGGGAACGATGACGAGGTCGTCGCCGTAACGCTCGACGGACTCGACAAGGAAGTCGACGGCCGAGGTCTCCTCGGGCGCCCGGGAAGCGTCGGGAAGCGTGGCCTCGCCCACGCCGTTGGCACCGTGGATAAACGCGGAGATCTCGAGGACCTCGAAGGAATCGCGCTCGCGCGCGTGACCGGGCCCGGCGAAGACGGGGACGTCCGTGCGCCCGAACAGCTCAAGGATGGCAAGCGAATTGCGCACGCCGTCCTCCACGGTGACGTTGCCGTAGGTACCCGTCACGCCGATGAGCTCACACTCTTCGCTGCCGAGGGCGTACGCGAGGGCGAGGGCGTCGTCGATGCCGGTGTCGAGGTCAAGGATGATTTTGCGGGCCACGAGGGCTCCTTCCAGCTCAGCGGTGTTAGTTCAGGCGGTACTCAGGGTTGAAGGTTCAAGATCTCGCGCGTGCGGGCGACGTCGCGGGCCATATTCTCGAGGAGCTCTCCGACGGAATCGAACTTCTGCATGTCGCGGACCTTGCCCACAAACTCTACGCGGGCGACGCGGCCGTACAGGTCGGCCTCCCGGTCGAGAATGAAGGACTCGACGCTGCGCTGGTTGTCGCCGAAGGTGGGGTTCATGCCCACGGAGATCGCCGCCGGGTAGCGCAGGCCGGGTTCCATGTCGCCCTCGATCGGCTCGTCTCCGAGGATGGTCAGCCAGCCGGCGTAGACGCCGTCGGCGGGCAGCGCGGTGACGTCCTCGACGTACTGGTTCGTCGTGGGGTAGCCCAGCTCGCGGCCGCCGCGCCCCGCGCCGCGCTCGACGGTGGCCGTCACGGCGAAGGGCCGGCCCATGTAGTCGCGGGCAACGTCGATGTTGCCCGCCGCAAGCTCGCTGCGGATGGCGGTGGAGCAGATGCGGGAGCCGCCGTCGTCAAGCAAGCCCACGATGGTGACGTCGAAATGATGCTCCCGGCCGAGCTGTGCCATGGTTTCCGCGGAACCTGCGGCGTCGCGCCCGAACGTGAAGTTCTCCCCCACCACCACGTGGCGTGCGTTGAGCCGCCCGAGAAGCGTCTCGGTGACGTAGTCCCGCGGGCTGTCCCCGGCCAGCTCCTTGCGGAAGTCGATGACGAGGAGGTAATCGACACCGAGGGACGAGATAAGGCGCGCGCGCTCCTCCAGGCTGACCAAGGCAGCCGGGGCGTGCTCGGGGGCGAAGATGGAGACGGGGTGGGGCTCGAAGGTCATAACCACGCTGGGCACGCCGTGGCGGCGCGCCTCCTCAACCGCCCGGGAAATGAGCAGCTGGTGGCCCCTGTGCACGCCGTCAAAGACACCGATGGTGACCACCGTGCCGTCCGGGCGACCGAATCCTTCCGGTACCTCGTCCAGTCCGCGCAAAATATCCACGGGGGATAGACTACGGCATACTGGTGTGCCATGACCGATCCCCTTGCTAGCTCAGGCATCGTCGTCGTCGACAAACCCGCCGGCATGACAAGCCACGATGTGGTCGCCCGCCTCCGACGCTCCTTTCACACACGCAAGGTCGGGCACGCCGGCACCTTGGACCCGATGGCCACGGGCGTGCTCGTCCTCGGCATCGAGCGCGGCACGAAGCTCCTCGCCCACCTTGTCGCCCACGACAAGGTCTACGCCGCGACCATCCGCCTCGGCGCCAGCACGACCACCGACGACGCCGAGGGCGAGGTCACCTCAACCGCGGGCGCCGCGGACGTGAGCGAAGCCGCCGTCCGCGCCGGCATCGCGCGGCTGAGCGGGGAGATCATGCAGGTCCCCGCGTCCGTCTCCGCGATCAAGATTGGCGGGCGCCGCGCCCACGAGCTCGCGCGGGCGGGCCTTGAGGTCGACATTCCCGCCCGTCCCGTCACCATCTATTCCTTCGACGTGCGCGATATCCGCCGCGCTGCGCCCTACCTCGACGTCGACGTGCGCGTGCACTGCTCCTCCGGCACCTATATCCGCTCGCTCGCGCGCGACCTCGGCGCCGACCTCGGCGTCGGCGGCCACCTCACCGCCCTGCGCCGCGAGGCCGTCGGCAGCTTCACGCTTGACGACGCCCACGGGCTGCCCCACCTCGACGAGCAGCCCACGCTCAGCCTCACACTCGACGAGGCCCTCGCCCGCGCGTGGCCCGTCATGCCCGTCACGCAGGACGAGTACGAGGCACTGGCGATGGGCAAATGGCTCGAGCCGCGCGGTCTCACCGGCGTCCACGCGGCCGTCGGGCCCGACGGGCGCGCGGTCGCTCTGGTGAAGGAGAAAGGCGCGCGGCTGGTGACGGTCTTCGTCGCGCGCCCCTCGACGCTCTAGCCGGCGAACTTAGCCTGCAGCGAACGCGTAACAAAGGCGGAGGCGATAATGTAGCCGCCGCGTTTTTCCCACCTGCCCTCGAAAAACGGCACGGGCGTGGGCCGAGTGAGGATGTAGGCCAAGAAGGTGCCGTCTGGGCGGATATCCATCTCCGCGTCAGCAAACCCGAGCCAGCGCCGGGTCATCGGGAACCAGCACTTGTACGTCGCCTCCTTGGCGCAGAAGGTCAGCCGGTCAGCCCAGTCCATTCCGCAGTCGCGCAGCTTGTCGATGCGCACACGCTCCCTGCCGTTGGCGATCTCCCCGACGACTTCCTCCGGAAGCGGCTTTGCGGGCTCAACGTCGAGGCCAATGGAGACCACATGGCGCGTGTGAGCCGCCACCGCCGCCCGGAAGCCCTCGGTGTGGGTCAGCGAACCCGTGTAGCCGTCCGGCCACAGCGGCATCCCCCGCTCGCCGCGCAGGATCGCCTCCTCGGAGTCCACCCCCAGCTCGCGCAGCGCCTGGTGGGCGCACCAACGCGCGTCGCCGAACTCCCCCTTGCGCGCATCCACCGCCTGGCTGACCAAGCGCTGCTCTTCTGGGTGCAGCTCCCAGTAGTTCGTCAGGTCGCGCCCGTCGCCCGTGCGGATATACACGTACCGCGAGTGCGGTGGGAAAAGGTCGAGGTCCTGCATCACCGGCGCACCTCCATCACCGGGTAAGGCCAGGGGGCGCGGCGGGCACGGTGCTGCCACTCGCGCGGGTACCCGAGCGACACCTCGATATGGTCGATTCCGTCGACGACGGTTACGCCGGGCATGTGCAGGTGCCCGTAGACCACGGCGCGGGCATTGTAGCGTCGCGCCCAGGTGCGGGTGTGGCGGGTGCCGCACCACAGGGCCACCTCGGACCATTTCATGCGCATCACGGGCTCCTGAACAAGGGGCCAATGGTTGATGAGCACCGTGGGCCCCTCGATACGCGACAGGCGTTTCGTCGTGTACGCGAGGCGATCCCAGCACCACGCGCGGATGTCCACGAAGGGGGCGATGGCGAACTCGTCGGTCATCATGATGTTCTTCTCGCGCGCGGCGGACACCGCCTCCTGCACCGTCAGGTTTGGGCCTCGAAAAGAGTAGTCGTACAGGGTAAACAGCGGCGCGATGGTCACCCCGTGGAACACCGGGTACGGATCCTCCGGGGTGATCACCCCGATCTCGCGCGCGGCCTGAACCAGGGCGGCGTACTTCTCGCGGCCCCGGTAGCGGTCGGCCGAGCGCGAAAACAGCTCGTGGTTGCCCGGGGACCAGATTACGGTGTCGAAGCGCCCGGCGAGGTCAGCCAGCACATCGACGATCAGCTCGAATCTCTCCGCGACGTCACCGGCAACGATGAGCCAGTCCGACGGGTCGGTCGGCTGGATCTGCCGGATCTTGGGGGCGTTCGCCGTCACCGCGGCGTGCAGATCCGCCACGGCCCACAACGTCGTGGTCATGCCCTCTATGCCTACCACAGCACTCCCGCCGCAGACCTTTAGGCGGCGCCGGTGCGCGCCCACTTCATCGACCGGAAGCGCTGCACCACCCCGGCCAGGCGGATGAGAATCGCGGCCAGCTGGCCCACCCAGATGCCCACCAGGCCCCAGCCCGTGACGGAGGACAGACCGATGAGGGGCAACGCGCCCAGCAGCACCGCCGACATGGTGAGCGTGCGCAAAAACGCTGCGTCTCCTGCTCCCAAAAGCACACCGTCGAGCGCGAACACCACGCCGCCAACGATGATCATGGCGATGAGCAGCCACCACGGCACAACGAGCTCGCCGAGCACGGCGCCGTCCTGCGTAAAGATGCCGCGGATGGGCCCACCGAAGAGAGCAAACACCCCCGCGAGGGCGCACGCGAACAGCAGCGAGTAAGCGATGCACCGCGCGCCCACCTCGCGCGCCCGTTCCACTCTCCCCTCCCCGAGTGCCGCCCCCGTGAGCGCCTGCGCGGCGATGGCCAGGGAATCGAGGACGAGGGTGAGGAAGTTCCACAGCTGGAGCAACACCTGGTGCGCGGCGAGCGTCGCCACGCTGACACGCGCGGCCACCACCGCCGCCGCGAGCAGCGACACCTGAAACGACAGGGAGCGCAGGATGAGGTCGCGCCCGAGCACGAGCTGGCTGCGGATGACGGTCCACCGCGGCCCCCACGGCCCGTCGTGCTCCCGCACCAAAGCGGCAAGGAAAAGGCTCGCCGTGATGCCCACGCCGACCACGTTGGCCACCGCCGACCCGACCAGCCCGTAACGCGCAACAAGAAGCGGCAGCAGCACCGCGCCCGGGACGACGCCACACAACGTGAGCACGAGGGGCACACGGGTGTTCTGCACAGCCCGGAGCCACCCGTTGCCTGCCATGATGAGCAGCGTCAGAGGGATCCCTACTGCGGCGACGCGCATCCACGGCACCGCCTGAGCAGCCGTCGCTGCGTCGTTGGTGAGAAACAGCGCGAGCGGGCGCGCCAGGGCGACGACGAGCACCGCGAGCACCACGCCCACGACGCTGGCCACCCACGAGGCCTGCACGCCTTCGGCAACGGCTGCTGCCCGGTTGCCGGAGCCGTAGAGGCGCGCCGCCCGCGCCGTCGTGCCGTAGGACAAAAACGTCAGCTGCGTGGTCACGATCGACTGGACCGCCGCGCCGGCGGCCAGCGCCGCCAGCTCGTCCGTGCCCAGCCGACCCACCACCGCGGTGTCCAACTGCAGGTAGAGGGGGTTCGCGGCGAGGACGCCGAGCGCCGGCAGCGCGAGCGCGAGGATGCGACGAGCGCTCACGTCGCTGTTCATCAGACCTCCTTGAGAATCCGCCTCACCACGTCGTCGCGCGCACCCGAGGCGCTTAGCCCCGCGGCCGGGACGTGCCCTCCCCCGCCGAGGCGCTGCGCGACCCGCGAGACGTCGACGGTGCTCGAGCGCAGGGACACATTCCAATAGCGGGGGGCCTGCTCCTTGAGCACCACCCCGACGTCGCAAAGCTCAATCGCCCGGGCGTAGTCGATGACCGCTTCGACCGCCTGCTGGCTCATCTCCCTCAGGACCTCGACCCCGATGGTGAACACACAAACCCTGCGGCCGCGCACCTCGTGGTGCTCCATTCCCGCGAGCACACCGCCGAGCAGCAGCATGTCGCGCGCGCTCATCGCGTCCATCAGCCGCAGCGCGATCTCGCGCGTGTCCAGCCCGAAGCCCAGAAGCTCTGCGGCCATGACGTGCATCCGCTGGGTGCCCCACCGGAAGTTGCCCGTGTCGGTGACCAGACCGGCGTAGAGGCAATGCGCCATCGCCGTGTCCACCACGACGCCGAGGTGCACGAACAGCTCGCGCACGAGCATGGTCGTCGACTCCCCAATGACGACGAGGTTGTGACCGCCAAACCCGGGGTTGGTCTCGTGATGGTCAACGACAACCACCCGGTGCGGGTCCGCCATAATCTGCGGGGCGAACGCGCCCGTCCGGTCGGCGGAGGCGCAGTCGACGGTGACTACGAGGTCCGTCTCGGGCAACCGGTCCGTGTAGGTGACCTCTCCGACACCGGGCACCGAGTCCAGGTTGGGCTGGTGCGGGAAGGGCTGGCCGATGACAACGCTCGCGTCGGTGCCCAGGGTGCGCAGGCCTGCGGCCAAGCCGCACGCGGAACCGAGCGCGTCCGCGTCAGGCCGGATGTGGCCGACCACGGCGACGGAGCGCGCGCCGCCGAGCACCTGCGCGACCTCGGCGAACTCGGCCGTGTGCTCTGGGAAGAGCACCCCCTGCAAATGTCCTGCCACGTTAGATGTCCGTTGTCTTGTACGGGTTGCCCTCGCCGGCCGGGGTGGCGTTCGCGCGCAGCTTGGCCAGCTCCGCGTCGCGCTCCCGGGCCCGGCTCAACAGCTCCTCCATCCGGGCCGAGGCTTCGGGCACCGTATCTTGCTCGAAGGCGAGGGTCGGAGTGAAACGCACCCCGAGCTCGTCGCCGACGATCTTGCGCAGCTGTCCGCGCGCCCGGTGCAAAGCCTCAGCCGCCTGATCGTAGTCGGGCTCGTCGTTGATGTCGCGGCCCCGCACGGTGTAGTACACGGTGGCGTCTTGGAGGTCGCCCGTCAGGCGCGCATCGGTGATGGTGACCAGCTCGAGGCGGCGGTCCTTGACCTGGCGTTCGATCGCCCGGGCGACGATCTCCTGGATGCGCTTGGCCAAACGTTGTGCACGAGGGTTCTCAGCCATCTCATCTCCTTATTGCACGGGCGAATTCGGTTCCCCGTCATCCTACAGCGACCCCGCACGCCCCCCGACACAGGCGAGGCTCCGCCCCCTCGGTGTCAGCTCCCGAGGGGGCGGAGCCATGCTTGCTGCTTGCTTATCGACGCCCGCTAGGTGCGCGGCACCTCAACGGTCTCGTAGACCTGGATCTCGTCGCCGACCTGGATGTCCGGGTAGGACAGCACCATGCCGCACTCGTAGCCCTTGTCCACTTCGGTGACGTCGTCCTTCTCCCGCCGCAGCGAGTCGATCGTCGCGTCGGGGGTGATGACGTTGCCGTCGCGCACCAGGCGGCATTTCGCGTTGCGGCGCACCTTGCCGTCGGTGACCATGCACCCGGCGATGAGGCCGACCGCGGAGGCCTTGAAGATCTGGCGGATCTCCGCCGTGCCGAGGTCGCGCTCCTCGTAGATGGGCTTGAGCATGCCCTTCAGCGCGCTCTCGACGTCCTCGATGACCTTGTAGATCACCGAGTAGTAGCGGATCTCCACGCCCTCGTTGTTCGCTTCCTCGGTTGCCTTGCCCTCGGCGCGAACGTTGAACGCGACGATGACGGCATCCGACGCGGCAGCGAGCACGACGTTGGTCTGCGTCACAGCGCCGACGCCGCGGTCGATGATGTTGACCTCGACCTCGTCGTCGACCTCGATCTTGAGCAGCGCCTCCTCGAGGGCCTCCACCGAACCGGCGTTGTCGCCCTTGAGGATGAGGTTGAGCTGGCTCGTCTCCTTGAGCGCCTGGTCCAGGTTCTCCAGGGAGACGCGCTTCTTCGTGCGTGCCTGCATCGCCGAGCGCATGCGAGCGTCGCGCTGCGCGGCGATCTGGCGAGCGACGCGGTCGTCGTCGACGACGAGCAGGTTGTCGCCGGGGCCGGGCACGCCGTTGAGGCCCTGCACCTGGACCGGGCGGGACGGGCCCGCCTCCTCGACGTCGTTGCCCCACTCGTCGACCATGCGGCGCACGCGGCCGTAGTTGCCGCCGACGACGATGGAGTCGCCGACGCGCAGCGTGCCGCGCTGCACGATGACCGTGGAGACGGGGCCGCGGCCGCGGTCGAGGTTCGACTCGATCGCAATGCCCTGGGCGTCCATGTCCGGGTTCGCGCGCAGGTCAAGGGCCGCGTCCGCGGTGAGCAGGACGGCCTCGAGGAGGTCGTCGATACCCGTGCCCTGCTTCGCAGAGATGTCGATGAACATGGTGTCTCCGCCGTACTCCTCCGGCACGAGCCCGTACTCGGTCAGCTGACCGCGGATCTTGTCCGGCTGGGCCTCCGGCTTATCCACCTTGTTCACGGCGACCACGATCGGCAGGTCCGCCGCCTTGGCGTGGTTGATCGCCTCAACGGTCTGGGGCATGACGCCGTCGTCGGCGGCGACCACGAGGATGGCCAAGTCCGTCGACTTCGCACCGCGGGCACGCATGGCGGTAAACGCCTCGTGGCCCGGGGTGTCCAGGAAGGTAATCCGGCGCGGCTGGTCCTCCAGGGCGACGGTGGTCTGGTACGCACCGATCCCCTGGGTGATGCCGCCGGCCTCGCCCGACCCGACGTTGGAGCGGCGGATCGAGTCCAGCAGGCGCGTCTTACCGTGGTCGACGTGGCCCATGACCGAGACCACCGGAGGGCGGTACTCGAGGTCCTCGTCGCCGCCTTCGTCCTCGCCGAACTGCAGGTCGAAGGACTCGAGCAGCTCGCGGTCCTCGTCCTCCGGGGAGACGATCTTGACTTCGTAGTTGATCTCCGCACCCAGGATCTGGAGGGTCTCCTCCGGCACCGACTGCGTTGCGGTGACCATCTCGCCCAGGTTGAACAGCGCCTGGACGAGGTTCGATGCGTCAGTCCCGATCTTCTCCGCGAAGTCGCTCAGCGTCGCGCCCTGGCGCAGGCGGACGGTCTTGCCGCCGCCGTCGGGAAGACGCACGCCGCCCACGACGTTCGGTGCGTGCATCTCCTCGTACTCGTGCCGCTTCTGCCGCTTCGACTTGCGGCCGCGACCGGGCGCGCCACCGGGACGACCAAACGCTCCAGCGGTGCCGCCGCGGCGCCCGCCGCGCCCGCGGAAACCGCCACCGGGGCCGCCGGGGCCGCGCCCGCGGCCCCCGCCTTGGCCGCCACGGCCGCCGCGGCCGGCGCCTGCAGCCTTCGCCGGCATCTGCGCCGGGTTCGGCGCCATGTCAGCCGGCGTGGGGCGACGCCCCGAGCCCGAACCCGAACCCGGCCGCGGCGCTGGGCGCTGTCCCTGACCGCCGGGACGGGGTCCCCCCTGGGAACCGCCCTGGCCACCGCGGCCACGCCCGCCGCTAGCGCCGCCTGGGCGCGGTGCGGGGCGCGGGCCACCGGTGTTGGACGAGAAGGGGTTGTTGGCCACACGGGGACGGCCACCGGGCTTGGGCACCGGGCGAGGCATCGAGCCCGGCGTCGGAGCGCCAGGCTTAGCGGCGCCAGACTTCGGCGCTGCTGCGGGTTTCGGAGCACCAGGCTTCGCAACACCAGGCTTCGGGGCGCCGGGCTTCGGCGCGGCGGCGCCGGCGGAGGGCGCACCGGGCTTGGGAGCGCCAGGCTTCGCAGCACCGGGCTTGGGAGCGCCAGGCTTCGCAGCACCAGGCTTGGGAGCGCCAGGCTTCGGGGCGCCGGTCTTCGGCGCTGCGGCACTGGGCGCGGGGGCGCCGGGCTTCGGCGCTGCGGCGCCGGGTTTCGGCGCACCGGGCTTTGGGGCCTGCTTGCGCTCCTTGCCTTCCGCGGAGCCCTGGCCCGACGTGTCGCCGTAGAACTCCCTCATCTTCTTCACCACCGGCGGTTCGATGGTGGACGACGCCGTCTTCACAAACTCGCCCTGCTCCTTGAGAGTGGCGAGCAGTTCTTTACTTGTTACACCGAGCTGTTTTGCCAGTTCGTGAACGCGTAGCTTTCCGGGCACGTGTCTCCTCTTGGTTTGTGCTAGGAGGCAGCGGCCCGTCCAGGCTACTGACCCCTAGGTATGGTCAATGACTTTCATCGCTGATGCTGCTTCATGGTTGCGTACTCATCAGTGTTCGGTCTTCCTTACTTCGTGTGGGTCTCCCGCGTGTTCCGCGAGGTACGTCCGTACATGACCTAAGTCCACCGGGGTGGACATGCGGAGTGCGCGAGCAAACGCCCGCTTGTTCTCCGCCAGCTCAAACGCCTCCCACGTCGGAGTGATCCAGGCGCCCCTGCCGGGCAGGGAGCGCGTCGGGTCCGCCAGAACCCGGTTGGACCCCGCGGGGTCCGCGACGACGCGCAGAAGCTGCGAGTCGTGCGCCGCGCGGCGGGTGGCAATGCAGGTCCGGGTCCGAACAGGTGTCGTGCGCGACGCGTCGTGCCGTGCGCGTGAACCCATCCGCGTCCTTTCCCGGGATGCGCCTCGCAGCGCCCCGCTCGATTACTCACCCACGCCAACGTGGTCAGCGTGTTTTAAGCCATAGTAAACTCTACGCCACTTTCCGGTGATTTTGTACTTGCCCGCTCAGCGCGCGTATCGA
The DNA here is from genome assembly GCF_900105305.1 of Corynebacterium timonense. Classification (NCBI taxonomy): domain Bacteria; kingdom Bacillati; phylum Actinomycetota; class Actinomycetes; order Mycobacteriales; family Corynebacteriaceae; genus Corynebacterium; species Corynebacterium timonense. The sequence goes on along the minus strand of NZ_LT629765.1, from coordinate 684,908 downwards.
CGCCTCGCACCCCGCCCAGGGCCCCGCCCGCGCCTACTCCGCCGCGTCGGAGTGAATGTCGATCTTCCACCCCGTCAGCCGCGCTGCGAGCCGGGCGTTCTGCCCCTCCCTGCCAATGGCGAGCGAGAGCTGGTAGTCCGGCACCGTCACCTTTGCCTGCTGCGCCTGCCGGTCCAACACCTCGACGCGCACGACCTTCGAGGGCGCCAGAGAATTGCCGACGTACTGGGCGGGGTCGTCGGAGTAGTCGATGATGTCAATCTTCTCCCCGCCGAGCTCGCGCATCACCGACGAAACGCGCGCGCCCCGCGGACCGATGCACGCCCCCTTCGAATTGACGCCCTTGACGGTGCTGCGCACCGCGATCTTCGAGCGGTGGCCGGCTTCGCGCGCGATGGAGACGATCTCGACCGTGCCGTCCGCTACCTCGGGTACCTCGAGGGCGAACAGGCCGCGCACGAGCTCGGGGTGGGTGCGCGACAGGTGGACCTGGACCTTCCGGTCGCTCTTATTCACTCCCACGACATAGGCCTTGACGCGATCGCCGTGCTGGAGGCGCTCCCCCGGGATCTGCTCGGCCGGCAGCAGAATACCGTCCTGCGGGTCCTGCTCGGTGCCGAGCTGCACGACGATGATGCCGCGCGACTCGGCGGTGACGTCGCGCTGGACAACCCCAGAGACGACCGTGCCTTCAAAGTCGGAGTACGCGGAGAAGGCGCGGCCCGCCTCGGCCTGCTTCATGCGACGCAGGATCGCATCACGCACCGCGAGCGCGCCCACCCGGGAGAAGTTGACGGGGGTGACGTCGTCCTCGGAAACGACGGCGCCTTCCTCATCGACCGTGCTCAGCATGACAGCGACGTCGCCGGTGTCGGTGTCGATGTCAATCCGCGCCTTTTCGTTCGCCGCGGGCGGGGTGTCGCGGTTGTCGCGGTAGGCCCACAGCAGCGCCTCGGCGATCGTGGTCAGCAGGTCCTCGACCGTGATGCCGTGCTGCTGCTCGATAGTGCGCAGCGCGCGCATGTCGATATTCACTTATTCTCCCTCTCCATGGGAGGCCGCGCGGGCGGCCTCGTCGAACGACTTGCCCGCCAGCTCAGTCTCCCCGGCCGGCGGATTGCTGAATTCAACTTCTACCACCGCTCCCGCGAGATCGGAAACGGCGCGCAGCTCCACTGTCGGCTCCTTCCCACCGGACGCAATGAGAACCACGGTGCGCTCGTCCTCGTCGAGCGCACCGATGCGGTAGGCGGACTCACCCACGAGGACTTTTCGTCCCCGGTTGCGGCGCCAGTGTCGCGGCTGCGTGAGCGGGAGGTCCACACCCGGGGTGGTCACCTCGAGGGTGTAGCCGGCGCCGAAGTTGATCTCCCCGGCGGCCTCGTGGGCGTCGAAGAGCTCGCTGATCTCGTTCGATGCCGCCTCGAGTTCGTCGAGCGTGGGGCGCGCATCGGAGTCGAGGGAGACCACGACCTGGGACTTCTTGCCGGCCTTGACCGTGCGAATGTCTTCGATATCCATGCCCCTTCTCTCTGCGACGGGGCGGATCAGCTCGGTGAGGGTCTCGACTCCGGGAAATGCCATGCGCAACAGCCTATCGTGTACGGTGTGGCGGGTGAAGTTCTCCCGCCTTGCGCTGCTGCCTGCCTGCCTGGTCCTCGCATCGTGCTCGCTGCTGGGCCCGCGCCCGAACGGGGAGATCCTGACACTCGCCCAGCAGGCCGAGGCGGACGCGGCGGCCCTCGGCGGTGCCCCCGCCGCGGGCCTGCGCGCGGAGCAGGCCGAGCAACTCTACGGGGAGATCACCCGGCTGTGCGGCACGGACGAGGTGGGCGCGCCGCCGCAGTCCTGCGCCGTCGAACGCGGCGCCGGCGAGGCGGCAGGCGTCGCCAACGTCGCGGCCCTTGCCCACGCCGCTCCCGCCGCGGGCGCGCAAGCGGCGGGAGCGGTGCCCGCGGAATCCGTCGACCTCGTCGTCGCCCAGGCCATCGACATCACCGCCACCGAACCCGTCGACCTGCTCGCGCCTGAGGTCACAGACAAGGCCGACCTCGCCGCTGCGCGCGACATGCTCGCCCACGAGTACGCCCTCGATTACGCGCTCGGCGTCGCCCTCGCGTTCAGCGACGACGCAACCGGCGCGCGCATTGACGAGCTGCGCGCGGCCGCCGGTCAGCGCCGCTTCGCCCTCGTGCGGTTGCTGCACCCGACGGGCGAGGTGCCTGCTGCCGCGCCCGGCTACGAGCTGCCCGCGGGCGAGCAGCCGACCGATGCGGCGAGCGCCGCGGCCCTCGTCGACAGCCTCGACTCCGCCCTCGTCTCCCACTGGCGCGAGACGGCGGCCGCCGCGACGTCGGCCCCGTGGCGCGAGGCCGCGATCGCGTTCGCGGCGCACGCGCAACGAGTCTAGAGGTCCTCGGCGAGAAGGCCGCGCAGCTTCTCGACGACCTCCGCGGCCGCCACCTCGAGAGTCTCGCCGCCGCGGATGCGCAGCTCCACCTTCCCCTCGGAGAAAGCGCGACCCAGGATCACGATGTAGGGCATCCCCAGAAGCTCCGCGTCCTTGAATTTCACGCCCGGGGAGACCTTCGGGCGGTCATCGAAGAGAACCTCGACGCCGGCGGCGCTGAGCTCCTCCACAAGGTGCTCGCCCGCCTCCAGCGCGGCGGCGTCCTTGTTGGCCACGGCGACGTGCACATGGAAGGGCGCAATCGCCGCCGGCCACACGAGGCCCTTCTCGTCGTGGCGCTGCTCCGCCACAACCGCCATCATGCGCGAGATACCGATTCCGTAGGAACCCATCGTCGGGGTGGCACGCTTGCCGTTCTCGTCGAGGATCTGTACGTCCATCGCCTCGGTGTACTTGCGCCCAAGCTGGAAAATGTGTCCCAGCTCGATGCCGCGCGCGAGCTTGACGGTCCCGTTGCCGCTGGGAGAGGGGTCACCCTCGCGGATCTCCGCCGCCTCGATGTATCCGTCCACCTCGAAATCACGCCCGGCGACCAGGCCCACAACGTGGCGTTCGTGCGCGTCAGCGCCCGTAATCCAGCTGGTACCCGTGACCACGCGCGGGTCGGCGTAGATCCTCACACCGTTCGCCGCCAGCGCGCGTGGGCCCACGTAGCCCTTCACCAGGAAGTCGTGCCGGGCGAAATCGTCCTCGCTCGCCAGCTCGAACGTGGCCGGCTCCAGGGAGGCCTCGAGGCGCTTTTCGTCGAGCTCCCTGTCGCCCGGGATGAGCACGGCGGCCAGCTGGGGTCCGACGGGGTCGCCGTCCTCGGTGAGGGCGCGGGGGTCGTTGACCTTAATCACCATGCATTTGAGGGTGTCTCCGGCGGCGGCAGGCCGGTCGTCGATAAGCACGCCCTCGCGGTTGGCCCACTCGACGAGCGCCTCGATAGTCTCGGAGCGCGGCGTGACGTACTCCTGCGCCTCAGGCTGGCCCTCGATGGAACGCTCCGGCGGGGCGACCGTGACCACGGCCTCGACGTTCGCCGCGAAGTCCCCCGCGGTGGAGACGACAAAGGTGTCCTCGCCGTTGTCAGAGTACGCGAGGAACTCCTCGGAGGCGGAGCCGCCCATCGCCCCCGAGGTCGCCTTGCAGATCTCGTAGTGGATACCCACGCGGTCGAAGATGCGCTGGTAGGCGGCGCGGTGCTTGGCGTAGGACTCGTCGAGCCCGGCGTCGGACATGTCGAAAGAGTACGAATCCTTCATCACAAACTCACGCCCGCGCAGGATCCCGGCGCGGGGGCGCGCCTCGTCGCGGTACTTCGTCTGAATCTGGTACAGCGTGACCGGGAAATCCTTGTACGAGGAGTACAGGTCCTTGACCGTCGCCGTGAACATCTCCTCGTGCGTCGGCCCGAGCAGCATGTCGGCGCCCTTGCGGTCCTTGAGCCGGAACAGGTCGTCGCCGTACTCCGCCCACCGGTTGGTGGCTTCGTAGGGCTCGCGGGGCAACAGCGCCGGGAACAGCAGCTCCTGGGCACCCATCCGGTCCATCTCCTCGCGCACGACGCCCTCGATCTTGCGCAGCGTACGCAGGCCCAGCGGCAGCCAGGAATACACGCCGGGGGCCGCGCGGCGCACGTAGCCGGCGCGCACCAGAAGCTTGTGGGAGGGCACTTCGGCGTCCGCCGGATCTTCGCGCAACGTGCGCAGGAACAGCTCGGAAAGGCGTGTAATCATGGCGGACATCTTAGCGCTAGGGTGTACGACATGCTCATCCTGCTCCCGCCTTCCGAGACCAAAGCCGCCGGCGGGGACGCCGACCCCATGACGCTGTCGTTTCCCTCTCTTAACCCCATCAGGGAAGAGATCATGGACGACCTTGTCGCCCTGCCCGTCGACGACATGATGGCCACGCTGAACATCCCGGCGTCGAAGCGCGCCGAGGCCGCCGAGAACACGTCGCTGCGTCAGGCCCCGACGATGCCCGCCATCCATCGCTACACGGGCGTGCTATACGACGCCCTTTCCCCCGCCACCCTCGACACCTCGGCGCTGTCCCGCCTCGCCATCGGTTCCGCCCTGTTCGGCGTGGTCCGCGCCACCGACCTGATTCCCCGCTACCGCCTGTCCGGCGGATCCAAGCTGCCCGCCCGGGACGGTTCGGTACCGACGATGAAGGCGCGCTGGGGGGCGTCGATAAGCGAAGTACTCTCCGAGCTGGGCTTCATCGTGGACATGCGATCCGGGGCCTACCACTCACTGGGCCCCGTGCCAGGTGCGGCGACCGTGCGCGTGGAGACAGAGGTGGGCGGGGCGCGCAAGGTGGTCAGCCACTTCAACAAGCAGTACAAAGGCGAGCTAGCGCGCGCGTTGGCCTCGGGGCCGTCCTGTTCCTCCGCCGCTGAGGTCGCTGCAGTGGCCTCAGAGGCGGGGTTCGCCGTGGAGATGTCAGGCTCCCAGCTGACGCTGGTGGTGTAGAGCGGCTGTGACCTCGGCGATGAACGTGGCCGGGTGTGCGAGCAGCTCCTTCGGCCGGTAGCGCATGATTGTGTAGCCCTGGTTCTCGATGCGCTTCTTCCTGTCGTTTTCGCGCTTGATGACCTCCGCGGTGTCCGTCTCGTACTTGCTGTCGCCGTCGATCTCGATCAGCAGCCACCCACCGATGCACAGGTCCGCCCTGTAGGCGCCGATGCTGTACTGGGGCTGCGGGTTCAGTCCCGCCTCGATGAGCAGCGCACGGGCGAGGGACTCAAAGGGCGACTCGGACAGGGCGGTGGCGTGGCGGAGGCAGCGCCGGACCGTCCGCACCCCTTTGAACCGGCCCATCCGACGAACTTCGCGCTCGACGTCCCGCTTCGTCCCACCCGAGCGCAGCAGCCAGTCGAAGGCGACCAGCCCCTCGGCGAATCCGTGGAGGCGGGCGATATCGATGGCGGTCCGGGTCAGGCGGGTGGCCCGGTAGCCATCCGATTCGTACGTCTCACTCTGGTGAAGGTTGAAGTGGTACGCCTTGTACCCGGGGTTCTTCCGGACAGACGGTCCGAGGCTCGCCCCCGGCATCGCCAATTCCACCCTCTCTTCCGTCAGCGCCACCACCCACATTCCCCCCACGCGGGCAGCGGAGCGCCCGATCAGCGACGTCTTTCTGTTGTTCCTGCCGGCGGCGCAGGCCAGGAGCAGCCGGCGCTCGTGGCCCGGCAGCGCCTCCCACAGTTCCGCCGGGTAGTACAGCTGTGGCGACAGCTGGACACGCGACGGCCCTCCCTCGTGCCGAGCGCGGTCGTGGGTGAGCTGCCGGGTATCGATGATCCCGGCGCAAAGTTCTGCCCGTCTCGCCCGCTGTCGGGCCACCTCAGCCTGGTTCCTCCGATCTATGCCCATACCGGTTTAGACGGCTGCCGGGGCGGTTCGGTTCCCGCGCGGTCAGCCGGGTATGGCGCGGTCAGCCGGATATGGCGCGGTCAGCCGGATACGGCGCGGCCAGCCGGGTACGGCGCGGTCAGCGGAGAGCGGCGCGGTCAGCGGAGAGCGGCGCGCAAACCCCGACTTTTAAACCCCGACTTATCGCCGTCGGGAATCGCGGGGGCAACAGGGTTTGGCGATAGGTCGGGGTTTGAAAGTCGGGGTTTAAGCCCTCAGGCACCCAAAGTCGGGGTTTAAGCCTCAAGCACCCAAGGTCGGGGTTGAGGCCTCAAAGCGTCCAACATCGGGGTTTAAGCATCAAGCACCCAAAGTCGGGGTTTAAGCCTCGAAGCGTCCAACATCGGGGTTTGCCACACCGCACCACCCCAGCACCCGCCTGATTTATCAATTTATCAACCCGACCGATTTATCAATTTATCAACCTACATCGCTACAAAGGCGCTACACTACCCCCATGAACAACCCCTTCCGCCCCACCTTCGGCGCCAGCCCCCGCGTGTGGGCCGGCCGCGAGGCCGTCCTGGTGGAGTTCGGCCGCGCCCTCGACAACGGCCCGGGTGACCCTCACCGCAGTATCATCGTTTCTGGTTCCAGGGGCATCGGCAAAACGGTGCTACTCACGGAGCTCGAAGACATCGCCGCCGCCCGCGGCTGGGTCGTCTTGCGCGCGTCGGGGCGCGAGGGCATGGCGGAGACCCTGACGAACTCCACCATCCCGGAGACGCTGGAACGGCTTGACCCCCAGCCGGATCGGAAGGTGACGGGGGTGTCGGTGGCCGGGCTCGGCTCGATACGCGCCGAACTCACCGATCACTCCCCGGTGCCGCGCCTGATTACCCGGCTGCGCGAGCTGCTACGAGAAATCCAGACCGGGGTGCTGATCACCCTCGACGAGGTGCAGGACGCGGACCCGGACGACCTTGCCCAGATCGCCGTCGCCTACCAGGACCTCGTGCGCGACGATGCCGAGATCGCCCTCGCCATGGCCGGCCTCACCCGCGGCGTCAACCGCCTCCTGGACCTGCCCGGCGCAACCTTCCTCCGCCGGGCTCGCCATTACGAGCTTGGACCGCTCACGCTTGACGACGCCACCCGCACCCTCACCCTCACCGCGGCCGAATCCGGGAGACCCTTCACCGAGGACGCCGCCGCGGCCGCCGCTCGCTTCACGCGCGGCTACCCGTACCTGGTGCAGCTGATCGGCTACCTGGCCTGGGAGAACGCGGGTGAGAGCATCACCACGGAGGTGGTCGAGGCGGCGCGACCGGAGGCCATCGACCGCCTGGGCACGCAGGTGCATCAGCCTTCGCTTCGCGACGTCCCTCCCCGCCAACGCGAGTACCTCGACGCGCTGGCGCGCCTCGGCGGACACGACGTCGCCGGCGCCGCGCTGGCCGAGGCGCTGGGCCGGCCGCTCACGAGCCTGAGCGATACCCGCGCCAAACTCATCGAACGAGACTTGATCACACCGGCCGGCTGGGGCGCGGTTTCATTTGCCCAGCCCTACCTGGGCGACTACATCTTGAACCATCGCGGCCCCCGGCGCGTCAGCTAGCGCGCAGCACTGTATAGCGGCGGTTGCGGGCGATTTCGTCGACGCTGCCGAAACGCTTCTCCACCTCGCCGCGGTAGCGCAGGTGGGAGTTGTGCACCATGTAGAGCGCACCTCCGGGGGCGAGGAGGCGGCGGGCGGCGTCGAGCAGCGGCAGCGCTAGCGTCGCGTCGACGGTGGTCCCCTCGTGGAACGGGGGGTTGAGCGCGATGGTGTCGAAGGAACCGGAGGCAAACCGCGATCCAGCATCGTCCCATGTGGCGTCGAGGCCGATGGCGCGGGCGGAGAGCACCGCGTCGGCGGAGGAGTCCGTGGCCATGATGGAGCCCGGCAGGCCCCGGGAGACGGAGCCGTTGCCGCACCCGAGGTCGAGGAAGCGCCCCAGCTCGTTCGGCAGCGCCGAGCGCAGTAGTTCACCGCCGTGGTCGGGGGTGGTGCCGGAGAACACGCCGCCGACGGCGACGAGGCCATCGCCCCGCGCCGGTTCGTAGGCCACCGGCCGCGGGCCCGAGGCGACAAGGCAACGGAACTTGCCCCGCCCGCGCGACGCCGCGACCGCGGCGAAGGATTCGGCGAGCACGGCGTTCATCGAGCGCGCCAGGTGCTTGTTGTTCGCTCCGAGGACCAGGCGCACGGACGAAAAGCCGGCGCCCGCGATCGAGCGCGCGAGGTAGTCCAGGCGCGCGAGCGACTTCGGCATTTCGCCCACCGCCACCGCGGAACCGGAGGAGCCCGCGAGGTACTCGTCGAGGCGCGCGTCCCCGGCGACGTCGGCGCCGAGCGCCGCCGCCCGCTGGCACCGGGAGTAGTCGCCGTCGAGCAGAACAACCCGCGCCCCCGACGCGACGGCCGAGGAGGTCAGCTCGCCCGTGGGGTCCTCGCACACGAGGACGGTCCCCGCCAGTTCCCCGGCGGTGCCCAGAATCAGCCGGTCAAGCGCTCGCAAGGCCGGCCACCTCCCCGATGACGTAGACGGCCGGGGAGCCCACGGCCTCGCGCTCCATCGTGTCGGCGAGGCCGGCGAGCGTGGCCACGAACGCGCGTTGGCGGCGGGTGTGCCCGTCCTGGATCACGGCCGCCGGGGTGTCCCCGGCAAGCCCGCCCCCAACGAGCGCGTCGGTGATGGCGCGGGCGTTGCGCACGCCCATGATGACCACGATCGTGCCGCCGGCGCGCGCAAGGGCGGTCCAGTCCACCAGCGACTTTTCGTGCCCGGGCGGCAGGTGGCCCGACACGACCGTGAACGAGTGCGTCACCCCGCGCTGCGTCACCGGCACCCCGGCGGCCGCCGGGACGGAGACGGCGCTGGTCACCCCCGGCACGACCTCGCACTCCAGGCCCGCGGCGGCGCAGGCCTGCAGCTCCTCGAAGCCGCGGCCGAAGACGTAAGGGTCGCCGCCCTTGAGGCGCACGACCGCGCGGCCAGCCAGGGCGTTGTCGATGATCAACTCGTTGATGCGCTCCTGCGCGACTTGTTTGCCGTAGGGCAGCTTGGAGACGTCGATAAGCACCGTGCCCGAGGTGTCGAGGAACTCCCCCAGCTCGGCGGCGGGGCCGAGGTGGTCGGTGAGGATGACGTCGGCGGCCTCGAGCGCGCGCAGCCCCCGAATGGTGAGCAGGTCCCAGTCGCCCGGGCCCCCTCCGACGAGCGTTACCTTCCCATGAGTCATAGGAATCAAGTCTAGGGTGGCAGCATGAACACCTCCGCACGGCCCACACTCAGCCACGCCTTCGCCGAGGCGCTTCCCGAGCTCGTCCGCGAGGCGCGCGGCGCGGACTTCCCCAACCCGCGCCTCGTCGTGCTCAACGAGCCGCTCGCGCGCGAGCTCGGCCTCGACCCCGACTGGCTGCGCACGCCGGACGGCACGGCGTGGCTCACCGGCGCCGGGGGCGGCCACGCCATTGCGTACGCCGGGCACCAGTTCGGCCAGTTCGTGCCCCTGCTTGGCGACGGCCGAGCCCTGCTCCTCGGCGACATCGCCGGCCGGGAGATCCAGCTGAAAGGCTCGGGCCCGACCCCGTTCTCGCGGCCCGGGTCGGACGGGATGGGGGCGATCGGCCCGATGCTGCGCGAGTATCTCGTCAGCGAGTTCATGCACGCCATTGGGGTGCCGACGACGCGTTCGCTGGCGGTCCTCGACACGGGGGCGACGGTGCTCCGGCGCCAAGGCGCAGTACCCGGCGGCATCGTGGCGCGGGTGGCGCGCTCGCACCTGCGAGTGGGCACGGTGCAATTCGCCGCCACACAGTCGACCGAGCTAGTGAACAAAGTGGTCGGCGCGGCGGGCGCCGATTCCCCGGCGCAGTTACTGCGCGACGTGCTCGACCGGCAGCTGGAGCTGGTGGTGCGATGGATGCGCATCGGCTTCGTCCACGGGGTGATGAACACCGACAACACCGCCCTGTCGGGCGAGACCATCGACTACGGCCCGTGCGCCTTCACCGAGCGATTCACAGGGTCGGCGTCCTTTTCCTCCGTGGACACCGGCGGGCGCTATGCGTTCGGCAACCAGCCGAACATCATCGCCTGGAACCTGGCGCGCCTCGCCGAGGCGCTGCTCGGGGTCATGGAGCGCAGCGAGGCGGAGGCGGTGCTGGGCACGATTCAACAGCGCTGGGACCACTATTGGGAGCGCCACTTCGCCGGTGCGGAGGGCATTGGCGAGGCCGCCGACATCACAACGTTCAACCGGGAAAGCGGCGGGCCCATCTTCATCCCCCGCAACCGGATGCTCGACAGCGCCCTCACGGCGGTCGAGCGTGACGGCGACTACGGGCCGTACACCGAACTCCTCACGGCGGTGACCGACCCGTTCAACCCGCAGGCTGGGCCGGAATGGATGGCCCGGCCGGAAGGTGACGAAGAGCCCTTCGCCACCTACTGCGGCACCTAAACGTCCTGGCTGGCCTCGGAACCTTCGGAGGCCTCCTCAAGGCCGAGGGTCTTCTGGGTCCACTCCCACTGCTTCTGGAAGGCGTCGGCGTCGCGCTTGAGGGAGACACCGTACGTGGGGAACATCTCGTGGAGCTTGTCGGACCACTCAATCATGTGCTCGCCGAAGCAGCGCTCGAGCAGCTCGAGCATCGCGGCCGGGGTGATCGAGGCGCCCGGGGAGGCGCCGAGGATGCCGGCGATGGTGCCGTCTTGGTCGTTGACCAGGGCGGTGCCGAACTCGAGGGTGCCGAAGGTAGGCACGGCAGCCGGCTTGATCACCTGGACGCGCTGGCCCGCCACGACGGTGTCCCAGTCCTTGCCGTTGACCTCAGGGTAGTACTCGCGCAGCGCGTCGAGGCGGCCGTCGAAGTCCTTGAACACCTCGGAGACGAGGTACTTCACCAAGTCGAGGTTGGTGGCGGCCACGCCGAGGTAGGAGGGGATGTTGTCCGGGCGGATCGAGGTGAACAGGTCAAGGTAGGAGCCCTTCTTGAGGAACTTCGGGCTCCAGCCGCCGTAGGGGCCGAACAGAAGTGACTGCTCACCGTCGATGACGCGCAGGTCCAAGTGCGGCACGGACATCGGCGGCGCGCCCACCTTGGCCTTGCCGTAGACCTTCGCCTGGTGCTGCTCCACCAGCTCCTGGTTGGTAGTGCGCAGCCACAGGCCGGAGATGGGGAAGCCGGCGTAGCCGCGCACCTCGGGCACGCGCGCCTTGCGCAGCAGGTCGAGCGCGTAGCCGCCGGCGCCGACGAACACGAAGGAGGCGTGGACAACCTGCTTGTCGCCGGTGTGGACGTTGCGCACGGTCACCTTCCACTTGGTGCCGTCGCGCTTGATGTTGACCACCTCGTGGCCGTAGCGCACGATGGTGCCCTTTTCTTCGGCCGTGTCGATGAACTTCTTCGTCAGCGCGCCGTAGTTAATGTCGGTGCCCTCGTCGATCCAGGAGATGGCGACGGGCTCCGAGTCGAAGTCGCGGCCCCGGGCCATGAGCGGCAGCTTCTCGGCGAATTCGTCCTGGTCCGAGGTGAACTTCATGTTCGGGAACATGTGGTTCGCCGAGAGCTTCTCGTAGCGGCGGCGCAGGTAATCGATCTGGTCGTCGCCCTGCCCGAAGGAGACGTGGGGGACGGGGTTGATGAAGTCCTGGGGGTCCGTCAGCAGGCCGCTTTCCACCTGGTGGGACCAGAACTGGCGGGCGAGTTGGAACTTTTCGTTGATCGCCATCGCCTTGGAGACGTCAACGCGGCCGTTCTTCTCCGGCGTGTAATTCAGCTCGCACAGTGCGGAGTGGCCGGTGCCCGCGTTGTTCAGGGGGTAGCTGGACTCCTCGGCGGCACTGTCGAGGCGCTCGAAGATGGCCTGGGACCAGTCCGGTTCCAGCTCCCGGAGCATCGCGCTGAGAGTCGCGCTCATGATGCCTGCACCGATAAGCAGGACATCAACCTCGCCGTTCAAGTTCTTGCCTTGTTCTTCAGACATCCGTTCAACCCTTTTCGCTTATTCGTGGCTTATTCGTGTCAGTGCGGTCTCTGTGCTCAGTTTCGTGGGGCCGACCGGTTCGTGAGCGTCCCCGCCGTGTGGCAGGCGCCACTAGTGCGCTCACTCACATCGACTTGCCATTACACTCTACGCCCCTCGGTCAGGCGGCTAGCAACAGACCGCTAGGTGGGCGTCGATACGCAAACATGCCCTACCATCGACGGCATGAGAGATAATGCTACGCCCGCGTCCTTAACTCTTGAGAACCTCCCGTGGCACGACGACATCCTCGGCGAGGGCTTCGAGTCCGCTGAGCTGCCTGTCGACGACCCCGAGGCGGGCACCGAGCGGGCCACCCTCGTGCGCGCGCTCCCGGACGAGGCGACGGAGCAACCGGCGATCCTCTGGGTCCACGGCATGTCGGATTACTTCTTCCAGAAGCACGTGGCCCAGCATTACCAGGCCGCCGGGTACGCCTTCTACGCCATCGACCTGCGCCGTTGCGGCCGCTCGCGCCACGCGGGCGAGTACTGGCACTACACCACCGACCTCGCGGAGTACTTTCCCGAACTCACCACCGCGCTCAGCCTGATCGCCGGCAAGCACGGCAGCGTGGTTCCTCTCGCCCACTCGACGGGAGGGCTGATCGTGCCGCTGTGGATGGACGCGCTGCGCCGCAACGACCCCGAGGCGCACTCCGCGCTCCAGGGGCTCATCCTCAATAGCCCGTGGCTGGACCTTCAGTTCCCGCCGGTTCTGGTGAAGATCTTGCGCGCACCCGTCCTGTTTCTGGGCAAGCACGTTCCCACCCTTCGGCTGCCCAAGGCGGGCACGGGGACGTACGGGCAATCCGTCTCGGCGACCGAACACGGCCAGTGGCACTTCGACACTGACAAAAAGCCCGTCACCGGCCACCTGGCCCGTCTCGGCTGGGTGCGTGCCGTCATGCAGGGCCAGCGCCACGTGCACAAGGGCGAGGTCGACACCGGCGTGCCCACGCTGACGGTGTGCTCCTCCCACTCCTACCTGGGCAAGCCCTACTCGGCCGCCGCGGACACCGCAGACACGGTCCTCGACGTCGAGCAGATCAAGCGGTGGGCGCCCACGCTCTCGGACGACGCCACGGTGGTGCCCATCGACGGCGCGCTTCACGACGTCTTCCTCAGCGAACCCCACGCCCGCGAGGCCGCCTTCGCGGCCGTTGACTCCTGGCTCGGCGAGCTGCCCGCACAGGACTAATCCCCCCCACGCTTTATCTAAGGAGGACAGGACTTTCATGACTGACTCGACCGCACGCGCCGACGCCCACTACGACCTCATCATCCTCGGCGCCGGCTCCGGCAACTCCATCCCCACCCCGGACTTCGACGACGCATCCATCGCGATCATCGAGGAAAACCGCTTCGGTGGCACCTGCATGAACGTTGGCTGCATCCCGACCAAGATGTACGTCAAGGCGGCCGACCTCGCCTTCGAGGCCCAGCACGCCAGCCGCCTCAACCTCGACGTCGAGTACACAGGGGCCGACTGGCCGGGCATCGTCACACGCGTCTTTGACAGGCGCATCGATCTCATCGCCCAGGGCGGCGAGGAGTTCCGCCGCGGCGACGGCTCCCCCAACGTGACGGTCTACGACGGCCACGCCACCTTCGTCGGCCCGAAAACCCTGGCCACGGCGCAGGGCGGCGTGGAGAAAACCATCACCGGCGAGACCATCATCATTGCCGCCGGCTCCCGCGCCGTCGTGCCCGACTGGGCGCGCGCCGTGCCCTTCCACACCAGCGACGACATCATGCGCCTCGACCGCCAGCCCGAATCCCTCACCATCGTCGGCGGTGGGTTCATCGCCATGGAGTTCGCGCACATCTTCCAGTCCCTCGGCACGACGGTGCGCCTTGTCAACCGCTCCCCGCTGCTGCGCCACCTGGACCGCGACCTTTCCGAGCACCTCAACGACATCGCCGCCTCCACCTACGAGCTGCACCTTGGCCGCACGGTCGCCTCCGCGACGCACACCGAGGATTCCGTCACGCTCACGCTCGACGACGGCACCCAGGTCACCTCCGAGGCTCTCCTCGTGGCCATGGGCCGCCGCCCCAACGGCGACCAGCTCAACCTTCAGGCGGCGGGCATCGAGATGCGTGACGACGGCCGCATCCGCGTCGACGACTACGGCCGGACCACCGCCCAGGGCGTCTGGGCATTGGGCGACGTCTCCTCCCCCTACCAGCTCAAGCACGTGGCCAACGCGGAAACCCGGACCGTGCGCCACAACATCCTCCACCCGGACTCCATGGTGCCCATGCCGCACGAGAACGTGCCTTACGCGGTGTTTACCCACCCGCAGATCGCCACCGTGGGCCTGACCGAGGCCGAGGCGCGCGACGCCGGCCACGACGTCACTGTCGCGGTGCAGCGCTACGGCGACGTGGCCTACGGGTGGGCGCTCGAGGACACGACTGGCATTGTCAAGCTCGTCGCCGACCGAAGCACCGGCCGCCTCCTCGGCGCGCACTACATGGGCCCGCAGGCCTCCACGCTGATCCAGCAGATGATCACCGTCCTCGCCTACGACCTGGACCTGCGCGAGTTTCCCCGCAAGCAGTACTGGATCCACCCGGCACTCGCGGAGGTGACCGAGAACGCGATCCTCGGCCTCGACCTCGATTTCGTTGAGGTGCCGGGAAGGTAAAACGATACCCACGGAAAGCTGCAGCACAGGTTATCCCTATTATCATTCAGGGTGCGTGGCAGGATTTATATGGCTGCGCTATAGTAACGGCAGCTAGTGGGGCCTCACAGACCAAAAAAAACGTGGCGGCAACGCTGCCCGTTGCACGGTAGGTGCCCTGCTACTACCCGGATTCCTTCCCGGTCCTTGTTTTCAGAATTCAACAGTAAGGATCGCACTCATGCGCACTTTCCGTCAGGCTGTGCTCGCTGGCGCCACCGCAACCGCTCTGGCACTCGGGTCCGCCCCCGCCGCCTCCGCGGAGGCGGACCAGGACGCCTCCCCGTCCCTGTCCTCCCAGATCGGCGCCGCCCTCGGCGCCTACGACGACGACGGCAATCCGACCGGCGCCGACGGCCGTGCGATCTTCGGCTCCTCGACAGACCTGTCCTCGCAGCCCGTGTGGGCCCAGCTGCTGTACGCGACCACGATTCTTGCCAGCATCACCTCCGTTGTGGGCCTCCTCGCCGCCCCGGTGTACAACTTCGTCGTCCACGGCCCGTTCTCGCGGTAGCCGACCCTCCCGTCCCCCCACTCCAGTCTTTTCCCGAAAGTAGGAACCCATGCGTAACGTCCGCACCGCAGCAGCCGCCGGCGCCACCGCCCTGACCGTCGCCCTCGGCGGCGTGGCCACCGCCTCGGCAGAGACCCCCACCCAGACCGAGGCGAACGAGAAGACCACGCCTGGCCAGGCTATCAACGACCGCCCCGCCATCTTCGTCGGCGAGATCGAGAAGGCCGACGGCACCAAGGACAAGCCGTTCAGCTCCGTGGTCGAGGACGGCTTCAAGGGCCTGTCCAGCGGCCAGGGCCTGTCGCAGTTCTTCAACGACACGGACAAGCTCTTCTACGGCGTCGACGCCTTCGGTAAGCAGACCCACCACGCGAACGTCCCGCAGTGGGCGCGCTACTGGATCGATTACACGGTCGTCGCCCTCATCGGCTCGGTCGTCGGCCTGACCATCGCGGGCCTGAACTGGGCCAACGTCAACGGGCTCCTGAACTTCTAAGCCCCCAGACCCGCGCCCCCGACCCCGTGCATCGGACGGAGCCGGGGGCGTTTTTTAGGCGTCGCCACGCATCAGCATGCCCTCGGCGAGCTCGGCGTCGGGGATGGTGAGGATCTCGTTGCCGGTGTCGGTGATGAGGATGGTGTGCTCGAACTGGGCAGTGTACTCGCCGTCGAGGTTCTGCACGGTCCAGCCGTCGTCCCAGATGCGGTACGGCAGGGCGCCAAGGTTAATCATCGGCTCGACGGTGAGCGTCATGCCGGGCTCGAGGACGTCACGGTACGTGTCCGAGTCGAAGTGCAGCACAACGAGGCCGTTGTGGAAGGTCGGGCCGACCCCATGGCCGGTGAAGTCGGTGACCACGTTGTAGCCGAAGCGCTTGGCGTAGGCCTCAATGACGCGGCCGATAACGTTGATCTCGCGGCCCGGCTTGGCGGCCTTGATCCCCCGCATGGTTGCCTTGTAGGTGCGCTCGACGAGGTCGCGGTGGCGCTGCTCAACCTCACCGGCGAAGAAGGTGGCGTTGGTGTCCCCGTGGACGCCGTCCTTGTAGGCGGTGACGTCGATGTTGACAATGTCGCCTTCCTGAATCACCGTCGTATCCGGGATTCCGTGGCAGACGATCTCGTTGAGCGACACGCAGCACGACTTCGGGTAACCCCGGTAGCCCAGCGTCGACGGGTACGCGCCGTGGTCGAGCATGTACTCGTGCGCGACCCGGTCGATCTCGTCGGTGGTCACGCCGGGGCGCACCGCCGCGCCCGCGACGGCGAGGGCGTTCGCGGCGATCTTCGAGGTCGCGCGCATCCGCTCGATCGTCTCGGCCGACTGCACATAAGGCTCGCCGACGTTTTCCTGGACGTCGTCCTTCCAGGCGTACTCGGGGCGTTCGATGCCCTTCGGCACGGTGCGGATGGGGGTGGGTGTTCCTGGTTCCAGCAATCCTCTGTGGCTCATACAGGACATGCTAGCCCCGCCGGGCCCGGCCGCTTAGCCCGGGTTGCGCGCCTGATCGAGGTTGAGCAACATCCGGTCCGTCACGCCCACCGCCGCGTCCGAGCCGCCGCCGAGGACGATGAGGGTGGCAAAGGCGATGTCGTCGTCGACCCGATAGCCCGTGAACCAGGAGTGCGAACCGCCGTCGATCTCCGCCTCGCCCGTCTTGCCCCGAATGTCGCCGCCCGCGCTCATCCCGGGGGCGGTGCCGCCGGGCGCGGTCACCGCCGCCATCATGCGCTGCAGCTGCTCGATCACCTCCGGACCCGGGGCGGAGACCGACTCGCTCACCTCGGTCTCCTGGCCCGGAAGCAGGTAGGGCACGGGCATCGACCCGTGTGCGGCGGTCGCGGCGACGAGCGCCATGCCGAAGGGGCTGGCGAGGTCGTGGCCCTGCCCGTACCCCGCCTCCGTGCGGTCGAGCGCCTCCTCTCCCCCGGGGATCGAGCCCGTGATCGTCTCCAGCCCCGGGATACTCAGGTCGATCCCCAGGCCGAATTGCTTGCCGACGTCTTTCAGCTGCCCCGGCTCAAGCCGCGTCGACATGTCGGCGAAGGTGGTGTTGCAGGAGGCCGCGAACGCTCGCTCGAGCGGCACGCTGCCGAGGCTAAAGCCGCCGTAATTGGTGACCACGCGGCCGTAAATGTCCATCGTCCCCGGGCACGGCACGATGGTCTCGGGCCCCACCCCCTGCAGCTGGAGCCCCGCCGCCGCCGTGATGATCTTGAACGTCGATCCCGGCGGGTACTGCCCCATCGTCGCCACGTTTCCGTCCTTGTCCGCCGCCGGGGTCTGCGCGACGGCGAGGACGCCGCCCGTCGACGGGCGAATCGCCACAATCATCGCCTGCTGCCCCGCGAGCGGCTCGAGGGCCCGCTCCGCCGCGCGCTGCACCGCGTGATCCAAGCTCACGCGAATCGCGGGCGACGGCTTCGGCGCCTCTCCTTCGAGCTCCTCGAGCGCCGCGCCGTTCTCGTTGACCACACTGATGCTCCACCCCGGTTCGCCCTCGAGGTCGTCGCGCACCAGCTCCCCGACGCGCGCCATGATGTCGGGAGCGAACCCCGGGTCGGCGGTCACCATCGCCGCCTCCTCGTTGAGCCGCACCCCGGGCACCTCCCCCAGCTCGGCGCGGAAGGCATCCACCGCCGCCGCCGGCACCACGGCCACCGAGTAGCTTCCCGACGCCCCACGGATCTGCCCCTCCAGATCCTCCGCGTCGCGGCGCGGGACGGACTGGTCGACCTCTCGCGCGCGGTCGAGAGCGGCCACCACCCGGCGGGCTGTGCCCTGCGCGTCGCGCACCTGAGCAGGGTCCACAAGGACGCGGTAGGCCACACCCGGCGCCATCAGCTCGACGCCGTCGGAGGAGACAACGCTCGCCTTATCCGCAGGCTTCGCCCGCAGCTCGAGGTGCTGGCTCGCCCCCAGGCGAGGGTTGACAATGGACGGCTGCCAGCGCACCGTCCATTCCTCGCCCGTCTTTGTGAGCGTCATCGTGGCGTCGTAGGCGTAGTCGCGCCCCCGCGGAAGGTCCCAGTCCAGCCGGTAGCGCACGGTGGCCACGTTGTCGTGGTGGCGCACCTCCGCGATCTCGGCGCTCGCCCCCTCGGCCTGCAGGCCGTCCCACGTGCGGCGAATGATGTCGGTGGCGGGGGCTGGGGCGTCGACAAGCGATGCGAGGGACTCGTAGTCCTGCGTGGTCAGGGCAGTGAGAAAATCCGCCGCGGCAGGCTCCGCGTCCCGCGGCTTCGGCGTGCACGCGCACAGCGAGACGACGAGTGCGGACACAAGGCCGACGCTGGCGACGGATTTTTTCATGCCGTGAAAGTAACACCGCGGGGCCGTCGGCTGTGTCCGCCACCCCGCGGCACCCCGGACGTCTAGCGTGTGACCTTGACCTCAGCCTTGGCCCCGGCGATCTCCTCGAGACCTTCTTCCTCCGCGATGCGATGCGCGTGGGCGATGAGCGTTTCCACGATCTTCGACTCCGGCACCGTCTCCACGACTTCGCCCTTGACAAAGATCTGGCCCTTCCCGTTGCCCGAGGCGACGCCGAGGTCGGCGTCGCGCGCCTCGCCCGGGCCGTTGACCACGCAGCCCATCACGGCCACGCGCAGCGGGAACTCCATGCCGTCGAGGCCAGCGGTGACCTCTTCAGCGAGCTTGTACACGTCCACCTGGGCGCGGCCGCACGACGGGCAGGAGACAATCTCGAGCTTGCGCGGACGCAAGTTGAGCGACTGCAGGATCTGGTCGCCCACCTTGATCTCTTCGACCGGGTCCGCCGACAGCGACACCCGGATGGTGTCCCCGATACCCTGCGACAGCAGCGCGCCGAAGGCGACGGAGGACTTGATCGTGCCCATGAACTTCGGGCCGGCCTCGGTCACCCCCAAGTGCAGCGGGTAGTCCGTGACCTCCGCCAGCTGGCGGTAGGCCTCGACCATGAGCACGGGGTCCGAGTGCTTCACGGAGATCGCGATGTCGCCGAAACCGTGCTCCTCAAACAGGCCCGCCTCGTACACCGCGGACTCCACCAGCGCCTCCGGGGTGGCCTTGCCGTACTTTTCCAGCAGCCGCTTGTCCAAGGAGCCGCCGTTGACCCCGATGCGGATCGGGATACCCGCGTCACCGGCGGCCTTGGCGACCTCTTTCACGCGGCCGTCGAACTCCTTGATGTTGCCGGGGTTGACGCGCACTGCCGCGCAGCCCGCGTCAATCGCGGCGAAGATGTACTTCGGCTGGAAGTGGATATCCGCGATCACCGGGATCGGCGACTTCGCCGCGATCGCCGGCAGCGCTTCCGCGTCGACCGTCTTCGGGCACGCCACGCGGACGATGTCGCAGCCCGCGGTGGTCAGCTGCGCGATCTGCTGCAGCGTAGCGTTGATGTCGTGCGTCTTCGTCGTCGTCATCGACTGGACCGTGATCGGGTGCTCCGAGCCGACACCGACCCCGCCCACCATCAGCTGGCGCGTCTTCCGACGCGGCGCGAGAGTCGGGGGCGGACCATCGGGAATACCCAAAGCAATAGGCTGATTCATAGCCCCCAACCCTAGCACCGCTACCCAAATATTCTGACCGGGTTGACCACGTCCGCGACCATGACGAACATGCCCACGACAAGCAGGGCCGCCGCCATCGCGTAGGTCACCGGCATGAGCCTGTCGTAGTTGACCGGCCCGCCCGGGGGAAGACCGCGCAGGCGCCGGAGCGCATCACGCAGGGTTTCGAAGAAGATCACCGCGATGTGCCCGCCGTCCAGCGGCGGCAGCGGCACGATGTTGAACAGGGCGAGGAAGAAGTTCAGCGAGGCGAGCAGCATCCAAAACACCGCCCACATGTCGCGCTCGACGAGCTCGCCTCCCGCCCGGGAGGCCCCGATGACGCTCACCGGGCCGGCGACGTCGCGTTCCGCGCCGAAGATCGAGGCCACCACGCCCGGGATTTTGCCGGGGAAGGCGATGAGGCCTTCGACTGTCCCCCGCAGCATCTGGCCGGTCAGCGACACGGTCGCGGGCACCGCCTCCACCGGGCCGAAGGAGGCCATCGGGTCTTCGACCGGCTGGCTGGCCACGCCGATCGCACCCGCCCGAATACTCTCGCCCGTCTGCGCGTTGAGGCGCACCACCTCGTCGACGACGATGGGAATGTCCAGCTCCTGCCCGTCGCGCCCGACCGTCAGCGTCACGGTTTGACCGGGCCGCACCAGCACGTACGAGCGCAGCTCGTCAAAGGTGGCCACACTCGCCCCGTCCACGGCGAGGACCTTGTCGCCGGGGTGCACGCCCGCCTCGCCCGCTGGGCCCGGGCCTGTGCAGTCGGCGAGAGTGTCGGGGCCGGTCTGGTCCGCGGTGCAGCTGACCGCGCCCACCGTTGGCGTGCGGTCAGCGTAGGGGTTCGGGATCGCGGCGAACACCGCCACGAGGTAGGTGATCACGAGCCCCAGAAGCAGGTTCATGAGGATGCCGCCACTCATCACCGCAACGCGCTGCCACCACGGCTTCAGGTACATCGCCAACGGCTTTTCTTCCTCGGTGAGCAGATCCTGAGAGGTCAGGCCCGCAATGTCGCAGAAGCCACCGAAGGGAAGCGCCGCCACGCCGTAGGTGGTGTGGCCCCGCGTCGTCTGCCACAGAGGCGGCCCGAAGCCGATGAAGTAGCGGCGCACCCGCATGCCGAAAGCGCGCGCCGTGACCATGTGCCCCGCCTCGTGCAAGGCGACGGAAATGGCGATGCCGAAGGCGAAGACGATAATGCCCAGGAGGAAAGCCATCGCGCCCCTCCCCTACGCGCCCGCGATCGCGCGGATCCGCGCCCGGGCGCGGGCCCGAGCCTCGTCCTCCACGGCCACGACGTCGGCGAAGGTCGCGGGTTCAGCCGCAAACCCATCGGCGCTCTCGAGCACCTCGGCGATGACGTCGACGATCTGCGGGAAACGAATCGTTCCGGCGAGGAACGCCGCCGCGGCCTCCTCGTTCGCGGCGTTGTACACCGCGGGAGCCCCCGCCCCCGCGGCGGCGGACTCGCGGGCCAGGCGCACCGCCGGGAAAGCCTCGTCATCCAACGGCTCGAAGGTCCACTCGGACGCGCCCGCGAAGTCGAGGGCCGGCTGGGCGCCCGGCACGCGGTGCGGCCAGGCCAGCGCGTGCGCGATCGGCAGCGTCATCGACGGGGGCGACGCCTGGGCGATGGTCGCGCCATCGACGAAGGTCACCATCGAATGCACGATGGACTGCGGGTGGACGGTGACGTCGATGCGCTCGGGTTCGACGTCGAAAAGCAGCGTGGCCTCGATGAGCTCGAGGCCCTTGTTCACCAGCGTGGCGGAGTTCAGGGTGTTCATCTGGCCCATCGACCACGTAGGGTGCGCCGCCGCCTGCTGCGGCGTGGCCTCCCACATCTGCTCGCGCGTCTGCCCGCGGAAGGGCCCGCCAGAGGCGGTGAGCACGTAGCGCGCGACCTCCCCGGCCGTACCCGCGCGCAGGCACTGCGCCATGGCGGAGTGCTCGGAGTCGACGGGGATGATCTGGCCCTTGCCCGCCGCGGCGGTGACGAGGCGGCCGCCGGCCACCAGCGACTCCTTGTTGGCCAGCGCGAGGCTCGCCCCCGTCTCCAGCGCCGCCAGCGTCGAGGCGAGCCCCTGCGACCCCACCATGGCGTTGAGCACCGTGTCGGCCGGCTGCGCGCGCACGAGGTCCTCCGGGCTGGTCAGCACCGGGCCACCAAGTGCCCCCGAGACCTCACGCGCCGCTACCGGATCTGCCACCGCGACCGCCCCCGGGCCCAGGCCGCACGCGCGCGCCTGCGCGACAACGCGGCCCGGATCGCGCCCTCCGGCCGCGATGCCCACCACCTCGAAGGCGTCGCGGTTGCGTTCAATGACCTCGATCGCCTGCGTGCCAATCGAGCCTGTCGAGCCGAGGATCACAATCTTTTTCACCCCGCTATTCTGGCATGCCCGCGCCTGCCACCATCGCTCAATGGAAAGTATGAGGCAATTGGGGGGTATCTACTCACCACTTCCCCGGAGGATGTGGGAAGATATGTAGCAGGTATGGAGGCACCCGCTTACCGCGGGCGCACCCGAACAGACCCCGTCATACCCGTCATACCCGTCACACAAGGAGAAAGCAGTGGCCGACCACTCCCACGACAAAGAGCCGCAGGTGTACAACGGAGTTTCCGAGGCGGACGTCCCCTCCGCCAAGTTCGGCTGGAGCGAGTTCTCCCCCGCTGCCATCCAGATCGCGGGGTGGATCTCCGTCGCGTTCCTCATTGCCTACAACTTTGGTAACCACCAAGGCCACGTGGAGACGGTCTGGTTGGTCGCCCTCACCGTGCTCATCGCGCTCGGCCTCATCCTGTTCGCCGTTCGCCCGCAGCTGAGCCAGGTGCGCACTGTGACGGCCCACAACAAGCCGCTCGGCCACGTCGAACGCGACTGGGCCTACGACCAGCACACGCTCTCCGGCGCCTACGCGGAGCTCAGCGAGCGCGACCTGCGCGCCCACAACATCGACCCCGCCCGCGTCGCCCACCTGCGCCGCCAGGATGCTGTCGAAGGCTAACGAGCCCCACACACGGCTCGCCCGGACCGGGCGGGCCTTTTTTCATGGCCGCACGGGTCTCGGCCCGGGCCAGTTCTAGACAGCTTTTTCGTCGGCTGCCAGCTGGCCGCACGCGGCCGCGATTTCCTGCCCCTTTGTGTCGCGCACGGTGCAGGTGACGCCCTGCGCGATAATGCGGCGGACGAACTCGTCCTGGCGCGGCTTCGGGGAGGCGTCCCACTTCGACCCGGGGGTCGGGTTAAGCGGGATCAGGTTGACGTGGACGCGGGAGCCGAGGGCGTCGTGAAGCTTCTTGCCCAGCATGTCGGCGCGGAAATTCTGGTCGTTGATGTCGCGGATGAGCGCGTACTCGATGGACACGCGGCGCCCCGTCGTATCCGCGAAGTAACGGGCGGAATCGAGCACGTCGGCGATGGAAAAGCGGTTGTTCATAGGCACCAGCTCGTCACGCAACTCGTCGTCGGGGGTGTGCAGAGAGACGGCGAGCGTGCAGGAGAGGCCCTCGTCCGCGAGCTTGCGGATCTGCGGCGCGAGACCCACCGTGGACACCGTGACGTTGCGCTGCGAGATGCCGAAGCCGTCCGGTGCCGGGCTAGTGATCTGGCGGACCGCGGAGACCACGCGGTTATAGTTCGCGAGCGGCTCGCCCATGCCCATGAAGACGATGTTGCTCAGGCGCGAACCCTCGCTGCGCATCGTCGCCGCGGCCTCGCGGACCTGGTCGACGATCTCCGCCGTGGAAAGGTTGCGGTCCAGCCCGCCCTGGCCCGTCGCGCAGAAGGGGCAGGCCATGCCGCAGCCCGCCTGCGAGGAGATGCACAGCGTGGCGCGGCCCGGGTAGCGCATGAGCACCGACTCGAGCAGGATCCCGTCGTGGAGCTTCCACAGCGTCTTTGTGGTGTCACCGTTGTCCGTCTCCACGGCGCGCACGCGCGTGAGCAGCGTCGGAAACAGCGAGTCCTTGACCAGCTGGCGCTGCGCCTCGGGGAGGTCGGTCATCGTGAGCGGATCGGCCTCGAACTTGCCGTAGTAGTGGCGCGCGATCTGGTTCGCGCGGAACTTTGGCAGGCCAAGCTCGTTGAGCGCCGACACGCGCTGCTCGGCGCTCAGGTCGGCGAAGTGCGTAGGCGGCATACCCCGCTTCGGGGTCAGCAACTGAATTCTGGGGAAATCGCTCATAACGCCCCCCATCTTTGCACGTGGAGGGCTTTTTGACGAATCCCGGGCGCTGCCCTACAGCTCCGCCAACAGCGTGAGCACGAGCCACGTCGCCGCCGCTGCGGGCAGCATCCCGTCAAGGCGGTCCATAATGCCGCCGTGGCCCGGTAAAACCTGCGACATGTCTTTGATACCCAGCTCGCGCTTGAACTGGCTTTCTACCAAGTCACCCATCGTCGCGCAGATCACCAGGGCCACACCGAGCAACACACCCACCCACCACGGGTTATCCAGCAACAGCGTGACCACCAGGATGCCGGCGGTAACGCCGAAGACGATCGATCCGACGAACCCCTCCCAGCTCTTGTTCGGGCTTACCGCCGGCGCCATCGAGTGCGAGCCGAACATGACTCCGGCGCAGTAGCCGCCCACGTCCGACGCCACCACCCCGATCATGAAGGTGAGGATGAACAGGGTGCCGGAAGGCCCACCTTCATCGACAAGCGAGATGAGCGCGGCGAAAGAGCCGAACAGCGGGATCCAGGCGAGAACGAAAATCCCGACGGCGGTGTCGCGCAGGTAGTTCTCCGGCTTCTTGTGTCTTCCGTTGTGGAACAGCCGGTAGAACATGAGAAACAGCACGCTCAGCGCGAATCCGGAGACGAGGCCTTCGACCCCGAAGGGGGCGGACACCCAAAGCATGGCCTGGCCCAGCACAAGAAGGAAGGTGCGGGGCTGGTAGTAGCCCGCCTCCCGCAGCCGGGTGAGTACTTCCCACATGGCAAGGCCCACCGCGACCGCGACCAACGGGTACCAGGCTACGGGGCCGATGAACGCGGCAGCGAGAACCAGCGCGCCGAGGAACACCCCCGTCGCGATGGCGACGGGGAGATTACGCCCCGCCTTGTTCTTTGGCCGTGGGGCGCGAAATACCCGGCGGGACCCACCCTGGCGCTGCTCCGCTCCGGAATCTGACACGTAACCTGGCTTTCTCGGAGGATCTAGACCTCCATCAACTCCGCTTCTTTGCGGGAGACGATCTCATCAATCTGCGCGACGTACTGGCCCGTGGTCTTTTCCAGGGCCTTCTCGGCGGTGACCACCTCGTCCTCGCCGGCATCGCCGTCCTTCTGGATCTTCTTTAGCGCCTCCATTCCCTGGCGGCGAACGTTGCGGATGGCAATCTTGCCGTCCTCGCCCTTCTGCTTGGCTTGCTTGACCAGCTCGCGGCGGCGTTCCTCGGTCAGCTGCGGGATGGTCACTCGGATGACCTGACCGTCGTCGGTCGGGTTGACGCCGAGGTCGGAATTCCGGATCGCGTCCTCGATCTCCTTGAGCGTGGACATGTCGTAGGGCTTCACCAGCAGCATGCGCGGCTCTGGGACCGAGATGGTGGCCATCTGGTTGATCGGGGTCGGGGCGCCGTAGAACTCCGCCATCACGCCGTTGAACATGGCGGGGTTGGCGCGGCCGGTGCGGATGATCGCGAGCTCGTCGCGGGTGTGCTCGACGGAGCTGGACATGCGCTCTTCGGCGTTGAGAAGTACGTCATCAATCATGGTGATCCTTCGGTCTGTCATCGGGCGGGGCGCATCCCCGCACAGTTGCGTCACAATTTACCAGCAGCGCAAGGTCCGGCCGCGCTGCCGCCGAACGCCGCCCTCTAGCGAACGAGCGTGCCGATCCGCTCCCCGGCGACAGCACGGGCGATGTTGCCCTCCTTGAGCAGGTTGAACACAAGGATGGGCATAGCGTTATCCATGCACAGGGAAAAGGCGGTGGCGTCGGCGACCTTCAGCCCCTTTTCAATCACCTCGCGCGGGGTGACCTCGGTGTACAGGTGCGCATCCGGGTTCTCGCGCGGGTCGTCGTCGTAGACGCCGTCGACGGCCTTCGCCATGAGCAGGACCTCGCAGCCGATCTCGAGAGCGCGCTGAGCGGCAGTCGTGTCCGTGGAGAAGTACGGCATGCCCATGCCGGCGCCGAAGATGACAACGCGGCCCTTTTCCAGGTGGCGAGCCGCGCGCAGCGGCAGGTAGGGCTCGGCGATCTGGGCCATGTTGATGGCCGTCTGCACGCGGCAGTCCACGCCCTTCTGCTCGAGGAAGTCCTGCAGGGCGAGGCAGTTCATCACCGTGCCGAGCATCCCCATGTAGTCCGAGCGCGCCCGGTCCATGCCGCGCTGCTGCAGCTGAGCGCCGCGGAAGAAGTTGCCACCGCCGATGACCACCGCCACCTCGGTTCCCCCCTGCGCCACCTCGGCGATCTGTGCGGCCACGCTCTCGACGACGTCGGGGTCGATGCCGACTTTGCCGGCTCCGAACATCTCGCCTCCGAGTTTGAGCATCACTCGCTTGTATCCGCTGTGTTCCTGGGGTGTTTCCGTCACCTGGCTGGCTCCTTAAACGTGGTCGGTTGCCCTGAATGTGCCATCGACGATCATAGCGGGGCGCACCCACGCCACCCCATCATGGGCCGGGCGCGGCGCCTTTTCTGCCCCGTGAACGGCAAACGCCCCGCCGGCGAACCGGCGGGGCGCACACTCGGGCGCGGCTGAGCGTTAAGCCTGGCCGACCTCGAAGCGGACGAAATCGGTGATCTCGATGCCGCTCTCGTCGGCGAACTGCTTCACGGTCTTCTTGGAGTCGGCCAACGACGGCTGGTCCAGCAGGACGACGTCCTTGAAGAATCCGCCCATGCGGCCCTCGACGATCTTGGAGATGGCGGCCTCGGGCTTGCCCTCGTTGCGGGTGATCTCCTCCTGGACGGCGCGCTCCTTCTCGATGACCTCGGCGGGGATGTCATCCTGGTTGAGGAAGCGGGCCTTCATGGCTGCGATCTGCAGGGCAACCTGGTGGGCGGCCTCGGCGTTATCGCCGCTGTAGGCGACGAGCACGCCGACGGCCGGCGGCAGGTCGGCGGAGCGCTGGTGCAGGTAGCTGGCCAGGTTCTCACCCTCAACGGTGGCGGCGCGGCGCAGCTCGAGCTTCTCGCCGATCTTGGCGGACAGGCGCTCAAGCACCTCGTGCGCGGGCTCGCCGTCGACGTCGGCGTTGGCGAGCTCCTCCGGGGAGTTCGCCTTCGCTGCCGCGGCGGCCGCGGCGATCTTGTCGGCGATGTCCTTGAACTCCTGGTTCTTAGCCACGAAGTCGGTCTCGGAGTTGATCTCCACGATGGTGTTGCCGGAGACAGCCACGAGGCCCTCGAGAGCGTTGCGCTCGGCGCGGCGCTTGCCCACGTCCTTCGCGCCCTTGATGCGCAGGACCTCAACGGCCTTTTCGAAGTCGCCGTTGGTCTCTTCCAGGGCCTTCTTGCAGTCGAGCATGCCGGAGCCGGTGGTCTCGCGGAGCTTCTTGACGTCTGCAGCGGTGTAGTTCGCCATAGTGGGGCGATCCTCCTCGTTTCTCAAAACGTTTATTGGACCCGCGCCGACGACCACGGCACTGCGTGGAACAACTGCGTGGAACACGCCGCGTAGACCGCGGCGCGGGCCTCAAGCTAATGATCGGTTTTACAGAGTAGCCGACATCTGTGTGCCAGGCATGTCCGGCGCCCTCTGTCGGCCCGTATCGGGCGCAGACGACGCCACCCCGCCTCCGAGCACCGTCCGACGGGGGGACGGGCGTGGCGGAAAGCGGGGTGGGGTCTTAGGGCGCCGGCGCCTGGACGGTCATGCAGTACAGGCCCTACTCGCCCTGGGCGGGCTGGTCCTGCGGCTGCTCGACCGGGGTAACGGCCTGCGGGGCGTCGGTGTTCGCCGCCGCAGCCTCGGCGGTCGCCTGAGAGGCCTGGACCGCGTCTGCGTCGCGCTTGTCCTCAGTGTCACCGGCGGCCTCTCGGGCTGCGGCGAGCTGGCGCTCCTCGCGCTGCTGCTTGCCGGCCACGACAGCCTCGCCGACGATGCGGGTGAGCAGCTTCACGGCGCGGATCGCGTCGTCGTTGCCCGGGATCGGGAAGTCGACGACATCCGGGTCGCAGTTCGTGTCCAGCACGGCCACGACGGGGATGCGCAGCTTCTGGGCCTCGGAGACGGCGATGTGCTCCTTGTTGGTATCCACGATCCACAGTGCGGAGGGAACCTTGGACATGTCCGCGATGCCGCCGAGAACGCGCTCAAGCTTGATGCGCTCGCGGGTGAGCATGAGGACTTCCTTTTTGCCGCGGCCGGCGTAGCCGTCCTCGGCGGCGTCCATCGCCTGGAGCTCCTTCATGCGGGCAATACGCTTGGACACGGTCTGGAAGTTGGTGAGCATGCCACCGAGCCAGCGGTGGGTGACGTACGGCATGCCGACGCGCTCCGCCTCTTCCTGGATGGGCTCCTGCGCCTGCTTCTTGGTGCCGACGAAGAGGAGGGTGCCGCCGTGCGCGACGGTTTCCTTCACAAACTCGAAAGCCTCGTCGATGTAGGTCAGCGTCTGCTGCAGATCGATGATGTAGATACCGTTGCGGTCGGTGAAGATGAAGCGACGCATCTTCGGGTTCCAGCGACGCGTCTGGTGGCCAAAGTGCACACCCGCGTCGAGGAGTTCGCGCATGGTAACAACTGCCATGGGAATGGTCTCCTTCGGAGAAAAGTAGTTCGGTTGATGTCGTACTGCGCGGGTTTTTATCCCGCGCCCTAGCACCGTGCAAGCCCCGCACCCTCGTACTGTGGCACCGTTGCTGAGCTGGCATTTTCCGGCGCGCGTCGTCAGCCCAAAAAGACTGCCGCAACAACATTAGCGCCTCGAGCGAAGAAATACCAATTGAGCTGCACAGTTGTGGACAGCGCGGGAACCTATCCACAGGGCAAAGCTTGTCGACGCCCTACCAGCGCCCCACCGTGTTATTTCTGTCCCATGCGCTGTCTTTCCGCCCTCCTAATGTCGGCCGTCGTCCTTTTCGCCACCGCCCCCGTCGCGGCCGCGTGGATCGACCCCTCGCGCGGCACGCCTGCTGCTGCGCGGGTGACCCGCTCCGCGCAGATCCCCGAGAAGAACTGGCTGCCGGGACATCGCGGCGTCGACCTTGCGCTCTCCCCCGGCGAGCCGGTGCGAGCGGCCGGCGCCGGGACCGTCGCCTACGTCGGCGTCGTCGTCGGGGTACCCACCGTGTCCATCGACCACCCGGAAGGCATCCGCACCACCTACCAGCCCGTCCACGCCCGAGTTCGCGTCGGCGACACCGTCGACGAAGGCCAAGTGATCGGCACCCTCGCCGCGTCGCACGCCCACGAGGGGCTGCACTGGGGCGCGCTGACCGGGCCCGACACCTACATCAACCCGCTGTCGCTGCTCAGCGCCCCCACGATCAGACTCAAGCCTGTACCCGCACCCTAGCGGGCCCTAGGCGCGCGGGTGCGCGCGGTCGTAGACCGCCTTGAGACGCTGCGCGGACACGTGGGTGTAGATCTGCGTGGTGCTCAGGCTGGAATGGCCAAGCAGCTCCTGGACCACGCGCAGGTCCGCTCCCCCTTCGAGCATGTGGGTGGCGGCGCTGTGACGCAGCGAGTGCGGGGTGATATCGCTCGCTCCCGAGCGGGCTGCCGCGGCGGAGACGATGCGGCGGACTTGGCGCGGGTCGATGCGCCAGCCGCGGGCTCCGACGAAGAGAGCCTGCGTGTCGGCCCTTGCCAGTTCGGGTCGCCCGACTCTCAGCCACGCGCCGATCGCCTCCGCTGCCGTGTCGCCGTAGGGTACGACGCGCTGCTTGTTGCCTTTACCGGTCACGCGGAGGGTGCGGCGGGCGTGGTCGGCGTCGCCGAGATCAAGCCCGGTGAGCTCGGAGACGCGGATCCCGGTGGCGTAGAGCAACTCGAGGATGGCGCGGTCGCGCAGACCCTGGGGGTCGTCCTCGGCGCCGTGGCCTCCCGCGGCCACGAGCTCGTCGGCGCGTTGCGGGCTCAGGACTTTGGGCAGGTGGCGGTTGACGGTCGGGGCGGCCAGGCGGGCGGCGACGTCTGAATCGAGGTGCCCCTGGTTGTACGCCCACGTGCTGAAAGCGCGCACGGCCGCGGTGCGCCGCGCCATCGTCGAGCGAGCCAGCCCGCGTTCGACGCCGTCCGCCAGCCACGCGCGCAGGGCGGGCAGGCTAAACCCGGCGAAGTCGGCGATGTGGCCGGAGAGAGTAGACAGGTCATTGCGGTAGGCACGCACCGTCGCCTCGCTGCGCCCGAGCACAAGGCGGGCGTAGTCCGCGAAGTCCTCGATCGCCTCCGCGAGCTGCCCCCCGGCTCCAACGTCACTCATGCCCCAGCAGTGTACCCGCGCCCCTACACGCCGCCCGTCCTCCGCCACGTGGTGCCGTCGCGCACGACCAGACCGCGGCGGCTGAGCTCCACGAGCAGGTGCACGGTCAGCGCGACGCTCAGCCGCGCCGCGCGTGCGATGTCGTCCGCCTTCGCCCCCGAGGCGCGCGAGGCCGGCAACGCGTCGTAGACGCGCACCTCGTTGCGCGCTAGCGGATTTTCCTGACACCAACGCCGGCTATCTCATGACCGCCGACGCTCTCCAGCGCTCGTCGTCTCCCACGAGCGTTTTCAACCCAACGCGCCGGCCTGGGTATCGATCTCTGACCTCTGCCTGGCTTACGGGTGCCGGCACGCCGGAAGCGGCCCAGGTGCGCCGCCAAACTAGAACACGATTCGACCTCAGTGCGGGCGCCCCCGCTCCCGATTCACGCCTGCATCCCTGCGACTACAGTCCCCTACCACATTGCGCCGACCTCGGCATGCTCAAGCGGAAGGGTGAGTTCACCACGGCCAGGCAGGTGGCGCTGGGCTATAGCACAAATAGAAATAGAACCAGCGGCCATGTTCGATGCGACCAAGTATAAACATTTTTCACTATATTATTAGGCATGGATCAGCTACGCCAGCGGAGACGGGAATACAAGTGGGCGTCACATTGGATCCGCTTTCGACGGTGCCGCTGTATCAGCAGGTTCGCGATCGCGTCGTGCAGGCAATCGGCCACGGCGAGTTGCAACGGGGTGATGCGCTGGCCTCGGCACGCCAGTTGGAGGATGGTCGAAATCGAGGGTCTATCCGACGAGGCTCTCAGGCAGATATTCACCCGAGTGATGGAATCCCTTGACCCACCGGAGGAGGATCAGTGAATACGTCGGTGATGATTATTATGCTCGCAGCGTTGGGTTTGACGACGGCTGTGACGGCGGCGATACCGGAGATGTCCCGCCCCACGGTACCGCTCGGTGTGAGCGTTCCCAGCGATCGCGTCGGTGACCCTGCCGTACGTGGCGCGATCCGGCGTTACAGGGTCTGGATTCTGGTCGGCGGGGTCGTGGCTGGGGTAGTCATGGTGGCGGCCTCGAGCATGCCGGAGGTGAGTGTTGTGGTCCTGTTGGGGTATAGCGGCTGGACCGTGGTGGCGTTCGCTGCGTGCCGGAGGCCGATCATGGCCGCCAAGGCAAGGCACGGCTGGTACGACACGGTGCCAGTTCGTGTACCGGCGTCGGCCACGCCTGAGCAACCAATCAAGCCCGTGTGGCCGCTGCTCGTCCTCGCTGTGGGGATTTCTCTTGCCACAGTCGCCGTGGTGGCGATCAACTATCCCTCGCTGCCAGATCCGATTCCCACGCGCTACGACGATGCGGGGAACGTGACGGACTGGGCGTCCAAGAACTGGGGTAGCGTGCTCTTCCTGCCTTTGGTCTCGCTCGGGAGCACAGTGCTGCTCGTCGTTGTGTGCGTCGTTCTGAGCCGACGCGAGCGCACTCGCTTTCCGGACGGGCAGCCCCAGGCAGCTCGAGAGTTCCAAGGTGGGAGGGAAAAGACTTTGCAGCGTGCGCTGGCCGCGCTCACACTCGTGTCTCCGGTTTTTCTGGGTATATTGTCGGTCGCACCTGTCGTCCAGCTCGTACCCTCCGGAATCACTTGGATCGCCTGGGGGCTAGTGACCGCAAGCTCGCTCCCCATCGTCTGGCTGGTCATTAAAAGCATCCGCCTCTCTCGCGCGCCGACGGCCGCGCCAGGAGGCTCCGGTCGGCAGTCGCCCGACGATGACCATCTGTGGAGGTGGGGCATGTTCTATGAGAACCGGGAAGATCCGCGGATATGGGTAGAAAAGCGCAACGGCCTCGGACTCACCGTCAACGTTGGCCGCCCCGGAGGTATCGCGATCATGGGTGGGCTCACCCTGTTAACCCTGATGACGATCGTCTTGGTGCTCACCCTCTGAACGCACTCAACGGACAAACCTGTGTCTCCCGCATGGCTCCGCGTGGCGTCCTCTCCCCCGGCGGTGCCGCCGCGGTTCAGTGGGTGCCGTGACCGAGCCGCCCGCGTGTGCGGCCTAGTAGTGCGGCCGCGAGCGCCGACATTGTCAGGGTTGCGGGCCACGTGTTCTCGACCAAAACGCCGAGCGTGCTTCCCGCGAACAGCAACCCCCAGTTGAGAGAGTGGTGGGCGAATATCGCTGGGATCGAACTGCCCTCGGATGTGTTGAACACCCAGGAAGGCACGATCGAAAGCGCCACGACTAGCAGCAAATATGCGGCGAGCTGGCCCACATCCGAACGCGTGGTGTCCCACTCTTGCGTGAAGGAAAGTGGAGCGTGCCAGAACCTGTGGACCAATCCGAGCCCCACGGACGCCGCAAGAGGATGCATCGATCTTTGCATTCGAGGCAGCGCGAAGCCGCTCCATCCCGGCTCCTCTTGGAGCGGGCCTCCCGCGAGGTAGGTGAGGTACGTGACGAGAGTGCTCGCGGGCATCGAGGCCGTTAGCCCTCCGGCGGTAATACCACTGCCCAGCACGAGGTAGGGCGTTGCCAGGACGAATGGTAGCACGAGAAGCGCCACGAGATGCACGGCGCGTCGGCCCCGGAGGGAGAAAGCCCGCGCGAGGAGGGCACAAGGGCTTCCTCGGCCGTCGAGGACACGAGTGACGAGGAGCACTACAGCGAAGGGGCCTGCGAAGAGACCCACCTGGTTGACGAGGGTAATGCCCTCGAACGACGGTCTGAACGGGAGGACACCGATGCCGCTCTCGGAGAGCCACCACGACGACCATCCGAGCCAGGACCCGAGGTGGGCGAGCATGACGAAAGCGAGAATAGGACGTCGGTGGACGAGCTCTTTCATGGCACCTGTGAGAATGGTTTAGGAAGGCGCGCCAACCCCTCTCGATCGCGAGAACGAACCCCATGCGGTGCGCGAGAATGCGCCACCGCAGTCGCGAAGCATTTCAATTTTCGTCGCGCAGAAAGTGAGAGAAATCTGGACAATGACCCGCCGCGCACCATGCCGCGCGCCGTTCCTTGGGCGAACACACGCGCCGCACAAATTGACACCCAACCTGCTCTCTCTTCCCTGAGTCGCACCAGCGCCTCTCTGCGGTTCCCCTTCAGGACCACATCCCTTCACGGCCGGTGCCGCACCCATTCGAACGACCCGCACCACGATGATAGCGGCGTGTTAAAGATAGCCTGCCGGCAAAATTGGATGGGTGATTTCCGTGGAAGAGTGGGCCGAGATCAGGTATCTGCGTCGGCAGGGCCTATCGATCAAAAAAATCGCGGCCGAAATAGGCTGCGCGAAAAAGACGGTGGAAACGGCGTTGGCCTCAGATGCGCCACCTGTGTACAAGAAGCGTGCAAGCTCCGGGACCAGCTTCACCCCGTGTGAACCGCGGGTTCGTGCCCTGCTGGAACAGACCCCGACGTTGCCTGCCACTGTGATCGCGCAGCGTGTGGGGTGGTGTGGGTCGATCACATGGTTTCGCGACAATGTGCGCCGCATCCGCCCTGACTAACAGCAGGCGGACCCGGTGGACACGCTGATTCACCGCCCTGGTGAGCAAATCCAGTGTGACCTGACTTTCCCCGCCGGCGGGATTCCCGACGGAACCGGGAAGAAAGTAGCGTTTCCGGTGCTGGTGATGGTGGCGTCGTATTCGAGGTTCATGGCCGCGCGTGTGCTGCCGTCACGCACGACCGCAGATCTTGTTGCAGGGATGTGGGCATTGTTGTCGACATCGTTTCAGGCCGTGCCTGAGCAGTTGTTGTGGGACCGAGAGACCGGCATTGGGCAAAAGGCGCTCACCCAGCCGGTGCTGTCTTTTGCCGGCATCCTCAGGACCCGGATCACAAGGCGGGCGTAGTCCGCGAAGTCCTCGACCGCCTCCGCGAGCTGCCCCCCCCCCCGGCTCCAACGTCACTCATGCCCCAGCAGTGTACCCGCGCTCCTACACGCCGCCCGCCCTCCGCCACGTGGTGCCCTCGCGCACGACCAGACCGCGGCGGCTGAGCTCCACGAGCAGGTGCACGCTCAGCGCGACGCTCAGCCCCGCCGCGCGCGCGATGTCTTCCGCCTTCGCCCCGGAGGCGCGCGAGGCCGGCAACGCGTCGTAGACGCGCAGCTCGTTGCGCGCTAGCGCCTGGACCGGATCCGCCGGAAACTCCAACTCACGTTGCCCGTCGGCGTCGACCTCGCCGAGACGGCTAAGCATCTCGTGGACGTCCGCGGCGTTCAACGCCATCGCCGCCTTGCCATCACGGATGGCCAGGTTCGTGCCCAGCGACCCCGGACCGAGGATCGGCCCGGGAACCGCCATGGCGCGGCGGCCGTAGTAGTTCACCCAGTTCAGTGTGTTTAGAGCTCCGGAGCGAAACGCTGCCTCGACGATGACGGTGCCCTGCGTGAGCGCGGCGACGAGCCGGTTGCGGGTGAGGAAGCGGTGGCGGTCCGGCGCCACCCCCGGCGGGTACTCCGTGACCACCGCGCCGCCGTTGTCGGCGATCGCACCAAAAAGCTCGGCATTTTTCCGCGGGTAGGTCACACCCGGCCCGCAGGCGGCGACGACGACGGTCGGCACTCCCCGCGCCAGCGCCGTCTCGTGGGCGACGGTGTCGATGCCGACAGCCCCACCGGAGACCACCGTGTAGCGGTGTGCAGCCAGGCCCGCGACTAAGTCCACCGTCGCATGGTGGCCGTAGGCGGAGGAGGCACGCGTACCCACGAACGCCACCGAGCGCGCCAGCAGCGTCTGCAGGTCCGACTCTCCGCGCACCCACAGCGCGTGCGGCGCCACCCCCCTGTCCCGGAACTGTTCCTGGTTGGCCGTGCTCGCCGCCACACCGTGGGTGAAGGAGTCGGTGATCTGGTGGGCGGGCCACCCCGGGTCCTCGGGCGTGAGGAGCCGGAAACCGTTGTCCTGCGCTTCCCCCAGGTCGAGCTCAGGCCGGTCCCAGCTGTAGCGCGACTCGGTCTCCGCGGCGAGCCCGCCGAGCCAGCTCGCCCGGCTGCGGACACCGGCGGTGATCTCGTCCGCGTCGCGCCCAGCGCGCAGAAGCTCCTGCAGCGCGTGGCTGGGGCCTTCGACGACGCGGCTGAGGTAGGCCCAAGATTCGCGGCGGCTCATACGAACACCCCCGCTGCGTGGGCCTGGCGGAGGTCGATGGCGCGGGCGACGTGGTCGAGGTCGGGGCGCGCTGCCGCGCCGAGGTCGGCGAGTGTCCAACTCAGGCGCAGGATGCTGTCGACGCCGCGCTGGGTGAGCGTGCCGTCGGCAAGGTACGCGGCGACGAGCGCCATCGCGTCCTCTGTCGCCGGGTAATGGCGTCGCAGCAGGGTCGGGTCGATCCGGGCGTTGAGGTGGCCGGGGCACTCCGCCCGGGCCCACCGGTGCTGCGCGCGCTCCCGGGCACAGGCGACGCGCTCGGCGATCGGCGCAGAGGGCTCCGCGTCGGCGGGGTTGAGCACGGCGTTGTGGGGGGTGAGGAGCAATGTGATGTCGATCCTGTCGCGCAGCGGCCCGGAGATGTTGCGCAAGTGGGCGGCGCGCTCGTGGGCGCGGCAGGTGCACTGCGCGGGCGAGGCCGCCCCGCACTTGCACGTATTGGCGGCGAGGACGAGCTGCACGTCGGCCGGGTAGGTCACCTCCCGGCGCGCGCGTGTGAGGCGCACCATGCCCGTCTCCAACGGAATGCGCAACGCGTCAAGCACGGCAGGCGAGATCTCCGAGGCCTCG
The DNA here is from genome assembly GCF_900105305.1 of Corynebacterium timonense. Taxonomy (NCBI): domain Bacteria; kingdom Bacillati; phylum Actinomycetota; class Actinomycetes; order Mycobacteriales; family Corynebacteriaceae; genus Corynebacterium; species Corynebacterium timonense. The sequence continues at coordinate 649,122 of NZ_LT629765.1, read as the reverse complement.
TCGAGGAAGAGCACCCCCCGGTGCGCCTGGCTGACAGCGCCGGGCCGCGCAACGCCGGAGCCGCCGCCAATGAGGGCTGCTTGGCTGAGCGAGGGGTGCGGCGCGACGAAGGGTCGGTGCGCGACCACGCCGCGGTGCGGGGCGCCGGAGACGGAGTGGATGGCGGTGGCCTCGATCATCTCGCTGGCGCTCAGTGGCGGCAGGATAGACGGAAGGCGCTGCGCCAACATCGACTTCCCGGTGCCGGGCGGGCCGATCATCAAGACGTGGTGCCCGCCGGCGGCGGCGACCTCGAGGGCGTGGCGCTCAGCGGCCTGGCCCGCGATGTCGCGGAAGTCCGGGGCGGGCGGCACAGGCGGCACGAGGGTCGGCTCGGGCCGGGCGAGGTCGCGCGCGCTCACAAGCCAATCCCACACCTCGGCGAGCGTGCGCGCGCTGCGGATCCGGTCGTCGCCGAGGAGCGCGGCCTCCGCGGCGTTGGCCTCCGGGACGATGATCGCGGTCACCTCGCTAGGCGCGGCGTGCAGCAGCGGCAGCGCCCCCTCGATGCGGCGCAGGCGCCCACCCAGCCCGAGCTCGCCGAGCACGAGCGTGGTGGCCAGGCGACGGCCCGCTCGAGGGTCGAGGGCTGCGAGGACGGCGAGGGCGATGGGCAGGTCGAAGTGCGAGCCGGACTTGGGTAGGTTCGCCGGTGAGAGCGAGACCATGATCTTGGTGCGCGGCCAGGGCAGTTGCGAGTTGGCCACCGCGGTGCGAATGCGGTCGCGGGATTCGCGGACGGCGGCGTCTCCCAGGCCCACCATGTACGTGCCGGGCAGGCCGGGCCCGATGTTCGCCTCGACCGTGACGAGGTGGGCGTTCACCCCTTCGAGGGTCGCGGAGTACGTGCTAGCGAGAGCCATGGTCCACGTCCTCGTAAATCTGGATGGTGGCCGCGCCATCGGCGATGAGTACCTCGGCGACATCGAAACGCACGTGCGTGTACGGCCTTCCCCGCAGCCACTCGGCGGCGCCTCGACGCATCGTCGCGAGTTTTTTCGCGGTGACGGCCTCCGCCGCGCCGAAGGCTCGTCCCCGGCGCGTTTTCACCTCCACGACGACGATCGCGCCCTCGGGCGCGCGCATGATGAGGTCGAGCTCGCCGGCCGCGGTGCGCACTCGGGCGTCGATAAGCTCGTAGCCGTGGGTCTCGTAGAACCTGCGGGCGTAGTCCTCGCCTGCTCGCCCGAGATTCTGCTTGTGCTGATGTGTGGCGGTCTGCGGTGAGTGCGCCATGAATGATCCCCCCAGGAACGTGAAAAACGTGGTCCTTCTATTGGACGCACGCCGCGGCTCTGCGGTTCCCGGGGGATCGATGGTTCCCGGAGGGGATCGACCTAACGGTCGGGGAAGGTCAGGTCGGGCTTATCCAGCTCTTCGATGTTGACGTCTTTGTAGGTGATCACGCGGACGTAGCGCACGAAGCGCACGGCGCGGTACATATCCCACACCCAGCAGTCGGACATGCGAACCTCGTAGTAGACGTCCTTGCCCTCGGTGTGCGGGATGAGCTCGACGGCGTTGGCCAGGTAGAAGCGCCGGTCAGTCTCGACAACGTAGGAGAACTGGCTCGCGACGTCGCGGTACTCGCGGTACAGCGACAGCTCGACCTCGGCCTCGTAGTTGTCCAGATCTTCAGCGCTCATTGTGACCTCTCGAAATGCTCGTGGGCGGTACGGACATTGGCATAACTATATCGGTGTTCCGCGCTCGCCCCGTGGCGGCGCACCGCGTCCATGTGGGCGGCGGTGCTATAGCCCTTGTGACCTTCCACCCCGTATTCGGGGTAGCGCTCAGCCATCCGCGTGACCAGCCGGTCGCGGCTGACCTTGGCCAAGACGCTCGCCGCCGCGACGCAGCGCGCCGCGTTGTCGCCGCCGACGATCGGCAGCTGGGGCGCGGTGACCCCGGGAACGCGGAAGGCGTCGACGAGCACGTAGCCAGGGGCCTGGGCAAGCGTAGCGACAGCCCGCCGGGCACCGTCCAAGTTCGCCGCCTGGATCCCCCGGCGGTCGATGACCGCGGCGGGAACGTGCACCACCGAGTACGCGAGGGCCGTGTCCGTGATCGCCTCGAACAGCTCGGCGCGCCGCTTCGGGGTGAGCTTCTTGGAATCGCGCAGGCCCGCGAGCGCGTCCACCGGCTGCGGAGGCAACACGCAGGCGGCGACGGTGACGGGGCCGAAGCAGGCGCCGCGCCCGGCCTCGTCGACTCCAGCAACGGGCCCGAGCCCTGAACCCTGCAGGGCCTCTTCGAAGGCGCGCATGTACTCCTGCACTTACTCCTGGATGTCGGGGTCGTCGACCCCGCCGATGCGGTCGAGGGGGAAGACGATCGCGGCGACCTTTCCGCGAATGTTGTCCGCCGGGATCGCCCCCTGGAACTCGTCGCCGAGGTGGTAGCGAGAATCAAGGGAGTTCGTGCGGTTGTCACCCATCATGAAGTAGGTACCCTCCGGCACGGTGACGGGGCCGAAGTAATCCCCGCCGCAGGCCTCCGACCCGGTTTCGGGGTCGACCGGGTAGAAGTTCGGCTGCAGCGTGTAGGACTGGTCGATGGGCTGGCCGTCCACCATGACCGCCGGGTCGCCAGCCTGGCAGGACACGGTCTGTCCCCCAGTGGCGATGATCCTTTTGACGAGGTCGTTCTCGTCAGGCGGCACGAGCCCCGCCCAGGTGCCCACCTGCTGCAGGCCCGCGATGAAGGGGTTTGACGAGCGGTTGGACTGGTACTGGGCGTTCCACGAGTCGGTGCCCTCGAAGACGACGACGTCGCCGGGCTCGGGGTCGGTGAAGTAGTAGCTGACCTTCTCCACCGCGATGCGGTCCCCCGAGCCGTCGTAGCCGTGCAGGGTGGGCTCCATCGAGGCGGAGGGGATGACGTAGACGCGCCCGATGAACGTCTGGATGAGGAAGATGAAGAACAGGGTCAGGATGATGACCACAGGGATCTCGATGTACCACGGAGTCGGCTTCTTTTCGACGTCGCGGCTCGCGTCCACGGAGTAGGCGATGTCCTCGCGGGGCTCGGTCTCCGGCGAGTGGTTCTGATTGGTCACCCGGAATACTCTAGCACTCGGTGCCACTCGCCCCGGCACGCGAAAACCCCGCCCTCCGCGTGCGGCGGCGAGCGGGGCAATCGGCGGCGATACTAGCGGTACTAGCGGCGCTCCTTGATGCGGGCGGCCTTGCCGCGCAGCTCGCGCATGTAGTACAGCTTCGCGCGGCGAACGTCGCCGCGGCGCAGAACCTCGATCTTCTCGATGTTCGGGGAGTGCACCGGGAAGGTGCGCTCGACGCCGATGCCGAAGGACACCTTGCGCACGGTGAAGGTCTCACGAATGCCGTCGCCCTGGCGGCGCAGCACGAAGCCCTCGAAGAGCTGGGTACGGGTGACGGAGCCCTCGATCACCTTCACGTGGACACCCAGGGTGTCGCCGGGGCGGAAGTCGGGGATGTCGTCGCGCAGCTGGCCTGCGTCGACAAGATCAATGATGCCGTTGCTCATATCAGCATTCCTTTTCGTTTAAGGACAGAGGACCCTAGCGGCGTTTCCCCGTCCGGGGCGCTCGGCTGGTTCATGTCTCCTACAACAACCCGAGCAATGTTACAGAAGCGCCGGTCAGTTACCAAATCCCGCCTTCTTCAACGCCTCCGCCATCGAGCCGGTTGCTTCACCGCGCCCCCGGGGCGCCTTCCTCGGATTTTTCCCGTGCTTCTTCTTCTCCGCGCCTCTGGAGCGGCGGGGCGCAGAGGGGTCGTCGTCAAGCCGCAGGCTCAGGCCGATGCGCTGGCGCTCGACGTCGACGTCGAGGACCTTCACCGTGACCACCTGCCCGGAGCGCACCACCTCGTGCGGGTCGGCGACGAAGCGCTTGCTCATCGCGGAGACGTGCACGAGGCCGTCCTGATGCACGCCCACGTCGACGAAGGCGCCGAAGGCGGCGACGTTGGTGACGGTGCCCTCGAGGATCATGCCCGGGGTCAGGTCCGCCACCGTGTTCACCCCCTCCTTAAAGGTTGCGGTCACGAACTCGGGGCGCGGATCGCGGCCGGGTTTGTCCAGCTCGGCGATGATGTCGGTGACCGTGGGCACGCCGAAGGTGTCGTCGGCGAACTGCTGCGGGTTCAGCCGCGCGAGAACGGCGGAGTTGCCAATCAGCGCGGCGGTCGCGCAGCCGGTGGCGGCGGCGATGCGCTCGACCACCGGGTAGGCCTCGGGATGCACGGCCGAGGCGTCGAGCGGGTTGTCCCCGCCGCGGATCCGCAAAAAGCCCGCCGCCTGCTCGAAGGCCTTCGGCCCCAGGCGCGCCACCTTGGTCAGCTCCGCGCGGGAGCCGAACGAGCCCTTCTCGTCGCGGTAGTCCACGATGTTTTTCGCAATGGTCGGCGTGACCCCGGAAACGCGCTCGAGGAGCGGCACGGACGCGGTGTTGAGGTCCACTCCGACGGAGTTCACGGCGTCTTCGACCACATTGTCGAGGGTGCTCGCGAGGGCAGCCTGGTTGACGTCGTGCTGGTACTGCCCCACCCCGATCGACTTCGGGTCAACCTTGACCAGCTCCGCGAGCGGGTCCTGCAGGCGGCGCGCGATGGAGACCGCGGAGCGCAGCGAGACGTCCATGTCGGGAAACTCGGCGGCCGCGATCTCGGAGGCGGAGTAGACCGAGGCCCCCGACTCGGACACGACGACGGGCGTCGGCCTAGCCCCGCCCGCCTCGGCGATGAGGTCCGCGATCTCGCCCGCGAGCTTCTCGGATTCGCGAGACGCCGTGCCGTTGCCCACCGCGATCAGTTCCACGCCGTGGGTCGCCGCCAGCGTCGACAGCTCCGAGACGGCCTCGGACCAGCGGTTCTGCGGCTGGTGCGGGTAGACGATGGTGGTGGCGAGCACTTTGCCCGTGCCGTCGACAACAGCGCATTTGACCCCGTTGCGGTAGCCGGGGTCGAGCGCGAGCGTGGCCCGCTGCCCCGCCGGCGCCGCGAGCAGCACGTCGCGCAGGTTCGTGCGAAACACCTCGAGCGCGCCCTGCTCGGCCTTGTCGCGCAGGCGGGTGCGGGTGTCCAGGGTGGACGAGACCTGCAGCTTCGTGCGCCAGCCCCAGCGCACCGCCTTGGCCAGCCAGGCGCTGGAGTGCACGTCGAGGTCGAAGCGCTGCGCAATCATCCCCTCGTAGAGCGCGTCCTCGCCCGGATCGAGCGTCAGTGTGAGCACGCCCTCGGCTTCCCCGCGCAGCAGGGCGAGGATGCGGTGGCTGGGCAGGGTGGCAAACGGCTCGGAGAAGTCGAAGTAGTCGCGGAACTTCGCGCCCTCGGTTTCCTTGCCCTCGACCGGCGCGGAGCGCATGGTGCCCGTGGCGTAGAAGCGCTCGCGCACCTCGCCGACCAGGTCGGCGTCCGTGGTGAAGCGGTCGACGAGGATGGCGCGCGCGCCGTCGAGGGCGGCCTTCACATCGGCGAAGCCCTCGGTGGTGAAGCGGCTGGCGAGGGCCTCCGGGTCGGCGGAGGGGTCGTCGACAAGCAACTGCGTGAGCTCCTCGAGCCCGGCCTCGCGCGCGATGTCGGCCTTCGTTGTGCGGCGCTTCTTGAAGGGCAGGTAGAGGTCCTCGACGCGGGCCTTCGTTTCTGCCTCGGTGATCTCGCGACGCAGCGCGTCGGTAAGCGCGCCCTGCTCCTCGATCGCCGCGAGCACCGCCTCCTTGCGCTCCGCGAGCTCGGTGAGGTACGCGTTGCGCTCCTCGATGTGGCGCAACTGCGCGTCGTCGAGCCCGCCGGTGGCCTCCTTGCGGTAGCGGGAGACGAAGGGGACGGTGTTGCCGGCGGCGAGCAGCTCGAGCGCGGCGCTTACCTGCGTCGACGCTACCCCAAGTTCTGTCGCGATGGTCTCTGCGATGAATGCCATTGGCGTAACTTTAGCCGACCTCCCGCGTCTGCCCCTCCCACTGCCCCCGCAGCCCGGCCGCCTGGGCCACGGCGCGCGTCGCCTCCTCGGGGCTGAGCGCCGTGCGCCCGCGGACCGTCACCTCGCCCTCCCCGAGGGTGACCTCGGGGTCGCGGTAGCCGGCGTTGCGCAGCGCGCGCCGCATTCGCTTTTCGACGCCCCCCTGGCGCGCCACCTCGCCGCGCACCGTCGTTTCCACCGCCCTGCCGTCCAGCGCGAAGACGTCGTCCTCGTCGAGCTCGACGGCGTCCAGAAGCTCCGGGCGCACCCGGCGGGTACGCAGCAGCGACTGGTCGCGCCGCCACCGCCGCACCTTGACGTGGTCTCCGGAGAAGAGAACCGCCGGGGCGTCGAGCCCGCGCCAGGAACGCGGCCTGGTGTACGAGGGGCCTTCCAACAACCCGTCGGAGAAGCTGTCCTCCTCGTGGCTTTCCGTGTTGCCCAGGACACCGGGGATGAGCCGGGTGACTGCCTCGGCGATGACGAGCGCCGCGGCCTCGCCGCCAATGAGCACGTAGTCGCCGATGGAGACCTCGCGCACCCGATAGCGCTTCTCCGCGTCCTCGAACACGCGCTGGTCGATGCCTTCGTAGCGGCCGCAGGCGACGACGATGTGCTCCTCGCGCGACCACGCCCGGGCGTCCGCCTGCGTGAACGGCGCGCCGGCCGGGGTGGGCACGAGGAGGAGGGGCGTGGCGCGGTCCTCTCCGTTCGCAGCGGCGTACGGGCGGGGCACGACGGCGGCGACGTCGTCGTGGCGCGGCCGGTCGTTGCGGTGGGGCGCGGCAGAGGCCAGATCACGGTGGCGGCCGGGGCGGCCCGCGGCGACGTCGTCAAGCGCGGGCCCCCACACCTCGGGCTTCATCACCATTCCGGGGCCGCCGCCGAGCGGTGGCGCGTCGACGGACTTGTGGTTGCCGGTGGCCCAGTCTCGCAAGTCGTGGACCCCGACCTCAACGATGCCCTGCTCGATCGCCTTGCCGAGCAGCGCGTGGCGCAGCGGCTCGAGGTACTCCGGGAAAATGGTGATGACGTCCAAGCGCAGCCGTGGGCTAGACATCCAGCAGCCCCTCGGGCGGCGTGATGGTCAGGGCGCCCGCATCGAGGTCGATCTCGGGAACGAAGTCCATGACAAAGGGGACGAGCACCTCGCGGCCCTCGTAGTCGATCTCAAGGATCTTCCGGTTCGGGGCGTCCATCACCCCGGTAACCTCGCCGACCTGCGTGCCCTCGTGGACCACCTTCAGTCCGATCAGCTCGTGGTCGTAGTACTCCTCGGAGTCCTCCTCGCGCTCGAGCGGGGCGGCGAAGAACTGCATACCGCGGAGACTGTCCGCCTCGTTTCGGTCAGGGACCTCGCGGAACTTCACCAGAAGGCGACCCTTGTGGGGCCGGGAGGACTCCACTGTGAGCTTTCGTTCCCTGCCAGCCTGGGTTCCATTGAGCTCGGCGCCATCCGCGTAGCGCACGTCCGGCGCGTCCGTCATCACATCCACAACAACTTCGCCCCGAATCCCATGCGACTTAATGACACGGCCCACTTGCACCTTCATGGCCACTGAGCTTACCGGCGCGCATCGTGGCGCAGTTCTCCGCCGCCTTTTTATCAATGGATGGGACCGGGCGAGGCGGGACGTGCAACCTCCGGCCCACAAAGCCGGTTGAATCTACTTTCGTACACACTTCCGGCCATGGCATTGAGGCCACGCCGATTGAGTTGTAGCGTCCCTACCAGGCACTCAGCCTGCATCGAGAGCTTTGAGGAGAGGGTTGTATGAAACGTGTAGTTGAATCAACAGCCACGCTAGTGACGGCTGCGTTTGACCCTCGGATACAGATACTCCTGTAACGCGCTCGGAGACGCTGCACTCCGAGAGTAGAGACGGAAAGTTCAAAGTCGAGGTTTTCCAGAACGGGAAAAAGGTCAAAGACGAAACCACTGAGGTCGACTATGTCGATGGTGAGATACTCGAAGCACATTCGACCGCGCCTGTTGCGGCCCCCAACAGCCCAGAGTTATATGGATGGGGAAGTAAAGTCGCATGCATTGGGGCAATACTTGGTGTTAACGCCACAATAGCTGGGCTGATTACTTCTACGTGCGTGGGCGCGTGCACCGCCGAGTCTGTTGGCTTCACAATCTGTGCCGCATGTGTAGGCGGAATCGCGGTGGTCGGGTCCGCCGACATCGGTGCCATCGTAGAGTGCTTCACGTTGTAGTCTCGCGCAAGAGGTGATTCTGTAATGAAAGCTCTTTCAACTTTTCTTGGAATGGTCCTTGCCGCCGGGGCAATCCTCCTAGTGCCAGGTTTGTTCGTTTCGCCCTCGGTAATGCGAGTTACGGGGTTTGTGGTCTTAGCACTTTTGAGCGTCGGCGCTTTCCTGGCCGCGCGTCTTTCGAGAAGTTCTCCACGTGAATGAGATATACACGCGCTGAAACCAGCATCCCGCAGGGAAAGTGAGGACCGATTCCCTCGAGCACCTATTCCCCACCAAAAACTCAAGCGTGGCACGGTGGCCGTCTACGAATCGACCCGTATGTGATTCTCTTCTCGATCGCGGAAGATCTCCCGGCCAATCGGCAGCACGTTGTGCCCCCGGTTAAACATGTCCGGCGCTGGCACGAAAACCACCGCGGTCGGCGAAAAGTTCGCTGACCCTGTTTTCGCGGCCATCCGTCACCGCCGCACCCACGAGAAACTCACCGGTTTTGAACGCATTCGAGTCTTGGACTGGGAGAGCGTCAAAACCCGTGACAGCGGGATAGTCTGCGTCTGACGGCAGAATATTGTGCGGAAGAGACGACTCGATGATCCGCTTCCGATGCGTTGATGAGCAGCGAGACTCCTCTGAGGTGAGGCGGTTGTGCGAGGCCCTAACCATCAATCGATCCTCCCACGACGCGTGGAGCCACGTCGCTTCTGCCCACCGGCAGCTCCCCATCGATGACGCGGTTCTCGGCGCACGGATCACGATCCTCGTCGCACAAAAAGACGGCTGCTACGGTGCCACACGTGTCGCCGCCGCTACCGACGCTGTGGATGACGATTCCCAACGCGCATTTTCTGGAGCGCACGTCAGCCACTAGCGGGTAGCGAGTCTGATGCGTCAAATGGACTTGTTCGGCGACACCACGAGGCTCGGGTTACGGGCAACATGGTCGAACGCGATGGCCTCAAACTTCCCTGACCTGCCGAAACGGAAGCACACAGCATAAGCATCCACTGTGGTCTCCGCCGGAGCCATCACTCATTTTCACATTGCACACGGGGCGAACAAGTACCTGACCACGGTCATCGTCTACTCGTCACGGCCGTTGACTGGGTTCTCGAGCGCCGGTCACTTGCCCGTCAGCCTCGGGTGCGTCTGTTTCCGGGGCTCGGGCCCCGTCGCAGTACCTGCGGCGCAGTGTACGCCGAGCACACACGCATCGTATGGGGAACGGTATCGAACGATTGCCGCTTAGAGAGTGGATGGCTTTCATCTTCGTAGAGCGACAGGGTTAACTCTCCGCCAACGTCCTGAAACCTCAAAGAAAAACCCGCGCACGATACGGTGCGCGGGTGCAGCGTCTGAGAGAGGCTTTTGTCTTAGTTCTCCTCGGACGCCTCGGCGTCGCCGGACTCAGCCTCAGCCTCGGCCTCAGCAGCCTCAGCGGCGGCAGCAGCCTCGGCCTCGGCAGCGGCCTTGGCCTCCGCCTCCTCCTTGGCCTTCTTGCGCTTCTCGGTGATGGCCTCGGCAGACGGGCCGTTGTTGGCCTCCTCGAGGGCCTTGTTGAACAGCTCAAGCTTGGACGGCTTCTCCTCGGCCACCTTCAGGGTACCCTCGGCACCCTCCAGGCCCTTGTGCTTCTGCCAGTCGCCGGTCACCTTGAGCAGGGCAAGGACGGGCTCGGTCGGCTGAGCGCCGACGCCGAGCCAGTACTGGGCGCGCTCGGAGTCGATGCGGATCAGCGAGGGCTCTTCCTTCGGGTGGTAGATGCCGATGTTCTCGATGACCCGGCCATCGCGGCGGGTGCGGGCGTCGGCGACGACGACGCGGTACTGAGCGTTGCGGATCTTGCCGAGACGCTGAAGCTTGATCTTGACAGCCATGAAAGTTCCTTCTTTCAGTCACCGGGCAGTTCAGACACCCGCCGCTTGTCGACGGGCCGGTTCAACCCTTCTTCTTTACCCTGCGCGTGACCGGCCGGCCGACCAGACAAGGACGGGTCCGACGCTGACGCAGTATGATTTTTATGCTGCTGGGCCGACTCCGCGGCGCGACCCTACAACCGCCTACACAGTACCGGGCACCTCTGTGTTTGCCCAAATCGCCGCCGCGCCGCGGCGCGTGAGCACGCCGCTGGATTAACTATCGTCGGAGCCGCATGGGTATGGTCAGTAGGTTGCCTGTTGCGGCCCCCGCTGCAGGGACGCGCCCACGCATGCTCCACGCACTGCACACCAGACAGAATCGAGATTGTTCATGGGTGGATCAACTCCGCAGAAGCGGTCCACGAACTACCGCTACGACCTCGACGGTCTGCGAGGCTTCGCTATTGCCCTCGTTGTCCTCTTCCACATCTTTGTGGGCCGCGTGTCCGGCGGTGTCGACGTCTTCCTTCTCTTATCAGGGTACTTTTTCCTGGGCTCGCAGCTGCGCTACGCGCTGCGACCCAACCCGAACCTGAACCCGTGGTGGCCGATCTGGCGCACCATCCGCCGTCTCCTTCCCGCCTTGGCGCTGGTCATCGCGGTGACGGCGGTACTCGTGCTGACGCTCACCCCGGGGCTCATGGACGTCGAGCTGGCCCGACAGTTCACCGCCTCGCTGCTCTACTACCAAAACTGGGAGCTCGCGTGGCAGGAAGCGGACTACGCCGCCGCCAGCCAAGACACCTCGCCGCTGCAGCACCTGTGGTCGATGAGCGTGCAAGGCCAGTTCTACCTGGCCGCCATCCTCTTCGGCGTCCTGCTCGCCGCGCTGTGTTCGCGCCGCGTGCTCAGCCGGGAGGCGACCCGCTGGCTCGCGGTCGCGGTGCTGTCGGTCATTACGGTCGCCTCGTTCGCGTGGGCATCACGCCACGGTTTCTTCGGTACTGGCGACAACTACTACTCCACCTTCTCCCGCGCCTGGGAGCTCACCCTGGGCGGGTTGCTCGCACTGCTGCCCCCGAGTGTGCGGATTCCGCACCGCGTCTCGGGGTTCACGGCTGGTCTTGGCGTCGTAGCTATCGCGATCACCGGCGTGGTCATCGCGGACGCTCTCGCGTTCCCGGGCCCGCTGGCACTGCTTCCGCTGGCGGGCGCAGCCCTGGTGATCCTGAGCGACAGCTCGAACCCGGTTTCGTCCGTCCTCTCCTCGCGCCCCGCTCGGTGGCTCGGCGAAACCGCCTACGCACTGTACCTGTGGCACTGGCCGCTGCTGATCATCCTGACCGTGTTCAGCGGCAACGACACCCCGCCGTGGTGGATCGGTCTCATTGTCATCGCGGTGTCCCTGGGCCTTGCTCACATGACGCACCAGCTGGTGGAGAAGCCGCTGCGCCAGCACGCCAAACGCCCGAAGGCGGACGAGAACCGCCTCCGCACCGGGTGGGCGGCGCTGCGCACACGCCCCGGGGCGACGCGCGCCACCGGTGGCGTTGTCGTTGCCGCTCTCAGCGCGGGCGTTCTCGCGGTCCAGCCCTATTGGGCGAGCCAGATTGACAACGCTGACGAGCCCCTCGACGTCATCCGCTACCCAGGCGCCCTGGTGTTCCTCGGCGCGGAGGCGCCGGAGGCCCCACCGATGCCGGACCCGAGCATTGTCTCCAGCATTTTCCCGCCCATCGCGAATGACGGGTGCATGCTGTTCATCGGGGACGCCCCCGACGCCATGCCGCACTCCGATTGCGTCTACGGCGACGAGGACGCGGAGACGACGATCGTCCTCGCCGGCGGCTCGCACGTCGAACCCCTCGGCATCCCCCTCGATGTCTTGGGCAAGGAGTATGGCTTCAAGTTCGTCCCCTTCATCCGGCAGGAGTGCCCCATCGTGGTCGACTACGACGACGCGGTGGTCTCCGACGAGTGCACGGAATGGTCCCAAAACGTCATGGCCGAGATCGTCGACATGCAGCCGGACCTCGTCATTTCGACGTCGACACGCCCGGAGGGTAGCGCCGGCGGCGCGGAGATGAGCGTCGACCACGTGCCCGACAGCTACCTCGAAGTGTGGGGCATCTTGGCCGATGCAGGCATCCCGTTCCTGGGGCTGCGTGACAACCCCTGGATGTTCGATCCCAGCGGCGAGCGGCTGGACCCGAACCTGTGCCTGGCCAGCGGCGGCAGCATTGAGGAGTGCTCGATGCCGCGGGAGGCGGCCTACGAGGACGTCGACCCCGCCGCGGAGCACCTCGACGGCGCCGACAACCAGTGGAGCGTGGACACCTCTCACTGGTACTGCCCCGAGGACCTGTGCCTGCCGGCAATCGGCAACGTCACCGTCTACCGGGACCAAAACCACATCTCTAACGCCTACGCCTTGTCTCTGGCGCCGCTTTTGTGGATGGCCATCGAGCCCGTCTTCGACGAGCTCGGGGTGAACTACGACGAGGAGGGCGCCTCGGCGCAGTAGAGCGGGCTACTTCCGCTTCTTGCCGAGGTTCTTCATCGCCTGGTCGAAGTCCAGGTTATTCAGGTCGATGCCCTCCATCCCGGGGGCATCTGTCCTTGGAGCTTCTTCAGCTCGCTGGGGTCGGGCATGCCGGGCATGCCCGGCATCCCGCCCGGCATGCCGCCGCGGCGCTTCGGCGGCTTGCGCTTGCCGCTCTTTGTCTTGCGCCCCTTGGGCTTCTTTTTCGTTGCGGAACGCCCGCCTCCCACACCGGGCATCCCCGGCATACCGAACTGGCTGGCCATTTGCCCCATCATCTTCTTCGCCGCGAAGAAGCGCTCCACCAGCTGGTTCACCTCGGAGACGGTGACTCCCGAGCCGTTGGCGATGCGCTTGCGGCGCGAGGCGTTCAAGATCTTCGGGTCGTCGCGCTCGGCGGGGGTCATGCCGCGGATGATCGCCTGGATGCGGTCGAGCTGCTTTTCGTCGACCATGTCGGCCATCTCGTTCATGGCGTTGCCGCCGGGCATCATCTTGAGCAGGTTGCCGATTGGGCCCATACGCCGGATCATCAGCAAATGGTTGAGGAAGTCCTCGAGGGTCAGCTCACCAGAGCCGAGGCGCTGGGCGGCTTTCTCGGCTTCCTGCTCGTCAAAGACGGTCTCTGCCTGCTCGATAAGGGTCAGCAGGTCGCCCATGCCGAGGATGCGGCTGGACATGCGCTCGGGGTGGAAGACGTCGAAGTCGTCGAGCTTCTCGCCGGTGGAGGCGAACAGGATTGGCGTGCCGGTCACCTCACGAATGGACAGGGCGGCGCCGCCGCGCGCGTCGCCGTCGAGCTTCGTCAGCGCGACGCCCGTAAAATCCACGCCCTCGGCGAAGGCTTGGGCGGTGGTGACGGCGTCCTGGCCGATCATGGCGTCGATGACGAACAGGACCTCGTCGGGGTCCACGGCGTCGCGAATGTTGCGCGCCTGCGTCATCAGGGTTTCGTCAATGCCGAGACGGCCGGCGGTATCGATGATGACCACGTCGTGTTTATTCTGGCGTGCGTACTCGACGCCTCGCTTCGCGACGTCCACCGGGTCGCCGTGCGAGGTGCCCATCTCGTGCCCGTACGAGTCGGTCGACGTGCCGGGGTCCGGGGCGAAGGTGGTGACCTTGGCGCGCTCGCCCACGATCTGGAGCTGTTGCACAGCGCCCGGGCGCTGCAGGTCGCAGGCCACGAGCAACGGCGTGTGGCCCTGCTTGGAGAGGTGGTTCGCCAGCTTTCCGGCGAGCGTGGTCTTACCCGCACCCTGGAGGCCGGCGAGCATGATGACAGTCGGCGGGTTCTTCGCCAGTGTGAGGCGGCGGGTTTCGCCGCCAAGGATGGCGGTGAGTTCCTCGTCGACGATCTTGATCACCTGCTGCGCCGGGTTCAGCGCGGCGGAGACGTCGGCGCCGAGTGCACGCTCCTTGACGCGCTTGATAAAGGCTCGCACTACCGGCAGGGAAACGTCGGCCTCGAGCAGCGCGAGGCGGATCTCGCGGGCCGTGGCGTTGATGTCCGCTTCGGTGAGCTTGCCCTTGCCGCGCAGGCCCCCCAAGGCTGTTTGTAGGCGGTCGGACAGAGACTCGAACACGGTGGGCACTCCCCTTTGCTGCGTTGCTAGGTTGATCAACAAGCGTTTATTGAACTCGCTACAGCCTAGCGCGTGGGTGGACAGACAGACACATCCGCGCCCGACGCAGCGCGCTCAGATCGCCCCGTCAGATCGCGTCCTCACCCGTCTCCCCGGTGCGCACCCGGATGACTCTGCTGACCTCGCTGACCCACACTTTTCCGTCGCCGACCTCTCCGGTGTAGGCCGCTTCGACAACGGCCTCGAGCGCCTTTTCGACGTCACGGTCAGCGACGAGGACCTCGACCTTTGCTTTGGCGACGAACGCCGAGGAGAATTTTGCGCCGCGGTAGTACTCCACTGCGGCGATCTGGCGCCCCGCCCCCTGGGCATCCGTCACGGTGATCCCGTGTACCCCGATCGCAGCGAGGGCCTCGCGGATGTCGCTGACAGTGAACGGCTTGACCACTGCGGTGATGAGTTTCATCGCCCGCTCCTTTCTTTCTGTACGGTGTTCGACCGACAACGCCGCGTCGTGCGTTCTCCGGGTGTCACAACGAGCCGGCTCATGCTGTCACAGCCTTGTCGGCACGGGCCTGTTCGGCACGGGGTTTCTCCCCCCTGCCGTGTGACGGGTGGCCTGTGCTTGGTGGGGTTAACTCCGCCGGAAAAACGATCCCGGTGCGCATCCCCGAGCCGCCGACGTCGTAACCGGTCTCACGGTGGACGGAGTAGTCGATACCTTCGAACTCCTGCTCGCGGGTCACGCGCCAGCCGACCGTGTGCTTGATAAGCACCGCGATGAAGTAGGTCAGCACACCGGCGAACAGCATGGCCGCCAGTGCGATCACCGTCTGGACCGCAAGCAGGCGCCACCCGTCGGCACCCCCGCCTGTGAACAACCCCGTGCCGCGGGAGAAGAATGCCAGGCCGATGGTCCCCCACACGCCTGCGACGAGGTGGACTCCGACGACGTCGAGCGAGTCGTCGATATTGAGCCTGTATTTCAGCCCGACCCCGCAGCAAGCGAGTACCCCGCCGACGGCGCCGAGCAGGAGCGAGGTCGCCGGGGTCAACGCCCCCGCAGCGGGCGTGATAGCCACCAGCCCTGCGACGATGCCCGAGGAAGCCCCGAGCGAGGTAGCGTAGCCGTCGCGCCACTTTTCGACGCCCAGCCAGCCGAGCATGGCGGCCGCCGCCGCGGCGGTGGTGTTCAGCCAGGCTAGGCCGGCGAGCCCGTCGGCTGCGAGGGCGGAACCGCCATTGAAGCCGAACCAGCCGAACCACAGCAACGCGGCTCCCAGCATGACCAGCGGAAGATTGTGCGGCCGCGCGTTGGATGCGGGGAATCCCTCGCGGCGCCCGACGACGAGCGCGAGGACCAGCGCAGCCACGCCCGCGGAGATGTGGACGACGGTCCCGCCCGCAAAGTCGATGGGGGCGATTCGGGCCTCGCCGCCGTGCGTACCGTACATCCATGCTGCGATGGACCTCTCGGCGTGGCTGAGCAGGCCCCCGCCCCACACCATGTGGGCCAGCGGGAAGTAGACCAGCGTCGACCACGCCGCGGCGAAGATGATCCACGAGCCGATCTTGACGCGGCTGGCAAGTGCACCCGAGATGATCGCCACCGAGATCGCCGCGAAGGTGAGCTGGAAGCAGATGTCGATGACGGCCGCGTAACCGTGAGAACCCTCCACGTAGCTACCGTCCGCGTTTGTAATGGAGCCGCGCAGCCCGAGGTGCTCGAACGGGTTGGCCACAACGCCTCCGAAGGAGTGGGTGCCGTACGACATGGACCACCCCCAGAGCACGTAGACCACCGCGACAACCCCCAGCGCGGTAAACGACATCATCATCATGTTGAGCACGCTGCGCCGGGACGACATCCCGCCGTAGAACAGCGCCAACGCCGGAGTCATGAGCAATACCATGCTCGCCGACACGAGAACCCAGCTCGCGTTTCCCGATGCCGCTGCGACATGTTCCGCAGTCACATCCATCACCCTCTTTCGATATCTACCTGTCATTCGATTGAAATGACAAGCACATCGTAAAGCGACGGGAAACCCCACGGAATACCTGTCGTGCTATTGAGACGCGTTTCACATACCGCTTGTACTGCCGCGCCGTCGGCGCAGTGTCCTGACCCGACCCCACCCACGACAACGCGGCCCCGCGCACTCGCGGGGCCGCGCATGTTTCGCGCCTGCGCGCCCTACCCCAAAAGGGCGTCGACGAAGCTCTCCACCTCGAACGGGGCGAGGTCGTCCGCCCCCTCGCCGAGGCCGACGAGCTTGACGGGAACACCGAGTTCCTCCTGCACCTGGAAGACGATGCCACCCTTCGCGGTGCCGTCAAGCTTCGTGAGGACGACACCGGTGATATCCACGACGTCGCGGAAGACGCGCGCCTGTGTGATGCCGTTTTGGCCGACCGTGGCGTCGAGCACGAGAAGCACCTCGTCAACGCGAGTCTTCTTCTCCACCACGCGCTTGACCTTGCCCAGCTGGTCCATCAGACCAGTGGAGGTGTGCAGGCGGCCCGCGGTGTCCACGAGAACCACGTCGGCGCCCTGGTCCACGCCCGTGGCGACGGCGTCGTAGGCGACGGATGCCGGATCGGCGCCCTCCTTGCCGCGCACCGTGGTCGCGCCGACGCGGCGGCCCCAGGTCTCCAGCTGGTCCGCGGCCGCCGCGCGGAAGGTGTCGGCCGCGCCGAGAACGACGGAGTGGCCGAGGGACACGAGCACGCGCGCAAGCTTACCGGTCGTGGTCGTCTTCCCGGTGCCGTTGACGCCCACGATGACGATGACGGCGGGTTTGCCGTCGTTAGGCATAGCCTTGAGCGAGCGATCCATCTCGGGCCGCGCCGCCTCAATGAGCGTTTCGCGCAGCATGGCGCGGGCTTCGGCCTCGCTGGACACGCCCCGCTCGGCGATCTTCGAGCGCAAGCTGTCGGTGACCTTCATGGTCAGGTTCGCGCCAAGGTCCGCCATGATGAGCGTGTCCTCGATCTCCTCCCAGGCGTCCTCGTCGAGGTCACCGGCGGTGAGGATGCCGAGCAGCCCCTGCCCGATCGCGTTCTGCGAGCGCGACAGCCTCCCGCGGAGCTTGCCGATGCGCCCCGCCGCCGGGGCGATCTCGTCGAGCTCATCGCTCGGCTCGTGATCTGTGATGATGGCGTCCTCGGACGCCACCGCGCCGTCCTGTCGCGCTTCCTCAGCGACCTCGGCGGTCACGGCCGCGGCCGCTGCCGCTTCCTCGGCTTCCTTTTCGACGTCGCGCTGCTTATCGACGAGCTGCTCAAGCGTCTCCCCCGGCTCATTCGGCTCTCCGGACTCCTCAGCGGGTTCGTCCGCTGGCTCCGCCGCCGGCGCTGCCGGCGCTTCGGGTTGAGCGGCTTCAGGCTCAGTTGCTTCAGGGTCCGTCGACTCGACAAAATCCACGGTGTCGTGGGTCATCTCCACCTGCTGCTCGGGCTGGCTGACCGGGTCGGTCTCGGGGTCGGCCTCGGGCGGGGTGGGTGGCGCGGCGGCCTCGACGACTGGGGCGTCGGGAGCCGGGGGCTCCGGGTCACTGTGGCTCGCCGCGGCGGCGCCTCCCGCAGCGGCCGCGGTCGAACCGCTGGCGGAGCTGCCATCGCGGCGCACCAGGTCGGGCTGCGCATCGGCCTGAGCAAAATTAAACCCGCCCTTGGCCTGGTAGTTGCCGGACTTCTCCTGCTGGGTCAGCTCCTTGGGCTCTTCCACCTTGTCAAAGGAGACGGTCTTCGTCTTCTTCCGGCGGTTACCCGCGACGACCAGTCCCGCGATGAGCAGGACAATCGCCACGACCGCAATGATGATCCACACTATGGTCGTTGTATCCATGGCGTCCATAGTGCCAGCAATGCCCGCGCCCCGTGGCTACTTCCCCGCACTGTCGGGTGCCGCGCCAGCGGGACTCATGCGCTGAGAGATGACCCGCGTGACGCCGTCGCCGCGCATGGTCACGCCGTACAGCACGTTGGCCACGTCCATCGTCGGCTTCTGGTGCGTAATCACCAGAAGCTGGGAGTCGCGGCGTAGCTCTTCGAGCAGGGCGATGAGGCGGCGGAGGTTGACGTCGTCAAGCGCGGCCTCGACCTCGTCGAGCACGTAGAAAGGGCTGGGGCGGGCGCGGAAAATGGCCACGAGAAAGGCCAGCGCCGTGAGCGACTTTTCCCCGCCCGACAGTAGCGACAGGCGCTTGACCCGCTTGCCGGGCGGGCGCGCCTCGATCTCAATGCCCGTGGCGAGCATGTCGTCGGGCTCGGTGAGCACGAGGCGGGCCTCGCCGCCCGGGAAGAGGGTGTGGAACACCGCGGGGAACTCGGCCTCCACGTCACGCCAGGCGTCGGTGAACAGCTGGAGAATCTGAGCGTCGATGTCCTCAATCACGCCGGTGAGGTCCCGGCGCGCGCGGAGGACGTCGTCAAGCTGCGTAGACAGGAAGCTGTAGCGCTCCTCGAGGGCCTTGTACTCCTCCAGCGCCAGCGGGTTGACCTTGCCCAAGGAGCGCAGGTCCTTTTCAGCCTCGGCCAGGCGCTGTGTCTCCGCTTCGCGGTCGAAGTCGGGCGCCGGAGCATAGCCGGCCAGCAGGTCGGGGATGGCGATGCCGAGGGATTCGGTGATCTTCGCCTCGGCTTCGTCGATGCGCACCTGGGCCTGCGAGCGGGCGATATCGGCGGCGTGTGCGCGGTCGGTGAGCCGCTCGAGCTGCTGGCGCGTGGACGTGACCTCAGCCCGGGCCTGCTGCCCTCTCGCGCGCAGGGAGGCCACCTCGGCGGTGAGCGCGTCGCGCTCACGGGCGGCGCGCTCGAGGGCGGACTCCGCGCGGGCGACGACGTCGCGGGCGCGGGAGGCGACCACCCCGGCGAGCTCCGCCTGAGCGCGCCGGGCCGCCACCGCGGCATCGTGGCGAGCCTTCGCCTGCCGCTCGTTGTCGGCCTGGCGGCGTAGCGCGTCGCCCCGCCCGGCGACCGCGTCGGCCGCCTGCTGCGCCGAGCGTAGGCCCAGCGTGGCCTCCATCTGGATCGCCTTCGCCTGGTTGAGCGCCTCCGCGGCTGCGTCGCGCGCGGCGGTGGACGGCTCCTGGGGGCTGCCGGCGTCCTCGACGCGCGCAACCCGGTCCCTCGTCTGCGCTAGCTCCTCGCGCAGGCCCACCAGGCGGGACTCCGCCTGGTGGGCTCGCTCGCGGGCGCGGGCGTACTCGGCCTCGTTGGCCTCCACCTGCGCGGTGAGGCGCCGGTGGTCGCGGCGCCACGCCTCGAGGTTCGCGTCGTGCTCGCGCAGCGCGGACGTCGCTCCCGCGGCGGCCACGCGCGCTTCGTCCGCCGCGAGGCTCGCCCCCTCGAGGGTGCCGCCGAGCTCCTCGAGGGCGGCGCGGGCGGCGGCGAGCTCCTCTGCCGCGCGGCCGATCTCGGCGCTGAGCTCGACGGTGCTCGCGCTCCCGGAACCGGCGGCGACCCAGCCCTCGCCGACGAGGACGCCCTCGCGGGTGACGGCGCGCAGGCGCGGGTCGGCGGCGACGAGGCGGCGCGCGTCGGCGGGGGTGGCGGCGAGGGCGACGTCGACAAGCAGTCGCGTCACGGCGCCCGTGACCTCGGGCGCGATGTCGACGTGGTCGAGAAGCCAGTCGACGCGCTGGTCAGTGTCCAGGCGCCAGGAGGCACCGCCGGCGGGGTCCACAACAACGGTGCGCTCGGCGTCGGCGAGCCTGCCCACCACGTCGCCCGCACCGACGAGGGCCTCGGCGTGCGCCCCCAGCGCCGCGGCCAGCGCCACCGAGGTGCCGTCGCGCGCGGTGAGGGCGTCCGCGAGCGGGCCAAAGCCATTCCCCAGGACCTCCGTGGCGGCCGTCTTCGGCGCCTGTTCCCGCAGGGTGGAAATGCGCGACTCCAGCGTAAACACGGCCCGCTCGCGCTCACGCTGGGCGGCCCGCAGCTCCTCCAGGCGTGTCTCGGCGTCCTCGGACTCCGCCGCGGCGCGACGGCGTTCCTCCTCCAGGGGTGCGCGCTCCGCCTCGATTCCGGAGAGCGTGCCGGACACCTCGGCCTCCTCTCGGCGGGCGGTCAGGGCGCGGTCGCGGGTCTCGGCGAGCGCCTCGCCCAGCCGCGCGGCCTCCTCCTCCGCGGCGGCGACGGCGCGCTGCTGCGATTCCTCCTGCGCGAGCAGGCGCACCACGCCCTCGCGACGGTCCGCGATGGCACGCACCTGCGCCATGTGCTCGCGCTCCGCGTCGTCGAAGGTCTCCTGCAGCGCCTCGACCTCCTCGCGGGCCGTCTCGAGGCGCTCGGCGGCCTCCTCCGCCTCCTCGACGGCGGCTGCGTACTGCTCATCGGCGTGGGCGGCGCGGGCCAGCAGGTCCTCGGGGTCCTGGCCGTGGTAGGCAGTGTCCGCCCCTGCGTTGCTGGCGCGCTCGGCGGCCACGCGCACGGTCGCGCCGGCGCGCTCGAGCAGCGTCGACAGCTCGAACCACACCTGCTGCGCCTCCTCCGCCTGCGGCTGCACGGCCCCGAGCTGCTCCTCGACGGAATCCTGGGCCGCCGTGGCCTCCTCCAGCGCGGCCGTGACCGCGCGCACCTGCTCCTGGAGCGCGTCGGCGGCACGCGTGGCGTCCTCGCATAAGGCGCGAAGGGCCACCACCTGGTCCCCGGCGAGGGCGAGGCGGGCGTCGCGAAGCGTGGCCTGCACCGTCGCCGCGCGTGTGGCGGCCTCCGCCTGGCGAGCCAGGGGTGTGAGCTGCGCGCCCAGCTCCTCAGTGAGGTCCTGGAGGCGGTCCAGGTTGCCTTGCATGCCCGCCAGCTTGCGCTGCGCCTTCTCCTTGCGGCGGCGATGCTTGAGCACGCCCGCGGCCTCCTCGATGAACGCGCGGCGCTCCTCGGGGCGGGATTCGAGGATCTCGGAGAGCTTGCCCTGGCCGACGATAATGTGCATCTCGCGGCCGATACCGGAGTCCGAGAGCAGCTCCTGGATGTCCATCAGGCGGGCCTTGGCCCCGTTGATCTCGTACTCGGAGGCGCCGTCGCGGAACATCCGGCGGGTGATCGCCACCTCCGTGTAGTCGATCGGCAGGTGCTGATCCGAGTTGTCGAAGGTCAGCGTCACCTCGGCGCGCCCCAGCGGTTTGCGCCCCCCGGCGCCGGCGAAGATGACGTCCTCCATCTTCCCCCCGCGCAGGTTCTTCGCCCCCTGCTCCCCCATCACCCAGGCAAGCGCGTCGACGACATTCGATTTGCCCGAGCCGTTCGGCCCGACGACGGCGCAGATGCCGGGTTCGAACTTCATCGTCGTCGCCGAGGCAAAGGACTTGAAGCCCTTGAGCGTCAACGATTTCAGGTGCATTGGGGTGATTTTAGCGGGTTCATCGCACACCGCCGGAGATGAGGCGATGGCGTGGACAACGGGTGCCTCCACCCGAAAACTCCACGGGTTCTCCCACCTCGGCTGTCGAGTCCGTCCGGAGTGTGGCTTCCAAGACTTTCATTTGCTATCGCTCGAGCACCTTTAGCCGACGCTTGGGTCGCTGTGACGCCTCCGCTTCGTCGATGGGATTCGTGGGAGCCAGTCCGTGGCCGAGCGCGTACGTCATTGCCGCTTGAACCGCCTCAAGCTTTTTCTGTAATTCAACGACGGACGCGGCCTTCTCGTCGGAGATCTCGGATACTCGATTGATTTCACGGACCAGCGCCATCTCAGAATCCTTCCACATCGCCCAGATATCCCCGCCGACGTCCAATCCGTTGCGTTGCCGGAGAATCAGCAACGTCAGCTGGCTCGCGATGAGGGTCTCCACGGATCCGGAGGTATTGGCGGGGCTCATCACTCCGACCGCGATTCCTCCAACTCCTGCGGAGACCAATGAACCCGCACTCACCAACCCGCCAATCATCCCACCGGGTCCGAAAGAAGCAAGGGCGCTCGTCACAGCCGCTGCGCCTGCGACACCGGCAGCTGGGGCAAGCGCGAGTCCGGCAGTGCCAATAGCGAAGACGGTGAATCCCGCTCCAAGCACGCTCCACTTAATCCAATTAGTCCGTGCCCGTCCGGGGAGCGCCCTTTCTGCGGTCTTCAGAGCATCGAATACTTGCTCTCCGAGAAAACTGCCGAGGCCCATTTCTGCGGTGAGCTCTTTCAGCGCAGCCTGGCGAATGTCGCGATCCACCTCAATCTCGAAGGGCTCGATCGGGCTCCGCTGTGCGAGCGCGACAAGACGAGCCAGAACGGCCTCTTTACTGACGTGGTGGGCATGATCGGGTTGTGGAACCTGTGCCTCCGGGTCGGCCGCGTCGAAATCAAGGGCCGCGATCAAGGGGTGCAGAGGTCGCGGCTGCATCCGCGCCCGCTGCTTGAAGTCCTCCACAATGTCGCCTTGTACGTGGCGCAGCGCCGCCCGGAACCTCTCGCTTACGTCGCCCGCCAAATTGTTCTTGATCAGGTGCGCGTACCGGAGACCCTGGAGTGCAATCTCTTCAGCCTCATCAAGTGGAACGACAACGTCGCGTTGAGCAAGAACGATGTCCTTGGTCCTCGAACCAAAAAGGCCGTAGCCAATTGCCGCCCCGGCTATTTCCGAGGACAAATACGCGCTCGCTGCGTGGGCCGCTGCAGGATTGATCGGGTTTGCAACATGGAGGTCGAGGAGCCACGGGAACACGGACGAAACTCCACGCAACGCGGTTACCGGATCTCGGTTGCTCCATAAATTGACCCACCACCCCGCGTTCTGCGGCGGGTCAATCAAGTCCTCCCGAAGAAAGTCGGTCTTGAAACTTCCACTCGCCAGCGGGCTACCGGCAGTCACCACACCAACGACCTCCAGCCCCAGAGGGAGTCGTCTGATGAGATCCGCTGCAATCACGGTTCCGAGGCTGTGGGCTACGAGAACCGCTCGCCCCGAGTGCGGCATCTGCTCCAAGATGCGGCTGAGCACTTGGGCTCTCACATCCCTATCGGTGACGTAGTTCTTGGCCTGCCGAAAAAACGGGGAAGCTGCAGCGAAGTCGACGACCATCTCGGCAGCAGCTAATCCGGGGCCTCCGCGGTGGCGCGCCAGCCGCGCTTCCATGGCCGACGTTCGCGCCTCAAACTCCCGGCGAAGCCGTGGGCGCTCACTCTTCGGTGTGCGAATGGTCACCGGCGGAAGCTTCTGATTGGGGCCCGCCCCCTTGAGCTCGAGCGCGTAGCGCGGGGCGATCACTCGCACCCCCTCCAGGCCCGGATACCCCGCAACCTCGAGCCCCTGGAGCAAACCCTGGCGCCACTTCTCGTCCGGGTCGCCTTTCCCCACCCCGTGCAGAAAGATGAGGTGCGGTTTCTCAGCCATGCGGCTCCTCTCGTCCGATCCAAAGAACCATCACAAATTATTCCGCCGGCACGTGGGGAACGGCTTGAAAGATTCGTCGGGGAAAGGCTGGCCCCGTACGACCTACCGCTCCTCAAAGCCCTCCGCGCCGCGCGGCTGCGAGTACTGCTCGATCACGGTGTCGACCCGCCCGGGGCGCTCGGCGGTCGAGGGCTCTTCCCGCAGGAGCTCAAGGAGCTTCTCGACGTCGCCCCGCGCACCCTCGGCGACGACCTCCACGCGGCCGTCGTCAAGGTTCTTGGCGTAGCCTGCCAGCCCGAGCTCGAGGGCGCGCGAGCGGGTCCACCAGCGAAACCCCACCCCCTGGACGTGCCCGTGGACGAATGCGGTCATGCGCGTGTTCTGCATAGGCGCCAGTCTAACCGCGTGCTCCGGGTGCGCCCCCTAAAACTCGCGCAGCGAGCGGCGGTCCTGCCACGTGCGGCGCGCGGCGGGGTCGGAGCCGTCCCACACCTCGACGTTCTTCAGCTCGGGCAGCATGTCGCGGTAAAAGACCGGGTCGACGCCCTGGCGGCGCTGCTCGTTGTAGTTCTTCAGCAGCTTGATGGCCACCCCGCCGAGCGGGACGATGGCGATGATGTTGATGATGGCCATGGTGCCCGCCATCGTGTCCCCCAGCGCCCACACCAGCGGTACGGAGCCGAAGGCGCCGAAGAAGACAAAGCCGAGGACACCGAAGCGGAAGATCGTCATCACGGTCTTCGACTCGGTGAAGTACTCGATGTTCGCCTGCGCCAAGTAGTAGTTGCCAATGACGGAGGAAAACGCCAGGAAGAACAGGATGAAGGTGAGCACGTGCGCCCCCCACGAGCCGATGGAATCCGCCAACGCCGCCTGGGTCAGGGCCGCGCCCTGGATGTCCTCGCGGCCGTAGGTAACCGCGGGGCCAAGCAGGACGATGAACGCGGTGATCGAGCACACGAGCAGGGTGTCAAAGTAGACGCCGAGCGCCTGCACGAGGCCCTGCTTCACCGGGTGGGACACCGTCGCCGTCGCGGCCGCGTTCGGCGCGGAGCCCTGGCCGGCCTCGTTGGAAAACAGGCCGCGGCGCATGCCCCACACAAAAGCCATGCCCACCGTCGCGCCAGCGACCTCCTTGAGGCCGAGCGCGTGGCCGACGATGAGGGAGAACATCGCGGGGACCTCGTCGATGTTGAGCACAACGACGATGAGGCCGATGATGATGTACGCGCCCGCCATGAAGGGCACGATGAGCTGGGTGGCGCTGGCGATGCGGGTGACGCCGCCGAAGATAATCGTGGCGGTCAGCCCGGCGATCACCACGGCGACGATGAGCTTGAGGGTATTCGAGTCGTCGTCAAGCGAGCCGCTGACCGCCTCGACGATGGAGTTGGTCTGGATGGCGTTGTAGACAAAGCCGTAGGTGAACGACAGCGCGACGGCGAAGATCACGGCGAAGGGCTTCCAGCCGAGCCCGCGCGTCATGTAGAACGCCGGGCCGCCGAAGTAGTGGCCGTCCGGATCGCGCGATTTCCACACCTGCGCGAGCGTGGATTCCACGAACGCGGTGGCACCGCCGACGAGCGCGAGGATCCACATCCAGAACACCGCGCCCGGCCCGCCGACGGAGATGGCGAGCGCCACGCCCGCGATGTTGCCCGTGCCCACGCGCGAGGCCGCCGAAATGGTGAAGGATTGGAAGGCCGACAGGCCCTTGTGCTCGGTGTCGACCTCGTGTCCCTTTTTGTCGACGACCTTGGGCTTTTCCGTCACCGACCGAAACATGTCGGGCAGCAGCCGCACCTGCACGAAGAGCGTGCGGAGGCCGAAGTAAAGGCCCGCCCCGACGAGGAGCCACGGCACGATGGTCCAAATGATTCCGTTGAGAGTTCCATCGACGAACTCTGTAGCCTGTTCCATTTAGCTTATATTAGACCCGGATCACAAAAACGCCACACCGGCGGCGGCACCACTTACGCGGTTTGGCACGCTGGGCAGTAGTGGCTGGAGCGCCCGTTGACCACCACGCGGCGCATCTCAGTCCCGCACGCGCGGCACGGTGCACCGGCCCGCCCATAGGCGTTGAGCGAGCGCGAGAAGTACCCGCTCGCCCCGTTGACGTTGACGTAGAGGGAATCAAAGCTCGTCCCGCCCTGCTCGAGGGCGCGCGCCATCACTGCGCGAGACTCCGTGAGCAGCCGCACCGCGTCGCGCTGGCGCAGCGAGGCCGCCCGCCGCGTCGGCTTCACCCCGGCGGCCCACATCGCCTCGTCGGCGTAGATGGAGCCGATGCCGCTGACGACCGACTGGTCGAGCAGCACCGTCTTAATCGCGGACTTCTTGCGCCGCACGCGCCGCGCGGCCTCCACGGGGTCAAAGGCGTCCTCGAACGGGTCGGGGGCCACGTGCGTCACCGTCGCCGGAATGCGGTGCGGGGAGGCGGTGAGCGGGTCGTCGACAAGCTCGGCGTACTGCCACGAGCCGAAGGTGCGTTGGTCCACGAAGGTGAGCTCGAGCTCGCTTATCGACGCCCGAATGCGCACATGCGGCCCCGCCACCTGCCCCGGCTGGCCGACGAGCATCTGCCCGCTCATGCGCAGGTGGACAACGAGTGCCGCGCCGTCGGAGAGCGTAAGCCACATGAACTTGCCTCGCCTGCCCGTGCCGGTGACCGTGAGCCCGGGGAGGACCCCGGCGAGGTCGACGTCGTTGCCGCGTACGGCCCGCGGGTGCAGGACCTCGACGGCGCCGAAGGTGCGGCCGACGAGGTGCTCGTCGAGGCCGCGGCGAACGACCTCGACCTCGGGAAGCTCCGGCACCGGCTACTCCCCCCGCGCCAGGGCAACGACCTCGGGGTGGTCGCGAAGGTAGAACACGGCCTCACGCGCGGCGTTTTGCTCCGCGGTCTTCTTGTTCTGCCCGCGGCCGGTGCCCCGCGGGCTACCGCCGATGAGCACGTGGGCGGTAAACACCTGCTCGTGCTCCGGGCCTTCCACTGTGGCCTGATATTCGGGCTGCCCCCCGCCGAGCTCCGCGACGCGTTC
This sequence comes from Corynebacterium timonense, assembly GCF_900105305.1. Taxonomy (NCBI): domain Bacteria; kingdom Bacillati; phylum Actinomycetota; class Actinomycetes; order Mycobacteriales; family Corynebacteriaceae; genus Corynebacterium; species Corynebacterium timonense. The sequence continues at coordinate 622,569 of NZ_LT629765.1, read as the reverse complement.
TTGCAGCACCGTTTTCCAGTCCTGGCTGCGCTGCGCCGCGTCCAGCTTGGGGGCGAACATGCGCAGGATGACACCGCGGGTGGTCTCGAAACCGTGCTGGCGGTAGATCGCGCCGAGCACCGCCTCGGTGGTGTCGGCGAGGATCGACTCCTTGTCGCGCCCCCCGGTCGTCTCCTCGCCCTTGCCCAACAGCAGGTGCGGGCCGAGGTCAATCTCGCGGGCGACGTCGGCGAGCGCGTAGCGCGACACCACCCGCGATCGCATGGGCGACAGGTCCGACTCGGGGCGCGACGGGAAACGCTCGAACAGCTCGTTGGCCACGGACAGGCCGAGCACCGCGTCGCCGACGAACTCGAGGCGCTCGTTGTTCGGCAGGTTGTCGTGCTCGTTGGCGAACGAGCGGTGCGTCAGCGCGAGCTTGAGGATGTCCGGTTCGAGCTCCACACCGAGACGTTCGAGCAGCGGGGCGTGGTCGACCGCGTCGAACGCCGCCTCCCACGCCTCGGGTCCGGACGGGCGGCGCTTGCGGGAGCGCTTCGTTCCGCGGCTCACAGGAACTTCTCCAGGCCAGCCCAGCGCGGGTCGACGAGGTCGTTCTCCTCGCCGGAGACCCCGTCCGGGGAGGGCACGTCGGTTCCGGCGCACTCGGGCTCGCACGTCGGGTTGAAGGGCAGATTCATCCCCAGCTCGTCCACAAACGCCTGCTCGAGGTCGATCGTGGTGCCCTCCATCACCGGGACCTCGTCGCCGGAGCCCTTGTCCTCCTCGCTCTCCGGGTCGCCGGTGATGGCGTCACCGTCGGCGGCGAAGACCACGGTGACGCTCGCCTGAAACGGGGGGTGAAGAGGGGCGAGGCAGCGGGCGCACTCCCCGGACAGGGTGCCGGACGCGGAGGCGTCCACCATCACGCTTGATCCCAGGGGGACCACGACGGCCTCCACGGTGACGTCGCTGCCCTCCGCAATCGCGATCATCTCGGGCCCGATGCGAGAGGGCGACGGCCCCACCTGCGTAAAAACGACCGGCGTTCCGTCGCCGCCAAAGGCCTCGGCGACGTCGAAAACAAAGGGATTGGTAGCCATAACAGCCACTACCCTACAACGAAACGGGCCTGCTAGTAATACGGCTAGTAATACGGCGAGGTATCTGGCTAGTAATCAGAATCGTTGTCGTCGCGCTGCGGCTGCCCGGAGCGCGGGCGGCGGCCGTAGTCGCGGCGCTCGTAGCGCTCGCCGGAGGCGCCGGCGCCGCGGCGCAGCGCGGAGCGGTCCGAGGACACGGTGCGCAGAACGGCGCTGAGCGACTCCTCGAACTCCGAGAGCTTGGAGTCGACGTAGTCGTCGCACTCGGCGCGCAGGCGCGACGAGTCCGCGTGCGCGTTCTCCACAAGGCGGCGGGCTTCCTCGTCCGCGCGGCGCATGACCTCGGACTCGCCGACCAAGCGCTGCTGTTCTGCCAGGCCCGCATCCACGGCACGCTCGTACTCCTGGTTGCCGTTGTCGATGAGGCGGTCCGCCTCGCCGCGCGCGGAGGCGACGGTCTGATCTGCCTCTTCTCGGGCCCGCGCGACGGTGCGCTCGGCGTCCTCCTCCGCAGTGGAGACGAGGTGGGCGGCACGCGACTGGGCGTCGGACAACATGCTCTCCGTCTGGTTGTGCACGTCACGCATAATGCGCTCGGCCTCGTCCTCGGCGTCAGCAACGAGGGTGTCCGCGCGCTCCTGCGCACCGCGCAGGATCTCGTCCTGTTGGTCCAACACGTCCTGGGCGTCGTCGACCTCAACGGGCAGGGCGTTGCGGATGTCGTCGAGGAGAGCAAGCACGTCGTTGCGCGGGACCATACAGTTGGAGGTCATTGGCACGCCGTAGGCCTGCTCCACGGTGCGGACGAGTTCATCGAGGGCTTCAAAAACGCGGTACATGGTGCTCCAGCCTAGTTCTCATCGCCCCCGAAACGTGGCGGCGCGGCCGTTAGATCACGCCCTGCGCCAGCATCGCGTCCGCCACCTTCTTGAAGCCGGCGATGTTCGCGCCGACGACGTAGTCGCCCGAGCGGCCGTACTCCTCGGCCGTGTTGCTCGACACCTTGAAGATGTTGGACATGATCTGGTGCAGGCGCTGGTCCGTGTACTCGAAGGTCCAGGAGTCGCGGGAGGCGTTCTGCTGCATCTCCAGCGCGGAGGTCGCCACACCGCCCGCGTTGGCGGCCTTGCCCGGGCCGAAACTGATCTTGTTCTCGCGGAAGACCTCAACGGCCTCCGGCGTCGACGGCATGTTCGCCCCCTCCGCGACGTACTTCACGCCGTTGCCCACGAGGGCGCGGGCGTTCTCTCCGCTCAGCTCGTTCTGGGTGGCGCACGGCAGGGCCACGTCCGCCTCGAGGTTCCAGATGGAGCCGTCCTCATGGAAGGTTGCCCCCGGCGCCTCGGAGACGTAGGCGGACACGCGCTCGCGACGGACCTCCTTGACGTCCTTGAGCAGCTCGACATCGACACCGCTCGGGGTCTCCACCCAGCCGGAAGAGTCGGAGAAACCGACGACGGTCGCGCCCAGCTCCTGCGCCTTCTCGATGGCGTAGATGGCCACGTTGCCCGAGCCGGAGACGATGACCTTCGCGCCGTCGAGGGACTCGCCGCGCGCCTTCATCATCTCGTCGGTGAAGTAGACGCAGCCGTAGCCGGTGGCCTCGGTGCGCACAAGGGAGCCGCCCCAGGTCAGGCCTTTGCCGGTGAGCACGCCCGACTCGTGGTTGTTGGCGAGGCGGCGGTACTGGCCAAAAAGGAAACCGACCTCGCGCCCCCCGACGCCGATGTCGCCGGCGGGGACGTCGCGGTACTCGCCGATGTGGCGCCACAGTTCCGTCATGAACGACTGGCAAAAGCGCATGATCTCGGCGTTGGACTTGCCCTTCGGGTCGAAGTCGGAGCCGCCCTTACCGCCGCCGATGGGCAGGCCGGTCAGGGAGTTCTTGAAGATTTGCTCGAAGCCGAGGAACTTGATGATGCCGAGGTTGACCGAGGGGTGGAAGCGCAGGCCGCCCTTGTAGGGGCCGAGTGCGGAATTGAACTGGACGCGGAAGCCGCGGTTGACGCGGACCTCGTTGTTGTCGTCGATCCACGGCACGCGGAAGATGATCTGGCGCTCGGGTTCGCAGAGACGTTCGATGAGCCCGTAATCGGCGTAGTGCGGATCCTTCTCCAAGACGATCTTCAGCGACTCGAGGACCTCGGCGACGGCCTGGTGAAACTCGGGCTCACCGGCGTTGCGCTTGAGAAGCTTGTCGTAGTAACCGGCTACTTCCTGCTCGATGGAGGACATAGGGGGCACCTTTCTACTGCGTCGGCGTGACGTGGACCTTCCCGGCGGGAGGCCTGTAAACCCAATACCTAACGAACGGCAGGTTTACAACGTCACCAACAATACGCCTGTCCACCGAACGCGCAACAGAAATTGCCGCAATTCTTCCGCGCCCGGTGGCAAGCGCGCCCGACCCGCCTCACTAAAATCACCCTCAGCTTGAGTTTTCCCCCACACAACGGAAGTTTTTATGACACAGATCACCTCTTCTCCCGCTCCCTCCCCGCGCATCGTCATCGCCCCGGACGCCTTCAAGGGCACGGCGCGCGCCGCCGACGCCGCGCACTGGCTCGGCGAGGGTATCCGCAGCATCATCAAGGACGCCGAGATCACGCTCGTCCCCATGGCCGACGGCGGCGAGGGCACGTCCGAGCTCTTTCGCGGCGAGCGTGTCACCCTCCCCACCACCGATGCGGCCGGCCGCCTCACCGAGGCCACCTACACCTACGACGAGGACACGACCACCGCCTACATCGACATCGCCGCGGCCTCCGGCCTCCCCGCCGTCGCGGACGCCCCCGTGCCCGTAAGCGGGGACACCTACGGCACCGGCGTGCTCATCGCGGACGCACAGTCCCGCGGCGCGACGCGCATCGTCCTCGGGTTGGGCGGCTCCGCCACCGTCGACGGCGGCACTGGCATCCTTGTCGCCCTCGGCGCGCAGCCTGTCGACGCGGCCGGGTACAACCTGAAACCCGGGGGCGGCGACCTCGAGCGGCTCGCCGATATCGACACCGCCACCGTCAACATCCCCGCGGGCTCCGTCGATTGGCTGTTGCTTGCCGACGCCCTCGTCCCCGCCACCGGTCGCCGCGGCGCGGCCCACGTCTTCGGACCGCAGAAGGGCGCCACCCCCGAGGACGTCGAGACGCTCGACCGCGGCCTCGCCCACCTCTGCGACGTCACGGGAGTCGACCCCGCCACCCCAGGCTACGGCGCCGCGGGCGCGGTCGCGGTGGGTATCACGTGGCTCTCGCGCACGCTACACGGCACCGACGGGCACGTGCGGGTGGTGCCCGGCGCGCGGCTCGTGGCGCAGATGCACGGGCTCGACGAGCGCATCGCGGGCGCATCGCTCGTTGTCACCGGCGAGGGGCGCTTCGACGACCAGAGCCCCGAGGGAAAGGTGGTGTCCACGGTGCTGGACCTCGCCGCGGCCGCAGGGACCACCGCCGCCGTCGCCGCCGGCACAATCGACCACGAGCTGCCCGACGACGTGATCGGGGTCGAGCTCGAGGCGCTCGACGACACACGGGAGCAGCTCACGCGCGCCGGCGCGGAGATCGCGGTGCGCTACCTGCGCACGTCCACCATCCAGGGGTAGATCGAGGCGACCTCGAACCGCTCCTGCTGCATGAGCGCCGCTGGGTCCTTCGGCAGCGTCGCCTTCGGGGTGAGCACACGCGACAGCCCCATCGCCAGCTTGTTGTAGCTATCCGCGCCGTCGGCGGTGATGAGGAAGCGGTGCACGCGCGCGCCGTCGGCGTCCGGGTCGCCGCCGCGGTCGGTGCGGTAGACCTCCTTCAGTTGGTCGGTCGTGGGGGCGTCGAGACGCGGCGGCTCGGCGTGCTCCACCTCGCCCGAGGTGAGCATCTCGCGCCGCACGAGGATGTCGAGGGCGCTCTGAAACGAGGCGGCCACCTCGGGCGCGGCGAAGTCGGGGACAAGGACATCGAACTGGATGATCGGCATGAGCCAAGGCTAAACAATATCCTTGGAGGGCATGACCTTCTTCTCCCCCGCAGCCCCCGATCCCCTCGTCACCATGGCCGACGGCACGGTCAAACAGGTGAACCCGTTTTCGGGGACCGAGGTGTGGACGGTCCCCGGGCGCGGCGACCGGCCTCTGGCCACCCCCGTGCGCAACGCCTCGCCGCTGCGCCCGGAGGACTTCACCGACTCGTGCGCGTTTTGTTCGGACAACCAGCTGAGCACGCCGCCGGAAAAGTCCCGCCTTGTGCGCTCGAGCGAGGGGGACTGGGACGGAGACGGGTGGGCCCTGCGCCAGCGCCTGCTCCCCAGCCAGCTCGGGGAGGAACGCGCGGAGTTTCGCCGCGTGCCCAACCTCTTCGAGATCGTCTCGTACAACTACTGGGCAAAAAACTACGGCTACGAGATGCCCAGCGCCCAGCGCGAGTGGATGGACACCTACCTCGCGGACCCCGCCGGGCGCTCCCACCTGCTCGACATCGCGCGCCGCCGCCTCGGCTCGGCGGCCGACGGCGCCTCGGAAGAGGAGCTTCTTAAGCTCGCACCCTCCTACTTCGGCGGCGGCCACGACGTCATCATCGCCCGGCGCCACTTCGTCGACGACGCGACGGACGATTCCCAGCTCGCCTCGTCGGGCACGCTGACGCCCGACGAACATTTCGGGTTTATCACCCTCACCATCGACGCGATGCGCGACCTGTACGACACCAACCGCTACGCGCCTTACGTGGCTGTGTTCCAGAATTGGCTCTCCCCGGCCGGCGCCTCCTTTGACCACCTGCACAAGCAGCTCGTTGCTATCGACGAGCGCGGGGCGAGCAACGACTGGGAAATTGCCAAGCTGCGGCACAACGCGAACATGTACAACGAGCTGGCCGTCAACCACGCCTTCTACCACAACCTCGTCATTGCGGAGAACGAACACGCCATCCTGCTCGCCGGCGTCGGGCACCGCTACCCCACGATGGTGGTCTACTCCAAGTCGGCCGCCGCAGAGCCGTGGCTCATGCGCGCCGACGAGGCCCGCTGCTTTTCCGACCTGCTCCACGCCGCGCACGCCGCGACCGGGCCGCAGGTGCCGTGCAACGAGGAGTGGCACCACAAGCCGATCGATCTCGACGTGGCCATGCCGCTGCGCGTGAACCTGAAGTGGCGCGTGTCCACCCTCGCCGGCTTCGAGGGGGGCACCAAGATCTACGTCAACACCATCTCGCCGAGCAACATCCGCGAGCGCATCACCCGGCGCCTCGTCGAGCTGCGTGAGCAGGGGCGTATCAGCGACACGATCCGCGTCGCGGACGAGTGCACGCCGGTGCGCAACTGCCTGCGCTACAACCCCTCGCTAAGTTGGGAGGCGGACCCGCACGTCACAGACCGCGTGCACCTTCACCACCACCCGTAAAGGAGTATCGACCACCCCATGAGTACCGGCCCAGACGCGGACACGCCCTTCGCCGACATCTTCGCCGCCTACGAGATCGACTCGGTGTGGCAGCGACGCCTCTACGAGATCCTGCACTCGAACCCCGAGCTGTCGATGCAGGAGGAGGAGACCCACCGGCGCATCCTCACCGAGCTGGGCCGCTTCGACTGCGAGGTTGTCGCCCCGCTGGGCCAGTACGGCATCGTCGCCATCTTCCGCAACGGCGAGGGACCGACCGTGCTCTACCGCGCCGACTTCGACGGCTTGCCCGTCACCGAGGCGACCGGGGTGTCCTACGCCTCCCACAAGGTCGTGCCGGGCCCCGACGGCAAGCCTGTGGGGACGATGCACGCCTGCGGCCACGACGTGCACACCACGGCTCTGCTCGGCCTGTGCGACTTCATGGACCACACGCGCGAGCACTGGACGGGCACCTTCATCGCGCTGTTCCAGCCGGGCGAGGAGATCGCCGCTGGGGCGGACGCGATGGTCGAGGACGGCCTGACCAGCCGTGTGCCCCGGCCCGACGTGTGCTTTGGCATGCACGTCATGCCCGGCCGCGCAGGCCAGGTGATGAGCAAGGAGGGCCCCCAGTTCGCCGCCTGCGACTCCATCCGCGTCACCATCCCGGGCCGCAGCGCCCACGGCTCCATGCCGCACGCCGCGGTGGACCCGACGTTTACCGCCGCCATGATCATCACCCGCATGCAGGGCATCGTCGGCCGCGAAGTCGACCCCGGCGACTTCGCCGTGGTCACCGTCGCCAGCATGCGCGCCGGCTCCGCCAACAACATCATCCCGGCCTCCGCGGAGCTCACCCTCAACTGCCGCTTCTACAGTGACAAGACAAAGGCCAAGGTCTACGCCTCCATCGAGCGCGTCGTCCACGCCGAGGTGCTCGCCTCCGGCATCACGGACGCCCCCGCGATCGAGTACTTCGCCCACGGGGAGCTGCTGAGCAATGACGCCGTCGTGTACAACAAGGTCCGCCCCAACTTCGACGCCGTCTTCGGGCACGACTCGGTGCGAGCGCCGCGCAAGACCGTCTCGGAGGACTTCCCCACGATTCCGACGGCCTTCGGCGCGCCCTACTTCTTCTGGCTAGTCGGCTGCACCCCGCGGGAGCAATGGGACGCAGCGGTGCGCGCCGACCGCGTCAACGAGGACGTCCCCGTCAACCACATGGCGACCTTCCTGCCGGAGTACGAGCCGACGATCGAGTCGGCCAACAAGGCCGCGATCACCGCGGTGCTGACGTACCTGTCCAGGTAGGCTCGGGAACCGTCCCGGGCCCCGCACCACCGGGGAAACCTGCCCCGGCACGCACACACCACACCCACCAGCACGCACCAACGGCGATTCGCCAGGTAGATGAGGTAGATGAAGCAGACCATGAACACACCAGCACACACGCCAGCTTTCGAATCCACCATCGGCGGGCACATCCGCAGCTTCTCCGGCGCGCGACCCGAAAACTCGACTGTGAAAAAGTTCTGGACCGGCCTGTCCGCAGCGGTCATGGAGCAGCTGGCCGACGACTGGGACGCGACCCGCAAGGCCTACGCCGCCACCCGCCGCCAGGCGTACTTCTCCGCGGAGTTCCTGCAGGGCCGCGCCCTTCTGAACAACCTCACCAACGTGGGCCTTGTCGACGACGCGGCGCGCGTCACCTCCGAGTACGGCCGCGAGCTGGCCGATGTCCTCGAGGCCGAGCACGACGCCGCCCTGGGCAACGGCGGCCTGGGCCGCCTCGCTGCCTGCTTCCTCGACTCCGCGGTGACCCAGGACTACCCCGTTACCGGCTACGGCCTGCTCTACCGCTACGGCCTGTTCCGCCAGGAGTTCGTCGACGGCTTCCAGAAGGAGCAACCCGACGCCTGGAAGGAGACCTTCTACCCCTTCATCGTGCGCCGCGGCACGCAGCAGCGCATCGTGCGTTTCGACGACATGAACGTCCGCGCGGTGCCCTACGACATGCCGATCACCGGCTACGGCACCCGCAACGTCGGCACGCTGCGCCTGTGGGACGCCAAGCCTGTCCACGAGTTTGACTACGACGCGTTCAACCACCAGCGCTTCACCGACGCCATCCTCGAGCGCGAGGCGGTGCACGACCTGACACGCGTGCTCTACCCCAACGACTCCTCCTTCGCCGGAAAGGTGCTGCGCGTGCGCCAGCAGTACTTCTTCGTCTCCGCCTCCCTGCAGGAGATGCTGGACACCTACATCGAGCACCACGGCGAGGACGTGCGCGGCTTCCACGACTACAACTCGGTTCAGCTCAACGACACGCACCCCGTCCTCGCCATCCCGGAGCTGATGCGCCTGCTCATGGACGAGCACGGCCTCGGCTGGGACGAGGCCTGGGAGGTGACCACCCACACCTTCGCCTACACCAACCACACTGTGCTGCAGGAGGCGCTGGAGACCTGGGACGCGGCCATCTTCAAGCAGCTGTTCTGGCGTATCTGGGAGATCGTCGTGGAAATCGACCGCCGCTACCGCCTGGACATGGAGTCCCGCGGGATCGACCCCGACACCGCCCACCGCCACTCCCCCGTCCACGACGGCAAGGTGCACATGGCGTGGATCGCGGCCTACGCCTCCTACTCCATCAACGGCGTGGCGGCTCTGCACACCGACATCATCAAGCGCGACACCCTGGGCTTTTGGCACGGGCTGTACCCGGAGAAGTTCAACAACAAGACCAACGGCGTCACCCCGCGCCGCTGGCTGCGCATGTGCAACCCGCGCCTGTCCGCACTGCTGGACCGCCTCTCCGGATCCGACGCGTGGGTGACAAACCTCGACGCGCTGCGCGAGCTGCGCCACTTCGCCGACAACGACGACGTCATGCGCGAACTGCGCGAGATCAAGGTGGCCAACAAGGAGGCCTTCTCCGCCTGGCTGTCCGACCACCAGGGCGAGACAGTCGATCCAGACTCCGTCTTTGACACCCAAATAAAGCGCCTGCACGAGTACAAGCGCCAGCTCATGAACGCGCTCTACATCCTCGACCTGTACTTCCGCATCAAGGAGGACGGCGAGCGCGACGTGCCCAAGCGCACCTTCATCTTCGGCGCGAAGGCGGCGCCGGGCTACGCGCGCGCGAAGGGCATCATCAAACTCATCAACGCGATCGGCGAGCTGGTCAACAACGACCCCGAGGTATCGACCTACCTGCAGGTCGTCTTCGTGGAGAACTACAACGTCTCCCCCGCCGAGCACATCATCCCCGCCACAGACGTCTCCGAGCAGATCTCCACCGCGGGCAAGGAGGCCTCGGGCACCTCCAACATGAAGTTCATGATGAACGGCGCGCTCACCCTGGGCACCATGGACGGTGCCAACGTCGAGATCGTCGACTCCGTCGGCGCGGACAACGCCTACATCTTCGGCGCCACCGTCGACGAACTGGACGAGCTGCGCGAGCGCTACAACCCGCAGGCCTGCCTCGAGCAGACCCCGGGCCTCAAGCGCGCGCTCGACGCGCTCACCGACGGCACGCTTGACGACGCTGGAACAGGCGCCTTCCACGACATCCGCGCCTCGCTCCTCGAGTCGAATGGCTGGGACACCCCGGACGTCTACTACGTGCTGGGCGACTTCGCCGCCTACCGCGACACCCGCGACCGCATGGCCCACGAGTACTACGAGGACCCGCTGCACTGGGCGCGCATGTGCTGGATCAACATCTGTGAGTCAGGGCGCTTCTCGTCCGACCGCACCATCCGCGACTACGCTACCGAGGTGTGGAACATCGAGCCGACCCCGATCGCACGCGACTAGCCGCCCTGAGCGCTCGCCCTTTCGCGGGGCGGCGCTCGTGATCCTGCTCGTCGACAACCGCGATTCCTACACCTTCAACCTCGCCCACCTCATTGCCGCGGTGGCGGGCGAGGAACCCGAGGTCGTGCGCTCCGACGACGTCGACCGCTTGGGCATCTGCGAGCGCGTGCGCGCTGGTGCCTACAGCCACGTCGTCATTTCCCCTGGGCCGGGCACTCCGAGCGCCGACGAGGACTTTGGGGGCTCCCGCGCCGTCATCGAGGCCGCCGCGGGCGTCCCGCTGCTCGGGGTGTGCCTGGGCCATCAGGGCCTGGCCCACCTAGCGGGCGCGGACGTCGAGCGCGCCGAGCCGCACCACGGGCACGTGAGCACGCTCCGACACTCGGGCGAGGGCATCTTCGCCGGCGTGCCTCAGGGCATGCGGGTCGTGCGCTACCACTCGCTGCATGTCACGGACATTCCCGGCGTGCGCGTCCACGCTCGCAGCGAGGACGGCGTTGTGCAGGCCCTCGAGGTGCTCGGCGCCCCGCATTGGGGCGTGCAGTTCCACCCCGAGTCGGTACTCACCGAGCACGGCGACACACTCATGCGTAACTTCCTTGCGCTCGCGCCCGCCGGTGACGCGCCGCGCAGGTGGGGCCTTGCGCACGAGGCGGTGGACGTGGACCTGGACACCGAGGCCACCTTCCGTGCGCTCACCGGCGCGGGAGGCAACGCCTTCTGGCTCGACTCCGCCACGGGCGAGGGCTACAGCATCATGGCCAGCGGCGCCGGGTCGTTGACGCGCACCTTGGCCTACAGCCTCACTTCGGGCGGGGACGTGCTCGCCGAGCTCGAGGCCGAGCTTGCCGTGGACGTGGACACGAGCACCGCCCCGCCTCTCCCCTTCACTGGCGGCTGGGTCGGCTACCTCACCTACGAGTGCGCCGCCCTGACCCTCCCCGGCTTCGTCCCCCGGCACGCCAACTCCTACCCCGACGCGTGCTTTGTGCGCCCGCAGTCGTTCCTCGTCTACGATCACGCGGCGCGGCGCGCGCATCTCATGGCGCTCTACCAGCCAGAACGGGAGGCGGAGGCGACGCGGCTCGTCGCTACGCTGAAAGCGGCTCTTCGCGCCCAGCCTGCCGCGACCGAGCCCGCGGGCCTCGGCCCCGGATCGTGGCGGCTGAGCAGGGAGGAGTACCTCGCGCGCATCGCGGCGATCAAAGCGGCGCTGGCGCGCGGGGACTCCTACGAGGTGTGTCTGACCGACACCTACGAGGCACCCGCCGCAGGCCGCGGCCTCGACCTCTACTCGCGGCTGCGGCGCTCCAACCCGGCGCCCTACGCCGCCTACCTCGCCCTCGGCGACGTCGAAGTGCTCTCCAGCTCGCCCGAACGCTTCCTCCGCGTCCGCGACCGCGCGGTCGAGGCCAAGCCCATCAAGGGCACCATCCCGCGCGATCAGCCTCCGAGCGCCCTGCGTGACGACGCCAAAACGCGCGCCGAGAACCTCATGATCGTCGACCTACTGCGCAACGACCTCTCCCGCGTCTGCACCCCCGGCAGCGTCTCCGTGCCGAAGCTCATGCACGTGGAAACCTACGCCACCGTGCACCAGCTCGTCTCTACCGTGACCGGTCAGCTGCGCCCCGGGGCCAGCCTGGTGGACCTTGTGCGCGCGGCGTTCCCGCCCGGCTCAATGACGGGCGCGCCGAAGGAGCGCACCTGCGCGATCATCGACGAGCTCGAGGCCGGGCCGCGCGGGGTGTACTCGGGCGTGGTGGGCTACCTCGGTTTCGACGGCTCCGCCGACCTCAGCGTGGTCATCCGCACCGCCGTCGCGCACGGCGACACCGTGCGCGTCGGCGCCGGCGGCGCCATCGTGTGGGCCTCGGACGCGCACGCCGAGTACGCGGAACTCCTGCTCAAGGCGCGCGCCGTGATCGGCGGCCTCGAATGAGGCGCTACCTCTGGAGCGACGGGTGGCAGCCCACCGACGCGCCCGTCGGCGAGATCGCGTGCGCGGACTCGTGGCGCCACGTGGACGGCCGCACCCACTGTCTCGGCTCCCACGCGCGCCGCTTCGAGCGCTGTACCGGCCCGCTTCCGCCCGGCTTCTGGGAAGCCACCCTCCGCGTCGTAGGCGAAGCGGGGCACTTTTTCCCGCGGGTGGCCCTCGCGGAGGGCGAGCTGCGCCTCGACGTGCGCCCCGCCCCGCCCGCGCGGCGCACCACGGTGCTCGGCCTCGCCGACGCGCCGGACCCGCGCACCGCGCCGCTGGTCAAGGGCCCCGATCTCGCCCGCCTAGCCCGTTTCCGGGACAACTACGCACCGCCCGGCGCGGACGACGTGGTCCTCGGCGATTTCGACGAGACGACCACCGGCGCCCTCGTCGGCTGGCACGGCGACGTACTCGTCGTGCCGGCGGGCGTGCGGCTTCCCTCCGTGACCCAGGAGCAGGTGGCCGAACGCGCCCGCGAGCTCGGCCACCGCGTTCGCGCCGGACGGCTGCGCCCAGGTATGCCGCTGTGGTTTGTGAACTCGCTGCACGGCATCAGCCCCGTCACCCGCATCGTGGGTCCGGGCGGATCGCGTGCCGTGCCGGCCCAGCCGGGCGCCGCCGACTGGGCGGCGTGGTGGTGGGCCGGGTTTAGAAGCGGGGGTTAGCGGTGTCGTCGCCCAGCTGGTGCACGTGAATGGTGTTCGTCGTGCCCGCCACCCCGGGCGGGGTGCCGGCCACGACGACCATCGCGTCGCCTGCGTTGTACTGTTCCATGGACAAAAGGATGTCGTCGACGACCTTGATCATCTCGTCAGTGCCGCTGACCGGCGGGCACAAGAAGGTCTCCGCGCCCCACGTCAGGGCGAGCTGGGAGCGCACTTGCTGCACCGGGGTAAACACCAGCAGCGGCAGCTCCGGGTGCAGGCGCGCCACGCGGCGTGCGGTGTCCCCCGAGGTGGTGAAGGTGACTATCGCGCGCGCGTTGAGCCGGTTGGCGATGTCGTTGGCCGAGTAGGAGATGACGCCGCGCTTCGTGCGCGGGATGTGGTTGAGCGGCGGCACGAAGCCGGTCGACTCCGCGACGCGCACGATGCGGGCCATGGTGCGCACCACGTTGTGGGGGTCGATCCCCACCGAGGTCTCGCCCGAGAGCATGACGGCGTCCGCGCCGTCGAGCACCGCGTTGGCCACGTCCGAGGCCTCGGCGCGGGTGGGTCGGGAGTTCTCGATCATCGAGTCGAGCATCTGCGTGGCCACGATCACCGGCTTCGCGTTCTCGCGGGCGATCTGGATCACGCGCTTTTGCACGAGCGGCACCTGTTCCAGCGGGATCTCGACGCCCAGGTCGCCGCGGGCCACCATGACGGCGTCGAAGGCGAGGACGATCGACTCCAGCGCCTCGACGGCTTCGGGCTTCTCCAGCTTCGCGATGACGGGCACACGGCGGCCCACCTCGTCCATGATCTCGTGGACGAGGTCGATGTCCGCCGGGGAGCGCACGAACGATAGCGCGACGAGGTCCACGCCGAGGCGCAGCGCGAAGCGCAGGTCCTCCTTGTCCTTCTCGGACAGGGCCGGCACGGAGATGTCCATCCCGGGCAGAGAAACGCCCTTGTTGTTGGACACTGGGCCGCCCTCGGTCACCTTGGCCACCACGTCGTTGCCCTCGACGGCGGTGACGACGAGGGCGACCTTTCCGTCGTCGACAAGCAAGCGATCGCCCGGCTTCGCATCCTGCGCGAGCTGCTTGTAGGTAGTGGAGACGCGGTCGTGGGTGCCCTGGATGTCGTCGACGGTGATGCGCACCTCCTCGCCGGTCTCCCAGTACGTGGAGCCCTCCTCGAAGCGGCCGAGGCGAATCTTCGGGCCCTGCAGGTCGGCGAGGATGCCCACGGCGTGGCCGGTTGTATCGGTCGCCTCGCGCACCCATCGGTAGTTCTGCTCGTGGTCCGCGTGGTCGCCGTGCGAGAAGTTCAGGCGAGCGACGTCCATGCCCTCGCGCACCAGTCCGAGAATTGCGTCTTCGCTGGCCACCGCGGGCCCGAGAGTACACACGATTTTTGTTCTTCTATCCACGATCTCCCACCCTAGTTAGCTCCGGCGGCGCCGGCGTGTACGGTTCCGCCGCCCAAGCTACCCCGCTACGCCTCGGCGCGCTCGCGGTGGTACGTCGGGTCGACCTCCTCCGGCGTCTCCCGGCCCTTCCGCAGACGGAAGAACACGATCACAGCGACGATCAGCACAATAGCGCTCACCCAGGTGTTCACGCGCAGCCCAAGAATCATGTTTGCTTCGTCCGCGCGCATGAGCTCGACGCACGAGCGGCCCAGGGAGTACCCGGCAACGTAGAGCGCGAACACCCGGCCGTGGCCGAGGCGGAAGCGACGGTCCGCCCACAGCAGGAAGCAAAAGAGCAGGATGTTCCACAGCATCTCGTAGAGGAATGTGGGGTGCACACTCGCGATGACCTCGCCGGTGGAGCGGCCCGTCAGCGGGGCGTACGAGCCGTCCGGGCCGACGCGGTAGTAGATGTCCAACGCCCACGGCACGTCCGTGGGGCGGCCGTAGAGCTCCTGGTTGAACCAGTTGCCCAACCGCCCAATGGCCTGCGCGAGGATGACGCCGGGCGCGGCCGAATCGAGAAAGGGGCCCAGCGGGAGCTTCTTGACGCGAAACAGCGCCCACACGCCGAGGACGCCCGCCGCCACCGCGCCCCAGATGCCGAGGCCGCCGGCGGTGACGTTGAACGCCTGCCACGGGTCTCTACCGGGCCCAAAGTACTTATCCCAGTCGGTGATCACGTGGTACAAGCGCCCGCCGACAATCCCGGCCGGGATGACGACGATGACGGCGTCCCACACCACATCGGGGTTGCCGCCGCGGGCCTTGTAGCGGCGCAGGGTAATCCACAGCGCCACGATAATCCCGGCGATGATGCACAGCGCGTAGGCGCGGATGGGGAGCCGGCCGAGGTACCACACCCCTTGTGGCGGGGAAGGAATGTTTGCCAGAATCGTCGTTTCCACGCCCCATAGTCTGCCTCACGGACCCGCCTGCGGGCGAGCCGGGGCACATACAGCCCGGATTACGAGCGCGAGGGGCACGCCGGATGCTGGCCGGCGGCGGCGAGGCGCCGGGTGGCCGCGCAGATGTCCTCGTGGCTCATGACAGCCTCGGCGGCGAGGACGGCGTCGGCGCCCGCGGCGGCTGCGTCGATAAGGTCACGCGCGTTGCGCACCCCGCCAAGGCTGATCTTGAGCACCTCCGTCGGCAGCCCAGGCGCGATGTCGGCAAAGGCGTGCCGGTTGAGCGCGTTGGTGTCGAAGGTCCACGAGTTCACCGCCACGATCGTCGCCCCGGCGCGCAGCGCCCGGTCCGCGTCCTCTGGAGTGCGGACCTCCGCCATGACCTCCATACCGAGGCTCTCGGCGCGGTCGATGAGTGCCTCGAGGCGGTGCTGGTCCAGGATGCCCACCTGCAGCGGGACCATGTCGGCACCGTAGCAGCGCGCCTCGTGGATCTGGTAGGGGTCGACGATGACGTCGCGGCACACCACGGGAAGGCTCACCGCCTCGCGGGCGGCCGCCATGTCGGCGAGTGAGCCGTCGAAACGCACGCGCTCCGTCTGACAGGCGATGAGGTGGGCCCCACCGTCCTCGATCGCGCAGGCGACGTCCTCCACCGACAACCCCGAGGCGGAAAAGGGGGCCGTGGGGCCGTGCACCGGGGAGGTGCGCTTGATCTCGACGATCACGCCGCAGCCGGAGCGCAGCAGCGCGGCGCGGACGTCGCGGGTGGGTTCCATGTCCCGCGAGCGCGCCTTAATCTCGCGGAAGGACACGCCGGCCTCGCGGCGAGCGACGTCGCGAAGTACAGCGTCGACGACGCTGTCAACTGCCTGGCTGGCCGGCATGTGTACCCCTCCCATCAGCGAAAACCTGCGCGTGCTCGACGGGGTCCGAGCACATGGGTTACTGCCAGCGTATCTGCCGACGGCGCGGAGGCGAAATCGCGCCGCTTCCTAGCGGCGCTTCCCCGGCCCCTCCTGCACGTCCCCGAGGTCCGTGGGGTCAAGGTCGGCCTCGAGCGCGTCCCACATGACCCGCCCAGAATCCGGGTCGGCGGACAAATCCTGCGTGATCTTCTCCCGGCGTACGGTCTCGCGCTCGTACTTGTTCAGCTTTGCAGTGTCCGTCCCGGGGCGCGCCACAACGATCACCGCGCCCACGAGGGCAAGCACGCACCCCAGCAGCATGAGCACGGGACTGACGGTGTGCACGTCGATGCCGGTGATCTCGGCCCAGCTGGGGATCGCGTCAGAGCGGGACTGCAGGTCCTCGTAGCCCGCGGTGAGGATCGTGTGCGCGCGCTCGGGGTCGGGGCCCTGCACCAGCAGGCGGAGGGGGGCCAGCGACGCGCCGGCGGCGGCGACAGCGGCGACGACTCCGACGATGCGGCGGCCGAGGCGTCGCAAAGCAAGCGCGGCGATCGCGGAGACGAAAAGCAGCAGCGACACTGCGGAGGCCTCCGCCGACCACGCGGCGCCGCTGATGTCCGCTTCGCCGCCGCCGGCCCTGTCGTCGAAGTACGTGACCGTCATCCAGCTCAGGCGGGTGAAGCCGACGACGAGCAGCCCGCCCACCGCGAGCAGGGCCGCCCCCGCCCGCGACAGGCGCTTGTCGGAGCGCGTATGCGCGTTAGTCATGCGCCTCCCCCTCGAACAGCACGTCGGCGTCGAAGCACGTGTGGTCGCCGGTGTGGCAGGCCCCGCCGACCTGGCGCACGCGCACGAGGAGCGTGTCCCCGTCGCAGTCGAGGCGGACCCCCGTGACCTCCTGGGTGTGCCCGCTCGTCGCGCCCTTAATCCAGTACTCGCCGCGCGAGCGGGAGTAATAGGTGCCCCGGCGCGTCGCCAGCGTGTAGGCCAAGGCGTGGTCGTCCATCCAGGCCATCATGAGGACGTCGCCCGTGCCCTCCTCCTGCACGATCGCGGGCACAAGGCCCGCGTTGTTGCGTGTGAGCCTGTCCGCGATGGCCGGGTCGAGCTCGTAGACGGCCGGGTCGTCGCTCAG
The DNA here is from genome assembly GCF_900105305.1 of Corynebacterium timonense. Classification (NCBI taxonomy): domain Bacteria; kingdom Bacillati; phylum Actinomycetota; class Actinomycetes; order Mycobacteriales; family Corynebacteriaceae; genus Corynebacterium; species Corynebacterium timonense. Next base: position 605,235 of record NZ_LT629765.1, on the reverse strand, counting down.
CGGGCGTGTCATCGCACGTCCTCCCCCGCCTCGCGCAGTGCCTTTTTCACGTCGGCGATCGGGACCTCCCCGAAATGGAAAATCGAGGCGGCGAGGACTGCGTCCGCGCCGGCGCGCGCCGCCGGGGGAAAATGCTCGGCCGCGCCCGCGCCACCCGAGGCGATGATGGGCACACTCACCGCGGCGCGGACCGCCTCGATCAGCTCGATGTCGAAGCCCTCCTTGGTGCCGTCGCCGTCCATCGAGTTCAGCAGGATCTCCCCCACACCCAGCTCCTCGCCGGTGCGGGCCCACTCGATCGCGTCGATGCCGGCCGAGCGGGTCCCGCCGTGGGTGGTCACCTCAAAGCCGGAGGGCTGGGGATGAGCACCCGGCTCGTCAGGGCGGACGCGGCGGGCGTCGATGGACAACACGATGCACTGCGCGCCGAACTCTTCGGACAGCTCGCGCAGCAGGGAGGGGTTCGCGATGGCGGCGGTGTTCACGCTCACCTTGTCTGCCCCGGCGCGTAGTAGCTCCCGCACGTCGGCGGCGGTGCGCACCCCGCCACCGACCGTCAGCGGGATGAACACGTGGTCAGCCGTCCGGCGCACCACGTCCAGCATGGTGCCCCGGCCCTGCTTCGAGGCGGAGACGTCGAGGAAGGTCAGCTCGTCGACGCCCTCGGCACCGTAGCGGGCGGCCAGCTCGACGGGGTCGCCGGCGTCGCGCAGATTCTCGAAGTTGACGCCCTTGACCACGCGCCCCTCGTCCACGTCCAAGCACGCGATGACACGCACGGCAACTCCCACGGCAGGCACCGACCCTTTCTCCGAAACTCCAACTTTTCCTCACGTTCTGCGCGGCTACTTCGAGGCGACGGACTTCATCGTACTCAGCGCGATCCGATGGGCCCGCCTCGTCCCAGCGATCGCCCCCTCCGAGCGCATGGTCCACGGCCCCCCGTCGGGGCTCGTGACCACAGCGCCCGCGCTGCGTGCGAGGAGCACCCCGGCGCAGTTGTCCCACAAGTGCGGCGAGAAGCTCACCGCCGCCTGGTAGATGCCCTGCGCCACAAAGGCGAAGTCCACGCCCACGGACCCGGAGATTCGCGGGCGGAGGTTCGTCTCGGCCAGTGTGGCCATGACGCCGAGGCGTACCTCGGCCGGGTAGTCTTCCGAATCCGGAGAGCGCACCGAACCGACCCCGACCTGGGCGGCGGCCTTGTTGTCGTCGCTCACCCTCGGCAGAGCGGTGCCGTTGAGGTAGACAGGGCCGCCGTCGACGGCGGTGAGGTGCATGTCCAAAAGCGGCACCTCCGTGACCGCGACGATGGGCTGGCCGCGGTGGAGTAGTGACACCAAGATGGAGCAGTTGGGGTTGCCGGAGGAGTAGTTCGACGTGCCGTCGATAGGGTCGACCACCCAGCAGGCGCCCTCGTTGAGGTCGCCGCCGAGCTCCTCGCCGTAGACGGGGATGCCGGTCGCGGAGGTCAGCTTCTCGTGCAGCAGCGTCTCGATCGCCACATCTGCCTCCGTGGCGAAGTCGCCGTCGCCTTTAAACAGCGCGGGAGCGGCCCCAAGATGGGAGACGAAAATACGGCGCGCTTCCGCGACGGCGTCTTCCGCGATCTCGAGGTAGCGGGCCGTGGAATCCATAACGACACCCTACCCTTTCAGCTTTTCCTATAGGGCGCTTTTATGTGGTTTCGCCGTCTCGCACCTGCTCGAGGTGGCGCAGGGCCTCGCGCAGGGTGAAGCGTTCTTCGTACAGCGCCTTGCCAACGATGGCGGAGTCGATGCCCTCGTCCGCAAAGCGCGCGATCTCGGCGATGTCCTCGACCGACGAGATACCTCCGGACGCCGTGACCAGAGCGTCCGTCGCGGCCGACACCTCGCGCAGGAGCTCGACGTTCGGCCCGCTCAACGTGCCGTCGCGCGAAACGTCGGTGACGACAACCCGCGCGCAGCCCGCCTGGTCGAAGTACTCGAGCACTTCCCACAGGTCCCCGCCGTCGGAGGTCCAGCCGTTGCCCTTCGTGCGCCACTGCCCGTGTTCCTCGCGCACAGCGAGGTCGACGGCGACCTTCTCGCCGTAGCGGCGAATCACCTGCGCGGCCCATTCCGGGTTGCGCAGCGCCGCGGTGCCCACGTTGACGCGCTTCGCGCCCGTCGCCAGGGCGCGCTCCAGTGAGGCGTCGTCGCGAATGCCGCCCGAGAGCTCGACGTTGACGTCGACCGCCCGGGTGATCTCGGCCACAAGTTCGTGGTTCGAGCCGCGCCCGAACGCGGCGTCGAGGTCCACGACATGGATCCAGTCGGCGCCCTGCCCCTGCCAGTTCAACGCCGCCTGCAGCGGGGAGCCGTAGTTCTTCTCAGTGCCGGCCTCGCCCTGGCTGAGGCGCACCGCCTGACCATCAACAACATCGACCGCGGGAAGGAGAGTGAAGTCCATGGCCCAACCTTATCCGAGCGTGCGCACCCAGTTTTCGAGCAGCCCTAGGCCGGCCTCCCCCGACTTCTCGGGGTGAAACTGTGTTGCCCACAGCGGCCCGTTCTCCACCGCCGCAACGAACCGGCTCTCGCCGTGGACAGACCACGACACCTTCGGCGCCGCGATAAACTCGTCCTCCTGCATCTGCCAGTCCTGCACCCCGTAGGAGTGCACAAAATAGTAGCGCTCAGCGGGGTCGAGGCCCGCGAACATCGCCGACCCCGGCGCGACCTCGACCGTGTTCCACCCCATGTGGGGCAGCACGCTCGCGCGCAGCTTCTCGACGCTGCCCGGCCACTGCCCCATCCCCTCGGCGTTCAGCCCGTGCTCCGTGCCCCGGTCGAACATCACCTGCAGCCCTACGCAAATGCCCAGCACCGGCCGCGAGCCGGCAAGCCGCTGACCGACGATGCGCGGCCCGTTTACCGCCCGCAGCCCCCTCATGCAGGCGTCGAAGGCGCCCACCCCGGGCACGAGGAGGCCGTCGGCCTCGACGGCCTCCTTCGGGTCGCGGGTGACGGCGACCTCGGCGCCGACGTGTTCGAGGGCGCGCTGCGCCGAGCGCAGGTTACCGGCCCCGTAATCGAGCAGGGCAACGTGGGGGCGGGAAGCGGGCGAGCCTGTCATCATGGCTGGCTAGTCTAGCGCCCGCCGCGGCGCCCGTAGCGGCGCGGTGCTTGCACGGCGCGCAGCCGCACGGCGAGGTTGTCCACCTCCGCCACGCGGTGGCGCCCGAGCACGCGGTCCGAGTAGGTGATGATCACGCCGATGAGGATGATGCCCGTGGCGACAGCGTACATGCCGCCCATGGTCACCGCGCCCAGGATCATGCCGTAGAACAACGAGCCGATCCCCGTGCCGGAGTCGTAGGCAATGTTCCACATGGCGCTGGCCTCGGAAGTCTTCGACTTGGGCAGCCGGTAGAACAGCTGGGTCAGCGACTCGTTTTGCACCGCGCCGAAGCCGGCCCCGTAGAACAGGGCCGCCGGCACCAGCCACCACACCGACAGGTCGGTCACGGCAACGAGGGCAATCAGCGCGATTCCGATGGCGGCGATGATCTGGAAGGGGATCATCACGGTGCCGGGCGTGCCGCGACGGTCGAAGGTCATGCCCGCGTAGTAGCGCGCCCCCATCGCCGCGAGGTTGACGGCCGACAACAAGGCGCCCGCGAAGGTTGCGCTGACCGCGGGGTCGATCTCACGCACTGTGACCGGCAGAAAGTTCGTCACCGCGCCATACGCTGTCGTGACAAAGGTGAGGGCGAGCATCGGCACCGCCACAAGGCGCCACGTGGGCACGTGAACGCCTGTGAAATCCGCGTCGCCCTCGGGCTCGTTCTCGATCGTCGGGATCAGCAGGCACACGACGAGGCCGAGCATGCCGATGACAGTGGCGGTGACGAACACAAGGGAGTAACCGATGCGCTCCGCCAAAGCTAGCCCCAGCGGCAGGGCGACCATCTGAGACCCGCCGACCCAGATACCGAAGAGCCCCGTGGTGCGCCCGAGCAGGCGCAGCGGAACCAGCTGGGCAATAATGGCAGCTTCCGCCACGCTGAGAGCGCCGAAGCCGACGCCGCGGATGAGGCTGACCACGATGACAACGGCGGCATCCATGCCGACGAGGAAGCCCAAGGCCGGAAGGCCGAGCAGCACGGAGGCCACGGCGATCACCGTGCGGTATCCGAAGACGCGCAGCACGCGCGGCATCACGATCTGGGTGAGCACCGTGGACAGCATGAACAGACCGGTGCTCGCCCCCGCGAGGGTTTCGGATCCGCCCGAATCAAGGACCGCCGTTGGCACGACGGGCAGAAGCAGAGACCACGCACCGAAAGCGGCCGCGACGGCCGCGAGCGTTGGTTTCAGTCCCCGGGCCTCCCAGGGGCTCGTTACAGATTCCACTTCCGCGGGAGTGAGCACACCCGCAGCGCATCCCCGACGCATGTACCACCCTTTCTACGGTCGTTGTTCACCTTTCACATGTCGACGTTGCGCAGCGCCCAGCGCGTCGGCGCCGCACCCCTGTGCTTTGACGCGTGACGCGTGTCGCGCGCCGGTGCTGCCGCCGCTTTCTTTCACACCTTACAAAGCGCCCTTCGTCGAAGGTACACCCCGAATCTCGGGGTCGAGTTCGACGGCGGCGCGCAACGCACGCGCCACGCCCTTGAACTCGGCCTCAGTGATGTGGTGGGGGTCGCGCCCGTAACGCACGTTGACATGCAGCGTGACCCGCGAGTTAAACGCGAGCGTCTCAAAGAAATGGCGGTTGATCACCGTGGCGTAGTGGCCGCCGATGATCTGCCAGCGCATGTCCTCGGGCTCGCCGTTCATCACGAAGTAGGGGCGCCCAGAGATGTCCGCCACGGCCTCGACGAGGGCCTCGTCCATGGGCAGCAGGCAGGAGCCGAAGCGGCGAATCCCCCTTTTGTCCCCGAGGGCGTCGGCAAGCGCCCAGCCGAGCGTAATCGCGGTGTCCTCGATGGTGTGGTGGGCGTCGATGTGGACGTCGCCCTCCGCGCGCAGCGTCAGGTCGAACGCCCCGTGGGTGGCGAAGGCCGTGAGTACGTGGTCGAAGAAGGGCAGCCCGGTGCTGATCTCGGAAGCGCCGGTGCCGTCCAGGTTGATCTCCACCGCGATGTCGGACTCGGTGGTGGTGCGGGTTGCTGTCCCGATCCTGTTAGCCATTCGTCGCCTCCTCCTTCGCCCGCACCTCGGCCGCGGCCGCGAGGAACGCGTCGTTTTCCTCGTCGAGCCCGATGGTCACCCGCAGGTAGCCGGGCACACCCACGTCACGGATGAGTACACCGCGATCCAAGAAAGCCTGCCACGCGTCATGCGAGCTTTCAAAACGCCCAAAGAACAGGAAGTTCGATTCGCTCGGCACCACCTCGTAGCCTATCGTGACCAGGGCACGCTCAACGCGCACACGCTCGCGAGCAAGCTTATCGACGGTCGCCAGCGTCTCCTCCGCATGCCTCAGCGCAACGCGCGCCGCCGCCTGGGTCAGGGAGGCGAGGTGGTACGGCAAGCGCACGAGCATGACCGCCTCGACGAAGGCCGGGGCGGCGACGAAGTACCCCAACCGCCCACCCGCGAAGTCGAAGGCCTTGGACATGGTGCGCGAAACGACAAGCTTCGCCGGGTACTCGCCCAGCAGCGTCACCGCCGACGGCGCCGCGGAGAACTCCCCGTAGGCCTCGTCGACGATGACGATGCCGGGCGCGGCGTCGAGGATCCGTGCGATGCCCTCCAGCGGCGTCACGTCCCCGGTGGGGTTGTTGGGGGTGGTGACAAAGACGACGTCTGGTCGCAGCCGCTCGATGTCGGCGACGGCCGTGTCGATGTCGATGCGGAAGTCCGCGCCCCGCGTCACAGAGACGAACTCTGTCTGCGTGCCCGCCGCCAACAACGGGTGCATGGAGTAGCTCGGGGTGAACCCCATCGCGCAGCGCCCCGGCCCGCCGAAGGCCTGCAAAAGCTGGTGGAGGACCTCGTTGGAGCCGTTAGCGGCCCACAGGTTGTCGCGGGTGACTTCCACCCCGGTCCGCGCCGTGACGTAGGCGGCGAGGTCCGCGCGGAGCTCGCTGGCATCACGGTCCGGGTAGCGGTTGAGCCCCGGAGCGTGCGCGGCGACCTCGCTGAGGAGGTCCTCGATGAGCTCCGACGACGGCGGGTAGGGGTTTTCGTTGGTGTTCAGCGCCACCGGGACGCTCAGCTGCGGGGCCCCGTACGCGGAGGCGCCGCGCAGCTGCTCGCGCAGCGGCAGCTGATTCAGGCCGGTGTCGGGGGCAAGGGTGCCCGGCTGGAATTCCATCTACTCCTCCTCCCCCGCGGCCGCTTGACCGATGCCGCGGGCCTTGATCGCCTCGCCGTGGGCGGGCAGCTGCTCTGCCGCGGACAGCGTGATGATGTGCGGTCCGATCTCCTCGAGCGCGTCGCGGTCGTACTCGATCACGCTCACCGGTTTGAGGAAGGTGTGGGTGCTCAGCCCGGGCGCGAAGCGGGCCGTGCCGGACGTGGGGAGAACGTGGTTCGACCCCGCCGCGTAGTCCCCCAGGGGCACCGGCGAGTAGGGTCCGACGAAGATGGCGCCGGCGTTGGTAATGCGCTCCGCCACATCGCGCGGGTTGCGGGTGTGGATCTCGAGGTGCTCCGCGGCGTACGCGTTGGCGGCGGCAATGGCGGTGTGGATGTCGTCGACAAGCACGATGCCCGACTGCCCCCCGCCGAGGGCGGAGCTGGCACGCTCCGAGTTCAGGGTTGCGGCCGCGGCGCGCTCCACCTCGGCGTTGACTGCATCGGCCAGCTCTGCAGAATCCGTGATGAGCACCGACGCAGCCTGCTCGTCGTGCTCGGCCTGGGAGACGAGGTCGGCGGCGATGAGGGTGGGGTCCGCGGTGGCGTCGGCAAGCACCGCGATCTCGCTGGGGCCGGCCTCAGCGTCGATGCCCACGACCCCGTTGACCACGCGCTTTGCCGCCGCGACGAAAATGTTGCCCGGGCCCGTGACTTTGTCCACCGGCTCGAGGTCGTGGCTATCGTCGCCGTAGGCGAGGAGCGCCACGGCCTGCGCGCCGCCCACGGCCCACACCTCGTCGATGCCCAGCAGTGCGCACGCCGCGAGCGTCGTGGGGTGAGGCCAGCCGTCGAACTCCTCCTGCGGCGGCGAGCACACCACCATCGAACGAGCCCCCGCCTCCTGCGCCGGGATGACGTTCATGAGCACACTCGAGGGGTAGACGGCCTTGCCGCCCGGGACGTAGAGGCCGACGCGCTGCACGGGCACGAAAACCTCGGTGACGGTGGCGCCGGGCCGAAGCGTCGTCGTGTGCGACTGCGGCTTCTGCGCCGCGTGCACCGCGCGGATACGCGTGATCGCCTCGTCAAGCGCGGCGCGCACATCGGCGTCGAGCGTGTCGACAGCGCGGGCCACCACCTCGGCGGGGACGCGCACGGAGGACGGGCGCACGCCGTCGAACTTCTCCCCGTAGTCGAGCGCCGCCGCGGCCCCGCTCCGGCGCACCTCCTCAACGATCAGCCTGACGTCGCCCACCACCGCGTCGACGTCGACGCCGCCGCGCGGCAGCGCACGGCGTAGCTCGGAGGTCGTCGGGGTGCGCCCCCGCAGGTCAGTCACTTTCAGCATCGCGTCCTCCTACGGCGTGTCGTGTCGTGTCGTGTCACGGCACGCCGCTTTCCTTTCCGGCTGCTATTCATTCCCGTCGCTATTCTAAGCCGCTGGCCCGACACGGGGCTGTTCGGGCCAGCGGCGCCTCACACCGGCCCGCACGGCCTCACACCGAGTGGAAAATTTTGGCGCTTTATTGCGGGCTTCCTTAGACTCGGGCGTGTTCAGGGGGCTGGCCCCGGCAGGTCCTGGCACGGAGGCAGCGCGGGCTCGGCCCTGTTCCAAAGCACGGAGTTCCAATCCACGGAGCTCAAACGCACGGAGTTCCAACGCACGGAGCAAGGAGGCAATCGATGGCACGGCGACGTCACAGCCCTCACCGCAGCACCGCCGGCCTCGGACAACACCCCCGCGAAGTCACCCTCGAGCGCGTCGCCGACGCGCTGCGCGGCCTCGGCTTCGAGCCGCTCGAGCAGCCCGACCGTCTCGTGGTCCCCTCCAGCTCGTACATCGCGACCCTCTGGGTCAGCCACACCGCCCCGCTCATGCTCGTCGCCGACTATCAGGAGCGCATTCCGGTAGACTTCGCCCATAGCGCCGCGCTCGCCCGGTATATCAACACCTGGAACCACGACCGGCTCGGGCCGACGGCTTCCTACCGGCTGACCGACGCCGGCGACCTCGCCGCGCATCTGCGCACAGCGATCCGCGTGAAGCACGGGCTCAGCGACGAACAGCTCGTCCACGACATCTGCGCCGCCCGCGACGACATGCTCGCGTTTTCCGCCGACATCCGGGAGACGTTCCTCCCCGAGCAGTACCGCCACCCGCTGCCCCCGACGCTCGCGCGCGCCCAGGACATCGAGGCCCTCGTCGGGGAGCACCCCTCCGCGCGACACCTGCCCCGCGGGGGCGAGGTCGACGTCGACAGCGCGCCCGACGAGTACACCCCGCCCCGCGGCGCGATCGGCGGTCACACCTGCCAGGAGGTCGGGATCGCCCAACTCGAGAAGGCGTTGGACTCGCTCAACTTCACCTACGACCGCCTCGACGACGACATCGTGGCCACCAGCATCAACGCCGTGCCCTTCGGCGCATGCATCGACGACAACAGCTACGCCCGGCTGACCGCCATGTGGGACAGCGGCAAGGATGCGCGCATGCACTTTTTACCCATGTGGCTGATGTGCAATGGCATCAACGAAAAATCCGCCGGGCTGCGGGCCTACCTCCACGTGTCGGGCTCGGATCTGCACGTGCACGTGGAAACAACATGCCTCATCACCGCAGGCCTGACCTCAGACCAGCTGCACACCTACGTGCGCACCTCTTTGGTGTCCATCCTCCGGGCGGTTGATGTGATCAGCAGGCAGAGCCACGGCACGAGCGCCGTCGACTGGCCCTAGCTACCGCTTGTGCCATCGGCGGCATCGCGCGGGGCGTGAGGTTTTAACCAGCCGCCGCCGCTGGGGAGGACTCTGCGGCCGGGGCTGGAGCGGGGGGCTCGGCCGCCCGCGGCACCGGGGTGACCAGCGCCAGCAGCCAATACACCAGCGCCGCGACGAAGGGCGCACACAACCACGCGACCCCGGGGTGCAGGGGCGGCACGAGCTGGAAACGGGCCCCATCAACGAGCGCGTCGTGGCTGGGCATACCGGAGAACAGTCCCGCGGACCATGACCCGAAGGTGTGCACCGCGAAAGCTCCTGCGGCGGCCGCCACGACCACCCACGCCATCATGGCGAGTGAGACCGCTCCGCCCAGGCGGGCGTAGGCGACAAGCGCCACCACCAGCCCGAGGACCGCGCTCAGGATCACGAACCACCCGAATGAGGAAAACTCGACGTTAGCGGGGCTGAGCGCCTGATCGACGAGGGCGCCGCCGTCTCGCACCACCACCTCGTAGGCGGGGCGCAGCACTCCCCAGAGGGCGCCCACCACGGCGCCGACGACGAGTGCGAACACGAGAAGGCCCGCCCCCACGGTCATGGGGCGGGCCGCGCGGGCGGCTAGTTGCACAGCTTCCAGCGCCCGTCCTCGCGCTCGAAGATCTGGGTCTGGGTCTCGGATCCATTGGCGCTTGTCGCCGTGACCTCCGCGGACGCGCGGTTCCCGTTCACGCGCACATCCTTGACCGACACCTCGGACTTCGGCAGCTGGATGCCCTCTCCCGCCTGCTGCTGCATGCGCGCGGCCGCCTCGACCTGGTCGAGGGTCAGGCCCGACTTGTTGAGCTCGGAGTTGACCTGATCGGTGACCTTGCGGCACGAGTTCTCCAAAAGCACGCGCGTCCACTTGTCGGGGCTTTCCGGGTTCAACGCCGCGTACATGGTCCGCTCGATGTCTTCTCGGTCAGCGTCACCGCCGGGGTTACCGTCTGCGAGAGGTTCGTGGACCGGCACGGACACGGTGCCATCCCCGAAGGGGATCTCCAGCGTCGGCGGCGCGCCAGCGGCGGCGTTCTGCCCGCCGCCTTCCTGCGGCTGCTGTGCACCCTCGCCGTCCTTCTTTTCCTTCTCGCCGTCCTTCCCCTCGTCGGGAGCGTCAGCGCCGTCCTCGGCAGCGGTTTCAGCGGCGGAGTCGGCCGCGGGCACGGCCGCGGTGGACAGACCACCAGACGCAGCCTCGTCCTCCTCGGCGCCGCAGGCCGCTAGGCTCACGGCAAGCGCGGCAACCGAGACCGCAGCGGCGGCGCGGGAGGCAGGGACAGAAAGCAACACGGCACATCTCCTTTGAAGATTTTCGTCGGCAACAGGCGTTGATAACGGGATCAGTCAACATCCCGAAACTGGCCAGCCCGTGACCTGCGCTTACTAATCAGCTGGACATTCCCTGTAAGGAAAGGGGTGACGCGTCCTCGGTCCGCGGCTGCCGTGCTGCATTAAGGTCGAGCACCATGCAGCTTTCCCGGGGCGCGATCAGCGCGGCCGCCCTTTCCATCCTCGACGAGTACGGGCTTGCCGACGTCTCGATGCGCCGCGTCGCCTCCTCCCTCGGCGTCGCCCCAGGTGCTCTGTACTGGCACATCGAGAACAAGCAGGAGCTCATCTCCGACCTCGCAGCCCTCATCATCGCGCCGCTTGTCGACGCCCCACCACCCGCGCCCGACATCGCCTGCGCCCGCCTGCGCGCGGCGCTGCTGCGCCACCGCGACGGCGCAGAGGTCGTCATCACGGCCGTCTCCCAGCCCGACTCGCCGGTGGCACGTCGTTTGGCGCGGCTGATACGGGAGGCGGTCGCAGGCTCGGGTGACACGGCGGCCGGCGGGGCGTCGACACGCGATGCCCACGCCGCGGCCGACGGGTTGCTGTACCTGACGCTGGGCGCTGCCTACGTGCACCAATCAGCGGAGCAGCTGGCGCAGGCGACCGGCGGGACCGAGGTGGCGCGGCCCCGCGATGCGGGGGCCGACGTCGACCGAGCTGTCGAGCTGCTGCTCGCCGGCATGAGAGTCGCCCCCGAGCAAATTTCCGATACGATAAACCCCCATGACTGACCTCAACGCCGCACCGGATTCGACGTCCACATACACCGTCTGGCCCGGGTCCTCCTACCCCCTTGGATCGACCTACGACGGCGCGGGGACCAACTTTGCCCTCTTTTCCTCCGTCGCGGAGAAGGTCGAGCTGTGCCTCATCGACGACGATGGCGCAGAAACCCGAGTCCCTCTCGAAGAGGTGGACAACTTCGTCTGGCACGCCTACCTGCCGGGGGTGACCCCCGGCCAGCGCTACGGCTACCGCGTCCACGGCGCGTGGGACCCGCACAACGGGAAGCGCTGCGATCCCTCAAAGCTCCTCGTCGACCCCTACGCGCGCGCCTTTGACGGGGAGTTCGACCAACACCCCTCCCTGTTCTCCTACGACATCCACGCCGACGAACCCGGCACCGGCCGCAACGAGGACGACTCCCTCGGCCACACGATGCTGTCTGTGGTCATCAACCCCTTCTTCGACTGGGGCGACGACCGCAACCCGAACATCCCGGACGAGGAAACGATCATTTACGAATGCCACGTCAAAGGCATGACGCAGACGCACCCGGACATCCCGGAGTCCCTGCGCGGCACCTACGCGGGCATGGCGCACCCCGCGATGATTGACTACCTCACCGACCTCGGCGTGACCTCGGTCGAGCTCCTACCCGTCCACCAGTTCCTCCAAGACGACCGGCTGCGCGACTTGGGGCTGCGCAACTACTGGGGCTACAACACCTTCGGGTTCTTCGCCCCGGAGAACAACTACGCCTCGTCGAACACCCCCGGCGACGCCGTCTCCGAGTTCAAGGGGATGGTCCGCGCCTACCACGAGGCAGGCATCGAGATCATCCTGGACGTCGTGTACAACCACACCGCCGAGGGCAACCACCTCGGGCCGACGATCGCCTTCCGCGGCATCGACAACGAGTCCTACTACCGGCTGGTCGAGGGCAGCAAGTTCCATTACATGGACTACACCGGCACCGGAAACTCCCTCAACGTGCGCGACCCGCACTCGCTGCAGCTCATCATGGACTCTCTACGGTACTGGGTGACCGAGATGCACGTCGACGGCTTCCGCTTCGACCTCGCCTCGACGCTCGCGCGCGAGTTCTCCGACGTCGACCGCCTCGCCACCTTTTTCGACCTGTGCCAGCAAGACCCCGTCGTCTCCCAAGTCAAGCTCATCGCCGAGCCCTGGGACGTCGGCGAGAACGGCTACCAGGTGGGCAATTTCCCGGCGCTGTGGAGCGAATGGAACGGCAAGTACCGCGACACCGTCCGCGACTTCTGGCGTGGCGAGCCCTCCACCCTCGGCGAATTCGCATCCCGCCTGACCGGGTCCTCCGACCTCTACCAGCACAACGGGCGTCGGCCAACCGCCTCGATCAACTTCATCACCGCCCACGACGGTTTCACGCTCAACGACCTCGTTTCCTACAACGACAAGCACAACGAGGCCAACGGAGAAGACAACAACGACGGCGAGAGCCACAACCGCTCGTGGAACTGCGGCGTCGAGGGCCCCACCGACGATCCGGAGATCCTGCAGCTGCGCGCTCAGCAGCGCCGCAACTTCCTCACCACCCTCCTCCTGTCCCAGGGCACGCCGATGATCGCGCACGGCGACGAGTTCGCTCGTACCCAAAACGGCAACAACAACGTCTATTGCCAGGACAACGAGCTGGCGTGGATGAACTGGGACCACCTCGACGTCGCCGATGAGCTGCACGACTTCACCCGCAGGCTCATCGCCATCCGCAAGCAGCACCCTGTCTTCCGCCGCCGCCGCTTCCTCGCGGGCGGCGCGCTCGGCTCCGACGTGCGCGGACGCGAGATCGCGTGGCTGGTGCCCTCCGGCAAGCTGATGACCCAAGAGGACTGGGACTTCGCCTTCGGCAAGGCGCTCATGACCTACCTCAACGGCGAAGCCATCACGGAAGCGGACCGCCGCGGGCAGCGCATCTCCGACGACTCCTTCATCCTCATGTTCAACGCCCACTTCGAGGACATCGAGTTCACCCTGCCCGACCAGACGCTCGGAGCCATGTGGGAGGTGCTCATCGACACCACCAAACCGCTGGGCTACCCCGCGGAGAAAGAAAACCTCCCAGCTGGCGGCAGCAAGATCGTGCCCGCCCGCTCGACGGTGGTGCTCAAGCAGATCGAGGGCCCCATCTTCGACGACGGGGAGGACGCTGCCGAGGAGTAGCATACGAGGCACCCCATTACCCCCATTTTCCGTTCCAACGTTCAGGAGCAACACACGTGATACCCGCCCACGGCGCGACCCTGTCGGTGACAAACTCCGCCCTCGTCATCGCACCCACCCCGCTTGAGGCGGCGCTTACGGGCAGCACCGAGGAACGCAGCGTGCCTATCAGCGACATCTCACATGCCGGGGTCGCCCGCGACGCGGATGCCTGGGACTGCGGCGTCGTCGAGCTCACCCTGCCCACGGGCGCGTTGCGCATCGCCTTCTCCCCCGGCGACGAGGCCGGACCGACCAGCCTGCTTGATTTGCTCCGTGCCGCGCGCCGAGGCGAGGCCCCCGAGCACGCAACGCCGACGGGCGGGGCTGGCGTCCCCGGACTTGACTTCGTCGGCTTCGACGTGGAGACGGCGAACCAGCGGTGGGGCTCCATCTGCCAGATCGGCCTCGTCAAAATCGTCGACGGCGAGGAGGTCGACCGCGCCAGCTGGCTGTGCACCCCGCCTGAGTCCTACGCCGAGTTCGACCCCTTCAACGTCTCCATCCACGGCATTAGCGCCGAGGACGTCGTCGGCCAGCCCTCGGTGGCGCAACGCGTCGACGAGCTCGTTGACTTCGTCGGCGACCTTCCCGTCGTCGCCCACAACGCGCAGTTCGACGCCACCGCGCTGCGTGAGGCGTGCCTGGCCTCCGAGCGCGAGGTGCCCACCCTCCTGTTCGCCTGCACCCTCGCCCACAGCCGCGCCGCGCGCCTCGACGTTGCCAACCACAAGCTGCCCACACTCGCGGAGCACTTCGGGGTGCGGCTCGACGACCACCACGACGCCTGCGCCGACGCCGCCGCGTGCGCCGGCATCATGGTCGAGCTTGCCCGCGAGGCAGGCCACACTGGCTCGTTGATGAGCCTGGTCCACGATGCCGGTTTCGCGCTTGGCGCCGTCACCCCCGAGCGAGTCACGCCCGTGCTGCGCGACCGCTCCGGCGCCGCCCGCTCCTTGCAGGCCGAGGCCGCCCGCGGGAACTCCCCGAGCGCGGTCGCCGCCGCTGCCGCGAGCCCGCGGGGCAGCAACCAAAGCGACGCCGGCGAGCCCGACGCGGGAGGCCCCCGCGACGCTGGGCGCCGCCAGCCGGCGCCCTGGCAGTCCGTGGCCACCCCGGACACGGTGCCCGACCCGAACGCCGACGCCGACCCCTCCTCGCCGCTGTACGGCCACAACGTCACCCTGACCGGCGAGTTCGAGCCCTACGACAAAGGCTCCTTGTGGGAGTCCATCGCCGCCCAGGGCGCGAGCGTGGGAAAAAACGTGACCAAGAAAACCACCATCCTGGTCGCCGGCGAGTGGACTACGATGACCTCGAAAGAAAAGCGCGCCCGCGAGCTGCAGGACAAGGGCCAGGACATCGACATTTGGCCCGCGTCGAAGCTTTTCGACGCCCTCGGGCTCGACTAGGTTCCCGCGCCCCGGGAACCAGGGCCCCCGCGGCGACGTCTAACACGGGTATGGCCCTTTGCACAACATCCACCGGCTTCATCCCGCGGCTGGCGCGCCGCGCGCGCCCCGGCGCCCCCTTCGGGGACCCGGGCTTTGCCTCGTCGACCGCCTCGATCACCCTTTCCCCCGGCCTGATCTGTGTCCTCGCGCGCGGCGAGGACCCCGCCGGCGCCCCCGCCACACACCAGCACGTCGGGGCGGCGGGTCTGACGGTGCACCAGGCGTGGAACGCCGCCGCCGCGCACCGTCTCGCCACCTCCGACGCCATCAGCGGCAACGCGCTGAGGTTCTGGGTGCGCGACGCGCGCGCTACCCTGGGCCCGGACGCGCCCCCGGGCGTTGAGGTCCGCGGCGACGCCGCGAGCTGGCTAGCACACCCCCGGCTGTTCGCGCCGCTTGACGCGCACTTCACGCACGTGCTGCGCCCTCAGCACGGTTTGGCGTACCTCACCCGCGACTGCCGGGACCTGTTCGTTGTTGACGCCGCCGACGCCGATCTGCGCCGCCTGCTCGACCTGCCTACCGTTCCCCCGGCTGCCGTGTGTACCCGCTACTCACTGGGCTTCCCACTGCTGGCGGCACCGGTGGCGCCGCAATTAACTAGGGTTGCATAGGTATAGAACGTCCGACGAAGGGAAACGGAGGAGTCCGCCATGCGCCGCCCGATCACCTCAACCTACCGCCTGCAGCTACGGGGACCCCACGCTGACCCGGCCGGGCGTCGCTTCGGCTTCGCGGAGGCCACACAGGTCGTCGACTACCTCGGTGACCTGGGGGTCTCGCACCTCTACCTCTCCCCGATCTTCACCGCGGTCAAGGAGTCGAACCACAACTACGACGTCACCGACCCGACGCTGGTCAACCCGGAGCTCGGCGGGATCGAGGGGCTACGCGAGCTCGCGGCGCGCGCCCACGATGCGGGACTGGGCATCATCCTCGACATCGTGCCGAACCACCTCGGCGTGGACACCCCCCACCTGAACACGTGGTGGTGGGACGTCCTCAAAAACGGACGGGAGTCGGAGTACGAGATGTACTTCGACATCGACTGGCACGAGGACAACGGCGCCGGCGGCAAGCTCGGGCTGCCGGTGCTGGGCAGCGAGGGCGACGAAGATAAGATCCGGCTGGCCCACCTCGACGAGATCGACGAGGACGTCCTCGCCTACTACGACAACTACTTCCCGCTAGCCCCCGGCACCTACGACGGGCTCGACGACGACCCCCGCGCCGTCTACGAGCGTCAGCACTACCGCCTGATGTACTGGCGCGACGGCGTGATCTCCTACCGCCGCTTCTTCTCCGTCAACGGGCTCGCCGGGGTGCGCCAAGAGGACCCGCTCGTCTTCGAGCACACCCACCGCGTGCTCCGCCAGCTCATCGCGGAGGAGCTTATCGACGGCATCCGCGTCGACCACCCCGATGGCCTCGCCGAGCCTTTCGCGTACCTCACCCGCCTGCGCGACCTCGTCGGCGAGAACCGCTGGCTCGTGGTGGAAAAGATCCTCGGGGTGCACGAACCGTTGGATCCTCGTCTCGCCGTCGACGGAACGACGGGCTACGACGCGCTGCGCGAACTCGACGGCATCTTCGTCGACCGCTCCGCCGAGGACGCGCTGAGCATGCTGTCGCTGCAGCAGACGGGCTCGACGTGGGACGACCGGGCCATCGACGCGGCGGAGCACCAGCTCAAGCGCGACGTGGCACGCAGCGAGCTGGGCGCGGAGATTCGCCGCCTGACGCGCGCAATCCGGCGCGACAACTTCTCCACCGCCGGGTCCACGGTGTCCGACGAGGAGCTCACGTGGGTCGTCATCGAACTGGTGGCGGCCATCCCGGTGTACCGCGCCGATTACCTGTCCATGTCGCGGGTGACCTCGACGGTCATGGCGGAGATGGCGCGGCGTTTCCCCTCGAGAAGCGATGCCCTCGACGTGATCTCGGCCGCGCTCGTCGCCAACGGCGAGGCGGCGACGCGTTTCGCCCAGGTGTGCGGCGCCGTGATGGCGAAGGGCGTAGAGGACACGCTGTTTTACCGGGCGGCCCGGCTTGTCGCCCTGCAGGAAGTCGGCGGGGCGCCCGGACGTTTCGGGGTCTCCCCGGCCGAGTTCCACCTGCTGCAACAGGAGCGCGCGAGGCTGTGGCCGCGTGCGATGACGACGCTGACAACGCACGACACGAAACGCACCGAGGACACACGCGCGCGCATCATCGAAATCACGGAGCTGCCGAACGAGTTCGCCGAGCTCGTCCGCCAGGTGGGGGCGATCGTCCCCGCCCCCGACACGCGCGCCGGCCACTTCCTGCTGCAAAACCTCCTCGGCGTGTGGCCGCACGACGGCGAGGTGACCCCCTCCCTGCGCGAGAGGCTCCACGGATACGCGGTGAAGGCCAGCCGCGAGGCCGGGACTACCACCACGTGGTTTGACCAGGACGCCTCCTACGAAAAGGCCGTGACCGACTGGGTGGACGCCCTCCTCAACGGGCCGGCGACGGGGCTGATCACGGACTTCGCTGCCAGCCTGCACCGCGGCGCGGTCCAGGTCTCGCTGGGGCGGAAGCTGCTTCAGCTGATCGGCCCGGGCATCCCCGACACCTACCAGGGCCAAGAGTTTTTCGATCTCTCCCTCGTCGACCCGGACAACCGCCGCTTCGTGGACTTCACCAACCGAGCCCAGAGCCTCGAGCAACCGCTCGAGCTCGGCGAACCCGCCGGCGACGGCACCTACCCGCACCTCGCGGAGCACATCAACCGGGCGAAGCAACACGTGGTGCACCACGCCCTCACGCTGCGCCGCGAGTACCCAGACGCGTTCCTTGCGGGCGGGCACCAGCCCGTCTTCGCCGTCGGGGACGCCGAGGCCCACCTCGTCGGCACCGCGCGCGGGGAGGACGAGGTCAGCGTCATCGCTTTGGCCACCCGCTACCCTCTGCAGCTCGCGCGGCGCGGCGGGTGGGGCGACACCACCGTCACGCTGCCGGGCGGACAGTGGACTGACCGGCTCAGCGGGCGCACCTTCGAGGCAGAGGCGCGCGCCGCCGAGATCTTCGCCACCTTGCCCGCCGCGTTGCTCGTCTCCAACTCGCTGTAGGGCCCCGCCGGTATGAACGCGAAACAGAAACCCACGGGTGTCCCCGACGCGGTGATCGCGAGACTCGGCTCGACCTATTTTCACTGGCTGGACACCCACCCCGGGATTGATCTCGCCTTCCAGCAGGCGCTGTCTGAGCTGCTCGCCGACGCCGGGGTCAACTTCGATCGCGTCGACGTGCGCATCAAGTCGTGGCCCTCGATGAAAGCGAAGGCGCGTATTCTCCGCGATGGCGCCCCGGCCTACCCCGACCCGTGGCACGACATCCGGGACCTCATCGGCGCCCGCGTCACCGTGCTGCACTCCACGGAGATTCCCACCGTCCTCGACCTCGTCGCCGACCAGTTCGAGGTGCTGCGCAGCGTGGACAAGGCCCAAGAAACCCGCATCGCCGGCGGCTTCGGCTACGGCTCACACCATGTGGTCGTGCGGGTGCTCTCCACGTCGGAGGGGCTCGGGGCCTACGAAGGCTCGGTTTTCGAGCTGCAAGTCCGCACCGTCCTGCAGCACGCGTGGGCCGAGTTCGAACACGACATCCGCTACAAGCGCGCCGGCGGGACGGCGCCGGACCCCCAAGTCGACCGCGCCTTCACCCTCGCCGCTGGTCTCATCGAGCTGGCGGACCAGCAGTTCGACCAGATCTCGGCGGTGACCCATCCGCAGCACAAGATCGACACCGACGTCGACGCCGAGCTCACCCCGGAAACGCTGCCGGGCGTGCTCACGGTGCTGGTCGGCGCCCGTTTTCCCCTCTCCCGCCCGGAGGACTACCGCTTCCTTCTCGAGCTGCTGCGCGCGCACGGCCTGGACAACGTGGCCCAGCTAGCGGACGTGGCCAACGACGCCGACATCGACGCCGTGTGTTCCGCCCTGAACTACGCGTTCGCGCCCGGCCAGGTGCGCATCGTGGACGACCTGCTGCTCAACCGTTTCGGCGAGGATCACATCGCGCGCACGGCAAGCGCCGGGAAGCGTCCGAACCAAAGGCGCGACCGGCTTTCCACGCGCCTCGTGGCGCTGCGGTCCCGGCATGACTAGGCGCCCGCCGGGAGCGTTTAGCGGCGTCCGTGGAGGCGGTCGATGGCGCGCCGATCCTTCTTCGTCGGGCGCCCGGCACCCCTGTCGCGCGTGGGCAGGGAGGCGAGGATTTCACGCGGCGGTGGCGGCGGGGAGTGGTCGATGTACATCGTGCGCGCCACGGGAGCCCCGACGCGCTTTTTGGGCGTGCCCGTGACCTCGAACTCGAGGTAGCGGTGGTCCTTCCACACCCGGATCTGGTCTCCCGGAACAACCTGGGCGGCGGGCTTGGGCGGATGGCCGTTGAGCTTGACGTGCCCGGCGCGCACGGCCTCGGCGGACTGGGAGCGGGTCTTGTACACGCGCACGGCCCACAGCCAGACGTCGATGCGAACCGCGCTGCCTTCAGCGTCGCTCATGGGCGTTTAGTACTGGTCGCGGTGGTTGACGACCTTCTGCACCTTGCTGTAGTTCGTCCACCCGCCCGCGACGGCGGCGACGAGACCGAGGAACAGCAGGAACCACGAGCCGGCGAGCAGCCCCAGCAGGACGCCGCCCGCGAGGCCACCGCCGACCCAGATGGCGGCGTTGCGTGAGTAGCGGCGGACGGCTTGTTTACGGCGTTCGATGGGGTTGTTCGGGCGCGGCTGCATAGTCATGGCCATGATTTTAACCCCTCAGCCTTCCACCCACGTGTACGTGATCCCGTCGGGGTCTTTCAGCTCCGCGCTACCACGGGTCGCCGCGGCGATCTTCTCTCGTACGCGCTCGATGTCCTCCGGCGCGAAGGCGAGGGTGTAGCGCGCGAGCGTCGCGTATTCCACGTCGATCACGTCGACTCCGACGGCGCGCAGCTCGCCTTCCACCCGCCCCGCGTCCGCGTGCGGCAGCGCGACCTGCCCGAGACGTTTCGGGCTCCGGGTGACGCGCTCGACCATGTCGAGGGCCTCGCTTACCGACGTCGAATAGGCGCTGACCAGCCCTCCCGTGCCGAGCTTCGTGCCGCCGAAATAGCGGGTGACCACCGCCGCGACGTCGAAAAGCCCCGAGCCCCGGAGGGTCTCGAGCATGGGGATGCCCGCGGTTCCGGCGGGCTCCCCGTCGTCGGAGGAGCGCTCGACCGGCTGCGCCCCCTCGACGCGGTAGATGTAGGCGCTGCAGTGGTGTCTGGCGTCGGGGTAGTCTTCGCGCGCTGAGGCAATGACGGCGCGGGCCTCGTCCTCGTTCTGGGCGCGGGCGATGCGGGTGATAAAGCGCGAGCGCTTGATCTCGATCTCGTGCTCGACCACCTGCCCGGGGCGGGGCAGCTCGTAGGGCGTGAAGGTGTCTGTCATGGTGTCCAAGAACTCTACCGGCGGGGCAGTAACGTGGAGGCTATGTCTACCCCCGCGAGATTCGAGATCTGGGCCCCCTACGCGCATCAGGCGCGCATCACTGTCGACGGCGCGGAGTTCGGCATGGTGCGCGACGACGCGCGCGAGGGTTGGTGGTACGCGGAGCCCGCGGACATCACGCCGACGGCCGGCCAGCGCTACAGCTTCGTCCTTTTCGACGGCACCAACTGGACCAAACCCTTGCCCGACCCGCGTTCGCGGGCGCAGCCGGAGGGTGTGCACGGCCCTTCGGAGGTCGTGCCGACCGACTTCGCATGGAGCGACGACGCGTGGCGCGGGCGCGAGCTGCGCGGACAGGTGATCTACGAGCTGCACGTCGGCACATTCACCGCAGCCGGGAGCTTCGCCGGGGTGGCGGAGAAGCTGGACTACCTCGTCTCTCTCGGCGTCACGGCCATCGAGATCATGCCGGTGCAGCCCTTCGGCGGCACCCGGAACTGGGGGTACGACGGCGTCGATTGGTTCGCCGTGCAGCATTCCTACGGCGGGCCGACCGGGCTGAAAAAGCTCGTGGACGCCGCCCACAACGCGGGGCTCGCTGTTTTTCTCGACGTCGTGTACAACCATTTCGGCCCGGACGGCAACTACAACGGGTTGTTCGGACCGTACACCACCAGCGGAAACACCGGCTGGGGCGACGTGGTCAACATCTCCGGCCCGGGCTCGGACGAGGTGCGCGCCTACATCCTCGACGCCGTGCGGCAGTGGCTCGACGAGTTCCACATTGACGGCCTGCGCCTCGACGCGATCCACTCCTACGACGACCGCCTCGCCTACTCCATCATGGAGGAGATTCGCGCCGTCGCCGACAGCGTCGCCGCCGACACCGGGGTGCCGCGCATCATTATCGGCGAGTCGGACCTCAACGACCCGCGGATTATCAACGACGAGTCCGTCGGCGGCTACGGCTTAAGCGCCCAGTGGGTCGACGACGTCCACCACAGCATCCACACGCTCGTCAGCGGGGAACGCGGCGCCTACTACGTCGACTACGGCACCATCGAGATCCTCGCCGACACCCTCTCCCACGGCTACCGCTTTCGCGGCGATTACTCCATCTACCGGCGGCGCCACCACGGCCGCCCCCTCGATATGGGCGCCGTCGCACCGTGGCGCCTGATTGCCTACACCACGACGCACGACCAGACCGGAAACCGTGCGAAGGGCGACCGGCCCTCCCAGAACCTCACGCCAACGCAGCTCGCGCTCAAAGCCGCGGTCGTGTTGTTCTCCCCGTTCACCCCGATGCTGTTCATGGGCGAGGAGTTCGCCGCCCGCACACCCTTCCCCTTCTTCGTCTCCCACACCAGCGACGAGCTCAACCGCCTGACACGCCACGGGCGTTTCGAGGAGTTCTCGCGCCTCGGCTGGCGCCCAGAGGACGTGCCCGACCCCGCGGACGTGCGCACCTTCGAGAGCGCCCAGCTGGTCTGGGACGTCGACGAGGACCAGGACGAGATGTTTGAGACGTACCAGGCGCTCATCGGCCTGCGCGAGCAGTACCGTCTGGCCCGCGACGACCTGCGCGACCTGCACGTCGAGCACGGCGAGCAGTGGCTGGCCATGCGCTACGACACCATCTTGCTCGCCGCCAACTTCAGCGACGCGCCCGTGCGCGTGCCCGTCGGCGGAGAGCTTGTGTACTCCTTCAGCGCCCCCCAGGTAGGGCCCGAGGAGACCGCCCTGGGGCCCTGGGAGTTCGCGATCATCGAGCCGCAGGCCCCACGCCGCACCTAGCTGGCGACGATGAACTCGTACTCGTCGGTGCCCGGCATGAGGCGCCGGCACTCGATCGGCGAACCCTCCATCCGGGCGAGCAACGGGTCGAGGTCGCTGGCGCGGCTGAGCTCCACGCCCACGAGCGCCACGCCGGTCTCGCGGTTGTTCTTCTTCAGGTACTCGAACAGGACGATGTCGTCGTCCGCACCCAAGATGTCGGTGAGGAAGCTGCGGAGCTGCCCCGGCTCCTGGGGGAAGTTGACCAGGAAGTAGTGCTTCAGGCCGCGGTGCACCAGGGAGCGCTCCATGACTTCCGCGTAGCGCAGCACGTCGTTGTTGCCGCCTGAGATGACGCACACGACGGTGCTGCCCGGCTCGAGTTTCACCCCATTGAGTCCGGCGACGGAGAGGGCGCCGGCGGGCTCGGCGATGATCCCCTCGTTCTGGTAGAGCGCGAGCATCTCGGTACACACCGCGCCCTCTTCGCTGGCGATGAGGTGGATCCGCCCGAGGTTGCGCTCGATGATCTCGAAGGGAAACGCCCCGGCGCGCTTGACGGCGGCGCCGTCGACGAAGGGGTCGATGGCGCTCAGCGTGACCGGGCCGCCGTTGTTCACCGCCGCCGCCATGGACGCCGCGCCCGCCGGTTCGACGGCGACGACCGAGGTGCGCGGGGACATATCAGCGAGGTAGGAGACGATGCCGGCGGCCAGTCCCCCGCCACCGACGGGGACGATGACGCTGTCGAGCTCGCGGCCCAGGCCGGTCAGCTGCGCGAGGATCTCGGCGGCGACGGTGCCCTGACCGATCACGGTCTCGCGGGCGTCGAACGGCTCGATGATGGTGGCGCCGCGCTCGGTGGCGTCGACACGCGCGGCCTCGGCCGCCTCGTCGAAGGTGTTACCCGTGACGACGAGCTCGATGTTCTCCCCGCCGTGGACGAGGATGCGGTCGCGCTTTTGCTTCGGGGTGGGCTTGGGCACGAAGATCTTTCCTGCGATGCCCATGGCGCGGCAGGCGTAGGCCACCCCTTGGGCGTGGTTGCCGGCCGAGGCCGCGACGACGCCCGCGGACCTTTCCTCGTCCGTGAGCGAGGCGACGTTGTAATAGGCGCCGCGGATCTTGTAGGAGCGCACGTCCTGCAGGTCCTCGCGCTTGAGGTACACCTCGAGCCCGTACTGCTGCGACAGGCGCGGGCAGTACTGCAGCGGAGTGGGCTCGATCACCGTCGAAATCTTCGCCTGAGCTGCCTGAATATCGGCCGCGTGGACCTCTGCTGTCGACGGCGGCGTGTGGGGCTCGTTCTGCGGTGTCGGCACGGCTGCGTTCATGCTGAATCAGTGTAGCCCCTGCGCCCGCGGCCCTTCGTGTCGAGACGTCTCGTGCAACCAGATCGCGTGGTCGAACTCAAGGAGAGTTGCCTTGCACGCGCCCTCCTCGGCGAGCGTCTCGTAGACGTCGACGAGGAGGCGGCGGGCCTCCCGGCTGCTGACCGTCCTGCCGACGGCCCGGGAGACGAAACTCACCAGGCGCCGGTCTGCCTTGAGCCCGGGAACCCCCAGGAGCATGAGGAAGTACTCGGCGGTGACCGGCCCGCATCCGTAGACGCCGCTGTACGCTCGGATGAGCGCTGCGACCCGATCCTCGTCGGGCCGACGCGAACCCGTGGGGTAGGCGAAGGAGCGAAGGTCGGCCGCGGTCTCAATATTCACGTCGCGGAAGCGCCGGGCGACCTCCCGCGCCGCGGCCGCCTTGGTGGTGCTTCTCGGTCTGCCGGGCGCGACGCGGCCGGCGCCCATGGCCTCGATGACGACGCGCTCGTCCAGGTGCGCCACGACGCTGAGGGAGTCTGTGCTCATGCCGCGTTCGTGCAGCCCATCCCTCAGGCGCGCAAGGCCAGCTTTCACCCCACTGTACCGGGCGCTCATGCTGTAGACGGCATCCCACAACGCGATGCCAATTTCGTGCGGCCAGCCTCCCTTGTAGCGGGTGAACAGCTCGTCGTCGATGCCTTCTACGGCCGTCCTCGTGAGCGCGAGGTCACCAGTTTCTCGTTCCACGGGGAGTAGCCTACCCAAGGATCCCCGCGCCCAGGTTTGCCTTGAGGTCGCCCATTAGGTTCGCGGAGCGCTCGACGCGCAAGTGATCGCCCAACACCATGAGCTGCTCCTGGTCGCCGTGGACGAGGTTGAGGTAGACGTCCGAGTCGCCCGGGTTGGCCACGAGGACTTCCTTGAGCCTGCGCACGTTGTCCAGGGTGCACTGCTCGGTGCGCAGCGTGAGCCGCAGCGGCAGGCCGGCGCCGTTGCCCGGGCCGAGCTCGGGAACCTTGACGTCGTCGCCGAACAGGCTCATGCGCTCGTCGCGGATGGACACGTGCGCCTTGACCAGGATGATGTTGTCCTCCACAATCTGCGGCGCGACCAGCGCGTAGACCTTGTTAAACAGCAGGACCTCCACCTGCGCACCGTGATGGTCCTCGATGGTCACGATGGCCCACGGCGAGCCGTCCTTCTTAGAAAATCGCCTATCGACGCCCGAAATGAGGCCGCCGATGGTCACCTCCGCGCCGTTGCGCATCTCCCCGGACAGGATGTCGGTCAGCTGCGTGTCCGTCTGCGCGTCGAGTGCCTCCCCGAAGCCGTCGAGCGGGTGGCCCGAGACGTACAGGCCGAGCATCTCGCGCTCCAGCGCCAGCTTGTGTTTGCGGTCCCATTCGTCCTCCGGCACCTCGAGCGCGAACGCTGCCGAGGCCTCGCCTTCCCCGCCGCCGAGGCCGGCGAAGAGGTCAAACTGCCCCTTGTCGGCCGCCTTCTTCGTGGTCAGCACGGAGTCCACGGCGTCTTCCTGGATGAGCATGAGGCCCTTGCGCGGGTGCCCCAGCGAGTCGAAGGCGCCGGCCTTGATGAGCGACTCCGTGATGCGCTTGTTGCACGGCAGCAAGTCGATCTTGTCGAGGTAGTCGGAAAAGCTGGTGAACGCGCCCTTCGCTTTGCGGGTGTCCTTGATGGACTCCACGACCTCTGCGCCCACGTTGCGCACCGCGGCCAGGCCGTAGCGGATGTCCTCGCCGACGGCGATGAAGTTCTCCTCGGATTCGTTGATGTCCGGCTGCAGCACCGAAATGCCCAGGTGGCGGCAGTCGGCGAGGTAGATGGCGGACTTGTCCTTCTTGTCGCCCACTGAGGTGAGAAGCGCCGCCATGTACTCGGCGGTGTAGTTCGCCTTCATGTAGGCCGTCCAGTAAGACACGAGGGCGTAGCCGGCGGCGTGGGACTTGTTAAACGCGTAGGAGGCAAAAGGCTCAATCGTGCCCCACAGGGCGTCGACCGCGTCTTTGGAGTAACCGTTGGAGAACATGCCCTCGGAGAACTTCTCGTACTGCTGGGCCAGGACCTCCGGCTTCTTCTTGCCCATCGCCTTGCGGAAGCCGTCCGCCTCGCCGGCCGTGTAGTTGGCCACCTTCTGCGAGATCCTCATGATCTGCTCCTGGTAGACGATGAGGCCGTAGGTCTCGTCCAGGATCTCCTCGAGCGGCTCCTCGAGCTCCGGGTGGATCGGGGTGATCGGTTTGCGCCCGTTCTTGCGGTCCGCGTATGCCTCGTGCGCCTTCACACCCATCGGGCCCGGGCGGTACAGGGCCAGCGAAGCGACGATGTCGTTGAAGCCCGTCGGGCGCATGCGCTTGAGCAGGTCCTGCATGCCGCCCGAGTCCAGCTGGAACACCCCCAGGGTGTCGCCGCGCGAGAGCAGCTCGTAGACGGCGGCGTCGTCGGTGTCCAGGGCCTCCAGGTCGAGGATCTCGCCGCGGTTTTTCTTCACGTTCTCCAGGGCGTCGCCAAGCACCGTGAGGTTGCGCAGCCCCAAAAAGTCCATCTTCAGCAGGCCGATAGCCTCGCAGGCCGGGTAGTCCCACCCGGTGATGATGGCGCCGTCGGCGGAGCGTTTCCACATCGGGATGTGGTCCATGAGCGGCACCGAGGCCATGATCACCGCGCAGGCGTGGACGCCCGCCTGGCGCACGACGCCTTCGAGGCCACGGGCGGTTTCGTAGATTTTGGCCACGTCCGGGTCCGTCTCAATGAGCGAGCGCACCTCGGTGGCCTCCGCGTAGCGCTCGTGCTCCGGGTCCGTGATGCCGGACAGCGGGATGTCCTTGGCCATAATGGCCGGCGGCAGCGCGCCGTTGATGCGGTCGGCCATCTGGAAGCCGGGCTGGCCGAAGTGCACGCGCGCCGAGTCCTTGATGGCTTGCTTGGTCTTCACGGTGCCGAAGGTAATCACCTGGGCGATCTTGTCCTCGCCCCAGCGCTCGGCGGCGTAGGTGATCATCTCGCCGCGGCGGCGGTCGTCGAAGTCGATGTCGATATCGGGCGCGGACGGGCGCTCCGGGTTGAGGAAGCGCTCGAACAGCAGCCCGTGCTCCATCGGGTCGATGTTGGTGATGGTCAGGGCGTAGGCCACGAGCGAGCCTGCCGCCGACCCACGGCCCGGCCCGACGCGGATGCCGACCTCGCGGGCGTGCTTGATCAGCTCGGCGACGATGAGGAAGTAGGAGGGGTAGCCCTTCATATCGATGACGTCGATCTCGTAGTCCGCGCGCTCGGCGTACTCGGCGGGCACCTCACCGCCCTCGAAACGCTCGCGCAGGCCTGCGTGCACCTCCTTGCGCAGCCACGTCGTCGGGGTCTCCCCCTCGGGCACGTCGGCGATGGGCATGCGGTCGTGCGGGTGCTCCTCCCACAGCTCCCCGTAGTCGCCGACGCGCTCAGCGATCCACAGCGTGTTGTCGCAGCCGTCGGGAACCATCGAGTCCCACAGCTCGCGCATCTGGGCGGCGGACTTGATGTAGTAGCCGGTGCCGTCGAATTTGAAGCGGTCCGGATCCATGAGGGTCTTGCCGGTCTGCACGCACAGCATCGCCTCGTGCGACGGGGCCTGGGACTCGAGCACGTAGTGGCAGTCGTTGGTCACCAGCGGGGGCAGGTCGAGCGCCTCGCCGATGCGCAGCAGGTCGTCGCGCACGCGGCGTTCGATGTGCAGGCCGTGGTCCATGAGCTCGAGGAAGTAGTTGTCCTTGCCGTAGATGTCCTGCCACATCGCGGCGGCCTCGAGCGCCTCGTCGAACTGGCCGAGGCGCAGGCGCGTCTGCACGTCGCCCGAGGGGCAGCCGGTGGTGGCGATGATGCCGTCGGCGTGCTCAGCGATGAGTTCGGCGTCCATGCGCGGCCACTTGCCCAGCTGGCCCTCGTAGGACGCCAAGGACGACAGCTTAAAGAGGTTGCGCAGGCCCGTGGCGTTTTCCGCGAGCATCGTCTGGTGCAGGTAGGCGCCGGAGGCGGAGACGTCGTCCGGCTTCTGGTCCGGTGTGCCCCAGAGCACGCGCTTTTTGTTAAAGCGCGAGCCGGGCGCCATGTAGGCCTCAATGCCGATGATCGGCTTGACGCCGGCATCGACCATCCGGCGGTAGAACGCGTTGGAGCCGAACATGTTGCCGTGGTCGGTCATGCCCACGGCCGGCATGCCCTGGCGCACGACCTCCTCCGCGAGCAGATCCACCTTTGCCATGCCGTCGAGCATGGAAAACTCTGTGTGGTTGTGGAGGTGGACGAAGGAGGAATTTTTGGCCATGCGGCTCATCTTATCGCCGCCGTCAACCCTCGCCCCGACCTGTGGTTACTCGTACCGCAGGGCGTCGATAGGCTGCATCTTCGCGGCTTTCGACGCCGGGTAGGCGCCGAAGAACACGCCGGTGATGAGCGAGAAGGCGAGCGAAAAGAGCACCGCACCGATCGGCGGGTAGACGAACGCGTCGAAGGAGGCGGTGGCGATCATGCCGATCGCCCCACCGAGGACGACGCCGATGATGCCGCCGACGAGGCAGACGAGCATCGCCTCGACGATAAACTGCGTCCGGATGTCCGTGTTTGTCGCGCCGAGCGCCTTGCGCACGCCGATCTCGCGGGTGCGCTCGGTGACGGTGATGAGCATGATGTTCATCACACCGATGCCGCCGACGAGCAGCGAGATACCGCCGATGGAGGCGAGCACCTGGGCGATAATGCCGAAGACATTGGTGAGCTCCTCCAGCCCGGCCGACAGGTCGAGCACGGTGATCTCGAAATTCTCGTTGCGCTGGTACCACCGGTCGAGGTACGCCTGCAGCTCCTGCTGGAAGGACGCGGGATCCTCCCCTCCTGTGGACTGGACGGCGAAGGAGTCGACGTACTCCATCGTCTCCCCGAGCCGGTCCGTCGCCGTCAACGGAACGTAGGCGTCGAGGGGCTGCCCTCCGATGAATTGAGCGGAGTCGTTGCGCTCCTCGAGCACGCCGACGATGGTGAACACGGCTGTCTGGCTTCCCACGTTGAGGTCGATCCTTTGCCCCAGCGCACCTTGGGGGTCACCGTCGAACAGATCGTCGACAAGCGCCGGGCTAACCACCGTCAGCGGGCGCTCACCGGTGACGTCCTCGGCGCCGATCGGCCTGCCGTACTCGACCTGGAGGTTGCGCATGCGGAAGGAGTCCTCGAGGACCGGGTAAACCGTCGCGCTCGTCTCCTTCTGCCCGTTCAATGCCGCCGCGGTGAGGCTCAGCGCGTTCGGCACATCGACGCCGGAGACGCGCGGGCCGAAGTAGTCGCGCAGCTCCTGCAGATCGTCCAGGCTCACCATGTCCTGTTCCTCGAGCTCAACGTCGGGGCCGACCGCGCCGAAGGGATCGGCCTCCGACCCGTTGTCGCGGGGGTGGACGGTGGCGATGTGGCTCATCGCGCCCACCCCCTCGAGGCTGCTCAGAACCTGCTTTTGCAGGCCCGAGCCGAGCGTCATGATGATGATCACCGCCATGATGCCGATGATGATGCCCAACAGTGTTAGCAAGGAACGCATCTTGTTGGCGTTCAGGCTTGCGGCGGCGAGCTTGATGGATTCGCGCAGGTTCACTCGCGCTCACCCGCCTTCGCCGCGGCTGCTGCGGGGGTGCGGACGTTACTGACGCGCCCGTCCATCATCTCCACAACGCGGCCGGTCTCCTCGGCCAGGTCCGGGTTGTGGGTGATGAACACGATGGCCTTGCCCAAGTCCTTGTTCAGCTCGTGGAACAGGTCCATGACCAGCCGGCCCGTGGTGGAGTCCAGGGCGCCGGTGGGCTCGTCGGCAAGCAAAAGATCGGGATCGTTGGCGAGGCTGCGCGCGATGGCGACGCGCTGCTTCTGCCCACCCGAGAGCTCGTTGGGGTTGTGGTGCAGGCGGTCGCCCATGCCCACGCGTTCGAGCAGCTCGGCGGCGCGCGCCTCGCGGGACTTCTTGTCCACCCCCGCGTACATCATGGGCATGGCCACGTTCTGGAGGGCGTCGATACGCCCGATGAGGTTGAAGTTTTGGAAGATGAACCCGATGTTGTTGCTGCGGTAGGAGGCGAGCTCGTTGTCTTCCTTGGCGTACACGGGCTCGCCGTTGAAGGCGTAGGCGCCGTCGGTGGGGCGATCCAGCATGCCGATGAGGTTCATGAGCGTCGACTTGCCGCAGCCCGAGGGGCCGACGATAGAGACGAACTCGCCTTGCTCGGTGTGGAAGTCGATGCCGTGCAAGACCTTGACCTCGCTCGGCTCGCCTGGGTTGTAGGTTTTGACGATGCCGCGCATGTCAATGAGCAGGCCGGTGTTCGCCATGTTTCCCTCTGCAGAGGCGCTGAGCGAATGCTTCACAAGGCCCCCTTACGCGCCCTGGTCGGCGTTGTCGTCGCCTGCCTGACCGGACTCGTCGGGCTCGCCGCCGCCGTCCACCTGGGCCGGATCAAAGTTCGGGTCGGTGATCTCGACAGTCTCGCCCAGCCGGTCGCGGAAGCGGTCGGGCCAGTTGATGACGATGTCGCCGGGCTCGAGGTCGCCCCCGGTGACCGCGATATCGACTTCGTTGGCCGTGCCCGTGGTCACGGTGCGCTCCTCGACGGTGCCCTGCCTGCCGTCCTCCTCGCCGGAGCCCGTGGCCAGGACGAGGATCTTGTTGTCGTCGTAGATCGCGTCGAGCGGCACCATGAGCGCCTCGGGCGTCTCGTCCGTAATAATCTCCGCGCGCACGGAGCCACCCAGCAGCAGGCCTTCTTTGTCGCCCTCGACCTCGATCTCGATGGGGAAGCTCACGCCGCCGCGGCCCGCCTTAGCGCCTGCACCCCCGTTTTGCTGCTGCTCGGGGTTCGCCGCGCCCTGCGAGCCGACGGGGGCGATGCGCCGGACTTTGCCCTGGTACTCCTTATCGCCCGTCGCCGTGGAGGTAAAACGCACCGCGTCACCCACCTTGACGTTTGCGACGTCAGCTTCACGCACCTCGGAGGTAATCAGCAGCCGGGAGTCGTCGGCGATGCTGAGGATGCGGCCCTGCGGCACGTCGCCGACCTGCACGTCGACGGTGGCGACGACGCCCGACATCGGGGCGTAGATGGTGCTCTGCTGCACCTGGTACTCCAGGGAGCTGTCGGTGCCCATGTTGTTGGCGGCTTGGGCCTGCTGGCGCGCGCTTTCCGCCTGCGCCTGGAGCTGCTGGCTTTCCTCGGCTACCTGCGCCTGGGCGGCCTGGAGCGCCGCCTGGGCCTGCGCCTGGCCCGCCTGCGCCTGTCCCGCCTGCGCCTGGCCCGCCTGGTCTTCCTCGATCGGGGCGATGCCCACGGTCTGGCCCTGCTCGTTGGCGGCGAGGATCATCTGGGTCGGGGCGCCTGCCGCCGCGTCCGCCTCGGCGGCCTCCGCGGCCTGGGCGCGGGCCGCGCTGATGGCGGGGTGCGTCCCGCTCTGCACCTGCTGTGTGTGCGCCGCTAGCTGTGCGCGCGCCTGCTCGTAGCCCTGCGCCGCCTGCGCCTGGGCGGCCTCGGCCTGCTTGCGCTGCTCCGCGAGCTGGCGTTCGATCGCCTCCGTGTCCATCTCAGCGAGGAACTGCCCCTGCTCAACGCGATCACCGGCGGCGACGGCCAGCTGGACCACCTCGGACTGCAGGGGCGAGGTGATGCTGGTCGAGCGGATCGGGGCGATGTTGCCGTTGACCACGATGCTGTTGGTCACGTTGCCGACCTCGGCCACTGTGTAGTCGCCGGCTCCCAGCCCGTCAGCCGCGTCGCCGCCGCCGACGCCGCAGCCGGCCACGAACAGTGCGGTCGCGGCCACCGCCGCGGCGCAGGCCTTCTTCACTCGTAACTTCACGCCCTGCGCCCCCACGCTGCGCGAGCGAGTGACGGCGAGTGTCTCAACAGAAGGGTGCACCGCTTCTTCCTCCAAGAGTGATGCGCCGAACCCACAGGCGGCGCGTGGACATAACGGGCGGAAGTATACCCCGTCCCGTTGAATATTTACCCCTGCCTAGCTGGCGGGCGTGGGCACGATGGCGAAGGCCCCCCACACCGCGTCGGGAGGCAGCGCTTCCACAGCGGCGACTCCTGCGCGCCCTGCGACCTCGCGCAACTGGCCCCCTGGGGCATAGATCACGACGCCGAGCAGGCTCCCCGGGTCGACCCCGGCTCGCTCGGCGGCGCGGGTGAACACCTCGGCGCGCCCGTCACCCCCGGTGGGCTCGGGCACGGGCTGCGCGGCCTTTCCGGCAAAGACGGCGGCGTTGACTCGACCGATCCCCTCCAGCTCCGCGGCGGCCTCGGCGGGCCCCGCCCCCGGCAGGAAGGTGACCAGGGCGAAGACCGGCTCCTCAGCCGGCGCCTGCGCGAGCGACTCGGCGGCCCGCTGCGCGTAGGCCTCCCAGCTCTCCCCCGCCTCCGCGCCGAGCTGGTCGCCAGCGGGGACGGGCGCGACCTGCACGCTTTCCCCGAGCGCCACGAGCCCGGCGACGGCGATCACACCCGCCGTGACCGCGGCCAGCACGGCGCCCTTCACCCTCGCAGCACCTCCACGGCGTGGGCGAGGTCAGCCGGGTACGGCGACTCCACCTCCATCCACGACGCCGAGCGCGGGTGTGTGAACCCCAGCTTCGTTGCATGCAGCCATTGGCGGGTCAGGCCCAGGCGGGCGGTCAGTGTCGGGTCCGAGCCGTACATCGGGTCGCCGACGCAGGGGTGGCCGGTGGCAGACATGTGGACGCGGATCTGGTGGGTGCGCCCCGTTTCCAGGCGGACCTCGAGCAACGAGGCCTCGCGGAACGCCTCAATCACCTCGTAGTGGGTCACCGAGTTGCGCCCGTCGCCTGTCACGGCGAACTTCCAGCCAGCGGAGGGGTGGCGCCCGATGGGCGCGTCGATCGTGCCCACGATCGGGTCGGGTAGCCCCTGCACCACGGCGTGGTAGGTCTTTTCCACGGTGCGCTCGCGAAACGCCCGTTTGAGCACGGAGTAGCCGTGCACGCTCGCGGCCACGATCATCACCCCGGAGGTGCCCACATCAAGGCGTTGGACAATGCCTTTGCGCTCGGGGGGGCCGGCGTCGGGAAGCTCGAAGCCCATCGCCTCCAGCCCTCCAACGACGGTCGGCCCCTCCCAGCCCAGGGTCGGGTGCGCGGCCACGCCGACAGGCTTATCGACGGCAATAACATCCGCGTCGGAGTAAATGATGCTCATGCCCTCGACGTGCTCCGCCTTGGGGCGCGGGGGCGCTTTCGGCGCCGGCAGCGTGGCCTCCAGCATCGACCCGGCGCGCACGCGCTCGGATTTTTGGACCGCTGTGGCGTCGACAAGCACGTCGCCGTCGGCGATGATCTCGGCGGCGAGCGCGCGCGAGATGCCGAAGATCTTGGCCACGGCGGCGTCGACACGCATACCGTCGAGCCCCTCGGGGACGGGAAGGGCGCGGAACTCACCGGCCATTGTCGAGCTCCCCCACGAACAAGGCGATGATGAAGACGGCCACACCGACGGTGATCGCGGCGTCGGCGAAGTTAAACACCGCGAATCCACCCACCGAGATGTAGTCGATCACGTGGCCGAACCAGAACCCCGGCGGGCGGGTCAGCCTGTCGATGAGGTTACCCAGCGCCCCTCCTGCGATGAGAGCAAGCCCCGCGAGCTCGACACGGTGGCTGACGTGGGGTGCCGCGACGAGGGCACCGACGACGAAGGCGAGCTGGATCGTGGTGAACAACCAGGTCGAGTTCTGCCCCATGGAAAAGGCCGCGCCCGGGTTGAACAGAAGCACAAGGCGGAACCAGTCGCCGATGACGTTGACGGGCTCGCCTGGCTCGAGCGTGGTCACCGCGATCTGCTTGATAAGCTGGTCAATGGCCGCGATCGCGGCCATCACACCCGCGAGAACCGCAAGCCTGCGTCCCTTCACACCGCGCGTGGCGCTGCGTTCTTTCTGTATATCCATCGCCTGTTAACTGTAGCCGCAACCCTCACGAGGGCACGGTAAGTTCGTCGTGTGACTATCCGTGTACTCAGCGCACTCAGCGCCGCCCTTGTGCTCGCCCCCGTGTGTGCCCTCGCCTCCTGCGCTGGGCCGCAGGACCCGCTCGAGGGAGTGCCCGCCTTCGCCGTCGACCACCCCTCCGTCACGCTCATCGACGCGGGCGCCGACCCGCAGCAGCTCGACCTCGCCGCCGGCGACGCCGGCGACACCGCGCAATGGGACATCACCGTCGCGGTCTCCCAGGGCTTTGCACAGCAGGTGGTTCCCGCCGACGCCGTCGACACGCACGCACCCCAGGACGCCCCCGCCGACACCACGACCCTGCCGCTGAGCGTGAGCTCCGGCGAGGCCCCCGCCCCGGGCGCAGACGAGGAGGCGGCGCAACGTCTCGTGCACGTCACCGTGGGTGAGCACCCGGACGTCGCGAGCGCCGCAGGCTTCGAGATGGCCTGGCGCGCCTCCGCCACCGGGGCCGTCTCGACGGTCAAGCTCCTCGCCCCCGACGACTCGACCGAACAGGACCGCCAAGCCGTGGAACGCGCGCTGCTCACCGTGCTGGCCACCAACGTCGTTGTCCCCGAGCAGCCGGTCGGCGTGGGCGGGTCGTGGAGCGTCGACACCCGCGTCACCGGCGCCGACGCGATGCGGCGCACCACCATCTACACCGTCGCCAACATCGAGGGCGACCGGATCACCCTCGACGTGCAGGTGCACGAGCGCCCGGCGCGCGACAGCGTCTCCATCGACAACGACATCGCCGGGGAGCTCGACGGCCAGACGCTGACCGTCGACAGCTCGGAGACCACCTCCCAGGGCCAGATCGTGGTGTCGCGGGCGGCCCCGCTCCCCGTGTCCGGGACCGTCGAGGCCACCACCCGCGTGGTCTACGCCGGGCCCGACCCCGTCACCCGCGTTGTCCAAGACATCACGACCGCCATCGAGTACGGGACGTAAACTCTCCATATGGTTGCTCCGCTGCACATCGGCCTCGACGGTGTCTCCTTCTCGTACCCGGGGGGCCGGCGGGTTCTCACCGACATCTCCTTCGCCGTGCCCTCCGACTCGGTGACCGGCCTCATCGGCGAAAACGGCGCGGGCAAGTCCACCCTGCTCGCGCTGGTTTCCGGGGCGCTGAGCCCGGACGCCGGCAGCATCATCACCCCTCCGGTGACCGGGTTCATCCCCCAGGAGACCGATCTGCCCTTCACGGCCCCCGCCTCCCAGCTCATCGAAGGCGCCGTGGAGCAGCTGCGGCACATTGAAGCCCGCATCACCGAGCTGTCCGACCGCATGGCGACTGACCCAGACGCTGCCGACGAGTTCGACCGCACCCTCGCCCTCGCGCAAAACAACGGGGTATGGGAACTCGACGCGCGCATCGCCACCGTCCTCGCGGGCCTTGGCCTCTCCAACGTCGCGCTATCCACCCCGCTCGGCGAGATGTCTGGCGGGCAGCGCCGCCGCTTCGCCCTGGCCACCCTGCTGCTGCGCCCCGTGGACGCGATGGTGCTCGACGAGCCGACCAACCACCTCGACGACGCCGCCGTGGACTTCCTCGTCACCGAGCTCAATGCCTTCACCGGCTCGGTGCTTGCCGCCAGCCACGACCGCTTTTTCCTCGACGCCGCCTGTGACGGCCTCGTCGACCTCGACCCGGGTCTCGGGGCCGAGGGAGGCTTCGGCGAGGACACCCGGCAGGGCGCCCGCTTCACCGGCTCTTTCACGGACTACCTCGCCGCCCGCGAGGCCCGCCGACGCCGGTGGGAGACCGACTACGCCGCCCAAGAGCACGAGCGCGCACGCCTAGAAAAGGCCGCCGACGTCGGCGCGGGGGATATTTTCCACTCCCAGGAGAATAAGACGGAAACGCGCAAGGCGGCGAAATTCTACGCGGACCGCGCCGCCAAAACCGTGGGCAACCGGCGCCGCTCCGCCGAAAACCGCCTCGCCGAGCTGGAGCGACGCGAGCTGCCCGCCCCGCCGAAGCGCCTCGAGTTTCAGGGCCTGCCCCCGAGTGTCGTGACGAGCCTCGGGGTCCCCGCGGTCGTCGCTCGCGAGCTCGCCGTTGGCGGCCGGCTCGAGCCGCTCACCATAAAGATCCAGCCCGGCCAGCAGCTGCTCGTGGAAGGGCCGAACGGGGCCGGAAAGTCGACCTTGCTGAAAATCCTCGACGGGACCCTTCGCGGCTACGAGGGAGAGCTGGTCATGCCGGAAGAGATGACCGTCGCCCGCCTCGAGCAGGACGATTCGTGGGAGGACCTTCGCCTCACCGCCGCCGAGGCCTTCGCGCAGCGCACCCCTGAGGGCGCGCCCGACCTCGTCGAGCTCGGCCTCATGACCGAGGAGCAGGCCGCCCGGCCGCTCGAGGCACTGTCTTTCGGCCAACGCCGCCGCGTGTCCCTCGGCATCATCCTGTGCTCCCCGCCAGACCTGCTGCTTCTCGACGAGCCCACGAACCACCTCTCCCTCGCCCTCGCCGAGGAACTCGAATCGGCGCTCGTGGACTTCCCCGGCACCGTCGTCATCACCAGCCACGACCGCTGGCTGCGCCGCCAATGGCGCGCGCGTGTCGATTCTGGCGACTCCCGCGCCCGGATTCTCACCCTGTCCACCCTGTGGACCGACGAGGTCTGGCGCGACGACAGTTAAGGGCGCTCTGCGCTGGGGCGGGGGTTTTACGCTCCAGATTTCGCTGAGGTCGACCAGGGCGCCAGGCCTAGTCGACCTCAAGGTATTTCCGTGGCGCGCGACCAGGGGTTTTACGCTCCAGATTTCGCTGAGGTCGACCAGCACACCCCGCCTAGTCGACCTCAACGCAAACCGGGGTCACGCGACCAGGAGTTTTACCCGCAGGATTTCGTTGAGGTCGACCAAGGTGCGACGACCGCCCGCGACCTAGAGCTGCGGAGCAGCGGGCGCACCCTCCGCGGGCGCGCCCCCTGCCGGCGCGCCCTCGGCCGGCGCCTCACCGGCGGGGGCCTGCGTGCGGCACATCTCGGGCACCTGCTCGGCCGGGACCGTGTTGGTCACCAGGGTGCAGGCCCACGACTGGGAAAGCTTCCAGGCGCCGTCTTCGTAGATGAACTCCACGTTCTCGGCAAGCTGTGCTTGCTGGTCGGGGGCGGTGAAGTTGACAGTGGCCAGCGCCGTGTTCGGGGAATACCCGGGCAAGACCGGGTCGACGACCTGGAAGTTTGCGCCGGATTCCTGCTGGGATTGGGCCATGACGTCGAAAAGCTCAGGCGCGGTCTCGCCGCCCTGGACCGTGGTTACGCGCTCCTCGATGGGCAGGTTGGGGTCGGTCGCGCGCGCGAGGACGGCGTTGAGCTCGGCGGCGCTGGGCAGCTGGGCGGCCGGCGCCTCGGCGGCGCTGCTGGAGCCGGAGGTGGTGGGGGTGGAGTCGGCGGCGTCGTCGCCCTCATCATTCGAGCAGGCGGCGAGCGTCACTGCGGCTCCGAGCGCGGCGAGCGCAGCAGTAAGCTTCTGTGCTTTCGCGTTTTTCACGGTTTCTCCTTGATCTCGTTGAAGCGGCACCGGCGACCCGTTTGTGCCCCGGCTAAGGTTACCGATGGAGAAAGACAAACCCCAACCAACACTCGCGTATTCATGACTATTGCTCAGCAACTCGGAAACTTTGTCCTCGTGATCTCTACGGGTGGCACGATCGCCTGTACCACCGACCCGGGCACGGGAGCGCGCACGCCGACGCTGTCTGCCGAAGACCTCGTCCGCGCGTGCGGAACCACGGAGGAGGTGCGGGTGTATGACGCGGCGCGGCTCGATTCGTCGTCGATAAGCCTCGGCGAGCTCGACACTCTT
Source organism: Corynebacterium timonense (assembly GCF_900105305.1). NCBI lineage: Bacteria > Bacillati > Actinomycetota > Actinomycetes > Mycobacteriales > Corynebacteriaceae > Corynebacterium > Corynebacterium timonense. The sequence goes on along the minus strand of NZ_LT629765.1, from coordinate 568,070 downwards.
ATCGAGCTGTCGCGCCGGGCGCTTTCCGACGCCAACGTCGCCGGCATCGTGATCACCCACGGCACAGACTCGCTGGCGGAGACCGCGCTTGCGCTCGACCTGGTCCACGACGACCCGCGCCCCGTCGTCCTCACCGGCTCCCAGCTCCCCGCCGACCACCCCCACGCGGACGGCCCCGACAACTTGAACCGGGCGATCGCGCTGGCCGCCGACCCCCTCGCGCGCGGCCAGGGCGTCATGGTGGCCTTCGGCGGGGACACTCTCGCCGCCCGCGGCCTGATCAAGCGCGACACCGCCGAGCGGCGCGCCTTCGCGCTGTCCGCCCCGCTCTCGCTGCCGCGCCCCGCCCCGGTCTCCCCCGCCGCGCTGGCCGGGGTGGACGTGCCCATCCTTCGCGCCTGGCCCGGCGCGGAGGGCGACCTCGTTGACCGGGTCGTAGCGGCCACCCCCGACGGGATCGTGGTGGAGGCGCTCGGCTCGGGCAACGTGTCCGAGCAGATGGGCGAGGCCCTCGGGCGCGCCCTCGACGCCGGGATCCCCGTGGTCGTGGCCACGTCGGTGCCCTTCGGCGAAGTCTCCTTCGACTACGGCGGCGTCGGCGGCGGGTCGAGCCTCGGCGCGCGCGGGGCACTGCCGGGCGGCTGGCTGCGCGCGGGCCAGGCGCGCATCGCGCTGGTCACCGCGCTGGCGACGGGCACGGACCCACGCCTACTCCTCGGCGTGTAGCCAGTCGTCCCAGGCCAGCGAGTCGAGCGGGTCGCCCGCCGTGAGGTCTGGGTCGTCCGCGGGCAGGGTGACGGTGCGCCCCGGCCCGGTGGCGCGCGTTTCAAAACGCACCGTCACCCGCCCGTGCCCTGAGCCCTGGACCCAACCGTGCCCGTGGTCGGGGTGGTACACGTCCTGGGTGGGCCGCCACACGCCCGGCGCTCGCAACGGGGCGGGATCGACATCGACGGCGGTCTCCTCCGCGTGGTCGCTCACGCCGCTTTCGTAGTCTGCGTTGGCGGCCTCGCGCACGGCGACCTGCCTGTCCAGCTCCGGGAAGAGGACGTCCTGCAGCGACTCCTCCAGCCCGGAGTAGGACACCCCCACGAGGCGGATCGGGCCGACCTCGCCCGGGTAGCGCACCAGGTTGAACGCGGTGGCGCGCAGCGTGTCGGCGTCGTCGGTGGCGTAGGGCAGCGTGGCGGAGCGGGACTCGATGCGGAAGTCTGCCATGCGCAGTTTGACGCTGACGGTGCGCGCCCCGCGGCCGTCGCGACGCAAACGGCGATGCGCCTCGGCCGCGGCACGCTCAAGCGCGGCGTCGACCTCGGCCGGGGTAGCAAGATCGCGCGGGTAGGTGTGCTCGGCGGAGATCTGTTTCGCGTCGGCGCGCGGGGCGACGGGGCGATCGTCGATGCCGCGGGCGAGCTGCCACAGGTGCCGACCCACGACACCGCCGAGCGCGATCTCGAGCTCTTTTTCCGTCAGGCGCGCCAAGTCCCCGATCGTCTCCACGCCCGCCGTGGCCAGCTTCGCCTGCGTGACGGGGCCGGCGCCCCACAGCTCGCCGACGGGCAGCGGGTGCAGGATCTCCAACTGGCGCTCGTGCGGGATGATAAACACCCCGTCGGGCTTGGCCAGCCCGGAGCCGATCTTCGCGTACTGCTTCCCGGAGCCCGCGCCTATCGACGACGGCAGCCCCGTCTCCTCCTTAATCGCTGCGCGTAGGGCGTTCGCCCACGCCCGCACCCCCTCCGGGTCGGCGTCGACGAGCTCCCGCGGCTCCATGTACGCCTCGTCGATGGACAGCTGCTCCACCGACTCGCCGTCGACGTGGCGAGCGATGACCTCGAACACGCGGCGCGAGGCCGTGGAGTAGACCGCGCGGCGGGGCTCCACGAGCACGGCCTTCGGCCCCACGAGGCGGGCGGCGCGGTGGGTCGGCATGGCCGAGCGCGCCCCGTACGCGCGCGCCTCGTAGCTCGCACCGGCGACCACTCCCCTGCCGGAAACGCCCGCGACCAGCACCGGGCGGCCCTTGAGAGTCGGCCGGGTGAGCTGCTCGCAGGAGGCGTAGAACGCGTCCATGTCGATGTGCAGCACCCAGCGAGTCATAGTCATGAGAATATCGCGGCAGTTGTGGCTCACGGCCGCCGCAGCACCACCGCCGCCACGATGAGCACCACGCCCACCATCTCCCCCGGCGAGAGCACCTGCCCCAGCGCCACCGCGCCGATGAGCGCGGCGACCAGCGGCAGGATCGCCTGCAGGAGCGCAAAATACGACGCCCCGGCCAGGCGCATCACCACTTGGTCTAGCGTGTATGGCACCGCCGCAGACAGCAGGCCCAGCCCCAACCACAGCCCCAGAAAGCTCAGCGGCTCGATGTCGTGGCCGATGGCTCCGGCCGGCCACAGGAGCGCGGCCGCGGGAGCGGCAAGGATAGCCGCCCAGGTAAAACCCACGGCGATGCTGTCCGTCGACGACCCACGCGCGGCGATCTTCGTCCCCGTCACGATGTATCCCGCCCACAGCGCCCCCGCCGCGAGCGCCCACGCGATGCCGGAAGCGTGATCGGTCCACGTTGCCCCGGAGATGACGGAGACGCCCGCCGCGGCCGCAAGGAGCGCACACCAGTCCCGCAGCGTCCGCGACCCGAGAGCGGCCACGGCCACCGGACCGAGGAACTCCACCGCCACCGCGGTGCCGAGCGGGATGGACGAAATGGCCATGTAGAAGGCCATGTTCATGCCCAGCGTGAACGCGCCAAACACGGCGGCGCGCGCCCCGGCGCTCCCGATAAACGCGCGCAGGGCGGGCCGGCGCAGCACCACAAGCATCAGCGCGGCGGCGCTGATGCGCAGCCATGCGACGAGCGCGGGCGGGAAGGCGTCGAAAAGCCCGACGGCGATGGCCGCCCCGGCGTAGAGCGACGCGCCGGAAAGGACCATCACGCCCGCGGGCGCCCACGCTGCCATGGTGCTACGGGTGCTACGCGTTTTTCACCACGGTGGCCGTCACGCCCTCCACGATCTCGTGTTCGAGCGTGTCGCCGACAACCACGTCGAAGGACGTCGCCAGCGTTTCTGCGGCGATGTGCCGCGCATGCCCGCGTGCCCACTCCTGTTTGGAGTCCGGCACGCTCAGCACCACCGAGATCCGGTCGGACACCGCGAAATCCTCGCTCTTGCGGGCGTCCTGCAGGCCACGGATCACGTCCGCCGCCCAGCCCTCCGCCTCGAGCTCGGGGGTCACCGTGGTGTCGAGGACGACCAATCCGTCGACCCCGCCCTCGCCGCTCACGCGGGCGGTAGACTCCGGGTTCTCCGCAACCAGCCGCTCGGTGTAGAGCTCCGGGGTGAGCACGATGTCGCCGTCGACCACGACGTTGTGGCCCTCACGGACGTAGTTGCCCGCCTTGACGTTCTTGATCGCGCGCTGTACGTCGCGGCCGAGCTGCGGTCCCGCGACCTTCGCGTTGACGACCACCTCGAAGGAACCCGCGGAGTCCACGTCGTCGGTGAGCTCGACGTCCTTGACGTTGACCTCGTCGCGGATGGTGGCCGCGAACTCCGCGAGGGACGCTGAGTTCGGCAGCGCCACCGTGAGCTTCGGCAGCGGCAGGCGGTTGCGCAGCTTGTTCGCCTTGCGCACCGAGCTGGCCGCGGAGCACACCGCACGGGTGGCGTCCATGGCCGCGACCAAGTCGTCGTCGGCCGGGATCTCGCTGGCCTGGGGGTAGTCGGCGAGGTGCACGGAGCGCTCGCCGGTCAGGCCGCGCCAGATCACCTCGGAGATGTACGGCAGCAGCGGGGCCACCACGCGCGCGACGATTTCGAGCACCGTGTACAGGGTGTCAAAGGCCTCCGGGTGCGCCTCCTGGCCCTCCCAGAAGCGGTCGCGGGAGCGGCGCACGTACCAGTTGGTCAGGGTGTCGGCGAACTGGCGCACCTCGTCGCAGGCGTCGGCGATGCGGGTATCCGCCAGCGCGGCGTCGACGCCTGCGACGAGGTCGTGGGTCTTGGCCAGGATGTAGCGGTCGAGCACGTGGGTGGAGTCGGTGGACCAGCGCGCCTCCGTGGAGGAGTACAGCTGCAGGAAGCTGTAGGCGTTCCACAGCGGCAGCAGCGCCTGGCGCACACCCTCGCGGATGCCCTGCTCGGTGACGATGAGGTTGCCGCCGCGCAGGATGGGCGAGGACATGAGAAACCAGCGCATGGCGTCCGAGCCGTCGCGGTCAAACACCTCGTTGACGTCCGGGTAGTTGCCCTTGGACTTCGACATCTTCAGCCCGTCGTTGCCCAGCACAATGCCGTGGGCGACGACCTTCTTAAACGCCGGGCGGTCGAACAACGCCGTGGCCAGCACGTGTTGGACGTAGAACCAGCCGCGGGTCTGGCCCGAGTACTCGACGATGAAGTCCGCGGGCTGGCGCGCGTCGTGCTCCTCGGCGTTGTCGAAGGGGTAGTGGTACTGCGCGAACGGCATGGAGCCGGACTCGAACCAGCAGTCGAGCACGTCGGGCACGCGCCGCATCATGGACCGCCCGGTCGGGTCGTCCGGGTTCGGGCGCACGAGTTCGTCGATGTAGGGCCGGTGCAGCGAGGCGGGGCGCTCGCCGAAGTCCCGCTCCAGCTCGTCGAGCGAGCCGTAGACGTCCACGCGCGGGTACTCCGGGTTGTCGGAGACCCAGGCCGGAACCGGCGAGCCCCAGTAGCGGGTGCGAGAGATGTTCCAGTCGCGCGCGCCCTCGAGCCACTTGCCAAACTGGCCGTCGCGGATGTGGCCAGGGATCCATTCGATCTGCTGGTTCAGCTCGACCATGCGGTCGCGCACGTCGGTGACCTTGACAAACCAGGCGGGCAGCGCCATGTAGATGAGCGGTTCGCCCGAGCGCCAGGAGTGCGGGTAGGAGTGCACGATCGTCTGGTCGCGCAGGACCCGGTTTTTGGCCTTGAGGTCGCGGATGATGTCGCGGTTGGCGTCAAAGACGAGCTTTCCGGCGTACTCGGGCACGAGCGAAGTGAACTTTCCGTCGGCGTCGACGGGGATGACAAGGTCGATGCCGTACTGCTGCGTCGTGGCCATATCGTCCTCACCGAAGGCGGGCGCTTGGTGCACAATGCCGGTGCCGTCCTCGGTGGAGACGTAATCGGCAACGAGCACCATGAAGGCGTTGTCGTGGTCGGCGAAGTAGTCAAACACCGGTGTGTACTCCAGGCCCTCCAGCTCGGAGCCCGTAAAGGTGGCCAGCACGGCGGGCTCCTCCCCCAGCTCCTTTGCGTAGGCGCCGAGCAGGTTGGTGGCCAGCAACAGTTTCGCGCCGACGAAACCCTCCGCGCCGTCCTCGCCGACCTCGACGAGGGAGTACTCGATCTCCGGGCCGACGGCGAGGGCGAGGTTCGACGGGAGGGTCCACGGCGTCGTGGTCCAGGCGATGGCGGCGGCGCCGTCGAGCTCCGGGTGCTCAGCCCACGTCTTGTGCGCCGGGAAACCCTCGCGCGGACCGGTTAGCGGCAGGGTGACCGTGACGGTCGGGTCTTGGCGGTCGCGGTACGAGTCGTCGAGGCGCGTCTCTTGGTTCGACAGCGGGGTGTGCTCCGCCCAGGAGTACGGCAGGACGCGGAAGCCCTGGTAGATCAGCCCCTTGTCGTAGAGCTCCTTGAACGCCCACATGACGGACTCCATGTAGTCCAGGTCCATCGTCTTGTAGCCGTTGTCGAAGTCGACCCAGCGGGCCTGGCGGGTGACGTAGTCCTCCCACTCACCGGCGTACTGCAGGACGGAAGTGGCGCAGTACTCGTTGAATTTGTCCAAGCCCATGGACTCGATCTCGCCCTTGTCCGTGATGCCCAGCTGCTTTTCCGCCTCGAGCTCGGCGGGCAGGCCGTGGCAGTCCCAACCGAACACGCGCGGGACGTGGTAGCCGGACATCGTGCGGTAGCGCGGGACAATGTCCTTGACGTAGCCCGTCAGCAGGTGGCCGTAGTGCGGCAGGCCGTTGGCAAACGGCGGGCCGTCGTTGAAGACGTACTCGTCGCCGCCTTCGCGGTTGCGTAACGACGCCTCAAACGTCCCGTCCTTTCCCCAGTACGCGAGCACCTCGCGCTCCATCTCGGGAAACTTCGAGCTGCCGCCCGTCATATCCACCTTGGGGTACACGCCGCCGACGTCCGACATATTCTTCTCCTTCACTCACAGACGTATCCGCACTCGTGCAGGGACGCAGCAGGCGCCGCGCGGTACCACCCTGCTTGGGGCCCGTACCGGGCCCCCGCTTCATTTGTGGTGAAGGAAGTGACGTCTCCCCGTGACGTCCGGTTCTACTGGGCCGCCTACGACAGCGCGGCTGTTCTTCCGGAAACGCTCCCCGGTGATGGCCGGATCGACGCGTGCTCAAAGGATGCGGTGTTTAGTGTAGCCCACTCGGGCGCGCGGGCGGCCACAGGCGCATACAAAACTCCCCCGGCCGCGGGGGTCTGAACTGGCCCCCGAAAGTTGGACTGGTTTAATTCTAGGCGGTTAGGGTTTCAAGGGTCTGATTCCGGTATTGCATCGGGGTCAGGCCCTTGAGTCGTTGTTGGAGTCGTTGCGTGTTGTACCACTGGATGTACTCGTCGACCGCGGCGATGAATTGCTCAATGGTGTCGAAGACTTCTCCGTGGAACATTTCGGTTTTCAGGTGGCCGAAGAAGTTCTCCATGACCGCGTTGTCGTAGCAATTGCCTTTGCGTGACATTGACTGGACTCCATGGTGCTGGCTAATCAGGGTGCGCCAGGATGAGTGCTGGTATTGGAATCCTTGATCGGTGTGGATCATCCAGCCCGGCTCTGGAGCACACGCTTCGATCGCCTGCGCCAACGAGGCCGAGGTCAACGCTGTGGTTGGCGATGTGGCCACTGTGTGGGCGACGATTGCGCGGTCGAACAGGTCCATCACCGGTGAGAGATACACCTTGCGGCCGGCGACCTTGAACTCGGTGACGTCGCTGACGAAAACAGAGTTGGGTTTATCCGGGGTGAAGTTGCGCTCGAGTGTGTTCTCGGCGATGTGACTGGTTGTGCCTGTGTAGGAGACGTAGGGCCTGCGCTGGCGGATCTTGGCTTTCAAGCCCATCTCACGCATGAGCTTTAAGACAAGTTTGTGGTTGACTATCCAACCTTGGTTCCGAAGGTCGAGCAGTACCCGCCGGTAGCCGTAGCGGTGTTTGTTGCGCTTAAAACTGTCCCGGATCGCCTGTTTGAGCTCGGCATGTTTATCCGGTGCGGTGAGTCGTTTCTGGTGGTAGAAGGATGTCGAGCGTGCCATGCCGGCCGCATCCAGGAGGTACTCCAAGCGGTGGTGTGACTTGAGGATGACGATCGCCTGGGCTTTTAGGCGTGTCCCTGGTTCCTCAAGTCCCGCAGTTTTTTTAAGTAGGCGATTTCCGCTTCCAGCCGTTCAACCTGGCGGCGAAGCTTTTCTTCCTCAGAAAGCACCTTCGGTTTGCCTGAACCTTTCGGCCTGCCCTTCGGCTTCGGGCGCAGAGCCTCGTCGCCGCCTTTGCGCCACTTAATCACCCAGTCCTTGACGAGTTGGTCGGATGAAAGATTGAACTCTCGGGCAAGATCCATCTTCGACTCACCGGCAAGATGACGTTCCACAACCTCCTTCTTCGTCTCGAAGGAGTAGCGCTGCTTGTTCGGTTTCTCCACGAGACATAGCCTGCCACGCAGTTGGAAACGGCGATAGAGTGTCCGCGCTGTATCCCTCGAGACACCGACAACACGAGAAGCGGCGTGGGAACCCATTCCCTGCTCGAAAAGGTCGACTAACTGCTCACGCTGAACTTCACTCAGCGAACTACGTGCTCTCAAAGAACATGCTCCCCACTAGTTGTTAGCAACTGATTTCTCAGTCCAACTAATGGGGAGCAGTTCAGTCCGGGGGAGTTTCGGCGCGGCGCACTACTTATCGTCGTTGGAGTTGCCGGGGGCAAATGTGCCGCGGGTTTCCAGCTCCTCGAGCTGCGACTGCAGGAGGGTCTTCAGGCGCGTGCGGTACTCGCGCTCGAAGGTGCGCAGCTCGCCGATGCGGTTTTCCAGCGCGCTCTGCTGCTGCTTCACCGTGTTCATGATCTCGGTGTGCTTGCGCTCGGCGTCGCTGCGCAGCTTCGCCGCCTGCTCCTCCGCCTGGCGGATCTGAGCCTCGGCGCGGGAGTTGGCCTCGTTCGTGGTCTCGGTGGCCGTGCGCTCGGCATCGCTGACGAGCTGCTGGGCGCGGGACTCCGCCTGCTCGGTGGTCTGCTTGGCCTTCTTGTCCGCCTCCTCGAGCTGGGTGCGGGAGCGGTTTTCTGCGTCCTGGATCTGGCGCTGGGCGGCGCCGCGAGCCTCGTCGAGCATGGAGCGGGCCTCTTCCTGCGCCTCAGAGGTGAGGCGGTCCGCCATCTCCTGGGCCATGCCGAGGACCTTCGCGGCCTGGACGTGGGTGTCGGCCGTGGCGTCGCCATCCGCCTTCTGTGTGGCGGGCTGCGCCTCGGCGGCGGGCTGGGCCTGCTGTGCGCGGGCCTTCTCCGCAGCCTCCGAGGCCTCCTTGCGGGCGCGGGTGGCGTCGTCCTTCGCAGAGCGTGCCTCGTTCTCCGCGCGGGTTTTCGCCTCCTCCGCGGCGCGTAGCTTCTGCTCGTAGGTGGAACGCAGCTCCTGCTCGATCTCCTTGCGGATCGCGGCCTCGTTCACGCCGCTGTCGCGCACTGGGGCTGCCGCGGCCGGTTGACCGCCCTTCCCCAGCTCCTCTACACGAGCGCGCAGCTCGTCGTTCTCGTCCTGCAGCTGTGCAAGCGTGTCTTCAACGAGGTCGAGGAACTGGTCGACCTCGTCCTCGTTGTAACCGCGCTTGCCGATGGGCGGCTTGCTAAAAGCGACATTGTGCACGTCTGCTGGTGTGAGCGGCATGAGCGATCCCTTCATGTTGTCCCACCCGTTGCCACGGGTGTGCGGGCGAAACCCAGTGTGTGGGGTGCGCCCAGACAGTTCGTTGTATTTTCCTTATTGAACAGAGCGTAGTGAACAGACAGTGTAGCCGAGTCATCCCCGCGCTATGTGTATTTATACCCTCACTATCGACCGGAGGGTGAGCCCAACGCAACCAAACCGGCGTTTTCCTTCCGCCTACAGGAAGGGCACCACCAATAATGCCTGCGCCAACACTTGGGCAATAGCCAGGATAAGAAACAGCACGATGACGCTGACGTCGAGGCCCACTCCCCCGCTCAGGCGCAGCGGAGGGATGAGGCGCCGCAGCGCCATGACCGGTGGGTCGGTGACCACGAACATCGCCTCCGCCACCACCATGAACCAGCGCGGCGGCGCAAACTGCTTCGAGAAGGACTGGATCATCTCGACGATAATTCGGATCACCACCACCGTGGTGTACAAGCCGATAAGTGCGCAGATAGCTGCTCCAAACAATGCCACGCGGCCAGCCTACCGCCCCACGACCCCAGCGGAACAACCGCGTGCTGGCCGGCGCGGCGCGGGGCGCGCCGACACGCTGTGCAACGCGCACGGCCGCGCCCCCAGGCGCACCTGGAAGCACGGCCGTGCGTGTGCCGCCCGACGAGAAAACCGGAGCGGGCCCCTAGCGCAGGCGCGCAGCGCGCTGCAGCTCGGAGGCAGTGAACGGCGCATTCTCGGGGGTGATGGCGAAGACGCGGCGCGGGGTATCCATGCCGCGGGTCAGGTTGTGCATCCGGCCGCGCAGGGCGAAGCACAGGCCCGCGGCGAAGTCGACAAGGCGCTTCGCGTCGGCGGCGTCGAGGTCACTGAGGTCCATGATCACGGCGTCGCCGTCGCGGAAGGGCTCACCGATCTCTTTGGCGTCGTTGTAGTTGCGCGGCGTCGCGGTAACAATCGCCGGCTCGAGGGTGCGCGGGTAGTCACCGCGGTAGTCGGCGCGCGGGGCGGCCTCGGAGTAGGGGCGCGCCGGAGCGCGGTCGTAGGCGGTGGAGCCGCCGTCGGTGTAGTCAGCGTCGTCGTAGTAGGCCGCATCCTCGTTGTAGGGGCCGAGGCCGAAAAATTCCTTTGCGGTGCCAAAGATGGACATGTTGTCGCTGCTCCTGGGGGTCGTTGTCGGGGTGCGGCCGCTGTCACCAGCGCCACGGTGAATTACGTCAGTGTTAGCCGTTAGCCTACGGGCCGCTCGCCCAGCACCCCGGTTCCGACACGCACGATATCGGAACCGCACGCGATGGCGTGCTCGAAATCGCCGGACATCCCGGCCGAGAGGACCAGGCGGCAGCCGAGGGAGGCGGCGCGGGCGTCGGTGAGTTCGCGGGCGCGGGTGAAGACGGGCTCGGGGTCGGCGTCGAGAGGCGGCACGACCATGAAGCCCGCGAACGTGAGATGCTCCGCCTCCACGACGGCGGCCACGACCTCGTCGATCTCACCTTCCGGCACCCCGCCGCGGGCTTGGTCGCCGTCTGCGGACAGCTGCACCAGACACGACAGGGACTCGCTGTCGCGGTCGCCGCGCTCCAGCGCGAGCCCCATGCCCCGGTCCAGCCCGTGGGCGAGCTTGACGGAGTCGACGGAGTGGACCTCCCGCGCCCAGCGCGCCACGGAGTTCGCCTTCTTCGATTGGATCTGCCCGATCATGGCGATACCCACCGCGGCGCCCGTCTCCGCGAGGTGCTCGGCTTTCGCGCGCGCTTCCTGCTCGCGGTTCTCGCCGACGAGGTCGATGCCCAGACCCGCGAGGATCTCAATGTCCTCGACCGGGTGGAATTTGCTCACGGGCAAAAGCCGGACGCTGCCCGGCTCGCGCCCCGCCTTTTCTTCTGCTGCGGCAATCCGCTCGCGCAGCGCCGCGAGGTTCGCCGTGATCTCCTCGGTCCTACCCATGTGCATGCCCCTTCCTGTGGTCTCCTGCGTTTCCGGTCAACCAAATCACACCCGCCTGGCGCCCCGTCGTGCCCTCTCGCCGGTGGGAGAAGAAGTCCTTGTCAGTGATAGTGTCGCGCGGGTCCGCGTCGACGTGGGTCACGCCCCGCTCGAACAGCTGCCGCACGATGCCCGCCCGCACGTCAAGGCCCCAGGTCCCTGCCGCCGTGCGCGTCAGCGAGCCAGGCAGATGCTTATCGACGTCCCGGGCCATCGCCTCGGGCACCTCATAGCTCCTCCCCGCCGCCGCGGGCCCCAGCAGCGCCGTGATCGCCCCCGGCGTCGCACCGCACTCCACCATCGCCTCGACGGTGCGGGCCACGATCCCGTTGCGCGCCCCCATTCTGCCGGCGTGCACGGCGGCCGCGACACCCGCGGTGTGGTCCGCGAGCAGAACCGGGGTGCAGTCGGCGACGAGGACGCACAGGGCCAGCCCCGGGGTCGTGGTCACCAGCGCGTCGGTCGCGGGGACAGGCCCGTCCTGGGGCGCGTCGACGCGCGTGACTGTGTTGGTGTGCAACTGCTCCATCCACACGAAGTTCTCGGACGCGAGGCCGAGCACCTCGGCGAGGCGGCGGCGGTTCGCCGCGACGGCCTCCGGGTCGTCGCCGACGTGGGCTCCCAGGTTGAAGGAGTCGTAGGGAGACGACGACGTCCCGCCCGCACGGGTGGTAAACACCATGCGGACGGGACGGTCGTGGGCGGGGGTGCGCTCGCTGTCGGGTGCCATGACCTCCACCCTAGCGAGCCCGCCCGGTGCAGCAGCGTTAGCGCAGGAAGTCGGGGACGTCGACGTCGTCGTCCTCGCGGGGCCGGCTCGAACCGTCGCGCCCGGAGCGGGTGAACAGGCCGGAGTCGCGCTCCTCGTAGCGGTGGCGCGGCTGGTACTCCTCGCGGCGCTGCTCCTCGGCCGGGGCGGCGGCGCGGTCGTCGAAAAGCGAGCCGCGGGCCGGCGCCGGGGTGGCGGACTCGGACGCGGGCTCCGCCGCCGGGGCCGGAGTGACCTTCTGCTCCACGGAGGCGTCGGGGCGGGCGTTGGCCTTCTCGTCGAAGCCGGTCGCGATGATGGTCACGCGCACCTCGTCGCCGAGGTTGTCGTCGATGATGGTGCCGAAGATGATGTTGGCGTCGTCGTCGGCCTTCTCCTCGACAATGGAACCCGCCTCGTAAACCTCCTGGAGGCCCAGGTCGGAGCCGCCGGCGACGGAGATGAGCACGCCCTTGGCGCCTTCCATCGTCGTCTCCAAAAGCGGCGAATTGATCGCCTGCTCAGTGGCCACGAGCACGCGGTTGTCGCCGCGGGCCGAACCCACGCCCATGAGCGCGGAGCCGGCGTCCGCCATGACGGAGCGCACGTCGGCGAAGTCCACGTTGATCATGCCGGGGATGGTGATGAGGTTCGTGATGCCCTGGACGCCGTTGTAGAGCACCTCGTCCGCCGCGCGGAAGGCCTCCATCATGGACAGGTCGGAGTCGCCGAGCTGCAGCAGGCGGTCGTTCGGGATGACGATGACGGTGTCGCAGACCTCCTTGAGCGCCTCAATGCCCTCCAGGGCCTGGCGGAGGCGGCGCTTGCCCTCGAAGGAGAACGGGCGGGTGACCACGCCGATGGTCAGAGCGCCCATCTTCTTCGCGATGCCCGCCACGACCGGCGCCGCGCCTGTGCCGGTGCCGCCGCCCTCGCCTGCGGTGACAAAGACCATGTCGGAGCCCTTGAGCGACTCCTCGATCTCCTGCTTGTGGTCCTCCGCAGAGGTGCGGCCAACCTCCGGGTTCGCGCCGGCACCCAGGCCGCGGGTGGCTTCACGTCCGATGTCGAGCTTCGTGTCGGCGTCGGTAAACAGCAGCGCCTGGGAGTCGGTGTTAACCGCGACGAATTCAACGCCTTTGAGCCCTTCTTCGATCATGCGGTTGACGGCGTTGACGCCGCCGCCGCCAACACCGACAACGCGGATCATGGCGAGGTAGTTGGCTGGAGAGGTCATGGAATGATTCTCGCCTTTCAGATACGTAGATTTTTGGGGTTTTTGGGTCGGTCATGCTGCGCATGGAACGCTCCCCATCATGGGGCACAAAAGCGCGAAAGCCCGGTTTTTACCTCGGCGTGTTGCAACCCTAAACCTTGACTTTAGGGTTGTGACCTGGGGTTTTCACTAACGCACGGTCACCAGCTCGGGGTTCGAGATGTTGAACTCCGCGCCCTCCCGGTGCACGACCGTCTCGAGGGCGCGCGCCTTATTGTCGTTGTCCTTGCTAGCCCCCCAGACGACCCTGCGGTCGTCGTCAAGCCGAAGGACAAAGGTGGACGGGCTCGACGCCTCAATCGACGCGACGCGGCCGCGCATCTCCTCGCTTATCGACGTCACAATCGCCACCGCGTCCCGCCTCACGCGCTCGTTTTCGAGCGCCGAACCGGCGAGCTGAACCGCTCCTTCCGGCGGGTCGGCCACGACGAATTCCTCGCCGCGCGTATCGATAAGCCGCGACCCCTCGGGCGTGTCGGCGTAGGCGACGGCCACGTGTTCCTCCACGGTCACCGCGATCGTCGACGGCCACGAGCGCCCCACCGTCGCGCTTTTGACCCAGGGCAGTCCGGCGACGTCGGAGGCGGCCTGCTGGACGTCGACACGCGCGATCGGCGTGCCTTCCTCGATGCTCGTCGCCGCAATAATCTCGTCGCTGCTGAGCTGGCGCTCGCCCTCAACCTCGATCGTGCGCACAGGCATCGCCGGGGTGAACGGAACAGCGACGGCGATGGCCACGAGCGCAACGACGGCAAGGACGGCGACGACACCCCGGGCGGGCGGGCGGCGGCGCGTCGCCTGCGTGTTCTCGGGCATTGCGCTAGCCCTCCTGTGCCAGAGCGCTCAGGATCTCGCCGGCGAGCATGGTGACCGTGCCAGCGCCCATCGTGAGCACGATATCGCCCGCGCGCGTCAGCTCGCGCACCGTTGCCGGTGCCGCGGAGAAGTCCGGCTCGTAGCGCACCTCGGTGGTTTCCCGTTCGATGCGGTCGGTGATGATGCGCGAATCAACGCCCTCCACCGGGGTCTCCCGCGCGCCAAAGATGTCGAGGACCACGGCGGCGTCGGCGAGCGAGAGCGCAGCGGCGAACTCCGCGGCGAACTCCTGGGTGCGCGAGTACAGGTGCGGCTGGAAGCACACGATCACCCGCGCGTCGTTGCCCTCGGCGTCGACCTTTTCGCGCGCCGCGCCGAGCACGGCGGCGACCTCGGTCGGGTGGTGCGCGTAGTCGTCGTAGACGCGGGCACCCGCGCGCTCGCCCTCGGCGACCTCGCCGGTGAACTCGAAGCGGCGCCGCACGCCCGTGTACTCGCTGAGCCCGGCCGCAAGGCGCTGCGGATCCGCACCCGCCAGCGCGCCGGCAAGCAGCGCGGCCACCGAGTTGAGCACCATGTGGTGGCCGGGCACCGACATCGTGTACTCCACGTCGCCCTCCGCGCCAGCAACCGCCAGCGCCACCCGCACCGACGCGGGGCCTCCGCGCTGGGACTCCTGCGCGATCACCGCGCCCGCGGGGACGTCGGGGTGGGCCGCGGCCGCGGCGGCGGTGCCGTAGCCAAGCACCGCGACTCCGCGCTGCGCCGCGCGCCGCCCGCACTCGACCGCGTTGTCGTCGTCGAGGCACACCACGAAGGTGCCCGTGTCCGCGACGCGATCAGCGAAGTCGTCGAAAACTTGAAAATAGGACTCCGCGTCGCCGAAGTAGTCCAGGTGGTCGGGTTCGATGTTCGTGACCACGGCGACATCCGGCGCGTAGCGCAACAGCGACGCGTCGGATTCGTCGGCCTCCGCGGCGAAGACGCGGCCCTGCCCGTGGTGTGCGTTCGTACCGGCGCGGTTGAGCTGGCCGCCGATGGCGAAGCTCGGCTCCTCCCCCGCCGCTTGCAGAGCCACCACGGCCATCGAGGTCGTCGAGGTCTTCCCGTGGGTGCCCGCGAAGAGCACCTGCGTATAGCCTTCCATGAGCTCCGCCAGCACGTCGGAGCGGCGCAACACGGGGATGGACTCCGCGCGGGCGCGCGCCAGCTCGGGGTTGTCCTGCGGGATCGCGGCGAAGCTGGTCACCACAGCCGTCGGCGCCTCCCCCGCGAGGTTGAGGTTCTCGGCGGCGTGCCCCACGGCGATCTGCGCCCCGCGCGCCCGCAGCGCACGCACCGGCAGCGAATCCTTGACGTCCGAGCCGGTCACCACAGCGCCGCGGTCCAGCAGGATGTGCGCCACGCCGGACATTCCGGAGCCGCCGATTCCGATGAGGTGAACGCGGGAGAGGTCGACGTCGGTACCGGGGGTGGTCATGTCTGCAGGGTGCTCCTTCGCGCGGCGGGCCAGGGTCGTGTGAAGCGTAAGTCTAGTGAGCGCGGGCGGCCCGCACGACGCGGGTAGCCAGCTCGTGGGCGACGCTGCCCGCGCCCGAGCTATCCAGCGCCTGCTGCATCTGCGCGAGCCTTCCGGGCTCGCCCACGATCGCGCGGACTGCCTGCGTCAACGATTCCGGCGTCAGGTCGGCGTCGTCGATACGCACCGCCGCCCCAAGGTCGACGAGGTGGGCGGAGTTGAGCCCCTGCTCGCCGTTGCCGTGCGGCAGCGGAACGTAGATCGCGGGGACCCCGGCGGCGGAGTTCTCCGCCACCGTCATCGCCCCCGAACGGCACACCACGAGGTCGGCGACGGCGTAGGCCGCCTCCATATCGTCGATGTAGGGCACTGCCGTGTAGTACTCGTGCGGTGCCGGGGCGTCGTTTTTGCGGCCGTAGGCGTGCAGCACCTGCGCGCCGTCCGCCGTGATGGACTCCACCGCGCCTGCCACGGCGTTGTTGATGCTCACCGCGCCCTGGGATCCGCCGGTGACCAGCACGGTCGTCCGTTCCGGGTCGAGCCCCCACATGCGGTAGCCGCGGCGCGCTTTTTCCCCGTCCTCGTCGACGCCGACGCCGGGGCGCACGGGGATACCCACGATTTCCCCCGGCATACCGGACCCGGCGACAGCGTTCAGCCCCACGCCGCCGAGGCGCACTCCTAGTTTGTTCGCCATGCCCGCCAGCGCGTTCGTTTCCAGCACGAAGAACGGCAGCTTGAGCGACGCGGCGGCAATGTACGCCGGTGCGGCGACGTAGCCGCCGGTGCCGAAAACAACCTGCGCCTCGGTTTCCCGCAGCGCGCGGCGCGCCTGGCGCACCGCGCGCGCCACCTTGAACGGCACGCCGGCGAGCTTCCACGGGGCCTTGCGCGGGATGGGCACCGGGTCAATCAAAGAAAGCGTAAAGCTGCGGGCCGGGACAATTGTGGTCTCCAACCCCTTCTCGGTTCCCAGCGCGGTGACCGTCGCGCCGAACTCGTCGCGCAGGACCTCGCCGACCGCCAAGGCCGGCTCGATGTGGCCAGCCGTGCCTCCACCGGCGAGGACGACGTTGAGCGGGCCGGAGCCGCGCTGCACCTTCTCAACCATCTCAACCATGGTCGGATTGCTCCTTCGTGTTGGCTACTATCCCGCGCGGCGGGTCGTACGCGTCGTGCTGGCAGTGGACTCCCAGGATCGCGGCTGGGGCACGGCCGTCCCCCTGACCGCCCGCGCGGCGCTGCGCGTGGGCGCGCCGCGGTGCGGGTAGCGCTGCGGGTCCTTTTGCATATCCCGCTGCGGGGCCCCGGCGGGGCGTCGCAGCGCCGACCCGGAACGGGCGGTGACGGGGGTGCCGAAGCGGGCTTCGCGGCGCGAGCGCGCGTTGCGCGCGTCCTGCTCCCTGCGCGCCGCGCGGGTCTGGCCCGGGGTGGTGGGTTCGCCGATGCCGAGCATGCGGTCGAAAGCGGGGCGGCCGTAGTTCTGCATCGCGGACACCGCGTCGGGCTCGTGCCGCGCAATGGAGGCCAGGATGCCCATCGAGGCCAGCGTGATCACCGCGGAGGTACCGCCGGCGGAGACCATGGGCAGCTGGATACCGGTGACAGGCAAGAGCCCGACGACGTAGCCGATGTTGATGAAGGCCTGGGAGACCACCCCGGCGGCGAGCGAGGCCGCCATGAGCGTCTGGAACTGGTTCTGCGCGCGACGCGCCGCGCGCAGCCCGAAGTATCCGAGCAGGGCGAACAACCCAATCACGAGCGCCCCGCCCCACAGGCCGAGCTCCTCGCCGATAACGGCAAAGATAAAGTCGTTGCGCGCCTCTGGCAGGTAGAACCACTTCGCGCGGGACTGCCCGAGGCCGACGCCGAACAGGGAGCCGTCGGCAAGCGAGAGGAAGCCCTGGTGCGACTGGAACGCGATGCCGCGCGTGTCGTCAAAATGGCCGAAGAGCGCGTCGAAGTAGACGTGGAAGCGGTCCGAGCGGTAGCCGCCGGCGAAAAACACCACGATGAGGCCGATGAAACCGGCGATGGCGGCGAAGGCGATGAATCCCGTGGAAATCCCGGCGAAGAGCAGGATGAAGGCCACGACGATAGCGAAGTTAACTGCCATCCCGAGGTCGCCCTGAGCGGTGATGAGCAGCAGGCATAGCCCCGCCACCATGGTGAAGCCCACAAAGCCGTTCGCGAGCCGCGAGGGCTCGCGGTAGTCCTTGTTTGCCAAAAGCTTCGCCCCCCACACGGCGATCGCCGCGCGGGCGAACTCGGAGGGCTGCAGGCGTAGCGGGCCGACCACGAGCCACGACTGCGATCCCACCTCGTCGCGGCCGGTGCCGATGCCCGGAATGAGCACGAGAATAAGGAGGGCGATCGCGACGATCATGACCGCGTTGGCGAGGGCGCGCACCCGTTCTGGCGAGATCCGGAGCATGACCCAGAAGAGGACCAGGCCCAGGCTGACCATGAGGGCTTGGCGCAGGGTGGTTGACCAGACGCTTGACGACGCCGCAAAGGACGCCGCCATCGAGGAGCTCGTCACCATGACGAGGCCGAGGCCCGCGAGCACCACCACCACGGTGCGGATGACGGTGTAGTCCAGCAGCGGGCGCGCGTCCATGCCGTCGTGGAAGCGGCGGCGCA
Source organism: Corynebacterium timonense (assembly GCF_900105305.1). Classification (NCBI taxonomy): domain Bacteria; kingdom Bacillati; phylum Actinomycetota; class Actinomycetes; order Mycobacteriales; family Corynebacteriaceae; genus Corynebacterium; species Corynebacterium timonense. Next base: position 550,166 of record NZ_LT629765.1, on the reverse strand, counting down.
AGGATGAGAAGGTCCCGGGCCGGCTGCCGGCGGGACGGGGCGCGGTGGTGCCGCTTCTGCGGGGTGCTGCGTTCTCCCGCGCGCTGCGCGTCACTGTCATGGCCACCGCCCTTTCTTGTCGTTTCGCCCCAGTGGTCACTAGAGACACAGTAGCCACAATAGACTGCGAAACGGTAGCGACGGGCGGACCAACACGGCACCGATTACGAGTGTCTCACGGCCGCCGCCGCGAAGAGCTCGCCACGCTGGGCCATCCCCGAAAACATATCGAGGCTGGCGGCGGCCGGCGCCAGCACCACCGTGTCGCCCGGGCGGGCGTGGCGCGCCGCAAAGTCGACGACCTGCTCCATGGCGCGCGCGGGATCCGTCTCCTCGCACACACAGACCGGCACCTCAGGCGCGATGCGTGCGAGCGCCTCGCGCAGGATCGCCCTATCCGCCCCGAGGAGGGCCACCGCCCGGAACTGGTGGGCGTGGGCGCGCACGAGCTCGCCGACCTCGGCGCCCTTGAGCTGCCCCCCGGCGACCCACACGACGGTGCCCGCGCCCTCCAGCGCCGAGTGCGCGGCGTGTGGGTTCGTGGCCTTGGAGTTATCCACCCACTCAACGCCGCCGGCCGCGTGCACAACCGCCCCGCGGTGGCCCGCCACGCGGTAGCCGGCCAGCCCGGCGGCGATCCGCTCCGGGCGGACCCCCTGGCTCGCCGCCACCGCGGCCGCCGCGAGAGCGTCGTAGACGCCCGCCACCCCGGCCGGTTCGATGCCCACCGCACTCGCGAGCTCCACGGCATCCCCACCGAACCGAGCCACGATGGCCTCGCCGACCACACCGACCTGACCATCGTCCGGCGTCGAGAGGGTAAAGCCGATGACGTCCTCGCGCCCGCTGTCGCGCACGAGACGCGCGACCTCAGGGTCGTCGACCCCCGCGACGGCGGTCTCCGCTCGCAGCACCGCGGCCTTGTCCCGCGCGTACGCGGCGAAGGAGCCGTGCCAGTCGATGTGGTCTTCGGCCAGGTTGAGCAGCACCCCGGCCGCCGGGCGCAGCTGGCTCGACCAGTGCAGCTGGAAGCTCGACAGCTCCGCCACGAGCACGTCCGCCCGCGTCGGCGCCAGCAACGCGTCGCTGACCGACAGCCCGATATTGCCGCAGGCCACCGCCTCGAGACCGGTGTCGTGGGTCGACTCCGCCATGATCGCGGCAAGCATCCCCGTCGTCGTGGTCTTGCCGTTCGTCCCCGTCACCGCCAGCCACGTCCGCGGAGCGCCGAAGACGCCAGCGCGGTCGAGACGGAAGCACAGCTCCACGTCGCCGAGGACGTCCAGCCCGGCCCGCGCCGCCGCGACGAGAAGCGGCGTATCGGGGCGCCACCCCGGGGAGGTCACCACGGTGGTGTACTCGCCGATCGCGCTCGCCGCCTCCGCTGTTCCCAGGGTGGGTGCGCCGGTCTCCTCCCCCAGCGCCGCCCGGTTCTCGGCGTTGTCGTCGGCGACGGTGAACCCGACGCCGAGCGCCGACAACAAGCGCGCGGCGCCCCGGCCGGAGACCCCGGCGCCGACGAGCAGAACCCCATTGCGCAGCTCGGGGGGAACGTTGCCTGGCACGACGCTCGCACCCGCGCCCATTAGACCGCGGCTCCCATCAGAGACAGCCACTCGCCGTAAAAGACCGCGACGCCAAGCGCGCCTGCCATGGCGGAGAGGATCCAGAAACGGATCACCACTGTCGTCTCCGGCCAGCCGCCGTTTTCAAAGTGATGGTGGATGGGCGCCATGCGGAACACGCGTTTGCCGGTGGCGCGGAAGGAGACCACCTGGATCACCACCGAGGCCGCCTCAAGCACGAACAGCGCGCCGATGATCACCATGAGCAGCTCGGTCTTGCTGGTCACGGACAGCCCGGCCACGAGGCCACCGAGCGCCAGCGAACCGGTATCCCCCATAAAAATCTTGGCCGGGGAGGCGTTCCACCACAAAAAGCCGATTGTCGCGCCGAAGCCGGCGGCGGCGAGCGTGGCCAGATCCAGCGGGTCGCGCACGTCGTAGCAGCCCGGCCCGGGCGCGGCCGAGCAGGACTGGCGGAACTGCCAGAACGTGATCGCCGTGTAGGCCGCCATGACAAAGGCCGTCGCGCCCGAGGCCAGCCCGTCGAGACCGTCAGTCAAGTTCACCGCGTTCGACCAGGCGGCCAGCAGGATGTAGATGAAGACGAGGAAGACGATGGTGCCAATCACCCCACCGACCGCGGCGAAGTCGACGATCTCCATGTCGCGCACGAAGCTAAGCGACGTCGAACCCGGCGTCAGCCCCTGTGCGTTTGGAAACTGCAGCACGAGCAGACCAAAGAGGAGCGCGATGGCCAGCTGCGCAACGAGCTTCGCCGTCTTGTTCAGCCCGAGGTTGCGCTTCATAAACAGCTTGATGCCGTCATCGGCAAAGCCCACCGCGCCGAGCGCCAACGTGAGACCGAGCACGATCCAGCCCGAGGCGGTAAAGGCCGCGTGGCCGGAGCTCAACGCCCACAGCCCGGCGACGACGTAGCCCGCGGTGATGCCGGCGAGGATGGCGATGCCGCCCATCGTCGGTGTGCCGCGCTTGCGGGCGTGGGAAGCCGGGCCGTCCTCGCGGATCTCCTGGCCGAGGGCGCGGTGGTTGAAGTACCGGATGAGGACGGGGGTGAGGAAGATAGCGACGAGGAAGCTGACTATCGCGGCGATGATGATTTGAACCATATGCGTTATACCGTGCGTTATTACAGTGCGTTATTACCGTGCGTTCTTAGCGTGTGTGCGGCCCGTAGTGCGTCGTGCCCCGGCTGGCCTGCCACGGGCGGGCGGCGCAGATACCCGTTTCAAGCGTGGTCATTGCGGCCGTCCTTCAGGGTATGTCCTGCCAGCAGCCGCTCGGCAACGCCCCACAGCCCGGCGGAGTTCGAGGCTTTGACGAGCACGACATCGCGCACGGAGCGCTCGTACCACCCTTCGGCCCCGGCGGGTGGGGCGGAGAGGATGTTCTGGACCTCCGCCGCGGCGTCGTCGACCCCGTGGGCGGTCACCGTGGCGATCCCGCGGGCGCGGGCCTGCCCGACAAGCGCACGCATAGGCGGCGTCTGCCCCACCGCGACGAGGTGCGTGACGTCGTAACGCGCGAGCTCGTCGCCCAGTTCACGGTGGGTGTCGACGGTGTTGCTGCCCAGCTCGTTCATCTCGCCCAGCACGGCGATCGAGCGCACCCCCGGGCGCGCCGCCGCGGTGAATCCCAGCGCGGCGATCCCGGCGCGCATCGAGTCCGGGTTCGCGTTGTACGCGTCGTTGATGACGGTCACCCCGTCAGCGCGCGTGTTTACGTCCATGCGGTTGACCGACACGCCGTGGGCTCCGCTGAGGGCGGAGGCCACCGTCTCGGCGGGCACACCCGACTCGACCCCGACGGCGGCCGCGGCCAGCGCGTTGGAGACTTGGTGCGCGCCAAAGACGTTCAGGCGGACGCGCTGCGGCTGGTTGCCCGGCGAATGGAGAGTGAAGCTGGCCCGTGCGACGTCATCAAGCTCGACGTCCGTGGCGTAGTAGTCCGCGTTCTTGGAGCGGGTGGAAAAGGTCACCACCCGTGCATTCGTGCGCACGGCCATCCCCGCGACGAGGTCGTCGTCGGCGTTGAGGATGGCGACGCCGCCGCGGTCCGCCTCAGGAAGCGCCTCGACGAGCTCCCCTTTCGCCACCGCGATGTTCTCCCGCGAGCCAAACTCGCCCAAGTGGGCCGAGCCCACGTTCAGCACGACGCCGATGCGCGGCGGAGCTATCTCCGCAAGGTGTGCGATGTGGCCGATTCCGCGCGCGGACATCTCCGCGACGAGGAAGTCCGTGGAGGGCGAGCAGCGCAGCACCGTGTAGGGGTGGCCGATCTCGTTGTTGAACGATCCCGGGGGCGCGACCGTTTCTCCGGCGGTGGACAGCACCGCGGCGATGAGGTCTTTCGTCGAGGTCTTTCCCGCAGAACCGGTCACGCCCGTGATGGACAGCCCGTGGTGGCTCGTCAGCTCGCGGGCCACGTGCGCGGCGAGGCGCGACATCGCTCCCACGACGGCGGCGACGCTGCCGTCCTTGTCGTTGGCCGCTAGGTCAGAGTTGTCGTCGGCGCGGGTCTGTGCAGCCGGGGCGATGATGGCGGGCGCGTCCACGTCCCGCGCGGCAAGCACCGCGACCGCCCCCTGGTCCACCGCGGCGGACGCGAAGTCGTGGCCATCGGCTCGCGCACCGCTTAAGGCAACGAAGAGGCCGCCCTCGGCGACCTTGCGCGAATCGAACTCGACGTAGCCACCAACGACGGCGCCCGGATCTGCGTGCTCGTTGAGCGTGCCGCCGGTGACCTCCGCGATCTCACGGAGCTGAAGTGGAATCATGGTCGCTGTCCTTCGCTGGCCTCGTGTGTCTGTCCCCTATTCTCTCCCTGCTGGCCGGAAACGGCATGTCCACCGTAACCGGAGCGTTCCAGGGCGCGGCGCATTTCCTCCCTGTCGTCGAAAGGGTGCGTGGTGGTGCCCACGATCTGGCCCACCTCGTGGCCCTTGCCCACCACGATCACCGCGTCGCCCGGGCGAGCCCACGCGACCAGCTCGCCGATCGCGTCGGCGCGCGACCCGGCCTCGCGGATCTGCGCATCGGTGCCTGCCGATACCGCGCCGTCGATTACGGCCGCACGGATCGCCGCCGGATCCTCCGTGCGCGGGTTGTCGTCGGTGACAATCACGAGGTCGGCCCGCAGCGCCGCCTCCTTCCCCATGAGCGGGCGCTTCGACGCATCGCGGTCCCCGCCCGCGCCGATGGCCACTCCGACGCGCCCGTCGACCTGGCCGCGCAACGTCTCCAGCGCGGCGGCCACAGCGGCGGGCTTGTGGGCGTAATCGACCACCGCGACGAAGTCCTGCCCGGCGTCGATGCGTTCCATGCGCCCGGGCACGGCCGCGTTCTCGAGCCCCGCGACGAAGCGGGCCACGTCTACGCCCGCCGCGTGCGCCATCGCCGCGGCGAGCGCGGCGTTGGCCACGTTGAACGCTCCCGGCAGCGGCAGAGTCAGCTCGTAGGTCTCGCCCGCGAGTGTCAGGCCGATGTGTTGGGAGCCGGCTGGCGTGACGTCGACAAGCGAGGCCGCGCAGTCGAGCCCCTCCTGTCCCCGCGTGCCCACGGCATAGCCCGTACCTGCCCTGTCGAGCATACGTCGCCCCCACTCGTCGTCGACGCAGACGACGCTGCGCGCGGCGCGGACAGGCGAGGAGGGGTCGAAAAAGCGCGCCTTGGCCTCGAAGTAGTCCTCCATCGTCGGATGGAAGTCAAGGTGGTCCTGGCTCAGGTTGGTAAAACCCGCGACGTCGAAGTCCGTGCCGTCGACGCGGCCGAGGCTCAAGGCGTGGGAGGAGACCTCCATGACCACGTGCGTCACGCCCTCGGCGAGCATCTGCGCGAACAGCGCCTGCAAGGTCGGCGCCTCGGGCGTGGTCAGGCTCGTCGGCACGTCGCGCCCGCGGATGCGGGTGCCCGTGGTCCCAATCAGCCCGACTTGGCAGCCAGCGGCGATCAGCCCCTGCTCCAGAAGATAGGTGGTCGTCGTCTTGCCCGAGGTCCCCGTGACGCCCAGCACCTTCATGCTTTGCGACGGCTGACCATACACGCGCGCCGACACCCGGCCGAGCACCGCGCGGACGTCATCAACAACGAGAACCGGGCGCGTTTCGCCCGCCTGCTCGAGGATTGCGCGCCCCTCGGCGTCCGTCAGGATCGCGCCCGCCGCGGACTCCGCCGCGTACGTCGCGCCGTGGACCCGCGTCCCCGGCAACGCTGCGAACAGCCCGCCCGGGGCGACCGCGGTGGAGTCGAGACTCACCGAGGAAACCTCCGTCTCGGCGGCGGCGCCGCTCAGGGTCGTTCCCGCCTCTCGGGCAAGCTCGCCGAGCGTCGTGGGTGCGGCGCTAGGAATCGACGTCACGTTCCACTCTCTTTCCGCAGGCTATTGTTCCTGCAACACGTAGGGCTCTGCGGGCGGGCTCTGGGGCAGGTTTTCCCTGTTGATGAGCCATCCCGCGATCTCGCGGAACACCGGCGCGGTGGTCTGGCCGCCCCCTCCGCCGGGGAGGGGCCCGCGCTGCGGTTCGTCGAGCATGACAGCGACGACGAACCGCGGGTCATCCGCCGGGGCGATACCCGCAAAGGTAATCCAAAACTGGCTTTGAGAGTACGCCCCCGTCTCCGGGTTAACCTTCTGGGCCGTGCCAGTTTTGCCCGACAGCTGGTAGCCCTCGAGGTCGCTGCCCTGGGCGGTGCCCGAATTCAGCCCAGCGGGGTCCTCCTGGAAGGTCGAGCGGAACATGTCGACGACGGTGCGCGCCGTCTCGTCGCTGACCACGCGCGTGCGCGCGGGTTCCTCCTGCGGAACGTCCTGGCCGGAGGCGTCAGTCACCTTCGAGATAATGCGCGGCTCGATGCGCTCGCCTCCGTTGGCGAGGGTCTGGTACACGCTGGCCATCTGCAGCGTCGTCCAGCTCATGCCCTGCCCGATGGGCAGGTTGGCGAAGGTACCACCCGACCATTGCTCAAGCACGGGCACGAGGCCGGAGGACTCATTCGGCAGCTCCACGCCGGTTGCCTGGCCGATGCCGAAGCGCTGCAGGTAATCCCAGTACTTCTCCTCCCCGAGGCGCTGCGCGATCTGCAGCGTGCCCACGTTCGAGGACTTACCGAAGATGCCCGCGGTGGTGTAGGGCGCCACGTCGTGCTGCCAGGCGTCGTTCACGGTCACGCCCGCCATGTCGATGGAGCCGGGTACCTGGTGCACCTCGTACGGGTCCGTCACCCCCTCCTCGATGGCGGCGGCCGCGGCGATGACCTTGGCCACCGAGCCCGGCTCGTAGGGCGCGGACACGGCATCGTTTTCGAAGTCGCGGCCCTGCGCGAGCTGCTTATCTACGTTGCCGTTGGGGTCGATGGTGTCGGTGTTCGCCATCGCCAGAACTTCACCGGTGCGGGCATCGAGGACGACGGCCTCCCCGTTCTTCGCCAGCGAGTTCTCCTTCGCCTGCTGGATGACCTGCTGGACGTACGTCTGCAGCTCCAGGTCGATGGTGAGCTGGACGGTCGCGCCGTCGACGGCGGGGGCGGAATCCCGCAGCGTGCCCGGGATGGATTGCCCGTCGGCCGAGACGTCCTCCGTGGAGCGGCCGTTGATCCCCGTGAGCACAGCGTCGCTCGACGCTTCCAGCCCGAACTGGCCCTGGCCGTCCATGGAGACCTTGCCCACGATGTTCTCGCCGATGGCCCCGTTCGGGTACTGGCGGATGTCCTGGTGGTCCGCAGCGACCCCATGGAAGCGCTCCGCCACGTCGGCGGCGACGTCCGGGTCGACGTTGCGCACGAGTACTTCGTACTCGGTGTCCGCGTGGAGCTTATCCAGGATGTCCTTCGCACTGACGACACCGGCGCCGCTGTCGGCCGGAGCCGCGTCCGCCGGGGCTTCAGCACTAGCACTGGCACTGTCGTTGCCGCCGGTCCTGTCCTCGGTGCGGGCCGTCACCCCCCCGACCTTGTGTTTCGCCGTGTCCGCGTCGGCGATCATCACCGGGATCTCGTTGGCCATGGTGCGCAGGACGTCTTCGACGCGGGCGTCAATTTGCGCGTCGATCGCCTCCTGGGACACGCCCTCCATGCGCATTTTCAGGTCCTGCTGTTCGCGAAGCTCCCGGCGCAGCAGCACCGGCGAGACGGTCAGCGAGCGGGCCTGCATGGTATAGGCCAGCTCGTTGCCTGAGCGGTCGAGGATCTCGCCGCGGCGCGCCGGCTCGACGTAGATGCGCTCCCGCTGCGCTTGCGCTTGCTGCTGCAGCTCCGGCGCCCACACCACCTGGACCCAGGCGAGGCGAGCGACGAGAAGGACCGCCGCGACGACGAAGATTGACGCAATGAAGCTGGCGCGACGGTGCGTCACCTTCTTCTGCGGCGCAGGCCCCGCAGCGGCCGCGACCGGCCCGCGCGGTTGTCTCGTGCTGCTCACGGCCCTGTTCTCACCTTCTTGGTCGTTCTCATTGTCAGGCTTTTTCCGCCACTTTCGCCCCCTCATTGTGCCCGGCCCCGCCCGTGCCGAGGTGAGCGCCACACGCTGAAAAGCACATCTCCGTGCCCACGCGCTCGTGTGGGCGTTCTCAGCACACCTACTCGCTCGGCGCGCTCGGTGCGTTCGGCGCGTACGGCGCCAGGTTGATCGGGGCCCGCTCGGCGGGCGCCGGGTTGATCGGGGCCCGCTCGGCGGGCGCCGGGACGTCCTCGGGGGTCGTATTCTCCGGGGCGCTGGTACCCCGCGCGCCGTTACGCCCCAGCACGTTGCCGCCGGGCACCGATGTCAGGCTGTCGCCGAGTTCGTCTGTGGCGTTGCGGTCGCTGGTCGCGCCGTTGGCACGCGTGGGTGCGCCGTTGACGTCGATGATCGTCGAGGTGGTCTCCGGGTCGGCCGCACGCTGCTCGTGAACCTCACCCACCTCGTCGACGACAAGGATGCCGGGGTGGCCGGGCACGACCATCCCGGCCTCGGCAGCCCGCTGGGCGATCTGCCCGGTCGACCGCACGTCGCCGAGGTCGCGATTGAGTGACTCGACCTCGGCCTTAAGCGCGCGCTCGCGCGACTGCAACTGCTGGATTGTAAAAGACTGGTTGGTCGACATTCCCGAGAGCATCATCGCGAACACCACGCCCGCGACGAGCAGAGGCACGGCCACGATGGTGACCGAGGAGAACCTCTTCTTCGTGTTTTCCGGAACGCTGACGCGCCGCCCGCGCACGGAAACAACCTGCTGCGAGCCCAGCCGGCCGCCGCGCGCTCCGCGCGGGACGTGGGGCGCAACCCGTGGGGCGCTCGCAGTACGGCCTGGCGTGGGGTGAGGCGCGCTAGCAGGCGCGTACATACGCGGCCTGCGTCGCGTCGGCGCGGGCCGCGTCAGCGTCGCCGTGCCTGCCCGTGCGCCTGCGGTGTAGTCGCGGCTGGCTCCCATATACGTGCCTCTTTCTTCACCATGGTCGTTGTGTGTTCTCATTGCTCTGCCTCCGCACGCTTTTCGACGCCCCGCACGCGCACCGACGCAGCCCGCGGGTTCCGGGCAATCTCCGCTTCGGAGGCCTTCTCGGCGCCGTGGGTGATCGCGGTGAACCGCGCCTCGGTGCCCGGCAAATCGACGGGCAAGCCCGGTGGGGTCGTGGACGTGGTCAACTGGGCGAACGCGGATTTCACGAGCTTGTCTTCCAGCGACTGGTAGCTCATGAACACCGCCCGCCCGCCGGGCCCGAGCAGCTCGGCGATCACGGGGATGACGTTCTCGACTGCCTCGAGCTCCCGGTTGACTTCAACGCGCAGAGCTTGGAAGGTGCGCTTGGCAGGGTGGCCGCCCGTGCGGCGGGTCGCCGCCGGGATCGTCTCGTAGAGCAGGTCGACGAGCCGACCGCTGCGCTCGAAAGGTTCTTTGTCGCGTTCCCGCAAAACCGCCGCGGAGATCTTGCCGGCGAAACGCTCGTCGCCGTACGTCTTGAGCACCCGCGCGAGCTCGCCGTGGCTGTAGGTGTTGAGCACGTCGGCCGCGGTCTGCCCCTGCGTCGGGTCCATGCGCATGTCCAGGGGCGCGTCGGCGCGGTAGGCGAAGCCACGGTCCTCTCGGTCTAGCTGCATCGAGGAGACACCAAGGTCGAAGAGTGCCCCCGCGACCCCGTGCTCGCGCGCGGCGTCGAAGGCGGGCCCCTCCGCGGATTTGATAATGCGCCCGATCTCGTCGAAGCGGGCGTGGACCGCAACGAAGCGCTCGCCGAACCGGGCGAGTCTGTCCCCCGCTTCACGCAGGGCGTCCGGGTCCCGGTCGACCCCGATCACCCGCGCGTCGGGAAAGACGGTGAGAAAGTGCTCGGTGTGCCCGCCGGCGCCAAGAGTTCCGTCAACAATCACGGCACGAGGACCGAACGCCGTGACCGCCGGCTCCAGCAGGTGCGCCATGCGATCGCGCATGACGGGAACGTGGCCGCGGTTGGAGTCGATGTCGTAGTCCATGTCGGCGGGCTGTGCGCCGTTGCTGTCCGGTCCGGTCATGTCATCCACTCCCTCCGCCTTGCGTCCGTCACCGTTTCAATTGCGTTGTCCTTATCACCAGCGCGTGGCCGGGGGAGCGCATAGAGCCCTGCCCGGAGCGGCTGTTCTGATGTCGGGGAAGTACACCAGAACGCTTCTCGCCCCGGACAGAGTCCGTACACGCTCTCCGTCAGTAGTCAGCCGCCCGCTCCGTGGGTAGTCAGCCCTAGAGCAGACCGGAGAGAATGTCGTCGTCGTCGTCAGCGGCCGCGAACGCGGCCTCCGTCTCTTCCTGATATGTGTTCCAGGACTCGGCGTCCCAGATTTCGAGAAAATCGACCGAACCGATGACTACGCACTCCTTGCTCAGGTGCGCGTACTCGCGGTGCGCCGGGGACAACGTGATGCGGCCGGACCCGTCAAGCGTTTGCTCATCCGCGCTGGCAGCCAGGTTGCGGATGAAGGCGCGCGCCTTGGGGTTCGTTCGGGACACGGCTGCGGCCTTGCGGGCGCGAGCCGCGAACTCCTCGCGCGGGTACACCGCGAGCGAGTGGTCCTGCCCCTTTGTCACCATCAACCCGTCCGCCAGCTCCTCGCGGAACTTGGCGGGCAGTGTCAGGCGCCCCTTGTCGTCGAGCTTGGGAGTGTAGGTTCCCAGAAACATCCGGAGCCCACCTTCCTTCCACTCACCGACTTCGGTTGTTCAATTTTCCGGCGCCGAAACGCTGTGACACGTCGTCAGAATGCCACCTCGCTCGCCGCTATACCCCACTTTAACCCACTCTCCCCCACATTGGCCACACCTGACACGTTATTTCTCATAGATGCCAGAAACGCCGCAGGTCACAGCCATAAATAAGGTGGGGCACTTTCCCGAACGGCAGCAGTCCCCCCGCAGCGAGACTCACGAATCCTTTCCCCAGCAGAATCAGCACGCACCACCCCATCGCACTTGAACAGCGGTTTCGGATACCTTGAAGCTCTTCCCCCTTCCCGCAGGGCCCCTCCCCTCACCGGAAGCCGCCGCGAGGAGTCGCCGGGGGGCGCAGTGGGGCGCGGGGGTGGGGCAAAGTGGGAGACGAGGCGCCGCCCCAGATCGGGCAGGGTGCGGGCATAAAAAAACGCAGCCCATTCGGGCTGCGCAGCAGGCGGTTCGGCGTTAGGACTCGAAGCGGCGGCGGAAGTTTTCCTCCATGGAGGTCACGCGCGGGGAGGATTTCTTGGATTTCTGTGCCCCCGCCCGTTCCGCGAGCCCCTGCGCCGGGGCACGCAGGGCCATAATCCCGCCGAGGAGCATGACAATAAAGCCAACCACACTAAGGGCGATCAGCCACATGCTCACGGTCGCCAGCGCCACACCACCGATGAGCAGAACAAGCCCGAGGACGATGATAGCGACGCTGCGCATTGTAAGCCTGCCCGTGCCGCCACCGACGGAGGACGAGCCAACGTCGGGCATCTTGGTGGCAAACGAGGGATCCTCGGCAAGGAGGGAACGCTCAATCTCTTGCAACGCGCGCTGTTCCTGCTCCGAAAGAGACATTCTTTACTCTCCTGCTCTCAATGGTGATTACTTCCCAGACTACTTCTTCAACGCCCGAGACTCACCGAATGTTCCCCGCGCGGGCGCGGCTACGCAACGAGCGTTGAGCCAGGCTGCGCCGCCGCGAAGAATTCTTCCACCGCGTCCATGAACCCGCGCACAACGTCCGATGGCGGGGCGTCCGCGATCCCGGACGCCACCCGAGCACGCAGGGAGGAAAACGCCGAAAAGCGCCGCGCCCAGGCTTCTCCGAACTCTCCGGTCAGAGCGAGTTTTTCCCAGGCACTGCTGGGCAGCCGCTTGCGCCGGCGCAGCACTGGCGACTCGGCGCAGACCGCACCTGCGACGCGCAGGGCGGCCCGGTAGCTGTACTCGAGAGCGAGGTCGTCGGCCCCACGCGCCTCCTCCTCCCGCGCCCGCAGAAGAAGCTCATCCGCGGCGGCGAAGAAGCGATCGCTCGTGGCCGCCCTCGACCGCGTTGTTGCCGAGATGATGCTACTCATGAGCTCCTCCGTTTCCTTGTCCCACTACCTGCCCGTCCGCCGAATTCAAGCGGTGAGCCCACATTAAAACTCGTGTTCGACATGGCCCCAGCGGGTACGAACACTTGTTCGAGCAAATGTTCGGGGAAACACTCACAACGCGCGAGCGGACGTGGTTCGATGGGTTCATGAGCTATTCCATCCGCCAGCTTGCCGGCCACGAATTCGCACTGCTGGCCCCCACGCTGGTGGACATCTATATCGCAGCCATGGGTTACTCCCCTGCCATCCGCCGCCAGCGCATCGACGTGTGGCGCGGTGAAATCACCTACCCCGGGTTCACGGCCGTCATCGCCATCGACGAGAGCGCCGAGCCAGAGCGCGTCGTCGGGGTGGCCTACGGCTTCACCGGGGCCCGTGGGCGGTGGTGGGACCAACAACTCATCCGCGGGCTCAAACAAGCCGGCGCCCTGACCTCTCAGGCCTCAGCGATGCTCGACGACTACTTCGAGGTGGCCGAAGTGCACGTCGAGGCCGCCCACCAAGGCCGCGGGCTCGGCAGCAGGCTCGTGTGCGAGCTCGTCCGAGACGTGCCCTCCGCGTGGGCGCTCCTGTCCACACCCGAGGTTCCGCAGGAGCGCAACGCCGCTTTCGGCCTCTACCGCAAGCTCGGCTTCGTCGATGTTGTGCGCAATCTCATGTACGCGGGCGACTCCCGCCCCTTCGCTGTCCTAGGCCGCAGACTCCCCCTCCGCCCCGCAGGGTAACCTGTGAGGCGTGACGCGTACGCGCCCCGACTCATGTAAGGAGCCACGGTGAGCACTTCCTCCACCCCGTCCGATTCCGGCCTGCCTCTCGCGGATGTCCCGGGGGCGGTCGAGCAGGAGCTGCGCGCTTTCTTCGAACGCCGCCTCGTGGAGGCGGACGAGATCGGTGAGCCGGTAGTGAAGGCGGCGCTGCACCTGAGCGATTTCGTGCTCGGAGGCGGCAAGCGCATCCGCCCGCTGTACGGTTGGGCCGGCTTCGTCGGCGGCGGCGGGCATGAGCGCAGCGGGGAGGACCCGCGCCACGTTGTGCGCGCAGTGAGTGCGCTGGAGCTCATCCAGGCGTGCGCACTCATCCACGACGACATCATCGACGCGTCCGACACCCGTCGGGGCCGACCCACCGTCCACCGGGCGGTCGAGGCCGAGCACCGCACACGCAACATGACAGGCGACTCCGCGGAGTTCGGCCGCAACGTCGCCATCCTCGCGGGCGACTTGGCTCTCGTCTGGGCCGACGACATGTGGCGCGACTCCGGCGTCAGCGCAGACGCACTCGCCCGCGCGCAGGACCCGTGGCGGGGCATGCGCACCGAGGTCCTCGGCGGCCAGCTGCTCGACATCTCCCTCGAAGCCACAGGCGACGAGTCCATCGAGCTCGCGAACAGGGTCAACCGGTTCAAAACGGCCGCCTACACGATCGAACGCCCGCTCCACCTCGGCGCGGCGATCGCAGCGGCGCCCGCCTCCACCGTCGCAGCATTCCGCGGCTACGGCCGCGACATCGGTATCGCCTTCCAGCTTCGCGACGACCTCCTCGGCGTCTTTGGCGACTCCGCCGTCACCGGCAAGCCCGCCGGCGACGACCTGCGCGAGGGCAAGCGCACGGTCCTTCTCTCCCTCGCCCTCGAAGCGCTGGACCGCTCTGACCCCGCCTCCGCCGCCGAGCTGCGCGCTGGCGTGGGCTGCGCCACGGACCCCGAGGAGCTCGACCGCCTGGCCGTCATTATTCGCAGGAGTGGCGCGGTGGAGGGCGTCGAGAAGCGCATTGCGGAGCTCACATCCTCGGGCCTGGCCCACCTCGAGCAGGCGGGGCTCGACGGCCCTGTGGCCGAGACTCTGCGCGAGCTGGCGATCAAGTCCACCTCCCGTCGTGCGTAGAACGCTTCTGCTTGGCACCGCCGCCGCGGCGCTCATCGCGCTCGGCTCCTACGGGGCGGGCGCGACGCGCAACCACGGCGGGGTGATGCGCGAGCTCGGCCTCGGGCACCTGACGTTCGGGCACGGCCGCGCTCTCTTCGACATCGCGCTCACGGGCGGGATCATTCTACTCATCGCCGCGTGGGTTGTCCTCGGCCGCGAACTCACGCACGGCCGCGCACACATGGGTGTGGTGCGCCGCGCCGTCCTTGCATGGTCGGCGCCCCTTGTGTTCTGCGCACCCATCCTCTCCCGGGACGTCTACTCCTACCTCATGCAGGGCGCCATGCTTCGCGACGGCTTCGACCCGTACACCGAAGGCGCCGCCGTCAACCCCGGCCCCCTCCTGCTCGAGGTTTCCCACGATTGGCGCAACACCACCACGCCCTACGGGCCGCTGCACCTGGGTATTGGCACGCTCATCACGACAGTGGTTGGCGACAATGTCAGCGCCGGCCTCGTCGCCTACAAGCTGGTAAGCGTCGCGGGGTTCGCCCTGATTGCGTACTCGGTGCCGCGTATCGCGTCACGGATCGGCGGCAACCCCGCCCTCGCCGTGTGGCTGGGCGTGGCCAACCCCCTCATGCTGCTGCACATGCTCGGCGGCATGCACAACGAAGCCGTCATGGTCGGCCTAGTCTGCCTGGGCCTCTCCCTCTGCCTCGGAGCCCGCTACTTCACCCCCGGCATCGCGCTCATCGCTCTCGCTGTCTCGCTCAAGGCGACGGCCGCGATCGCGCTGCCCTTCGTCGTGTGGATGATGTACCACCGCTATCGTAAGCCGGACCACGGGTCGTGGGCGAAAATGGGGATCTTCGTCGCCGTCGGGGCGTGGTCGGTCGTGCTCTCGGGCTTCGTGGTGAACCTTGTCACCGTGCTCACGGGGGCGTCGTGGGGGTGGCTGGCGGAAATTTCCGGCAATTCCAAGGTGGTCAACCCCCTCGCCGGCCCGACCCTGGTGGCCGACCTCGTCACGCCCTTCCTCCGGCTTTTCGACGACAACATCGCCTACAACACCGTTCTTGCCCACACACGCAGCGTCGCAACGGTGCTGATGCTGATCGGTCTCGTCGCCACCTGGGTGGTCTTCCGGCCTCGCGGCGCGGGAACGAATCGCCGCGCCATCATGGGGACGACCGCCGCCTACGCGGTCGCCTTTGTCACCAACTCGGTGACCCTGCCCTGGTACTACGCCTCCGTGCTGGCCACGGCCGGGACATGCCACCCCCCAGTTGTGGTGAAAAAGGTCCTGGTTGCCGGCTCCGTGTTCGTGGGGCTGGCGTTTACCGGCGACGGCAACCACCGCCTGTACGAGGCGTGGTTCCTTCTCCTCGCGGCGGTGGCCAGCTGGCTGGCAGCCGAGTGGATCTACCCGGCCCGGCGCGGCGGCGTTAGAAGGCCATCGCCTGGGCCCGGCGAATCACCTCGCGGGCCCCGTGCCCGTGGAGAGCGTCAATCGGGCGGCCCGGAAGTGACTCGTCCTCGGTAAAGAGGTAGGCAAGGATCTCCTCGTCGTCGTAGCCGCCGTCGTGAAGCACCGTGATGGCGCCCGAGACAAACTTCGACGTCTCGCCGCCCTCGCCAAGCAGGATCCGGGGGACGTACTTGACGCCGTCGCGGCGGTACATGAGCAGCTTGTGGGCTCCCACGAGGTCGTGGATGCGCGTGACCGGCACGCCGAGGTAGTCGGCGACCTCGGGAAGCGACAGTAGGGGTTCGTCGGCAAGCAAAGCGTCGAGGCCGGGGCCGACCGAGGACGCGGAAGAATCTGCGTAACTCACACTGCCATCGTACCCACGTTGGCAAGCGCGTCTGGGCCTCGACCATACTGGACCCCATGACCACGCTCAGAGTCGGAGACCTCCTGGATGACCGCTACGCCATCGACAGGCCGATCGCCCGCGGTGGAATGTCCACCGTCTACCGCTGCGTGGACACCCGCCTCAACCGCGATGTCGCGGCCAAGGTCATGGACGAACGCTACGTCGGCGACCGCGTCTTTCGCGACCGCTTCCGCCGCGAGGCCGAGGCTATGGCGCAGCTGACCCACCCCAACCTCGTCACCGTCTACGACTACTCCTCGGGAGACGACGCGGGCCAGGTCTTTCTCATCATGGAGCTCATCACCGGCGGCACGCTGCGCGAGCTCCTCGCCGAGCGCGGCCCCATGCCGCCCCACGCCGCGGCCGCTGTGATGCGCGAGATGCTGACCGGGCTCGCCGCCGCCCACATCAAGGGGATGGTGCACCGCGACATCAAGCCGGACAACATCCTCATCAACAACGACCACGCCGTGAAGCTCGCGGACTTCGGCCTCGTCCGCGCCGCCGCGGACTCCACCCACTCCACCGACCAGATCGTCGGCACGGTCTCCTACTTGTCGCCCGAGCAGGTCGACGGAAGCCCGATCACGCAGGCCTCCGACGTGTACTCGGCGGGGGTCGTCCTGTTCGAGCTGCTCACCGGCACCACTCCCTTCTCGGGCGACACCCCGCTAGCGCACGCCTACGCGCGGCTTCACAGCGACGTTCCCGCACCCTCCACACGGATCCAGGGCGTCCCCATGCTTTTCGACGAGCTCGTGGCCACCGCCACCGCCCGCAACCCGCGCGAGCGCTTCCTCGACGCCGGCGAATTCCTCGCCGCCCTCGACGACGTCGCCACCGAGCTGAACCTCCCGCGCTACCTCGTGCCTGCCCCCACGAACTCCGCGGCGAACCGCGCGGCGGCGCACCCGACGTCACTGACCGCGCTCAACCGGGACCCTGCCACCCGCACCTACGAGCAGCGCCTCTTCCCCGCCCAGACGCCGGCCGCGCCGGATACCTCCCCCGCCTCTCCCGCGGCCGCCTCCACGCGCGTCACCCCGGCTGTCCCCGACTCCCCCGCCGTGCAAACGCCCCCGGCCCAGGCTGGCCCGTCGGGTGCGCGCGCGCCGCAGGTCCCGTCGGCGCCAGAAACCCCGCGGCCGCCGAAACCCGTGAGCAACCGCTCCGGGTTCGTCCTCGCTGCCTTCTTGTTCGTCTCGGCCGCCGCCATCGGCGCCGTCCTCGTCGGCGCCTGGTGGTTCGGGTCCGGGCTGTACGGCTACGTTCCGCAGCTTATCGCCGGGCTCTCGTAAGAAGAGCTCCCGGCCAGAACAGCAACGAAGGGAGCGCCACACGGCGCTCCCTTCTTGGGTTAAGTGTGCGGGCTAGTAGCGCAGCATCTCAGCGACGAGGAACGCCAGCTCGAGCGCCTGTTCGGTGTTCAGGCGCGGGTCGCAGGCAGACTCGTAGCGGCCCGGCAGATCGACGTCGGTGATGTCCTGGGCACCGCCGAGGCACTCGGTGACGTTCTCGCCGGTCAGCTCGATGTGGATACCCCCCGGGTGGGTGCCCAGGCGACGGTGCACCTCGAAGAAGCCCTGGACCTCGTCGATGATCTTGTCAAAGTGCCGGGTCTTGTACCCGTTCGACGCCGTGAAGGTGTTGCCGTGCATCGGGTCGGACTGCCACACGACCTTGTGCCCAGACGCCTCGACGGCGCTAATCAGCGGCGGCAGGGCGGTGCGCACGTTGTCGTGGCCCATCCGGATCACCATGGTGAGACGGCCCGGTTCGAAGTTCGGGTCGAGCTTGTCCGCGTACGCGACAGCCTCCTCCGGCGTCGCCGACGGGCCGAGCTTGATCCCGACCGGGTTGTTGATCAGCGCGGCGAAGTTGACGTGGAAATCCTCGAGGCCGCGGGTACGCTCTCCGATCCAGAGCTGGTGGGCCGAGAGGTCATAAAGCTTCGTCTCGCCCTTGCCGTCCTCCGCGAGGCGCAGCATGGCGCGCTCGTAGTCGACAAGCAGAGCCTCGTGAGTGGCGTAGATCTCCGCGGTGCGCAGCTGGCCGTCGTTGACGCCGCAGGCACTCATGAACGCCAGCGAACGCGAAATCTCCTTGGCCAGCGCCTCGTAGCGGGCCCCCGCCGGCGATGTGGCAACGAACTGGCGGTTCCAATCGTGGATGTTGTGCAGGTCAGCAGTGCCCGAGGCCGCGAGCGCACGCACGAGGTTCATTGCCGCAGAGGAGTTCGCGTAGGCGCGGACCATCCGGGCCGGGTCGTGGCGTCGCGCCTCCGGCGTCGGCTCGACGCCGTTGACGATGTCGCCGCGGTAGTTGGGCAGCCCGTTTGCGTCTAGGTCCGAGGAACGCGGCTTGGCGTACTGGCCGGCGATTCGCCCCGCCTTGATGACGGGAACGGACGCGCCGTAGGTGAGCACGGCCGCCATCTGCAGCAGGGTGCGCACATTAGCGCGGATGTGCGGCTCCGTGTTGGACTCGAAGGTCTCGGCGCAGTCCCCGCCCTGCAGCAGGAAAGCCTTGCCGAGCGCGACGTCGGCGAGCTGCTCCTTCATCGCCTCCACCTCGGGGGCGAGGACGACGGGGGGAACAGACTCGAGAATCTTGCGGACAGCACCCGCTTCGTGTTCGTCCCACGTGGGTTGCTGCTTGGCGTCGCGGGAGATCACATCCTGAAACTTCTCGTTCAGGTCTCCGGGCAGCGGGGGGAGGTCGGGCAGAACGCTCTTCGGGATATCAATAGTCCAACTCACGCCTATATTCTTAGCACGCTCGGAACGCACCGGATACCCGAGGGGCCAGCAAACTTCCGGAATACGGAACCGCTATCTCAATCTGTGGGCTACTTTCCCGCGGCGGTCCAGCGGCATGACGCGGAAGCACGCGTCGAACTTGGCGCGGTTGTGTCGGGCGTCGACAAGCGCATCGTGCCTCCCCTCCGGGACAGCGGGCAGCGCCGGGCAACCCGCCATCTCCCAGTACTGCTTTAACTCGCGCGTAAACCGCGGAAGCTGCCGCGGCAGGCCCGTCATGTCGCCCCACAGCTGGGCCAACACAATATGGTCGTAGGCCCCCACCCACGCCCACAGCTCCGGCGCGGAATCAGACGCCGTGAGGAACTCCAAGACGTCGTCCCGGATCGCGCGCGGCGACTTCCACGCGCCGCTCTGCGGGTTCGGCAGCTTATCCAAGACGTTCTTGCGCACCCACTGGTTCGCGAGGCGCGCGTCGAAGTCCGTCGACACCGCGTAATACTCGCGCCCGTCTTCGGCGACGATGCCGATCGAGACTAGGTCGATGGTGCGCCCGTCCTCGATGAACTCGGTGTCGTAGAAATAACGCACGTTAGCGGCTCCGAGCCGACTCGTCGGGCGCCTCTGCGATCTCCTCGTCGTCATGGCGGGGCCAGAACATGATGGCCGCAATACCGATCACCGTCAGGGGCCCTACCACCGTGACGTAGAAGCCGGTCTGGGATGCGACGAGGAACAGCACGATAAGGGCTGCGGCCAGAGCGATGCGCGTGACGAGATCCCGATCCATACGTCCGATCCTAGATCAGTGCTGCTTCGGCTCCGCACCCGCGGGGTAGCCGTGCCCCGCCTCGAGAGACCTCTTCACATCCGCCGCGTACATGTCCACGTACTCGTAGCCGGACAGCTCCGCCAGTTGGCGCATGACGTAGTCGGTGAACGGCCGCATCACGTCTCGGGAGCCGGGGTCGAAGCCGTTCTCGCGCGCCCACTCGTGCGGGTCAATAGCATCGCCGATGGCCATGCGCACCTTGCGCGGGCGCGGGATCAGGGTGCCGATCGGGTTCGCGTTGCGCGTGCCAATCATCGCGGCCGGCAGCACGGGCACCCCCGTTTCCATGGCGATGCGCGCCATCCCCGTCTTGCCTTTATAAATGCGGCCATCGGGTGAGCGCGTCCCCTCGGGATAGATGCCGAAGAGCTTGCCCTCGTCAAGCACGCCCTTCGCGGCGCTCACGAGGGTCTCGCCCGCACCGGAATCGGAGCGGTCGATGGGGATCTGACCCACCGAAGAAAAGAAGAAGCGCTGGATGCGTCCGCCCAGCCCGGGCGAGGTGAAATACTCCTTCTTAGCGGGGAACGTCAGTTGCCTCCACACCATGAGGGGCAAGTAGAAGGAGTCCATGACCGCCTGGTGGTTGGACACCACAATCGCCGGCCCGGAACGAGGGATATTCTCGCTGCCCGTGATCGTGGGGCGGTTCCACAGGAGCAGCGGCGGGCCAAGTGTCGCCTTGAAAAACACGTACCACTTGTTGGTCATCCCTGCAGTCCCCTTTCCCGGGCCAAATCAGCGACCCCGATCATACCCGCGTCGGCGCCGAGGTCCGCGCATATGACACGGGCCGCCGGGCGGTACCCCGCCCCGACTATTCCGTGTTCGAACTCCTCGCGCGCCGCATCCAAAAAGAGGTCCGCGTCCCGGCTGACGCCACCGCCCAGAACGATGAGCTCCGGGTCGAGCACGTCGGCCACGAGAGACAGCCCCTGCCCCAGCCAGCGCGCGAAATCAGCGACAGCGGCCAGGCCGAGGGGATCGCCGGCGCGCGCCGACCTCATCACGTCACGCCCGTCCGCTCGCTTGTCCACGACCCTGCGGTACAGCGCGCTCCTTTTGAACCCTCCGCGCCCCGCCACCTCGAGCGCCGTGTCCACGAGGGCCGTGCCCGAGGCGTAGCGCTCCAAGCAGCCCTGCTTGCCGCACGAGCACACGCGCCCGCCGGGCACGACCGTCACATGCCCGAACTCCGGGGCGGTGCCGAACGACCCGCGGTAGATCTCCCCGTCGTGCATGAGCGTCGCGCCGATCCCGGTGCCGACGGCGAAGAACACCCACGTCCGCGCCTGCTGAGCCGCCCCGAAGCGGTACTCGCCCCACGCCGCGGAATTCGCGTCGTGCTCCACGCGCACTGGAAGCCCCGTCGCGTCCTCCAACTCCGCGCGGACCGGGCGGTTGTCGCGCCACGGCAGGTGCGGGGCAAAGCGCACCACCTCGCATTCCGGGTCGAGGAAAGCAGCCACGGCCGCGCCGACCGCGCCGATCGCGTAATCCGCCTGCAGGTCCTCCACGATGCAAGCGATTGTTTTCACCAGCTCTGCCTCGGTGTGCGCCGTCCGGGCCTCGCGCCGCGCGACGATGCGGCCCGCCGCGTCAACGACTCCCGCTCGGACGTTCGTCCCACCGATGTCGAAGCCCACGGTCAACGGCGCGTCGCTGGCGGGCAGCTCGGGGTGTGCTGACATAAGGACCGAGTTTAGCCCTCGCCGTGGAGAGCCCGGACAAGACGGTCCCCAAGCTCCCGCCGCCCGAAGTGCTTCTCGACGAACCCAGGGCCCGCCTCCCCCATCTCCGCGCGCCGCGCGTCGTCCCCCAAGAGCGCGGCCACCTCCCGCACAAGCGCCTGGGTGTCACGCCCATCGACAACAACGCCGCTGTCCGGGCCCACAGCCTCCGGCGCGCCCCCAGACGTTCCGCCCACGACCGGCACGCCGCAGGCTTGCGCCTCGAGGTAGACGATCCCGAGCCCCTCGGTGTCCAGACCCCAGCCGCGGGTGCGCGCGGGCATGGCAAACACGTCAGCGGACGCGATGATGTCGCGCAGCTTTTCGCTTCCCACGGCGCCCGTAAACGTCAGCGCCGCCCGGTCGGCCGGGTTGAGCCGCTCCGCGAGGCGTCGCAGCCGGCGCTCGTACGGTCCCGATCCCACGATGACGAGCCGTGTGGCGTCGATACGCGTGCGAATGCCCGGCAGCGCCCTTATGAGCTGGTCCTGGCCCTTGCGCGCGACCAGGCGAGACGCGCACACGACGAGCGGGGCCTCCCCCACTCCGAGCTCAGCGCGCACGGCGGCGACTCGCTCGGCGGGCAGGGGGCGGAAGAAGCGGGTATCCACCGCCGAGGGCAGCGCAACAAACCGCGGGTGCGGGCCGATGGCACGGCCGAAGCGCGACAGCGTGTAGCGGGAAATGTACGTCACGACGTCGGAGGTGTTACCGATCCGGCGCAGCGCGCTCCTGGCGCCAGGCACCATCGACCAGCCAACCTCGTGGCCGTGCGTGGTGGCCACCACCCGCGACGCCCCCGCCTCGCGGGCCGCGGGGCCCAGCAGGGCCAGCGGCGCCGCGGCGCCGAACCAGACGGTGTTGATGCCGCGCTCACGGATGATGCGCTGCATCTGAGCGCGCACGCCAGGCGTGGGCACCATGACGGTGCCGGGCCAGCGGATGACCTCGTAGTCGCACGACGCGTCCCACGCGCGAGCCGCGTCCGCGTCCTGGGTCGAGGCGAACACGACGAGCTCGTCTGGCCCGGTCCTGTCGACGAGCTCGGCGACGTAATCCCTCACATACGACTGAATCCCGCCCACTGTGGGCGGGAAGTCGTTGGTGACCAGCAGGGTGGGCATCAGTAGCGCACGGCGCCCTGGACCGGCATCGAGTTCAGCGGCACAACCTGGACTGGGATGCCGTAGTCGGAGGCGTGGACAACCTGGCCGTTGCCGATGTACATGCCCACGTGCGTAACACCCGGGTAGTAGCCGACGATGTCACCCGGCTGCAGCTGCGACACCGGCACCGGAGTGCCCCCCGCGAGCTGCGCCTGAGAAGTCCGCGGAATGGACTTACCGTTCTGCCCGTAGGCCCACACCATCAGCCCCGAGCAGTCGAAGGCGCCGGGGCCAGCAGCACCCCAGCCGTAGGGCTTGCCCAGCTGCGCCAGGGCGGCGCCAACAACGCCCTCGCCGGCCCCGGGCAGCAGCACGGGGTTGGCAATCGGGTTGTACTTGTTCTCCCAGCGCGCGCGCTGATCAGCGCTCAGGGAATTGATCTTCTCCTCGACCTCGCGCACCTTTTCATCGAGCTCTCCACGCTCGCGCTCGAGCTTCGCCCGCTTCGAGTCCAGCTGGTTGCGCTGGAACTCCGCTTCCGCAACGGCAATGTTCGCTGCGTTTGCGCGCTCGGCGGCCTCCTCGTTCGCCGCGCGCAGCTCATCGAGGGCGCGATCGGTGTTGCGCGAGATGGCGCCGAGGTACGCCGCGCGGTCGATCAACGCCTGCGGGTTTTCCGCCCCCAGGCTCGTGATGACGGTATCCGCGGTGCTCGTCCGGTTTGCCGAGGCAGCAACAGTGTCGAAGGCCTCCCGCTGGGCCTCGCGGTCCGCAACGGCCTGAGCAGCCGCGTCGCGGGTGTGCTCGACCCGCTCCCGCATCTCGCCGAGGCGCCCTTCCGCAGCGGCGATCTCGTCCTCAATGGCCTTGAGCTCTTCGCTCTTACCCGTCGCCTCCTGCGAAAGAGTGTCCATCTCCTCGATCAGGGCGTCGACCTCGTCGGCGTGGGCCGGGACGGCCAGAGCGCCTGCGACGGTAGCGCTGAGTGCGAAGGCGGACACCGTCACGCGTGCCGCGCCGCGGTGGGGTCGGAGGGAATGCTTGCCCACTAGATCCTCTTTCCACTGTGCTCGTTGAGCGTTATCAGCCCGCCGTGTCGAGCAGCTCTACGGGTCGGGCGGGTGATGCGGCCACATCTTTACAAAACCGTTACCTAAATATAGTCCATTCTCGGCGTGGGTCAAGTGGCCCGAATGACCGCTGCCCAGCAGCGAAAACACACAAACCCGCCGCACGGAAAACGAGCGGCGGGCAGCGGGGTTCGACCCTAGAAACGGAAGGCCGAGTGCACCGGCATCATGTGCAGCGGGCGCTCGCCCACCGGGGTGCCGCTGTTGAGCGCGTCGATGATCTTGCCGTTGCCGGCGTAGATGGCCACGTGGGACGCGCCGCCGTAGTAAGCAACGATGTCGCCCGGCTGCAGCTGGTCCAGGGGCACCGGAGTGCCGCCGTTGGCCTGCGCCTGCGAGGTGCGCGGGATGGACTTGCCGGCCTGCGCGTACACCCACGAGGTGAAGCCCGAGCAGTCGAAGGCGTCGGGGCCAGATGCGCCGTAGACATACGGGGAGCCGATCTTCGTACGGGCGATCTCAACAATGCGCTCACCCGTGGTCTTGACGGCGGCCACCGGGGCAGCCGGCGCTGGCGCGGTGTAGTTGGTCGTCTCCTGCTGGGCAAGCGAGGGGATCCACTCGGTCACGCCGGGGATGTTTTCGATGCCGGGGACATTTTCAATGCCCTGGACGTCCACGGAGAGGTTTGTGTTGGGAACGCGGACCTCGGCGGCGTTCGCGGCCGGTGCCAGCAGGGCCGCACCCGCGGCGACGGCGGTCGCAGTCGCGAGGTTGCGGGTCACGGTAGTGGTGGGGCGGCGGTGTTTTGCCACGTGCTGTCTCCATATCATCTCAGTCGCCTACCGGGTTAGCTGTCGGGTTAGGCCTGAGAGACGGCCTTGGCGCACTCCGCGGCGCTACAGCGCCGTCCTTGTGCCCCATTCACCCCAGGGGATGGCCACATGGGCCGTGCGGTTCCCCGGTTCCCGCCGGGCGGCGGGATTCGGCTATATGTCCTTGTGCGAATCACGACCGACTATGTCGTCGCAATGTCTCGGTAAGATTACGAAACGGATACAGGACTTGTCCAACGCGACACCCGTTATCGCGCCGTTATTTTCCGCTCGATCCCGTCGGCGCACCACTGCCGCCGGGCTGCTACCCCACCACGCAGTCGCTTACCGACGCCACAAACACCGCTTTACCAGCATAAAAAGAGCACACGGGAAGGCAATCACAGGTCACACATAAAGCGCCACCCCTCGCCCAAACAAATGAATGTGATTCCACTCACATTACGAAAAGATCACGAAAAAGCCCCTCCTCCGGAGGGGAAGGGCCTCACTGCCGAGAGGGCTGAGCGCTACGTGGCATCGCGGTCAGAGGCGTTCTTGGACTCCTCGATGGCACGCATGGTCTCGATCTCCTCGTGGTGCCGGCGGTCCTCCGCGTCGCGGACCCGCTCGCTGATGCCCAGCTCTCGCGAGCTGAACGTACCCAGGGTCTCCGAGTCGCTGTACCCGAGCTCGTTGAGCTGCTTCGGCACTCGGGCGCCAGCGTACTCGAGCGGGATCGGGTGCCCGTGCTCGTCCACCGGGCCAAGCGGCTGGTGTACCTCCACAAAGGCGCCGTTCGGGAGCTTCTTGATCACTCCGGTCTCGATACCGTGCTCGAGCACCTCGCGGTCGGAGCGCTGGAGTCCGACACAAATGCGGTAGGTGATGAAGTACGCGAGCGGCGGCAGCACGATGAGGCCAATACGGCCAAACCACGTCATGGCGTTCAGCGAAATTTCGAAGAAGTGCGCCACGTGGTCATTGCCGCCAGAGATGGTCAGCAGCAGGAAGAAGACGATACCCATGACACCCAGGCCGGTGCGAGTAGGAACGTCGCGCGGGCGCTGCAGCAGGTTGTGGTGCGCTTTGTCGCCGGTCACCTTCTGCTCGATGAAGGGGTAAGCGAACAGGAGGATGACCATAATGCCACACATCAGAGCAACCCAGAAGGCACCCGGAATGGTGTAGTTACCCAGGTAGAGCTCCCACGCGGGCATGACACGCGCGGCACCGTCCGTCCACAGCATGTACACGTCAGGCTGGGAGCCGGCGGAGACCTGTGACGGGTTGTAGGGGCCAATCGTCCAGATGCTGTTGATCGTGGTCAGGCCAGCCATGCCGGCGAGGACCGCGAAAACGATGAACATGTAGGCAATCGCCTTGACGGCAAACACCGGAAGGATGCGGACACCGACGACGTTGTTCTCGGTCCGGCCCGGGCCCGGGAACTGCGTGTGCTTCTGGAACCACACGAGCAGAAGGTGGGCCGCGACAAGCGCAAGAATGATGCCCGGCAGCACCAGCACGTGAAGGATGTAGAAGCGGTCGAGCATGAGGTCCGACGGGAAGTCGCCGCCGAAGATCGCCCAGTGCAGCCACGTGCCGACGATCGGGAGACCGACGATGATGGCCGACATAATGCGCAGGCCCACACCGGAGAGGAGGTCATCCGGCAGCGAGTAGCCGAGGAAGCCCTCGGCCATGCCGAGGAGGATCAGCGTGACGCCAATGATCCAGTTGGCCTCGCGGGGGCGGCGGAAGGCACCGGTGAAGAAGATGCGCATCATGTGGGCGAACATCGCCATCATGAACATCAGCGCCGCCCAGTGGTGCATCTGGCGGACAAACAGGCCGCCGCGCACGCCGAAGGAAATATCCAGAGTGGTCGCGTACGCGCGCGACATCTCCACGCCGTTGAGCGGGAGGTAGTCACCGTCGTAGATGACCTTGGTGATGGACGGGTCGAAGAACAGGGCGAGGTAGATGCCCGTCAGCAGCAGCACGATGAAGCTGTACAGCGCCACTTCGCCGAGCATGAAGGACCAGTGGGTCGGAAAGACCTTGTTCAGCTGGGGCCGGAGGACCCCGGAGATCGTGTACCGCGAGTCAACGTTGTCCGCGGCTTGTGCAAGTTTAGTGCTCATTAGGACTTACGCTCCCAGAATGCCGGGCCGACGGGTTCAATGAAGTTTCCGTTGGCAACGAGGTAACCGTCTTCATCAATCGTCACAGGCAGCTGCGGCAGAGCGCGGGCGGCGGGGCCGAACACCGGCTTGCCGTAGTGCAGCGCGTCGAACTGCGACTGGTGGCACGGGCACAGGATGCGGTTGGTCTGGGCCTCGTAGAGCGAGGTGGGGCAACCGATGTGCGTGCAGATCTTGGAGTAGGCGTAGTAGTCGCCGTAGTGGAACGACTCCTGGCCCTCGCGCTCGATGACCTTCTGCGCGTCTTCGGAACGCAGGCGGATAAGCATCACGGAGTTGCGCGGGCCGTGGATGGAGTGCATGTGGTTTTCGTACACGTCGCGTTCCGGGTCGTAGTCCGCGCCGTCGTTGACATCGTCCGGGTAGAGCGGGAACACCGTCTCCATCGACGCCGCCGCTAGATCCTCGGGGCGCATGCGCACGAGGCGGGACACGCCGGCGGTGGTGTAGTGCGAGCCGCCGGTGCCCTCGTGAAGTTCGGCGATCGCGCCGGTGTCGCGGCCGAGGTAGATCTTCTGCCCCTGCTCCGCGAGGGTCCAGCCGTGAGTCCACAGCGTGCCGTCACCGGCGTAGCCGAGCTCGTGGCGCGGGCGCCACGGGTCCTTGATCAGGCCGCCGAGCGGGGCCGCAATCATCAGACCGCTCAGGATCGCCGAGGTTCCCAGCAGTCCCTTAAGCGCGGTGCGGCGCCCCAGCGTCGAGGTCTGCCAAGCGTCGTTCAGCAATGCCGTCGTCGTACGGCGGTCAAGCTCGCTGGAGCGCCCATCGTGGCGGCGCTGCACCGAGATCTCTTCCGGGATGAACTTCTTGACGTACTGGACGGTCGCGATACCGAGCGAGCCGAGGCCCAGCATCGCGGTCAGGCCGAGCAGCGGGGTGTAGAGGTTGTAGACCGCCAAGCCCTCGTCGCCGTGGAAACGCGGCTCCCAGGGCCAGAACAGGTACACCCCGAGGAAGGCGATCCCGGAGATGACGGAGACGGTCAACCAGGTGGCGATGCCACGGGCGGCCGAATTCTCGCGCGGGTCGCCCTCGACCGGGTATCGCTCTTTGCGGAACGCGACGGTGACGTCGTCGAGCTCCGTGCCAAGCGCCGCCAGCTCGGCGTTGTTCATCTTGTCCAACTCAGCGTCGGTGTAGTTCTTCTTCACTTCATTGCTCATGAGCGCGATCCAATCCAGATAGCAGCGGCGGCGACCAGGGTGATGCCGATCACCCACATGGCGATGCCTTCGGAGACCGGTCCGAGACCGCCGAGCGCGTAACCCGCCGGGCTCGGCGTCTCCTTGGACGACTTGATGAAGGCGATGATGTCCTTCTTCTCATCGGCGGTGAGCTGGCGGTCCGAGAACTTCGGCATGTTCTGCGGCCCAGTCAGCATGGCCTGGTAGATCTCCTGCTCGTTGGCGGGGTCCAAGGTGGGCGCGTACTTGCCGGACGACAGAGCGCCACCGCGGCCGGTGAAGTTGTGGCAGGACGCGCAGTTGAGCCGGAACAGCTCGCCGCCGCGGGCGACGTCGGCTTCTTGGATCTGCCCGTCGTAGTTCTTCCCGCGCAGAGACTCCATGGACAACGAGCCGTCGGAGTCGTACACGAGCTCGGGGCCGCCGCCGTTCGCAGCCACGTAGGCTGCCATGGCGAGCGCCTGCGCCTCGGTGTAGCGCGGGCGCTTGCGCTCGGCCTGGGCATCGTTGGACATCATCGGCATGCGACCGGAGTTGACCTGGAAGTAGACCGCGCCTTCGCCGGTACCGATCAGGGAGGGGCCGCGGTCCTTCACGCCCTGCAGGTTCGCGCCGTGGCAGGTGATGCACGCGCTGTCGTAGAGGTCTTTGCCCTCTTGGATCAGTGCCTGCTCGTCACGCTGTGCCGTGGCCACCTGAGCGTTGGGGGCAAGCGCCGTAGCCAAAAAGCCGGCGCCAGTGAGGCCGAACGTCAGCGCGGCGGCACCGGCGACGGTGCGCCGCATCTTGCGGCGGCTCCGCGTCTTCTTTGGGGTGTTTTCCATCTTTTTCCCTTTAGCGACTCGTGAGGAATATGCGAAACAACGACTAACCGTGACACGTTAAGCGTCAGAGGCCCGCCCGTTACTGAACGAGGTAGAGCGTGATGAACACGCCCACCCAAATGACGTCGACAAAGTGCCAGTAGTAGGACGTCGCCATGGCAGCGGTCGCCTGCGCCGGGGTGAACTTCGACTTCGAGATGCGCAGAAGGACCACGCAGAACGCGATGATGCCGGCCGTCACGTGCGCCATGTGGAAGCCCGTGATGATGTAGAACATCGAGCCGTACACGCTCGCCTGCGGGGTGACCCCCGCCAGGACCATCTCGGTCCACTCAAACGCCACCAGGCCGAGGAACACGACGCCGAGCAGGATCGTGACCCCAAACCACTTGCGAAGACCGAAGACGTCACCGCGCTCCGCGGCGAACACACCGAACTGCGACGTCACGGAGGAGGTGATGAGGACGATGGTGATCACCAGGCCGAAAACCACGTTGAGGTGTTCGGTCTGGTGCTGCCAGTCCCCGGCGGTCATGCCGTTTGCGCGCGACGTGAAGTACATCGCGAACAAGCCGGCGAAGAACATCAACTCTTGGGCGAGGAACGCGATGGTGCCCACGCTGACCATGTTGGGTCGGTTCAGCATTGGGACACGGCCGTGCGGTGTCGCCATACCTTGGTTAGAAATTGCGGTCGTCACGCATGTCAGTATCGCCTTTTTTTGCGTGGAAGTCATCTCAAGACCCCCCGCCGCAGCACTGGCTTCACGTCGCCAACCAGCCGTTTTGGCACTAGCAGATAGCGAACAAAAATTTTTCCAAAACGCCGGGAACTTTTTTGACTCGCTTTACGACGCCTATCGGTGCAGGTCACGACATACTCGCCGCACAACTTCTCAGAGGCGTTTTTCCAAGCTCGTTCCCCAGAGCTTTGCAGCACTCACAGCGTTCTTTACAGTGCTGGAATTC
This sequence comes from Corynebacterium timonense, assembly GCF_900105305.1. Lineage (NCBI taxonomy): Bacteria > Bacillati > Actinomycetota > Actinomycetes > Mycobacteriales > Corynebacteriaceae > Corynebacterium > Corynebacterium timonense. The sequence goes on along the minus strand of NZ_LT629765.1, from coordinate 520,774 downwards.
TTGTGAGAAGAGTCACAACAATATCGGCCCTAACTTCCCATGGAGCCAACTTTCGGTTGACCCCCTTTCCGCATGGGCTCAACGCCCAGCGGTTACCCCCGCCCGCAACGCCGACCGGCGCCGTTCATGTAGTCGCGGGATGAGTCGGCACGCCTCGCGTGACGCCTCGGCGTGGGCACCAAAAACCCCGCCACCGGAAGGAGGTGGCGGGGTGTGGAGTCGCGGCCTAGTGCTTCTCGCGCGGAATGCTGTATTGCATGTTCATCTGCGTCGCGGTCCAGATCAGCAGCACTGCGCCGATGGCCGCGAGCCACAGCTGCCAGAACGCCAAGCCGAGGCCCAAGAAGAAGATCGCGCCGGCCATCGCAAACGGCCAGATCGAGTGAGGCGAGAAGAAGCCGAGCACGCCAGCACCGTCCTCAATCTCAGCCTCCTCCCAATCCTCAGGCACGATGTCCATGCGGCGCTCGGTGAAGTCGAGGTACACGGCCATCATGAAGGACAGCGCCGTGGCGAGCACGAGGCCGACGCCGCCAACCCATTCCACGCCGAAGAGGTAGGCGTCGTCGCCGACCCACCCCGTCGCCATGATGTAGAAGACACCTATCAAGAGAAGGAAGGTGCCAATGGAGTAGAAGACTTTAGATCCGGTTCCCATTGTCCGTTTCTCTCTTTCTTAAACGTTGGCGTTCGGGTCGACGAAGTTGTTGCCGTCTCGGGTACCTGTGCGCTCGGAATTGAACGGGCGAGTCGAGGTTGCGTACGGCTCCTGGCCGATGGACTGCAGGGCCTCGGCGTTGGTCGCCTCCGGGTTGTTCAGGCGGAACTCGAGGTAGTCGCGGAAGTCATCCTGGGAGACGGCACGGACCTCGAAGTTCATCATGGCGTGGTAGGTGCCACACATCTCGGCGCAGCGGCCGACGAAGGCACCCTCGCGGTCGATCTGTTCGATCTGGAACGAGCGCTCCTGCTGGTTCGCCTCCGGGTGAGCATACGCGTCGCGCTTGAACAGGAACTCCGGCACCCAGAACGCGTGGCTCACGTCGCTGGAGGCAAGGCGGAACTCGATCGGGGTGCCGGTCGGCAGAACCAGCACCGGGATCTCCTCGGTGGTACCGAGGGTCTCGATCTCGTTGAAGTTCAGGTACGACAGGTCACCCGCGGAGGCACCGTGGATGGGGTTGGCGTTCTCCACACCCTCTGGGTCGTACTTGGTCTCTTCGGCGACGGCCTGACGCTCGGAGTCTGTACCGACGTAGGGCTGGCCGTTCGGGGTGAGCTCGGGGCCAACCTCGGCGTAACCGAACTTCCAGTTCCACTGGAAGGCAGTGACGTCGACGGTGACTTCGGGGTCCTTGTCGCGGGCGGTGACCACGGTCTGCGCCTGGACGGTGAAGAAGAAGAGGACAAAGACGATGACGATCGGAATGATCGTGAGCACCAGCTCGAGCGGCACGTTGTATTGCAGCTGCTTCGGGAACTCGTCGTTCGTCTTCTTCGCCTGCGTTTTGGAGTTCCACTTGAAGATGCCAAACAGGAACAGCGCCCACATAATGATGCCGACGATCCAGGCGGCGACCCAGACCCACACCCAGAAGTTGTACACCTGGGTGCCCTCCGGGGTGACCGGGTCCGGCCAGCCCATGTCCAGCACCCGTGCCAGGCCCTCCGGCGGGGCGACTTCACAGCCCGAGAGGGTAAGGCCCCCGAGCAGAAGCGCGCCCGCGGCGCTGGCCTTTTTGGCAAAGCTGCGGTTGTTCACCTTGTCCACGTGTGTCTGCCTTCCTGTCCACACCTAAAAACCATTGAATGCCCATACTCATGGCAGGAACATTCCTTCCCCGTCAGAATAGTTCATTCCCCCGACGTCGTCGGAATTCCTCTCGTCCGCCTCTCGCCCGCGGTGCGGCCGCCGGTGCGTTTCCCCGGACCCGCGGCGCTCAACGGGGTCTTCCCCGCGTTTCGGAACCCCTCGCCCGGGACAACGTAAGGTAGGTCACACCCCGCCGCCGCGCGCTTCATTCTAAAGTTTGCCCCCTTTCGAGGACGGGCTAAAGGTGGAACGGAAACGCCGGTGCCCGGTTCGCGGGCGGGCTGGCGAAAACCTTATTGTTAAGGAATCACTCGCGCCCTTGAGATGAGGAGAGGTTTTTCAGCAATGTGTGGTCTTCTCGCTATGCTCGCCGCTTCCGGCGACGGTACCGCGTACGTCACCGCCGTTGAGCAGGCGCTGCCCTGCATGTACCACCGCGGCCCCGACGCCGCAGGTACGTGGCACGACGACGACGCCGTCTTTGGCTTTAACCGGCTGGCGATCATCGATCTCGAGCACTCCCACCAACCCCTGCGCTGGGGCCCGGCGGATAATCCGCAGCGCTACGCCCTGACGTTCAACGGCGAGATCTACAACTACGTGGAGCTGCGTGAAGAGCTCGCCGCGGCGGGCTACGACTTCCGCACCAGCGGCGACGGCGAGCCGATCCTCGTCGGCTACCACCACTGGGGCGCCGACGTGGTCAACCACCTGCGCGGCATGTTCGGTTTTGTCATTTGGGACACGGAGACGCGGACCATGTTCGCGGCCCGCGACCCCTTCGGCATCAAGCCGTTGTACTACGCCACGACCGCCGCGGGCACCGTGTTCGCGTCCGAGAAGAAGTCGATCCTCGCGATGGCGCCACACATCGGTCTTGGCCTTGACCTTGACCACCGCGCAATTGAGCACTACGCCGACCTGCAGTACGTTCCCGAACCGGAGAGCCTTCACTCCCAGATTCGCCGCGTGGAGTCCGGCAGTACCGTGACCCTCTCCCCCGGCGGCGAGGTTACGTCCGAGCGCTACTTCACCCCCCAGTTCCGCACGGCCGCCGTTCGCGAAGGGCAGGAAGAAGAGCTGTACGAGCGGATCACCGCGGCGCTTGAGGATTCCGTCGCAAAGCACATGCGTGCCGACGTCACCGTGGGCTCCTTCCTCTCGGGCGGGATCGACTCGACCGCCGTGGCTGCCCTCGCCAAGCGCCACAACCCGAACCTGCTGACCTTCACCACCGGGTTCGAGCGGGAGGGGTACTCCGAGGTCGACGTCGCCGCGGAGTCCGCGGAGGCGATCGGGGTCGAGCACATCGTCAAGATTGTCTCGCCGGAGGAGTACGCCGAGGCAATCCCGAAGATCATGTGGTACCTCGACGACCCCGTCGCCGACCCCTCCCTCGTCCCGCTGTATTTCGTCGCCCAAGAGGCGCGAAAGCACGTCAAGGTGGTGCTCTCCGGCGAGGGCGCGGACGAGCTCTTTGGCGGCTACACCATTTATAAGGAGCCGCTGTCCCTCGCACCCTTTGACAAGGTGCCCTCTCCCCTCCTCAAGGGTCTCCGCGCGCTGAGCCGCGCCCTGCCGGAGGGGATGAAGGGCAAGAGCCTCCTCGAGCGCGGCACCACCCCGATCGAGGAGCGCTACTACGGAAACGCCCGCTCCTTTAACTTCGAGCAGCTCCAGCGCGTTCTGCCGTGGGCGAAGAAAGAGTGGGACCACCGCGAGGTCACCGCCCCGATCTACGCCTCCTCGACCCACATGGACCCCGTCGCACGGATGCAGAACCTCGACCTGTTCACCTGGATGCGCGGCGACATTTTGGTCAAAGCCGACAAGATGAACATGGCCAACTCCCTCGAACTGCGCGTGCCCTTCCTGGACAAGGAGGTGTTTGAGGTGGCGCAGACCATCCCGACGGAGCTCAAGATCGCCCACGGCACGACGAAGTACGCCCTGCGCAAAGCCATGGAGAAGATCGTTCCGGCGCACGTGCTGCACCGCAAGAAGCTCGGCTTCCCTGTCCCGATGCGCCACTGGCTTGCCGGCGACGAACTGCACGGCTGGGCCCAGGACACGATCAATGAGTCCGAGACCGGCGACATCTTCGACAAGGCCGAGGTGCTGAAGATGCTGCAGGAGCACCGCCGGGGATCCAGCGACCACTCGCGCCGCCTGTGGACGGTACTCGCGTTTATGGTCTGGCACGGCATCTTCGTGGAAGAGCGCATCGACCCGCAGATTGAGCACAAGGACTACCCGGTCCAGCTCTAAGACGACACCCCCGCCGCGCCTCATGGGCGCCGCGGGGGTGGTGTCTCTGTGGTGAGTCCGAGTGCGGGCCTTTAGTTAAACGAATCGCCGCATGCGCAGGAGCCGCCGGCGTTCGGGTTGTCGATGGTGAAGCCCTGCTGCTGGATGGTGTCGGCGAAGTCGATCGTCGCGCCCATGAGGTAGGGCACGCTCATCTTGTCCACCACGAGGCGCACGTCGCCGAAGACATCGGCCTTGTCGCCGTCGAGCTCACGGTCGTCGAAGTAGAGCTGGTAGCGCAGGCCCGCGCAGCCGCCGGGCTGGACGGCGATGCGCAGCGACAGGTCGGTAGCGCCCTCCTGGTCCAGCAGCGCCTTTGCCTTCGCGGCGGCTGCGTCGGTCAGCGTCACACCAGTTGCGGAAGTCGGTGCAGTCATCAAAAACTCCTTGCCTACGAATATGTGGGCCGACATATGTATGCGCATATGCGGCCGACGTGCGAGCGGCGTCGCGGCCGTATCGTTACCGTACAAGTCGAGACTACTCCTCCCACGGGAAGAGATCGACGGCCCGCCGCGCCACACACTGCAACGCGCGCGCAGATACCCGTATTCCCGCCGGGCACCGGCCAGCTTGTAGCCTTGGGGGCGTGAAACTGCCGTGGAAGAAAACTGATGAGTCCGCCGAGGCGGCCGACCCGGTCGTCCTGGAGCAGCCGGTCGACGAACCCGCTCCGGCGCTGCCCAAGGGCTACACCCCGCCGAAGGGCCGCCCCACCCCGAAGAGGAACGAGCAGGAGATCAAGCGCGGCGTTCGCCGCGACCCCGACGCCCTCACCCCGGCACAGCGCCGACAGCGCGAGAAGGAGATGAAAAAGAACCTGCCCAAAGAGGAGTGGAAGGCCTACAAGCGCCAGCGCCGCGAAGAGGCTCGGGCCACCAACAAGCACATGCAGGAGCGTATCGACGCCGGAGATGAGCGCTACCTCCTCGACCGCGACAAGGGCGAGGTCCGCCTCTTCGCACGCAACTGGGTCGACGCCCGCCGCTTTGCCAACAACTACGTCATGCCGGCCACGCTGGTGATGTTGCTCATCCTGCTCATCTCCACCGTCTTCCCCCGCGCCTCCGCGGTGCTGTCTCTGGTGACCATGGTCTTCATCATCGCTATCTTCGCCGAAGGCATCACGATCGGTGTGCGCGCTAACCGCGCCGTCCGGGAGCGCTTCCCCTCCACAACCGAGACCGGCTTCGGCTTGGGCGTCTACGCGTTCTCGCGTGCCACCCAGCCGCGCAACTGGCGTTCCCCGAAGCCCCAGGTGTCCATCGGGGACACCGTGTAAACCCCTCACGTGGAAAGGCCCAACCGGTGACCGAGTTCTTCTCCCCCGTTGACTCCCCCGACGGCGCCGTCTCGGCGCGCGTCACCGCCGCGCTGCGTACGACGGTACGCGGCCGTGGCCTCGGCCGGCTCGGCGAGCTCGGGGCGTGGGTAGCCGCCTGCCAAGGCTCCGACGCGCCGTCCCCCTTCCGCCGCCCCCACACGCTCATCGTGGCGGGCAACCACGGCGTCGCCGCCCGCGGCGTCTCCGCGCATTCCCCGGAGTCCGTCGCGGCGCAGGCCGAAGAAATCTCCGCCGGGGGCGGGCCCGCGAACGTCGCCGCGCGGGCAGCGAACTGTTCCGTCACGCTAGTGAGCGACTGGTCAGCCCGCCCCTGCGGATCGATCGACGTCGAAGACGCGATGACGGATGAGGCCTTCGCCGCCGCCCTCGCCCGCGGTCGCGAGCTCGGGGACAGTGCCGTCGATTCCGGTGCGGACCTCATCATTCCCGGAGAGATCGGCGTGGGCAGCACCACCGTCAGCGCGGCCCTCTACGGCGTGTTCACCCGCACCGAGCCGGTCCTCGCCGTCGGCCGCGGCAGCGGTATCAACGACGAGGTGTGGAAGGTGAAAACCGCGGCGGTGCGCGACGCGATGTTCCGCGTCCGCCGCTTCCGCCACGACGTCGCGGCCGTCCTCACGGCCATCTCCGCGCCCGACTTCGTGGGGCTGGTGGGGCTCATCGCCCAGTCGGCGGTGCGGCGCACGCCGCTGCTTCTCGACGGCCCCTACGTCACCATGGCCGCCTACGTCGCCGAGCGCCTCGCCCCCGGCACGCGCGAGTGGCTCGTCGCGGCGCAGCTCAGCGGCGAACCCAGCCATCAGGGTTGCCATAAGGCGCTCGGCCTCAACCCGATTTTGTCCCTCGACATCGCGACCGGCCAAGCGGCGGGCGGGCTGCTGGCGCTGCCCGTGGTAAACGCCGCGGCTGAGATGGTCGGCGAGGAAGTGTCGCGGTTGAGTGTTTAAGCGCTGGGCTTAGGCGTCGATAAGCGTCGTGTTCCAGCCGTGGGTATCCTCGGCCTCGCCCTGCTGGATCGCGCGCAGACGCTCGCGCAGCTGCATGGTCACCTCACCGGGCTCGTTGTTGTTCACAGTGAACTCACCGTCCTTGCTCAGGACACGGCCGACTGGGGTGACCACGGCCGCGGTGCCGCACGCGAGCGTCTCCGTGATCTCGCCGGATGCGACTCCCTCGCGCCACTCGCTGACGGTGATGGGGCGCTCGTGCGCGTCGTAGCCGAGGTCGCGCGCGACCTGCAAAAGTGAGTCGCGGGTGATCCCCGGTAGCAGGGAGCCGGACAGCGAAGGGGTGATCACCGTGGCGTCCGAACCGCTGCCCTGGATGAACATGAGGTTCATGCCGCCCATCTCCTCGATGTAGGTGCGCTCGATCGCGTCGAGCCAGACTACCTGGTCACACCCCTCGTCCTGCGCCTTCGCCTGGGCGAGCAAGGAACCCGCGTAGTTGCCGGCGAACTTTGCGGCTCCGGTGCCGCCGGGCGCCGCGCGGACGTAGTCCTCGGAGATCCAGACGCTCACCGGGGACACTCCGCCCGAGAAGTAGGCGCCGGCCGGGGAGGCGATGACGTAGAAGGTGTACGTGCTCGACGGCTTGACACCGAGCGACTTTTCGGTGCCGATCATGAAGGGGCGCAAGTACAGGGAGTCCTCTCCCCCGGCGGCAGGAACCCACTCGCGGTCGACGCTCACGAGCTGGCGCAGCGACTCGATAAAAAGCTCCTCGGGCAGCTCGGGCATGGCGAGCCGGCGGGCAGAGTCCTGCATGCGGCGCGCGTTGCTGTCGGGACGGAACGTCGAAATGGAGCCGTCGGGGTGGCGGTAGGCCTTCAGCCCCTCGAAGATCGCTTGGCCGTAGTGGAAGACGTTGGTGGCGGGGTCGAGGGTCACGGCCTCGTACGGCCTCACCTGGGCGTTGTGCCACCCGTTGTCCTCGTCCCACTCGATGGAGACCATGTGGTCCGTGAACTCTTGACCGAAGGCGGGGTGAGCGAGGATCTCCTCGCGCTGCTCCTGCGTGCGGGGGGCGGTGTTCTTGGTGACGGAAAACTGTGGTGAGGTCATGGCGGTAACAATACTCCGTGCCCGGATTGTGGGACACGGCTCCCACTCCTCCCGTTCTCGCCCCCGCCTTCCCCCGTTCTCGCCCCCGTGTCCGCTACGCAGGGTAGCGTGGTGAGAACTACGGGTCCCCTAACAAGACCTGCCAAGATTTACCACAACCTAGACCTCACAGAAAGGCGTGAGTTTTAACGTGAGTGCCACCCCCTTCAACCTGTCGTTGCCGGCCCGCGGCACGACGGTGCAGCTTCAATTCGCCACCTCCGTTCCCTCTGACCCCGGGGCCGCGCTCATCCCCGTCAGCGCGGGCGTCGACGGCGTGGAGCTCCCCGTCACCGCGCTCGGAGCCACGGGGCTGCTGGAGACCCTCGAGGCCGTCGGTGCCACTGGCAAGCAGGGGGAAGTGACGCGCGTTGTCCGCGACGGGCGCCTCGTCGTCGCCTTCGGGCTCGGCGACTCCGACGACATCGATGAGGAGGCCGTACGTCGCGCGACGGGCGCGCTCGCTCGGAGCCTCACCGGCATTGAGCGCGCCACCATCACGACCGAGTTCGGCGTCCGCCCCATCGTGGAGGGGCTCCTCCTCGGCGGCTACACCTTCGCTGGTGTGAAGGCGCGGCCCGAGAAGGACCAGCCGACCACGCGGATCGACGTCGTCGGCGACGACTCCGCACGCGAGGCGTTCGACCGCGCCGTCATCGTCGCCGAGTCCACCCTGCTCACTCGCGACCTGGTGAACACCCCCTCCAACGTGCTCTACCCGGACAGCTACGCGACGGTCATTTCCGAGGTCGCGGCCCACAGCGGGCTTGAGGTCGAGGTCTTCGACGAGGCCTACCTGGCAGACAAGGGCTTCGGCGGCATCCTCTCGGTCGGCCAGGGCTCGGCCCGGCCCCCACGGCTGGTGCACCTGTCGTGGCACCCCGCGCACGCCACCACCACGGTCGCCCTGGTGGGCAAGGGCATCACCTTCGACACTGGCGGTATCTCGCTCAAGCCCGCCGACAAAATGTGGGACATGATCTCCGACATGGGCGGCTCCGCGGCCATCGTCGGCGCGATCAGCGCCGCCGCTCGGCTCGAGGTCCCGCTGCGTATCGACGCCTGGCTGCCGCTCGCCGAGAACATGCCCTCCGGCTCCGCCACCCGCCCGGGCGACGTCATCACCCACTACGGCGGCATCACCTCCGAAGTGCTCAACACTGACGCGGAGGGGCGCCTCGTGCTTGCCGACGCCATCGCCCGCGCCTGCGAGGACACCCCCGACTACCTCATCGACACCGCGACGCTCACCGGCGCCCAGATGGTCGCGCTCGGCTCACGCACCGCTGGCGTGATGGGAACCGAGGAGTTCCGCGACCGCGTCGCCGAGACCGGCCGCGAGGTCGGCGAAGCAAGCTGGGCCATGCAGCTGCTGGAGGAGCACGAGGAGCAGCTGAAATCCCCCGTCGCGGACATCCGCAACATCGGTGATTCCCGCAACGGCGGCATGCAGTACGCGGGGCTGTACCTGTCGCGCTTCGTGGCGGAGAACACGCAGTGGGCCCACATCGACGTCGCTGGCCCCGCGTGGAACTCCGGCTCGCCGTGGGGCTACACCCCGAGGCGCGCCACCGGCGCGCCCGTGCGCACCATCGTGGAGACGCTGAGCGCGCTCGCCGAGTAGATCAGCAGATCACTCGCCGTACGGGTTCTCGCCGCGCTCAAAACGGGCGCGGCGTTCCTTTTGTTCCGCGCGTCGACGAAGGATGCGGTCGCGCTCCATCCGCTTGCGCATCCTCTCGGGGTAGCCGGTCTCTTCGACGTCGTAAAGCGAAATGCCCAACAGCTTCGCCACCGCGTCGATCCCTTTGGGCCCCCCGATCCGACGCCGGGTGAACTCGCCGTGTTCGTCGACGAGGACCACCGACATCTCGTTGATCACCGTTTCGGGCTCCACAAACCCCTCGACGAACGCCCGGCCCGCGGCCCACTGCTTCAGGTAAGCGGCGTCTTCCTGGCGGATTGTGTCGCCTGGGGCGCGCGGGGGTTTCAGCGAGGAAGAATTCTTGCGATTGCCGAAAAGGTTGAACACCTCCCACATCATACGGAACGGTGTGCCCCACAGGTCGGTGCACCCGGCTGTCTGCCTGGGGATTCACCCCCGCGCACGCGTCTGTGCCCCGCCCTCAACATGGCCCGGGGATAGCGGGTACTCTAATGCTTTGTAGCTTCCGCTTGGAAACGAACCCGTGAAAACGAACCGAGGAGACAAGAAAGACATGGCTCACTCTGTAGAGATGCCCGAGCTGGGCGAATCGGTCACTGAAGGCACCATTACCACGTGGCTGAAGTCCGTCGGCGACACCGTCGAGGCCGACGAGCCCCTGCTCGAGGTCTCCACCGACAAGGTCGACACCGAGATTCCCTCCCCGGTTTCGGGTGTTCTCCTGGAGATCAAGGCTGAGGAAGACGACACTGTCGACGTCGGCGAGGTCATCGCGATCATCGGCGACGAAGGCGAGGAGCCGTCGTCCGACGACAAGGGATCCGACGACGATAACGCCGAATCGTCCGAATCCTCCGAGTCGGCCGAGACCTCCGAGTCCGCCGACTCCTCTGAAGATTCCTCCGCGCCGAAGAAGAAGTCCGGCGGCTCTGCCACCGACGTTGAGATGCCGGAGCTCGGCGAGTCCGTCACCGAGGGCACCATTACCACGTGGCTGAAGTCCGTCGGCGACACCGTCGAGGTCGACGAGCCGCTGCTCGAGGTCTCCACCGACAAGGTCGACACCGAAATCCCCTCCCCCGTCGCCGGCACCCTCATTGAGATCCTCGCGGAGGAAGACGACACCGTCGAGGTCGGCTCCGTCATCGCCCGCGTCGGCGATGCCGACGCGGCAGCCAGCGAGTCCGAGCCCGACGGCACCGACACCGACTCCGACACCGACTCCGACTCCGCCGCTGACTCCGACGCTGAGGAGGAGAAGGCCGAGGAGAAGCAGGACGAACCGAAGAAGAAGTCCGGCGGCTCTGCCACCGACGTTGAGATGCCGGAGCTCGGCGAGTCCGTCACCGAGGGCACCATCACCACGTGGCTGAAGACCGTCGGCGACACCGTCGAGGTCGACGAGCCGCTGCTCGAGGTCTCCACCGACAAGGTCGACACCGAAATCCCCTCCCCCGTCGCCGGCACCCTCATTGAGATCCTCGCGGAGGAAGACGACACCGTCGAGGTCGGCTCCGTCATCGCCCGCGTCGGCGATGCCGACGCGGCAGCCAGCGAGTCCGAGCCCGACGACACCGACGCTGACACTGACTCCGACTCCGACGCTGACACCGACGCCGAGGAAGAGAAGAACGAACCGGAGAAGAACGACGCGGAGAAGGCTGAAGAAAAGGCCGAGCCAAAAAAGGCTTCGAAGAGCGCCAGCAGCGAGAAAGTCCCTTACGTGACCCCGCTCGTGCGCAAGCTCGCTGAGAAGCACGGCGTCGACCTGAACTCGATCGAGGGCACCGGCGTCGGCGGACGCATCCGCAAGCAGGACGTTCTCGCGGCAGCAGAGGGCGGCTCCTCCGCAGAGAAGTCCTCCGAGGCGCAGGCCTCCTCCGAGCAGGCGGAGAAGAAGGGCCCGCGCGCCAACTGGTCCACCAAGTCGGTTGACCCCTCCAAGGAGGAACTCATCGGCACCACGAAGAAGGTGAGCCGCATCCGCGAGATCACCGCCTCCACGATGGTGGAGTCGCTGCGCACGACCGCGCAGCTCACCCACGTTCAGGAAGTCGACGTGACCCGCGTGGCCGAACTGCGCAAGAAGGTCAAGCCGCGCTTCCAGGAGAAGCACGGGGTCAACATCACCTACTTGGCGTTCTTCGTCAAGGCTGCGGCCGAAGCGCTCGTGTCCCATCCGAACGTCAACGCCTCCTTTGACGAGAAGGAAAAGGAGATCACCTACCACTCCGACGTGAACATCGGCATCGCCGTGGATACGCCGCAGGGCCTGCTCGTGCCGGTGATCAAGAAAGCCCAGGACCTCAACCTGGCCGAGATCGCCACGGCCATCGCCGACCTCGCCGACCGTGCCCGCAACAAGAAGCTGCGCCCGGACGACATCACCGGCGCAACCTTCACGGTGACGAACATTGGCTCCGAGGGCGCCCTCCTGGACACCCCGATCCTCACCCCGCCGCAGGCTGGCATCCTCGGCACCGCCGCGATTGAGAAGCGCCCCGTCATCGTCACCGAGGACGGCATCGACTCGATCGCGATCCGCCAGATGTGCTACCTGCCGTTCACCTACGACCACCAGCTGGTCGACGGTGCGGATGCTGGGCGTTTCGTCTCCACCATCAAGGACCGCATCGAGGCCGGCGACTTCGAGTCGGACCTCGATCTGTAGGTAGCGTCTCCCCACCTCCGCAGTGACCCGGCAGCATTCGCTGCTGGGTCACCTTTTTTCCACCGTGGTGTCCAACGGCTCGATACACTGGAATGTGAATCCATCCCCGCGACGCAAGGAGTACGTCTTGGATTACATTTCCCGACACATCGGGCCCGACGCCAGCGAGCAGCAGGAGATGCTCGCGGCCCTGGGATACGACAGTCTGGAGGCACTGGTCGATGCCGCGATGCCCCCCGGGATCAAGGCCACGAGCCCGATCACGTTGCCTGATCCGCTCAGCGAGGCCGAAGCGCAGGACCGACTGCGTGAGCTGGCAGGCAAGAACACCGTTCTGAAGGCGTTTTACGGCCAGGGCTTCTCCTCCACCCTCACCCCGCCGGTGATCCGCCGCGGCGTCGTCGAGGACGCGGGCTGGTACACGGCGTACACCCCGTACCAGCCGGAAATCTCCCAAGGCCGCCTCGAGGCGCTGCTCAACTTCCAGACCATGGTCCAAGACCTGACCGGCCTGGATGTGGCAAACGCCTCGCTTCTTGACGAAGCTTCGGCCACCGCCGAAGCCGTCGGCCTCATGTCCCGCGCCGTGCGCAAGGGCCGCCGCGTGCTTCTCGACGCCCGACTGCACCCCCAGGTCATCGCCGTCGCAGCGGAGCGCGCCCGCGCCATCGACCTCGAGGTCGAGGTAGTCAACCTCGGGGAGGGCGTCGTCGGCGAGGACCTCGTCGGCGCCGTGCTTGCCTACCCGGGCACCGAAGGCGACATTGTGGACCCGCGCCCGGTCATCGCGGCGATCCACGAACGCGGCGGCCTCGTCGCTGTCGACGCCGACATCCTCGCCCTGACGCTGCTCGAGGCGCCCGGCGCCCTCGGCGCCGACATCGCCGTGGGCACCACCCAGCGCTTCGGCGTGCCGCTGTTCTACGGTGGCCCGCACGCCGCCTACATGGCCGTGGCTGACAAGCTCAAGCGCCAGCTTCCGGGCCGCCTCGTCGGCGTCTCTGTCGATGCGGAGGGCTACCCCGCCTACCGCCTCGCGCTGCAGACCCGCGAACAGCACATTCGGCGCGAGCGCGCGACCTCGAACATCTGCACCGCACAGGCGCTTCTTGCTGTCACCGCCTCGATGTACGCCGTGTACCACGGGCCCGAGGGACTGAAGAAGATCGCACGCACCATCCACGACCGCGCGAGCCGCTTCGCGGACGCCGTCGCCGAGGGCACCGTCGCCCACTCCGAGTTCTTCGACACCGTCACCGTCGAGGTGCCCGGCCGCGCCGCCGAGATCAAGGATTCGCTGGCCCAGCAGGGCTACCTCGTGCGCTCCATCGGCGCCGACAGGATCGTGGTCAGCTTCGGCGAGGATACGGCGGAGGAGGACCTCGAGGTGCTCGCCCGGGCTTTCGGCGGCGAAGTTTCAGCCGAGGCCGCGTCGCGCCTGCCCGAGTCGCTGGTGCGCGAGACGGAGTTTCTCACCCACGAGGTGTTCAACACCATCCACTCCGAGACCCAGATGATGCGCTACATCCGCAACCTGGGTGACAAGGACCTCGCGCTGGATCGCACCATGATCCCGCTCGGCTCCTGCACGATGAAGCTCAACCCCACTGCTGGCCTCGAGGCCATCACGTGGCCGGGCTTCGCCAACGTCCACCCGTTCACCCCGGACGAGTACACAGAAGGCTGGCGCGAGCTCATCGGCGAGCTGAGCGACTGGCTCGTTGAGCTCACCGGCTATGCCGCGGTCTCCCTTCAGCCCAACTCGGGCGCGACGGGCGAGCTCGCGGGCCTGCTGGCGATCCGCCGCTACCACGTCGCCAACGGCGACACCGAGCGCGACATCTGCCTCATCCCCGCGTCCGCCCACGGTACGAACGCGGCCTCCGCGACGCTGGCCAACCTCCGCGTCGCTGTGGTGAAAACCGCCTCCGACGGCTCCATCGACATCGAGGACCTCGACGCGAAGCTGGAGAAGCACGGCGACCACGTCGCCGCGATCATGCTCACCTACCCCTCAACCCACGGCGTGTACGAGGACACCGTCCAAACCGTGGCCGACAAGGTGCACGCTGCTGGCGGCCAGGTCTACATCGACGGGGCGAACATGAACGCCCTGTCCGGCATCGCCCGCCCGGGTGACTTCGGCGGCGATGTCAGCCACCTGAACCTGCACAAGACGTTCACCATCCCCCACGGCGGCGGCGGCCCGGGTGTCGGCCCCATTGGCGTCGCCAAGCACCTCGTGCCCTTCCTTCCCGCGGACCCGCAGGTCTCGCGCGAGCAGGCGGGCGCGGAGATTCCGACGGGCGAGGGCGTGCCCATTTCCTCAACCACCTACGGCTCCGCGGGCGTGCTGCCCATCTCTTGGTCGTACCTCGCGATGAGCGGCGCCGCCGGCCAGAAGAGCGCCACCGAGCACGCGGTGCTCGGCGCGAACTACCTGGCCCATGAGCTGCGCGACTACTACCCCATCCTCTACACCGGGGACAACGGCCTCGTCGGCCACGAGTGCATCCTCGACCTGAACGGCATTGCCAAGGAGTCCGGGGTGACAGCAACGGACGTCGCGAAGCGCCTCGTTGACTACGGCTTCCACGCGCCGACTCTGGCCTTCCCTGTGGCCGGGACCCTCATGGTCGAGCCGACCGAGTCCGAGGACCTCGCGGAGCTCAAGCGCTTCGTCGAGGCGATGCGCGCGATCCGCGCTGAGGCGCAGGAGATCATCGACGGCACGATCGAGTACGAGAAGTCCGTCGTGCACAACGCGCCGTACACCGCGCTGAGCGTGACGCGCTCGGAGTGGCCGTACGAGTTCAGCCGCGAGCAGGCCGCCTATCCAGTCGAGGGGCTCATCCACCGCAAGTACTTCCCGCCGGTGCGCCGCATCGACGAGGCGTACGGCGACCGCAACCTGGTGTGCTCCTGCCCGCCGCCGGAGGCCTTCGACATCGACCCCGAGCCGGTCGAGGAAGTCGACGTGACCGTCACCGAAGAGAACAAGAAGTAAAGGAAACCACATGCCCGAAACACCCCTGCACGAAGCACACGAGAAGCTCGGTGCCACCTTCACCGACTTCGGTGGCTGGACCATGCCGCTGAAGTACGGCTCCGAGCTCGACGAGCACCGCTCTGTGCGTAACGACGTCGGAATCTTCGACCTGTCCCACATGGGCGAGATCGAGGTCAGCGGCCCGGATGCCGCCGCGTTCCTCGACTACACGCTGATCTCCTCCATCTCGAAGCTGAAGGTCGGCAAGGCGAAGTACTCGATGATCGTCAACGACGAAGGCGGCATCCTCGACGACCTCATCTCCTACCGCCTCGGGGAGGAGAGCTTCCTCGTCGTGCCCAACGCCGCTAACACCGAGACCGTGTGGCTCGCCTTCCAGGCTCGCGCGGAAAACTTCGACGTCGAGCTGGCCAACCGCAGCACCGAGATCGGCATGGTCGCGGTCCAGGGCCCGCGGGCTCTCGAGGTCATCGAGCCGCTGCTCGACGGCTCCCCCGCCGACCTCTCCTACTACTCCGCCGCCGAGATGAAGCTCAACGGCGTCGACGTTATCGTCGCCCGCACCGGCTACACCGGCGAGGACGGCTTTGAGCTCTACGCCGGCTTCGCGGATACCCCGGCTGTGTGGGACGCCGTCGTGGGCGCCGGCACCCCCTGCGGTCTCGCCGCGCGCGACTCCCTGCGCCTCGAAGCCGCGATGCCGCTCTACGGCCAGGAGCTGACCACCGACATCACCCCGGTCGAGGCCGGGATGGGCCGCGCCTTTGCCAAGAAGGAGGCCGACTTTGTGGGCAAGTCCGCCCTCACCGGCCGCGAGCCTTCCGTGGTCATCGCTGGCCTGACCTCCTCGGAGCGCCGCGCGGCGCGCGAGGGCGCCGAGGTGTACATCGGCGACGAGAAGATCGGCGTGGTCACCTCCGGCCAGCCCTCCCCCACCCTCGGTTACCCCGTCGCCCTCGCGCACCTCGCGCCGGAGCGCGCCGAGGTGGGAACCGATGTTGAAATTGACATCCGCGGACGCCGCTACCCGTTTACTATCAGTGAGACCCCCTTCTACAACCGAAAGGATGCCTAAGCCATGGCACTGAACGAGGATTTCTACTACTCCGAGGACCACGAGTGGATCAACTCCACCCCCGACGCCGCCGTGGGCTCCACCGTCCGCATCGGCATCACCGACGTCGCCGCCGAGCGCCTCGGCGAGGTCGTCTTCGCTGACCTGCCCCAGGTAGGCGACGAGATCACCGTCGGTGAGACCTGCGGCGAGATCGAGTCCACCAAGTCGGTCTCCGACCTGTACGCCCCCGTCTCCGGTACCGTGACCGCCGTCAACGACGCGATCGACGGCAACTTCGAGATCATCAACAACGACCCCTACGGCGAAGGCTGGCTCTTCGAGGTCGAGGTCAGCGAGGTTGGCCCCCTCCTGTCCGCGTCCGAGTACGCAGAGCAGAACGGCCTCTAAGGACGGGACTAAGCTGTGGGGTATGACTGCCCCACGCGATCCTTTCTTCCCAGCCGACAAGTCCATCCGAGCCTCACAGGCGCCGCTCGACGTGCGCGATGTGGGGCTCGTGGACTATCAGGAGGCCTGGGACATGCAGGCGGACATCGCCGCACGACGCGACCGCGACGACATCGGCGACACTGTCCTCATCGTTGAGCACCCCTACACCTACACGGCCGGCAAGCGGACCCTGCCCTCGGACATGCCGGACGACGGCTCCCCCGTCGTCCAGGTCGACCGCGGCGGGCGCATCACCTGGCACGGTGAGGGGCAACTTGTGGTCTACCCCATCATCAAGCTCGCCGAGCCCGTCGACGTCGTCGACTACGTCCGCCGCCTCGAGGAAGCCATCATCGCGGCCGTGCGCGCCGCGGGGGTCACCACGGCGGGGCGTATCGACGGCCGCTCGGGCGTCTGGGTGCCCGCCACGACCCCCGCTGCGGACCCCGCCGCCCCGACGCGGGACCGCAAGATCGCCGCGCTCGGCATCCGCATCACCCGCGGCGTGACCATGCACGGGCTGGCACTCAACTGCAACAACACGCTCGAGGCCTACGACCACATCGTCGCCTGCGGCATCGACGACGCCGACGTGACCACGCTGAGCCTCGAGCTCGGCCGCGACGTGCCCACTTCCGAGGCAAAGAAGCCGCTTATCGACGCCCTCGACAGCGCCCTCGCCGGCGAACTCGCCGTGGCAAACCACACGTTCAAGTCCGCCCCCGACCCCACGAAGGGGCTGCGACGCAGCGATTTCTAGGCGCGCTCGACTCTTCATGACATGGCAGCTACGGTGGATGGTGTGACTGTTGCACCAGAAGGCCGCAAGCTCCTCCGAGTGGAGATGCGTAACGCCCAGACCCCCATCGAGCAGAAGCCGCGCTGGATCCGCAACGCGGTGAAAACCGGTCCCGAGTATGAGGACATGAAAAACCGCGTGAAGGGGGCCTCCCTCCACACGGTGTGCCAGGAGGCGGGGTGCCCCAACATCCACGAGTGCTGGGAATCCCGCGAGGCCACCTTCCTCATCGGTGGCGCGAATTGCTCTCGGCGCTGTGACTTCTGCCAGATCAACTCCGCCAAGCCAGAGCCGCTGGACCGCGGCGAACCGCAGCGCGTGGCCGAGTCGGTCCGCGAGATGAACCTCAACTACTCCACCATCACGGGCGTGACCCGCGATGACCTCGAGGACGAGGGCGCGTGGCTCTACGCGGAGGTTGTGCGCAAGATCCACGAGCTGAACCCGCACACGGGCGTGGAGAATCTCACCCCGGACTTCTCGGGCAAGCCGGACCTGCTCCAGGAGGTCTTCGAGGCCCGCCCCGAGGTCTTTGCCCACAACGTGGAGACGGTGCCGCGGATCTTCCGCCGGATCCGCCCGGCGTTCCGCTACGACCGCTCGCTCGACGTCATCCGCCAGGCGCGGGACTTCGGTCTGATCACCAAGTCGAACCTCATCCTCGGCATGGGCGAGACCCGCGACGAGGTCCTCGAGGCGCTCCAGGATCTCGTCGAGGCCGGCACCGACATCATCACGATCACCCAGTACCTGCGCCCCGGCCCGCAGTTCCACCCGATCGAGCGGTGGGTCAAGCCGGAGGAGTTCATCGAGTACCGCGACGCGGCCTACGACATGGGCTTCGGCGCCGTCATGTCGGGCCCGCTCGTGCGTTCGTCGTACCGCGCCGGCAAGCTCTACGTGGAGGCGATGAAGCACCGTGGCCTCGAGCTGCCGGAGAACCTGCAGCACCTCGCCCAGACGTCTGAGGGCGACACCGCGCAGGAGGCCTCGACCCTGCTGAGCAAGTACGGCCCGTCCCAGGACACCCCGGTGATGACCCGCTAAAACCTCAAACACACAGAGCGCCCCGCTTCCGGAAACGTTCACCGGAAGCGGGGCGCTTTTCCTGCGCCTCCAGCGCTTAGCTCAGGTCGGTGCCGCCGTTGACCATCATCGGGCGGTCGAGGACGACCTGCGGGATCTTGAAGGCGTCCACGAGAACCTCGGACCAGGGGCCGAGCGAGTCAACGAGGTCGTTGACCGCCGCCTTCGCGGCCTTCAGGCGCCCGGACGGCAGGACGTTGTGCTCCTGGTACCAGTCGGCGTAGGTGGTGATGGTGTCCAGCACGAACAGGTGGCGGACCTGTTCGAAGACGGCACGGGCCGCGGAGCCGGCCGGCAGCTCCTGTTCCGCCTCGATCATGGACTGGACCATCATGCGGTCACCGTAGGCCACCGCTGCAGCCAGCAGGTGGTCCTGGGCGCGGTCGATGACCTTGGCGGCCTCGGAGCGCTCCATCTTGCGGGCAACCTGGACGCGGCGGACCAGGGAGTTGAGCACCTGCTCTTCGCGGGTTTGGACAACCTGCAGCTGGGTTTCGGCGTCGAAAAGCGAGTCCGTGCCCGTGACCCGGTCCTGCAGCGACTGGACGCTGGCGGCGATGCCGGAGCGGCGGGTGAGGATGTCGCCGACGTTCGCCGCGACGAAGCGAGCCATGCCGAACGGCGACAGCTCGGAGACTTCCCGGCCGTAGGCGGTGAGCAGGTTCTTGCCCACGAGCTGGCGCAGAATCGTGTCGTCGCCCTCGAAGGTGGTGAAGATGTCGACGTCGGCGCGGAACGTCGACAGGAGGTTCTCCGACATGTAGCCGGCGCCGCCGCACGCCTCGCGGCATTCCTGGATCGTCGCGTTGGCGTGGGTGGAGGCCGTCGCCTTGAAGATGGCGGCGAGTGACTCCATCTCGCGGCCCGCGCGGTCCTGCTCGTCGGTCGGCTTGGAGGGGTTCCAATCGCCGCCGATCTGGGCGTCGGTCTGCTCCTGGTAGCGGTCGAGGAGCTTGTTCTGGAACACCGCGAGGGCGTAGGACTTCGCCAGCGGGATGAGCAGGCGGCGGCGATGCGCGCGGTAGTCGATGAGGCGGGACTCGCTGTCTTGGTCGCCCGCCTCGAACTGGCGGCGGATGTTCGCGTACTTCACGGCGATGGCAAGCGCCGCGCGGGTCGCGCCCGCGGCGGAGGCGCCCACGCCGAGGCGGCCGCGCACGAGCGTGCCAAGCATGGTGAAGAAGCGGCGGTTCTTCGACTCAATCGGCGAGGTGTAGGTGCCGTCTTCAGCCACGTCGGCGAAGCGGTTGAGGAGGTGTTCGCGCGGGACGCGGACGTGATCGAAGGTGATCATGCCATTGTCCACGCCGAGCAGGCCGCCCTTGTGGCCGTGGTCGGTGCACTCGACGCCCTCGACCGGGGAGCCGTCGTCCTCCCGGATGCGCACAATGAGGCAGTGCACGCCCTTGGATTCCTCGGAGTCCGGGGTGTAGAGCTGCGCAAAGACGGCCGCCCAACGACCGTCGCGGGCGGCGTTGCCGATGTACGCCTTCTTCGATCCCGGGGTCGGCGAGTTCACGATGAACTCCTTGGTCTCCGGGTCGTAGGTCGCGGTGGTCTCGAGGTGCTGGACGTTCGAGCCGTGGCCGATCTCGGTCATGGCGAAGCACCCCAGCATGGACAGGTCCATGGAGCCCTTCGCAAACTTGATGTGGCGCTCGGTGCCCAGCGCGTCGACCGCGCCGCCCCACAGGCCGAACTGGACACCGGACTTGATGCACGCGGAGGCGTTGATCTGGGCGATCAGCTCAAGCGAGGACACACCCGCCGCGACCTCGCCGTCGCCACCGTTGAGCGGCGAGAAGGAGCCCTGGATGTTGCCCGAGTCTGCGATGGCCTGGACCTTTTTCAGGTTCTCCGCCCGGATCTCCTCGAGGGAGCCGTCGATCTTTGGCAGCAGGTTGGGGTTGTTCAGCAGCGGTCGGATCGATTCCTTGCGCGCCTTGAAGTTGCCGTCGAGGAGATCCGCGAGGTCTGCCACGGCCGCGGGGTCCGGGGTGGGCGGCAGGGCTGCCGGCTGGTTCTTCTCCGGCTTCGCGTCCGTCTTTTTGTCGTCGACCTTGCCGCCGTTGACGTGGTCGGTGGTCTCTGCGGGCTCAGTCGCCGGGATGGTGTCCTTGGTGGGGGTAGACATAGTGGCTGTGTCTCCTTTCGGGGTGAGGCTTGAGAAAAACGCTTAGCGCTCGATGATGGCGACGACGCCCTGGCCGCCCGCAGCGCAGACGGAGATGAGGGTGCGCCCGCCGCCGTTGTCCGCGAGGTTCTTCGCGGCGCTGGCGAGGATGCGCGCACCCGTGGCCGCGAAGGGGTGGCCCGCTGCCAGCGAGGAGCCCTTCACGTTGAGCTTGGCGCGGTCGATGGGGCCGAGCGGCGCGTCGAGGCCGAGGCGGTCGCGGCAGTAGGTGCCGTCCTCCCACGCGGCGAGGGTGGCAAGGACCTGGGACGCGAACGCCTCGTGGATCTCGTAGAAGTCGAAGTCCTGCAGGGTCAGGCCGTTGCGCTCCAGCAGGCGCGGCACAGCGTAGGTCGGCGCCATGAGCAGGCCGTCGTTCCCGTTGACAAAGTCGACGGCGGCGATCTCGGAATCGACGATCCACGCCTGGGGCTCCAGGCCCTGCTCACGGGCGTAGTCCTCGGAGCCGAGCAGGACGGCGGCGGCGCCGTCGGTCAGCGGGGTGGAGTTGCCCGCGGTCATCGTCGCGGTCCCGCCGTGCTGGATGGCGTCCTTCTTGCCAAAGACGGGCTTGAGCGCGGCCAGCTTCTCCACCGTGGAGTCGGGGCGCAGGTTGGTGTCGCGCTGCACGCCGAGGTACGGGGTGATCAGGTCGGTGAAGAAGCCCTCCTCGTAGGCCTTGGCCAGATTCTGGTGGGAGGCTGCCGCGAGCTCGTCCTGGGCCTCGCGGGAGATCTCGAACTCGCGCGCGGTGATCGCCGCGTGCTCGCCCATGGACAGGCCGGTGCGCGGCTCGCCGTTGCGCGGCTGCACGGGCGCAAGCTGGCTGGGGCGCACGGAGCCGAGCAGCTTGACCTGGTCCAACGGCTTCTTTGCCTGGGAGGCCTTGATGAGCGTCTTGCGCAGGTCGTCGTTGACCGCCAGCGGTGCGTCCGAGGTCGTGTCGGAGCCGCAGCCGATGCCCGACTCGATGCGGCCGAGCGCGATGGCGTCGGCGACCTGGATCGCCGAGGTCAGGCTGGTGCCGCAGGCGTGCTGCAGGTCGAAGGCCGGCGTGGACGGGTCCAGCGCGGAGCCGAGCACGGACTCGCGCACGAGGTTGAAGTCGCGGGAGTGCTTGAGCACAGCGCCGCCGACGACGGTGCCGAGGCGCTGGTCCTGCAGGCCGTAGCGCGCGACCAGGCCGTCGAGCGCGGCGGTGAGCATATCCTGGTTGGAGGCGTCTGCGTATTCCTTGTTGGAGCGGGCGAAGGGGATGCGGTTGCCGCCGAGGACGGCAACCTTACGGGGCTGATTCACGTGCGCGTTCCTTACTTGTGTGGGCAGGTCATGAGTGGTCTGTGCCGACCGATAGATAACCGGGACGGACGGATACGGGGAGTACCGTACATTACAGTTATCGTTGTACCGTAAGCTACATCACGTACGAAACAAATTCGTAGTGTTAGCCACTATTCTACGGGTTTTGTCTCGTCCGTTAGGACGTTGTCCGAGACCTCTCTCACAACCCCACTCTAAGGAGAAAAACGTGTCCAAACAGGGCCTCCTGGAAAAGCTCATCAACTCCCCCCTCGCGGCTAAGGCGGGGGTCCCGCAGGGCTACCCCCTGCGCCGCTACAAGCAGGGCGAACCTCTCCTGCACGGCCCGGTCGTCGTCGGCGGCGACGGCCGCCTGAGCGAGGCCCTCGCCTCCACCCTGGAGGGGCCCTACAAGCTGCTCAAGGCGCAAGCCGACACCCCGCGCGCCGGCATCGTCTTCGACGCCACCGGCATCACCGCCCCGGAGCAGCTCAACAAGCTGCACGAGTTCTTCCACCCGCAGATGCGCAAGGTGGCGGACAACGCCCGCCTCGTCGTGCTGGGTACCACCCCGGAGCTCATCGAGGACACGGACGCGCGCATCGCCGCCCGCGCGCTCGAGGGCTTTACCCGCTCCCTGGCCAAGGAGATGCGCAAGGCCGCTACCGTCCAGCTCGTCTACGTCGACCCCGCCGTTGATTCCTCGAACTTCCAGGGCGTTGAGTCCACGCTGCGCTTCTGCCTGTCGGGCAAGTCCGCCTACGTCGACGGCCAGGTCATCCGCGTCACCGCCGCCACGGCCGAGGCGCCGGCCGACTGGGACCAGCCGCTCGCTGGCCGCCTCGCCGTAGTCACGGGCGCGGCCCGCGGCATCGGCGCCGTCATCGCTGAGGTGCTCGCGCGCGACGGCGCGAAGGTCATCTGCATCGACATCCCGCAGGCCGGCGAGGGTCTCGCGGCGACCGCGAACAAGGTCAAGGGCACCGCTTTGCCCCTCGACGTCACGGACCCGACCGCCGCGGAGCAGATTGCCCGCCACGCCGAGGAGCGCTACAAGCGCAAGGTCGACGTGGTGGTCCACAACGCCGGGGTGACGCGCGACAAGCTGCTGGCCAACATGGACGACAAGCGTTGGAACATGGTCCAGTCGATCAACCTGGTCGCCCCGGTGCGCATCACTGAGAAGCTCATCGAACTGGGCGCGCTAGGCGACGCCCCCGCCGTCATCGGCGTGTCCTCCACCTCCGGTATCGCTGGCAACCGCGGCCAGACCAACTACGCCACGACGAAGGCCGGCATCATCGGCTTCGTCGACTCGCTCTCCGGCTCCGTCGCCGAGCTCGGCGGCAACCTCAACGCGGTCGCTCCGGGCTTCATCGAGACCGACATGACCGCCGCGATGCCTACCGGCCCGCGCGAGGTGGGCCGCCGCATCAACTCGATGCAGCAGGGCGGGCTGCCCATCGACGTCGCCGAGACCGTCGCCTTTTTCGCCGCGACCGCCTCCACCGCCGTCAACGGCAACACGGTGCGCGTGTGCGGCCAGAGCATCTTGGGGGCGTAGCGCCGTGACCGCACACCAATACGAGCTCCTTGAATCGATCCCCGACCTGCGCGCGCTCACCCGCGCAATCATTGTGGGCACGCTGCCGGTCGTGGGCACAAAGCATGTCGCCGCCAACGACCCCACCTCGCGCCTCGAGGTCCGTGGGATCAGCATCGACCGCTCCGACCTCGCCTCCTACACTCGCGCGACGGGCCTGCGTTTGGGCAACGAGCTGCCGCCGACCTACCCCTTCGTCATCGGCTTCCCCATCACGATGGAGCTGATGAGCCGGCCGGACTTTCCCTTCGCCCCGACCGGCGCGGTGCACGTGGCCAACGTCATCGAACAGGAGCGCGCCCTACGCGTCGACGAGACCTTCACCTTCCGCCTCCACGCCGAGAACCTGCGCCCGCACCGCCGGGGGCTCCTCATCGACATCGTGACCGAGGTCAGCGTCGACGGCAGCGACGAGGACAAGCCCGTCTGGCGCCAGCGCGCGACGATGCTCGCCCAGGGCGCAAAGTTCGACCGTTCCGCGCCCGTCAGCGTGTCCACGCGCAAGCGTGACGACGCCCGAATGTTGCCCCGCCCCGAGGTTCCCGACGTCGCCTCAAACGCCCAGTGGGCGTGGACGCGCGACAACGTCCGCGCCTACGTCGCGGCGTCCGGCGACGCGAACCCGATCCACACCTCGAAGCTCGGCGCGAAGGCTTTCGGCTTCCCCTCCATCATCGCGCACGGGATGTACTCGGCCGCGTCGGTGTTGCAGCTGCTCGAGGGCACGCTCGGCGGCGCGCTGACGTACGCGGTGGAGTTTCACAAGCCCGTGGTCATTCCGGCCCGCGTGGCCGCCTGGGCCATAGGCGAGGGCGAGGGCGCCACGGCGATCCAGCTGCGGAGCGCGTCGAAGCCGGAGAAGCTCCACCTCAACGCGCGCGTGGAGCGCCGCCCGTAGGGCCAGGTAAGCACATTAGGGTTAGGTTACCCTGCCCTAATGTGTATACTGTGGGTGTGACCTGCCTCATTCCCACCCTCACCGCGCGCTCCATCGAAGCGCACCTCACCGACGCGTCGCCCGAGCGCGTGAACGCGTTCCTCGACTCCCTCGCCCCCGGCGCGATGCCCGCGTGGGACCGGGAGACGAACGCCGTGACGTTTTGCTACCACGTCCCCGGCGCGCCCGCGCACATGGGCGTCCACCTGCGGATCAACCGGGTGACCGACAACCACAACGCCCCACGTGGCGTTATGCGGCGCGTCCCGGGCACGGACCTCTACGTCGCCGAGCTCACCCTCGCGCCGACGTTGCGCGCCAGCTACGGCTTTTCGACGTTCATGGGCCCCGCCCCGACCACCACCCCGCCGCCGAACTTCGGCGTCCCGCCGACCGCGGCGGATCCGCTCAACCCGTCCGACACCCCCTACACGTCCGTCCTCGCGGGCCCCCTGGCCCCGCCTCAGCCGGAGTGGGAGGGAGCGGCGTGGCGTCGTAAAGCCGTGCGCGGCTCGCTGAGCCACGAGTGGCTGGGACACAAACCGGTCCACGTCTACCGGCCGCCGGGCCGAGCGCGGGCCGTGCTGCTGCTGACGGACGCCGAACGGTGGTTTGGTGACATCTTCCTGCCCGGCGCGCTCGAGAGCGTGGGCACCGCCGACGTGCTCGCGGGGCTCGCGGTGATCGGGGTGGAAAATCTGGACAAGCGCGACCGCCTGACCACGCTGGGCGACAACCCTGGTTTCATCTCCTCGCTGCTCGGCACGGTGCGCGCCCTTGGTCTTGGCGGGCCGACGATCCTCGCTGGTCAGAGCCTCGGCGGCGTGACCGCCGTGGCCGCAGCGTTGCGCCACCCCGGGCGCCTCGCGGGCGTGATTGCGCAGTCACCATCGATGTGGTGGGCCCCCGGCGTCGAACCATCGCCCGCCCTGCTCGGCTCCACCACGCGCGACTACCTGCCCTCGCTTATCGACGTCCACAGGCCCCACCCTGGCACCTCGATCGCGCTGAGCGTCGGCGCGCGCGAGGCCGCGAGCGTCGCCCACGTCGCCGGGCTCGACCTCGAGCTGCGCGCCCGCGGCGCGACGAGCTCGCTCACTGTGGTGGACGGCGGCCACGACTACGCGTGGTGGCGCGGGGACCTGCTCATCCAACTGCGGCGCATCCTTTCGGCGAACAGGCAGACCCACTTGGTTCCTTCTTCCGCCCTCACTTAGAGTGGTGGCCATGGCAAAAGCGAAGGACAGCGGGAGTACCCGCGCAGCGAAGAAGGAAGCTCGGGCCGCAAAGCGCGCGCAGCGGAAGAACACCCGCAGCCAAATCTGGCAGGCGTTTACCCTGCAGCGCAAGCGCGATAAGAAGCTCATCCCCCTCATGCTGCTCAGCGTCGTGGGCATGGGCCTCGTGTTCTTCCTTATCGGCCTGCTCTGGGGCGGCCAATGGTTCATGCTCGTCCTCGGCCTGCTCGTGGGCGCCGTGGTGGCAATGTGGGTGTTCAGCCGCCGCTTGGAGAAGTCCATGTACGACGAGGTGGGCAACCAGCCCGGCGCCGCGGCGTGGACACTGGAAAACCTGCGCAGCACGGTCGGCATCGCGTGGGTGACCAAGGTGTCCATCGCCGCAACCCCGCAGATGGACGTCGTGCACCGCGTCGTGGGCAACCCGGGTGTCGTTCTCGTCGGTGAAGGCAACCGGAATCGGCTGCGCAAGCTCATGGAGCGCGAGTCCAAGCGCGTCGACCGCCTGCTCGTCGGCGTTCCCGTCTACGAGCTCTACATCGGCGACGGCGAGGGCGAGACCCAGGTGCGCGACCTGCAGAAGACGCTGCTCAAGCTGCCCAAGAACTACCGCAAGGACGAGGTCTACTCCATGTCCGCCAAGCTCGAAGCCATGGAAAACCACACGGGCGGGCGCCCGGCCGGGCTGCCCGGCGGCCCGCTGCCGCAAGGTGCGCAGTCCATGGCGGGCATGAACCGGCGCATGCGCCGCATGCAGGAGCGCAAGGGAAAATAGGCCGCCTCTCAGGCGCTTAGGCGCGGATGACGGTCGTGCCGGTGGCACGGTCGTGCATGCCGCGGCCGTTGGCGTCAACAAGCGCGGCGGGGAGCACGAACATCGTGAAAACCGTGCGCAGGACCGCGCGGAGGAAGCCGACACGCTTGGTGGGGTCGTCGAGACGCGCGACACCCATGCCCAGCACCGCCATGCCCGGCGTGCGCGCGAGGAGCCAGCCGGAGAGAATGCCTAGGGCGACCCAGAGGAGCAGCGTCACCGTCGCGATATCCCCGAGTGCGCTCGTGTTGGCCGTGATGATGCCGGCGGCGATCCAGCAGATGACCCAATCGATGGCCACCGCGCCCATCCGCCGCGCTACGGACGCCTGCGCGCCTGGGCCGTCCTCGGGCAGGCCGAGCTTTTCTCCCGGGTACCGGCCGTAGAAGTCCTCCTCGCTCAACTCGGTCATCTCGGTCATCTCGGGGGTCACGTCGGGCTGCTTCCGCTCGCTGTTCGCCATGGCTTTACCCTACTCACTGCCGCCGGAGACACGAAGTTCGCGTCGTACTCCCAGAATCCTCCCGCGTCATTTTTCCCGACGTTGTCACTTCAGCGTCTGTAGAATGGTCACATTCATTAGCGCTCAACAGACACAAGGGAGTAGCACTGTGGCCTTTGACAATATTGACCAGGTTCAGAAATTTATCCAGGACGAGGACGTAGAGTTCGTCGACGTTCGCTTCACCGACGTCCCAGGCGTCGAGCACCACTTCTCCATCCCGGCCTCGATGTTTGACGCGGACGCCGTGGAGGAAGGTCTTGCTTTCGACGGCTCCTCGATCCGCGGCTTCACCACCATCGAGGAATCCGACATGACGCTTTTGCCGGACCTCGCCACCGCGAAGCTGGACCTGTTCCGCGAGGCAAAGACGCTGAACATCAAGTTCTTCGTCAACGACCCCTTCACCCGTGAGCCCTTCTCGCGCGACCCCCGCAACACCGCCCGCAAGGCCGAGGAGTACCTCGCCTCCACAGGCATCGCCGACACCTGCTCTTTCGGCGCCGAGGCGGAGTTTTACCTCTTCGATTCGATCCGCTACCAGGTCGACGACCACAAGGCCTTCTACGACCTCGAGGCGGAGGAAGGCTGGTGGGGCCGCGGCCGAGAGACCGAGCTCGACGGCTCCCCCAACCTCGGCTACAAGAACCGCACCAAGGGCGGCTACTTCCCCGTCCCGCCGTACGACAAGACCGTCGACGTGCGCGACGCCATGGCGCTGAACTTGGCCAAGGCTGGCTTTGAGGTCGAGCGTTTCCACCGCGAGGTGGGCAACGGCGGCCAGCAGGAGATCAACTACCGCTTTAACACCCTGCTGCACGCGGCGGACGACCTGCAGGACTTCAAGTACATCGTGAAGAACACCGCCACCCAGTTCGGCAAGACCGCAACCTTCATGCCCAAGCCGCTGGCCGGCGACAACGGCTCGGGCATGCACGCCCACCAGTCCCTGTGGAAGGACGGCGAGCCGCTGTTCTACGACGAGTCCGGCTACGGCGGGCTGTCCGACATCGCCCGCTACTACATCGGCGGCATTCTCGAGCACGCGGGCGCCGTGCTTGCGTTCACCAACCCGACCCTGAACTCCTACCACCGCCTCGTGCCGGGCTTCGAGGCCCCGATCAACCTCGTGTACTCCCAGCGCAACCGCTCCGCCGCGATCCGCATCCCGATCACCGGCACGAACCCGAAGGCCAAGCGCATCGAGTTCCGCGCGCCGGACCCCTCGGGTAACCCGTACTTCGGCTTCGCGGCCATGATGATGGCGGGCATCGACGGCATCAAGAACCGCATCGAGCCGCACGCCCCAGTGGACAAGGACCTCTACGAGCTGCCGCCGGAGGAGGCCAAGGACATCCCGCAGGCCCCGACATCCCTCGAGGCCGCGTTGGCGGCGCTGGAGGCCGACCACGAGTTCCTCACCGAGGGGGACGTGTTCACCGACGACCTCATCGAGACCTACATCCGCCTCAAGCGCGACAACGAGATCACCCCGGCGCGCCTGCGCCCGACGCCGCTTGAGTTCGAAATGTACTTCGACTGCTAGGAGCTTCGAGCTTCACGACGCCCGCCCCCGCCGCGTTTTCCCCAGCGCCCGCGGGGGCTTTCGCGTTTCCTCCCCCGGTTAGCCCTTCAGCCCGCTGACGTCCGGCGCGGGCAGCCCCGCCGGCACGATGACGACCTCCCCGCCGAGGTTGTGCACGGCCACGGGGATCCCGAACACGTCGCGGATCAGCTCGGCGGTGACGATCTCCCCCGGCGCGCCCGCCGCCACGACCGCGCCACCTTTCATCACGATGAGGTGGTCGGCGTAGCGCACGGCCTGCTGGAGGTCGTGGAGCACGGCCACCACCGTGCGGCCCAGCTGGGTGACCAGCGCTTTGGCCAGCTCCAGCAGGGCGTACTGGTGGGCGATGTCAAGGTAGGTGGTCGGCTCATCGAGGAGCAGCGCCGGGGTGTTCTGCGCCAGCACCATGGCCAGCCACGCGCGCTGGCGCTGGCCGCCGGAGAGTTCGGATACTCGGGCGTCGGCAAGCTCTGCGACTGACGCTGCGTTCATGGCGTCCTCCACCGCCCTTCGGTCCTCGCTGGACCAGGGCCTGAGCAGGCTCTGGTGCGGGTAGCGGCCCCGCTTGACCAACTCGGCGACGGTGATGTCGGGCGGCGTGACGGTGCTCTGGGGCAGAAAAGCCAGCCGGGTGGCGGCGTGCTTGCCCGTGAAGTCCCGCAGGTCGTCCCCGCCGAGGAACACCGCCCCGGCGGAGGGGGTGAGGATCCGGGCGAAGGCCTTGAGCAGCGTGGACTTGCCGCAGCCGTTCGGCCCGATGATCGCGGTGAACTGTGCGGCGGGGATGTCCACGTCGAGCCCCCGGGAGATGACGGTGGAGTCCCAGGCCAGGGTGAGGTTGTCGGCGCGCAAAGCGGTCATGAGAATCTCCTTGCAGATCTCGCGATGTACAGCAGCAGGTAAACGCCCCCGACCACGACCGTGACCAGGCCGACGGGCAGGGCCGTGGGGTGGAAGGCGCGCTGGGCGACGATGTCGGAGGCGGTGAGAAGGCACGCCCCCACCAGGGCCGTCGACACCATCGGGACGCGTTGGGCGCGGGTGAGCCCCTGGGCGATATGCGGGGCGGCGAGGGCGATGAAGGCGATCGGCCCCGCGACGGCGGTCGACGCCGCGATGAGCACGACGCCGGCAAGCAGGAGGAGCGCCTTGAATCGGTTGACTCCCAGCCCTAGGCCGTGGGCAGTGTCGTCGCCGAGGGCGAGGGCGTCCAGGCCGCGGCGCAGCAGCAGCGCCGCCGCCACGGCCACAAGCAGGAACGCGCCGGCCGGCAGGGCCACCGGCCAGCGGATGCCGTTGAGGCTGCCCGCACCCCAGCTCGCCGCCGACAACATCGTCTGCAGGTCGCCGCGCGTGATGAGCCATCGGTTGAGCGCGGAGAGCATCGCCGAGATGCCGAGGCCGACGAGGACGATGCGCAGGCCCTCGACGCGCGTGCGCAGCGACAGCGCCGCGACGATCACCGCGGTTGCCAGGCCGCCCGCGAGGGCGCCGAGGATCTGCCCGCCGAAACCCGCGTAGCCCAGCACGATCGCGCAGATCACCCCCGTGTAGGCGCCCGAGGAGAAGCCGATGATGTCCGGGGAGCCGAGCGGATTGCGCGTCAGCGCCTGGAAGAGCGAGCCGCTCAGCGCCAGCGCCGCACCGACCGTCACCGCAGCGGCGACACGCGGGGCGCGCCACTGCGTGACGACGGTGCGCGCCAGGCCCGTCTCCGTGCCCAGCAGCGCGCCCCACGCCTGGGACGCGGTCATCCCCGCCCCCGGCATGGTCACCGCCGCCACGGCCACAACCAGCAGAATGACGGCCAGCACGGCCGGCACGGCTTTCTCCCGCATCAGATCCCCTTCCGGCGCAGCTGCGCATAGGCGATGAGGAACGGAGCGCCAATGAAGGAAACGACCACCCCGGCCGGGAACTCACCCGGGGTGAGCACCCTGCCGACCACGTCCGCGCTGAGCAGGACGATCGGCCCGAACAGGCCGGACAGCGCCAGGATCCGGCCGAAGGACGCGCCGACCAGCCACCGGGCGACGTGCGGCACCAGCAGTCCCAGGAACACGATGACGCCCGCGGCCGCGGTGGCGGTGGCGGCCAACACGATGATCGCCGCCAGGGCCGTCGCCCGGGTCCGGGCCAGGTGCGCCCCCAGGGCGGCGGCAGTTTCCTCGCCCAGCTGGAGCGCGCCCAACCCCCGAATGGAGGCCGCCGCGGCAACGCCGCCGAGCGCCAGCCCGGACAACGCCAGGTAGACGGGCCTGTAGGAGCCGACGTCCACGCTGCCGACCATCCAGGCGTGCAGCCGGTCGAAGGCTTGGGGGTTCACCAGCGCCAGCCCGTCGCCGATGCCGCCCACGATCGCACTCAGCGCCACGCCGGCGAGCACGAGGCGCAGGGGATCCACGCCTCCCGCTCCCCCGCGGCTCAGCGCGTAGATCCCCGCGCCCGCGGCACCCGCCCCCACGACCGCCAGGGCGGACAGGGCGAAGGAGGAATCCGGCGCGCCCGCGGCCAGGCCGACCACGATGGCGAAGGCTGCCCCCGAGTTGATCCCCAGCACGCCGGTGTCCGCCAGCGGGTTTCGGGTCAGAGCCTGCGCGAGGGCACCGGCCAGCCCCAGCGAGGCCCCGCAGATCACCGCCACCAGAGTGCGGGGGATGCGCCGGTCCCAGATGATCGCGGACACCGGGCCCGGCGTGGGATCCGTCAGCGCGGCCCACACCTCCGGGAGGGGGATGGGTCTGGCTCCCAATGCGAGCGACAGGGCCGTCGCAAAGCCCAGCGCGATCAGGGCGGCAACGAGCACCGCGGGCAGTGGCGGGCGGCGGCGTAACTTTGGCACCGCCACAGACTAGCGCACCGCCTCAAGGTTAGGCTAACCTTCCGTCTCATGTCATTCACAAGAACGTTTTCAGCACTTGCCCTCACGTCCGCGCTCACGCTCACCGCCTGCGCCACCCCCAGCAACGACTCCTCCGGCGGCACGGTGAACACGGAGGTTGCCGTCGGCGGCAACAAGTTCAGCACCGCCGACGCCGAAACGGCGAAGCTGGGCAGCGACGCAGAACCCGGCCAGTTCCCCCGGACCGTCACGCACGCCAACGGCACCACCGAGATCCCGTCCAAGCCGCAGCGCGTGGTCGTGTTGGAGAGCGGCGAGCTCGACTCCGTCCTCGCGCTCGGGATCACGCCGGTGGGGATCACCACCTCCAAGGGGCAGGACCCCGTCCCGTCCTACCTGGCGGACAAAGTCAAGGACGTCCCCACCGTGGGCACCGTCAACGAGGTCAACGTCGAGGCCATCGCGGCCCTCAAGCCCGACCTGATCCTGGGCAGCCAGCTGCGCGGCGACAAGCTCTACCCCCAGCTCGCCGAGATCGCCCCGACGGTCTTCTCCATCCGCCCCGGGTTCCCCTGGAAGGAGAACTTCCTCCTCGCCGGCGAGGCACTCGGCATGGAGAAGGAGGCGGAGGCCACGCTCAACGCGTACGCCGCCAAGGCCGAGGAAGTCCGCGCCTCCGTGCCGGAGGACACGACGGTCTCGCTCGTGCGCTTCATGCCCGAGAAGCTGCGCCTGTACGGCAACAAGTCCCTGATCGGCGTGATCCTGCGCGACGTGGGGCTGGCCCGGCCCGCGGTCCAGGACGTCGACGACCTGGCCGTCGAGATCTCCCCCGAAACCATCGACCAGGCAGACGGCGACGTGATCTTCTACTCCTCCTACGGCTCGCCGGACGCGACGGGCGAGACCGCGGTCACCGAGAGCGAGGCCTGGAAGGCCCTGCCCGCGGTTGCCGAGGGCCGGGCGATGCGGGTCGACGACGGCGTGTGGTACCTCGGCCTCGGCCCCACAGGCGCGATGCGCATCCTCGACGACCTTCGCGCGATGCTGCCCACCCCGGCCACCACGTAGGAGCCATGGCGGGGCACACGCTGACGTCCCCAGGCCGGGACAGGAGGCGCCCCCATATCCTGGCCGTCGCGGTCGGGCTCTGGGCGGCAGTGCCCGTCACGCCCACGCGTTGACGTCCACCGAGAAGCCGGCCACGCACCCCCGCGACGAAAACTGCCACACGGCGGGCTTTTGCTTGCCGACGCCCCGCGGCCACCCGCCCGGGAACACATCGCGCGGCGGCCCCTCTGGGTCCGCGCCGTGCGCGGCGAGCCACAGTAGGCCGAAGGGGCGCGTGTCGGCGCCGAACATGCGCCAGCGCCACCAGTGCGGGTAGGTATAGATCCCCGCCACGCGGACACCGCGCTGCGTGAAGAGGGCGTGGGCCTCGGCGATGTGGTCACGCGACAGCCCAGCGGGGGTTTCGCAGTCGAGCCACATGGGCAGCGCAGCGCCGCCCATAACCTCGAGGCTGGCCTCGACCTGTTCGGCGATGCTCGTGCCCTCGGAGGGGTTACGCAGGTAGTGGTAGACGCTGATGTCCAGGCCGGCGGCGCGGGCGTCGGCAAGGTGGGAGGAGAAACAGCGGTCGCGGTAGGTGCCGTCCGTCGTGCGGAGGATGGCAAACTCGATGCCTTCGCGCGCCGCGCGTACCAGGGACAGCCCGTCCTGGTGCTCGGAGACGTCGATGCCGAAGCGCATCTAGCGCTTCTTCAGCCCGAGGCGCGGCTGGTAGGAGCCCGGGTGGCGGCGCTGCGCGACGGCGTCGGCGATGGCCAAGCGCCACTTCGGGTCCTCGACGGGCATCTGGGAGACCGGGAACCAGCGCGCGTCCGTGTTTTCGTCGTCCGCGGCGCGCGGCTCGGCGCTCGGGTCCTCCGGCTCGAGGCGCAGCTGCACCGACATGTACGTGGCGCGGTCCCCGTTGGCGTGGGTGACGGGCCCCACGACCCCGACGCCGAGCAGCGCCGCGGCGCGGGCCGCCAGGCCCGTCTCCTCGAGCACCTCGCGCACCGCGGCGTCGTGGGGCTCCTCCCCTGGGTCCGCAATGCCCGTGACCGGGGTCCACGTCCCATTGTCGGCGCGCTTGACCAGGAGGACGTCGGGGACGGCCCAGTCGGATTTCGTGGTGGCGTCGCGAAGCACAATCGCTGCGACGGCGGGCACCCACATAAGGTCCGTTCCGATCTTCTTCCGTGTTTCGACGATGAACTCGGGGATGGGCATGAAGCACCTTTCTGTGAACTCACGGGCGGGGTCTCGCCTACCTGGGTTCCCAGTGTAGGTGGGCTAGACTCCTAAGCATCATGAGCACGGCCCACACCCCCTCCCCCGACGCCAACGCCGGCCCCGACGCGGCTACGCAGCGGCCGCTGCTGGCGCGCGTGCCCGGGCCGCTGTTTACCGCAGGCTACGGCGCGCTGCTCGTCGGCGTCGTGGTCATGGGGGTTCTCCTGGTCAGCTACGAGTCGGAGGCGGAGCAACCGCCCGCCGTGGTGGAGCGGCCCCAGCGGCCCATCCTGCCGGCGCCCGCCAGCCAGGACGACGTCGACGCCAGCGTGCGCACCTACCTCATCGCCGACCCGGCCACCGCGCGGACCCCCACCGGCGTCACGCTCACCGGCACCATGACCGAGCACGCGCAGGACGACACCGCCGACTTCGCCGGCCACGTCTCCCGGTTGCTGCAGCAGAACTGCGTGGACAACATGACGGTGCGCACCCAGGACAACATGCGCATCAATTTTTGGGGCTTTTGCTACTCCTCGCTTCCCGAGCAGACGATTCGCAGCTACGTCGACGACGGCCTGCGCAACGGCGCGCAGGACCTGTCCTTCTATTTCCACCCCGGGCGGAAGTACGAGCACTCGGTCTGGTTCACCTGGTCGGAAACATCCCAGGAAGAGGCGGACGCCATCGCCTCTCGGTGGCGCCAGTCCCGACGCCTCGAGGGCGTCGACCGGCTCACGCTGATCGGCTACGGCCCCGAGACGGTGCAGGTTTTCGAACGCACCCGCAACGGCGTGTGGGAGCACTCCGCCCCGACCGGGGAGCCCTTCAAGGAATTGTATGACCTGCCCACCCCGGCGCTAGGCGCACCGTCCTAGAGCTACCACTGCTGCCGCAGCCACGCCCCGTCGGGCACAACGCTGTCGACGACCTGCATCGTCTGCTCCACGCTGGAGTAGGACATCCGCCGCGGGTTCTCCATGCCCTCGTAGCACTCCTCCTCAGCGCGGCCGGCCTCGGTGCCCGAGACGACGCCGATGATGGTTGCGCGGCCGTTGACGTCACGGAAAACGGGGCCGCCGGAGTCGCCCTTCTGCGCGCAGACGGCGGCGATATCGCCACGCGTCTCACGCTCCTCGTCGGCGTCGGTGGTGATGATCTGCACTCGGCCGGCGTCCTCGAAAGGCCCGCACGTGTAGCCGGTGGTCCCGCCGGTCTTGCACACCGTGCTCAGCGGCGAGGGGATGTCCTCCGCGATGCCGGTCTCGATGGGCGCGCCCACCAGATCCATGTAGCGGTCCGGGTCTGTGATCTCGATGATGCCGACGTCGATGTTGGGCGCGCCCGGGCTGTAGAGGCCCGAGTAGATGAAGCGGCCCGCCTCCGTGGCGTAGTCGAGCGCGGTGGTGGCGTTCGTCGGCCACACGAGGTCGCCCTCGCGGCCGCAGTGCCCCGCCGTGACGGCGAAGTTGCGGCCTTCTGCGTTTGAAAAGCTAAACGCGACGGTGCACGTCTGCGCGGTGAACGATTCGCCCGCCTGCGGGTAGTGGTCCGTGCTCTGGATCAGCGTGCCCGGTGCCCACAGGGCGAACTGCGGCACGCGGACGACGTTCGCCGACTGCTCCGGGGGCGCAGGCTCAGCCGGGGCCGGGGTCTGCACTTCCTCCCGGGCGTTGCGCTCTTCCTGGGTGGCGGTGGGCACCTGGGAGGTCACTAAGGCGCCCCACACAATGAGCGCCACCGACAGCGCCGCGACGACAATGGCGGCGTACCACGCTCCCGACGCCCTGCTACTCGGCCTGCTCACCGCCACCGCCTTGCTCGGTCGCGCCCGTCTGAGGCTCGCCTTCAGCCTGCTGCGCCTTCTGCGCGGCGATGTCCCGGAGGAACTTCTCTGGGTCGAACTCGGTGTAATAGTCGGGGCCCGCGAACTGCTCCTGCGCCATCGTATGTCACCTCCCCGGCTTGACCGTGGTGGACCGGATGGTCGTGGCAATGAAGTCCTTCACTGCCTCAACGTCGTTGGGCAGGTCGGTGACGTGGCGCTCGGCGTCGAGCACCCCGGCGAAACGCTCGGGGACCTCGGGGTCGCGCCCCAGCGCCTCGCGGATCGTCTCGGCGAACTTCACCGGCAGGGCCGTCTCCAGCACGACGATGGGGCTGTCCACCTGCGGGGCCACAGAGCGGGCCACGTGCACGCCGTCGGCGGTGTGGGGATCGATGACCACGCCGTAGGCGCGCTCGACGTCTGCGATCGTGGCCACGCGGTCAGAGTGGGTGGACGAGCCGGACAGGAACCCGAACTCCTCGCGGATGCGCCCGAAGGTGCCGGGCTCGGCCTCGTCGTCGAGGCAGAAGCCTCCCTCCTTGGCCTTCACGGCGAACAACTCGGCCGTCAGGCGGGCGTCGCGGCCACACACGTCGAAGACGAAGCGCTCGAAGTTCGAGGCCCGCGAGATATCCATCGAGGGCGACGACGTGGCCATCGTCTCCGCCGCGCTGCGCGGGCGGTAGGTGCCGGTGGTGAAGAACTCGTGCAGGACGTCGTTTTCGTTCGTGGCCACGATGAGCTTGTCCACCGGCAGGCCCATCTGCTTGGCCACGTGGCCCGCGCAGATGTCGCCGAAGTTTCCTGTGGGCACGCAGAAGGACACGCGCTCGGAGTTGCCCGCGGTGACCTTCAGGTAGGTCGAGATGTAGTAGACCACCTGCGCAAGAAGCCGCGCCCAGTTGATCGAGTTGACCGCGCCGATGCTGTGCTTCGCCTTGAAGGCCGCGTCCGCGCTGACCTCCTTGACCACGTCCTGGCAGTCGTCGAACACCCCGTCGAGGGCGATGTTGAACACGTTCGGCTCGTCGAGCCCGAACATCTGGGCCTGCTGGAAGGGGGTCATGCGCCCGGCCGGGGTGAGCATGAACACGCGGATGTTGTCGCGCCCGCGCATCGCGTACTCCGCCGACGAGCCCGTGTCGCCGGAGGTGGCGCCGAGGATGTTGATCTCCTCGCCGCGGCGACCCAGCTCGTACTCGAAGAGCTCGCCGAGCAGCTGCATCGCCATGTCCTTGAACGCCGCCGTCGGCCCTTCCGACAGGTGCGCGAGGTAGAGCTCGTCCCCAAGGGCGTCGACCGGCACGATCTCCTCGGTGGAAAACGCGGGGGTGCGGTAGGCGCGGGCGGCGATCTCCTCGATCTGCGCCGCCGGGATGTCGTCGACGAAGAGCTTGATCACCTCGGCGGCGAGGGCGGCGTAGCCCTTCTCGGCAAGGAGGGCCCGCCAGGCGTCGAGAAGCTCGGGCGTGATACGCGGGTACACCGCGGGCAGGTAGAGCCCCCCGTCAGGGGCGAGGCCTCCGAGCAAAATATCGGTGAACGTGGCCGGTCGAGCGGCCGTATCGCGCGTCGAAATGTAATCCACCCAACACAGTTTACGGGCTGCGTCACGGCGGGGGCACCCGTGGTTTAGCGTGTAACGGTATGACCTCCCCCGACCCCCGCGAGCGCCTCACCGCGAAGGCGCTCACCGTGTGGGCGGGAGCCGTCCTCGTCTACGTCGTTGCCGTCCTCGGTCGCACCTCCTTCGGCGTCGCGGGGGTCGAGGCGATCGAGCGTTTCGAGGTCGACGCCTCCCGCATCGCCGTGTTCACCTCCGTCCAAGTCGGCGTGTACGCCCTGGCGCAGATCCCCGTGGGCATCCTCATCGACCGCTACGGCCCGCGCGTTCTCCTCGTCGCCGGCGCGCTCGTCATGGCGGCCGGCCAGGTCGCGCTCGGTGTCACGGAGTCCTACGGCGTCGCCATCGCCGCACGCGTCCTCATCGGCGCCGGCGACTCCACCGCCTTCCTGTCCGCCCTGAGGGTCCTTCCCTTCTGGTTCCCCCTCCGGCTGACTCCCCTGTTTACACAGCTTACGGCGTCGCTAGGCCAGCTCGGCCAATTCCTGTCGGCGGTGCCCTTCCTCGCGCTGCTGCACGCGCAGGGCTGGACCGTGGCCTTTGTCTCCCTCGGGGCCGTCGGCGCCCTCGCGGGCATCCTCGCGGGCATCGCGGTTGCCGACGCACCCGTGAGCGCCGCGCCGCGTGACGCGCCTCGCACGAGCACGGCGCGCACCCCGATCAGCGACATCCTGCGTACCGTGCTGCGCGCCCCGGTGTGCTGGGAAGCCTTCTGCATCCACGGCTTTTGCATGATTTTCATGCTCAACTTCACGCTGCTGTGGGGAGTTCCGCTGGCCACCCTCGGCATGGGCCTGTCCCCCGGGCAGGCGGGCGCGGCGTTGACGGTCTACACCGCCTCCACCATGGCCGCGGCGCCTCTGCTCGGGCCGCTGTCCGCGCGGGCGGGCGCGCGCCGCGACCTCGTGGCGCTGGCCTTC
This sequence comes from Corynebacterium timonense, assembly GCF_900105305.1. Classification (NCBI taxonomy): domain Bacteria; kingdom Bacillati; phylum Actinomycetota; class Actinomycetes; order Mycobacteriales; family Corynebacteriaceae; genus Corynebacterium; species Corynebacterium timonense. The sequence goes on along the minus strand of NZ_LT629765.1, from coordinate 482,841 downwards.
GCCGCGGTCCACTGCGTGGTGTGGGTTGTGTTCTTCCTCTCGCCCGAACCGCGCAGCTACGCCTTCCTCTGCGGGCTCATGGTGCTCATGGGCCTGGCCACGCCGACGTCGAACTTCGGGTTCGACACCGTTCGCGAGGAAATGCCGCGCACCATGGTGGCCACGGGCACGGGCTTGGGCAACATGGGCGGCTTCGTCTCCGCGATGGTGTCGTCGCAGGTCGTCGGCCTGCTCCTCGACCACTCCGCCCCCTCGGGCGACTACACGTGGGACGATTTCCGCGTCGCGTGGTTCGCGGTCGTCGCGGCCTGGGCGGTGCTCGTCGTCGGGGCGCTTTCGGCCCGGCGCGCCGCGGTGCGGGTGCGCACGCGAGGGGTGCGCATCGTGGATACGCGGCACGCGAGCTGACGGGCGCCAGGTTCACGAGTGCCGGGGCGGTGCCTGCCTCCCCGTCAGGATGTCGACGACGCTGCGGATCGCGGCGTCGCCAAGCTGCGGCAACTGCTGCGCCGCCGAACCGGCATCTGTCGCCGCGGGGGCTGAAGCCGCGGGCGCGAACGTCAGGAGCACGGTCTCGCCCTCGAGCACGAGGGGGGCTCGCTTATCGACGCCCGCCACGCGCGCCGCCTCCACCAGCGCCTCAAGGTCCGCGAAGGTCGCGTGTGCAAGGTCAATGCTTAAGGTCATAGCCATGCCCCCGACACTAGCTGCGCGGGCGCGCGGGCGGGGCGGCTAAAAGGTGCCGTCGTACTCGCGGGAGGGCACCTCGCCCCAGAAGACCTCCTCGACCACCTCGTGCGCCCGGCGCGTGGCGCGCAGGTAATCCTCGAGGAACTCCTGTTGCTCCTCCGGGTCGTAGCCGGCCGACCCGGCGACCTGCGCCAGCTGCGGGCCGGGCGCGGGCAGCTGGTCCGTGCGCTTGCCGGTGACGAGCACGAGGGCGTTGCGCGCCTTGGTGGCGCGCAACCACGCCTCGCGCAGGATGCGGGCGTTCGTGGCCGACAGGACGTCCGCGTCCCCCAGGTCCTCGAGGTAGTCGAGCACCTCAAGAGTGGACGTGTTATGCAGCCCGGGCAGGGTGTGGGCGTGCATCATCGTGATGAGCTGGACGGTCCATTCGATGTCCGCGAGCGCGCCGCGTCCGAGTTTGGTGTGGGTGTGTTTGTCCGCGCCGCGCGGCAGGCGCTCGTCGTCCACGCGGGCCTTGATCCGCCGGATCTCCCGGATGTCCTTCTCGCTCGCCCCGCCCTTCGGGTAGCGGAAGGGGTCGATCGCGTGGAGGAAGCGCGTTCCCACGTCGCTGTCGCCGGCGAGAACGGTGGCGCGCTGCAGCGCCTGCTTCTCCCACACCTCGCCCCACTCGGAGTAGTAGCGCTCGTAGGAGGCGACGGTGCGCGCCACCGCCCCCGAGCGCCCCTCGGGGCGCAGACCCAGGTCAACCTCCAGCGGCGGGTCCCCGGAGGGCTTGGATAGGCGGGCGCGCATGGAATCGATGATCTTGCCCGCCCAGGCGACGGCCTCGGATTCGTCGACCCCCTCGGCGGGCTCGGCGACGATCATGACGTCGGCGTCGGAGCCGTAGCCCAGCTCCGCCCCGCCGAGCCGGCCCATGCCGATGACGCTGATCCGCGCCCGCGGCTCCTCCTCGCCGCTGGCGGCGAGGTCCGCGCGGATCTCGGCGCGCAGGGCCGCCTCGAGCACGCCCTTCCACACCCACGTCAGCTCGTCGCACACCTCGCGCACGCCCATGAAGCCGAGCAGGTCGGCCGACGCGATGCGCGCGAGGTCGGCGCGGCGCAGTCCGCGCGCGACGGACACTGCGCGGTCCGGGTCCTCGTAGCGGCGGGTGGCGGCGATGATGGCGTTGTGGGCTTGGTCCGGGGAGACGTCGAGAAGCTTGGGCCCGGACGCCCCGTCGCCAAGCAGCTGCACCACCTCGGGGGCGGAGATGATGAGGTCGGAGGTGTACGGGGAGTTGCCCAGGATGTGCATGAGGCGCTGGCCCACCACGCCTTCGTCCCGGAGCATGCGCAAAAACCAGCTTTTATCCTCCGCTGCCTCGGAGAGCTTGCGGTAGTTGAGCAGGCCGGCGCCTGGGTCGGCGGTGTCGCCGAGCCAGTGCATGAGGCTGGGCAGCAGGATCGCCTGCAGCTTCGCCTTGCGCGACGAGCCTTTGACTAGGAAGGCCAGGTGCTCGTAGGCGCGCGCTGGGTGGCGGTAACCGAGCGCCTTGAGCTGGTCTTTCACCGCGTCCGCAGAGAGGGCAACTTCGCCGACGCTCATGCTGACGACGGCGTTGAGCAGCGGGCGGTAGAACAGCTTTTCGTGCAGCTGGGACACGCTGCGGCGGTACTTGCGCAGCGTGTTTTCCAGCTGTTCGGCGGCGGTCGCTCGGGCGTTCGCGGTGAAGCCTGAGGCGCGCGCCAGCCAGCGCCACGCCTCCTTCTCCTCCCGCGGCGGCAGGGTGTGGGTGCGCTTGAACCGCTGCAGCTGCAGCCGGTGCTCGAGCAGGCGCAGGAAGCCGTAGGCGTCGATGAGCTGGCGGGCGTCCTCGCGTCCGACGTAGCCGCCCGCAGACAGCGCCTCCAGGGCCGCCACCGTGTTGCGCGCCCGCAGGTCCTTGTCGGCGCGCCCGTGCACGAGCTGGAGCAGCTGGACGGCGAACTCGACGTCGCGCAGGCCCCCGCGGCCAAGCTTCAGCTCCAGTTCGCGCATCTCCTTGGGCACGTTCTCGAGCACGCGGCGGCGCATCGCCTGAACGTCCTCGACAAAGGACTCGCGCTGCGAGGCCTGCCACACCAGCGGCTCGAGCGCGTCCACGTACTGCTGGCCCAGCTCCATATCGCCCGTCATCGGGCGGGCCTTGAGCAGCGCCTGGAACTCCCACGTCTCCGCCCACCGCTTGTAGTAGGTCAGGTGGCTGTCCAGCGTGCGCACGAGCGCGCCGGACTTGCCCTCGGGGCGCAGGTTCGCGTCAACCTCGAAGAAGCATTCGGTGCCGATGCGCATGAGCTCGCTCGCCAGCCGCGTCGCCTTGGCGTCGGCGGGCTCTGCGACGAAGATGACGTCGACGTCGGAGATGTAGTTGAGCTCGCGCGCGCCGCACTTGCCCAGCGCGATCACCGCCACGCGCGCGTCCGGCTGGTCGTCGTCGTACACCCGGCGCACCGCCACGGCCAGCGCCGCCGTGAGCGCCGCGTCCGCGCAGGCGGTCAGCGCCGCCGTCACTCGACCGTAGCCGAGCTGGTGCTCGCCGCCGTCCGCGCCAGGGGAGGTTCCGGCGAGGTCGGCGGACGCGATGCGCATGATGAGGCTGCGGTAGGTGTCGCGCAGCGCGGTACGGGCGGTGCCGGGCGAGGAGTATTCCTCCGCCGCGCGGTAGACCCCGGGCGTATCCGGCACCTCGCGCGCGTCCACCGCGGCGAGCATGGCGGCGCGCAGCTCATCGTCGGCGGGGACGGCGCCGGCCAGGCTGCGCCACTGGTCGGGGTGGGCGACTAGGTGGTCCGACAGCGCGGTCGAGGCCCCAAACAGGGCGATGAGCCGGGCACGCAGGGTGGCGTCGCGCAGGAGTTCGTCCCGGAGCTCGGGGTAGTCCTCGTCGAGAGCCTCTGCTAACCGCACCGCGTTGTTGAGGGCCATGGTGGGGGCCGCGGCGTCGCCGAGGGCGTCGACAAGCACGGCGTGCTCGTCGTCGTCCCAGCCGAGTGTCGCGATGTCCTCGGCCGCCCTCGAGCCCGTCAACCCCAAAGCTGCGAGCGATCGGGTGGTTCTGCGCGCGCTCATATCACAAGTCCAATCCGTTCTCGACCTCCCAGGCGGTCACCTGGGAGGTGTAGCTGTGCCACTCGTCCCACTTCGAGCGTAGGTAGAAATCGAAGACCTGCTCGCCGAGGACGTCGGCCATGAACTCGGAGCGCTCGAGGTGGCGCAGCGCCTGGTCGAGCGAGGTTGGCAGGTCGCGGTAGCCCATCGCGCGGCGCTCGCGGCGGGTCAGGGACCAAACGTCGTCGCGCGCGGGTTCGTCGAGGTCGTAGCCTTCCTCGATGCCTTTCAGGCCCGCGGCGAGGACCGCGGCGAACGCGAGGTAGGGGTTGCACGCCGAATCAAGCGAGCGCACCTCGATGCGGCGCGAATCCGCCTTGTGCAGGCGGTAGGTGGGCACCCTCACCATGGCGGAGCGGTTGGATATACCCCACGTCGCGGCCGTCGGGGCCTCGGAGCCGAACTGGAGGCGCTTGTAGGAGTTGACCCACTGGTTGGTCACCGCCGAGATCTCGTTGGCGTGTTCGATGATGCCCGCGATGAACTGCCGGCCGGTCGCCGACAGCGAGATCTCGTCGTCCGGGTCGTGGAAGGCGTTGGTCTCGCCCTCGAACAGCGAAAAGTGGGTGTGCATCGCCGAGCCGTCCATGTCGCGGAAGGGCTTGGGCATGAAGGTCGCGTGCACGCCGGAGGACTCCGCGATGGTTTTCACGATGTATTTGAAGGTGACCACGTTATCCGCCATGGTCAACGCGTTGGTGTGGCGCAGGTCGATCTCCTGCTGGCCGGGGCTGGCCTCGTGGTGGGAAAACTCGGTGACAATGCCCATGTACTCCAGCGCCGAGATGGTCTGGCGGCGAAACTTCGGCGCCTCGTTGCGCTTCGCCTGGTCGAAGTACCCGCCCTTGTCCGCGGGCCGCGGGTCCTGCATCCCCTCGCCGTTTTTGACCAGGTAGAACTCGATCTCGGGGCTGGCCACGAAATCGAAGCCGAGGTTTTTGGCCTTTTCCACTTGACGACGCAAAATCTGGCGTGGATCCGCATACAAGGGGTCGCCGTCGGGCATCGTGATGTCGCAGAACATCCGCGCGGTCTGCAGGCCTTCGTCCTCGTCGAAGGGCAGCGCCTGGTAGGTCGAGGGGTCGGGGCGCAGGAGCGTATCCGACTCGGAGACCCGGGAGAACCCCTCGATGGAGGAGCCGTCGAAGCCGACGCCCTCCGCAAAGGCCGCCTCGAGCTCGGCGGGCGACATCATCACTGTCTTCAACGAGCCGAACAGGTCGGTAAACCACAGCCGGATGAACGCGATATCCTGCTCGCTGACCTTGCGCAGAACGTTTTCCTGTTGGCTACTCATAGCACCACACCTTACCCGCGGGGAACCGCGCACCCGTGCGGTTCACGAGGGGTAGAATCGGGCAAAACTGGGTCACGCGCGGCGCACCCTTGCGCGCCGCCTGCCCGTACCGTGAACGCGCCCACCGCGCGGGTCGTCATGGACACGCCTCATGCGCGCGGCGGAACGAGAAGGAACAACGAGAAAGGGCAAGCACCACGTGTCCGACAAGAATCACGACACCCCCCGTGAGGTCCTCGAGGTCGAGGCGAAGCTGGCCGTCGACGAGGCAACCGCTGTCCCCGACCTTACCGAGCTGCCCGGGGTCGACAGCGTCCTCGACACGGTCGAGCACCACCTGTCCGCCATTTATTTCGACACCCCGGACCTGCGCCTGACGCGGGCGAAGATCACCCTGCGCCGCCGCACGGGCGGCTCCGACGACGGCTGGCACCTCAAGCTGCCCTCCGGCTCGGCCCGGCGCGAGCTGCGCGCCCCGCTAGAGGAGCCGACCGAGATCCCCGAGGAGCTTTTATCGAACGTGCGCGCCATCGTGCGCACCGCCGAGCTCTCCCCGATCGCCCAGGTGGACAACCACCGCGTCGTCAGCGATCTCGGCTCCGCCACCGGCGAGAAGGTCGCAGAGTTCTGCGACGACCACGTCACCGCGTGGTCGCTGCTGCCCGGCGGCGAGCGCACCACGTGGCGCGAGTGGGAGCTCGAGCTTTCCGCATTCACCGCCGGCACCGAGGAGGGAGCGCAGCTGCTGTCACAGGCCACGGCCTTCCTCATCGCCGCGGGCGCGCGCAAGTCGGATTCCCCCTCCAAGCTGGCCACAGCCCTCGGTTCCTCCGTCGATGCGGCCCCCCTGCCGCCGCACCTGCGTACGCCCGAGCTCGACCCCGACTCCCCCGCCGCGGCCGTCGTGTCGGCGCTGCGCACCCAGCGCGACGCGATCGTGAGCTGGGAGCCGCGCGTGCGCGCCGACGAGTGGGACTCGGTGCACCAGATGCGTGTGTCGACCCGCGAGATGCGCTCCCTGCTGGAAACCTTCGAGGGCATCCTCGAAGGCGAGCAGCTCGAGCACCTCGAGGACGAGCTGAAGGAAGCCGCCGCGGTCCTGGGCACCGCGCGCGACGCCGAGGTGGTCGAGGAGCGCCTGCTCGCCCTCATCGACAGCGACGAAAGCGGGCTTATCGACGCCACCGCGGCCGCCCACATCAAAGACGACATGCGGGCCGAGTACCGCGAGGCCCACGAGGTCATCGTGGAGATGCTCGACTCCGAGCGCTTCCTCGCCCTCCTCGACGAGATCGATGCCCTGCTCGCCCAACCGCCCGTCGCAACGCGTTCTGCTGAGGTTGACCCTGGCGCTGACGTTGACGTTGACGCTGACGCTGACGGGGCCGACCCTGGCGAGTCCCGCGAGATCCTCTACGAGCACCTCAAGCGCGGCTTTAAGAAGGTTAAGAAGCGCCACGAAAAGGTCCTCGACCACTACAATGACACCAGCCTCGACCTCCACGAGCGCGAGGACTACGTGCACGACGTGCGTAAGGCCGCGAAGAAGCTGCGCTATGCCTCCGTGGCGGCGGAGGGCGCGGGCCTCAAGGCGCGCCGCCTGACCAAGGCCTGCAAGGCGCTGCAGTCGCAGCTCGGCGACTTCCAGGACGCCGTGACCTCCCGCGACCGCATCGAGCGCCTCGCCGCGGGTGCTCGCGAACGCGGGGAGGATACCTTCGCCTACGGCCTGCTGTACCAGCGTGAGTTGGACCGCGGCGCGCGGGCGCTCGAGGGCTACGAGAGGTCGGTCGCGGAGGTGGCCAAGGCCTTCTCCAAGATTAAGCCCTAGGAGCTAGCTACTTTTCCCACGAGGCGGGTTCGCCCCAGTTGTCCTCCGCCTCCTCGCGGGCGTCGGCCTCCTTGTTGCGCTGCGCGGCGGTCTGCAGCGCAGCGGCGGCTTCCTCGCGCGTCGCATAGGGGCCCATGCGCTCGCCCCAGCCCGCGACCTTTCCCTCGGTGATCTCGCCGGTCACGGGGTTGAAATAAAACTGTTCGTCAGACTCAGACATGGTGACCTCCTTGTACTCGGTTCTCGAGCTTCCTCTCGAGCCGGGTTCGACGTGCCGCCCACCCTACCCGCGTCGTTGGTAGTCTGGGTGGTCCAGAGCGCGATAGCTCCCCGAGCCCCCACTTCGAAAGGACGTGGTGATCATGGCCGTGTGGGCCGCCGACGAGACCTCCCCTGCCGCACGCGCAGCCGACCTGCACCGCGAGGTCACCGGCCACGCCCCGCTCCGGTGCGCCTCGGCGCCGGGAACCTGGGTGCTCATCGGCGAAAACGTCGACCACTTCGGCGGGGTGACGCTGCTCGGTTTGACCTCGCTGCGCGCCGCCGCCGCCATCTCCCCGCGCGAGGACGACACCATCAGCATCGAACTGAGCGGGCCCGACGGCTACAGCATCTCCTCCACCGGCACGCTCGAGGACCTGCAGGAGGAGGGCTCCCTCGACCGGCTCACCCGGCGCGCCGTTGGCCTTGTGTCCCTGCTCGCGTCGCGCCAGGTGATTTCCCGCGACACCCGCGGACTGGACATCTCTCTCGTTACCGACATCCTCCCCGGCGCTGGCCTGGGCTCGCTCTACGCCGGCGACGCGGCGTTGGCGCTGGCTCTTGCGGGCGGCGACCCAGAGGTCGATGACGCCCCTTTCCGCGCCCGGCTCGCCGAGATCTGCTCGCACAACGTCACCGTAAACTCCCCGCTCGCCGTCCTGCGCGCCCGCCACACCGCGGCGCTGCGCGGCACAAGCGGGACGATCTCGGTGGTGGACTACGCGGACGGCTCCGTCACCCAGGCCCCCCACCCGGGCAAGCTGGGGGTGCGCATCTTCGCCGTGACTGAGTCCTGGGGCGAGCCCTACGACCGCCAGACGCAGCGCATCGCCGAACGCCGCGCGTTCATCGACGCGGCCTGCGCTAACTTCGGCGTAGATTCGCTGCGGCAGCTGCCCAACGCCGCTGAGCGCGTCGTCGAGTGGGTGGAGGCCCGCCGCCAGGTCAACGGCCCGGATTCCGCCCCTGACCCGGAGGCCGCCCGCTCCTGGGTGCGCTTCTGCGAGACGGAGACGATGCGGTCCCTGGCCACAGCGAAGGCGCTGCGCTCGCGCCGCGACAACGAGCTGTTCACGCTGCTCAACTCCGCGTCCGAGAAACACGACCTGGATACCCCCGACGCGCTCGTGAGTGACTTGCTCAGCCGCGGTGCGCGCTCCGCCCGGCCCGCCGCGGCGGGCAACTCCCCGGCGGCGCTCGCGTTCGTCCCCCTGCGCGAGGCCGAGGCCTTCCTGCGCTCCGCCGCAGCCGACTACGAGGTCGTCGAGGTGCTGCCCGGCGAGGTTGCGCGGCTGGAAGACGCCGCCGAATAAGAGGACGCCGCGGAATAAGAGGGCGCCGCGGAATAAGAGGGCGCCGCCGATTAAGCGGGCTCCCCCGATGTAGCGGCCTCAGTCCGCGGGCCAGGCGAACTCCACCTGGCGGTTGCCCACGTCGGCGTGGATGAGCGAGACGGCGGTTTCCCTCCCCTCTTCCGGGTGGCCCAGGCACGGGGCGAGCACGGGCGGGTCCACGACGAAGATGCGGGCCTGGCCCGCCTCCGGGTCGGAGTGCAGGACAACGGCGTCGAAGTTGTGACCCACCCACGGGCGCAGCACGGTGGCCTCGGTGAGGTTCAGGCAGGCCTTGTCCACGGTGTTGGCCAGTTGGGAGGTGCGCCCCATGGTTTTGACCACCCGGTTGCTCTCCGCCTCCACCCACTCGGGGACCGCCGTTCCCGCGCAGATGGACAGGCAGACCTCGGTAGCGTAGCGGTCGATGAGTCGGCGCAGCGGCGCGGTGACGTGGCTGTAGTAGCCGCCGATCCCGGCGTGGACTTCCGGCTGCTTTTCCTCCAGGTTGACGTAGCCGGAGCCGCGCAGCAGCTTCTGCGCTTCGCGCATCGCCGCCATGCCGCGCGGCGTGTCGGCGTCGACAGTTGCGAGGAACTGCCCAATGTCGGGGCCCGGGGTGAAGCCGAGGTTGCGAATCTCCTGCATGAAGTCGTCCTCCGCGCCGGTCGGCGCGGGCCCCAGGGTGCGCAGGAAGCCCTTGCCCGCCTCCACCATCATCTGCCCCGCCGCCATGCCGGTCAGCAGCGAGATCTCGGAGTTGTAGTCCATGACGGGGTGGCGCGGCTCGATGACGAGCTCGAAATGGCCCTCCTCGTTTTCCACCACACGCACCGAGGGCACGCGCAGGTTGATCGCCTGCCGGCGCAACGAGCTGGCCTGGCGCAGTTTTCCCACCTCCGGCAGAAGCGCAATCGAAGGGTGGGGCTCGCCCCGGTCGACATCCGCCTGCACGCCGTCGTAGTCGAGGCGCGCCACGCTGTGGACCAGCGCGCGTTCGACGTACGCGTCGGCTACCTCGCCCCTGTCGTCGAGGCGGAAGGTCCATAGGGCGGCAGGCCTATCGACGTCGGGAAGCAGCGACGCTGCATCCTCGCTGAGCTCCTCCGGATGCAGGCGCGCTGGTTCGTCCGGCAGGTACACCGTCTGGCCGCGCTCGAAGGACTCCTCCTTGATCGCGCTGGAGGGCTCGACAAACGCGGCGACGTCCGCGATGGCGTAATACACCGTGTAGCCCGACCCCGACCTTTCGATGCACACCGCCTGATCGAGGTCCTTCGACCCGGCCGGGTCGATGGTGACGAGGGGGATGTTTCGCGCGTCCCGGCGCTGGTTGGCGAAGCGGTCGGTGAGCCGGGCCGCCTCGGCGTGGACCTCGGGCGCGAACTCCGTGGGAACACCGAACTCACGGGCAACGGGGCGGAAGTTCAGCGGGGCGGCATACAGCTTCATAACCAGCCATTGTGACAGACTTCCCCCCGCCCCGCCGCACAAAAAGCGCAGGGCGAACGAGCCGGCCTGTAAGCCGGATTCTGTACCCCGTGGGGCGGCGACCATCCATCTGGGCCACCCATCGCTGGGCGCCTCAAGCAGCTACCTTCGGACTGGGCGGGCAGCCTCTCGGCACGTCCGACGACCCCCGCGCACACGGCGGGGGCTCTTGCCTTGCTCCCGGTGGGGTTTACCTGGCCGCGCGTGTCACCACGCACGCCGGTGCGCTCTTACCGCACCCTTTCACCCTTACCAACCCGCACGGGCTGGCGGTCTACTTTCTGTTGCACTTTCCCGCGGATCGCTCCGGGTTGCTGTTAGCAACCACCGTGCCCTGTGGAGTCCGGACTTTCCTCGACCCCCGCCAGACCCGCACGGGGCGGCGGTGCGGGAGGCCGCGGTCACCCGGCCGGCTCGTTCGCTGGCACTCAGCTTACGCGCGCGACCCGCGGAAGAAAATTAGCGGTGATGGGAGACGTCGTTGACGCAGCGAACCACGCCGAAATCCCCGTAGAACTCGGCGACAGAGATGGAGGCTAGGTCCAGGAACACGTGGCGGAAGACCTCCACGCCGGCGCCCATCGCCTGGCGGACTACCGACTTAATCGGGGCCATGTGCGTGACCACGAGGATCGTCTTTCCGGCGTGCTCCTCCTGCAGCTTCAGCCGGGCTCGGGTGACGCGGCGGTGGAGCTGGGCCAGGGACTCCCCGCCCGGTGGCGCGGCGGTCGCCGACGCCTCCCACGCGGCGAAGTCCTCGCCGTGGCGCTGCATCGCCTGCTCGCGGGTGAGCCCCTCGAAGGCGCCGAAGTCCATCTCGCGGAAACCGTCGGCGACCTCGACGTCGTTGATGCCGAGGGCTTCGGCGCAGGCGTGCGCGGTATCGAGTGCCCGTGACGAGGGCGATGACACGACCACGTCGATGGCGCCGAGGCGGGCCACGGCCGCGGCCGCCCGGCGCGCCTGCTCGCGTCCCGCGTCGGTGAGCTGGGGGTCAGAGGACCCGCTGTAGCAGTGGTTCGCCGAGTGCTCGGTTTGCCCATGGCGCAGGAGCACGAAGCGCGTGCGCGGCTGATCGCAGCCGGACCAGTGCGCGGGCCCCGCCACGACGTGCCCATCGGCGTCACCGGGGGAGGCCGCGGGCGCGGACGCGGACTGCGCCTCGGGCGACCCCCCGACGACGCCGACCGGCGCCCCTTTCTCCGCGGCGTCCATGGCGACGTTGGACAGCTCGTCCGCCTTCTTGTTCTTCGCGCGCGGCACCCAGGTATAGGTGACGGCGTCGAAGCGCGAGGCGATCGCGTTCGCCTCGCGCGCAAGCTTTTTCATATCGGGGTGCTTGATCTTCCAGCGCCCGTTCATCTGCTCGACGACGAGTTTGGAGTCCAGGTAGACGTCGACCTCGCTGGCGCCAGCCTCGGCGGCGGCCTCCAGCCCGCGCACGAGGCCCGTGTACTCGGCGACGTTGTTGGTGGATTCCTGTCCCACCACGTACGCGATCTCCGCAAGGGTGTCGCCCTGCGGGCCGTAGACGACGGACCCGGAGCCGGCGACGCCGGGGTTCCCGCGCGCGCCGCCGTCGGTGTAGACCGTGACTTTCATGGCGCGCCTACCCCGCGTCCGGGGCGACGCGCACGAGCAGGGCGCCGCAGTTGGGGCAGGTGGGCAGCTCGTCGGCGGGAACGGCCATGACCTCGCTACGCTCGGCGGGAGGCAGCTGCAGGTAGCAGGAGTGGCACGTGCGCCCGTTGAAGGAGGCGGCCCCGACGTCGTCGTAGAGCGCGAGCACGTCCCCGGGGAGCTGGGCGCGCAGGGAATCGGCATCGATCACGGTCGGGTCGGGCAGCGCCTCGACGGCGCGGCGGGCGGCGGCGACCTTGCGGTCGGCCTCGTCGAGGCGGGCGCCGTGGTTGTCGCGGTTGTTGCGCAGTGCCGCGATCTCGTTGTGCGCCTCCTTCAGCTCGGACAGCAGGTCGGCGATGCGCGACTTTGCGGCGTAGCGGTCGTGCTCGAGGTCGCGGCGGCGCGACGGGTCCGTCTCGGCCCCAAGCTGGCGCTTGTCGTCGAGCTCGCGCTTTTTCAGCTTGCGCTCATCCTCTTGGATGCGCAGGATTTCCAGCTCCATGTCGTCGACGGCGAGCTGGGCGGCCGCGGCGGCGGATGCGAGGCGCTCGCGCTCCGCCAGCAGCGCGTCCAGCTCCTTCTGTTCCGGCGAGGTCGCCGCCGGGTGCGCGGCCTGGCGCTCAGCGGCGGCGAGTTCAAGAAGCACCGGCTGCAGCTCGGGAGAGAGGTTCACGTTGGCTCCTTCAGTTGGTGGTTGCGCGTCGGGGATGTGCGGAAACGGTCCAGGGGTCCGTGCGCAGGCGCAGGATTTCGGTGTTCACGTTCAATCGTTTCACGATACCTTCCGCCTGCTCCGTCCACGGGAACTCGCTGGCCCAGTGGGCCGTATCCACGACCGCGGGCCCGCCTGCGGCCAGGTGCTCGTCGACCGGGTGGTGGCGCAGGTCCGAGGTCACGTACACATCGACGCCGAGCTTTGCGACGTCCCCAAGGAACCCGTCCCCGGACCCCGAGGACACAGCGACCTTCTGCACGAGGCGCTCCGGGTCCCCCGCGGCGCGCACCCCCCACGCGGTCTCGGGAAGGGCGTCGGCGACCTGTTGGGTGAACTCCCGCAGCGTCATCGGCTCCGGGAGCTCGCCGATGCGGCCGAGGCCCGGTGCCGTGGACAGGTCGCTCGTGTCCTCCATGGACACCACGTCGAAGGCGGGCTCCTCGTAGGGGTGGGCGGCCCGGAGGGCGTCGATAAGCGCGCGGCGAAGGCGCGTGGGGGCGACGAACTCGACGCGGGTCTCGGGCGCGGAGTAGTACTCGCCGACGGTACCGTCGGTGGGGTCGGCGCCCTCGAGGGGGGTGAACCCGCCGGTGCCGCCCCACTCGAAGGAGCACTCAGCGTAGTTGCCAATGCGCCCCGCCCCCGCCGCGAAGAGGGCGTCTTTCACCTCGTGCGCGTGGGCCGGCGGGACGTGGACACCCCACGCGTCCATCCCGCCGAGCGAGACCGGCTTGATGGGGCGCCCCGGCGTGATGCCCACGAGCTCGGCGAGCTTGTCGGAGACCCCCGGGCGCGCCGAATCCGCGTTGGTGTGCGCGGCAAACAGCGCGCAGCCGTTGGTGATCAGGTGGTGCAGGACGCGGCCTTTGGGCGTGTCCGCGGCGACCGAGGACACCCCGCGCAGGAGCAGCGGGTGGTGGACGACCAGCATGTCCGCGCCGACCTCGACCGCGCGGCGCGCAACATCCATGGTGCAGTCGAGGGCGAACGCGACTGTGGACACCGGGGCGTCCGGGTCGCCGCAGATCAGGCCCACCTTGTCCCAACTTTCGGCAAGGGCGGGCGGGTAGGCGATGTCGAGCTCGGCGACGACATCGGCAACGGTGACGGGCTGAGGGCTCATGGCTTCTACCCTACAAAGGCGCCCGACTAGTGTTGTGGGGAGACGACACGAGGAGGTTATTCATGGGCGCCGCCCCGCTGCACATCGATTTTGTCTGTACGGGCAACATCTGCCGCTCGCCGATGGCGGAGGTGATCATCCGCGCCAAACTCACGGAGGCGGGCCTGGGCAGCGAGACCGTGGTGACGTCCTCCGGCACCGGCTCCTGGCACGTGGGTCAGCGGGCCGACGAGCGGGCGCTCTACGAGCTTGCCGAGCACGGCTACGACGGCTCCCGCCATCGCGCCCAGCAGTTCGGAGTGACGCAACAAGACGCCGACCTCATCGTTGCCCTCGAGCAGCGCCACGTCTCCGAGCTCGTTGCCCGAGGCGTGCCGGAGGACAAGATCCGCCTGCTGCGCTCCTTCGACCCCGACGCCCCGGACGGAGCCGGCGTCGAGGACCCCTACTACGGCGGCCAGGCTGGGTTTTCCGCCGCGCGCGAGCAGATCGAAGCCGCCGCGGACGGCATTATCTCGTGGGTGCGCTCCCGCGTAGAGTAGAAGCCTGTGATGGCGACGACGAACAACAAACCTTGGTGGAAGACGTTCCTCACCCCCGGCTGGGTCATCGCCGCCCTGCTCATCGCGGCGTTTTCCTACTTCGCCTTCACCTTCCTCGCGCCCTGGCAGCTGGGTAAAAACGAGGCCTTGGTGGAGCGCAACGAGCACATCGAGCGCGCCTTCGACAGCGACCCGATCCCCTTCGACCCGAGCGCCGAGGAATGGTCCCGCGTCTCCCTCACCGGCCGATACGTGCCCGACGGCGAGGTCCTGCTGCGCCTGCGCCCGGTGGACCGGACCCCGGCCTTCCAGGTGCTCACCCCCTTCGCCCTCGACAGCGGCGACACCGTGCTGGTCAACCGCGGGTGGGTCCCCGCCGAGGACGGCGGCACCCAGGTCCCCGCGATCGAGCCCGCGCCCACCGGCCGCGTCACCGCCACCGGCTTCCTGCGCGCCGACGAAGGCGTCCACCCCACCCCGCCGATGCACGATCAGGGCCACGACATGGTCTATTCCATCAGCACCGAGCAGGTCTCCGAGCTCAGCGGGCTAAACCTGGCCACCCCTTACGTCCAACTCGCCGCCGGGGAGCCGGGAGAACTCCAGGCGATCCCGCTGCCCCAGCTCGACACGGGCAACCACCTGTCCTACGGCTTGCAATGGATCGCCTTCGGCATCCTCGCCCCCGGCGGGCTCATCTATTTCATCTGGGCGGAGACCCGCGAGCGGCGCCGCTTCCGCGAGGAGCAGGAGGCATTGCTTGCCGACGCCCCACTCGCCGCCACCCCGATCCCTAACGCCCCCGCGCCGGAGCCTGCCTCGCACGTTGCCCCCGCCCCGAGGCCCCGCTACGGCTCCGGCAAGCGCAACCCATGGGCTGCGTCCTACGATAGGCAGGAAGAACGCTAGCCCACCCGCCACGAGGTGCCCATGTTTTCCCCCTCCGACCACTCTCTTCTCGAGTCCGGCCTGGCCGCTTTGCGCGGGGCCGGCATCACCCCCGCCCCCGACGTCGAAATCGGGGACGTCGAGGACGCGCTCAGCGACGACCCTGCCCCCTTCCGCGCCGCGCCACTGAGCGCCCTAGCCGCAGCTACCGACCCGGACGGTGAGCCCCTCCTCGTCGGCGTCGCCCCCGAGGCGCTCGCCGCCGCCATCTGTGCCTTCTACGGAACGACGCTCACCGAGTTCGTGGTGTTTCCCGACCCCGGCTCGCGCCGCGCCGGTTCGGCGCGGCTGCGCATCGGGCCGTGGGACGTCATCGACGTCTCCTACGACCTCGCCGCTGCTCCCGGCAATGATGGGGTCGAGGCCCGTGTACAAAAACTTTGTGCGCCATGACGGGCTCGAACCGCCGACCTACTGGGTGTAAACCAGTTGCTCTTCCAGCTGAGCTAACGGCGCGCGCCCCGAAACCCTACCACGGTGCGGGGGCGTAGCACCACACCCCTCTACTTTTTGGTTCCCGCCGCGGTGAGGCAGGAGCCCTGCCACTCGCCAAGGCGGTCTGCCCTCGTCTGGACAAGCCCCGCTAGCTGCGCGGACTCAGAGATGTCGCCGGGGTGGACAGCGTCCGGCTTGGTGGCCGAGGGGGTGAGCAGCCAGATGCGCCCGCCATCGCCGAGGTTGCGGCCGGCGTCCATCAGCGCGTCCACGAGGTCGCCGTCGTCGGTGCGGAACCACAGGAGGACGACGTCGCAAAGCTCGTCCGTGTCTTCGTCGAGAAGCGGCTGCCCGATGACGTCCTCGATGGCCTCTGAAATGGTGGAATCCGCATCCTCATCCCAGCCGATCTCCTGAACGATGCTGTCCCGGCGAATTCCCAGACGGTCTACGTAGCTGTCGACACCCGCGGCGCCCACGTGTTTGTCCTCCTTGATGAACATCAGGTACTTGATACCCGAAGATGATAACCCGCCGAGCGCGCCGCGCGCGGGTATTCTCGGCAGTGACATGTAAAAAGCCCTAAGTACGGAGGTTTCAACGTGGCTGATTACGACCTCGGCGAGAAGGATCCCTACGGCAACGACCGGGAATCCAACATCCCTTCGATTCGGGAGGGTGTGGCCTCCTACCTGCACGATCAGGACCCCGAAGAGACCCGGGAATGGATGGACTCCTTCGACGGGCTGCTCGACTCCTCCTCCCCCGAGCGCGCACGCTACCTCATGCTCCGCCTCATCGAACGCGCCTCCGCGAAGCGCGTCCCGCTGCCCGCGCTGTCGTCCACCGACTTCGTCAACACCATCCCCACGACGATGGAGCCCGACTTCCCGGGCGACGAGAAGATCGAGAAGCGCTACCGCCGCTGGATGCGCTGGAACGCCGCCATCATGGTCCACCGCGCGCAGCGCCCCGGCGTCAAGGTCGGCGGCCACATCTCCACCTACGCGTCCGCCGCCGCCCTCTACGAGGTCGGCTTCAACCACTTCTTCCACGGCAAGAACGCCGAGCAGGGCGGAGACCAGATCTTCTTCCAGGGCCACGCCTCCCCCGGCATGTACGCCCGCGCCTTCCTCGAGGGCCGCCTGAGCGAGGACGACCTCGACGGCTTCCGCCAGGAGCACTCCCGCCCGCAGGGTGGCCTGCCCTCCTACCCGCACCCGCACGGCATGCCCGCCTTCTGGGAGTTCCCCACCGTGTCCATGGGCCTCGGCCCGATGAACGCGATCTACCAGGCGCGCTTCAACAAATACCTGCAGGACCGCGGCATCAAGGACACGGACAAGCAGCACGTCTGGGCGTTTCTTGGCGACGGCGAAATGGACGAGCCGGAGTCTCGCGGCCTGCTCCACATGGCCGCCCTCTACGGCCTGGACAACCTCACCTTCGTGGTCAACTGCAACCTCCAGCGCCTCGACGGCCCCGTCCGCGGCAACGGCCAGATCATCCAGGAGCTCGAAGCCTTCTTCATCGGCGCCGGCTGGAACGTCATCAAGGTCGTGTGGGGCCGCGAGTGGGACGCACTGCTGGAGAAGGACGAAGACGGCGCCCTCGTCCACATCATGAACACCACGAAGGACGGCGACTACCAGACCTTCAAGGCCAACGACGGCGCCTACGTCCGCGAGCACTTCTTCGGGCGCGACCCGCGCACCCTCAAGCTCGTCGAGGACATGAGCGACGACGAAATTTGGGCCCTGCGCCGCGGCGGCCACGACTACCGCAAGGTCTACGCCGCGTACCAGCGCGCCCTGGAAACCAAGGGCAAGCCCACCGTCATCCTCGCCCACACCGTCAAGGGCTATGGCCTCGGCCACAACTTCGAGGGCCGCAACGCGACCCACCAGATGAAGAACCTCACCCTCGACGACCTCAAGCTCTTCCGCGACAAGCAGGAGATCCCGATCTCCGACGAAGAGCTCGAGCGCGACCCCTACCTCCCGCCCTACTACCACCCCGGCGAGGACGCGGAGGAGATCACGTACCTCAAGGAGCGCCGCAAGGAGCTCGGCGGGTACCTCCCCGAGCGCCGCGAGTCCTTCACCCCGCTCGAGCTGCCCGACTTTGAAAAGACCTTCAAGGCCAACTTCAAAGACTCCGGCAAGCAGGAGGTAGCCACCACGATGGCGCTCGTGCGCGCTTTCCGCGCACTCATGCGCGACAAGGAGATTGGCAAACGCATCGTGCCCATCATCCCCGACGAGGCCCGCACCTTCGGCCTCGACTCGTGGTTCCCCACCCTGAAGATCTACAACCCGGTGGGCCAGAACTACACCCCCGTGGACCACGACCTGCAGCTGTCGTACCGCGAGGCCGTCGACGGGCAGATCCTTCACGAGGGCATCAGCGAGGACGGCTCGTCCGCCTCCTTCATCGCCGCCGGCACGAGCTACGCGACGCACGGCGAGCCGATGATCCCGATGTACATCTTCTACTCGATGTTCGGCTTCCAGCGCACCGGCGACAACTTCTGGGCCGCTGGCGACCAGATGGCCCGAGGCTTCATCATCGGCGCGACCGCCGGCCGCACCACCCTCTTCGGCGAGGGCCTCCAGCACATGGACGGCCACTCGCCGATCCTCGCCTCCACCAACCCAGCCGTGGTCACCTACGACCCGGCTTTCGCCTACGAGATGCCCTACCTGATCACCAAGGGCATCGAGCGCATGTACGGCCCCGACGGCGGCGAAAACGTGATGTACTACATCACCGTCTACAACGAGCCCACCCATCAGCCCGAGCGCCCCGCCGACCTCGACGTCGAGGGCCTGCACCGCGGCATCTACCTCTACCAGCGCGGCGAGGACAAGGACCTGCAGGTCTCCCTCCTCGCCTCCGGCACGGGCATGCGCCACGCGCTGCGCGCCAAGGAGATCCTCGAGGAGGACTACAACGTCGGCGCCTCGATCTACTCCGTCACCTCCTGGGTCGAGCTCGCCCGCGACGGGGCGGCGCTGAACAAGGAGAAGCTGCAGAACCCGGGCGCCGACGTCCGCGAGCCCTTCGCCACCACCCAGCTCAAGCAGACCTCCGGCCCGTACGTCGCCACCTCCGACTTCGCCACCGACCTGCACGAGCAGATCCGCCCCTACGTCCCGGGCCAGTACATCGTGCTCGGCGCCGACGGCTTCGGCTTCTCCGACACCCGCGAGGCGGCCCGCCGCTACTTCAACATCGACGCCGAATCCATGGTCGTCGCCGCCCTTATGGGGCTGGCCAACGACGGCAAGATCGACATGGACGTCGCCGCGCAGGCCGCCCGCGACCTCGCCATCGACGACCCGACCGCCACCAACCCCAACGGCGGCTCGGGCGAGTAGCCCCCGCGCACCGTCGTGCCCCCGCCCCTCTGAACTGGCCCCCGAAAGTTGGACTGGTTTAATTCTAGGCGGTTAGGGTTTCAAGGGTCTGATTCCGGTATTGCATCGGGGTCAGGCCCTTGAGTCGTTGTTGGAGTCGTTGCGTGTTGTACCACTGGATGTACTCGTCGACCGCGGCGGTGAATTGCTCGATGGTGTCGAAGACTTCTCCGTGGAACATTTCGGTTTTCAGGTGGCCGAAGAAGTTCTCCATGACTGCGTTGTCGTAGCAATTGCCTTTGCGTGACATTGACTGGACTCCATGGTGCTGGCTAATCAGGGTGCGCCAGGATGAGTGCTGGTATTGGAATCCTTGATCGGTGTGGATCATCCAGCCCGGCTTTGGAGCACACGCTTCGATCGCCTGCGCCAACGAGGCCGAGGTCAAGGCTGTGGTTGGCGATGTGGCCACTGTGTGGGCGACGATTGCGCGGTCGAACAGGTCCATCACCGGTGAGAGATACACCTTGCGGCCGGCGACCTTGAACTCGGTGACGTCGCTGACGAAAACAGAGTTGGGTTTATCCGGGGTGAAGTTGCGCTCGAGTGTGTTCTCGGCGATGTGACTGGTTGTGCCTGTGTAGGAGATGTAGGGCCTGCGCTGGCGGATCTTGGCTTTCAAGCCCATCTCACGCATGAGCTTTAAGACAAGTTTGTGGTTGACTATCCAACCTTGGTTACGAAGGTCGAGCAGTACCCGCCGGTAGCCGTAGCGGTGTTTGTTGCGCTTAAAACTGTCCCGGATCGCCTGTTTGAGCTCGGCATGTTTATCCGGTGCGGTGAGTCGTTTCTGGTGGTAGAAGAATGTCGAGCGTGCCATACCGGCCGCATCCAGGAGGTACTCCAAGCGGTGGTGTGACTTGAGGATGACGATCGCCTGGGCTTTTAGGCGTGTCCCTGGTTCCTCAAGTCCCGCAATTTTTTTAAGTAGGCGATTTCCGCTTCCAGCCGTTCAACCTGGCAGCGAAGCTTTTCTTCCTCAGAAAGCACCTTCGGTTTGCCTGAACCTTTCGGCCTGCCCTTCGGCTTCGGGCGCAGAGCCTCGTCGCCGCCTTTGCGCCACTTAATCACCCAGTCCTTGACGAGTTGGTCGGATGAAAGATTGAACTTTCGGGCAAGATCCATCTTCGACTCACCGGCCAGATGACGTTCCACAACCTCCTTCTTCGTCTCGAAGGAGTAGCGCTGCTTGTTCGGTTTCTCCACGAGACATAGCCTGCCACGTAGTTGGAAACGGCGATAGAGGCAGCGCGCTGCATCCCTCGAGACACCGACAACACGAGAAGCGGCGTGGGAACCCATTCCCTGCTCGAAAAGGTCGACTAACTGCTCACGCTGAACTTCACTCAGCGAACTACGTGCTCTCAAAGAACATGCTCCCCACTAGTTGTTAGCAACTGATTTCTCAGTCCAACTAATGGGGAGCAGTTCACTCTCGGCGGGGGCTTTTTGTGCGCCCCGCCTGCGGCACGTGATTCCTTGCGGTCGAGCGGGGTTACTCGACGCCACGACGACGCTCGCGCCACGACCCCAGCGCGCGATTCCTTGTAGTCGAGCAGACAAGACGCCCGCGCAACGGCCCCAGGACGCGATTCCTTGCGGTCGAGCAGGGCTACTCGACGCCACGACGACGCTCGCGCCACAACGCCAGCGCGCGATTCCTTGCGGTCGAGCAGACAAGACGCCCGCGCAACGGCCCCAGGACGCGATTCCTTGCGGTCGAGCAGGGCTACTCGACGCCACGACGACGCTCGCGCCACAACGCCAGCACGCGATTCCTTGCGGTCGAGCAGACAAGGCGCCCGCGCAACGGCCCCAGGACGCGATTCCTTGTGGTCGAGCAGACCAGACGTCCCCGCCACAACCCCAGCGCGCGATCCCTTACGGTCGAGCAGGGCTACTCGACGCTACGGCGCCGTCCCCGCCACAACCCCAGCACGCGATTCCTTACGGTCGAGCAGACAAGACGCTCGCGCCACGGCCCCAGGACGGCATTCCCCGCGGTCGAGCAGGGCTACTCGACGCCACGACACCGCAAGCACCACAACCCCAGCACGCGATTCCTTACAGTCGAGCAGACAAGACGCGGGGGCAGTGTGGCGTCGAGAAGCTAGCTGTACAACCCGCGGCGGGTGAGGATCTCGCCGTCGCCGATGGGAGGCGGGACGTTGCCGTCGTTGGGGTCCTCGCACAGGTACCGCATCCGGGAGGTGGCGTTGGCGACCCACCGGACGAGGAAGCCGTTCCAGACGTCTCGCCAACCGGCGCGGAGGAGGAGGTAGCCCCTGTTCAGAAGCTGTTTCTCGCGGAAGCGCTCCTCGGCGGTGACGTAGTCGCTGGTGTATTTGGCGCGGCCGTCGAGCTCGACGCAGATGAAGCCGTTGATGAGCAGGTCGACCTTGCCGATGAGCGGCCTGGTCGCCAGGTCGTAGTACTCGAACGGAGCTTGGCCGACGATGGAGCGCACGCCAGGCAGGCGCGCCTCGATGATGGCGTGGCGGCCAAGGGTTTCGAGCACGCTTTGCGACGTCACAGTCGACTGCTCAACCACACGCCGGAACGCGCCGCGGCCGTGGGCGCGCGGAAGGGCGCTCGTGAGCTCGAGGAGCTGCTCAGTGGTCACGTCGGGGCGGCGGAAGCGGGCAGCGTCGAGGACAACAAGCGCGGACAGGGGGCTGTAGTACCTGCTGGTGTCAAAGGCGCAGCGTAGCGTGCTGGTGACGCGGATGCCGTCGACGGTGGTGATGTCGTCGGGCCGGAGCAAGCCGTTGCGGTACGTGACGTGCTCCGGCCACGTGCGCGCGCTGGGCGCCCGCGTTGAGCCCGGGAGGACGAGGTCGACGCTTCTGACGCGGTCCAAGGTCGGCAGGCCGTGCACAAGCGCGGCTGCGGGACCTGTGACGACGGCGGTGCGGCACACCGCCGCTACGCGTGTGACGAGTGCTCGCTCCCCCGATTCTGGCATGCGGTCATTCTTACCAGGCGTTCGATGGCGGTGGAGACGGCGCCGGGGGCGTCGAAAGGCGGCATGTGTCCGCTTTCGGGCAGGATCTGGAGGTAGGCGCGGGGCCAGATTTCGTGCAGCTTCGTGGACTGCGAGATCGGGGCGACGGCGTCGTGGGAGCCGACGAGAATGTAGCCGGGGATCGTCGCCAGGACGTCGGCGGCACCGAGCTCAGAGTGCTCGAGGAGGTCGTCGAAGTAGCCGGCATAGGTGTCCAGGGGCGTTCGCTGGATCATAGCGGCGTGGAACTTCACCACCGCGTAGCCGACGGGCCGGAAGTAGAAGCCACAGGCGAGAACGGGCACGAGCAGCCGGGTCCCCAGGGCGAGGAGGCGCTTCATGAGGCGGGGGGACGCCTCGTACAGCCCCTCGAGCAGGGAGCCGACCCACCCCGCAAGAACCTGGGGCATGCCCTGTTCGGCGAAGGGCTCAACGGCCGCAGAGATGAGCACGGCGCCCGCGAGGTCGAGCTCGTGCGCGTAGCGACGCATCAAAGACAGCGATACAGGCCCGCCCAGCGAGTGCCCCACGACGATGAGGGGTCCCGCGACGCCGCGGTCGCGCAGCACCTCCCGGATATCGTCGGCGGCGTCGTCGACCTGGCACATGTGCGGCGGGGCGGGGCCGGTTCCGCCGTGTCCGCGCAGGTCCACGAGCAGCTGGCGAACCGGCAGCGCAGAAAGCGCCTCCACCTGCAGGACAAACTCGGCGGAGGAGATGTTGAATCCGTGAACGTAGAGCACGGTGATCTCGGCCTCTTCTGGGCCGCGCTCGTACCAGCGGATGTCGAGGCCGTCGTGCGGCGTGGTGCCAGTGCGGTCGTAGCGCAGTGGCGAGCGCGGCGGAGGCATGGTGTCCAGTGTATATAGTGGGCGCATGGAGCTCTCCCAACGACTTAACTTTGACGCGCTCAACCTCACACACGAGGAGCCGGCGGCGGACACCTCGGTCGCTGGGCGTCTCGCGGAGCTCATCGGGCGATTCACCGACGCGGAGGTCACCCCCGACGCGACTCTCGACGAGCTTGGGGTGTCCTCGCTGGACCGGATCGAGCTCGCCGTCCGCGCCGAGGAGGAGTTCGGCGTACGCGCAGACGAATCCGCCTACACCCCCGGGACGACGGTGGGCGAGCTCGTGGAGTGGCTCGCCGACAACGAACCCGCCTAGCCGCAGTGGCTACTCCGCCACGTAGAAGCGCTGCTTGTTCACGAACTCATCCATACCCAGCGGGCCGAGCTCGCGGCCGAAGCCGGAGTTCTTCACGCCGCCGAACGGCAGCTCGGCGCCGCCCGCCTGCGGGATGTTGATGTGGATCATGCCGGTCTCGACGCGGTTGGCCACGCGGCGGGCGCGCTCGACGTCGGAGGAGAAGACGGCGCCGCCCAGGCCGTAGTTGGAGTCGTTCGCCAGCTCGATGGCCTCGTCGTCGGAGCTGACTTTGTAGATCTCGGCGACGGGGCCGAAGAACTCCTCGTAGTAGGACTCGGAGCCGACCGGCACGTCGGTGAGCACGGCCGGGGTGAAGTAGGCGCCCTCGCCGGTGAGCTCCCCGCCGGTGTGGAGGGTAGCCCCAGCCTTGACGGCGTCCTGGACCTGCTCGTGCAGCTTCTCCGCGGCGCCGCGGGAGGACAGCGGGTAGTACTCGCCCTTGCCCGGGTTGGCCGGGTCGCCCTCGGTAAAGGACTCGGCGATGCGCACCATGGCGGCAACGAAGTCATCGTAGATGTCGTCCATGACGATGATGCGCTTGTTGGAGGTGCACGCCTGGCCGGTGTTGGCGATGCGCTTCTTCCAGGCGGTCTGAGCGGCCTCGTCGATGTCCTCGGCGTCGAGGACGATGTAGGCGTCGGTGCCGCCGAGCTCGAGCACCGCCTTCTTCAGGTTCTCGCCCGCGGTGGCCGCGACGGCGCGGCCGGCGCGCTCGGATCCGGTGAGGCTCACCCCCTGCACGCGCTTGTCGGCGATGAGGGTAGAAATTTGGTCGTGGTCAGCGTAAATGTTGGTGAACACGCCCGTCGGCGCGCCGGCTTCCTCGAAGATGTCCTGGATGGCCTGGGAGGAACGCGGGCAGATCTCCGCGTGCTTGAGCAGCACGGTATTGCCCGCCATGATGTTCGGCCCGGCGAAGCGTGCGACCTGGTAGTAGGGGAAGTTCCACGGCATCACGCCCACGAGCACGCCCAGTGGCACGCGGCGCAGGACGGCCGTGCCGCCCTCGTGCTCGATGGGCTCGTCGGCGCCCAGCTCGGCGCCGTGGTCGGCGTAGTAGGTGAAGATGTCTACCACGTCGTCGATCTCGCTGTTGCTCTGGTTGAGCGGCTTGCCCATCTCTTCGGTGATGATGCTGGCGAGGCGGTCGCGGTTGGCGTCGAAAAGCGAGGCGACCGTGCGCAGTAGCTCACCGCGCTGCTCGTAGCTGGTCTCGCGCCAGGAGCGAAACGCCTCGTCGGCGTCGGCGAGGGCCTTGTCTAGCTGCTCGTCTGTGATGAAGTCGAAGGACTCGATGACCTTGTTGTTTACCGGGTTTTGTACGCGATATGCATCAGACATGTCGCCCATGGTAGGAGCGTATGTCGACCCTCGCCACGAACCCATGCTCACCTGCTAATACATCGAGGGCGTGCTCGAAATCACGCACATCTGCCAGCGGCGCGTGGAGGATCTCGCGGCAGGAGTAGCCCTCGGGCGTGCGCTGCCAGCGGGTGAACCACGCGGTGTCCCATTCGTCGACGAGTGGTTCCACCACAGGGGCCGGGGGCAGGGAGCATAGGAGCTTCTCGACGTCCCACCGCGCGCCCCTCGGCATCCCATCGATGCTGAACACGGCCGTGACGGTGGCAGGGGCAGCCAGAGTGATTGTCATGCGGGGACCTTCCTGATCGTTCAGTAAGCGGCGCACCACGCAACCCTGCCCGGCCTCGGTGACGAGCCGAGCGGATCGGGCGAGCGCGGTACGAGACGAGGTTCGTCTTCCCCTACGACCTCAGTGAGCGTTGCTTGGCTCGCAGACGATCTTGCTTCACTCCCGCACCACCGACAACCCTCAAGCGCTGGTTGATCCCCCTATTTACTCAAGCTGGGGTTGAGATTGACTCTTCGCGCTACAGCAGCCGCACCATGAGCACGCCCGCGAACACGAGCACGAGGCCCGCCACGCGCCGCGCGTCGAGCGGGCGCTTCCGCGCCCCGAACGCCCCGACGGACTCCATGACTTGCCCGCCGAGGATCGTGCCCGCGTTGAAGGCGATGACGGTCGTCGCCGTCCCCAGAACCGGCGCGAGCGTCGCCCCCGCAATGACGAACGTCGCGCCGACGACGCCGCCGAGCCACATCCACCACGGGCCGGGCTGCGGGGCCCGACCGAGCTGGCGCGGGCTGGACGCGCACACCAGAACCAGCAACAGCACCGCGCCGACGAAGAGGTTGACCTCCGCGGCGTGCAGCGAGGAGCCGACCATCGTGCCCAGCACTCCGTTGACCGTGGTCTGCGTCGCCGAGCCCATCCCGATGGCCACGCCGAGAGCGCGCCACGCCCACACCTGCGGGCCCGCCGCCTGGGCGGGGCCCGCGGCGCGCCCGATGTTGAGCACGAGCGCGATACCGCCGAGGACGACGAGGGCACCGATCAGGCGGCCCGGGGTGACGCTGTGCACCGGGGCGCCGAACAGGCCGAGCCGGTCCACGAGGAGCCCCATCACGAGCTGGCCGAGGATGGGCAAAACCATCGTCTGCACGGCGCCGATGCGCGGGAAGAGCAGGATGTTGCCCACGATGAAGCACACCCCCATCACGCCGCCGAGCCAGACCCACCAGCCGGCGCCGGAGGCCGCGGCGAGATCCGGGATGGGGTTGCCCTGCAGCGCCGTCGTGGCCACGATGCTCACGGCCAGCGCCAGGCTGAAGGAAATCAACGCGGAGACCAGCGGCTTGTCGCCTACGCTCAGCCTCAGCCGCGTGTTCGCGGCGGACTGGATGGGGATGATAGCGCCGACGGTGATGGCGACGAGCAGGGCGAGCATGCAGCGGAGGTTACTCCCCCAGCGCGCGAACGGCCTCAACGACGAGGTCCCAGAAGCGCTCCGGGTTCAGCGTCGTGGCCACCTGTGTGTGGCAGTCCGCGGGCGCGGGTGCGCGGAAGTCGGCGACGGTGCGGCCCGCGGTGAGGTCGCCGCGCGTTTCGACGTCCACAGGAACCCGCACCGTCCCCACGACGGCGGGGTCGATGAGGTACGCCAACGCGCACGGGTCGTGCACCGGCGGGTCGGGGAACCCCTGCGCGTCGCGGTAGTTGGCCCGAAACGCCCCGATGAGCGCGACGAGGAAGTCCCCCGCGGAGGTACCGAGTGCGGCGAAGCGCTTTTCCACCTCGGGCGTGGCCAGCGCCTGGTGGGTCAGATCGAGCCCGACCATCGTCACTGACCAGCGCTCGCGGAAAACAATCTGCGCGGCCTCGGGGTCGGCGGCGATGTTGAACTCAGCCGAGGCCGTTCGGTTGCCGGTGCCGTACGCGCCGCCCATGAGGACTATCTCGCGCACCCGGCCGACGATGCGCGGCTCCAGCCGCACGGCCAGCGCGATGTTCGTCAGCGGGCCGATGGCTACGAGGGTGACGGTTCCCGGCTCGCGGCCCATGATTGTGTCGATGATGTAGTGCACCGCGTGCCCCTCGCGTACGGGGACGGCGGGCTCGGGAAGCTCGTAGCCGTGCAACGTCATGCCGGTGTCACCGTGGATCGCGGCGGCGGTCTCGGGTGCGCGCAGCAGCGGGCGGGAGGCGCCGGCGTGGAGGGGGACGTCGCTACGCCCAGCGAGCGTGAGCACCTGGCGGGCGTTGCGCGTGACGTTGCCCAGGGTGTGGTTGCCCCCGACGGTGGTCACCCCGAGCAGGTCGATGGCCGGGTGGCCCGCGGCGAGCAGAAGAGCGACGGCGTCGTCGTGGCCGGGGTCGCAGTCAATGATGACGTGGTGCATGGGCTTAGCGCCCCTCGGCGGCGAGGGTGTCGGGGATGGTCTCCGGGCGCGGGATGAGGAAGGAGGCCGCGAGGGCGAACACGAGCAGCACGAGACCGGTGATCATGCCCGCCTTGTAGCCGCCCTCGGCGGCCTGGAAGGTCGTCGCGGCGGCAAAGATGACGGTGAAGGAGATCCCCGCGCCCAGGTTGAACGCCCCGGCGTTCATGCCGGGCAGGTAACCCTGGTTGCTCTTCGGGGCAAGCACGACGCCGAGAGAGCCGAGCATGATGTTGGCGATACCCGCGTAGGTAATACCCGCCGCGATGGAGACCGCAAGCAGCAGCGCCGGGGTCGGGTTGTCCACGACCACAATGCCGAACACGACGGAGGCGACCGCGCCGGCGATGCCGATCTGCAGCATGGCCTTGTACCCGATGCGCCCCGCGATGTAGCCGGAGATTGGGCCGAAGATCAGGCCGGCGATGGCGTACGGGGTCAGCGTCCACCAGGACACCTCGGCGGCGGACAGTCCGGGCCCGTTGACGTCGTCTTGCGCGAGGTTGGGCACGAGGCCGTTCATCACGGCGAAGATGCCGGTCATGGTGAGCGTCGTGGTGGCCAACAGGCCCCAGGTGCGGCGCTGTCGCAACAGGTCGGTGGAGACGAGCGGGTGGGCGCTAGAGTCCTCGAACCGCCAGAACACCACGAGCGCCACCACGCCGACGAGGATGAGCACCGCGACGAGGAACCAGTTGGCGGCTTCGAGCTGGCCAGCCTCGTTGAGCGCCGTGAGAATGACGCCGACGGCCACGACGAGCGGCACGACGCCCTTCCAGTCCATCGGGTGCGTGGTCAGCGCGGCGTTTTCGGCCAGGCCGAAGCGCGTGCACACCGCGGCAAGAAGGGCCACGGCGCCGATGAACCAGAACACCGCGCGGAAGCCGAAGCTGTCGGTGAGCCAGCCGCCGAGCAGGGCGTCGACGCCCGCGATGCCGCCGTTGATCGAGGTAAGCACCCCGATGAGCAAGGCGAACTGCTTCTCCTCGCGCACCGCCTGGCGCAGCATGACGGAGGTCAGGGCGACGGTCGGGCCGGACACTCCCTGGATGACGCGGCCGATGAACAACACCGTCACGTTCGGCGCCAGCGCCGCCACGACCGAGCCCACGGCGGTGAGCAGCATCATGCCCACGAGCACCTTGCGCCGGCCAACGAGGTCGCCCCAGCGCGGCATGAACAGGGAGAACAGGGCTGCCGAGGTGAAAAAGGCCGTCTGGGTCAGCCCGATTTCGGCGGTGGTGGCGTTCAGCTCCACCTCCATAGTGGCCAGGGCGGGCGCGAGCATGGAGGCATTGAGCTGGAAGGCGAAGACTGCGGAGAGCAGGGCCAGCATGAGGGGCCAGACCTGGCGCTGCGGGAGCTTCTCGCCGGCGGCGGGGATCGTTGTCATGCGGTCATGGTACCCCCGGGGCTGACTCACAAAGCGTCGAAGAGTGCCGTATTCGTCTCCTGCCACAGCGGTTTCGCCCACTCGCCGAAGTCGCGGTCGGTCAGCACGACCATGGCAGTCCCCGCGCGCGGGCCGTCCACCCACGCCGGCACCACCCAGACGAAGGCTCCGGCCATGCCGAAGTGCCCGGCGGTCTCGGCGGGCATGTTCTCGCCCGTCCAGTGGGGCTCCTTCGAGCCCCTGATCTCAAACCCGAGCCCCCAGGGGCAGGGTTTCTGCATGCCGTAGCCGGGGACCACGCCGCGCACGTCGCCGAACTGCGGGCTCATCGCCTCGCGCAGGGTCTCCTCTGCCAGCAGCCTCGGGTGCACGAGCTCTGCGGCGAAAGCGCGCATATCGCTGAGCGACGCCCTCCCGCCGTGCCCCGCCGAGCCGTAGATCTCGGCGGTGCCCATCCCCAGCGGCTCGAAGACCCCCTCGCGCACGTAGTCGCCGAACGCCATGCCGGCCTCCTGCTCCAGGTGCTCCGCGAGCATCTCGAAGCCCGCCGAGGAGTAGATGCGTCGTTCCCCGACCGGCTTCTGGGGCTCGCGGGTGTCAAAGCCGATGCCGCTCGTGTGGGCCAGCAGGTGCCGGATGGTGGAGGGGCGGGGGCCGAGGGCGTCGTCAAGCGAAAATGCCCCCTCCTCGACGGCGAGGAGGACGGCGTAGGTGGAGAGCAGCTTGGTCACGCTGGCGAGTTCGTAGACGCGGGACTCGTCGCCGTAGCTCGCCTCGGTGCGGCCGACGAGGGCGGCGGAGACGTTGTCGGCGGGCCAGCTCTCAAGGTACGGGGTCAGGTCCATGCGCCCGATGCTAGCGGCCGCCGTCGTCGTCTTCCTCGGCCTGGCGCATTTTGTTGTGGCGCCACCTCCGGACCCGGCCCGGTTCGATGTCACGGGCGACGCGGTGCGCGGCGTTCTCTGTGCCACTGAACGAACTCCGCACGCGCCGCGCGAGATTGTTGACGGGGGCGAAGTCCTGGCGAGTGGGGACGTACCAGCCCGCCCAGTAGATGACGAGGGCGATGGCGAACGCGACGATCGGGCTGCCGATCATCGCGAGGTCGTACTGGCCGAGCCGGAACCCGACCACAGTTAGCACGGAAGCGATGACTGCGGGGATGGCCATGACCTGCTGGTTCTTCAACAGGGCTGGGACCCGCCCGATCATGATGTCGCGAACCACGGTCCCGCCCGTCGCCGTGAGCAGACCCATGAGCACGCATCCCAGCGGGGAGACCCCGGCGAGCAGCGCTTTGGAGGAGCCCGTCACGGCCCACACGCCGACGGTGGCCATATCCGCGTGGTACTGAAACATCGTCCAGGCCAGCCCGTGGAACCGGGTGACAAAGGCCGTAGCGGCGCCCGCCAGCGCCACCCAGATGTACGCGGGGTTCGCCAGCGCTGCGACCTGGCCAGTATCGATGAGAACGTCGCGCACCGCCCCTCCCGCAAGCGAAGAAATGAGGGCCAGAAGGGCGAAACCGACTATGTCGAAATTCATCCTCCGCGCGACGGCGCCCGCCACAAGGCTGGTCAGGTACACACCGATAAGCTCAAGTACGCGGTAGGTCATCTCGGTCGTCTCCACCGCGGCGAGTGTACCCAGGGCCGCGCTTATCGACGCCCCACCGGGCCTACCTCCAATTCACCTCGACTGTGTAGTCCGCCATCGCGGTGCCCTCGGTGAGCGCCTTGCCGTGGCTGCGCAGCAGCTCCTCCACGCGCCGGTCGGCGCGCTCGAGAAGGCCCTGCTCGACGGCGGTGTTCTCGGCGTTGCGCTCCTGCTCGGCGAGGAAAGCGGAGACGTCTTGGACGCGGACCTGGTTGAGCGGGTTCATCGACTGGTCGTAGACCTCGATGCTTTCCGGGGAGATGGCCGAGCTGAGCACCTCCGCGTGCGGGGTCATGACGCTGAGGGTGCGGGCGTTGTCATCCACGCGGACCTGGATGAGCTCGGCGTTGCGGATGCCAGCCTTGACGGTGCCGTCGTAGGTGACCAGGAAGTTGCGGCCCGTGAAGGGGACGGTGCGCCCGGCTATCTGGAAGCCCTGCTGGTCGAAGCTGCCCACGCGGGAGTAGACGTACTCCTCGGTGCTCAGCTCGGCGATGTCGTTGAAGGAGGCCCCGAGGCTCTCCGAGCTCATTGAGGTCTCCCCCGTTCCGAACAGCTTCGGCCAGACGACGAAGAGCGCAGCGAAGAGGAGGGCGACGACGGCCAGCAGCGCGAGGGCGAAACCGAGGATTCGTCCGGGGCGGGCGAGGGTCATGGGGTCTCCTAGGGGTCGCTGAAATACGGTGCCTTACAGGTTTTCAGCAGCACATGTTACGGCTGCGCTAGCGTTTCTTTACTACCCAGCCCCCAAAAGGTGCCCGGTGTCACACTTTCCGCGCGCGGGCATTTAGTGTGGAGGGCAACAAACGCGCGCCGCGGCCGCGCTTGCCCCGTTGACCCCGACCAGGAAGCACACCCATGGCAAAATCTACGTCCCTGAAAGAGAACAGCACAGAGGAGCAGAACAACTCCACGGGTTTCCTCGGGGCCGTTGAAAAGATCGGCAACAAACTACCGAACCCGTTCTGGCTCTTCGTCATCCTCGCGGCCGTCGTCGCGGTCGTTTCCTGGATCGGCTCGCTCGCCGGCATGTCCGCTGAAGACCCGAGCTCGGGCGAGACCGTCGAGGTCGAATCCCTGCTCACCGCCGACAACATCTCCCGCATGGTGACGGACGCGGTGGAGAACTTCATCTCCTTCCCGCCGCTCGGCGTCATCCTCTCCGTCATGCTCGGCGTCGCAGTCGCCGAGCAAACCGGGATGCTGTCGGCGCTGGTCCGCGCCATGGTGGCAAAGGTCAGCCCGAAAATTCTCACCTTCATGGTCGCCCTGGCCGGCGTGACCGGCTCCGTGGCCTCCGACGCCATCTACGTCATCATCATCCCGCTGGGTGCGATGGCCTTTTACGCCGTCGGCCGCTCCCCCATCGTCGGCGCGATGGTCGCCTTCGCCGCCAGCTCGGCGGGCTTCAACGCCTCCCTGATCCTCAACATCACGGACCTGCTGCTCGCCGGCATCTCCACCTCCGCCGCCCAGCTTGTCGACGAGGAATACACCGTCTCCCCCCTGGCGAACATCTTCTTCGTCATCCCCTCGGCGATCGTTTTGTCTCTGCTGATCACCGCGATCACCGAGTTCTTCGTGGATAAGAAGGCCCGCCAGATCGTCGACCACGACGCGATCGACGAAGACGAGCTCTCCTTCTCCAACGCCACCGAGAGCGATAGCCCAGACGACGCCGACGACGACCAGCTCGAGCTCTCCCCCACCGAGTCCAAGGCGCTCAAAGCCACCGGCCTGGTGTTCCTCGCTTTCCTCGCGGTGTTCTTCCTGCTCTTGTTCGTCCCGGCCTCGCCGCTGTCGACGCCGGAGGAGGGCTTCATGGAGTCCCCGCTGATCACGGACATCGCTGTGCCCATCGCGCTGGGCTTCTTCCTGTGCGGCCTGACCTACGGCCTTATTACCAAGACGATCTCGAGCGCCGGCGACATCCCGGACATGATGGCGACCGGCCTGAAGACCCTGCTGCCCATGCTGGTGCTCTTTTTCGCCGTCTCCCAGTTCCTTGCCTGGTTCGAGTGGTCGAACCTGGGCACGTGGATTGCGATCCGCGGCTCGGAGCTTCTCCAGCGTTGGGACTTGCCGGTTGTCCTGCTCTTCGCCGGCTTCGTACTCATGGTTGCGCTGATCAACCTGTTCCTGACCTCGGGCTCCGCCCAGTGGGCGCTCATGGCGCCGGTGGTCGTGCCCATGATGATGTACGTCGGCATCGCCCCTGAGGTCACCCAGATGCTCTTCCGCATCGGTGACTCCCCCACTAACATCATCACCCCGATGTCGCCCTACTTTGCTGTGGCCCTGACGTTCCTGCAGCGCTACTACAAGAAGGCGGGCGTGGGCACCCTCATGTCGCTCGCCCTGCCGTACTCGCTGACCATGGTCATCGGCTGGTTCATCTTCTTTGTCATCTGGTACTTCCTGGGTATCCCGCTCGGGCCCGGCTCCCCCATGCATTACGAGGTCTAGCTTGGCGACGCCCCAAAGGGCGCGCGGGCGAGAACATCCGGGCATTCCCCGCCCCGGGCGTTCTCGCCCGTGCGCCTTTTCGCGTCTCTGTGCGCCTCTGTGTGACTCGGTGGCACAGCCCCCGTTTCGCTCCGCCTAAGCGCGGCACGTGTCCCCTGACGTTTCCGAGCTCGCGTGTCGCGCCGGCTCGCGGCCGTTCGCGCCACCGGCCGCGCCAAAAGGAACGACTAACTGATAGTTTCCTCATATTCATCGCTCAACTTATTACACTGGCCAGCGCACCCGACTCACCACGTCTACGCAGGAGGACATCATGCGCCGATCCACCGTCATCCCCGCCACCCTTCTCGCTGCCGCCGCGGCGGCCGCGCCTGCCGCCCACGCCAGCCACGCCTTCAACAACCAGGACGCCTCGGTGCGCTGCGAGCACTACACCGTCGAGGACGGCGTGACCATCTGTGTCAACGAGCGCGCACGGGCCGCCCAGCCCGAATGCACCCCACCCGGCGCCAACGAACCCGCCGTGACCATCTCCCGCGACTTCATCGGCGCGAAGTGCTGGAACCAGGGCCAGCAGGGCGTCCCCGAGAACCTCCGCCCGTTCACGGTCCGCCAGTACGGCCAGATCGTCGTCTTCGCCGCCCCGGGCGGTGACATTTTCGTCTTTGACACCAAGCGCCTCGCGCTCGTCCAGGCGGGGGCCACCAACAAGGTGCTCTTCCCGGGCCTGTCGGGCAACCTGTTCTAGAAATCGAGGGCCCGGTAGCAGAATACGTGCCTGATGACCAGCCCTGTTCCTGGTCAGCGGGCATCAACCGGTTGGTATAAGGCCAAGCGTTTTATACCAACCCGGTCTGCATGTAATCCACCCGCCACGCTAACGGGCCCAGCCGACTCCTCGACACTCACGGCGCCCCCGCCGAGGAGAATGAGGATACTGCGAAGGCCGCCGGACGTCGCCCTCTCCTCGAGATCCTCGACGGCCGCCGCCGGCCGCCCTCACGCCGAGTTCAAACACTGTTGCCGGTTCCGGGAAAGCGGCTCCTCCATTTTCAGCGGGGGCCCACCGGTGTCCCGCTCCGGCACACTGCCCGTCGCTGCTGCGTGCAGCCTACACAAGCCCGCCGACGATGAGCAGGGCCACCGCGAGCGCGGCTACGATCGGCCACTTGCGGTCCATCGGCGCCGGGCGACGGTCCTCGCCCATCCCGCGCACGACAGCGTCATACTCGCCGCCGAGCATCTGCTTGAGCTCCCGGTTGCGCGCCACGCGCTCCTCCCACTCCGCGAGCGCCCGCCGATCCTGGCGCTCGCAGCGCAGCCACCACGCCCCCGGCACGACCATCGCGGCGCCGATCATGAGTCCGCTGAGAGTCTCCAGCACTCCGCGAAAGTCAACGATCGAACCGAAAATGACCATCCCGCCGATGATCAGGCCCACCCAAGCCCACGTCCGGCGCTTGCGCACCGCCGCGCGCGTGCGCCCTTTGTAGTCACGCTCCACCGGCGGCACGGCCCACACCTGCGGTTGCAGCGGCGGGATCGCGGAGGGCTGGGGAGCCGCGTAGTAGTTGTTCACCACGTAGGAGTGATTTTCCGTACCGAAGTTCACCCGCGAGCTGCCGCCCGCCGATGGCGGGAAAGTGTTGGGCTCGTTCGACTCCTGGGGAACGGGCGGGAACGGCTGGCTGGTCATCGGTCCTCTTCTCGGCGCGGCTGGGAGTAGCCCCTGAAATTTACCGCACCCTCCAGGGGTGCGACAAGGGGGTTCGGAAAGTTTCTCAGGCGCGATACACCGCGTCCGCCACCACTAGGTCCTCCCAGGGCATGCCGACGGTCTTGAACACGATCGGCCGGTCTCGTCCGAGCTCAACGGCGCCCGTGACCACATCCTTCATGGGGATCAGGTCGGAGGCAGCCAGCGCGCCCTCGCCGATGGCGAGGGTGACGTCGCCCGCTTCACGCAGCGCCGCGTCCACGTCCTCGACGATCACGTGCGCCGCGCCCATCAGGTCGGAGGCGAGCTCGCGGGCGTCGGTGGTGTGGGAGCCGACGGCGATGATGATGGCGTCGGGGCGGACGTCGTCACGCGCAAGGATCAGTGAGGTCGCGGTGGTCGCGCAGACGACGAGGTCCGCAGCCTTGAGCGCCGCAGCCGCCTCCGCCGAGCCCGCCCGCAGCCAGGGGTGCCCGAGGTCCGCTTCCGTGCGGCTGACAAAGCTTATCGACGCCCCCTCAGCCCCCACCACAGACTCCACCGCCACTGCGTGCCCGCGCCCCTGCGCACCGGTGCCGATGATGACCACCTTGAGCGGCGAGACGGCGCCCGGGAGGAAGTCCGTGACCCCAGCGAGGGAGACGGCGGGGGTGCGCAGGGTGGTCAGGGCGGTGCCGTCAAGAAGCGAAAGCGGCGTGAGCGTGGTGCCGTCAATGAGCAGGTACTGGCCCTGGATGAGCGGCAGGGCTGGGTCGTGATCCTCCGGTTGGACCGCGAGGATCTTCACGCCGCTGACGCGCGGGAGCGTCGACGGCAGGAGCTGCATCTCGCCGCGGTGCAACGGCACCTTCGTGCGCGGTTGGTCGGTGGCGGGGTCGTAGCCGTCGCGCAGCGCCTGGCGGAGGGCGTCGACCGCCTCCGCCGGGGTCAATGCAGCATGGACGTCGTCGTGGGTGAGGATGCGCATGGGGGCCAGGGTACGTGGGTGGACGAGGCCGCCCGGCCGTTCCCCTGGCTCGTAGGTGGCGCGACACTGCGCGCGGCCTGTCCTAGCATCGCGGAGAGACACGCTCACACCGATGATTCAGGAGCACTCCATGCGAAAAACCACCCTACTTTCTGCCAGCCTGGTCTCATTGGCCGCGATATCCGCCCCCGTCGCGTACGCCGACAGCGCCTTCAACAACGATGACAATTCCGTGGGCTGCGCGGCCCGAATGCGCCCCGCCTGAAGCCAGCGCCCTAGCCGTAGCCATCGAGCGAAACTGGGTGGGAATCAAGTGCTGGAAGGGGCCGACGGCCGCGGGAAAAACCTCCCGCCGCTGACCGGGCGCCAGTACGGGCAGGCCGTCGGCTTCGCAGCGCCGGGTGGCGACGTCTACGTCTTCGACACGAGGAAGCTCGCCCTGGTCAAGGCCGGTTCTACGAATCAGGTGATCTTTCCGGGGTTCTAGCGCTGCGGTAGCGAAGCGCGTGGTCGCCCCGACAGGATGCCCCGCGAGCCGCAGCCGCCTCTGTATGGCAGCCGCTCAACTCTTCGAGGAAGATCGAACGAGGCACCGTGCGGCTTGCATTAGTGTGAGAAGCACAGCAGAAAAACGCTTCCGAAAACTTCCTCCCCGAACAAGCAGACTTTTCGAGGCAAATGATGGACAGTCCCGAGCTAAACAGCCACTTCCTAGAAGCGCGTCCCCCATTTTCCAAAAATGCGGTCAATAGGCAGGGAAAGAATTGGCGCGACGGCGGCGATTGTGACCTCGATCTTATCGAATCGTTCCTCGAGTACAATTCGGAGTACTTGGACCAGCTACTACAGCTTGCGCATCAGACGATAAAGAGCCTTATCCTTCCATTGACTCCCGGAACGGCGCAGGGGGTTGCACCTGACACTCAGAATTATCTTTTGACCGCCCGCGTCAAGACAACCGATACGCTTCGTCAAAAATTGGTGCGGATGGAGACCACACCGCTCCTTAACATCCAAGATGTCGCAGGCCTGCGCTTCGACTGCGATGTGAGCCTAAGCCAACAAACAAAAATCGCCGAAATATTTGTCCAAGAGTTTTCCAACGCGGGTGCCAGTCGTGTTGATATCCGGGACCTGCGCACCTCTC
Source organism: Corynebacterium timonense (assembly GCF_900105305.1). Classification (NCBI taxonomy): domain Bacteria; kingdom Bacillati; phylum Actinomycetota; class Actinomycetes; order Mycobacteriales; family Corynebacteriaceae; genus Corynebacterium; species Corynebacterium timonense. Next base: position 446,640 of record NZ_LT629765.1, on the reverse strand, counting down.
CGCATTCTGGATACCGAGCAATCCACCTCCATATAAGGGCTGCTGCCGGGCGGGCAGAGATGCAAATTCGCACGGCATTGCAATCACAATGGGCCAACCTGTACGAAGAAGCGGCGGACATCTACGGAAGGGACATCCGATACCTCCATGAGGGCGCAACCGTTCCTTCTGGGGCTGAACACGTGATCCAATCGCTCCACGCCCTGTCTTCGCTGATCAACCGATTCGAAACTGCGGCCGATCTAGCTTCGGGCACGTCTTTCGACGAAATTGAGCTAATGAAGTCAACCGTGAGTAACAATCTGGGTACACTGCATACGGAGTTAAGACAAGCTCGTTTGAGGATCAGTCAGGAAAGGTAGGCAATAAAATGACCTCCTATTTGATCAAGTACCAGCGTCGCACCGGCACCGTCAAAGTTACTGCCTTCGACTCGTTCCGGAAAGCTACTTCGGAGCGCCTCCGCCTCGACCGTGAGAATGACGACCCCGACACTGAAATCGTCGCCGTCGCCAGCGAGAGCGAAAGGCACCTGCGAAAGTCTCATTCGCGCTATTTCTCGGCGGTGTAGATAGGCTTTTCGCCACAACAGGACGCCCGTCAACCCGTCACCCCACCGCAACCCCGACAATAAACCCACCGGCCCACTCCCCCACGAGCCACCCGACGCCCGCCGCCGGCACGGCCAGCAGCAGCAGCTCAACTGCCATCACAACCGCGCTCCCCAGGGGCGTCAACCCGAGCGTGTTCAGCAACGCGCGGTCTCGGCGGCGCTCTCGCCAGGACAGGAAGACGGTGTTGGCGATGCCCACCAGCGCGATGACCAGCGCGACGAGGCTCATCATCCGGGTGTTCGCGAGCAGCCGCTCCACCATGGCCACGGTGTCGGCGCGACGGCTGAAGGGCTCGGTCATCGCCACCGGCACGTCGGCGGCGGCCGCCGCGGCTCGCACCCCGTCGAGCACGGCCGGGTCCTGCACCGGCGCGCCCTCCATCCGCAGCATGACCGTGGGGCGCGGCGCGGCGTCGACGGCGTCGGCGACGAGCGCGGGGTCGACGACGCTGACCAGGTTCGAGGTTTTCACCGTGGGCAGCTCGGTGTCCAGAGTGGAGCCCTTCGCCAGGCTGACGACGCCCGCCTGAACGCCCCGCCGCAACACCGGCGAGCCGGGGTCGACGGCGAAGCCCTCCGGCACGCGCGGTGGCAACTCGCTCACCGCGACGCCCGGGGCCGCGGCCAGCGCGTCGGCGAGGGCGGGGTCGATGGCGCCGGTGAGGGAGGTCACGGTGGCGTCGATAAGCCCCTGCTTACTGGCCACGCCAACGAAGTGGGAGCGCAGCTGTTCGGACCCAGTCAGAACCGCCGCGACGAGCGCGACGGTCACCGTAGCCGGCGCGCCAACAAAACAACGCCATCGTCACCGATTACATCTAACAATCAGCGCTCAAAAGACCCGATCAGCCTCAGAGGACCACCAAAACAAGCAAACCCGTTCAAGCACGAAACCCCGCTTCTGACCGAAGCGGGGTTTCAGGCGGCTCCTCCAACTGGGCTCGAACCAGTGACCCTTCGATTAACAGTCGAATGCTCTGCCAACTGAGCTATGGAGGAATGTCGTGAAGCAATCCCTTGCAACGTTGAGTAACTATAGCGAGGCTATCTACCAACCTCCAAATCGTCGGTTCACCAGCATTTTTGACGTGGTTTAGGCGCGTGACTGAAGGATTCCCGCCCCAGTTTCCTCGCCGCCGCGCGCACGCGCTAGAATCGGCTTGCTTTGATTGGGGGCTATAGCTCAGTCGGTTAGAGCCGCGGACTCATAATCCGCTGGTCGCGGGTTCGAGCCCCGCTGGCCCCACTCCACACTGTCCGCGAGGCCGTATCGTGCGGCGTTAGGTAGTATTGTCCGCATGATTCAGTTCGTTGTCGGCGCAGCCGCCGGGTACGTGTTCGGCACGAAGGCGGGTAGGAAGCGCTACCACCAGATCGTCGACGCCACCCGCGCCGTGGTCAATTCCCCCGTCACCCAGCAAGTTGTGCGCTCCGGGCGCAAAGCCATCGCCAACAAACTCGACCCCGAGCCGCGCATGCGCGAGGTGAAGGACCTCAAGCGCGGCGCGGGCCAGGATCAGATTTTAGAGCCCGACGAAGACTAGACCGCGGCCCCTACAGCAGGCTGGTGACGATCCCGTCGAGGATGTCCTTCTCGCTGACAACGATGCTGTCTATCCCCGCGCGTTCCCGGGCGAGCGCGAGCACCTCCTCCACCACCACGGCGCCCGCAGCGATGACGTCCGCGCGGCCGGGGTGCATGACTGGGCTTTCGCGGCGCTGCTCGGCAGTCTGGGCGCGCAGGGTTGTGGTGGTGGCTAGGAGGTCGTCGACAAGCAGCTGCGACAGGTGGATCCTCGCGGGGTCGTAGCTGGGCAGGTTCTGGGTGAGCGCGGAGAGCGTTGTGAAGGTGCCGGCGCAGCCGACGAAGGTTCGTACGTTCTCGAACAGCGGGGCCACACCGTCCAGTGTGTCGCGGACGTACGCGCGGGCTCGATCCGTTTCCTCGGCCGTGGGCGGGTCGGAGCGCATGAAGCGCTCGGTCAGGCGCACGCAGCCCATCTGGGTGGACGCCGCGCCCGAGGGGGTGACAAACTCCGTGGATCCTCCTCCCAGGTCGATGACACAGAACGGCCCCTTGTCGGCGCCGAGGTCTGCCGTTGCGCCCGCGTACGACAGGGCCGCTTCCTCCTCGCCGCTGATCACGTCGGCGTGTTTACCCAGTTCAACGTGGCCGAGCAGGGCGCGCGTCATGCCGAAGAAGTCCTCTTTGTTGGCAGCGTCGCGCGTGGCGGAGGTGGCCACCATGCGGACCCGGGTGACCCCCGCGTCGAGCATGTCGTGGACGTAGTCGGCGAGCGCGACGCGCGTGCGCTCGATGGCGTCCGGGTGCAGCCTGCCGGTCTCGTCGACGCCCTGCCCCAGCCGGACGATCGTGTTCGTGCGCGTGATCTCGCGCAGCGACCCGTCCGGGGCCACCTCGCTGATGAGCAGGCGGATGGAATTCGTGCCGCAGTCCACGCCCGCGACCCTCAACGGCGTTGTCATGCCAACCCCTCCCCTGCTTCGTCGAGAGTAATGCCAAGCTGGTCCAGTGTCGGCCAGTCCTGAGGCAGCGCCGTGCCCCGCAGACCGCCGTGGCCGGCAGCCAAGGCCACCGCCTCCGTGCCGAGGCGAACGCGCTGCGGCCCCTCCGCCAGCGCGTAGGCGATGAGCACGTGCAGGCACTTCACCCGATCAGGCATGCCGCCGCCCGAGAAGTCGGTGCCCAAGTCCCCGATCGCGTTACGCGTGGCCAAGTAGTGCTCGTGGGCTGCGCGGTAATCCTCCTGCAGGGCCTCGTCCGTGGCCAAGCGGGACTCCATCCATTTCATCACCTGCGCGACCTCCAGGCGGCTCGCCTCCGCGGTCAGCCGGGGGTCCGTGAGGTAGTAGAGGGTGGGAAAGGGTGTGCCGTCGTCAAGCCGGGGCGCGGTCGTGACCACCGCGGGTTGCCCGTCGGGCGTGCGGTAGGCGATGGCGAGCGCCCCGCGCGGGACGCGGCCCAGCTGCTGCGCAACGGTGTCGAGGTCTTCCTGGGAGACGGTCATGGTGGCGATGTTACCCGCGAACACGCTCCCCGTACCCTGCCCGAGAATCTGTGGTATACATCTCTCTCTCTTTCGATTTTTTCGATTTTGGAGACTATAGTTATGCCATGACGACGCGCAAAGCCACTCCCCTCGAGCAGACCACGGTATTATCCTCGGCGGACCTAGAACCGATGCTTGACCTCAGCCTTTTCCTTGAACGGCACCCCTCTCCCGCTGTCTTACTAGGCCCAGACGGGCAGCACGTTCCAATCCCAGAAGAGGCGTTCACGGTCCTCCGCGACGTAGTCGAGGCGATGCGTCTAGGCAAGGCGATCACCGTCGCTCCGGTCGACCAACTCCTCACCACACAAGAAGCCGCGAATTTTTTGGGGATTAGCCGTCCAACGCTAATCAAACTGCTGGAACGTGAGAGAATCCCATTCGAGCGTACACCGACTGGAAGGCATCGGCGGATTCGGCTGTGCGATATCGTCGCCTACCAAACCGCAAAGCAGGACGAGCGCCGTAGGACGCTCGACGCCCTCACTGCAGAAGCCTCGGAAAGCGGCCTGTACGACACTGACGGGCTGAGATACAACGACGCGCTACGCGAGGCACGCCAGCAGCTGAGCGAGAACAACCGTGACTAAGTTCAGCGCACTGCGTGACGCGTGCGTCCTTGTCCCGATCACGAAAGCCGATACTCTACTTCGGCTCGCTGAGGCCGGCCTCTATCGGCCGCTCTGGAGCGACAGAATCCTCGACGAAGTTACCTTCGCGATTGAAAAAATTCATCCGTCGTTGAAAGCAGATAACAAAGCTCGGCACAGAGCAACCATGATGAACGAGGCTTTCGAGGACGCGCTGGTGGCAGACTGGCAGGAATTGATCGCGTGTGTCGACCTGCCCGACGGTAACGACCGCCACGTGGTAGCCGCGGCCATTCGTGGGCGCGCGGACGTCATAGTGACCGACAACATAAAGGACTTTCCACGATCCAGGCTCTCAGCACTTGGGCTTTCCGTTCAAAGCGGAGACGAGTTCCTCCCCAATCAACTCGACCTGGCCCCCCGCCTGGTCATCCAGGCTCTCCAACGCCAATCAGAAGCCACGCGCAACCCCGCCCTATCCGTCAAGGAAGTCCTAGGCAGATTAGAACAGACGGGTGCGGAGCAATTTGTGCGCGCTGCGCACAGCCAGCTGTGGCGCCTCCATGACGGTTGCTAGGACCGTTGATTGGGCAGTAGCGCTCAGGACTCCGGCACTTCGCGCAGGCTGTCGAGCATAACCTGCGGCCACGGCCGGGTATCGGGGATCTCGTCGGTCGTGATCGACTCGCCGTGCGTCATCCGCGGGTCAATGATCCGCCACGCGGTCTCCCCCGGCTCGATCATCCCCAGGCGCCGGCGCGCCTCCTGCTTGATGAACTCCTCGTCCCTGTGCTTCGCGATGTCCCCCTCCAGGTCAGCCTTGCGCTGCTCCAGCTCCTGGATCGACGCCTCAAGCCGCGCAATCTCACTCCGCCCCTCGTAGTAGTTGCGCAGCGGCACGGCCACGGCAACGAGCACCAGGAGCACGACCGCGATGATCACAGCCAAGCTCACGATGTCCCCCTCGAAGGGCACGGTGCGCTTCTTTTTCTTCCGCTCCGCACGCTCCCGGTCACGCGAGGCCACCGGCACCTCCGTCGCTTTGCGACGAGGCCGGCGGCTGGGCTGGGGTTGTGTGGCGCGTGAGGTCATAGTGAGTGTTGAGTCTAGCCGGTGTCGAGACCGCGGCGGGGCGCCACTCTTGCTAATGCGGCGGTTCGCCCGACACCGAAAACCCCGACTTTCAAACCCCGACTGTTCGCCGGGCCGGTTTGGGGGCCTCGGGGGCGACGGCGATAAGTCGGGGTTTGGAAGTCGGGGTTTGGGTGGGGATGCGGCCTTGAGCGCGGGAAAACGGCGGGCCGCGGAATCCCAGGGGCTTAGCCGTTAAACCTCGGGAAGGCGGAACGCCCGGCGTACACGGCGGCGTCACCAAGCTGCTGCTCGATGCGCAGGAGCTGGTTGTACTTGGCCACGCGCTCCGAGCGGGCGGGCGCGCCGGTCTTGATCTGGCCGCAGCCCAGCGCCACCGCGAGATCAGCGATGGTGGTGTCCTCGGTCTCGCCGGAGCGGTGGGACATCATGGTGCGGTAGCCGTTGCGGTGCGCGAGGTCGACGGCGTCGAAGGTCTCGGACAGGGTGCCGATCTGGTTGACCTTGACCAGCAGCGCGTTGGCCGCGCCCTTCTCGATGCCCTGTGCAAGGCGCTGCGGGTTGGTGACAAAGAAGTCGTCGCCGACGATCTGCACCTTGTCGCCGAGCTTCTCGGTGAGGGCGACGTAGCCGTCCCAGTCGTCCTCATCCAACGGGTCCTCGATGGAGACGATCGGGTACTTCTCCACCAGGTCGGCATAAACCTGGATCATCTCCTCGGAAGTGTGCAGGCCGCCCTCGAAGCTGTAGGTGCCGTTGTCGTAGAACTCGGAGGAGGCGACGTCGAGCGCGAGAGCGATGTCGGAGCCGAGGGAATAGCCGGCCTTCTCCACCGCCTCAACGATGAGGTCCAGAGCGTCCGCGGTGGAGGCGACCGAGGGGGCGAAGCCGCCCTCGTCGCCAAGCCCAGTGGACAGGCCCTTCGCCTTAATCACGGACTTCAGGGCGTGGTACACCTCAGCGCCCATGCGCAGGGCCTCCGCAAAGGTCTCGGCGCCAAGCGGGGCGATCATGAACTCCTGGACGTCGACGCCCGAGTCCGCGTGGACGCCGCCGTTGAGGATGTTCATCATTGGCACTGGCAGCACGTGGGCGTTCGGGCCGCCAATGTAGCGGTAGAGGGGCAGGTCCGCGGCCTCGGCCGCGGCGTGGGCGACCGCCATGGACACGCCGAGGATGGCGTTGGCGCCCAAGCGGGACTTGTTGTCGGTGCCGTCGAGCTCGATCAGGGCCAGGTCGACGAGGCGCTGGTCATCCGCCTCGATGCCGACGAGCGCGTCAGCGATCTCCTCGTTGACGTTGTTCACCGCCTTGAGCACGCCCTTGCCGTTGTAGCGCTCGTCGTCGTCGCGAAGCTCGTGCGCCTCGTGCTGCCCCGTCGACGCGCCGGACGGGACGCCTGCGCGGCCGTGGGAGCCGTCGTCAAGAAAAACCTCCGCTTCGACCGTGGGGTTGCCGCGCGAATCCATGATCTCGCGGGCGAAAACGTGAATGATGTCGGCCACTGGGCACACTCCTTCGGAGCTCGGGTAACAAAGGACTTGTCCAGCGCCCCATTGTTCCAGAAACACCCCGCGTGCGTCGCCCCTTAACGGGTCGCCGGCTGGTTCACCGCGTAGTTCGCCGCGGCGTCGCGCACCTTTCTTACGTAGTCATGGGAGTTGTTGTACGACAGGACCGCCTCCTGCCATCCCTCGGGCGTTGACACGTCGCGCCCATGCGCGCAAACGAGGCTCGCCGCGCTCAGTGCGGCGTCGTCAATCTGCTGCGGGTCCGAGTAGCCGTCGCCGTTCGCGTCGCGCCCGTGGATCCCCCACGACCCCGGGATGAACTGCATCGGCCCGACAGCCCGATCGAACTCCGTGTCGCCGTCGAGCGCTCCCCCGTCGGTGTCCTCGATACGTGCAAAACCAGTCGAGCCGTCCAACGCAGGGCCGATGATCGGTGGGGTGGCGTAGCCGTTGTCGTCGAGCCGGCCCGGGTCGAAGGTACGCCCCGTGTACGTGCCGTGACGGGTTTCCACCCACCCGATGCCGGCCAGTGTGTTCCAGCTCAGGTTGCACGCCGGCCACGCCTCCGCCGCGATGAGCGCCGCATTGCCGTAGGCGCGGATCGCTTGGGGGTCCACTCCGGTGGCCTCGGAAATAGGCGCCGCCCAGTCAGCGAGCTGGTCGGCGGTGCGGCCGGGCGCGTGGACGTCGATAGGCGGCGGCGCCTGCGCGGCAGCCGGAGGAATATCAGTAGGGATCGGCTGGCGGTGCGCCCCCGGGGTGGGGGTATCGAAGATGGAAAACAACCAGCCAGTCAAGGCGATAATCAGCACAACCGCCATCACCACACCGACCACACCCACACAACCGCAGCCAGCGGCAACAGAGTTGTGTCCGTGTCGGGGTGAAGCCATGGGGGCGTAGTCTACCGGTTCCCGCTGCCCGCCCACGAAACGGTTTCGGTTGAGGTTCCTGTGGCGTTGCGCTCCTGGTTTTCGCTGAGGTCAACCTGGGGTTTTGTGTGTGGGTTGTCGCCGTTGTGCCTTTAGGACGCTGGGGCTAGTCGACCTCAAGGTGTTGTGGGGTTGCGCGACCTGGGGTTTTGTGTACGGGATGTCGCTGAGGTCGACCAGGGCGCCGGGCCTACTCGACCTCACGGTGTTGAGGGGCTGCGCGACCTTGGGTTTTACGCGCGGGATGTCGCTGAGGTCGAGGAGGGCGCCGGGCCCACTCGACCTCAACGCAATCCAGGCTCACGCCACCTGGGGTTTTACGAGCGGGACCTCGCTAAGGTCGAGGAGGGTGCCCGACCTAGTCAACCTCAACACATTCCAAGGCACGCGACCAGGGGTTTTGCGTGCGGGTTGTCGCTGACGTCGACCAGGGCACCACAACACGTCGACCTCAACGCATTCCAAGGCACGCGACCCGGGGCCTCCCCGGGGACGACCAGGGCATCAAGCAAAACCCATTCCGCCTCCACGAAACCCGACAGACCCCAGGCGTTATCGAGCGCCCCCTACGAGCAGGCCCAACGTCGCGATCCAGCGCCAATAGGACGCCCCAAACGAAACTCTCTTGTTTCATTCACCAAACGAAAAAGCGGGTGCCGAACTTGGAATGAATCGCACTAATTTTCTCGCAGTGAGAGACGTGCATCACATAAACCATTACGGTGCGGAGTAACCCACAGCGGAGGCAACCGGCCTCGCCGGGGTGAAGTACCCACCACGTTCGGAGAAGTAGAGAAGAAAGCAATGGTAACCATCAGCGGCGTTGACGTCACCGGGCCCCGCACGTCGGGCCGGACCGTCACTGCTTTTTACGGAATCTCGTACGCGAAGCCGCCCGTCGGCGCGCGACGCTTCCGCCCTCCGGAGGCTGTTGCGCTTCCGGAGGGGTTTGACGCCCGCACGTACGGGCCGACCGCGGCGCAAAACCAGTACCCGCAGGCCGCGCTGGCTTTGATTGATAACCCGCTGTACATGGGCGAGGACAGGCTCAACCTGAACGTCTGGACGCCGGACCCCCAGGGGCAGGCGCCGGTCTACGTGTTCATCCACGGCGGGGCCTACCGCAACGGTTCGGGTGCCACCGAAGTGCTCGACGGCGCGTCCTTTGCCGCGAACGGCATCGTCGCCGTGACGCTGAACTACAGGCTCGGCGCCGAGGGCGGGATCCAGCTTGACGACGGCACGTCGAACAACATGCTCCGCGACCAAATTGCGGCTCTGACCTGGGTCCGCGACAACATCTCGCAGTTCGGCGGAAACCCCGACCATGTCGTCATCGGCGGCGAATCCGCCGGCGCGATGAGCGTCGCGGCGCTGCTCGCTTCCCCGAAGGCGCGCGGCCTATTTCACGGGGCGATCCTCGAATCGGGCGCGGCGCACAACGTCGTTGCCCAGGAGGGAGCGCTGGCCGTTGGCCGGCGCTTCGCGGAGCACGTCGGCGCCGAGCCCACCGCGGAGGCGCTCGGCGCGCTGCCGGAAGAGACAATCCTCCAGGCCTCGGCCGCGATCGAGGCGGAGGTGGCCGCATCCACGGACACGCAGACCTTCGCCGACCTGGCGGGAAGCAGCATGGCGTGGCAGCCCAGCATCGACGGCGACGTGCTGCCGGAGCACCCGCTCGACGTGCTCGCCCGCGGCGAGGGCGCCGACGTCCCAGTGCTCATCGGCACCAACCAGGACGAGGGATCCATGTTCGTCACCGGCCTGGGGCTCTACGACTCGGCCACCCCCGAGCAGCTCGAGGCCGCGGTGCGCGCGGGCGGAGCCCGCGACCCGGAGACTGTGATCCGCCTGGTCACCGACGAGGCGGACCCGCACCCGGGACGCAGCCTGACCACGTTTATGGACCTGTGGAAGTTCCAACTCCCGTTGCGGGAGTTCGTCAGGCGTCGACAAGCGAGCTCGGCCCCGACATTCCGCTACAAGTTCGTGTGGCCCTCCCCTTCGTTCGGCGGCGCGTTGGGCTCGTACCACATGCTCGAGCTGCCCTTCGTGTTCAACACCGTGGACACGGACGCGGCGCGCGCCACCGCCGGCGAGGACCTCCCCGGCGCGCTCGCGGACGCCGCGCACGGCGCGTGGGTGTCCTTCATCACCACGCTGAACCCGGGCTGGGAGCCCTACTTCGGGGACGGAACGACGACAACGGGCGTTTTCGACGCCGACGGCCTCCGCATCGTCAACGACCTCGACGAAGCCACCTTCACCGCGTGGCAGGACCAGCGCTAAAACGCCAGCTAAAACCCAGAAACCCAGAAAGCCAGAAAGCAGGACAACACAATGACCACGACCGTGCCCAACAAGGATCTGCAGCGCAAGTACGACGAGGAGCGCGACAAGCGCCTCGCCGCCCGCAAGTCGAAGGACGAGGACTTCGTCCGCATCGAGACCATCATCAACCCCGACGAGCTGGACCCCTACAAGGAGGTCACCCCGCGCGAGCCGCTCCACGACGACGTCGAGGTCACCCTCCTCGGCGGCGGCTGGGCGGGCCTCATGACCGCCGCTGAGCTGCGCAAATCCGACCGCCAGTTGCGCATCCTCGACCAAGCCGGCGACTTCGGCGGCGTGTGGTACTGGAACCGCTACCCCGGCGTCATGTGCGACACCGCCTCCGTGGTGTACATGCCTCTGCTGGAGGAGACCGGCCACAAGCCGACTGAGCGCTACGCCCACGGCCCCGAGATCTACGCCCACGCGCAGCGCATCGGCCGCCACTTCGACCTGTACAAGGACGCGTACTTCCACACCCGCGTCACCGGCCTGTCGTGGGAGGAGGACATCAAGCGCTGGCGCATCACCACCAACCGCGGCGACAACTTCACCTCGCAGTTTGTCAGCCTCGGAATCGGCTCGCTCAACGTCCCGCGCCTGCCCTCCTTCCCGGGCACGATGGACTACAAGGGCGAGTGGTTCCACACCGCGCGTTGGGATTACAACGCCACCGGCGGCTCCCCCGACGGCGCCGAGATGGACAAGCTGAGCGACAAGACGGTGGCCATCATCGGCACCGGCGCCACGGCCATCCAGGTTGTTCCCGAGCTGGCGAAGACCGCCAAGAAGCTGCTCGTGATCCAGCGTACCCCGACCTCGGTGGACGTGCGCGGCAACGGCCCGACGGACTACGAGTGGTGGGACGAGCTGACCTCCCAGGAGGGCTGGCAGCAGAAGGTCTACGACAACTTCCTCGACTTCGTCGAGGAGTACAAGGTGGGCAACTACCCCTCCAGTGACACCGTCGACCTGCTCAGCGACGGCTGGACCATGAACGGGCGCAAGCTCGCGCACCGCCTGGAGGCCATTGAGGGCGACATGACCCCCGAGAAGTTCCGGTCGGTGCTCTACCAGTGGGACGACGAGGTGCAGCAGTCCATCCGTGATAGGACGGACGTGGAGGTCGAGGACAAGGCGACCGCGGACGGCCTCAAGGCCTGGTACCGCGCGTGGTGCAAGCGCCCCGGCTTCCACGACGAGTACCTGCAGACCTTCAACCGCGACAACGTGGAGCTCGTGGACACCGACGGTAAGGGCGTCGAGCGCATCACCGAAAACGGCGTGGTCATCCAGGGCGTGGAGTACCCGGTGGACATGATCATCTACTCCACGGGGTTCCTCTACAACCGCAACGCCTCCAAGGACGCCTTCTTCGACGTCATCGGCCGCAACGGCCTGAAGCTGCGCGACAAGTGGAACGACGGGATGCTCACCTACATGGGCTACTTCACCCACGACTTCCCCAACATGTTCTTCCAGCAGTCCGTGCAGGCGGCGTTCCTGGTCTCCAACGTGCCGCAGAACTTCGCGGACGGCGCTCGCGTGCTGCGCGCCGTCATTGACCACACGCTGGATTCCGGCGCGGAGGTCTTCGAGCCGACGCAGGAAGCGGAGGACGCGTGGGTCGACCACCTCGTGGAAAACGGCACGGTCGCCGACGACCCCGAGTGCACCCCCGGCTACCTCAACGGCGAGGGCAAGCGGGAGATCGGCATGGCGGAGCGCCGCTCGGTGGGCTTCCCCGCCGGCAAGAAGGCCTTCTTCAACCACGTGCGTCAATGGCGCGCCGACGGCAGGTTCACCGGCCTGAACTTCGCGTAACGACGCCACGCGGAACGCCCCGCCCGGTTCTCACCGGAGCGGGGCGTTGGGCGTTACTGCTTAGAAGTCGGGGTTCGGGCGGCCCTTGCGCCCCTGGTCGTCGTACTCGTACCAGCCTTTGCCGGTCTTCTTGCCGTAGTTGCCGGTGTTGTACATGCGCTCCATCGCTGCGGCGGGCAGGGAGGACTCGTCGCCGGTCTGCTCGTACTCGGCCTTGCGGATAAGGTAGGCGACGTCGATGCCGACGAGGTCCATGAGCTCGAAGGGGCCCATCGGGTGGCGCAGCGCGGAGCGCGCCGCCGTGTCGATGTCCTCGAACGAGGCGTAGCCCTCCTCGTAGAGCTTGAGTGCCTCGGTGCGCAGCGCGTTGAGCAGGCGGTTGGCAACGAAGCCGGGGATCTCGCGGCGCACGCGGATCACGTCGCGGCCCATCGCCCGTGCGAGCGTGTCCACCGCCGCCAGCGTCTCCTCGCTCGTGCCCTCGTGCCCGACGATCTCGCAGGCCTTCATCACCAGCACCGGGTTGAAAAAGTGCATGTTGCACACCTTCTCGGGCCGGTTGGTGGCGTCCGCCAGGCGGGAGGAGACGATGTTGGAGGAGTTCGTAGCCAGAATGGCTCCCTCGGGGGCCTGCGCGTCCAGCTCGGCGAGGATGGATCGCTTGATCTCGATGTTTTCCACCGCCGCCTCGATGACGATGTCGGTCTCGGCGACGGCCGCGGCCTGGTCGGTGGTGAAGTCGAGGCGGTCGAAGGCGGCGTCGACGTCGCCCTGGGTGCGGCGGCCTTTTTCTACGTCGCGTTCCATGCGGCTACGCAGCTGCTTCTCGGCCGCGGCGAGCGCGTCCTCAGAAAGGTCGACGACGGTGGTGCGAAAGCCCGAGAGGGCGGCCACCATGCCGATCTGCGAGCCCATCGTGCCGGACCCGATAACAGTGACGTGAGAGATGTCTGCCATGTGTGCTCCTTGTAAACGTGGTGTGTGGGGTCAGCTTTCGCCCTTGACCGCGGCGAAGTCGGGGTGGCGCTTGGACAGGGAAGCCTCGACGCCCTCGCGCTTTTCGGCCGTGGCGTAGAGCAGCGACTGCGCGAGGCGCTCGACGAACATGCCCGTCTCCTCGCTCGCGGCGGCGCTGTGGGCGACGACCTGGCGCACGAGCGCAACGGCGGTGGGGCCCTTGCGGCGAATCCGGGTGGCGATCGTGGCGGCCTGCTCGAGCAGCGACTCGGCGTCCGTCACGTAGGTCACCAGCCCCCACTGGAGCGCCTCGGCGGCGCTGATGCGCCGGCCGGTGATGATCATGTCGATCGCGGGGCCGCGCCCCACCGCCTCGACGAGGCGCTGGGTGCCGCCGGCGCCGGGGAGGATGCCCAGGCCGGTCTCGGGCAGGCCGAAGACCGCGGTGTCGGAGGCGACGCGGATGTCGCAGGCGAGGGCGAGCTCGCAGCCGCCGCCGAGCGCATAGCCGTTGACGGCGGCGATGACAGGTTTGGGAAAGTGCGCGATGCGCCCGTAGGTGCGCTGCATGTAGGCCTCGAGGCCGTCGAGCGGGCGGCGCAGGGCGAGCTCGTTGATGTCCGCGCCGGCGACGAAGGACGTCTCGCCGGCGCCGGTGATGATGATGACCTCGACCCCCGCGTCGCCCTCGATCTCGTCGAGGTGGCTATTGAGCTCGTCGAGCACCTGCCGGCTCGCGGCGTTCATCTTCTCCGGCCGGTTCACCGTCAGGGTGGCCACGGCCTCGTCGTCGTGTCGCAGAACTGTTGAGTACTCCACGTGCAATCCCCTTCTGTGGTGTGACATGCAATGTGACCAGCCTAGGTTTCATATCACACATGCCGCGCCAACTCGGGCGACTGTTACCAGGTGCGTATCAATGGGGCGTCGATACGCGCTAGTTCGCGCTGTAGGTAAGCGGGAAGATGCCCTCGAGGCAGACCATGAGGTTGTGGAAGGCTGGGTTATCGTTGTGCTTCTTCCACACCAGCTGCACGTCGACGTGGCGGTCCTCGTCCTTGAGCGTCATGTAGTGCAGAAACTCGCGGTTCGTGTTGTCGCGCACGCTGTCGAGCGTCAGCGCCACGCCGACGCCAGAGGCGACGAGCACGAGCTGGGTCCACGAGTCCGGCACGGTGGAGCGCACCGAGGGCACAAACCCCGCCCGGCGTGCCAGGGTGGACACGCGCGTCTGCAGCGCCGCCCCCGGCCCGCCCTGCAGCATGATCCACTCCTCGTGGGCCAGGTCAGCCATGCTGATCTGCGCCCTCCCCTCCCGCGCGAGGGGATGGGTCTCGGAAACCACGGCGACAATTTCTTCGCGGAAAAGCTCCTTGGACTCGACCTCCGCCGGGAGGGTGTTCCAGCGCCCGATCATGCAGTCGATCTCACCGGAGAGGACCTTGTCCAGGCCGTTGGCCGACAGTAGCGCGGAATGCAGCTCGAGGGTGACGCTGGGCAGGCGGTCCTGCGTGGAGCGCACGAGCTGGGAGACGACCCCGCGCACCGAGGCGCTGGCGAAGCCGAGGCGGACCACGCCGGTCGTGCCCGAGGCCGCGTCGCGGGCGGTGCGCACCGCGACGGCGGAGGCCTCCACGAGCTTGCGGGCCGGCTCGACGAGCGCGGCGCCGGCGGTGGTGAGCTCGACGCGCCTGGTGCTGCGGTCGAACAGCTTCACCTTCAGGCGGCGCTCCAGCTGGCGGATGGCCCTGCTCAGGGGCGGTTGCGCCATGTTGAGCCGATCGGCGGCGCGGCCGAAATGAAGCTCCTCTGCCAGCACAAGGAACGCCTTGGCCTCCTGTACCTCCATGCCACTGGCCTCCCTTCACCACTTGGCCCGCGCAAGTAATCCCTATTAATCACCGTCGAGCATGAATAAGCACGTAATTAAGTATTGGACTGTACGAATCAACCGTGATTTTATTACCAAAACAACACAAGCACAAGGATAGTGACATGGACCATACCGAACTCGAGGACACACGCGGCCCGCTCAGCGGCGTCGTTGTCGCCGACTTCTCGCGGGTCCTCGCCGGCCCCTATTGCACGATGCTGCTCGCCGACCTCGGCGCCACCGTGATCAAGATCGAAGCGCCGCGCGGCGACGACACCCGCCAGTGGCTGCCGCCCTCCATCGACGGGCACAGCACCTACTTCCTCTCGATCAACCGCAACAAGCGCTCCATCGCGCTCGACCTGAAAAACGACGACGACCTGCGCACCGCGTACCGCATCGTCGACCGGGCCGACGTCCTCGTGGAGAACTTTAAGCCCGGTGGCCTGCTGCGCTTCGGGCTCGACCGCTCCCAAACGGCCGAGCGCTGGCCGGACCTCATCCACGCCTCCATCACGGGCTTTGGCACCAAGGGCGGGGCGAGCCTTCCCGGCTACGACCTGCTCGTCCAGGCGCTCAGCGGGTTCATGCACGTCACTGGCGACGCGGACGGGAATCCGCAGCGCGGGGGCTTCGCGCTTTTTGACATTTTCACCGGCCTCCACGCCGCCGTGGGCATCCTCGCGGCGCTGCAGGAGCGCTCCGCCACCGGCACCGCGCAGACCGTCGAGGTCAACCTGCTGTCCTCGGCGCTGTCGGCGATGGTGAACCAGACCGTCGCGTTCACCGCCGGCGGCCACGAGCCTTACCGCATGGGCAACGAGCACCCCAGCCTCTTCCCCTACGGCCCCTTCCGGGCCGGCGACGGGCAGGTGGTCATCTGCTGCGGTAACGACGACCAGTTTGCCACGCTCATGACAACGATCGGCCTGCCGGAGCTCGTCGCCGACCAGCGCTTTGCCTCCATGGAGCTGCGCAACAAGCACCGCACGCCGCTGCGCGCCGCCATCGAGGGCCGCCTCGCCGAGCGCGGCGTCGACGCTTGGCTCGAGGTGCTCAGCGCCGCCGGAGTGTGCTGCGCGCCCATCCTCACCGTCGGCGGCGGCGTGCGCTACGCCGAACAGCTCGGCCTCGACCCCATCTGGGTCGCCGCCGACGACGAGCGCTACCCCACCGTGGCCAACCCGATCACGCTCAGCCGCACCCCCGCCACGTGCAGGACGGCTCCCCCGGAGCTCAACGCCGACGAGGACTACGTGCGGCGGTGGCTGGACGGCGCCGCCCCCTAGACCGATGAACACACCCCCGCCACCGACGCCCCAGAAAGGAACCTGCACTATGACCGACACGAACCCCTCCGCCTACACCACGTCCGGCCTCGAGCGCTCCGACTTCCTCGGCCTCGACTCCACCCTGTCCGCCGAGGACGTGGCCATCCGCGACCGCATCCGCGACTTCGGCGAAAAGCACGTCCTGCCCATCATCAACGAATACTGGGAGCGCGCGGAGTTCCCCGAGGAGATCCTTCCGGCGCTCGCGGAGCTCGGCGTCGTGGGCACCTTCATCGAAGGCTACGGCTGTCCCGGCCTGACGCGCCGCCAAGCCGGCCTGGTCGCGCGGGAGATGGGGCGCATCGACGGCTCTGTGAACACCTTCTTCGGCGTGCACTCGAACCTGTGCATGGGCTCGATCTACATCCTCGGCAGCGAGGAGCAGCGCGAGCGGTGGCTGCCCGCGATGGCCCGTCTGGAAAAGACGGGCGCGTTCGCCCTGACCGAGCCGAACCACGGCTCCGACTCCGTCTCGCTGGAGACCTCCGCCCGCCGCGAGGGCGACACCTGGGTGCTCAACGGGCACAAGCGGTGGATCGGCAACGGGCACGCGGGCGACGTCATCGTGGTCTACGCCCGCGACGAAGGCGACGGCGAGGTCAAGGCGTTCGTGGTGGAAAAGGTCGACGGCGAGTACCCGGCGGGCTACGTGCCGGAGGTGATCACCGGCAAGATTGGCAAGCGCGCCATCCTGCAGGGCGACATCGTCATCACCGACGTCCGCGTCCCCGAGGAGAACCGCCTGAAAAACTGCTCCTCCTTCAAGGACGTGAACAAGGTCCTGGCCGCCACTCGCGGCGGCGCGTCCTATGAAGCGGTCGGCCACGCCATGGCGGCCTTCGAGATCGCCCGCTCCTACGCCCTGCAGCGCGAGCAGTTCGGCTCCCCCCTCGCCGCCTTCCAGCTGGTCCAGGAAAAGCTCGCCACTATGCTTTCCGACGTCACCCACCTGCAGCTCCTCGCGCACCGCATGGCGCAGCTGCAGGAGGAAGGCGCCTTCACCGGCCCGATGGCCTCCCTGATCAAGATGACCACCTCCCGCAAAGCGCTCGCGATCTGCCGCGAGGCCCGCGACATGATGGGCGGCAACGGCCTCCTGCTGGACAACCACGTCGCGCGCCACCTCACCGACATGGAAGTTGTGTCCACCTACGAGGGCACCGACTCCGTACAGGCGCTCATCGTCGGCCGCGAAATCACCGGCATCTCCGCCTTCACCGCCAAGAAGTCCCGCACGAGCGACAAGTAAAGGAAAACAACCATGACCAACGACGCCTACCTCGTCTCCGGCCTGCGCACCCCCGTGGGTAAGTACGGCGGGATCCTCTCCGACATCCGCGCCGACGACCTCGCTGCCACCGCCATCAAGGCGGTGGTGGAGGACGCTGGCATCGACCCCGCCGACGTCGACGACGTCATCCTGGGCAACGCGAACGGCGCCGGCGAGGACAACCGCAACGTCGCCCGCATGGCCTGGCTGCTCGCCGGCTTTCCCGACACCGTCCCCGGCTTCACCGTCAACCGCCTGTGCGCCTCCGGCCTCAACGCCATCACGGTAGCGGCGTCCCTGGTCAAAGCGGGCGACGCCGACATCATCGTCGCCGGCGGCGTCGAGTCCATGTCGCGCGCCCCCTGGGTGATGGAGAAGCCGAAGAAGGCCTTCGCCTCCCCCGGCGCGATCTTCGACACCTCGATCGGCTGGCGCTTCACCAACCCGGTCTTCGCCGCGCAGGAGAAGCTCACCTACTCCATGCCGGAGACCGCCGAGGAGGTCGCCCGCGTGAAGAACATCTCGCGCGAAGACGCCGACGCCTTCGCCGTGCAGTCCCAGCGCCGCGCGCACGAGGCCACCGAGGCGGGGCTGTTTGCCTCGGAGATCATCCCGATCACCGTGCCGCAGCGCAAGGCCGAGGACATCGTGGTCACCCGCGACGAGGGCATCCGCCCGAACACCACCCCCGAGGTGCTGGCCACGCTGCGCCCCGTCGTAGAGGGCGGCACCGTGGTCACCGCCGGCAACTCCTCCGCGCTCAACGACGGCGCCTCCGCCATCATCGTCTGCTCTGAGGCGGCCCTGAAGAAGTACGGCCTGACCCCGCGCGCCCGCGTGGTCGGCTCCGCGACGGCGGGCCTGGCGCCCCACATCATGGGGCTGGGACCGGTCCCGGCGACCCAAAAGCTGTTTGACAAGATCGGCTGGAGCGTCGACGACGTCGACGCGATCGAGCTCAACGAGGCCTTCGCCTCGCAGTCGCTGGCGTGCATCCGCGACCTCGGCCTCGACCAGGAGCGCGTCAACGCCTGGGGCGGCGCCATCGCCCTCGGCCACCCGTTGGGTTCCTCGGGCTGCCGCATTACCATCACCCTGCTCAACCGGATGGAAAAGGAGGGGGCAACACGCGGCCTGTCCACGCTGTGCATCGGCGTCGGGCAGGGGCAGTCGCTGGCGGTGGAGGCGGTCTAAACGTCGGTCGCGCGGAAGATGGGCGTCGATACGCACCATGCGTCACACAAATGCGCTAGAGTTTCATCCGACCCAGTCGTTTGATTCGGAAAAGGAACTCTCTATGCGCCGCATCGCCCCCGCCCTGACCGCGGGCCTGATCGCCGCGGCGGCCCTCGCCGCCCCCGCTCAGGCACAGACCCAGCCCAACTACCTCGAGCTGCTGAAGATCGTCAACGGCAACGTCGCCACCGCCGACTGTGGCCTCGTGGGCACGGCCCTTCGGGCCACCGGCTTTGTCACCGACCAGACCACCCGCTCCGGCCTGGTCACCAGCCTGAACAAGGCCATCGGCGACGACGCCGCCCTGCGCCTCGTCGCCTCCGGCACCATCAGCGCCGTGGGCGACCGCGCACTCGAGTGCGGCGTGGTCAAGCCGGACCCTGAGACGCCCGTCGACCAGGCCCTCAAGCTCAGCTCGCAGCTGTCCTCCCAGGCGGGGCTGCCGCAGATCCGCGACCTCGTGCCCACCCTGCGCTAGGTCGCCCCGGGCGCGCCTTCCCGGCGCTTGCCCTCGGCCCAGAGGCGGTCCTGCTCCTCGAGGCCCACGAGTCCCGTGCTCCCGTCGAAAAGATAGGGGGCGCGGGACTTCATCTTGTCCACGAAGGCCGCCGCGACGTCCGCGAGGTCGAAGGCGCCGCGCTCCCGGGCGAGCTCGGCGTGGAAAAGCACCTGCAGGAAGACGTCGCTAAGCTCCGCGCGCATCTGCGCGTCGTCCCCGCCGCGCACGGCCGCCGCGAACTCGCGGGCCTCTTCCTCGAGGTAGGCAAGCAGCGACTCGTGCGTCATCGAACGCTCCCATTCTCCCCGCTCACGCGCGCGGCGCATCGTCTCCTCCGCCTGCGCGAGCGGGTCCGCAAGGCTCGGCACCACGATCGTGTCCTCGGACTCCGCTCGCTTCACGACGTCAGGATCGCCCGCGTCCGTCGTCACCAGCCACCCCCCAGCCCCGCCCGGGGTGACATCGGCCAGCGCCCACCGCACAGACACCGGGACCTCGGAGGTGTACTCCACCGGCCCGGTGATGCGTGAGGCCACCCCCAGCGGGATCATGTCGGGCCAGCGCGGATCGAGGACAAGGATGGTCATGCGCCCAATCCTATTGGGGCCGGGCCCGTCTGCCACAATGGACCGTATGAACCAGATCCTCGACGCCCTGAAGGCGACCGCCCCCACCGCCAGCGACGTCATGAACCACTCGGTGACCTTCTCCCCCCGCCGCTGGAAGACCGGCTGGCCGCACCACCTGCGCCGCGTCCCGCCCTTCCGCGACGACGCCACCGCCACACTCACCCGGGCCGAGGTCTTCCTCTTCGCCGGCGCCGTCGTCGACTCCGGCTTCCAGCGCGAGCAGATCATCGATTTCCTCGGCGCCACCCTCGCCTATGGGGCGGGCCAGTCCCCGGACGTGCTGCTCCTGCAGCAGTTCCTGCGCAACAAGGGCAAGGCCACCGCGCTGCTCCAGGCCATCCGCGGCCTCGAGGGCGCAGAACCCGCCGAGCAGTACGCCGCCCTCACGGGGACCGGCCTGCGCCCGAAGTACGCCTCGCTCGTGGCCTACTTCCTCGCCGGCCCGCAGGAGGCGGGCGACGACAAGCCGGTGATCATCTGCTCGAAGCGCGCCGCCGTTGCCGGCCTGCCCGCCGACCACGACTGGAGCGGCGAGGAGTACGGCGAGTACCTCACGCGCCTGCGCGCCGCGCGCGACGAGTACGATTCCGGGCTCGCCGTCGACGCCGTGGAGTTCGCGGCGCGTCAGTTCGCCGACTAGGACGCCCGGGGCCCGGCGGGCCTACGCCCCCCGGAACGCCCTGTCGTTGAGTTCGCGGCGCGCCTGCTCGAGGGCAATGAGGTCGGAGAACAGGGCGTTGTAGGACTGCTCGTCGTCGCTCGGGCGCATGCGCTGCAGCTGCGCCTTGAGCTGCGCGATCTGATCTCCCACCCGCGTCTCCTGCAGCCGCGAGAGCACCGAGTCCGCGTAGGCGTCCACGCCGTCGGCGTGGATTTCTTCCAGCGCCAGCTCCGAGACGAAGTTGCGCCCCGCCACCGTGGCCATCTCACCGGCCACCTGCGGCAGCCACGACGCGCCCTCGCTGGCCCCCGCCGCCCCTCCCGCGGCGGTGATCGCATCGCGCACCTGGCGGTACGCCGGGTTGGTGAAGGCATCCGGGTTGATGCCGTCGAAGTAGTCCCCCGCCGCGTCCGGGTACTGCAGGGCGAGCTTCAGGGCCTCGCGCTGGGGCCACAGCAGCGGGTCGTTCGGGTCGGGCAGGATGAGCACCGGCTCGTTCGCGTTGACCGGCTCCTCCGCTGCCGCGCGGCGCAGCGCGCGTTTCTGCTTCTTCGGGCGCTTCGCCTCCGCGCGCACCTGCTCGAGGACCTCGTCCGGGTTCGGCCAGCCGACCCAGCCGGCGAGGCGGCGCGCGTACTCGGTCTGTAGGACCCTGTCGGAGATTCCGGCGACGACGGGGACGGTGCGTCGCAACGCTTGCAGGCGCCCCTCCGCCGTGTCGAGCGGGTAGGCGCTCAGGAGGGACTCGATGACGAACTCGAGCATGGGCACCCGGGACGCCACGAGGTCGCGCACCGCGGTGTCGCCCTTGGCCAGACGCAGGTCGCACGGGTCCATGCCGTCGGGGGCGACGGCGACGAAGGACTGGCCCGTGAACTGCTGGTCCCCCTCGAAGGCGCGCAGCGCGGCCTTCTGCCCCGCCTCGTCGCCGTCGAAGGTGTAGATGAGCTCGCCGCGGAAGAAGTTGTCGTCGAGCATGAGGCGTCGGATGATGGCCAGGTGCTCCGCGCCGAAGGCGGTGCCGCACGAGGCGACGGCCGTTTTCACCCCGGCCGCGTGCATCGCCATGACGTCGGTGTAGCCCTCCACGATCACCGCCTGGTGCCCCTCGGCGATGTGCTTTTTCGCCAGGTCCAGGCCGAACAGGACCTTGCTCTTGTGGTAGAGCATCGTGTCCTGGGTGTTCATGTACTTGCCCATCGGGTCGTCCTCAAACAGCTTGCGGGCGCCGAAGCCGATGACGTTGCCCGCCACGTCCTTGATGGGCCACAGCAGGCGGCGGCGGAACTTGTCAATGGGCCCGCGCCTGCCCATGCTGCTCAGCCCCGCGTCCTGCAGCTCCTCGACGCTAAAGCCTGTACGCAGCAGGTGCTTGGTCAGGGTGTCCCAGCCGTCGGGGGCGTAGCCGCACTCGAAGTGGTAGATGGTGTCTTTGTCGAAGCCGCGGCCGAGAAGGAAGGCGCGGGCCGGCTCCGCCTCCGAGGTCTCCAGCTGCTCGCGGTAGAACTCGTGCGCCGCCTTGTTCGCCGCCAACAGCCGGGCGCGGGTACCGGGTTTGACGTCGCGCGCGCCGGTCGACCCGCCCTGATAGTTGATGTGGTAGCCGATCTGCTCGGCGACCGCCTCCACCGCCTCGGGGAAACTCAGCTGCTCCATCTCCATGAGGAAGGAGAAGACGTCGCCGCCTTTACCCGTCGAAAAGCAGTGGTAGTAGCCGCGCGCGGGGCGGACGTGAAACGAGGGGGTCTTTTCGTCCTTGAAGGGGCTCAAGCCCTTCAGCGAGTCGTGGCCTGCGGGTTTGAGCTGCACGTACTCGCCGACGATCTCGTCGATCGGCGCCCGCTCGCGGATAGCCTGAATGTCACTATCCGGAATTCTGCCCCTAGCCATGGCTACATCGTAGCCCCGCGGTCAATTCCGCCGGCGCCAGTCGCTGTGGGAAGATGCTGCCCATGCGCCTTCCCGCCCTCATCGCCCTCGCCTGCGTGCCCGTCTGCCTCGTCGCCTGCGGGCCCGAGGGGCTGGCCCCCGCCAGCGGCTCCGCCGGCGTTTCTGCGTGCGGCTCGCTTCCCGACGAAGCGTGGGACACCATCCGCGCCGTCGAGGACGGCGGGCCCTTCCCGTACCCCGAACACGACGACCGTCGCTTCGGCAACTACGAAAACGTCCTCCCCGACGAGGACCTGGGCTACTACCGCGAATACACCGTGGACACGCCCGGCCTGAACCACCGCGGGCAGCGCCGCATTGTCACCGGGGGCGGCGCCGACGGCGACGTCGACGAGTGGTACTACACCGGCGACCACTACGAAAGCTTCTGCGAGGTGCAGTACTAGCAAGTACTAGCACTAGTGCATGCCGCGAAGAGTGCTCGCGGTTTTAGGCCATGAAGCCCGCGACCCCCGCAGACTTCTTCGCCGCCCGCTCCAGGCGCGACTCCGTCATGGACGCGATCTGGTCCACCACCACGCGCTCGCGCTCGGCGTCGGTGGCGGCCGCGGCCCACCACTGCTGGAACACCGTGTCCAGCGTGCCGGGGGCGCCGGCGAGCATGTAGTCGTAGACCCGAAAGATCCGGTCGCGCTGCCTGTCCTGGCGGCGCACGTGGGCGGGCATGTCCATGACGTAGAGCACCGCCACGGTCTTGAGCAGCCGGACCTCCGCCTCCGCCTCCGCGGGGATGACCAGGCGCCCGTACTGGCGGCCCAGCGCGCCCGACGGGTTCGCCTCGCACGCCAGGGCGTCGGGGTGGTTCGCCTCGTCGCCGCGGGTGGCGGTGGCCACCGCGCCGACGTAGCGGCCCACGAGCTCGGAGGTCAGCTGCTTGAGCCGGGTCCAGGAGGACAAGGTGTAGTCGAAGTCGGCGGCCGCG
Organism: Corynebacterium timonense; assembly: GCF_900105305.1. Lineage (NCBI taxonomy): Bacteria > Bacillati > Actinomycetota > Actinomycetes > Mycobacteriales > Corynebacteriaceae > Corynebacterium > Corynebacterium timonense. The sequence continues at coordinate 423,348 of NZ_LT629765.1, read as the reverse complement.
GCGATCGAGGGCAGCGCCCGCAGCCGGGCGGCCGCCTCGATGAGCTCGTCGGCCGTGCCGCCAAAGGCCTTCGCCCCCTTCTCCGCCAGCGCGGCCAGCTCGACCAAGTCCCACAGCACCTTGAGCGTGACGCGCCCGGAGACGATGCCGTCCTCCACGTCGTGCACCGAGTAGGCGATGTCGTCCGAGCAGTCCATCACCTGCGCCTCCATCGGCGGGGCCGCGTCCGTGTGGCCCTGGCGCAGCCACTCGAGAACGTCGGCGTCCTCGTCGTAGGCCCCGTATTTGCGGTTCGTCGAGCCGTCCGGGTTGGTGCGCGTCAGCGGGTACTTGCAGGCCGCGTCGAGGGAGGCGCGGGTCAGGTTCAGCCCGTAGGAGGTCTCCCCCACCAGCGACTTCGGTTCGAGGCGGGCGAGGATGCGCAGCGTCTGGGCGTTGCCCTCGAAGCCGCTCGCGGAGACGTCGTTCAGCGCTTTCTCGCCGTTATGGCCGTAGGGCGGGTGGCCGATGTCGTGGGTGAGCCCGGCCATCTCGCACAGGTCGGGGTCGAGTCCCAGGGCCTCGCCGATGCCGCGCGAAATCTGCGCGACCTCGAGCGAGTGCGTCAGGCGCGTGCGTGGGGTGTCTCCGTCGCGGGGGCCCACCACCTGAGTTTTGTCGGCGAGTCGGCGCAGGGCGGCCGAGTGCAACACGCGGGCCCTGTCGCGGGAAAACGCCCCACGCTCTTCGAAGCTCTCGACTATCTGCGAGCCCTTCGGCCCCTCCGGCGCGCGCCGCTCGGAATCGAACGTGGAATACGTGAACACACACCCAGCGTAGATGGCGCAGTCCCCGTGTCGGGGAAGCGACTACCCTAGTCACCATGAAAAAGCGCTCCCTTCGCATCCTCTCCGCCGCCCCGCTCGTCGCGGGCTGCGCCCTGATCGCCTCCCCCGCCGCCGCCGCGGCCGCGCCAGCACAGGCGCCCGTGCAGGTGCGCGCTCAGGCGCACGTGGTGGCCCAGGCCACGGCGACCGCGCCGGGCCGGCTGTCGGAGCCAGTCACCGACGAGGCCGGCGTGCTCTCCGGGGGCGACGTCGCGGAGATCGAAAGCGCCATTGACGGGGTTGCGCAGAACAGGCAGCTGGCCGTGCGCGTGGCTTTCCTCGACTCCTTCGGCGGGATGACCGCGGAGGAATGGGCGCAGGCCAGCGTCGACGCCTCCGGCTCGAACGTCGCGGTGGTGGCGATCTCGCCGACCGAACGTAGATTCGCCGTCGCGGGCGGAAGCATGTGGGGCCAGGGCGACATCGACGACATGTACGACGCCGCCTACGCGGAGCTGACCAGCGAGAACTGGGCGGGCGCCGCGCTCGCTGCAGTTGAGGCGGCGGCCGGCTCCTCCAGCGCCGCGAACATCGGCTGGGCGGTCGGCGGCGTCGGCGTGGCCGCCCTCGCCGGCGGCGGACTGTGGGCCGCCACGCGGCGCAACACCAAGAAGACGCAGGCGAAGCAGCTGGAGTCGGCCCGGGCGCTCGACCCCGGAGACACCGACGCGCTGTCCCAGCTGCCCACGCCGACGCTGCGGCAGCTTTCCCACGACGCGCTGGTCCAGGCCGACGAGTCCATCCGCCAGGGCAAGGAGGAGCTCGCGATCGCCACCGCCGAGTTCGGCGCGGAGCGCGTGCGCCCGTTCACCTCCGCCATGAACACCGCCACGTCGACGCTCGAGCGCGCCTTCGCCACCCACCAGCGCCTCAACAACGCCCTGCCGCAGGACGAGCCCGAGCAGCGCGCCATGCTCATCGACATCATCTCCTCCTGCGGCCAGGCCACGGAGGCGCTGCGCTCGCGCAGCACGGAGTTCAACGAGATGCGCGGCGTGCTCATGAACGCCACCGCTGAGGTTGACAAGATCACCCAACGCACGGTGGACATCCGCGCCCGTCTCGAGCCCGCGCAGTCGCTTCTCGACGCCCTCCGCCAGCGCCACTCCGAGCAGGTCCTGCAGTCCATCGAGGACAACGTCGAGGTCGCCGCGGCCTCCCTCGACGAGGCGGAACGCCTGCTCAACAAGGCCCGCGCCACAGCCGCGCAGCCCGCCGGCCGCCAGGGCGGGCTGGTGGACCTGCTGGCCTCCGCGTCCCACGCCGTCGAGGTCTCCGACACGAACCTCGCCGCCATCGAGCACGCCGAGGACAACATCCGCAGCGCCGAGGCGAACATCCCGGCCATCATCACTGAGATCGAGGAGGAGCTGCGGGAGATCGAGCAGCTCAAGAGCACCCAGCAGCACGGCGCGAAGGTCGACGTCGCCGCCCTCGATGCCATCGCCGCCGAGGCGCGCACCCAGCTCGGTGCCGTCGGCGACCGCGCCCACACCGACCCGCTGTCTCTCTACACCGAGCTGACCGACCTGGACTCGCGCATCGACGACGAGATCGACCGCGCCCGCGGCGCCGCCTCCGACCAGAAGCGCCAGCTGCAGATCGTGGATCAACAGCTCCGCGCCGCTGCGGCGCAGATCCAGAGCGCGGAGGATCTCATCAAATCCCGCGGCCGGATCATCGGCCCCCACGCCCGCACCCTGCTGGCCGAGGCGAAACGCCAGTTCAACGAGGCGCGCAACCTACGTATCAAGGACACCCGCTCCGCGATCGGGCTGGCGCGCCAGGCCACCGACACCGCGCGCCGCGCCTCCGCCGCGGCTAACGAGGACATCAGCCACTACCGCCGGCAGCGGGCCCAATCGACGGCGGGCGACGTCGCCAGCGCCGTCATCTGGGGCTCCCTCCTCTTCGGCGGCGGGAACAATAGCGGCGGCGGTGGCGGCGGCTTTGGCGGCGGCGGGGGGTTTTCCGGCGGCGGCCCCTCCGCCCGCGGCGGGATGTTCTAGGCGCGCCGTCCTAGTAGCGCATCCGCCGCGTCGGGGTGTCCACGTAGGTCAGCGCCCAAGAGATGAACACGAGATCGAGCGTGAGCTCGCCCCGGGGCGTGACGTCGAGGGAGCCGTCGGGGCGCCCGTGCGTCGTCGCGGCGATGGTCCCGTCCGCGCGCGCGATCTCGCGGCGCTTGCCGGACGTGCGGCGGGCGGTGTAGGTGCGGGTATCGCACTGCGCCTCATAGCGAGCGACGGTGAGGCCGGTTGCGCGCAGCCGGAAGGCGCGCCCCTCAGGGTCGACGGCGCGCACGTCGGTCGGGTCCTCCGAGACGAATCGCAGCCGGTGGCGCCCGAACTCCAGCACCCCGTCGGTGACGGAGGCGGGGGTGGGGGCGTCGACAAGCGTCGTGCCCTGCCAGCGCATCATTGCATCAGGAAGACGACGACCACGAACACCGACAGGAAGACGAGCGAGGCGATCAGCACGTTCGAGCTGATCATCTTCCGCGCCTCCAGCACCTCGCGCGACAGCCACGCGAGGGCGACGATGTCCGTGGGCGGCAAGGTCGTTTCGCCCTCGAACTCCAAGATCGCCTTGCGCACGCCGTTGTGATCCTGGGTGAATTGGCCCACCTTGTCGCCCGCGGCGTCGTCGATGATCCAGTTCTTCGAGGTCTCGGCGACGAGGGTGTAGCCGCGGCCCTCGACGCTCACGGGGATCTGTTTGTCGCGCTTGAGTGAGCCTTTCGCCTGGACGATGTCCGTGCCCTCGCGGTTAGCCACCGCCCCCGACTCCGCGGAGGCGACGAGCTGCCACGTCTCGTCGCCGACGGCGGCGCGCTCGTCCGTGAACACCGCGAGGACCTCCGGGCCCTCCTCTGCGAGGAGCTTGAGGTTGTCGCGGTCGCTGCGGTCCCAGCTGACGTAGTGCATCGGCTACGCCCCAATAAGACGGGCCGCGAGGTAGGCCTCGAGCTCGTCGATCTTCACGCGCTCCTGCTCCATCGTGTCGCGTTCGCGGACGGTGACGGCGCCGTCCGCGAGGGAGTCGAAGTCGTAGGTTACGCAGAACGGGGTGCCGATCTCATCCTGGCGGCGGTAGCGGCGGCCGATCGCGCCGGAGGTGTCAAAGTCGGTGTTCCAGTGCTGGCTCAGCGTGGCCGCGAGCTCCTCGGCCGGGCCGGACAGTTCCGGCTTCTTCGACAGCGGCAGGACAGCGACCTTCACCGGGGCGAGGCGGCGATCCAACTTGAGCACAACGCGGGTGTCGGTGCCGCCCTTGGCGTTGGGCGCCTCCTCCTCGGTGTAGGCGTCGATGAGGAAGGCCATCATCGCGCGGCCGAGGCCTGCCGCGGGCTCGATGCAGTACGGGATCCAGCGTTCGTTGGTCTCTTGGTCAAAGTAGGACAGGTCCTCGCCGGAGGCCTCCGCGTGGGTCTTGAGGTCGTAGTCGGTGCGGTTGGCCACGCCCTCGAGCTCGCCCCACGTCGAGCCGTGGAAGTTGAACGCGTACTCGACGTCGACGGTGCGCTTGGAGTAGTGCGACAGCTTCTCCTGCGGGTGCTCGTAGAGGCGCAGGTTGTCCGGGTTGATGCCCAGGTCCACGTACCACTGGTAGCGGTTGTCAATCCAGTACTGGTGCCACTTTTCGTCCTCGCCGGGCTTGACAAAGAACTCCATCTCCATCTGCTCGAACTCGCGGGTGCGGAAGATGAAGTTGCCCGGGGTGATCTCGTTGCGGAAGGACTTGCCGATGTTCGCGATACCGAAGGGCGGCTTCATCCGCGCGGACGTCATGACGTTTTTGAAGTTGACGAAGATCCCCTGCGCGGTCTCCGGGCGCATGTAGTGCAGGCCTTCTTCGTCGTCGACGGGGCCGAGGAAGGTCTTCATCAGGCCGGAGAAGGCGCGCGGCTCGGTCCACTTACCCGGCTGGCCGGTTTCCGGGTCGTTGATATCGGCGAGGCCGTTGGCCGGCGGGTGGCCGTGCTTTTCCTCGTACGCCTCGATGAGGTGGTCGGCTCGGTAGCGCTTATGGGTGTAGAGCGACTCAACGAGCGGGTCGGTGAAGACCTCGACGTGGCCGGAGGCGACCCACACCTGGCGCGGAAGAATGATGGACGTGTCCACACCGACGGTGTCCCTGCGGATCTGCACCATGTGACGCCACCACTGGCGCTTGAGGTTTTCCTTCAGCTCCACCCCGAGCGGGCCGTAGTCCCACGCGGAGCGCGTACCGCCATAAATCTCGCCTGCGGGGTAAACCAAGCCACGGCGCTTGCACAGGTTGACGACAGTATCAATGGTGGAGGCCACTTTTACTCCTCATTGGGTGCTCGAATACTGGACACGAAACAGTGCCCGCCCAGTCTAGCCGGTTTCGCCTCGGGGGCGGCCCGCAGGGGCCCGTAATGTTGTGTACGGGACACCTAAGAGTCATCAAGTTAGGACACGCGTATAATGTGGCTGAGAAGCGCGGTATCATGGGTGCCGATCCTAAGAAAACCCTGCGTTTTCGAGCAGACACACGTACAACACCCCTGTAAGGAGGTAGGCAAGCATGCACAGCTACTCGCTTGGCGACGTCGAAACCGCCGCCCGGGTCGCCAACGCCATGGACTCCCCCCTCCGCCTGCAGATCCTGTTACTGTTGACCAGCGGCGAGCACGTTGTCCATGAGCTCGTTAGCGAACTCGGTAAATCCCAGCCCCTCATCAGCCAGCACCTTCGCGTGCTCAAGCGTGCCAACCTGGTCACCTCAGCGCGCCGCGGCCGCGAGGTCCTGTACTCCCTCGCCTACCCCGAGGTCGCACAGGGCGTCCACTGCCTCATGCGTATGGCCACCCAGGCCGACGTCGTCGAGCTTGCTTCTCGACGCCCCTCCAGCGAGCCCCTGCCCGACAGCGACTCCTCGGGCGCCGCCGCCGCGGCCGCGATCATCGAACCCCCATCGGCGAACCGCCCCTCAGCTGACCCCGGCCTTGTACCGAGCACCCCGAAACCCAAACGCGACTAGACTAGGGCCCTATGCCCACACAACGCGCAACTCAGCCCAAGCAACCCAAGCTCGGCGTGCGCAACACGCGCCAGCGTGAAGCCGTGGTGCGCGTCCTGCAGGATGTCGACAAGTTTATCTCCGCTCGCTTCATCCACGACGAGCTCCTCTCCCGCGGAGACAAGGTCGGCCTCACCACCGTGTACCGCACCCTCCAATCACTCAACGACGTCGGCGCCGTCGACGTCCTCCACAACGCGGACGGCGAAACCCTCTACCGCCACTGCCTTACCGACGACCATCACCACCACCTCGTGTGCACCATCTGCGGGCGCAGCGAGGAAATCGAGGGCGGCCCGGTGGAAAAGTGGGCCCAGCTCGTCGCCGACCGGTTCGGCTACGAGCTCATCGGGCACGACGCCGAAGTGTACGGCGTGTGCCGCGCCTGCCAGCAGAACAGGTGACACGGGTCGTTCCCGCTGAGGTCGACCGGGTTTTGGGGCTGGTCGACCTCAACGCATGTGCGGGTTGCGCGACCTGGGGTTTTGCCCGCGCGTTTTCGCTGAGGTCGACCAGAGCGCCGGGCTAGTCGACCTCAACGCATCTGCGGGTTGCGCGACCTGGGGTTTTGTCTGCGCGTTTTCGCTGAGGTCGACCAGAGCGCCGGGCTAGTCGACCTCAACGCATCTGCGGGTTGCGCGACCTGGGGTTTTGTGCACGAGTTTTCCTTGAGGTCGACCAGGGCAGGCGGCCTAGTCGACCTCAACGTGTTTCCGGGTTCCGCGACCAGGGGTTTTGTCTGCGCGTTTTCGCCGAGATCGACCAGGGCAGGCGGCCTAGTCGACCTCAACGTAATTCCGGTGTGCGCCACCTGGGGTTTTGTGCACGAGTTTTCCTTGAGGTCGACCAGGGCAGGCGGCCTAGTCGACCTCAACGCATTTCCGGGTCGCGCGACCTGGGGTTTTGCATGCGCGTTTTCGCTGACGTCGACCAGAGCGCCGGGCTAGTCGACCTCAACGTAATTCCGGTGTGCGCCACCTGGGGTTTTGTGCACGAGTTTTCCTTGAGGTCGACCAGAGCGCCGGGCTAGTCGACCTCAACGCATTTCCGGGTCGCGCGACCTGAGGTTTTGCGCGCGCGTTGTCGCTGAGGTCGACCAGCACACCAGGCCTAGTCGACCTCAACGCATCTGCGGGTCACGCGAGCTGGGGTTTTGCCTCCAGGTCGCTGAGGTCGACCAGGGCACCAGGCCTAGTTCTTTTCCACCGCTCCCCCGAAGCGGCGGTCGCGCTTGGCGTATTCGAGGACGGCGTCGAAAAGATCCTGCGGCGTCAGGTCGGGGAAGAGTTTGTCCTGGTAAACCATCTCGGCGTAGGCCGACTGCCAGAGCAGGAAGTTGGAGGTGCGCTGCTCGCCGCTGGGGCGTAGGAAGAGGTCCACGTCGGGCATGTCTGGGCGGTACAGCCACTGGGGCAGGGTGTCCTCGGTGATGTCGCGGGGGTCGAGGCGGCCGTCGCGGGCAGCCGCGACGATCTGGCGGACGCCGTCGACGATCTCGGCGCGGCCACCGTAGTTGACGCACATGGCCAGGGTCAGGCCGGTGTTGTTGCGGGTGAGCTCCTCGGCGGCCTCCAGTTCGCGGATGACGCTGCGCCAGAGGCGGGGGCGGCGGCCGGCCCACACGATGCGGACGTTTTTCTCGTGGAGCTCTTCGCGGCGGCGGCGCATGACGTCGCGGGAAAAGCCCATGAGGAAGCGCACTTCGTCGGCCTCGCGGCGCCAGTTTTCCGTCGAGAAGCCGTAGGCGGACAACCACTCGACGCTGCCGAGCTCGAGGCAGGCGTTGACGCAGTCCATGAGGACCTTTTCGCCCCGCTTGTGGCCCTCCGTGCGCTTCATGCCGCGCTCGGCGGCCCAGCGTCCGTTGCCGTCCATCACGAGGGCGATGTGGCGGGGAATGAACTCGGGGCTGATGTCGACCATTGCCTTATTATGCCTGCTCCATGATCTTCAAACTGCGCACCCCCGTCTCAAGGTGCCACTGCAGGTGGGCGGAGGTTGCGCGGTGGACCTTTTCGGCGTGCTCGGCGCTGGCGGGGTGGCCGTGCTGGATCAGCCACATCGTGTGGAGCACTTCGGGGTCGACGTTCATCGCGCCCGGGGGGCGGCACGCGGTGCACACGGCCCCGCCGAGCTGCGGGCTGAACGCGGAGTGCGGGCCGGGGGCGCCACAGTTGGCGCAGTTGTACAGCGACAGGCCCCAGCCGGCGTTCTCGGTAGCGCGAAGGATAAACGCGTCGAGGGCGAGTGTGGGGTACTCGGCATCTTGGAGGGTGTGGAGGGCGGCGGCTGTGGCGTCGAAAAGCGAGGCGTCGGGGAGGTCGGCGTAGCTGAGCTTTTCTGCCGTCTCGAGGACCGCGCAGGCGGCGGTGTAGCGCTCGAAGTCGTCGATGATGCCCGCGCCGTAGTAGGTGACGGTGTCCGCCTGCGTGATCGTGGCCAGGTTGCGGCCCGGGTACAGCTGGACGTCGATGTTGACGAAGGGCTGGATGCGCGAGCCGAAGCGCGACCGCGTCTTGCGCACCCCCTTCGCCACCGAACGCACAAGGCCGTGGTCGCGGGTGAGCAGCACGACGACGCGGTCTGCCTCGCCGAAGTCGTAGGTCCGCACCACGAAGGCGCGGTCGCGGAAGCTGGGCGTGCGGGCCACCGGCACCCCCTAAAAGCCCAGCCGACCGAGGTGCTTCGGGTCCTGCTGCCAGTTCTTCAGCACCTTGATGCGCAGGTCGAGGAAGACATTGTGGCCGACGAGGTCGATGATCTGTTGGCGCGCGCGGTGCACGATGCCGCTCAGGCGGCGCCCGCCCGGGCCCTCGATGATGCGCTTTTGGCCCGGGCGCTCGAGGTACATCACCGCGTAGATCATGGTGCGGTTGTCGCGCTCGGGGTCGGGGTACATCTCGTCGATCTGGACGGCGACGGAGTGGGGCAGCTCGTCGCGCAGCCCGCGCAGGGCCTCTTCCCGGATGAGCTCGGCGATGCGGGTTTCGGTGTCCTCGTCGGTGGTATGCCCCACCGGATAGAAGCGCGGGCCGGGTGGGAGGAGGCTGGTGAGGACGTCGATAAGCACGTCGAGCTGGACGCGCTCGGTGGCGGAGACGGGCACAACCTCGCTGTCGGGGCCGAGGAGCTCGTGCAGCTCCAGGAGGCGCTCGCCGACCTGGTCCTTCGTGGCCTTGTCCAGCTTGGTCACGATGCCCACGATGGGCGTGCCCGGCTTGGTCTCGCGGATCTGCTCGAGGATGAAGCGGTCACCGGGGCCGATCTTCTCGTCGGCGGGCACGGTCAGGCCGATGAGGTCGACGTCCTGGAAGGTGTCCTTGACCACGTCGTTGAGGCGCTCTCCCAGCAGCGTGCGCGGCCGGTGAATGCCGGGGGTGTCCACGAGGACGAGCTGCGCCTCCTGCGTGTTCACGATCCCGCGGATCGGGTGCCGGGTCGTCTCCGGCTGGTCCGCCATGATCGCGATCTTCTCCCCCACCAGCGCGTTCGTCAGCGTGGACTTGCCGGTGTTGGGCCGGCCGACGAAGCTGACGAAACCGCTGCGAAAGCCCTCGGGCGTCGCCGTGAACTCGCTCGGGCCGGGAAGCATACTCATGCGGGAGATTCTACTGGCCGCCCCCTGCCACGCGGGCACCGCCGCGTATCGACGCCCCCAACAGCGCCCCACCACGCCCGAGAATCTCACGGGCGACAGCGTCCGCCTTGCGGAAACCCAGCGCGTTGACCCCCGGACGCGCGAACGGCGTTTCCGCGCCGCCACCGACCACGAGCGGGCCGAGCAGGAAGCGCTGCTGGTCCGGCGCGGCGGGCGCTTCCGGGATCGGGTGCCCGTGGGCGTCGACGGCGAAGGAGACCTCGTGCGGCTTCGTCACCGTGAGCTCGCCGCGGCTCAGCAGGCGCTGCAGGAGCGGGGCGGCGGCGCGGCGGGGGGAGGCGTCGGCGAGGAAGGCGTCGACAAGCGTGCTGGCGACAACGGGCGGCTCGCCGACGCGCGGCGAGGAGGCCTCGAAGCCCGCGGCCCCGACGCTGACGCGCAGCCGGGGGCCGAGGAAGCGCACGATGCCCGCGCGGTGCAGCGCGAGCAGCTGCGCCACGCGCTGCGGCGGCGGCCCGCTGGCGACGTAGGAAAACAGCCGGAACAGGTGGCGGCGCAGGCTCTCCCGGTTTTGTGGCGAGGTGAACTCGCCGGCCGCCTCGAGCTCGTAGGCGCGCACGTAGATCTGCAAGATCATGGAGAGCACCGCCGCGTCCTCGGAGTTCGCGCTGTCGAAGACGCGCTCGAGGCGGTTAGCGATCGTCTCCTCCACCGCCCCCTCGACCTCCGCGCGGTCCGCAAAGTCCCGGTCGAGCGGGTCGACGAGGCCAGCAAAGTCCCAGCGGTGCGCCGGGTCCGGGAAGGCCCGCTCGAGGTAGTCGGCGTCAAGTTCCGCGGCGCCCTGCCCGCCGAGGGAACGCGGCAGCAGCGTGGCCAGCTGCTTCTCGTGGACCTCCCACGGCACCGTGACGCGCTCGGGGTGTGCCTCGAACAGGTGGCGGTCGAAGGCGTAGCGCAGGTTCCACTCGATGAGCGGCACGACGTCGGCGTGGTAGTCCAGCGCCCGGTCCCCGCGCACCGCGTGGAGCGATTCCGCGTCGAGGTAGCGGGCCTTCGGGAGCTCACCCTCGTAGGAGTACGTCAGCTTCGGCAGGTGGGTCGTGCCGCGGCCCGAGCCGACCCACAGGATAGGTTCCCGTCCGCTGGGCTCGTAGGCGAGACCGCCGGGCGCGCCCGGATCCGCGACGTAGCGGCCCCCGCGCTCCTCGGTGAGCAGCACCATCGCGTCGATGAAAGCCAGGCCGAATCCGCGCACGATCGCGGGCTCGCCCGGCGCGACGACGGAGAGGTCAATGTCCGCGGTAAAGCCCGGGGCGACGTAGGTCAGGCCTCGCGCCCTCGCCTGGGCGGCGAGCGACTGCGGGCCCGCCTCGGACTCGACGTCCACGTGGCCGAGGCAAAGCACGAGGTAGTCGATGTCGGTGAGGCGGGAGCCGTCGGAAAGCTCCACGGCCTGGTCGGAGCCTGCGCCGGTGGCGTCGACCGCCTCCGCGCGATGCACCGTCACCCGCGAACCCGCGCGCGCAAGGTCGCGCTCGGCGCGGTGGAAGGCCTCCTCCAGGTAGGCCGACATGACGCGGCGGCTGGCGAAGACCTTGCCGTTGGCCTTCGTGTCCTCAGCCTGCCCCGCCCGGACGACGAACTCCTCCAGGGTGGGGCCGGGCACCACGGGGCCGTCCATCTCCACCGACTCGTCGGCGTAGATGGTCACGTCCTGGGCCTCCGAGTTCATCCACAGAAGCGGCGACTGGTCGCGGCGCCAGATGCGCCCGCCCCCGGCGGGGTACGGGTCGACGACGTGGATATCCAGCGTCGGCGCGTTCGCGCCGGCCTCGGTCACGGCGGCGGCGAGACGCAGCAGGATCCCCGTCGTGCGCGGGCCGCCGCCGACGAAGACGACTCTCATCGCGTCCCCCATCTACGCCAGCCCCAGGCGCGCGCGCAGCGACCGCGAGCCCGCGTGGTGGCCAAAGCGGCCGTTGCTGTCGCGCACGAGCGTGGCCAGAGCCCGGACGGCCGCGGCGTCGTTGTCGGCGATCTCCAGGTGCACCCCGCGCAGGCCCCCCTCGCGGGCGGCGGTGAGCTGCTCGTCGAACCACGCGCCGATCTCAGCCGCGCCCGCGGGCGCCTCCAGGGCCGGCAGCACGGCCCCCTGCTCCGCTCGCGCCCGCTCGAGGGCGTCGGGGCCGGTGAGCAGGACGACGTCGGCGGCGGCAGCGGCCGGGGTCTGCGCGGACTCCGAGCGCACGAACACCGGCGGGGTGCCCTGCGGCGGCTGCGGGGTGATCGAGGGCCCCTTGATGGTGTATTCCTTGCCCACGCTGTCCGTCAGCGTGGCGTCGACGTAGTTCACCCGGTCGAGGTCGAGGAAGCGGCCGGTGCGCGCGTCGCGGATCTCGGCGTCGGCGTCCCACGAGGTCCACAGCTTCCGCACAACGTCGATGACCTGCACGGTTTCCGCCCAGGCGGCCTCGCTCGGCGCGGCGGGGCGCCGTCCGGTGGCGGCCGCGTCTTCCTCGCTCAGCGAGGGCGCCGCCAGCCACTCGCCGCGGGCACGGGCCACGTAGTCCAGCGACGCCGTCGCCGTGGACACGTGGAAAGGCTCGGTGTGGGTCGTGGAGATCTCCGGCACGATGCCGATCTGCCGGGTCCGCGCGCCCAGGTAAGGCGCCAGCGTGGAGGCGTCGACGGGCACGTCGGGGGCGGCGTTGACGAAGCTGTCGGCGAGGGTGACCAGGTCGATCCCGGAGGCGTCGAGAAGCCGTACTCGCTTTTCGACGTCCTCGGGGGCGCCCACGGACAACCCCACCGAGATGATGAAGTCGGAGGGGCGGGCGGTGGTGGTGTGCGTCATGGTGTGCTCCTTGTCTGTGTTAGGCGTTCGCGCGTGCGGCGGCCCAGTCGGCCGCGGGTCGGGCGGCGGGCAGGCCAAGGTGGTCGCGCAGGGTGGTGCCCTCGTAGCGCTCCGGGTAGGCGCCGCGCTCCTGCAGCTCGGGCACGACGCGGTCGACGAACTCGTCGAGGCCGCCCGGCGTGATCGGCGGAACGAGGATGTAGCCGTCAGCAGCGAAGTTCTGCACGCGGTGGATGAGGTCCTCAGCGATCTGCGCCGGCGTGCCCACGAGCGCGGCACGTCGGCTCACGCGCACCACGAGGTCGCGGATACTCAGGTTCTCCGCCTCAGCGAGCGCGCGCCACTTCGCGACGGTCGCAGGGGCGTCCTGGTTGTAGCGCACCTCACGGCCCTGGGAGGCCGGCTTGTTCGGGTCCTCCACCACCGGGTCGACCTCCGGCAGCGGGCCGTCCGGGTCGTAGCTGCTCAGGTCGCGGTTCCACACCCTTTCCACAAAGGCGATGGCGCCGGCCCCGCTGACCTGCTGGTACTCGATGTCGAGGCGGTGCTCCTGCGCCTGCTCGGGGGTGTCGCCGATGAAGAAAGAAATACCCGGATAGATCTTCAGCGAATCGTCGCTGCGGCCGAAGCGGCGCAGCCGCTCGTGGACGTCCGCGTAGAACTTCTGCCCGTCCTCCAGGCCGTTGTTCAGGGTGAAGATGACGTCGGCGGAACCTGCCGCGAAGTCGCGCCCCGCGGGCGAGTTGCCCGCCTGGAACACCACCGGGTGCCCCTGGACGGGCGTGGGGATCCCGCCGGGAGAGGAAAACGTGAAGAAGTCCGTGCTGTGCCGCACCTCGCCGTGAGGGCCGGCGTCCCAGAGCTCGCGCGCCGAGGCGATGAAGTCGACCGCGCGGTGGTAGCGGTCCGCGTAATCGAGGAAGCCCCCGCGGCGGAAGTTCGCCCCGGTGAACGAGTCGGGCGTGGTCACCGCGTTCCACGCGGCGCGCCCACCGGAGAGCACGTCCACGCTCGCGATCTGTCGCGCCAGCTCGTAGGGCTCGTTGAACGTGGTGCTCAGCGTGCCCACGAGGCCGATGCGCCGGGTCACCGCCGCGAGTGCGGCGAGCGCGGTCAGCGTGTTGGGGCGCCCGGCGACGTCGAGAACATCGACCTGGCCCTTGTCCTCGCGCAGGCGCAGGCCCTCGGCTAGGAAGAAGAAGTCGAACAGGCCGCGCTCCGCGGTCTGGGCGAACCGGCGGAAGGAATCGAACTCGATGTGGCTGCCCGAATCCGGGTGCGCCCACACCGTCGTGTTGTTCACGCCCGGGAAGTGCGCCGCCAGGTGAACCCTGCGGGTGGTGTCTTCGGTCATTGTGTTTCTCTCCTTAAACGTTGTATGTGGTGCGTGGCCCCCGGGGGGTTATCCGCCGGCGGTCCAGCTGCTGTCCCATCCGGCGTTCAGCAAGACGTCGAGACGCGAGTCGGCGGCCATCGTGACACCGTAAGAATCGTCCCGGACGCCAAACGTCGTGGTGAGCTCGAAAATTGGGATAACCCAGCCGCTTTCCACGAGCTCGCGCTGCAACTCGAGCAGCGCTTTGTCTCGCTCGACGGGGTCAGTAATAAAGCCCTGCTGAACGAGCTTTTCTTGCAGTTCGGCATCCGGGACGGGGTAATTTCCTTTCGAGCCCGTCTCGCCGAAGAAGACGCGCATGACCCCGCCGTCCATGTAGGAGTAGTTCACGAGCGAGAGGTCAAAGCTGTTCGAAGAAATGATGGCAATGAACTCGGCCGTCCCCCGGAGGTGAGTTCCGCGCCGATGCCCACCTCGGCGAGCTGCTGCTGCAGCAGCGTCACCACCGCTCGTGTGGGCGGGAAGATCGGTGGGTACGCGATGCGGAGGACAAGACGTTTCCCATCCTTTTCGCGGATGCCGTCGGGTCCGGGCACCCATCCGGCATCGTCGAGAAGCTGCTTGGCCTTTTCAGGGTCGTGGGACGGAAGGCTATCTGTGACGTTGACGTAGCTAGGAGTCGTCGCGGACAGAGGTCCCGTGGCGGCATTGAAGCGCGGGCTCAATGCTCCTTCGAGGATTTGCGGGCGGTCCACAGTATGCGCCACCGCCAAGCGCACCGCGGGGTCTTGGAGGAATTCGCTGTAGCTGTTGGGGTACACGCCGTATGCGATCCCTGGGTTCGTGCGCGAGACAAGGTAATTGCCTTCTTCCTCGATCACGACTTCGTCATGAGGCACGACCGACGCCGCGTTGAACTCACCGCTGACAATCCCGCCAACACGGTTTCCCGCCTCGGGCACGACCGCAAACATGAGCTTCTGAGCACGGTGTTCAGGTACCTCCGCTCGCTTCAGGTGCTCCGGCGCCCAGTTGTAATCTTCCCTTCGACGCATAAGCACGTGCGAGTCCGTCTTGTGCTCTTCCAGGACCCAGGCGCCCGAGCCGTAGACTCCTTCTCCCGTGGAGCGCTGCTCGAAGGGGATCTTCAGGGTCTCCGCCGACACCAAGCCCATCGTGACTCCCGAGACGAAAGGAAGAAAACCAACCTGGGGATTGTGGAAGCGCACGACGGCGGTGTACTCATCAACCACATCGGTTCCCGCGTAGTTGCCCATCTCCGCCACCGCGTTCGCAGCGGGTCCCGCTTCCTTGATGTCATCGAAGTTGGCTTTGAGCACTTCGGCGTTGAGAGGCGTGCCATCGGAGAAGGTGACGTCGTCGCGCAGATGGAAGGTGTACGCAGTGGCGTCGTCGCTCACACTCCAGGATTCCGCGAGCCACGGTTCGATCTCGCCGGTCTCTGGGTTGGTGTACACCAACGAGTCGTACATCTGGCGGGTAAGGTTCCACATGTCGTTACCTGCGCCGCGCCCACCAGGGCTCAAGCTCACTGGGTCATTGCCCAACGCAATAACAAATGGTTTGTCCGGTTCACTTGACGCCGCGTTGCCGCCGCACGCCGTCAGGCTCGAGGCGGCGACAATGCCGACGATGAGGGCGGCGAGCGTTGTCAGGACTGGTCGTTTACGCATTGACGGTCACCTCCGTGTCCAGGCGCGCGAGGGAGGGGGTGGCGTGAAGCAGCGTCTGGGTCACCTCGTGCTGGGGGCGGGAAAACAGGTCGGTCGTCTCGTTCTCTTCGACGATCCTGCCGCTGTCGATGACACCGACGGTGTGCGCGATGTCGCGCACCACGGCCAGATCGTGGGAGATGAACAACATGGCCACCCCCGTCTCGGCCTGCAGCTCCATCAGCAGGTCAAGCACCGTCGCCTGCACCGACACGTCGAGGGCGCTCACCGGCTCGTCAGCGACGATCACGGTCGGGTCGACGATGAGCGCGCGAGCGATGGCCGCGCGCTGCAGCTGGCCGCCGCTGAGCTCGGTGACGCGTGCCGTGGCGGTGCGCTGCGGCAGCCGCACCTGCTCGAGGGCGCGACGCACCTTCTCTCGGCGCTCCTTTGTGCTGCCGATGCCGTGGGCGCGCAGTGGGTCTGCGATCGCGTCGGCGATGGTGAGCTTGGGGTTGAAGCTGCCGTAGGGGTTTTGCTGCACGTACTGCAGCTGGCGACGCTTTGTCCGCAGCGCCTTACCGCGCAGGGTCGTTATATCCTCACCGCCGAGCAAGACTCTGCCCTCGGTGGGCTCCTCGAGGCGCAAAGCGATACGGCCGAGGGTGGTCTTGCCCGAACCCGACTCCCCGATCAGGCCGTAGGTTTGGCCCCGCGGGATGCGCAGGGAAATGCCGGTGACCACCGGGGCGGAGTTCGAGCCGAAGGCCTTGATAATGCCGTCGAGCTCCAGCGCGGCGGTGCCTCCGTCGTGCTCCTCGCGCACCTGCGCCCGGCGGGCGCCGCTCGTGCCCACCACGCTTGCCAGCAGAGTCTGAGTGTACGGGTGGCGCGGGGCGGCGATGATCTCGGACGTGGGCCCCTCCTCGACAATGCGCCCTTCCGACATGACCAGGATGCGCTGGGCGCGCTCGGCGGCGACGGCGAGGTCGTGGGTGATCATCAGCGTGCCCAGCTGGTTGTCGCGGGCGAGTGTGTCCATCGTGTCCAACACGCGCTTTTGCACAGTGACGTCGAGCGCGCTGGTCGGCTCGTCGGCGACGAGCACGCGCGGGCCCGCCGCGATGCCGATGGCGACGAGCACGCGCTGGCGCTGCCCGCCCGACAGTTCGTGCGGGTAGGCCTCGGCAGCACCGGCGGGGTCCTGGATTCCGACGGCCGCGAGCAACTCGAGAACGCGGGCGTGAACGTCGTCGTTGCCCGGAGCGTCCTCGTGCAGGGTGATCGCCTCCGCGATCTGGGCACCAATGCGGTGAGACGGGTTGAGCGAGACGCCGGGGTCCTGCGGAACGTAGCCGATGTGGCGGCCGCGGACCTCGCGCAGCTTTTTGTCGCTGACATTCGCGATGTCGATCGGCGCGCCGTCGCGGGCGACGGTGATGGAGCCGGACGCTGCCACGCGCGTCCTGCCGCGCCCTTCCAGCAGCCCGACGAGCGCCCGCGCGATGGTGGACTTTCCCGAGCCGGACTCCCCGACCAGCGCGACGGTCTCGCCCGCGTGGATTTCGAAGGAGACGTCGTTGACGGCGTTGACCGCTTCCTTGCGGCCGAGGTATGCGATGGATAACCCGCTGACCTGCAACAAAGGTGTAGTACTCATGGTGTTCGGCTCCTTTTATCGGCTGCGCAGTAGCTGTGAAATGCGGTTGACGGCGATGACGGTGATGGCGATGATCAGGCCGGGGATGGTGGAGATCCACGGGTAGCCCGCGAGAAAGTCTCGCCCCTCCGCGACCAGCGCTCCCCACTCCGGGGCCGGGGGCGGGGTGCCGTAGCCGAGGAAGCTGAAGGTGCTGATCATGAGGATCGCGGTGCCGCACTCGAGGACGGCCAGCGCGAACACGGGCCCCACGGCGTTCGGCACGACGTGGCGCAGGACGATGTCGAACTCACTGTTGCCGGCCGCGCGAGCGGCTTCGATGTAGGCGCGGTTGCGGATGCTTTTCACCTCCGCTCGCGTCACACGCGCGATCGGCGCGATGCACCCGATCCCGATAGCCAGCGCGACGTTCGCCGTGCCGAAGCCGACGGCCACGATGACGGTGAGCGACAGCAGCAGCGAGGGGATGGACAAGACGGCGTCGATGACGCGCATGAACACCGAGTCCGTCCTTCCCCCGGCGTAGCCCGCGACAGCGCCGATGGCGACGCCCACGACGAGCGCCAGAAGCAGCGCGAGCCCGACGGACTGCAGCGTGAGCTGCGTGCCGTGCACGACGCGGGAGTACACGTCCCGGCCCAGCTGGTCGGTGCCGAACCAGTACTCGGCGCTCGGCGGCTGGAGGCGCTCGAACACGTCGCCCTCCAGCGGGTCGGCGGTGGCAAAAAGCCCGGGGGCGATCGCCCACGCAACCATGAGGGCCACCCAGACTATGGCCAGCACGGCCGTGGGTTCGAGTTCAATTCGCGTAACGACGCGCCGTGTCCGCGCTGCCGTCGAAGCCCCTGTCGAGGCCACGTTCGTCGCCATTGTCTAGTTCCCTTCCTGCTGGGTTCGGACGGAGCGCACAGTGCGCTGCCGCGGGTCGATGAGCGGGTACGCCGTGTCCACGAGGGCGTTGATCACCGAGTACGCGAGGGAGACCACGAGCACCGCGCCGAGCACGACGGGGATGTCCTGATTGGTCACGGCGGTGACGATGAGGCGGCCGAATCCCGCGCGGGAGAACACCGTCTCGGTGATCACCGCGCCGGTGACAAGGTTGCCCAGAAGCAGGCCCGCCATCGTCAGCACCGGGGCGGCGGCGTTGCGTGTCGTGTGTAGGAAGAGGATCCTCCCCCTGCTCGCCCCCTTCGCCCGGGCGGTGGTCGCGTACGGGGAGGCCAGCTCCTCGTCGAGGCTCAGCGTGAACACCTGGGCGATCATCGCGCCCGTGGACACGGCCAGCGGCAGCGCCGGCAAGATGAGGGACCGCAGGTCGCCTTCCGAAAACGCGGGGAGGACCTGCAGCTCGAAGGCGAAAACCTGGATGAACACCAGGCCGAGCCAGAAGGAAGGGATGGAATACGCCAGGGAGGGCAGCGCCAAAAGCGGCTGGCGGATCCACGGGACGCGCCAGTAGCTCGCGGCAAAGGCCAAGGCGACGCCACCGACGAGGGAGAACACGACGGCGACCGCGGCCAGCTGCAGGGTGGGCACGATCGCCTCGCCGATGATCGTGGTGACCTCCTGGCCCATCTGGTAGGAGAGCCCCAGGTCCCCCGTAAGCAGGCCGCCCAAGGCGACGACGTACTGCACGATCAGGGGCCGGTCGAGGCCGCGCTCGGCCGCGAAGGCGTCAATCTCCTCCTGCGGCAGCGTCGTGGCGTCGGGGCCCAGGATAAGCAGCACCGGGTCGCCCGGCAGCGCGTTGAGCAAAAAGAACGCCGCGGTATACGCCGCCCACACCACGAAGATCGCCTGCAGGACCCGGCTGAGGATCCGCCGGCCGGGCGAGTACTGTGCGGTGGGCCGCGCCCCGGTTGTGTGCGCTTGCCGGGCCGCGTCGTTTCCTAACTCCAGCGTTGTCATCGTCTACCTCGTTTACGTGTCATGTTTCCACGAGATAGTAGACAGATCGGTTTTGTTTTCCCTACCCTTTTATGCGGCGTGAATCAATGGAATCAACGCTGGTTGTGGACTAGGTACCGCTACGGTATAGACAGTGCTGTCCATTCGCAGCGTTCAGCGTTAGAGCCGCTCGGCGGTGAACTCGAGTGCGGGGTGGGCGAAGTGCTCCTGCGCTTCCACCACCAACAGCTCGCGCGAATCGGCGCGGAAGGTCTGATCCAGCAGGCCGAACACCGACGACGCGGTGCGCTCGAGCGCGTCTTTGGCGTCGCCCGAGCGCACGTAGTGGCCCGTGAACAGCGCGGCCGCCACGTCCCCGGAACCGTTGCACTTCAACGGCAGGCGCGGGGTCTGCACAATCCACGACCCCTTCTCATCCGAGGCGATCATCTCGATGCTTTGCTCCGTATCCGCCTCCGGGCGCTCCACCGAGGTGACCAACACCGTCGTCGGCCCCATCTCCTTCGCCGCGTCCACCGCCTTCAGCGTGGACGAGAGGTCCGTCGCCTCCACCCCTGTGAGGTAGCCGAGCTCGAACTGGTTGGGGGTGATGATGTCCGCCGCCGGAACCACCTTGTCCCGCAGCAGGGGCGGGATGTTATCGGAGACGTAGCACTGCGACTTCGCGTTCCCCATGACCGGGTCGCAGGCGTAGACCGCATCCGGGTTCGCAGCTTTGACGCGCGCCACCGTTTCGACGATGACGTCGCCGATGTCGTCGCCGCCCTGGTAGCCGGACAGCACAGCGTCGACGCGGCCGAGGACGCCGAGGTCATCCATGCCGTCGATGATCGCCGCCACCTGGTCCGCCGGGATGAGCGGGCCCTTCCACCTGCCGTAGCCGGTGTGGTTGGAAAAGTTCACGGTGTACACCGGCCACACCTCGTGGCCGATGCGCTGGAGGGGAAAGACCGCGGCCGAGTTACCGACGTGACCGTAGGCGACCGCTGACTGGATTGAGAGAATGTTCATAGTCACCCATTGTGCCCCTCGACCCCACACTTCCCAACCACGAGGGGGCCCAACCGGAGGGACCTAGTCCTCCGCCTGGTACTCATCGATGACGTCGGGCAGCTCGACGAGCACGGTGCGTACCTTGACGCGGCCGCGGCGGTCCCTCCCGCCCTCGGCGGTAAAGCGCAGGTCGGACAGCCACACCGTGGACCCGGGCAGCGGCACGCGGCCGAGCTCGTAGGACAGCAGGCCGGCGACGGTGTCGACGGAGTCGGTGACCTCCTCGTCGAACTCCAGGTCGTAGCCCACGTCGTCGGCGAGGTGGTCGACGAGGTCGTCGAGCGGCAGGCGCGCCTGGGCGCGGTAGAGGCGCGGCCCCACGGCCTCGATGGGGGCT
The DNA here is from genome assembly GCF_900105305.1 of Corynebacterium timonense. Taxonomy (NCBI): domain Bacteria; kingdom Bacillati; phylum Actinomycetota; class Actinomycetes; order Mycobacteriales; family Corynebacteriaceae; genus Corynebacterium; species Corynebacterium timonense. The sequence goes on along the minus strand of NZ_LT629765.1, from coordinate 403,011 downwards.
TCCTCGTCCTCGTCGTACTCGTCGGTGATTTCTCCGACGATCTCTTCGAGCAAGTCCTCCATGGTGAGCAAACCTGCGACGGCACCGTATTCGTCGATAAGCACCGCAATGTGCGTGTTGATGCGCTGCATTTCCTGCAGCAACACGTCGAGCGGCTTGGAGTCGGGGATGAACAGCGGCTCGCGCATGACCGTGGAGGCTCGGGCGGTGGGGTCGATGGGGTCGCCGCTTTCGGCGAACATGTCCTTCAGGTAGGCCACGCCGATGATTTCGTCGACGTTTTCGCCGATGACGGGCACGCGGGAGTGGCCGGAGCGCACCATGAGGCGCACGGTCTGGCGCACGGTCTTCTCGCCCTCGATCCAGATCATCTCGGGGCGCGGGACCATGACTTGGCGGGCGTAGGTCTCCGCGAGGTCAAAGATGTTCTGGATCATGCGGTGCTCGGTGGTTTCCACCACGCCCTGCTCCTGGGCGATGTCGACCATTTCGCGCAGCTCCACGTCGGCGCTGTACGGTCCGTCGCGGAAGTCCCGGCCCGGGTGGAAGATGTTGCCCACCCAGATCAACAGGCGCGCCACCGGCCCGAAGACCCGATTGAACACCACGAGCCACTGGGCCGAGCGCAGGGAGATCTGGTAGGGGTTGCGCCGGCCCGCCGTGCGCGCGAACACGCCGATGATGCTGAACTGCAGCAGGGTCACCGCGAGCACGGCCGCCGTGATCGCCCACGCGTCGGAGGAGATCACGTCCATCGCCAGCATCGCGGCGAAGACCGCGGCGGTGACGTCGAGGATGGTCGCGAGCATCACCAGCATGTTGATGTGGCTCGCGCGGTGCTCGAGCACGCGCAGCAGCGCCTTCGCGCCCGAGACGTCCTCCTTGTCCATCGTCTCCACGCGAGCGCGCGAGATCGGTGTCAGCGCCGCCTCAATCGAACCCAGCAGGCCGGACAGCAGCAGCGCGACGACCGTCACGACGCCATAGGCAATAGTGCCTTCCACTTAGCGCTGCTCCCTCATCTTCCTGTCCAGCTCCTCGCGGTCCGCCGCGGAGGGGAAAGCGTGGGCACCCGTCGGCTTCGGCTGGTACTCCACCCCGCGCGCGGCGAGGTTGTCGTACCAGTCGGCGAGGATCTCGTTCTGCAGGGCGAACATCTCGCGCTCGTCGTCGGGTGCGACGTGGTCGTAGCCCAGAAGGTGCAGCACGCCGTGGACGGTCAGCAGGGCAAGCTCGTGGCCGAGGTCGTGGCCCGCCATCTCCGCCTGCTTGCGGTCGAAGGCCGGGCACAGCACGATGTCGCCGAGCAGGGCCGCGCCTGGGGCGGCCGCGTCGGGGCGGCCGCTGCCGGGGGTGAGCTCGTCCATGGGGAAGCTCATGACGTCGGTGGGGCCCTCCAGATCCATCCACCGCACGTGGAGGTCGGCCATGGTCGGCTCGTCGACGAGCGTGATCGTGGCCTCGGTGTCGGGGTGGACGTCCATGGCCGTGAGGGCGAAAGAGCAGACGTCGACAAGCATCTGCTCATTGACGTCGCCCTCGCCCGACTCGTTTAAGACCTCGATGCTCATTCGTACACGCCTTCCTCGCGTTGCTTCTGCTTTCGTTCGTAGCGGGCCGCGTTCTGCGCGTCGTGCTTGTCGTAGGCCGCGACGATCGCCGAGATGAGGTGGTGGCGCACGACGTCCTCGGCGCGCAGCTCCTCAAAATGGATGCCCTCGATGGACCCTAAGATGCGGCGCGCGACGCGCAGGCCGGAGACGGTCCCGCTGGGCAGGTCCACCTGGGAAATATCGCCCGTGACCACCATCTTCGAACCGAAGCCGAGGCGGGTGAGGAACATCTTCATCTGGCTGCCGGTGGTGTTTTGCGCCTCGTCGAGGATGACGAAGGCGTCGTTGAGCGTGCGCCCGCGCATGTAGGCGAGCGGGGCGACCTCGATGATCCCGGCGTCCATGAGCTTGGGGATCATCTCGGGGTCCAGCATGTCCCGCAGCGCGTCGTAGAGCGGGCGCAGATAGGGGTCGATCTTGTCGTTCAGGGTGCCGGGCAAAAAGCCCAGCTTCTCCCCCGCCTCGACCGCCGGGCGGGTGAGGATGATGCGCTTGATCTCCTTCGCCTGTAGCGCCTGCACCGCCTTCGCCACCGCGAGGTAGGTCTTGCCGGAGCCGGCCGGGCCGATGCCGAAAGTGATCGTGTTCTCGTCGATCGCGTCAACGTAGCGGCGCTGTCCAGCCGTCTTCGGGCGGATGACCTTGCCGCGGCGGGCGACGATCTCCGCGCCGAGCATCTCGGCGACGGACTCCGGCGCCTCCGTCTCCATAATCCGCGTGGCGTGGACCACGGTGTCCGGGCCGATGGGCACGCCGCGCCGCGCCATCGACTCCAGCTCCTCGAGCGCGCGGGTGGCGTGGGCCACGTCGGACGCCATGCCCCTGATGGTCACCCGCGAACCGCGCGCGTGCAGGCTCGCCCCGAGCTGCTGGTTGAGCACGCGCAGGTTGTCATCGTTGACGCCGAGGACCGATTGAGCGTACGCGGAGTCGAGGTCGACCCTGCGCGTCAGCAGTTCTTCCATGGCCCCTCACCCTACCAGCGAGCTGTGAGCACGCCGATGGCGCTCAGCGCCGACAGCGCCGCCGTCGCCGTGCGCAGCACCTCCGGGCCGAGCGTGACCGCGGTGCCGCCGATGAGCGCGAGCTCGTCCTCGCCGATACCGCCCTCGGGGCCGACCACGAGCGCGACCTCGGATTCAAAGCTGATGTCGCGCAGCGACGTCGTGGCGGATTCGTGCAGCACCAGCACCTGCTTGCCCTCGCACACCCCGGCGAGCTGGTTCGTGGTGACGGGCTCCGCAACCTCGGGCACCCACGCCCGGCGCGACTGCTTCGCCGCCGCCAGCGCCGCCGAGCGCCACTTCTCCACCTGCTTCGCCTGCTTGGCGGCCGGCCAGCGCGAAACGGTGCGGTGCGAGATCCACGGCACGATCGCGTCTGCGCCGCCCTGCACGGCGAGGTCGACGGCCATCTCGGCGCGCTCCCCCTTGGGGATGGCCTGGATGACGGTCACGCGCGGGGTGGGCGGCTCCGCCCGGTCGACCGAGAGGACGTCGCCGACGAGCGTGTCCTTGCCGCTGACCGAGGTGACCTCGACGGTGGCGGCGGTACCGTGGCCGTCGATAAGCACGATGCGCTCGCCCGGCTGGATGCGCGTGACGGTCACCGCGTGGCGCCCCTCCGGCCCGTCGAGGCGGCCAGCGGTGGGGTCGGGCGCGAGAAAATACGGCAGGCTCATCGGCGGAAGCGGTCGCGGACGCGGGAGAAGAAGCCCTCCTCGCCGGAGCCCTGGCCCGCAGAGCTCGAAGCGACGGCCGGAGAGGCGTCATGGCCATCGCGCAGCGCCTCGAGGCGCTCGCGCTCGTCCTGGCTGAGCTCGGTGGGCACGGCCACGCGCACGTGCGCGATCATGTTGCCGGCGCCCTGGGCGCGCAGGCGCGGCATGCCCTCACCGTCGAGGACGATGCGCTCCTCCGGCTGCGTGCCAGCGGGAACGTCCACGGTGGTCTGCCCGCCGGCCAAGTTGTCCACAGCCACGGACGTCCCCAACGCTGCGTCGTACATGGGCACGGTAACGCGCAGGTGGAGGTCGTCGCCCTCGCGCACGAAGACGGGGTGCGGGGTGGTCTGGACCTCCACGTAGAGGTCGCCGGCGGGGCCGCCGCCGTGGCCGACCTCGCCCTGGCCCGCCATGCGGATGCGCATGCCGGAGGCGATGCCCGCCGGGATGTTCACCGTGAGGTCGCGCGCGGCGCGCACCCTGCCGTCACCGGCACACTGGCGGCAGGGGTCGGAGATGATCTCGCCGAAGCCGCGGCACTTGGGGCAGTCGCGCGTGGTCATCACGTTGCCCAGGAAGGACTGCTGGACCTCCTGCACCACGCCCGTGCCCTGGCAGTGATCGCACGTGACGGGGGCGGACTTGGACTCGGAGCCGGTCCCCTCGCAGGCGTCGCACAGCACGGCGGTGTCGACGGTGACCTCTTTCTGCGCCCCGGAGAACGCCTCCTCGAGGGTGATGGCGGTGCGCAGTAGCGCGTCGTTGCCCGGCTGTACGCGCGAGCGGGGCTCGCGGCCGCCGCCTGGTGCCCCGCCGAAGAAGGCCTCGAAAATGTCGCCAAAGCCGCCGAAGCCGCCCTGGGCCCCTGCGCCGCCGCCCTGCTCCATCGGGTCGCCGCCGCGGTCGACGATGCGGCGCTTCGACGGGTCGAGGAGGACCTCCTGGGCGAGCGAGATCTCGGCGAACTTCTCGGCGGCCTCCTCCGACGGATTGACGTCTGGGTGGTACTTGCGAGCGAGCTTGCGGTAGGCCTTCTTAATCTCCTGCTCGGTTGCCTCGCGGTCGACGCCGAGAATGCCGTAGTAGTCACGAGCCACTGTTGAGTCCAGATCCTTTCACTAAAAACTATTCGCCCCGCAGGACGCGGCTGATGTAGCGCGCAACGGTGGCAACCTTCTGAATCGTACCTGGGTAGTCCATGTGGGTCGGACCGACCACTCCCAGACCGCCGAGCGCCTCGCCGTCGGAGCCGTACGCTGTAGTAACAATTGCGGCCCGGGAAAATTCCTCGTCCTCGTTCTCCCGGCCGATACGCACCGAGACCCGCTCGAGCTCCTGAGCGCTGGCGAGCAGCTTGAGCACCACCACCTGCTCCTCGAGCGCGCTGATCACCCCCTGCAGGTCGCCGGAGACGTGGGTCAGATTCGACGCGCCCGCGATGAGTAGCCGGTCCGACGAGGAGTCCACCAGCGTGTCAATGAGCACGGCGGTCGCCCGCTCTACCCCGTCCGCGATGTCCGCCGGCGCGCTCTCGGCCAGCGTGGACAGAGAAGACGCAGCGTCCGCCATCGTCTCGCCCACGAGCACACCGTTGAGCGTGTCGCGCAGACGGTGCACCTCGCCCTCCCCCATCGGCGCCGCCAGCTCGACGTTGCGCTGGTCCACGCGCCCCGAGTCCGAGATGACCACGAGCAGAAGCCGCGTCGGGGTCAGCGCGACGACCTCGCAGTGCTTCACGCGCGTGACGTCGAGGGTGGGCAGCTGCACGACGGCGGCCTGGTTGGTCACCCGGGCCAGCAACTGCACGGAGCGGCGCAGCACGTCCTCGAGGTTGACGCCGTTTTCCAGAAAGTCGAGGATGGCGTGCCGTTCGGGGGTGGACAGCGGCTTGACGTCGTGAAGCGCGTCGACGAACGCGCGGTAGCCCTTTTCCGTGGGCACCCGCCCCGAGCTGGAGTGCGGCTGCGCGATGAGCCCCTGCCGCTCCAGCACCGCCATGTCGTTGCGGATCGTGGCCGGGCTGACGGGAATGCCGTGCCGCTCCACGAGGGTTTTCGACCCGACGGGTTCCTGCAGCGCGACGTAGTCCGCAACGATGGCGCGCAGCACCGCCTGCCTGCGATCATCCGCACCACCCATCTGGCACTCTCCTTCCTCGTCTGCTAGAAGACTCTACCCCCGCTTACTCCGCCGCCAGAATATCCGTGATGATGCCGTCCGCAAGCAGCCTGCCGCGCTCGGTCACGGCCACCCGCTCGCCCACGCGCACAAGCCCGGCCTTCGCATGCTTGTCGACGGCCCCCCAGCCCCCCGGGCGAATCCACTCGCGCGGGATCCCCTCGCGCAGCCGAAGGCCCAGCATGATCTTCTCAACATGCTGCTCCTCCGCCCCGATCTTCTCGCTCCCCTCCACGGGCAGCTCGCCCGCCGCCAGCATGTCCGCGTAGCGCTCCGGGCGCTTCACGTTGTACGAGCGCTCCCCGTCGACGAAGCCGTGGGCGCCCGGGCCGGCGCCCCACCACTGCCCGCCCGTCCAGTAGATCAAGTTGTGGCGGCACTCCCCGCCGGGCCTGGCCCAGTTGGACACCTCGTACCAGCCGTAACCCGCCTCCTCGAGCGCCGCGGCGATCATCTCGTAGCGGTCCGCGTAGGCGTCCTCGCTGGGCGCCGGCAGCTCGCCCCGCCTGATCTTGCGGGACATCGCCGTTCCGTCCTCCACGATGAGCGAGTACGCCGAGACGTGGTCCACCCCGGCGCCTAGGACGGCGTCGAGGGTGGCGCGTACGTCGTCGTCGGTCTCGGTGGGCGTGCCGTAGATCATGTCCAGGTTGACGTGCTCAAACCCGGCGGCAAGCGCCTCGCGCGCCGCCGCCACCGCCCGCCCCGGGGTGTGCACCCGGTCGAGCACCCGCAGCACCGGGGTGGAGGCAGACTGCATCCCCAGCGACACGCGCGTAAAACCGGCTTCGAGCAGGCCGTCGAAGTAGGCAGGGCTGGTCGACTCCGGGTTCGATTCCGTGGTCACCTCCGCCCCCGACACCAGCCCGACGTGGCGGCGCACCATGCCCAGGATCCGGCCCAGCCCCTCGGCGCCCAGCAGGGAGGGGGTCCCGCCGCCGATGAACACCGTCTCCGCCGGGCGCATCCGCGGCGCGGCGAGGGCGAGCTCTTGCTCCAGCGCGTCCAGGTAGGTCGCGTACGAGCTGGAGGTTTCGGACGGGGTGTAGGTGTTGAAGTCGCAGTACCCGCAGCGGGTGGCGCAGAAGGGCACATGGATGTAAACGCCGAATGCCATAGGCGCCCATCCTAGTAGCCGCCCCGCCGCGGCTACGCTACGCGCCGCGCCGCGACCGCTTCGCCGCCACCTTCGCCACGATGGCGTCGATACGCGCCCTTTCGGCGAGGAAGTCCGGCGGGTTCATCCCCCGCATCGTCCGCGTGAAGGCGGGGTGGTCAACGCACACGGTCTCCATCCAGCCCTCCACCGCGGCCTCGACCAGCTCGCCGACCCGGGCGTAGAGGTGCGGCAGCGAGACCGCACCCAGCTCGCGCGCCACCATCTCGGTCTGCTCAAGGGTGAAATCCACGATCTCCGTCAGGTGCTGCACCACCAGCTCCGTGCGTCCCGTGAGCGCCTCGTGCATCGCGCGCACCGAAAACGGGGCCTGCAGAGGGAAAATATCCTCCAGACCCGCCGCGTCCAGCATGTCCGGCTCCGGGACCTTCTCCTCGGGGGACGCGCTGGCGGACAGCGCCCCGGCACGCATCCCGGTGGTGAGCGCCTGGCGCAGGCCGATCAGCTCGCCGACGATGCGGCGCGCGTCCTGGCGGGCGTCGTCCACAATCTCGGCGAACTCAGCCAGGCAATCGTCGGTGAGCTCGCCGTCGTAGTCGGCGATGGCCTCCGCGATGTGCTCGGTGTACTCGGCGACTTCGTCGCCGATGTTGTAGATCTCCTGGGTCAACTCACGGTGGCGCAACATCGCTGCGGTCTTGTGCACTGCACGCCCCCTTCATGAGAATCCGCCCGGCCTTTTAAGAAACTGGGAAAGATGTTAGGCCACGGGCAGCCCTTAGGGGGCGCGGCACGCCGCGCGCCCCCCCCTAACGCACGTAGAGCGCGTTGATCTCGTCGGCGAAGCGCTGGAACACCACGTTGCGCTTGACCTTCAGCGTCGGGGTCATCTCGTCCTCTTGCTCGCTGAGGTCGCGGTCGAGGATGCGGAACTTCTTGATCGCCTCCGCGTGGCTCACCGTCGCGTTGGCCACGTTGATCGCGTCCTGGATCTCCGCGCGCAGCTCCGCGTTCTGCGACAGCTCCTTCATCGACGTGGACTCGGGGATGTTGCGCTTGGCCAGCCAGCGCTTGAGCTCGTCCGGGTCGAGGGTGACCAGCAGGCCAATAAACGGCTTCCCGTCGCCGACGACGAGCGCGTTGGACACCAACGGGTCCTGGCGGATGATCTCCTCCAGCGGCCCTGGGGAGACGTTCTTGCCGCCGGCGGTGACGATGAGGTCCTTCTTGCGGCCCGTGATGCGCACGTAGCCGTCCTCGTCGATCTCGCCCAAGTCGCCGGTGTTGAACCAGCCGTCCGGCTTCGCCTCCGCGGTGGCCTCCGGGTTGTTCCAGTAGGCGCGGAAGACGCCGGGGCCACGGAACTCGATCTCGCCGTCGTCGTTAACGCGCGCCTCATACGAGTTCACCGGGCGCCCCACGGTGCCAATGCGCTGCGCTTCTTTGTTGTTCACGCAGGCCGCCGCTGTGGACTCGGTGAGCCCGTAGCCCTCGTAAATCGGGATGCCCGCGCCGCGGAAGAAGTGGCTCAGCTCGGGGCTCATCGCCGAGCCGCCGGTGATGCCGTACTCAACGGCCCCGCCGACCGCCTTCTTGAGCTTGGAGTACACAAGGCGGTCGAAGACCTTGTTCTTCGCCTTCTGCAGCCGCGACGGCCCCTCCTTCGTATCCAGCGCCCGCGAGTACTCGATGGCGGCGCTTTCCGCGGCGAGGAAGATCTTCTTGCCCAGTGCCGAGCCGTCGGCCGCCTTGTTGTAGGCGGCGTTGCGCACCTTCTCAAACACGCGCGGCACGCCAAGCACCACGTTCGGCCGGGCGCGCTGCAGCTCGACGGCGATGGTCGAGGTGTCCGCCCAGTGCGTCTGCGTCGTGCCGTAGATCGTCAGGGCGACGGCGACGGCGCGCTGCAGGACGTGCGCCAGCGGCAGGAAGGTGACCACGCGGTTGCCCGGCTTTGCCACTTCGCCGATGGGGTTCGTGGCCAACCCCGTGATCTGGTGGATCCAGTTGCCGTGGGTTAGCTCGACGCCCTTGGGGCGGCCGGTGGTGCCAGAGGTGTAGACGATGGAGGCGAGGTTGTCGTGGGTGAGGGCGGCCGCTCGGGCGTCGATAAGCGACTGCTCAATGTCCGTGCCCTCCTTGCGGAGCCTGGACAGGCCGCCCGAGTTGATCTCGTAGATCTTGCGCAGCCGCGAGGTCGAGTCCGCCAAGCGCGGCGTGCCGTCCTCCTGCAGCATATAATTCGCGAGGTCCTTGGTGTTGTCCACCGTTTCCACGATCGCGAGCTCCGCGCTGGAATCCTCGAGGATCCACTGGATCTGGTGCGGGGAGCTCGACGGGTAAATGGGGACGGTGACGCCGCCGGCAACCCAGATGGCGAAGTCGGCGAGCTGCCACTCGTAGCGCGTGTTGGACAGCAACGCGACCCTGTCGCCCGGCTCGAGACCGTTCGCCACCAGGCCCTTCGCCAGGGCGTACACCTCTTCGAGGAACTCGCCTGCGCTGACGTTGACCCAGTAGTAGTTCTGCGGACGAGCGAACAGAACAATGTGCGGGCTGCTCGTGCACAGCTCGATCAGCTGGGTCACGCACGTGTATGAGGGGCTGAGGGTAAAACCGGCGGGTGTGGTGTAGATCTCGGAAGCCATGCACAACAGGGTACCCCTCACACCGCACTCGCCCAGCCCACGGCGGCCGGTTTTGGCACAATGGCGTCTTGTGACGAACGCGGACCTGCTGAACACCCTGGCTACCTCCTACGGCTTCGGCCTGCATTACCGCTCCGCAAACGGGCAGCTCACCCAGCCGCCGCAGTCCTCTCTGATCTACCTACTGCGCGCCCTCGGCCTGTCACTGAGTGAGGACCCCACCGCCGAAGAGCTGCAGTTCCACATAGACGCGCGCCACCAACACCGGGCCACCTCCCCGCTGCCGCCGTGCGTGGTCGCGACCGAAGGCGACGAGCAGCGCTTCACCGTCCACGTCCACGACGGCCACCCGGCGCGGGTGTGGATCACCCTGGAAGACGGCGGCCAGCGCGAGGCCTACCAGGACGACAACTGGACCCCGCCTGCCACCGTCGACGGCGTCACCTGGGGCGAGGCCACCTTCCACGTGCCCGGCGACCTTCCCCTCGGCTGGCACACGCTGCACCTAGAGTCGGACGACCTCGACGCCGACTGCACGCTCATCGTCGTGCCCGCGGCGCTGCGCACGAACCAGGAGTACGTGGACACCCCCGCCTACGGCGTGATGGCGCAGCTGTATTCCGTGCGCTCCGAACGCTCCTGGGGCATCGGCGACTTCGCCGACCTCGCCGCCCTCTCCGAGGTTGTCGCCGCCGAAGGCGCCGACTATTTGCTCATCAACCCCGTTCACGCCGCCGAGCCCGTCCCGCCCGTCGAGGACTCGCCCTACCTGCCCAGCTCGCGCCGCTTTGTCAACCCCATCTACATCGCGGTCGAATCCGTCCCCGAGTGGTCCGGCCTCGACCCCGAGACGCGCGACGACATCGCGCAGCTCGCCGCCCCGCTCAAGGCCACCAACCGCAGCCCCGAGCCCATCGAGCGCAACCCGATCTATTCCGCCAAGCTCGCCGCGCTGCACGAGCTCTACTTCCGCGCCGAGGAAGACCCGCAGCGCCGCGACGCCTTCGACGCCTACATCGCCGCCGAGGGCGAGGGCCTGCGCGACTTCGGCCTGTGGTGCGCGCGCCTGGCCAGCACGGACCGCTCCCCCACGCACAGCCAGCAGGCCAGCGAGGAGGACACCGATGACCTCGCGCGCTTCTACATGTGGCTGCAGTTCGTCGCCGACGAACAGCGCCGCGCCGCCCAGGAGCGCGCCACCGCCGCGGGCATGCGCATCGGCATCGTCACCGACCTCGCCGTCGGGGTCCACCCGGGCGGCGCCGACGCCGCCACGCTTCGCGACGTCCTCGTCCCCGACGCCTCCGTCGGCGCCCCACCCGACCAGTTCACCCAGACCGGCCAGGACTGGTCCCAGCCGCCGTGGAACCCGCACGCCCTCGCCGCCGCCGGCTACGCACCGTGGCGCGACCTGCTGCGCACCGTCCTGCGCCACTCCGGCGGGGTGCGCGTGGACCACATCCTGGGCATGTTCCGCCTCTTCTGGATCCCCCGCACCGGCCGACCCGCCGACGGCGCCTACATGAACTACGACCACGAGGCCATGCTCGGCGTCCTCGCCCTCGAAGCGGAGCGCGCTGGCGCCGTCGTCGTCGGCGAGGACATGGGCACCTTCGAGCCCTGGGTCCAAGACGTGCTCCGCGACAAGGGTCTCTTGGGCACCAGCGTCGTCTGGTTCGAGTCCGCTCCCCCGGACAATTCGCCCCTGCCACAAAACCAGTATCGACACCTCGCGCTGTCCTCCGTGGGCACCCACGACCTGCCTCCGACGGCCGGTTACCTGCGCGGCGCCCACAACGAGCTGCGCGTGGAGCTAGACCTCGTCGCCGACAGCCTCGAGGAGCTCAACGCCTCCGACGCGGCCTGGCACGCCGCGGTGCTCGACACCGCGCGCGAGGCGGGCGCCCTCGAGGGTGACACCGACGAGGACCGCGTCGTCGGGCTCACCCGCTTCATCGCCGGCACACCGTCGGCACTGACCTGCACGAACCTCGTTGACATGGTCGGCGACACCCGGATCCAGAACCAGCCCGGCACCAACGCCCAGCAGTACCCGAACTGGCGAATCCCGCTATGCGACGCCTCCGGCACGCCCGTCCTCATCGAGGAACTCGCTGACCTGCCGCTGTTCCGCCGCGTCGCGCGCGCATCTCAGCGCCCGGCGGGGTAGCTGTTTTCTGCGCGCACGCCCGGGCGGTGCTCTCGTGCATTTTTCTGCGGGCTGGTCGACCTCAGCGTGTTGCGGGTTACGCGACCTGGGGTTATGCATGCGCGTTTTCGCTGACGTCGACCAGGGCGCGGGGGCTAGTCGACCTCAACGCATTTCCGGGTTTCGCGACCTGGGGTTTTGCCCGCGCGTTTTCGCTGACGTCGACCAGAGCGCGGGGGCTGGTCGACCTCAAGGTATTTCCGGGCCGCGCGACCTGGGGTTTTGCCTGCGTGATTTCGCTGAGGTCGACCAGGGCACGGGGCTAGTCGACCTCAAGGTATTTCGGGCCACGCCACCTGGGGTTTTGTATGCGGGTTCTCGCTGAGGTCGACCAGAGCGCGAGGCCTAGTCGACCTCAAGGTATTTCCGGGTTACGCGACCTGGGGTTTTGCCCGCAGGTTTTCGCTGAGGTCGACCAAGGCAGGCGGACTAGTCGACCTCAAGGTATTTCCGGGTTACGCGACCTGGGGTTTTGCACGCGTGATTTCGCTGAGGTCGACCAGGGCGCGGGGGCTAGTCGACCTCAACGCATTTCCGGGTTACGCGACCTGGGGTTTTACGCGCGGGATTTCGCTGACGTCGACCAGAGCAGGCGGACTAGTCGACCTCAACGCATTTCCGGGCCGCGCGACCTGGGGTTTTGCCCGCGGGATTTCGCTGAGGTCGACCAGGGCACCTGAAAAGTCGACCTTAACGCAGCCTGCGCCTTCCGCAGCGGAGGCGGCGCTCTACAGCACGCTGACCAGCCCGGCGATGAGCACCAGCGCCACCATGACCCACATCACCTGGGTCACGCGGGACTTCGGGTACTTGCGCTTGGCGCGCGGCAACTGCTGGTCCTGCCGGCGCAGCTCCTCGGGGTTAGCCATGGTCTTTCACCTTAGTCCACAGCCCGGCGATCCAGTCCATCGCGCGGAGAACCAGCGCGGCGATCACTCCTGCTACCGGAAGGGCGACGAGGAGAACTAGCGGCAGCTGGATCCACGGGCTGAGCGAGAAGATGTCCGGCACTGTATTTACACGCTCCCGGCGAGGCCGCGGCGGACGAGGAGGGGGCGGGTGTCTTTGTCGCGGCCGCGGAAGGCGCGGTAGGCCTCGGCGTAGTCGACGGAGGCGCCCTTGCTCAGGATGTTGTCGCGGAAAGACGCCCCGGTGTCGCGGTTGATACCTTCGGTTTCGACGAGTTCGTAGCCGTCGGCGTCGAGTGCCTCGGCCCACAGGTAGGAGTAGTACCCCGCCGAATAACCGCCGGCGAAGATGTGGTTGAACCAGGTCGAACGGTAGCGGGGTTCGAGGCCCTCGATGTCGAGGCCGTACTCGGCGAGTGTGGCGGCCTCGAAGGCGTCGATGTCGTCGGGTACCTCCCCGTCGAGGCTGTGCCAGGCGAGGTCGATGGCGCTGGCGGCCAGGTACTCGGCGGTGTCGAAGCCCTGGCCAAACTGGCGGGCCTCGCGCACGGCGGCGAGCAGGGAGTCCGGGATGACCTCCCCGGTGTCGACGTGGCGGGCGTAGTTGCGCACGATCTCCGGGGCGAAGGCGTAGTTCTCGTTGATCTGGGAGGGGAACTCCACCCAGTCGCGGGGCACGTTCGTGCCGGAGAGCGAGGGGTAGCGCACGTTGGACAGCAGCCCGTGGAGGGCGTGGCCGAATTCGTGGAAGACGGTGGTGACCTCGTCGATAGTAAGCAAGGTGGAGGTCAGCGACATGACGTTGACCACCACCGGCTTCGTGCCGCGTAGGTGGGACTGGTCGACGAAGGAGCTCATCCACGCCCCACCGCGTTTGGAGGGGCGGGCGGCGTAGTCGGTGAGCAGCAGGCCGATGCCGGTGCCGTCGGCCTCGCGCACCTCCCAGACGTGGACGTCGTCGCGGTAGCCGTGCAGGTCCTCGCGGCGTTCCACGGTGATGCCGTAGAGGAGGTGGGCGGCGTAGAAGACGCCGTCGCGGAGCACGCGCTCGAGCGGGAAGTAGGGGCGCAGTTCGGCCTCGTCGACGCCGAGCTCGTCGGCGCGGCGGCGGGCCTGCCAGTAGGGCCAGTCGGCGCCGTCGACATCGTGGCCCGCGAGCTCGCCGGCGAGCTTGCGCTCGGCCTCCGCGTTAGCCGCCGCGGCCGGGGCGAGGTCGGCTATGAGCTGGCGCGCCGCCTGCGCCGTCCCGGCGGTCTCCTCGGCGATGACGTAGTCGGCGTGGGTGTCAAAGCCGAGGAGTTTCGCGCGCTCCTGGCGCAGGCGCACGGACTCGGTAACCAGGGCCGGGTTGGATGACCGGCCGCGGGCGCGGGAGGCGTCGAAAAGCGTGCGGCGAGACTCTGGCCTGGTCAGCTCGGCTTGCAGCGATTGGGTGGTGGGAAGCTCGATGGGGACGACGTAGCCGTCGTCGGTGCGCAGCGACTCGAGCTGGGCGTCGCTGAGCCCCTCGAGCTCCTCGCGCTCGAAACGCACCGCGAGTGCGCGCGTATCGGCGAGCAGGTTGCGCCCGAAGAGCTCGGACAGCTCGCTGAGGCGCTGGTTGATCTGCGTGAGCCGCTGCTTGCCCTCCTCGTCGAGGGCGGCGCCACGGCGGACGAAGGTGCGCAGCAGCGTATCGTGCAGGCGCCGCGACTCGGTGTCCTGCGGCGCCTCAAGGCCCGCGACGCGCTCGTAGAGTGCGGAGCTTTGGTAGATCGCGTCGATGTGCGCCGACAGCCGCGGGACGATACGGTCAGCCACCTCGTCGAACTGTGGGGTCGTGTCGGTGCCCTGCAGGTTGAAAAACCACGCGGTCACCCGCTCCAGATCAGCCCCTGACAGCTCGAGCGCCTCGACCGTGTTTTCCCAGGTGGGGGTGTCCTCCGCGAGGATCGCGGCGAGCTCGGCCCGGTGGCGCTCAAGGGCCGCGTCGAACGCGGGCTCCACGTGCTCGAGCCGGATCGCGCGGAAATCCGGCAGGTTGTACGGCAGGGGGGACGGGCTCAGCAGGGGGTTGGTGCTCATGGAGCGCCATCCTACGCGGGGCCGCCGCTAGACGTACCTCCTCGGGAACGAGTATAGAGATCGAGGGTTTCCACCGGCGTCAGATGATCTGCAAACGGCGTGTTGCTGCGAGGGGCGGCGCCAAGCAGCTAGGTGGTCGCCGATAATTGAGTGAGTAAGCGAGCGCGTCAGCGCTCGCGCGGTAGCCGAGAAGGGATCGCGGTGGATGAACAGAAGCGGTGAGGGTTGGGAGGAGCTCGTCGCCGACGCCGATCGGCTCTCTGTGGCCGTGAGAGCGGTCAACATGCCCGAAGCTGAGGGCGGGGGCGCTACACCTTTGCCGCTGCCGCGGCTTTTCTGCCTACCCAGATGCCGAGAGCGCCGGCGACAACAACCGTGATGACGAACGCCACGATGCCCACAGCCTCGCCCAGGGCGGCGGAGAGCGCAGGAAGCACGAGGGCGGGGGCAGGAAGGTCGCTAGGAAAACGACGGCAAACAGCAAAGTTTGTTCCTGGGGAAGAGGCAGATCCTTGCTCGGTAACGCGCTTTTGGTGACGAGGTAACCAGTCTTCGACGCTAGCTGAGGTACCTTCCGTCCGCTCCACACTGCGGGTCCTGGCGTCGAGCATCTCGTGGCCGCACCGCCGAACCGCCGAGCGGCCAGCCGCGGCACCGCTGCGCGCTGTCTTGCTCCGTGACTCGTGCGCATGAAGGGGTCAGTCCTGAGTAACGTCGATTTCCGTGGCTCCGTGGAGCACGCAGCGTTCTAGGGTGTAGACATGGCTGGAGGAGAACCCGGCCGCCGGGTGAAGTATTCGATCTGGAACCTGGTGGTTGTGGGCGCCGTGGCAGCCCTGTCGCTGGGGGATGTGGCCTCTGTCTCGATGGTGGCGTATCCGACACGCCCGTTCCTGTGGGCCCTGGGCGTGTTGATCACTGCCATGTTCGTGTGGGGAGTGCGGGAACGTCACCGCCACCCTTCCTCGCTGCTTCCCCGCTTTTACCTTCTAGTCGCGATCCCCTCAGGACTCGATCTGCTCCTGACCGGTGCTCTGACCGCGCGCCATCTGGCTACTGCTCGTCCCAGCCGTCCTCAGCGGTGCTTAGCTCGAGCGCTAGCTCGGTGCTCCGCCTCGTCTCACACCTGCCTCGTCACACGTGCGCATAAACGGTCCTACCAACCAAGCACTGCCCAACAGCACTACCCCTTTGGCGATAATCTGGCTTTCGGTTTCCGACGTTGTGACCAGCGCCGGTGGCGGCCCTTTGATTCCCCAGAAATTTTAGCGCGCGTACTCTAAATTGAGCGGCCTGGAGACCCACGAATCCCGCGATGCCCGCGTGCTCGCCCGGCAGCTGGCCCAGGGCGCATGAACGATCAAGGCACGTGTGAGTGGTGCGGGGGGCCGATTCCGCCGCGGCCGGATTCCCGTGGTCAGCGGTCGCGGTTTTGTTGTCCGGTTCACCGTCATGCATCCCACCGAGCACGCACAAAAGCTGAGCACGCCGACGAGCTAGAAGCCGCGCGGGCGCAGATGACCCTGCCAGTCGAGCCGGCGACTCCGACCCCGGAGCAACGCCCGGCCGACGCTGCGAAGACACTCGAGGCCATCAGCGTGGCCGTCGACCGGGGCGGGCTGCCCGCTCAGCTGCCGCGCTTGCCGATCGCCGCCCAGGCGCTCGTGGACTCCGCGCGGCGCCAGGGCTTGCACCCGACCAATCCTCCGTCGTCGGCCGCTTCACCGCAGACGAGTCAAAAAACGCCGCGCGGCGCAGCGGAGGGGAGCAGTAAGAAAAAGCGGGCAATAACACCGTCATAGTATTCGTCGATGAGCATCCGCATCATCTCGGCGACCTGGTCAGATTTCTCAATCGTGCACGTACGACCGACCAGAGTGGAGAGCTCATCCGGGCTGCCCGCCAGCTCGTGGACATCACTGAACTACCGCAGGAAACACAACCCACCGTGAGGCCCAACCGTGCTCAGCGGCGGAGGGCAAGGCGGAAGAGCGGGCGGCGAGGATAGATAGTGAACAAAAACGCGCCCCTGTTTTCTATCTCAGGGGCGCGTTGATATCTCGGTTGGGGTTTAGCACTGAGTGGTAATGAAAGCCCAGAACGCGACCTGTCCACCTGCTACTAACGCACGGACCCCGGGGTGAACCTTGGCGATCGCAAGGGCGGTCTGCCAAGCTCAGTTCTGGGCGCCGGCAGCTACGCCAGCAAAGAGGTTGCACAGATATGCGCGCGTTCCCGCACCTACAGAGGCAGTTTTTGCGATCCGGCCGTCCTGCTTGCTCGTGGGAATGTGGGCGGCCAGGTCCAGGATTTCGGCCCGGTCAAAGACTGCCTCTTGTCCGGTTTCATCAATAACGGCGATGGTTCCGTTTTCGAGATCTTCAATGACGGTTGCAGTGCCATCAGGTGTGATGATGTGGTCAGTGGATGTGCCGCTGGTTTGGCTTGTGGATAGGGGCGCTGCTCCCGGGAATGCGAGCCAAGGCAACTCCTCCGCCTGAAAAGGCAACGGCGAAAGCGTGAGGCAGAGCGAGCATTCTTGCTAAGAACTTCTTCTGGGTCATTACTATTCTTTCGGTAGTGTGAAAAGAGTAGGTCGAGCTACTAGCCCTATCACGTGACGGAGAATGTTTTTATGGAAAGAAGAGTATTCGCTGTTGGGGCCTTAATTGTGGTGCTGGGTGCCGCGCTTTTCCTGCTCGGTAGCACTACTCCGGGAGCCCTCATGCTGGCGTTAGGCGCGTTGGACCTGGTAGCCGTTATTTTCTGGCCAAATATAACGGGTGCTACTTCAGATCGAAAGGAGTACAGCCTGGGAAATCAGGTAGTGGACGCCGTTTTGATTGTCAGCGGTGTCGTTCTTACCGTCATTACCGATCTGCCGGTTTTCCTGGCGCTAACAGTGGGGGGAGTAGCAGCTCTCGCTTACCGCTACCGGAGAAATCAGGCGCTGGCTTAAACGGCTAGCTGTACTTCTTCGGGAGGTTGTGAACGGTGTGAGCGGATGGGGGAGCCTCCGGTAGTGGTGTAGGTACCAATTCGAACATCCACCACGGAGGCTTCCATGACACACCGTAACGCACCTTTGATCCCGACCGGCAGAGCAAGGATGGTTGAGCTGGTCATCACCCACGGATGGCCCCACGGATGGACGCAGCGCCGAGCCGCTGAACGCTTCCAAGTCGCCCCAGCCACCGTCAACAGGTGGGTGAGCCGGGCCCGCCGCGGCGAAGGGCTCAGCGACCGGTCCAGTCGGCCCCGCAGGTGCCCACACCAGCTGCCGGTGCGCACCCAGCGCCGCATCATCACACTGCGGTTTCCCCCCGTGGGGCCCACACCGTATCGATTACCACCTCGGTGTCGCGCGCTACACCATGCCGAAACCCGCCTGCATCGACCACGCCACAGGGCTTGCCGGTGCGCACAGCACCACCAGCGCGCTATGAACGCAGCCAACCCCGGGGACATGATCCAAATCGACACCACAAAGCTCGGTCGCATTCCCGGCGGCGGGGGCTGGCGCGTGCACGGGCGTGGCTGTGCACAGGATCGCCGGGCGGGTCGCGCCCGCAACGCACAAAGACAGGCTGGTGCGCCCGCGGGGCGGGGATCTTCCTACCTGCATCACGCCATCGACGATTACTCACGGATGGTGTACTCGGAGATCCTGACCGACGAGAAGAAAGACACCGGAGCCGGGTTTATGCAGCGTGCCTGTGCGTTCTTTTCCGCCCACGGCGTCGAGGTCACACGGGTGATGACCGATAACGGAGCCTGCTACCGTTCCACGACGTTCAACGCCGCCCCTGGGCACGATTAAGCATGTCTACACCAAGCCGCACCGGCCGCAGACCAACGACAAGGTAGAACGGTTCATTTGCGGGAATGGGCCTACACACGCCCATACAGCAGCGAAAAAGCCCTGTCAGCAGACATACACGGGATTCATCCACGACTACAGCTACCATCGAGCCCACACCGCCATCGACGGCTTTACCTCCGCACAACGCGTTCACAACGTCACGGGGCCGCCGCTAGACTTGACGCGCATGAGCCGAAGCAGCACACGAACCGTCGACGTCGACTGCCCCGCCGGCACCGTCCGCGGCGTGGTGCACGAGGACGAGGGCGTGCGCCGCTTCCATTCCATCGCGTACTCGCGCATCCCCGCCCCCTTCAACGACGCGCTCGCGGCCGAGCCGAGCTCGCTTATCGACGCCACAACGCCCCGCCCCGACGACACCGCCCTGTCCCTGACCACCCCCGCAACCGCGCGGCCCGGCGCGGACCTGCCGGTCATGGTCTTCATCCACGGCGGCCGCTTCGAGGAGGGCACCCACGCCGACCCGCGCACCGGGGCCGTCGGCCTGTGCCGCCGCGGGGTGATCCAGGTGCAGCTGGGGTACCGCCTGCGCCTGGCGGGGTTGGCCCGTTTCCCCGACGATGCGCCCTCGCACTTCCGCGCCGTCCACGACTGCCAGCTCGGGCTGGAATGGATCCAGCGCAACATCGAGGCTTTCGGTGGCGACCCGACCAACGTCACGGTGGTGGGCCAGTCCGCCGGGGCGGCGCTGACCCTGTGGCTGTCGCGGCGCGACCACTACCGCGGCGAGTTCCGCCGCGTGCTCTCCCTGTCCCCGGCGTTTCCCCGGATGTCGTACGACGCGCGAAAACCCGTCCTGCGCTCGGCGCTCGGCGCGCCGCTGACCAGGTCGAAGCTCAACGCACTGTCCCGCACGGCACCGGCCCGGCTTGAGCGCGCCTACCGGCGCCTGCGCACCTTCTACTTCACGGACATGGCCCTCGGCCCCGCCCCGCTGGAGCCTGCGGAGCTCGCCGAGGTGGACATTGTGGTCACCTCCACGCGCGAGGAGATGTACGCGACCGGGGCCTTCGCCGACGCGCGGGGGTTAGGCGTGGTGACGCTGCGCGGGTTGGGCAAACGCATGGGGCTGCCCTTCGCGCGCTACCGCTCCTACATCGGCGAGGCGCGCGCGCTCAGCCCGGCCAACGTGAGCGGGCGATTTTTCAGCGACAGCCTCATCCGCCGCTGGGTCGACGCCGTCGCCGAGGGCGCCCCAGGCCCGCTGTGGCAGGCGGAGTTGACCTCGGCGTACGGGCCGCTGCGCCACTCCGGCGAGCTGGAGACGTTGTTTACTCCCGGCACGCGCCTGAACTCGTGGCTCGTGGACTACTGCGGCGGGGCGCGGCCGGGGTGGCCGCAGTACGGCCCCGGGCGCTCGGTGCTGCGCGCGGAGATCGACGGCCCCGGCTGCGAGGTGGTCGAGGACCCGCTGGGCTACGTGCGCCGCGCGTTCAGCGCCGGCTAGTTGTTCAGGTTGCCCTCGAAGGTGACGTTGCCGATGCTGAACTCGGCGTCCCAGAGGTTGCCGGGGGCGACGTCGAAGGGGTACTTCAGGTTCGTCGTCGCGCCCGGGCCCAGCGGCAGGTCGAGGCCGACCTGGTTGACGCCCGATTCCTGCGGGTCCAACGGCCGGGCCTCCTGCTTGTTGTTCCCGTCGGTGGCGTAGGACAGCGTCGGCTGGCCGAGGGCCTCGGGGGCATGGGCACCTCCGAGTTGTTCGTGACCGCGACGATGACGATGGTGCCGCCGTTCGTGGCCACGTTCGTCCCCTGCCACGCGAAGGCGACGTCCATGCCGGGATCGGCGACCTTCTGCCCTTGGATCTCGTCGGTGGTGACCTGGTCGGCGTCATTGACCTCGAACTCTTTGTCCGGGTCCGCGGTGGGTGTGGTCACCTCAATTTCCGCGTCGGCCGCCGGCGACGTGTTGTCCTCTGCCCCGCAGGCGGACAGGGTCAGCGCAGCGAGCGCGGCGGCGGTGGCCACCGCGGCGTGGCGGGTGAGGCGTGCAATCATGGCCGAGGTTTCCCCATTTCTGTCGTCCTGCTAGCCGCTCGCGCGCGTGGAGCACCGAGCAATTCTTCTCTACTGTACAGCCCGACTAGCATCGGACAATTATGCAGGCTTTCACGCGTGTTCTTCGCAGCGCGTCGGCGCTGTGGCCCTTCTACCTCGCTATTGTCCTTCTCTCCAGCGCCGTCGCCGCGCTCGAACTGGCTTCCCCCTTCATCATCCGCGAAGCGACGGACATCATCGTCGCAACGCTTTCCGACGCCCCACCTGCCGCCTCGGCCCGCACTATCGCCTGGCTGGCCGTCGCGCTGTTCGCCGCCCAAGCCGGCGCCGCCCTGCTGCGCAACGGCTCGGGCTACCTCGGCGACGTCATGGTCGCCCGCATGCGTCAGATCCTGTCCACGCGCTACTTTGCCAAGCTCCTCGCGCTGCCGCAGCGCTACTTTGACTCGCAGGTCACCGGGACGATCATCGCGCGCCTCGACCGCTCCATCGCCAACGTCACCCAGTTCGTCCAGTCTTTTTCCAACAGCTTCTTGCCCATGCTGCTGCAGGTGGTGGCCATCCTCGCCATCACGGCCTACTACTACTGGCCGCTGACGGTGCTGCTGGCCATCCTGTTTCCCCTCTACACCTGGCTCACGGCGCTGACCTCGCGGCGCTGGCAGGGCTTCGAAAGCGAGAAAAACGCCCGCGTGGATGAGGCGAACGGGCGCTTCGCCGAGGTCGTCGGCCAGGTCAAGGTGACCAAATCCTTCGTGGCGGAACCGCGCGAGCTCACCGCCTTCAGCCGCGGCTACGCGGACACCGTCGCCCTGACCCGGCCCCAGTCGCGCTGGTGGCACTCCATGGACTCAATCCGCGGCGTGGCCATGACCGCGATCTTCCTCGGCATCTACCTCATCCTTTTCCTGCGCACCCTGTCCGGCCACTTCACCATCGGCGAGATGGTGATGCTGCTGCAGATGGTCACCATGGCCCGCCAGCCCGTGCAAATGATGAGCTGGATCGTCGACTCCGCCCAGCGCGCCATCGCGGGCTCGCGGGACTACTTCGCCGTCATGGACGAGCCCACCGAGCCTACCGCGAACCGCCAGATCGTCGCCGCGGCCTCCGCCTCCGACGCACCGACGCTCACCCCCACTGCGCCCGTCTCCCTGCCTGTGCGCGAACCGGTCATCGCCTTCGACCACGTCACCTTCGGGTACAGCCCCGGTGAGCCCGTGCTCCGGGACATCACCTTCAGCGCCCGCGAAGGCGAGAAGATCGCGCTCGTCGGAGAATCCGGCGGCGGCAAGTCTACCCTGGTCAATCTTCTACTCGGCCTCTACCCCATTCAGCAAGGCACCATGACCCTGTGCGGGCACGACGTCGCAGAGCTGGGCGTGGAGACCCTCCGGGCGTCGACAGGCGTGGTGTTCCAGGAACCCGCGCTGTTCTCCGGGACGGTGCGCGACAACATCGCTTACGGCAGGCCGGACGCCACCTTCGAGGAGATCGTGGAGGTTGCCACACGCGCGAACGCCCACGACTTTATTACTCACTTCGCCGACGGCTACGACACCGTCATCGGCGAGCGCGGCCTGCGCCTGTCCGGCGGGCAGAAGCAACGTGTCGCCGTGGCCCGCGCCATGCTCAAAGACGCCCCCGTGCTCATCCTGGATGAGGCCACCTCTGCACTCGACACCAAGAGCGAGCGGGCCGTGCAGGCGGGTCTGGACGAGCTGATGAAAGACCGCACCACCATCATGATCGCCCACCGGCTGTCCACCATCGCGGACGTGGACACCATCATCACGCTTGCCGACGGGCGCATCGACGAGATCGGCTCGCCCGCGCAGCTCGCGGCCTCGGGCGGCATCTACTCCGAGCTGCTTCAGCTGACGGCGTCGTCAAGCGCGGCGGACCGCGCACGGCTCAAGGAATTTGGCTTCCGGATCGACGGGCCGGACAACGAGTAACCACCGACATCGGCGCACCCAGGGCGCGGGAGCCCACCGTGCGCCTGCGTGTGACTACCGTGGGGGCACATGGAGTTCCCCGATCTGAGCACACTGAGAGCCCGCGGCACCCGCAAATGGACGCAGTTCGACGAGGACGTCCTTCCGCTGTGGGTCGCGGAAAGCGACTTCCCCACCGCCCCTGCCGTCAAGGCCGCCCTCGAGCGCGCGGTCGAACGGGAGTCCTTCGGCTACACCCCGCCCCCGCACGCCCAGGGCCTGCCGAAAGCCCTTGCCGATTTCTACGGGGAGCGCTACGCGTGGCGCCCCGACGAGGACAAGATCTTCCCCGTCCCCGACGTTGTGCGCGGCCTCCTGCTGGCCATCATGTACTTCACCGACGGGGATGTCATCATCCCCGTCCCCGCCTACCACCCGTTCCTCGAAATCGCGGAGACGGCGGGGCGGCGCCGCGTCGAGGTCGGCAGCACCGGCGGTCTTGACCTGATGGAGGTCGAGGCGGCGTTCAGGAACGGGGCCGGCTCGATCATCGTCACCAACCCCTTCAACCCCGGCGGCTGGATCTTCGAGGACGAAGAACTCGACCAGATCTGCGCGATCGCCCGTCGCTACGGCGGCCGCGTGCTTGTCGACGAAATCCACGCGCCCCTCGTCTTTGATGGCCGCCACGTGTGCGCGGCGAAGAACAACCCGGACGTGTGCATCACCGTCACCGCCACCTCCAAGGCGTGGAACGTCGCGGGCTTGAAGTGCGCGCAGCTGATCTTGTCCAACGACGCCGACGTCGAGGTGTTTGCGGGGCTGACCGGGGTGGCGAAGGATGGCACCGGTACCCTCGGCATCCTCGCAGCCGAGGCCTGCTACCGCGACGGCGTGGAGTTCCTCGACGAGGAGGTGGAAGTGCTGCGGCGCAACCGCGACTGGCTCATAGACACCCTGCCGCAGAAGATCCCCGGCATTAGCTTCGAGGTGCCGGCAGCGACGTATCTCATGTTCCTCGATTTTTCAGGCACGGCGCTCGACACCTCCCACCCGGCCGCCTACCTGCGCAGACACGCGAAGGTGGCGCTCAACGAGGGCACGTCCTTCGGCCCCGGCGGCGAGAACAAGGCGCGGCTGAACTTCGCCACGAGCCTCGAGATCCTGCGCGAGGCGGTCGACCGCATCGCCACGGCAGTCGCCTCCATCTCGCACTAACATAAGTCGGCATGGAGATGAGGACCGAGACACCGCAGGCATCCGATTTCACACCCCCCGCCCCCGTCGAAGAACCCTGGCAGCGCCCCGACCCCGAGTGGTACAAGGACGCCGTGTTTTACGAGGTCCTCGTGCGCGCCTTCTACGACCCCAACGGCACCGGCTCGGGCACCCTGAAAGGCGTCGAAGAAAAGCTCGACTACCTGCAGTGGTTGGGCGTGGACTGCCTGTGGCTGCCGCCGTTTTACGATTCGCCGCTGAAAGACGGCGGCTACGACATCCGGGACTTCCGCAAGGTGCTACCGGAGTTCGGCACCGTCGAGGACTTTGTCAACCTCGTCGACGCAGCCCACAGGCGCGGCATCCGCATCATCACGGACTTCCCCATCAATCACACCTCGGACCAGCACGCGTGGTTCCGCGAGTCTCGCCAGGACCCGGACGGCCCCTACGGCGACTACTACGTGTGGTCGGACGACCCGACAAAATACGAAGGCTCGCGCATCATCTTCATCGACACCGAGGAGTCCAACTGGACCTACGACCCGGTGCGCAAGCAGTACTTCTGGCACCGCTTCTTCTCCCACCAGCCGGACCTCAACTACGACAACCCGGCCGTGCAGGAGGAAATCCTCGACATCATCCGTTTCTGGCTCGAGCTCGGCATGGACGGCATCCGCCTCGACGCCATCCCCTACCTCTTCGAGCGCGAGGGCACGACCTCGGAGAACCTGCCGGAAACGCACCAGTTCATCAAACGGGTGCGCGCGCTTTTCGACGACGAGTACCCCGGCCGCTTCCTCCTCGCGGAGGCGAACCAGCTGCCGAACGAGGTGGTGGCTTACTTTGGCGAGGGCGAGGGCGACGAGTGCCAGATGGCGTTCCATTTCCCCGTCATGCCGCGCATCTTCATGGGCATCCACCAGGAAAACGCGCAGCCCATCATCGACATTTTGCGCACCACCCCGAACATCCCCGCGACGGCGCAGTGGGGCATCTTCCTGCGCAATCACGACGAGCTCACCCTCGAGATGGTCACCGAGGATGAGCGCGACTACATGTACAAAAACTACGCCACCGATCCGCGCATGCGCGCCAACGTGGGCATTCGGCGCCGCCTCGCGCCGCTACTCGGCGGGCACCGGGACCGCCTCGAGCTGGCGCACGCGCTGCTGCTCTCCCTGCCGGGCTCGCCGTTTTTGTACTACGGCGACGAGATTGGCATGGGCGACAACATCTGGCTGTCGGACCGCGACGGCGTGCGCACCCCGATGCAATGGTCGAACGACCGCAACGGCGGCTTTTCCAAGGCCGACCCGGAGCGGCTCTACCTGCCCCCGATCCGCAACGACCAGTACGGCTTCCACATCGTCAACGTCGAGTCGCAGATGAACCGGGACAATTCGCTGTTGCATTGGGTGCGCGAGCGCGTGCACATCCGCAAGCAGTACCAGGCGTTCGGCCGCGGCACCTACAGCGAGGTCGAGCACGGCAACGAGCAGGTGCTCGCGTTCATCCGCGAGTACGGCGACGAGCGGATCCTGTGCGTGCACAACATGAGCTCGCGCCCGCAGCCGGTGGAAATGCAGCTGGGCGCCTACAACGGGGTGGTGCCGCGCGAGCTGTCGGGCGGCGTGGAGTTCCCGGCGATCGGCGAGCTGCCCTGGCTGGTCACCCTCGCCCCGCACGGTTTCTTCTGGTTCGATATCTCCTCGCAGGAGGCGGACCGTGTCTGATGGCGTGTTCGATATCGCCCGGGAGCGCTTCTACGGCGCGAAGTCCGAGCCGGTCGATTCCGTCGAGGTGGCCGCGCGGGCGGAGGCCGGCGAGTACGAGTGGCGCATCCTCGACGTCACCCACGGCCCAGTAACGGACGCCTACCAGGTGTTCCTCCGCGCGGATAGCGACGCCCTGGCCACGCAGCGCGGCGCGCAGGCGTACCTAGACAACCTGCCTCGCTTCGGCGAGGTCCGCGGCACCATCGGCGGCACGACGGCGCGCCCGTTGGGGGCGGAGCAGTCGAACACCTCGCTCGTCGTCGACGAGCGGTGGGTGCTCAAGGTGTTTCGCCGCCTTGAGCGCGGAGTCAACCCCGACGTCGAGCTGCTCACCGCCATCGCGCACTGCCCGAACGTGGCGGGCGTGCGCGGCCACGTGGTGCGCGACGGCGCGACGCTGGCGCTGCAGCAGGAGCTCATCGTCGGCGGCACGGACGGCTTCGAACTGGCCACCGCGGATGCGCTCGGCGACCCGGCGCAGCTGGGCGCCGCCGTGCGCACCGTCCACGAGGCGCTGGCGGGGGCCTTCGGCACCCGCACCGTCCCCGGTGCCACGCTGCGGGAGGGGCTCAACGCGCACCTCGACGAGATGCTGCCGCAGGCCGCCCCGCTCGCCCGCTTCGAGCAGGGCCTGCGCGCGCTCTACGCGCGTATCCCCGACGAGGACACCGGGATCCAGATCCAGCGTATCCACGGCGACCTCCACCTCGGGCAGACGTTGAAGACGGACGAGCGGTGGTTCCTCATCGACTTCGAGGGCGAGCCCGCCCGCCCGCTCGAGCAGCGCCGCGCCCCGGACCACCCGCTGCGCGACGTCGCCGGGATGGTCCGCTCCTTCGGCTACGCCGCCGCCGTGGGCGGGTTCGATGCGGAGTGGGAGACGCGGGGCGTCGAGAAGCTTCTGGCTGGGTACGGCGTTGAGGCGGGGCCAATCCTGGAGGCCTACGTGGCGGACAAGGCCGCGTACGAGGTGGTGTACGAGGCGAACAACCGGCCGGACTGGGTGGGCATTCCGTTGGGGGCGATCGCCACCCTCGTATCCCATGCTACGGGACAATAGTGTCCAAAAAGTTGGATTTTTACCCTTGTGGCACGCTACTCTAAGTGAATTCCACGTCACTCAAGGAGGGTTTGTCCATGTCTTCCACGGTTGCGACCAGCGCCGCAAACACCGCGTCGGGCGCCAAAGGCGGCTCCCCCGCCGCCATCGTCGTCACGGCGTTAGCGCTGTTTTCCATGTTCTTCGGCGCGGGTAACCTCATCTTCCCCCCCATCCTTGCTGTCCAGGCGGGCGATAACTTCTGGCCCGCCATCCTGGGCTTCCTGGGCACCGGCGCCCTGCTGCCCGTGCTCGCCGTCATCGCCATCGCCCTGTCGGGCAGCAACGTCCGCGACCTCGCGCAGCGCGCGGGCGTCGTCTTCGGCGTCGTCTTCCCGGTGCTGGCGTACCTGTCCATCGGCGCCTTCTACGCGCTGCCGCGCACCGGCGCCGTGACCTTCGAAACGGCCGTCACCCCGCTGTTCGGGTTCGAGGGTTTGGCCGCCTCGGCCGTGTTCAACATCGCGTTCTTCGGCGTCGCCCTGGCGCTGTCGTGGAACCCGAACACCATCATGCAGACCCTGGGCAAGTTCCTCACCCCGGCGCTGATCATCCTGCTCGTTGTCATGATCGCGGTCGCCCTGGTCCAGTGGGACTCCGAGCCGTCTGCGCCCGCGGAGGTCTACGCGGACGGCGCGTTCACCTCGGGCCTGCTCGAGGGCTACCTCACGATGGACTCCATCGCCGCTCTGGCCTTCTCCATCGTGGTCATCTCCACCCTGCGCTACCGCGGTTTCTCCGAGGGCAAGCATGTCGTCGGCGGAACCATCCTCGCCGGCGTCGGCGCCGGCGTCATGCTGGCCCTGATCTACCTGGGCCTGGGCTCCATCGGCCGCGTCATCCCCGACGCCGCGCAGTACGAAAACGGCGCGGAGCTGCTCGCCGACGCCTCCAACCTGACCATGGGAGGCGCGGGCCAGGCGGTGTTCTCGCTCGTCGTGCTGCTCGCCTGCCTGACCACCGCCGTCGGCCTGATCACCGCCACGGGCGAGTACTTCTCCGAGCAGTTCGCGGGCTCCTACCACACCTGGGCCGTCATTTTCGCGGTGGCCTCCATGGCCATCGCGACCCAGGGGCTCGACTTCGTCATCTCCATCGCCGCACCGGTCATCGAGTTCCTCTACCCGCCCGCCATCACGCTCATCTTTGCCACGCTGGTCGAGCCGCTGTTCCGCGCCCGGACCCGCTTCACGTGGGCGTTCTTCCTGCCCATCTGGGTCGCCGTGATCTGGTCCGCCATCGAGACCTTCATCTCCCTGGGCTGGGCCGCCGAGGCGCTGAGCCCGGTCGTGGAGTGGGCGCCGCTGCAGGAGGAGGGCCTGGGCTGGGTCGTGCCCGTCGGCGTCACCTTCCTCGTGGGCCTCATCATCGACCTGGCCCGCCCGCGCGCGCCGATGGAAATTGGCACGAACGAGACCGTGGACGGCGAGGTCATCACCGCGTCCTAAGGGAGGCGTAGCGTGGTGGTATGAATACCCCACTTTCCCTCCTTGATTTTTGCACTGTCTACCCCGGCGAATCCGCCGCCGAGTCCATGGAACGCTCCGTGGCCTTCGCGCAAAAGGCGGAAAAGCTGGGGTTTTCGCGCGTGTGGTACTCCGAACACCACAACATGACCACCATCGTCTCCTCCTCGCCCGCCGTGCTTATTGCCCACATCGGTGCGCGCACGGAGACAATCCGGCTCGGCGCCGGCGGCGTCATGCTGCCCAACCACTCCCCCTACATCATCGCCGAGCAGTTCGGCATGCTCGCCGAGCTCTACCCGGGCCGCATTGACCTGGGCCTGGGCCGCGCCCCCGGCACCGACCAGCAGACCCTCGGGCGCGCCCTGCGCCGCGACCCCCTGTCGGCCGAGCGCTTCCCCTCCGACGTGGCCGAGCTTCAGGCGTGGCTGTCGTCGGAGTCCCCAATCCCCGGCGTGACCGCCTTCCCCGGCGTGGGCACGAACGTCCCGCTCTACATCCTCGGATCCTCCATGTTCGGCGCCTCGCTCGCCGCCCAGATGGGCCTGCCCTACTCCTTCGCCTCGCACTTCGCCCCGCAGCACCTCGAGCAGGCCACCACCTACTACCGCGAGAACTACACCCCCTCCGAGCGCTACCCGGAGCCCTACGTCATCGCGGCCGTCAACGTCACCGCCGCGGACAGCGAGGAGGACGCGCAGCGCCAGACGCACATCGTGCACCGCAACCGCGTCCGCGCCCTCATGGGGCGTCGGGGGCAGGTGCTTAACGACGACCAACTGGACGCCGTCGTCGACTCGCCGCAGGGTCGGCAGATCACGAGCATGCTGCGCTACACCGCCGCCGGCACCGGCGAGCAGGTCCGCGACTACCTCACCTGGTTCACCGACCACGCCAAGGCCGACGAGCTCATGATCTCGGTGCAGGCGGGCAGCTCGGCCGAATCGCTGCGCGGCATGGAGATCCTGGCAGACGCCTGGGGCCTGTAGCGCCGCGGGGGTGTGTAGCCTAGTCACCCATGACACCCCACCGAGCCGGCGGAGTCGCCGCGCTGGCCGCGGTTGCCGCCGCGTGCGCGCCGCTCGCCGCCTGTGCTGCCCCCACCCCGGCCGCGCAGCGTGAGCAGCTTGTCGTCGCTGCTTCCGCCCCGCCGGCGGGGCTCGATTTCACCACTGTCGCCGGGGCCGCGGCCCCGCAGGCGCTCATGGGCAACGTGTACGAGACCCTCGTGCGCGTCGACGGCGCGGGGCAACTCCAGCCCCACCTAGCCACGGGTTGGGAGGTCGACGACGCGGGCACCGTCTACACCTTCCACCTACGCGAGGGCGTGACGTTTTCCGACGGCACCCCGTTCACCGCCGCCGACGCCGCCTTCAGCATCGACTACGTCCGCGAGCACTGGGCGAACGCCCTCAAAGCGCAGATGAACCCGGTGGCCTCCGCCGAGGCCCTCGACGAGCGCACCCTCCAAGTGCGACTTCACGCGCCGTCGACGAACTGGCTGTGGTCCATGGGCACCCTGACGGGCGCAATGATGACGCCCGCGTCCATCGACAGGCTGGCCACCGACCCGCTGGGCACCGGCCCCTACACCGTGAGCTCATTTACCCCCGGCGAATCCATCACCTACGCCGCGCGCGAGGACTACTGGGGCGCCGCGGCAGTGCGCGACGCCGCGATCCGCTACTTCTCCGACTCCGTCTCCGCCGTCAACGCACTGCGCGTGGGCGACGTCGACGTGGTGTGGAACATGCAGGCCCCCGAGTTTGTGGGCGCCCTGCCGGAGGAGATCGGCGTCCAGGTAGGCACGACGAACGGCGAGGTGCTGTTCAGCATGAATAACCGCGCCGCGCCCTTCGACGACCCGACGGTGCGGCGCGCCGCCGCCCACGCCATCGACCGCGACGCGCTCAACGAGGTGGTCTACAGCGGCATGGCCACCGACACCGGCGGCGCGCCCGTGCCCCCAACGGACCCGTGGTTCACCGGCGCCGACTACTACCCCTTCGACCCGGCGCGCGCCCGCGAGCTCCTCGCCGGCCGCACCCCGAGCGTGACCATCACGGTCCCCAACCTGCCCTACGCGCAGTCCGCCGCCGAGCTCATCTTCTCGCAGCTTCGCGACGTCGGATTCGACGTCACCCTCGAGACCGTGGAGTTCCCGGCGGTGTGGCTCAACCAGGTGCTCAGAGGCCACGACTACCAGGCCTCCCTCGTCGCGCACGTGGAGCCGCGGGACGTTCCCCTGCTCTTTGGCAACCCCGACTACTACCTGGGCTACGATTCGCCGCGCGCCCGCGAGCACCTCGCCGCCGCCGAGGTCGGCGCGCAGGAGGAGAACATGCGCGCCGCCGTGGACACGATCATGGCGGACGCCGCGGCGCTGACCCTCGTGAACGCCCCGAACATCGTTCTCGTGGCCCCCGGGGTCGGCGGGGTGAACCCGAACGTGGTCACCGACTCGCTGCCGCTGGCGCGCATCACCAAGGAGGGGCAATGACGTCGCGCATCGCGCGCAGCGCGCTGCGCTTTTTAGCGCTGCTCTTCGTCGCCAGCGTGCTCATCTTCCTGCTCCTGCGGGCGGTGCCCGGCGACCCGGCGCGTATCGCGCTCGGTATCTCCGCCACGGAGGAGGCTGTAGCACAGCTGTCGGAGACGCTGGGCACGGACCGCCCGCTTCTCACCCAGTACCTGGACTGGGTCGGCGGGCTACTCACCGGCAACTTCGGCGTCTCCATGGCCAGCGCCACCGACATCACGCCCCAGGTGCTTAAGCGCGCGGGCGTCTCGCTCACGCTGACGCTGCTGGCGATGGCGCTGTCCCTCACGCTTGCCGTGCCCACGGGCGTGTACTTGGCCCGACGGCAGGACACGCCCGGCGGGGCGGTGGTCGGGGCGCTGACGCAGCTGGGCATTGTCACCCCCAGCTTCGTCGTGGGCATCATCGCTGTGGCGGTGTTGTCGGTGCGCCTCGGCTGGCTGCCCGCCAACGGGTGGGGCAGCCCGGCGCACGCGGTGTTGCCGGTGGGGGCGCTCGCGCTGGTGCAGGCGTCCATCCTCACCCGGTACGTGCGCAGTGCCGTGCGCGCCGAGATGGGCAAGGACTATGTGCGGACGGCGCGGGCGAAGGGGGCGTCGATAAGCACCGTGCTCCTGACGAGGGCTGTGAAAAACGCGGCGTTGCCCGTGGTCACCGTGACCGGCGTGCAGCTGTCGAACCTCATCGTCGGGGCCGTCGTGATCGAGCGCGTGTTCACCATCCCCGGGCTGGGTACGATGCTGCTCAGCGCCGTGGCCAACCGCGACCTGACCACCGTGCAGACCGTGATGATGCTGCTCGTCGCCTTCACCCTCGCGGTGAACCTGCTGGTGGACCTGCTGTCTGCGGTCATCGACCCACGGGTGAGGAGGCCCGCATGACCCGCTACCGCATCGCCGGCATCTGCATCGTCGCCGCCGTGGCCGCGCTCGCTCTGCTCTCGCTCGTGTGGACACCCCACGACCCCCTCCAGGCCGCCCCGGCCGCGCGCCTGCAGGGCCCCAGCTGGGAGCACTGGCTGGGCACCGACCAGTTCGGCCGCGACCTCGCCTCGCGCATCATGGCGGGCGCGCGGGTGACGCTGGTGGTGTCGCTCGGCGCCGTGGCCGCCTCCGCCGTTGCCGGGGTGCCGCTGGGCATCTGGGCGGGGATGCGCCGCGACCTCGTCGACACCGCCGTCATGCGGCTCAACGACCTCGCCCTGGCTTTTCCCGCTCTGCTGCTCGCCGTCGTGTTCAGCGCGGTGTTCGGCGCGAGCATCGGCGTCGTCGTGCTCGCGATCGGGCTGGCCGGCATCCCCGCGTTCGCGCGCGTGGCGCGCGCGGCGACGCTGCAGGTGATGAGCCAGGACTACATCCTCGCCGCGCGCCTGTCCCGGGTGCCCGGGCCGCGCATCGCCGCCCGGCACGTGTGGCCCAACATCGCCCCGCTCGTCGCGGTGCAGGTCTCCGTGGCCCTGGCGCTGGCCATCCTCGCCGAGGCGGGGCTGTCCTTCCTCGGCCTGGGCACCCCCGCCCCCTACGCCTCGTGGGGGCGGATGCTGCAGGCCAGCCAGCCCTACCTGGCCACCGACCCGCACCTGGCGCTGTGGCCGGGGCTGGCCATCGCCGTGACGGTGCTCGGCTTCACCCTGATCGGAGGCGGCCGTGATTAAGGTCACAGGCCTGACCATCCCCGGCCTCCTCCATTCGATCTCCTTCGACGTCGCCCCCGGCGAGCGCGTGGGCATCATCGGCGAGTCCGGCTCCGGCAAATCGCTCACGGCGCTGTCCATCATGGGGCTCGCCGACTCCCTGCCCATCGCCCTCACCCCGTCGGGGTCCGTCACCGTCGCCGGCACCGAGATGGTGGGCACCCCCGACCGCGTGCGCCGCCGGGTGCGCGGGGGCACCGTGGCCATGGTGTTCCAGGAGCCGCTCAGCGCCCTCGACCCGCTCACCCGTGTGGGCCGCCAGGTCAGCCGCGACCGCGCCCAGGCCAGGCGGCTGCTCGCCGAGGTGGGCA
The DNA here is from genome assembly GCF_900105305.1 of Corynebacterium timonense. Taxonomy (NCBI): domain Bacteria; kingdom Bacillati; phylum Actinomycetota; class Actinomycetes; order Mycobacteriales; family Corynebacteriaceae; genus Corynebacterium; species Corynebacterium timonense. The sequence goes on along the minus strand of NZ_LT629765.1, from coordinate 370,630 downwards.
TAGACCGCCCGGAGGCCTACCCGCACGAGCTGTCCGGCGGGCAGCGCCAGCGCGTGCTCATCGCGGCGGCACTCGCCTCCGACCCTGATGTGCTCATCTGCGACGAGCCCACCACCGCGCTCGACGTCACGGTGCAGCGCCAGGTCCTCGACCTCATCGACAGGCTCGTCCGCGAGCGCGGGATGGGTCTAGTGTTCATCTCCCACGACATCGCCGTGGTGCGCCACATGGCCGACCGGATCCTGGTGTTCAAGGACGGGCGCATCGTCTCCCCCGACTCACCGTACGCCCGCGCGCTCGTCGCGGCCGCGGAGCCCGGTTCCCCGGCCCGTCCCCGCCCGCTCGGCGAGCCGGTGGTCACGCTCGACCGCGTGCGCCTGGCGCGCGGCGGCACCCAGGCGCTCGACGGGGTGTCGCTGTCGGTGCGGCGCGGCGAGCGCCTCGCCATCGTGGGAGGCTCCGGCTCCGGCAAGACCTCGCTGCTGCGCGTCATCGCCGGCCTGTCCACCCCCGACAGCGGAAGCGTGCGCGTGGACGGCGACCTGCAGATGGTCTTCCAGGACCCCTACTCCTCGCTCGACCCGCGCCTGCCGGTGGCGGCCTCCATCGCTGAGACGGGGGTGGGAGCCCGGCGCGCCGCGGAGGTCCTCGCCCAGGTCGGGCTCGACGGCGCGGGATCGCGCCTGCCGCGCGAGTTCTCCGGCGGGCAGCGCCAGCGCGTCTCCATCGCCCGCGCCGCCGCGCCGCGCCCCGCCATCATGCTTGCCGACGAGCCCGTCTCCGCCCTCGACGTCACGCTGCGCGCGCAGGTGCTCGCCCTCATCGACGAGGTCGTCGCCGACAACACCCTCGTCGTCGTCTCCCACGACCTCGCCGTCGTGCGCGAGCTGTGCCCCAGCGTCGCGGTCATGCACCGCGGCGCCATCGTCGAGCACGGCCCCACCGAGGAGGTCTGGGCGCACCCCGAGCACCCGTACACGCGCTCGCTTCTCGACGCCATCCTTGAGCGCCCCGGTGGGGGCTGATGATTACCGCTCTTTACTGCACCGTCAGCGTGCCGTCCTCGTGGACGGTCACCTGCGCGGCGGTCGCCTTGACGAGGTTGATGCGCTGCCAGGAGCCGCCCTCGGCCTGCCAGTCGAGCGGGTTGCCGGCGGGCGCGGCGGTCTGGCGCAGCACCTCCGCGCGCTGCTCCCAGCTCAGCTCCGGGAAGCGCGCCTCCAGCAGCACGGGGGCCGCCTGCGGCACGATCATGGGGGCGTCCGGGACGTAAACGGTGGGCAGGCCGTAGCCCATCCACTCCTCCATGCTGGCGACGGCCTGGGCGGTGCTGACGACGGACGCGTCGGCGGCCACGAGGTCCGCGATGGGCTTTCCGGTGCGCCACTCGATCTCCGCGCGCAGCTCGGCGGCTGCTTGGTTGAGCGCGTCGCGCATCTTCGGGTCATTGAGGCGGTCAGCGGCGGCGGCGTAGCCGTTCATGCGGCCCCCGATGACGTCGAGCGGGTAGTGCACCCCAAGCACGATGCGGGAGTGACCGGAGGAAGCGCCGCGGTAAAGCAGCTGCGGCGCGAGCTCGGGCACCATGTAGGCCAGCAGCGCGCTCACCCAGGCCGCCTGGTTGGTGTGCCCGGAGGGGAAGGAGTTGGAGGTGAGGTACAGGTCGCCCGTCTCCGGCGTGTTGTAGCGTACGATGCGCTCCGGCGCGACGACGTGGGGGCGCGGGAAGTTGAAGATCTGCTTCTCAATGAGCGTGGAGGAGGCCAGCCCGCCGGCGCGGGACAGGTAGCCGTTGTCCAGCAGGAACGCGGTCTTGGGCAAGCGCCCCTCCGCGAGCGAGGTGCGCAGCGCGGAGCCGAACTCGTCACCGAGCGCGTACGACAGCGCGGAGACCAGGCCGCCCTCGGAGACGACGGCGTCGACCTGCGCCTGGCGGACCTGCTCCGGGGTGGCGGTGTTGTTGATCCGCACCACCGTCTCCAGGTTGGCGGCCATCGTTTCCGGCTGGTTGTCGCGCACGTGCGGGAACAGGCCGTTGACCTGGTAGTAAATGCCGTGGCTGTAGGGCGAGATGTCGGAGATGTAGCCCGCGATGTAGTCCGGGGTGAACGGCGTGGGCACCGGGGCGCCGGGGTGCTGCACCGGGACTGCGCCGGTGGAAGAGCCGCTGACCTCGCTACGCAGCTGCGGCAAAGAGATGGGCAGGCCATCCGGCAGCTGCATATTGACGTGCGCGAGGGGCTGGGCCGCGGCGGGGGCGGCCAGCGCTGCGGTGGTGAACAGGGCGGCAAGGGCGGGGGCGGTCTTTTTCACGCTGGGTATCGTACCGCGCCCCCACCCATCCGGCAGCGCAAGCGGCTTAGCGGGTCACGTACAACATCAGGGCGGGGTTGAGGAGGTGTTCTTCGTCCCTTTCGAAAACGCTTGTCAGCTGGTCAAATTCGCTCACTTCCGCGGGGCTCAGCGGGGCCTGCTCGCGAGGGAAAGGTGCCTGCATGCCTGACATCTTAACCCCGCTGTCACAACCATGTGATTCATCGGGATCATCCCTGGTCAGCCATGCTAAAGAGGATGTCCAGCACCGCTTTCCCGTGGCGGCGCAGACCGTCGTGCTGCCAGGCGTCGGTCTCGTGGACGCGCGCGCCGAGGATCTCCGCCGCCTCCATCGACAGCTCGCGCGGGACGTAGATGTCGTCGGTGTAGACCATCGCGTAGGCCCGGTCGACGCGCCCGGCCTGCGCGTAGAGGTTGGGCCAGTCCTCCTTCGCCGCCAGCTCGAAGGCGGCCTCTTTGAAGGGCACCAGGGCTGGGTCCTCGTCGAACTGGAAGGGAAAGACGTGCTCGCCGGTGAGGAAGAGCTCGCCGTCGCCCTCCCCGGCGTCGGGGGCGAAACCCTCGAGCGTCTCCGAGACGCGCTGCGCCGCCCAGCTCGTCGCCCCGGGGACGGTGCCGCCGTAGATGCTCTCGTGGACCGCCGCGTAGAGGGGCGCGCTTTCGAAGGAGACGCGCTGGCCCACCTCGGCGAGAAAGTCGGTGCGCAGCTGGCCGCCGGGGTGGAAGGGCTCCTCGAGCAGCCCGGCGAGCGCGTCGGCGCCGCCCTCCTGCCCGAGCGCCACCCCGATGGTGCGGAAGCGCCGCGAGCTCAGCCGCTCGCCGGTGGGCAGGTACTCCTCGGAGTTGTCCAGGTGGCGGCACACCTCGCGCACCATCTTCTCTGCCCAGGGAACGTCCCGATAGAACTGCTCGTGGCGCGCGCGGAGCTTGGCGAAGGTGGCGCGGTAGACCTCATCCGCCCCGCGCGTCAGGGTGGGCAGCCCGCCGGTGAAAAACGCATTGCCCACGCTGTCCGGGTGCGCGGCGAGGTAGTGCGCCAGGCAGAACCCGCCGAAAGACTGGCCCAGCACGTCCCAGCGCTCGATCCCCAGCTCGGCGCGCACCGCCTCGGCGTCGGCGACGATGGAGTCGGCGCGCAGGCGCGCAAGCACCTCCGCGCTGATGAGCGAGGGCACGGCGCGGTCGATGCGGGTGGAGTTGCCGGTGCCGCGCTGGTCCAGCAGCACGACCCGGTAGCGGGTGAGCGCGTGCGTGATCCACTCGTAGCGCTCGCGGGGCGCGGGGTTGCCGGGGCCGCCTTGGAGGAACAGGAGGGCGGGCTTGGTGGCGTCGCCAAGCACGCGGGCGAAGACGGTGAAGCCGTCGCGCTGAAGCTTCACTCCCCTACTCCTCATCGGTCGACAGCGCGGCAACGAAGGCCTCCTGCGGCACGGTGACCGAGCCGATGGACTTCATGCGCTTCTTGCCGGCTTTCTGCTTTTCCAGCAGCTTGCGCTTGCGGGAGATGTCGCCGCCGTAGCACTTCGACAGCACGTCCTTGCGCAGCGCGCGGATGTTCTCGCGGGCGATGATCTTCGAGCCGATCGCCGCCTGGACCGGCACCTCGAACTGCTGGCGCGGGATGAGCTCTTTGAGCTTCTTCGTCATCTTGTTGCCGTACCACTGCGCCGAGTCCTTGTGCACGATGGCGGAAAACGCGTCAACGGGATCGCCCTGCAGCAGGATGTCCACCTTGACTAGGTCGGCCTCCTGTTCGCCGGCCTCCTCGTAGTTCAGCGAGGCGTAGCCTTTCGTGCGGGACTTGAGCATGTCGAAGAAGTCGAAGATGATCTCGCCGAGCGGCATGATGTAGCGCAGCTCCACGCGGTCCTCGGAGAGGTACTCCATGTTCTTCATCGCGCCGCGCTTGGACTGGCACAGCTCCATCGTCGCGCCCACGAACTCCTGCGGCACGATGATGGTCATGTTCACGACCGGTTCGTAGACCGCCTGCAGCTTCCCGCCCGGCCAGTCCGAGGGGTTGTGCACGTACTGCTCGGTGCCGTCCTCCGCCACGACGCGGTAGGTCACCGACGGCGCGGTGGAGATTAGGTCGAGGCCGAACTCTCGCTCGAGGCGGTCGCGGGTGATCTCCATGTGGAGCAGGCCGAGGAAGCCGCAGCGGAAGCCGAAGCCCAAAGCCACGGAGGTTTCGGGCTCCCACGTCAGGGAGGCGTCGTTAAGCTGAAGCTTCTCCAGCGACTCGCGCAGGGCCGGAAAGTCCTCCTGGCTGACGGGGAACAGGCCCGAGTAGACCATCGGCTTGACGTCCTCGAAGCCCGCGAGGGGCTGCGCCGCGCCTTTCGACGCCCACGTGACCGTGTCGCCCACTCGCGTCTCTCGCACGTCTTTGACGCCGGTGATGAGGTAGCCCACCTCGCCCGGGCCCAGCCCCTTCGTCTTCTTCATCGTGGGCGAGACCACGCCGATCTCGAGGATCTCGTGGCGCACGCCCGTGTTCATCATCTGCACCTGCTGGTTCGGCTCGAGCTTGCCGTCCATCATGCGCACGTAAGTGACCACGCCGCGGTAGGTGTCGTAGACCGAGTCGAAAATGAGTGCGCGGGCCGGGGCGTCGGCCCCGAACTCGGACGTGGGCGGCGGGACGAGCTCGACGAGCTTGTCCAAAAGCTCCGGCACCCCCTGGCCGGTCTTGCCGGAGACGCGCAGCACCTCCTCCGGCTCGCCGCCGATGATGTTGGCCAGCTCGAGGGCGTACTTGTCGGGGTCGGCAGCCGGCAGGTCGATCTTGTTGAGCACCGGAATGATCTCGAGATCCTTGTCCATGGCCATGTACAGGTTGGCCAGGGTTTGGGCCTCGATGCCCTGCGCTGCGTCGACAAGCAAGATAGCGCCCTCGCACGCCTCGAGCGCGCGCGAGACCTCGTAGGAAAAGTCGACGTGGCCAGGCGTGTCAATCATCTGCAGGATGGTCTGCTCGCCGGCGAAGGGGCCGCTCGTCGGCGTCCACGGGAGGCGCACGTTCTGCGCCTTGATGGTGATGCCGCGCTCGCGCTCGATGTCCATGTTGTCGAGGTACTGGTCGCGCATATCGCGCGCGTTCACCACGTTGGACAGCTGGAGAATGCGGTCGGCGAGAGTGGATTTGCCGTGGTCGATGTGGGCGATGATGCAGAAGTTCCGGATGGCCGAGGGGTCCGTGAACGTCTGCTCCGCGAAATTCTTCGTCTGCGCAGCCATAGTTCCGCCCACTTTACCGCCCCACGTGGGCAAACAAAACACGCGGACGGCCCGCGAAACTGGTTGTGAACACGCGTTCCACCTCGTAGTGTGGACCCAATACCCGTCCCCGCGACGCGAAGAACAAAAGCAAAGGCCAAAGACAAAGGACACCACATGATTTTTCGCCGGTCGAAGCGCGCCGCCTCGAAGCGCCCCGCCTCGAATGCGCTCGACCAGGGCCTTGACCAGGGGTTAGCCCTGCTCAACGAGCGGCTGGGCTCGTCCCCCCGGGAAGGCGCGAGGAAGATCGCCTCGCACCTTCTCGTCACACCCACCGCCAAGGTCGCCCGCAGTATCTACTACGCGCCCGACATGGACGGCCAGGCCGAGCCCGGAGAGATCGTCTGGGTGACCGTGCCCTCGAGCCCCCCGCAGGAGCGCTCCCTGGTGGTCATCGGCCGCGAGCACCGCGACGTGCTCGGACTGCTCATCTCCCCCGAGGAGCAGCACCGCGACGACGAGCACTGGCTCGGCATCGGCTCCGGCGAGTGGGAAGACACCGGCGAGCCCTGTTGGGTGCGCTTGGACAAGACGCTCATGGTGCCCGAGTCGGAGGTGCAGCGCCGCGGCACCTACATCCCGCCACGGCGCTTCGAGCGCATTGCCAACCGGCTGCGCGACCGCTTCGATTGGGTGTAGCGTTCACTGTGATCTCGCGGCGTTTTGGTCGCGCGCGGTAGCTCCTGTTATCCTGCGTGGGTTGTCCGCATCCGGGATTTCAGGGTGCGCCGAGCTACGCGAGCAGGACCTTGGGCCCGCGTTTTCAAAGACCGGCGCGTGAACTCCCTCCCGGGTCGACTGCACATCAGATTCGACCGAACCAAGAGGTGTACCACATGGCAAATATCAAGCAGCAGAAGAAGCGCGTTCTTACCAACGAGAAGCGCCGCCAGCGCAACAAGTCCATCCGCTCCTCCGTGCGCACGGAGATCCGTAAGTTCCGCGAGGCCGTGGAGTCCGGCGACAAGTCCGCCGCCGAGGCCCAGCTGCGCGTTGCGTCCCGCAAGCTGGACAAGTCCGTGAGCAAGGGCGTCTTCCACCGCAACAACGCGGCGAACAAGAAGTCCAACATGGCTCGCGCGCTGAACAAGATGGCCTAAGAGCCGGGCACATCCCCGCTTCCCTCCCGGGAGGCGGGTTTTTTCATGCGCGTGTCCGGGCCGTGTTAGGCGTTAGGCCATCCCGCCCGCGCCGCGCGCCGCAAAGACGATACCGACGACGAGGAAGAACGCCCCTGCGCCCATGTCGATGCGCGGGCCCGCCGCTAACAGCTTCCGCCGCACCTTCTCCGTCGACACCACCTGCGCCACCACGGCCATAAGGGCCATGGAGCTCAGCCACAACGACGCGATAACCACCACCGCGCTCAGCGTGGAGGGGTTCGGTGGCAGAAGGGGCGCGATCATCGCGGAGAGAGCGAGAACGATCTTCGGGTTCGCCAGGTTCGTCGACAGCCCCCGCAGGTAGCTTCCGGGCAGTGAGCCGAGCTTCCCCGCGGCCTCCTCCAGTCCCTTCGGCGGGTCGTTGCGTTCGCGCCAGCCCTGCAGGGCGTTGCTGATACCCATGAAGATCAAAAAGGCCCCGCCCACCATCTGCACGACGTTGAGGGCGCGCGGGAACGCGGTGAGCACGGCGGCGGCCCCGACCACGGTGAGGCTCACCCACATCAGCACACCGGTCTGCGTGCCCGCCAGCGTCGCCCACGCGTGCTTGCGCGAGCGGGTCGCCGTCCGAGTCAGCAGCACGATGTCGGGGCCCGGCGCGGCCGCCCCGACGAGGTTGAGGCCGACGATGGCGGCGAGGTCGCCGGGTGCGATCACCGCGCTTCCATCTTTTCCGCGAGGTCGTCGCGCCCAAACGTCCGCGCGGTGGCAATCGCGTCCGGGCTCCCCGCCCTCGGGTCCGCGCCCGCCTCAAGCAGCAGCTCGACGATCGCGTCCTCCTTCTTGAAAATCACCCCCGACAGCGGCGACAGCCCGTGCCCATTGAGCTTATCGACGTTCGCCCCGCGCTCCACCAGCCCGCGCACGAGCTCCTCGTGCCCCGCGTAGGCGGCGAGCATGAGCAACGTGTTGCCGTCCTGGTTGGCCATATCGACGGCGACGCCATGGTCGACGTACTCCAAAAGCGACATGCCCCCGGTGCGCGCGAGGTTGAACAGCTTCGTCGCAAACTCCTGCACGTCCGAGGGAACCTCGGAGGAGGTGTCACCGGTGTGCTCGTGGTTGTCGCGCTGCTCATTCACGCATGACAATCTATCACGCACTCTCGCCGGCTTCCCGTGCGATGGTTCCATCACGCATGTCCGCACCGCACCACACCGCAGCGGTCACAGACCGACGGCAAGGTCACGGCAAGGTCGCCCCCGGCGGGCCCCACCCCCGCACAGCGCGCTCACAACGTCACGGGGAAATACATCTAGGGCAAGCGAAGAGACGAGGGGCCGCGCTAACGCGGCGGCTACGCCGCCTTGTTCCTTTCATGCCCTCACATCGCACACGTTCATCACGTCGGAACTGGGGCATCCCACGACGGAACCGGCCGGGGAACACCTTCATGCGACGATGCCGGGATGACCAGTCAGATCGTGCTAATGCTCATGACCCCCTCGGCCATCGTCTTCATCGGAGGCGGTTTTCTGTGGAACTCCGCAAAACTCCTCCAGGGGTCGCCTCGACAACTCACTCACGCCGCGGCGGTAGCCATGCTCGTCGTCGGAGCGATCGGTTTCGCCGTGGCCACGCTGCTGGCATGAAGGCGGCTGTTAGGCTACTGCGTGGAGGCTAGTTGCCCATCGCCAGTCGGGCTCCGATCACTCTACCGGGAGTTCTGATCTTTACATGAGGTTGGTTAATAACCGCTCGACGGCTTGCCTCCACCTAAAAAGGCGAGATAGAGCGAGACGGAAAACGAGCTATTCCTCTAGCTCAACATCAAGGCCAATGAGTTCAATACCCATCAGGCGACCGTCGGTCGACACATCAATAGCGCCGGCCATTTCCCCGTCCTCCCAGCATAGCTGAATATTATGGGAAAACTCAGGGTCCCCCCCCAATCCATCGAACGTCACCGAAACGCAGCCATCCTGCATGACCACCTTCGCGAGAAATTCAGTCTTCATATCACGCCCTCTTGATTACAAGGATAGTCACAACCCAGGCATTATCATTCAAGGAGACAATGATTCGACTCTTTTGATCCGTGATCTGCCACGTGTTGTGCCTTTTGTCCCAACCATAACGCTTCGGATTAGAGACCGCGTCCTCGACCATCGACTTCGAAACGCCCCTCTTCCGCATCCGGTCCAACGCGTGCGGCGTGTAGCCGGCAATGTAGTTCGGCGGCCGTGCTCCATGAAAAGGAGTGACTTGAACGTCACCCCCTCCAAGGGCCGACTGCACGGAAGGCGCCGCAGCTGCAAGCTCCGATACAGGTCTCGCACTCGCAATGGGCGAGACCAGCGATCCGATCACGAAAGCACAAACCACGGCGGAGATCATCCGGCGCATTCTCATAGCTTCCTCCATAGGTTTGAATGAGCACTACCTTGGCACCGAGCGTGTCATAAGTAATTCCACTGGTCTATGATGTCCTTACTGGCGGGGGTGATACAGCCCCCCGTGGATGACCCCATGCCCAGCTCTTACCCGCCAAAGACAGGCCCACATCGCTTAACCAGGGAAAACGCTGACCTCAAGGCCTAGACTCGCCGAGGCAGAATTGCGCTACTCACGCAAGTACCTAGACACGATCGGGGGGAGACAACTTCGTCCTACCTAACGAATCGGCCTTCTGAAATCACCGCCGCCTGACATTGAGAGCCGGACTGCCGCCGAACAGTCGGGCAGATAGCCATCCCTCACCGCCCATCAACCGACCACCGTCATCGACAACTCGACTTGAGGATACGACTGGGCGCTTAGGTACCCTATGCGCCCACAGTGTGTGAGAATGAAGTAGCCACTGAACGCTGGGAGGAGAAATTCATCATGGCCCGGTCAATGCCGTCGGGGTCTTCGCAGCGTATCCGCTTCGCAGACCTGAAGCCCTACGCAGTACCAGACACGTTCGACTCCATTAGCGGCCCCGCGACGGGCACGCTTGCACTGCCGCACTCGATTCGCTGGCTGCCTGAACCTGCGCGCCGTGTCCCGTTGGGCAACGCGCCCCTTCGCCGGGAGGCGTACAAGGAAGTGCTCAACGAAGGCAATGTAGAGCAGCAGATCGCGCTTTTGAACCGTGACCACTTGATCAACGACTGGCCCCATCTGATTCTTCCCGCGCGCGTCCGCGCCCTCTGGGAAAACAAGTTCCCCGAGCTGGCCGCCGGCCATGCGTAACCACGCCGCGGTTCAGCGCAGGATCGCCAAGCTGCTTCTGTCAGTCACGGCCGACGCTGGTTTCGCGCTTGCAGGAGCCGGTGCTCTCCGCGAACACGGAATCGTTGACCGTCCGACTGAAGACATCGACGTGTTCACGGTCATGGAACACGCCGACGAGTTCGAAGAGTCCGTCGACAGCGCCATCGCTCACCTTCGGGAGCGCGGCTTCAGCGTCGAAGTTTTGACCTCCAATCCGGGCTTTCGACGCATCCAGGTCGCCAGTGCCGACGGCGACGTTATCGACGTTGATCTTGGGATTGACTGGCGATCTGCGTCACCCGTGTTCCTCGACGTCGGGCCGGTACTAGCTCCCACTGACGCGATGGGAAGCAAGATCACGGCACTATACTCGCGCGGCTATCCACGTGACTTTCTCGACGTCGATGCAATCCGCCGCGCTGGCAGCTTTACGGACGAGGAGCTGCTTCAGATCGCGGAGAATACTGATCCGGGTTTTGACCGAGCTACGTTCGCGCTCCAGCTGCGCCAAGTTCGCGTTCTCTCCAGCGAGACGGTTGCCGCCTACAGGGTTTCCGCCGCAGACCTTGCACTGATACAGGAACGCCTCACCCAATGGGCCGACGACATCGAAACACCACCTGAGCCGAACTCCCAATCATCCACCTTTCATCAGATCATCGACGACATGCACCACCTGGCACAGCAACCCGAGCGCTTCAAAGATTCTTCGTCCGCCGCCCCCAGAGCGGAGCCCGGGCCACCTGTCGTCGACTCGTCCCGCGAACTTGAGTGAGGTTGTTTCGATGCTCATTGGTTATGCACGAGTTTCGACGGACGACCAAGACCTCACAGCTCAGCGCGAGCACCTACGGCGCCTCGGCGTCGCCGAGGATCGGATCTACACAGACCATGGACTCAGTGGGCGCACCCGTGACCGCTCCGGCCTGGATCAAGCCATTGCCGCCTGCCGTGCCGGCGACACACTCGTCGTCACCAAACTCGACAGCCTCGCCCGTTCGGTGCCCGACGCCGCCGCCATCGCAGCGGGCCTGGCCATTCAACAAATCGCGTTGAACCTCGGCGGTTCCGTCTATGATCCCACCGGGCCCTGTCGGCAAGCTCATGTTCACGACCCTTGCCATGGTTGCGGAGTTCGAGGCGGATCTCATTTCGGCGCGCACAAGAGAGGGCATAGCCATTGCGTGTGCCCAAGGGAAGCTAAAGGGGCGGCAGCCAAAACTCACCGCCGCCCAACAACGCCACGTCCGCGAGCTCGCCGCCGACGCCCGCCACACGCGCGCCGACATCGCCGCGCTTTACGGCGTCTCACGCCGCACCATCGGTCGACTACTCGACCGGTGCGACACAGCGTAGCCCCCGTCTGCCCCCTCTCGACGTTGGTCTCTTACACGGTGCCGTCGAGAAAGAGATCCAGCTGGTTCGGATCCGGCGCCGACATTGACGTGACCACCGCGTAGGCCCTGGCGTCCCACCCGTCTTCCAATGCCGCGCGCACATGCAGGGAACGTTCCACCCGGCGCGCCGAGTCAACGGTGAGCTGGTCTCCATTGTGGACTTGACCGGCGGCCGGTGGCGATCGCATGGGCGAGATTGTCTGCTTGGTTGCCAGCGACAACATGACGGGTATCAACGCGGACACACAGTGGTTCGTTGCACACATGCTCGCATGCCGACACTGATGCCATCGCTTCATGACCGATGCTCATTTCCAAGGCAAAGCAGTGAGCGGATAAGGTCCGTCGTCGTCCAGCGCGCTGCCATGTGAACCGCCCGTACCCGTCGGGGGAAGATACGGCCCCCACCCAAATCCAGCAACCCGGTGATCGGATGACTCTCGACTCGAACGCCGCAATGGCGCGGTCATCAATCGGCAAGGTCGAGTCGACGGCAGCGTGGCGCCCGGTCGGCACCTCAGTCCGATGGACCTCCAGTCCCGGAAGCACTACCTCAACACAACCCCTACCCGGGTCCGCTGCACCGCTCCTGGCCCTCATGCGTCACAGCTCATCCCACTAGCTCTCCGCGGCCTCATCGGGGGACTCATCGACGGCGTCATCGTTGGCGGCATCCACCGCCGGCTCAGGTCGGCACAACGGCCAGGCGTCCGTCACGACCTTCCTGTCGACGTGCAGCCGGTCGGCGATCGACGGAAGCGACTCACCCAAATCCTTCAGCTCCACGACCGCCTCCCCCAGCTTGATCATCGCTTCCTCGTGGGCGTCGACGGCGGAAAACGCCGACACGAGGGCGACTTCCATGCGCTTCTGGCGGGCTGCCTCCACCCGCATGGCTTCACGCGCCCGCTGCCTGGCAATCGTCGCCCGTGTTGGTTTTTTCTTCCCAGTTTCCGTCATATCTTCGACGCTAAGCCGACCTCGAACCTTACACAACACACGGAGCTGACCAGGTCGCTGGCATCGTCGACGGAGGTTGATAGCTCGCCGATCAGCTCGGCGATTTCCGGGTTTTCCATCAGCTTCGCGCTGATCTCATTGACCCTGCTCGGGTCATAGCCTTTCTTCGGTGACACAGTAGTCATTATCAGTGAAACTCCTTCTGGATCAGAGCCTCACACACAAAACTCCTGACACCCTCGGCTGGCGCGTGCACGGGCGTGGCTCTGAACAGCATCGCCGGGCGGGTCGCGCCCACACCGCACAAAGGCAGGCTGGTGCGCCCGCGGGGCGGGGGATATTCCTACCTGCATCACGCCGTGGATGACTACTCACGGATGGTGTACTCGGAGATCCTTCCTGACGAAAAGAAGCACACCGCCGCCGGGTTTATGCAGCGTGCCTGCGCGTTCTTTTCCGCTCACAGCGTCGAGATCACACGGGTGATGACAGATATGCGGAGCCTGCTACCGTTCCACGGCGTTCAACGCTGCCCTAGGTGCGATCAAGCATGTCTATACCAAGCCGTACCGGCCGCAGACCAACGACAAGGTCAAGCGGTTTAACCGCACACTCATAAAGGAATGGGCCTACATCCGCCCATACCCCAGCGAAAAGGCCCGGCAGCAGACGTATACGGAATTCATCCACGACTACAACGACCATCGAGCCCACACCGCCATCGACGGCCTCACCCCCGCACAACGCGTTCACAACCTCAAGGGGAAGTACACCTAGCGGGCAAGCTCAGCGATCCTACGCACCGCGTTCTCGAGAGCGAAGTACTCGTCACCGCCCTGGCCTTTCACCTCCGCGTCGAGGTCCGCGATGAGAATCACCGCCTCGGACACCGCCTCACCCGACCAGCCGCGCGCCGCCTGCATCGCCTTCTTCGCCGCGAAGGGATGCATCCCCAGCGTGCGCGCGAGCTCGTTCGGGTTGCCGCGTGTGTTGTACAGCCGGGCGATATCGCCAACTTTGAGCGCCAGCGCCGCCGCAATGGCCACTGGGCTCACCCCGATCTGCAGCGCCCGGCGCGTCGACGCCAAGGCCTTGCCCACGCGGCCCGCCACCGCCTGCTCCGCGATATCAAAGCCGGAGACCTCCGCCACCCCCGTGTAGTAGGCACGCACGCTGGCCACGGTGAGCTCGCCCTCCGTGTCCGCGACGAGCTGATCCACCGCTGAGGCGAGCTCGCGCAGGTCCGAGCCCACCGATTCGAGAAGAGCAGCGACAACGTCGGGGGTGGGGCGCACCCCGTGGCGGCGGAACTCGTTGGTCACCCACGTGTGGCGCTCCCTGTCGCGCAGCGGGTCCACCGCGTGCACCTCGGCGACTTTCGAGAACTTGGGCACCATCGCCTTCTGCCGCCCCCCGCCGGTGTGCTCGATGATGAGGACAATCCCAGGCGCGGGGTCCGCCGCCGCCTGCAGCAAAAGCTGCGCCGACTCCTTGCCCGCCTGCTCCGCGTGCTCCACCACGACGATGCGGTCCTCCGAAAACAGCGAGGGGCTCGTCGCCATGATGAGCTCGCCCTCGGTGACATCGCCGGCCCGCAGCTTGGTCAGTTCCGCAGCCGGGTTGGCGGCATCGATGATGGCGGCGGTGGCACGCTCGGCGAGGAACTGGTCCTCGCCGAGGACGAGGTGAACGGGGTTGAGCATGCGGCCTATCATATCGGCTCACCCCGTCCCGCCCCGTGCTGGCGGTGTGCCCGTCTCCAGCTCAACAGCGTCCTCGGTGCTGACCACGTAGGGGCGCACCCGCGCCGGGTCTGAAAGGAGCGGGGCGGGGGCGGCGACGCAGGCCCCGAGGACGGCGGCTGCGAGCAGGGCGGCGGCGGTGGCGAGGGTCGCCGCGGGTCGCCCCGCATACAGGCCGGCACCGACCCACCCGTAGGCGACGAGCACGAGAAGGGGCGAGGCAACCGCCGTGGCACCGGGCACGCTGGCGGCCGCCGTCGCCACGGCGTGCACCCACCACGCGAGCGGCTCGATGGCAAGCAGCAGCGGCACCTCCAGCCCGCCCGGAAGGAGGCTGAGCAGCGCCGCGGCGAGTCCGAGCACCGTCACCGGGGCGACGACGGGCGCGACAAGGAGGTTCGCCGCCACCGCCACAAGCGAGACCCGCCCCGCCATGAGCGCGACGAGCGGCGCGGTCACCGCGTCCGCGGCAATCGCCACCGCGAGCGCCCGGGTCAGGATGTCTGGCCACCCGAGCGGTGCCAGCGCCCGGTAGACGAACGGGCTGAGCACAACAATCCCCGCGGTGGCCCCCACCGAAAGCGCGAAGCCGTAGCTGACGGCCAGGTTCGAATCCACGAGGACGAGCCCCACGACCGCAAGACTGAGCGCGTGGACCGGTTCGGCGACAGACGAGGACACCACAGCGACGAGGCCCACGAGGCCGGTGACCGACGCCCTCAGCACGCTCGGTTCCGGGCCAACGAGCGCCGCGAAGCTCAGCAGCGCCACCCCCGCGAGCGCGATCCGGGCGCGCAGGCCGCAGCGCAGCGCCGCCGCGCACACGACGGCCGCAGTGGTGACGATGGCGACGTTGCTGCCGGAGACCACGCTCAGGTGCGACAGCCCGCTGTCGATGTAGGCTTGCGTGTCGGCCGGGGTCTGCAGCGACGTCTCACCCAGCACCATCCCGGGGATCACGCCGTCCGCGCCGGGCACCACGTGCGCGGCGACGGACTCGACGAATGTGGCGCGCACGTGCGCTGCGAGCGCCGCCATCCCCTGCGGCGGGGCGAGCACTTCGACGCGCCCGCTGAGGGTGTGGGCGACGGTGCCGGGCCACGTGTTCTCGCCGACGTCGCCCACGGCGCGCACCGTGGTACCCGCCACGAGGTCCTCCGGCACGTCGCGGGCGAACACCGGGACTGGGCCGGGATAGCCGCGCACGTGTACTCGCACGAGGTAGCCGCCCGTGGACAGCCCGCGCGGGGCCTCGGCGACGCGCCCGGTGAGTTCGCCGGCGAACTCTGCGCTGCGCGCAGCGTGCACACGCGCCCACGCCACCGCGGCTGAGGTCGCCCCGAGCCCGCCGACGAGCACCGCCTGGCCCCACGCACGCACCGCCAGCGCCGCGCCTGCCGCCCCCGCCGCCACGAGTGCCCCCGCCCATCCGGCAACACACAACGCCACCAGGGCCGCCGCCCACACCACCGCCGCCGCCGGGAGTAACCGCAGCTCCTGCACGACCGTCCCTCCCCCACGCGCTCTACACCGACACCAGGTCCTTCAGCGCCTCAAACTTCGCCGGGCCGATCCCCTTCACGTCCAGCAGCGCATCCACGCTGGAAAACGGGCCGTTCGCCTCCCTGTGGGCGATGATCGCCGCGGCGGTGGCGGCGCCGATTCCGGGCAGTGCCTCGAGCTCAGCCGCCGCAGCGGTGTTGAGCGACACGAGCCCGCCGGCTGCAGCGGCCGGCGCTGGCGCCGGGGCCGGCGCGGCCTCGCCGACGGCCAGGACGTGGATCTGTTGGCCGTCGACAAGCAGTTGCGCCTGGTTGAGGCTCACGAGGTCGGCCTCGGGCCTCGGAGAGGCTGCGGCGAGGGCGTCGGCGACGCGTGCCCCCTGCTCCAGGGTGACCAGGCCGGGCGTATCTACGGCGCCGACGACGGAGACCACGACCTGCTGCGGCGCTGTGACCGTCGGGGATGTCGGGGCCGCCGGGATCTCTTCCCACGCGGCCTCGGCCTCCGGCGGGGCCGGGCGCAGCGCCAGCCACGCGATGACCGCGGCGAGCACAACGGCGATAAGGATGAGCGCCTGGCGTGGCTCGACCTCCAGGCGTGGCGAGGGGTAATCGACGTGCATGACGTCCTCCTCCCCCGTCGGCCGGGTGAGGTCTGTGAGGCGGGCGATGGCCCGCGAAGCAGCTGGAACGCTCATGCCACCGAACGTTAAGCGCCCCGGCCCCGCAGGGCGACGGCCCGCGCTGCGCCTGTGGATACGTGCGTTGACCCGTCACCGACCGCGCGGTGTTATCCACAGCGCACCGCGGCGGGGCGACGGTTACGAGGCGTCCGTGGTATCGGCGCCCGAAGCGTCGTCGGCGTCAGCAGCATCGTCGGGGGTGTCGTCCTCCGAGAACACCACCGACAGCCCCACCGCGCCGGGGCCGGTGTGCACGCCGATGACCTCGACGAGCGGCTCGACCATGATCTTCGAACCCTGGGGAAGCACCTCGCTCAGCGTGTGCGCCAGCGCCTCGGCCGCCTCTTCGGCCTCGCTGTGCTGGATCGCCGCGAAGACGGGCGCACCGTCAGCCCGCTCGAGCACCAGCTCGGTGAGCTTGGAAAAGGCCTTCGTCTGCGTGCGAGTCTTGCCAGCGAGTTCCAGCTTTCCCTCATTGACGCGCAGGATCGGCTTCGTGGCCAGGAGTGCTGCCGAGAGCATCGCCGTGCCCGTCGACAAGCGGCCGCTCTTGCGCAGCCCCTCGAGCTGGTGCAGGTACAGCCACGTCTGCGAGCGCGCGATCGTCGCCTTCGCCATCTCCTCGCACTCGTCGAGGCTGGCCCCGTTGCGCGCGATCGAGGCCGCGGCCATCGCCGCCGCGGCGATCGCCATTCCCGCGGTGCCCGTCTCCACAACGCGCACCGTCCCCGGGAACACGGCGGAGGCGGACACGGCCGCCGACCACGTCGACGAGAGGTTCTTCGAGATGTGCAGCGCCACCACCCCGTCGTCGCCGCCCCGCTCGAGCTGGCGCGCGTACACCGCGGCGAGCTCGATGGCGGACAAGGCGCTGGTCACGGCGCCCTCGTCCTCCTCGGTCACGTGCAGCGGCGCGACGGTGATATCCAGCTGCTCTGCGATTCGCTGGGGGATGCCCGCGGCAGAATCAACAACAATACGCACGGTCATGAGTCGCTGAGCCCCTGGTTCCACGCGTCGAGGTACCACGCCACCTGTGCCGGGTCGGCGGGGTTATAGTCCGGGTCGCCGCCCTCCGGAAAGCCCGTGTAGCGCGGCAGGGCGCGCACCCGCGAGGTGGCCACGTTATCCAGCCCCTTGAGCAGCGGGTACTGGTCGTCGCCGAAGCCCAGCAGGTTCGACGTCAGCGCGGAAATCGTGCCGCCGTGGGCCACGATCAGCACCGCGTTGTCCTCCCACTGCGGGTACGACGCAATGAGCTCATCGACGACCGGACGAGCGCGCTGCGCCACCTCTAGTCGGCTCTCCCCGCCCGGCGGCGCCCACGAGGAGTTGTTGCGCCAGTGGGCGCGCGCACCTTTGTGCACGCTATCGACCTGCTCGTGGGTGAGCCCCTGCCACTCGCCCAGGTGGGTCTCGCGCAGACGAGAATCCTCGGTGACCTCGACGCCGAGCGCCTCGGCGACGATCTCCGCGGTGCGGCGCGCCCGGGCGAGGTCGGAGGAGACGATGCGGGTCACGCCCGCCCCCGTGAGCTGGCGTGCCGCGGCGCGGGCCTGCTCGACGCCCCTCTCCGAGAGCACCGTGTCCAGCTGCCCCTGCATCCGGCGCACGGCGTTGTACTCCGTCTGTCCGTGACGCAGCATGATGAGTCGTCTGCTCATTGTCCCTCTCCTTCTCGCTGGCCTGCCTGGCCCTAGCTCTGGCCCTAGCCCTGGCTCCGAGCCCCTAGTACAGGTACTCGTCGTCGCCGTTGCCGGGGCCCTCACCGGCGAGCGGGAGGTCGTCGATGTCGTCGACCCTACGCACGGCGGACCCGTCTGCGCCCTCGTCGAAGAAATCGGGCCGCTGGTAGGGTTCGACGCCCTCGACCTCGATAACGGGGCAATCGGCGTAGAGGCGGTCGAGGCCGTAGAACTCGCGCTCCGCGTCGCGCTGGATGTGGACGACGATGGAGCCGTAATCCAGCAGCACCCACCGCATCTCGCGGTTGCCCTCGCGGCGCTTCGGTTCGAAGCCCGCCGCGGTCATCTCATCTTCGACCTCTTCCGTGATCGCGGCAACCTGGCGCTCGTTGTCCGCGGAGACGATGACGAAGATGTCGGTGATAGCCAGGACATCGGAGACGTCGATGACCCCGATGTTGCGTCCGAGCTTCTCGTCAGCGGCACGCGCGGCCACGGCAGCCTGGTCACGGGAGGTGTGCAAAGCAGTCAAATGTAGAAGTTCCTTATCTCCGAAGTGGTCCGTCGCTGCGGTCATTCTCGCATGTCGGCCCCCTCCCCTGCCACTTATGGGCCGGTGTAGAGGTTGTTTTTCGCAATATATTGCACCACCCCATCGGGCACCAGGTACCACACCGGTCGGCCCTCGCGGGCGCGCTCGCGGCAGTCCGTGGAGGAAATAGCCAGGGCCGGGATCTCCATGAGGTGCACCCGTTCCTGGTGCTCGTTGGGCAGCATGTCCTCGCGCAGCTCATAGCCCGGGCGGGTCACCCCGACGAATTCGGCCAGCTCGAACATTTTGTCCCAGTGGTGCCACGACATGATCGAGCCGAGCGCGTCGGCGCCCGTGATGAAGAACAGCTCGGCGTCCGGGTACTGGCCGCGCAGATCGGTCAGGGTGTCGATGGTGTAGGTGCGCCCCTGCCTGTCGATGTCGACGCGCGAGACGTTGAAACGCGGGTTCGAGGCCGTCGCGATGACCGTCATAAGGTAGCGGTCCTCGGAATCACTCACCTTCCGGTCCTCCTTCTGCCACGGCTGACCCGTCGGGACGAAGAGGACCTCCTCGAGGCCATAACGGTCCGCGACCTCGCTCGCCGCGACAAGGTGGCCGTGGTGAATCGGGTCGAAGGTGCCGCCCATCACGCCAATCCGGCGTCGGCGGGGGGAGCCTGTCTGCGTCATGGGCCTTTAGTGTATCGGGCCGTGTCCCACAATCCAGGTAACATTCAGAGTCTAGTGGTAGCGCACCTGGTCGATGAAGCGGCCGAAGGAGTCCGACACCTGGTTATCCCACGGCGAGGGCGCGAGGAAGTAGCGGCCGTGGTTTCCGCCGTTGCCGCGGGAGCCCGCCAGCGTCTGCGGCGAGAGATCGCACACGCCGTCCAGCGGCAGGCAGTAGTTCACGCGGTTCGGCGTCGCGGCCGCGGTGCGGGTGTTGAAGGGCAGAAAGCCGAGCATTCCTCCGGCGCCGCCGCCCGGAACTCCCACCGTGGAGGGGTCGCCGGCGGCGGTGTTGGGGTTACCGAAGTAGACCACGCCGGCGAGCTGGCCGCGGCGGGCGAGCTCTCGCTCGTGCTCGAGCAGGATCATCGCGCCCTGGGAAAAGCCGACCAGCACGTAGCTGGGGCGGCAGCCGGTGGAGGCCTCGTAGTCGTTGATCAGCTGCATCACGCCCGTGCGGCCCGCATTGACGGAATCGAGGAACTCGGTGCCCGCCCGGCGCGCCGTCATGAGGACGGGGTTGGCGTACTGGACCGCCAGGCCGAGAGCCTGGAGGATCGTCGCGGGAACCGCCACCGCTGGCGTGTCGTACTCCGGGAACGTCGCCGGGTAGTACTTCGGCTCCAGTCCAAGGACCTCAACGTCGCGCATCAGCGACGCGCCGCCGTGCGTGGCGGCGTAGCGCCCCTCCGCGTGGCGCAAAAACGCCCGGATGGTCTCGCCCTCCCAGCCGTTGGATACCCAGC
The DNA here is from genome assembly GCF_900105305.1 of Corynebacterium timonense. Taxonomy (NCBI): domain Bacteria; kingdom Bacillati; phylum Actinomycetota; class Actinomycetes; order Mycobacteriales; family Corynebacteriaceae; genus Corynebacterium; species Corynebacterium timonense. The sequence goes on along the minus strand of NZ_LT629765.1, from coordinate 350,675 downwards.
CCGCCTGGCGGGAGTAGCTTGTGCGGACAACAGCGTTGTTCTGCCTCGAGCCGCGCGCGGCGATGACGGCGGCCGCCGGGCAGTGCTGCTGAGCCTGCGCCTCGGGGGCGGGGCCGAGCGGGACAAGCGTCGCGGTCACGCAGGCGGCAGCGGCGGTGACGGCGGCAGCAGCGCGCAGGCGCCACGAGCGGACAGAAAACATGCGGCGAAGTGAGGTCACGGTCGTATCCTCAATGACTAGGCGGGTGTGACCTCCACATCATAAAGCCCATGCACAGTTTCCGCGCAGCCAGGCTCCAGGCTCGTTTTAGGGCCGCGTCTGCCCCTGCCCTTCCAGGATCCACTTCGTGCTCGTCAGCTCGGGCAGGCCCATCGGCCCGCGCGCGTGCAGCTTCTGCGTCGAAATGCCGATCTCGGCGCCGAAACCGTACTGCTCGCCGTCGGTAAACGCAGTGGACGCGTTCAGCATGACCGCCGCGGAGTCCACGGCGTTGGCAAAGCGCGCCAGCGTCTCCGCGTCGCGCGAGGCAATCGCCTCAGTGTGGCCCGTCGAGTACCGCGCGATGTGGTCGATCGCGCCCTCGACGCCGTCAACCTCCGCCACCGCGATGTCGAGCGAGAGGTACTCCTCGGCCCAATCCTCCTCCGTCGCCGGCACGACGCCCTCAGCCCCGAACGCAGCGAGCGTATCGACGTCCCCGTGCACCGTCACCCCCGCCTCCTGCAGCGCGCGGACCACGCGCAGCTTGTCGGGGGCGGGCAAGGCGGCGTCGAGAAGCGCCGTCTCCGTCGCGTTGCACACCGAGCAGCGCCGCGTCTTGCCGTTGATGAGCATCGCGATCGCGCTGTCGAGGTCGGCGGCCGCGTCGACGTAGAAGTGGCAGTTGCCGCTTCCCGTCTCGATGGCGGGCACCGTCGCGCCCGTGACCACCGACTCGATGAGGCGGGAGCTGCCGCGCGGGATGATGACGTCGACAAGCCCGCGTGCCGTGATGAGGTCCTGGACCGAATCGTGGCTGGCAGACGGCACCAGCTGCACGATTTCGCGCGGCAACCCGTGCTGCTCGGCGACGTCCTGCAGCACCGTGACCAGCGCCTCGTTCGAGCGCCGCGCCGAACTCGAGCCGCGCAAAAGCGCCACGTTGCCCGACTTCAGCGCGAGGCCGAAGGCGTCGACGGTGACGTTGGGGCGCGCCTCGTAGACCATGCCCATCACCCCCAGCGGGACGCGCACCTGGCGCATCCGGATGCCGTTATCCATCGTGTGCCCGCGCAGCACCTGGCCCACCGGGTCCGCCAGCCCTGCCACCAGGCGCAGGCCGCCCGCGATGCCGGCCAGGCGGGACTCGTCGAGCAGAAGCCTATCGACGAGCGCGCCGCCCATCCCCGCGGCCCTGCCCGCCTCGACGTCACCCGCGTTCGCCGCGAGGATCTCCGCCGCGCGCTCCACCAGAGCGCCCGCCGCCGCCAGAAGCAGAGCGTTTTTCGCCGGCGCGCCAAGCGCCGCCACCACCGGCGCCACCTCTTTCGCGGCGCGCGCCATGGCCAGCACCTCCTCGCGCTCCGCGGCCCGGTCCGGAGTCACAGTCGCATCAGTCATGGTGACAGCTTAACCGGGGCAGGCGCGGGGATGTTCCGTGGTTTGCTCCGCTGGCGCGCGCTGTACGGGCGCCGCAGCACGGACGCCGCAGCGAAACTCTAAAAACAGAACACCCAATATCCGCCCCGGGGGCCAGTTTTCGTGGATTTTTAGGGTTCCGTTTTTGGGGTTCTGGTGTGAGGGGCAAGGCGACCCGGCCCTGCCTAGTATCCGCGCTCCACCTCGACCTCGGTGCGCATCCGCTCGCCGGCGGCGAAGAGCTCCCAGTTCTCCAGCGCGAGGCCGCCGATGCGGGCCTTCATGTAGCGCGGGATGTTGGCGGTGTGCGGGGTGATCACGCAGGTGTCCAGGTCCCACAGCCTGTGGTCGGCGGGCAACGGCTCGGGCTCTGTGACGTCGAGGCCCGCGCCGGCGATCCTTCCCTCCTCCAGCGCGTCGGCGAGCGCCTCGGTGTCCACGAGCGGGCCGCGCCCGACGTTGATGACCACGGCGTTGCTCCTCATCTGGGCCAGCGCGTCCGCGCCGACGATGTGGCGCGTCTCCTCGGTCAGCGGCGCGAGCAGGACGAAGACGTCGGCCTCGCCCCACAGGGCGGGAAACTCCGGGTCGGACATGGCGAGGGTGCGTGCCGCGCCTTCGACGGGGCGACCGGAACGGTTCACCGCCGTGACCTCGACCCCGAAGGGCGCGAGGTACGAGATCAGCGTGGCCCCGATGCCGCCGGCGCCGATGAGGGCGAGCCTGGTGGAGTCGAAGAGGTACCGGGTGCTCGTAAACAGCTCGAGGTTGTTCCACTCCCGGCTCACCGCCTTGTGCCGGTGCAGGACGGCCAAAAGCAGCGCGAGGGTGGATTCCGCGACGGTGTCGTCGTACAGCCCGGCTGCGTTGGCCCAGCGGACGTCGTGGGCGGCGAGGGTGCCCGCCTCGACGAGCGCTTCGACGCCCGCATAGCACACCTGCACCACCTTTACGCTTTCCGGCAGACGCTCCGGGAAATGTTCGGGGCCGCCGCGGAACAGCAGCAGGTCGGGGTTGTCCTCGAGGGCGACATGCGTGTGGCCGGCCGCCTCGAGTTCGGCGACGGGCTGGTCCCAAGGTTTCGGCAGGAAAGCGAACTTCATGCTTTCCCAATCTAGCGGCGGGCGCGCGGGCACACCTATCATTGCCTTATACGCGACGTATAAGAGAAAGGCTAAAACCATGACCACGACCGTCACCATCAAGGCTGGGGACGACCTGCACTCCACCATCCTGGACCCCTACAAGGGCACCAACACCGTCTACCTCGGCGACGCGACCGTCGAGCTGCCCACGGGAGACGCCGTCCCCAGCGAGTACGCCGAGGGCGAGAGGGTGCGCGCTCGGGCGTCGTTTAGCATCCCCGAGCCCTGCTACATCGACGCGACGGGCCATTTCAACGCCGTCGAGTTCCAGATCTGCTACAACCAGCTCATGTACCTGGCGCTCGCGGCAGCCGTGCGCAGCGGCGAGGTCGGGCTGTTCCGCGGCTGGACCATGCAGGACTACCTCGAGCGCCAGCTGCCCAGCATCCTCATCCAGGACAACAACGGCCACTACTCGCGCCCCATCGACCCCACCGACTTTTCCGCCGTGTTCGAGATCGTGGGCACCGACCTGTCGCGCCTGCACAAGGGCATCGTCAAACTCCACACCGCCATCGCCTTCGAGGACCCCAACGGCGGCGCGGCGTCCGGCGAGGTCCGCCTCGCGCTTGTCGACGTCCCACAGGCCAGCCTCGACCACCTCGCCGCACAGTAGCGCGAGCGCGCCGCGCCGCTACAGGCGCGACGCGAAGTTGGACAAGTAGTCAGCGTGGACCACGGCGCGGCGCTGGCTCACGTCGAGCTCCGAGGTCTGCTTTCCCAGCATGCGCTGGAGCTCGGTGGCGTCATAGGCCACCTCGCCGCGGCCGACCGCCTCCCCGTTGGGCCCGAGGATCTCGACGATGTCGCCGCGTTGGAAGTCGCCCTCGATCTCGGTGATGCCGACCGCGAGGAGCGACGTCCCCCCGCTGGTCACGGCGCGCACGGCGCCCGCGTCGAGGCGCAGCACGCCCTCCGCGTCGGCGGCGTAGAGCGCCCAGAACTTCCAGGCGGAGAGCTGCGACGAGGGCCGGGTGTGAAAGACGGTGCCCACCTCCGCGCTCGTCAGCGCCTCGGAGATCCGCTCGGCCGAGGTAAGCAGGACGGGCACTCCCCCGCGGGTGGCCAGGCGCGCGGCGGAGACCTTCGCCGCCATCCCGCCGGTGCCGAAGCGGCCGCCGTCGCCCGCGGCGATGTCCGCGAGGTCGTTGCCGGTGCGCACCTCGGGGATGAAGCGCGCGGAGGGGTCGGCGGGCGGGCGGTCGTAGAGGCCGTCGACGTCGGAAAGCAGCACGAGAGCGTCCGCGCCGACGAGGGTGGAGACGATCGCGGACAGACGGTCGTTGTCGCCGAAGCGCATCTCGGAGGTGGCCACCGTGTCGTTCTCGTTGACGATGGGCACGGTGCCCAGCTGGCGCAGCCGGTCGATAGTGCGCTGGGCGTTGCGCGCCCGCTCACGCCGGCCCGCGTCCGCCTGGGTGAGAAGCACCTGGCCGATGGTGCGGCCGTAGCGGGCGAAGGACGCCCCCCACGTCTGCGCCAGGTACACCTGCCCCACCGCGGCCGCCGCCTGCTTGGTAGCCAGGTCGCGGGGGCGCGCCTTGAGCCCGAGCGGGGCGACACCGGCGGCGATCGCGCCCGAGGAGACCACGATGACGTCGCTGCCCGCACCCATGCGCGCCTCGAGCGCGTCGACGATGCTGTCGATCTTCTCGCGGCTGACCGAGGAATCCGGGTTGACCAGGGAGGACGTTCCGATCTTGACCACCACTCGGCGGGCGGTGGCGATGTGCGAGCGAAGCGTCTCCTGGGTCATCTCCTGCGTCATGGGGTGTAAGTCTAGCCCGGAGCCCCGCCGAGCTTCCTCACACCGCTAGCCCTGCCAGCGCTCGCGGTCCGCTTCCTGGCCGTCGCCGTAGTCGTACTCGTCGATGAGGCCGCGGCGGGCCTGGGACGCGCGCTTGCGCTCCGCCGCGGAGGGCCGAGACGTGCCGCCCAGGCGCGCGTCTTGGCCGCGCCCGGCGAGCGTCGGGTCGCCGCCGATCGAGGGCTCCCAGTCGAAGGAGATCTCCCCGATGGTGACGGTGTCTCCCTCGTTCGCGCCCAGCTTGCGCAGCTGATATTCCACCCCGGCCTTGTTCAGGCGGTCGGACAGGTAGCCGACGGCCTCGTCGTTCTCGAAGTCGGTCTGACGGATCCAGCGCTCGACCTTCTCGCCGGTGACAAGCCACGCGCCCTCGAACTCCGGGTCGGGCGCGACCTCGACGCCGCCCGAGCGCCCGGCGTCCACGGCGCGCGGGCGGATGACCTGCGGCGCCGGCGCCACCTCGGAGCGCGGGCGCGCCCTCCGGGCGCGCCGCACGATCTCCCACAGGGCCCATTTCAGCTCGTTGAGCCCCTCGCGGGTGACGGTAGAGATGGTGTAGACGGGCCAGCCGTACTTTTCGGCGATGTCCTGCTCAAGGAAGTCCGCCAGCTCGCGCGCCTCGGGCACGTCCATCTTGTTGAGCACGATAATGCGGGGGCGCTCTCGCAGGTCACCCAGGCCGGTGTCCGCGTCGAGCGCGGCGGCGTACTCCCCCAGCTCGGCTTCCATGGCGTCGATGTCACTCAGCGGGTCGCGGCCCGGCTCCATGGTGGCCACGTCCACCACGTGGGCGAGCACGGAGGTGCGCTCGATGTGGCGTAAAAAGTCCAGGCCGAGGCCCTTGCCCTGGCTCGCGCCGGGGATGAGGCCCGGCACGTCGGCGATGGTGAAGGTGTCGTGCTCGACGTTGACCACGCCCAGGTTTGGCTGGAGTGTGGTGAAGGGGTAGTCAGCGATCTTCGGCTTCGCCGCCGAGAGCACCGAGATGAGCGAGGACTTGCCCGCCGACGGGAAGCCGACGAGGCCGACGTCCGCCATCGACTTCAGCTCGAGGATCAGGTCGTGCGCCTCGCCGGGCTCGCCCTTGAGGGCGAAGCCGGGGGCTTTGCGCTTCGCGGTGGCCAGCGCCGCGTTGCCTAGGCCGCCGAAGCCGCCCTCGGCGGCGACGAAGCGGGTGCCGGGCACGGTGAGGTCGGCGAGGATCTCCCCGTCCGCCGAGCGCACGACGGTGCCGACGGGCACCTGGAGGACGAGGTCGTCCCCGCGGGCGCCGTTGCGGTGGTCGCCCTCGCCGTTGTTGCCGCGCTTGGCTTTGAGGTGGGGGTGGAACTGGAAGTCGAGCAGCGTGTGCACCTGGGGCGAGACCTCGAAGACGATGTCGCCTCCGTGGCCGCCGTTGCCGCCGTCGGGCCCGCCGAGGGGCTTGAACTTTTCCCTGTGGACGGACACGCAGCCGTGCCCGCCGTCGCCGGCCTGCAGGTGCAGGACGGCGCGGTCGACGAATTGGGCCATGGTGCACGCCTTTCTCTTGCTTGTTCGTGGCCTCCCACCCTACCGGGGCGGGGCGGGAACATGACAAAGGCGCCGGGGACCTCCGTCGGTCCGCGGCGCCTGCGAGGCGGTGCGCTTAGGCAGTCGCCCCTTCGACAACACCGGCAGCCTCAGCGGCCTCGAGGACCTCGGAGGACACGCCCGCGCCGTCGGCGGGGACGATGTTGACGATGCGACGGTTGCGCTTGATGCCGAACTGGACGGAGCCTGCCGCGAGAGCGAACAGGGTGTCGTCGCCGCCGCGGCCGACGTTCTCGCCCGGGTGGAACTTGGTGCCGCGCTGGCGGACGAGGATCTCGCCGGCCTTGACCTGCTGGCCACCGAAGCGCTTCACGCCGAGGCGCTTGGACTCAGAGTCACGACCGTTGGAGGAGCTGGATGCGCCCTTCTTGTGTGCCATGTCTTTCTCTCCTTAGTGGGACGTCTTAGTTGATTCCGGTGATCTTGATGGTGGTCAGCGGCTGGCGGTGGCCCTGGCGAACCTTGTAGCCGGTCTTGTTCTTGTACTTGAGGATGTCGATCTTCTTGCCCTTGCCGTGCTCGACGATCTCAGCCTCAACGTTGACCTTGGACAGTGCATCCTGACCGGAGGTGACATCTGCGCCATCGACGAGAAGGATCGGGGTGAGCGCAACCTTCGCGCCAGCTTCACCCTCGAGCTTCTCGACCTTGACCAGGTCGCCCTCGGCAACCTTGTACTGCTTGCCGCCGGTCTTGACGATCGCGTACATAGAGGGTTACCCCTTATCTCTACTCGTACGCCTCCGGCATGCTACGGAAAGCGTGTGGAACAGTGTATTTCAAGCGTTCCGAGGCACCCTTCCGGCACCGTGCCCGCATGCGTGGGCAACGAGGCACCCTCACCTCGAAACAGCGACTGTCAAAGACTACTACGTCGCCGCCGTGAACTCCAAATAGCGCCTGCGGCTTTCGCTTTACGACGTCCGCTTCCGCGTCGCCCTCCTCCGGCCCCTGCCCCGGGGCCCCGACGAGCCGCCCGCGCGCTGCTGCTGCTTCTTCTTTGCCGCCCCACCGCCGGCCGGCGCCCCCTGGGACGCCGGCTCGCGTTCCTCGGGCTTCTCTTGCTTCTCCTGCTGGGCAGGCTGCTGCTCGGTGGCGGTGCTGCGCGAGCGGCGCACGGCGCGCCGCCGGCCGCGGCGCGGCGCCTCCGCGGAGCCGCGCGCGTGGGCGGGTGCGGCGTCCTTTCCGCTCGCCCCGCTGTCTGTGCCTTCTGCGCTGCCGCCGTCGCCCTCGAAGTCCTCGCGGCGCGGCGCATGGTCCGAGCGCGAGTTGCCGCGGGTGCTGCGCTTGCGGCGCGGGGAGGACTCGAACTCCTTCACCGCCTCCTCGTAGCTCTTGGCGGCGGGTTTCGTCGCGGGGGTCGCTGGCTTCTGGTCCGCCTGCTCGCCCTTCGTCGGCTGTTCGGCGTCCTCGCCGCGCCCGCGCCCGCGGCCGCGCGAGCCGCCCCGGCGCCCACGGCGCCGGCCCCGGGAGGGCGACTCTTCCTCGGCCTCGTCGTCCGATACGACCCCGCCAACGACGGAGTCGGCGAGCTTGCGCAGGGCGTCGTCGTCGACGGCGATGTCGCGACGCTCGCGCGCGTTGGTGCTCGCACCGTCGTTGTCGTTGTCGTTGGTGCCCTTCGGCTCTTCCTGCCCCGCGTGCGCCTTTTCTCGGACTTCCTCCGCCTGCTGCTCGTCGTCGACGGGGTCCTCGCTGAGCAGGATCCCGCGGCCGCCGCAGGTCTCGCACGGGGTGGAGAACGTCTCCAGCAGGCCGGTGCCCAGCCGCTTGCGGGTCATCTGCACGAGGCCGAGGGAGGTCACCTCGGAGACCTGGTGGCGGGTGCGGTCGCGGCCCAGCGCCTCTTTCAGGCGGCGCAGCACAAGCTCCTGGTTTTCGGGCAGGATCATGTCGATGAAGTCGACGATGATCATCCCGCCGAGGTCGCGCAGCCGCATCTGACGGACGATCTCCTCGGCGGCCTCGAGGTTGTTGCGGGTGACGGTCTCTTCGAGTGAGCCGCCGGAGCCGGTGAACTTGCCGGTGTTGACGTCGATGACGGTCATGGCCTCGGTCTTGTCAATCACAAGCGTGCCGCCCGAGGGCAGCCACACCGTGCGTGACAGGGCCTTCTGGATCTGCTCGTCGATGCGGTAGGTCTCGAAGGCGTCGGCGCCCCCGTGCTCGCTGCGGTCGTACTTGACCAGCCTGTCCTCCAGGTCGGCGGCGACGTTGCTGACGTAGGCGTGAACGACATTCCAGGGGCGCTTGCCGTCGACGACCAGCTCGGTGAAGTCATCGTTGAACAGGTCGCGGATGACCTTGACCAGAAGGTTCGGCTCCTCGTAGAGGGTGACCGGCTTAGCCCCCTTGGAGCTCTTTTCCTGCTCCGCCTTCTCCTGGATCGCCTCCCACTGCGCGTGCAAGCGGTTGACGTCGGCGGCGATCGCGTCTTCGGGGACGTTCTCGGCGGCGGTGCGGATGATCGCCCCGCCCTTGCCCGGCACAACACGGCCGAGGATTTCCTTGAGGCGCTTGCGCTCGGGCGCGGGCAGCTTGCGGGAAATGCCGGCGCTGCGCCCGCCCGGAACGTAGACGAGGTAGCGCCCGGCGAGGGAAATCTGGGTGCTCAGCCGCGCGCCCTTGTGCCCGACCGGGTCCTTGGTCACCTGGACCACGACCTGGTCGCCCGACTTCAGCGCCTGCTCGATGCGACGCGAGCGCCCGCCGAGGCCGGCGGCCTTCCAGTCCACCTCGCCAGCGTAGAGCACGCCGTTGCGCCCCTGCCCGATGTCGATGAAGGCTGCCTCCATGCTCGGCAGGACATTCTGCACACGCCCGAGATAAATGTTGCCGATCAGCGAGGCGTGCTGCTCGGAGGTGACAAAGTGCTCGACGAGCAGCCCGTCCTCGAGGACGCCGACCTGGGTGATGCGCCCGTGGCCGTCGTGGCGGTCGCGCTCACGCACGACCATCGTGCGGGTGACGGACTCGCGCCGCGCCAGGAACTCCGCCTGCGAGACGATGCGGCTGCGCTTGCGCCCCTCCTCGCGGCGCTCGGAGCGGCGGCGCCGCTGCGCCTCGAGGCGCGCCGAGCCCTTGATGCCGCGCGGCTCGTCGATCACCTCGATGTCGTCGGTGTCGTCGGTGTCCTCGCCCTGCGTGTCGACGCCCCCTCCCGCGTCGCCTCCTGGGAGCTGCCGTCCGCCGGGCGGCTCGCGCGCCGGCGCTCGGCGCGGGCCGGCGGCTTGAACAGCGGGGCGTGGGAGGAGGACCCGCGCGTCTGCGGCGCGGGCGTGACCTCGGGCTCAACGTTGGTGAGCGGCTCCTCGGTGGCGAGCGGTTCCTCGTTGGCCAGCTCGGCGTCGACCTTCTCCTCGATCTGGTTGATCTCGTTTTCGACGTCCTTGCGCACGCGGCGGCGGATCTTTTCGTCGCCGTCATCGGCGGGGGCGGCCGCGAGGGCGTCGAGAAGCTGCTCGGCTTCGGCCTTCGTCAGGGTGGATTGAGCGACTTTGACGAGGCCGAGCTCGTTGAGCGCGACGACGAGGTCTTTCGACGGCAGGCCGAGCTGCTTGGCCAGCTGGAACACGCGGGTCTTCTCGCCGAGCTGGGTGCGGTCGAAGTCACGCGCTGCGGCGGACCGATCCGGGCGTGAGTTGTCCTTGGATGCCACGAACATTCTCCTGTGTGATCGCCCGCGGGGGACAGGACCGGGCGCAGGCCGAGCGCCATGTGGCCGAGTGCGATGTGGCTCGGTGCCGTGTGGCCGTTCTCGCCGCCGCCGCGCGGTACCCGCCCGCCGCGGGAGCGTACATATGAAAGCTTGTGCGCGTCGCGGGGGTGCCCTCCGTGGGCGCCGACACGCGAAACGTGACTTTCATTGTGGCACAGCCTGTGCCGCTGCGCTTCTAGCGCGTGGCCTCAAGAGCCGCAACGAGCGCGGCGCGGGCGCAATCGTGGGAGTTTTCGTGCTGCGGGTCCGCCAAAGCGCCCGCCCCGATGAGGGCATGTGCGGCTCCGCGGGCAGTGAGGTTGGAGTAGCCGGAGCGTTCAAGGAGGGCGTCGATAAGCTCGAATGCTTGCGAAATCTGCTCGTTCACCCGGGCCCGGATGGGGTCCTCGAGCTCGCGCTTGGCGTCCACGATGGAGTACACGAGCCCGGGCACGCCCTCGGGGTGGCCGGCCGTGGCGATGGCGATGACGTCCTCGGCGACCTCCCGCTTGCTGCGCCCGCGTGTCGCCTGGGCAAGCACCGTCTCCGCGACGGCGCGACGGCGCATGTGGATCTCGCTGAAGCAGACATCGATGAGCTGTTCGCGGCTGGAGTAGTAGTAGCCAACGGATCCCACGGGGACGCCAGCTTCCGCCGCGACCTGCCGGTGCGTCACGCGACGCAGCCCCCCAGCCACCATCAGCGACGTGGCCGCGTCAAGGATGGCCTTGCGCTTACTCGTTGCACGCGCCTGTTCCGCACCACGGATCTCGTTGCTCACATCCAACCCCTTTCTTATGCGCTCAAACTTATACGTTTTGCGCACAATAGACGAATCGGAGTGAGCTACCACACCTACAAGGGGGTCGGCGTCGGGATGAGAGCGCTCGGGGTTACGAGACGAAGCCCGCGCCCACGCGCCACAGCTTGCTCACGGCGAGGCCCACCGGGGCCTCCGGGTGCTCGACGTCGGAGACGCGGTAGTACTCCATCGCCACCTCGTCCGGCCGGATCCGGGCGACGGAGTAGCCGTGCGCGTCGAGGTCCACGTGGTTGACCCAGGGGTTCTGCCCGCGCACGAAATCCTGCGCCAGGCGCGTGATCGGGCTGTGCTGCGGCGTGTACACGCGCACCGTCTCCGTCACCCACTCATCGACGTTGGGCGCGCTAATCGACGCCGTCACCAGCTCACACCCCAGCTCGCGCCCGTTGTGGACCACCGAGTTCGCCCACTCGGTGTGGATGTCGCCGGTGAGGAAGAGGACATGGGCGTCGTCGGCGGCGAGGACGTCGAAAAGCTGCGCCCGAGCGGAGGCGAAGCCGTCCCACTGGTCGGTGTTGACCGGCACCCCGGTGACCAGCGTGGAAAAGCGCCCCAGCATTTGGTTGGCAATGATGGCGTTCGAGCTCGTCTCCGGCATCCGGCCCAGCACCATCGGCGCGACCATGACCGAGTTGCCCATGACGTTCCACTTCGCCGTCGAGGTGCGCACCGCGGCGGTCAGCCACTCGAACTGCTCAGAGCCCAGCATCGTGCGCCCCTCCGCGTACGCGTCGACGCGTGACGGCGGCTCATCGCGGTAGGTGCGCAGGTCCATCATCGTCAGGTTGACCAGGTTGCCGAACTGCAGGCTGCGGTAGATGTGGCCCCCCTCCGAGGGCAGCGTCGCGCGCACCGGCAGCCACTCGAAGTAGGCGCGCTGGCCGGCGTCGCGGCGCGCGATGAAGCTCCCCTCCGCGCCCTCCGTGTGATTCTCGGCGCCCTCGCGCCACGAGTCGTTGGCGGTCTCGTGGTCGTCCCACACCACGATCCAGGGCGCCGCGGCGTGGGCGCGCTGCAGGTTCAGGTCCTGGCGGTAGCGGCCGTGACGGATGCGGTAATCCGCCAGAGTGATGGTCTCGTGCTCCGGGGAGTGCGGGCGCGCCACGCCGCTTTTGCCGGCGTACTCGCCGACGGGATACTCGTAGATGTAGTCGCCGAGGAAGACCACCGCGTCGAACTCGTCGCGCTCGCCGCGCTCGGCCATGTCCCGGTAGGCGGCGAAGTACCCCGACTCCCAGTTCGCGCACGAGGCCACAGCGAAGGAAAGCTGGTCCAGCTGCGCGTCGTAGGCGGGGGCCGTCTTCGTGCGACCCGTCGGCGAGTACACGCCGTTGAAGCTAAAGCGGTAGTAGTACACCGTCGCGGGCGCGAGGCCATGTGGGTCGACGTGGACGGTATGGTCCGAACCGGCCGACGCGACGACCTCGCCGGCGCGGACGATCTCCGTGAACTTCGGGGTCGTGGCTACCTCCCAGGCCACGCGCGCGTCCTCACCAACCCCCGACCCCGGCATCGCCTCGGGGCCCACGGTGACGCGGGTCCACAAAATGACGGATTCGGGGGTCGGGTCGCCCGAGGCGACGCCGTGCATGAAATGGGAGTACGGGGATTCGGGGGCGCCGGGCAGCGGGCGCGCCCCCGTAATCGGCGCAGACGACAAGGAGGACTGGGCTGCGGCGCTCGGGCCGACGGCCACACTGGCCGCGGCGACGCCAGAGCCGACGAGGAAATTGCGACGAGGAAGCGAGAACCGGGAAATATTGGAAGACGACACGAAACCTTATTCTTCGCGCTTCCCCGGCCGTCGCAACCGCTCCGCGCGCGGCGCCTCAAGTATTCACGCGAGTTTCACTCCGGGTTCATAGACGGCGCACGGCGGCGGTGCGGGGACCGCGCCGGTGCTACTTGTTCGGGAACCAGATGCCGATCTCGCGTTCGGCGGACTCGGGCGAGTCGGAGCCGTGGACGACGTTCTCGTTGACGGTCAGGGCGAAGTCGCCGCGGATCGTGCCCGGGGTGGCCTTCTCCACCGGGTGGGTGCCGCCGGCGAGCTGGCGCCACGCGGCGATGGCGGACTCGCCCTCGACGATGCCCGCGATGAGCGGCGCGGAGGTGATGAACTCGACGAGCTCACCGAAGAAGGGCTTGTCCTTGTGCTCGGCGTAGTGCGCCTCGGCGGTCTCGCGGTCCGCGGTGCGCAGGTCCAGCTCCACGAGGCGCAGGCCCTTGCGCTCGATGCGGGAGATGATCTCGCCGACGTGCCCGTTGGCCACGCCGTCCGGCTTGATGAGGATCAAAGTGCGTTCAGTCATGGTCGCCCATGGTACGTGACTGGCCCCGCCTTAGCCGACCGAGACACCGGGAGACACCGGGAGAAAATACGAGATGGCCACGCGCCCCCACCCTCGCGAGTAACGTGTGATACACACGTCACCCATATGCGACGCGCACCACACTTTTGTACTTTACCCGAAAGGACACCATGATCTATTCCAGCCCCTACCCCGGCCTGAACTACCCCAGCACCGACGTGTTCAGCCTGGCGTTCGGCGACCTTTCCGAGGCCGACGCCGCCCTGCCCGCCATCACAGAGTTGACCACCGGCGTCACCGCTACCTATGGGGAGCTCAAGGAGTACGCGGAGTCCATCGCCGGCGAGCTCGCCTCCCGCGGCATCGGCGCGGGCGATGTGGTCACGCTGCAGGTGCCCAACTCTATCAACTTCGTCGCTGGCCTCTTCGGCATCTGGCGCGCCGGCGCGACCGTCAACCCCGTCGGCATGCTCATGAACCAGGCGGACGTCGAGCACATCGTCGAGGCCTCCGACTCGAAGCTTTTCATCGGCCCGACCAACCTGGAGGACATCCCCCAGATCTTCTCCATGGAGCTCAACGCCATCCAGAAGCGGGCCCTCGCCGCCCCCGACATCACCGTCGACCCCGACGCGGTCGCCGCCGTGCCCTTTTCCTCCGGCACCACGGGCCTGCCCAAGGGCGTGCAGCTGACCCACCGGAACCTGACGTCGAACATGGTCCAGGTCGTCGACATGCTCGAGCGCTGCGGCATCGCCGAGAAAGCGCCGACGCTTTCCGTCCTGCCGTTTTCCCACATCTACGGCCTCACCGTGCTCATGCTCGCGCCACTGTGCCGCCGCCAGCACCTGTTCACCATGCCGAAGTTCGACCTCGAGCTCTTCCTGCGCGCCCACGGCGAGCATGACATCGAGCTCACCTTCATCGCCCCGCCCATGGCCATCGCCATGGCCAAGACCCCCTCCATCGACCCGGCCTGGTTCGCCGCCTCCAAGCTCATGGTCACGGCGGCCGCGCCTATCGACGCCCCCATCATGCGCGCCGTCGAAGACCGCCTGGGCACCAAGATGGTGCAGGGCTGGGGCATGACCGAAGCGTCCCCGCTGGTCACGCTCAACCTCCACGGGGATGCGGACCACTCGACCGTCGGCAAGCCTGTATCGGACACCGAGCTGCGCATCGTCAACATCGACACCCTCGAGGACGTCCCGGAGGGCGAGGAGGGCGAAGTGCTCGTCCGCGGCCCGCAGGTGATGAAGGGCTACCTCAACAACGAGGAGGCCACGGCGAAAACGCTCATCGAGGGCGGCTGGCTGCGCACCGGCGACATCGCGCGCGTCCTCGACGACGGCGGCCTGCGCATCATCGACCGCGCGAAGGAAGTAATCAAGTACAAGGGCTACCAGGTCGCCCCGGCGGAGCTCGAGGCGCTGCTGCTCACCCACCCCGACGTTGCCGACGTCGGCGTCGTGGGCAAAGAGCGCGACGGCTTGGAGATCCCCCGCGCCTTCGTGGTCAAGCGCGAGGGCGCCGAGGTCAGCGCCGAGGACCTCATCGACTGGGTCGCCGAGCGCGTCACCCCGTACAAGAAGGTCCGCGCGGTGGAGTTCTTGCCCGAGATTCCGAAGAACCCGACTGGCAAGATCCTGCGCCGCGAGCTGCGGGAGATCCCCTAGCACCCACCAAACGCTACGAATTCGTTGCGTTTAAATGGGGCTTGCGTCACAATAACTGTAGGAAACGGCTCATCTAACACCTTTGGAGGGACACCATGGCCGACACACCCGAGTTCAAGGAATTCCAGGGCATCCCGCTCGACCCCCGCACCGACTACTACGGCCTGTTCGCCGACGTCGACGGCGAGGACCTCGAGTGGTGGACGAAGGCCCGCGACTTCGCCGAGTGGATCCGCCCCCAGGTCAACGACGCGTGGGAGAAGGCCGAGTACAACCTGCCCGGCATCGAGGAGGCCGCGCGCCGCGGCCTCGTCCGCGACGGCATCGACATCGAGGGCGAGCCTGCGATGTCCATCCGCGCCAAGCGCCTCATCGGGCTCGAGCTGTCGCGCCTGGACGCCTCCACCGCCACCGCTCTCGGCGTGCAGGCCGGCCTGGCCATGCAGTCCATCGCCTCGCTCGGCTCCGAGGAGCAAAAGAAGGCGTACCTCAAGCCCATGTCCACCCTGGAGATCCGCGGCGCCTTCGCCCTCACCGAGCCGGACCACGGCTCCGACTCCATCGGGCTCGAAACCTCCGCCACCCGCGAAGGCGACGAGTGGGTCATCAACGGCGAGAAGAAATGGATCGGCCACGGCTCCGTCGGCCACATCGCCGTGGTCTACGCCCGCATGGACGACGGCAAGGTCGGCGCCTTCATCGTCGACCAAGACCAGGAGGGCTACTCCGCCGAGACGATCACCGGCAAGGCGGCGCTGCGCGGCATCCCGCAGGCGCACATCACCCTCACCAACGTCCGCGTCGGCGAGGACCGCCGCCTGCCGGGCTGCGCCTCCTTCCGCGACACCGCGAAGGTGCTCATGTCCACCCGCATCGGCGTCGCCTGGAGCGCCTTCGGCCTTGCCGCGGACTGCTACGAGAAGGCCCTGAAGTACGCCTCCGAGCGCGTCCAGTTCGGCCGACCGTTGATCAAGAACCAGATCATCCAGCAGCGCCTCGCCGACATGCTCATGGACGTCACCTCGGTGGGACTGTACTGCAAGCGCCTGCTCGAGCTGGAGGAGGCCGGAACCGTGACCGAGCAGCAGGCCGCCCTGGCCAAGGTCTTTTCCACCCGCGCCGCCCGCCGCGTCGCCGCCAACGCCCGCGACATGTTCGGCGGCGTGGGCATCCTGCTGGAAAACGACGTCATCCGCCACTTCGCCGACGCCGAGACCCTGCACACCTACGAGGGCACCGACACGATGCAGTCCCTCATCGTGGGCAAGTCCATCACCGGCGTCGGCGCCTTCACCAGCTAGTACCCCACCCCGAAAGGAACTCCATGACCGAGACCGCCTCGGACCTCCTCGCCCCCCGGACGGACTACTACCAGGTCTTCGCCGACGTTGACGGCGCTGACCTCGAGTGGTGGGCGCGGACCCGCGACTTCTGCGCATGGGCCCGCCCCCACATCAACGACGCCTGGGAGAAGGCGGAGTACAACATCGCGGCGGTCGAGGAAGCGGCCCGCCGCGGCCTCGTCCGCGACGGCATCGACATCGAGGGCGAGCCAGCGATGTCGATCCGCGCCAACCGCCTCATGGCCATGGAGTTCGCCCGCTGCGACGCCTCCACCGCCACCGCGGTCATCGTGCAGGCGGGCCTAGCCATGCAGTCGATCAACCTGTGCGGCTCCGAGGAGCAGAAGAAGGAGTTCCTCGGCCCCATGTCGCGCATGGAGATCCGCGGCGCCTTCGCCCTCACCGAACCGGACCATGGCTCCGACTCCATCGGGCTGGAAACCTCCGCTACCCGCGAGGGCGACGAGTGGGTCATCAACGGCGAGAAGAAATGGATCGGCCACGGCTCCGTCGGCCACATCGCGATCGTCTGGGCGCGCATGGACGACGGCGAGGTCGGCGGCTTCATCGTCGATCAGGACTCCCCCGGCTACGACGCCGAGACCATCACAGGCAAGGCCTCGCTGCGCGGCATCCCGCAGGCTCACATCAGGCTTCGCGACGTCCGCGTGCCCGACTCCCGCCGCCTGCCCGGCGCGAACTCCTTCCGCGACACCGCCCGCATCTTGGGCGGCACCCGCATCGGCGTTGCCTGGACCGCCCTGGGCATCGCCATCGACTGCTACGAAAAGGCCCTGGCGTACGCCTCCGAGCGCGTCCAGTTCGGCCGGCCCCTGATCAAGAACCAGATCATCCAGCAGCGCCTCGCCGACATGCTCATGGACGTCACCTCCGTGGCCCTGCACTGCAGGCGCCTGCTCGAGCTCGAGGAGTCCGGCGAGCTGTCCGAGAAGCAGGCGGCTTTGGCCAAGGTGTACTCCACCCGCGCCGCCCGCCGCGTCGCCGCCAACGCCCGCGACATGTTCGGCGGCGTGGGCATCCTGCTGGAAAACGACGTGATGCGCCACATGGTCGACCTTGAGTCCCTGCACACCTACGAAGGCACCGACACGATCCAGTCCCTCATCGTGGGCAAGACGATCACCGGGGTCAGCGCCTACCGCTAAAGGGGCCCGCTAGTAGTTTCAGCGGCTTGCGGCTCTCAATCCATGCGTGCTGCGGGGTCCGCGCTCTCCTGGCGGGCCAGCTCGCCGGAAGCGGCCCTGGCCTGGCGCTCGGCCAGCGCCGCGCCGATCACCCGGTTCACCAACTTCCCCGATCAGTACAACGAGCGACGACGCCTGCCTGGCGGGCGCGCTCACTACTGCTTCAGAAGCTTGGCGATGTCCACTGCGCGGGCAACGAAAAACATGAGAACCAATGCGATGACGGTGAAGGCGATTGAAACTATCCAGGTGACTGCCGGATTAGACGCCGCTTCGGCAGAAAACGTGAACAGGAGAAAGATGATCAGCGTTGGCAACAGCGCTAGGAGCTGGGCGATGTTGCCACTCGTTCCAGCCCTCACCCGGGACAGATTCGGAAGCAGTAGCTGAATTGCCAAGCCACACGCGATACCCATGGCCAGGCAGGGCCATGGCAAGACGAGAACGCGCCAGGGAAGCTGTCCCGAAAAGTCGAGCTGCGAGAGAGCCCCCCACGAAGCTGCGAACAGTCCGACCACGATAACCGCTGTGGACAACAACCCCAGCAACCCCGCCACTATCGCGAGGGACCGGACAATTCCCGCCATGCGGTAGCCGCGGCTTAGAACGACCTCCAATGCACCCGAGCGCACTTCAATGTCCGTCATGCCAATCGATATGTTTGCGCCCACTAGCGCGGCGAACAGGGCCGCCAGGAGCGGAGCCTGACTGACTATCGCCCCGATTATCAGCGCACTTTCGGGGTCAGCTCCAGACCCTGCCGATTGCGCTTCCTCGCGGATTGCGCTCAGGGTCGGCCCCGTGAGCGCGTCAGGGAAAATATACACAGTCGCAGCCAGCGCGATCGCAACAGAAAAGGCGATGAGCGGAACAATAATCAAAGGTTTCTTCTGCTCCCGCCACGACTTATCGAGGTAGAAATACGTCAGCACGCGCTTTACTCCTTGTAATATCCTCGGAGGACTTCGAGGTCATCGATAGCTTTGATCGATACGTCATTCGACTCCAGCTGGGCGACAATTTTAGAAAGTGAAAACTCAGGTGACAGTTCGACAGTAATCCACCCCGACGAGCCCAGAGACGGGTTGGCGCCAGCGAGAAGATCCATTGCGGTACTCGACTGCGACGCGTCTACGGCGAGGCGGATGGCCCGCCGCTGCGAGGCAGCCACGTTCGCGGCGGAATCCTGCGTAACCTGTGCGGAGGCGGAAATGTGCACGATATCTGTCGCGATGCCCGAAACCTCCAGTACATCGTGCGAACTCATAACCACGCACGAGTGCTCTCCGGCTGACTCAATTACATTGTGGGCAACATGCTTCATGCTCGGATCCATACCGGCCGTCGGCTCGTCAATGAAAATGACATCGGGATCGCCCAGAAATGCACGGGCCAGCCCTAATCTCTGACGTTGCCCTTGGGACAGCTCGGAAGCCGATCGTCCACGGATGTCATCGAGACGGAATTCCTCAATAAGAACGTCGAAACTCGACGGGTCTGACGGGCTCAGGATTCCCG
The DNA here is from genome assembly GCF_900105305.1 of Corynebacterium timonense. Lineage (NCBI taxonomy): Bacteria > Bacillati > Actinomycetota > Actinomycetes > Mycobacteriales > Corynebacteriaceae > Corynebacterium > Corynebacterium timonense. Next base: position 331,959 of record NZ_LT629765.1, on the reverse strand, counting down.
CCCATTGACGTAGGTTCTCCTCGACGGATAGCTGGGAGTAGATTCCCGGCCGATGCGACATATAGCCGACGGTCCCCGTGACCTGAAGATCCCCGCCCAAAGCCGGAATGATCCCCGCCAGTGTCCGCATGAGCGTCGTCTTTCCACTCCCGTTTGGGCCGACGACGCAGTGAACCCCGACGCCCATATCGAGCGAGATGTCTCTCAACACCGTTGAATCACTCGACCACCCGACGCTGAGATCTGAAGTCACTATTCTCCCGTTCATGACTAATCGCCCCTATTCTTTTTCTACCCCACTCCGACAACTACTTCCTGAGCGTGCTGTAGAGTGAAGGCGCTGCATTAGTTCATCTTCGTTTGCGATCAGAATACCGGTCGCCTTCTTCAGATTCGATTGAAAGACGAGGTCCGTCACGATACCAACTTGACCTTGCCCACGCAGATACTCAGTGCACTCTTTCCAATAATCGTTAAAAGCATGGAACGAGCCGGCACATACCCGTAGGCCGGCCAGAACGGCCCAGCCTATATAGGCTTGTAAAGGATTAAACTGCTCCCGTTAGTTGGCCGAAAAATCAGTTACCGGCTAGTGGGGAGCATTTTTCATGGTGAGCACGGATCTCTCATCAGCATCAGTGCGAGCAGGGTCGGACTCTCGCGCGGGGCGCAGAAGTGTAGATGACGCGTGAAAACCGAAGGTGCTCACGGAGGAGGACGCTGCGCCGCCGGGAAGCGGAAAACGCGTACCCAAGAAAGTTGCGGGACGTGAAGAATCATGGACGCGCCTAGATAGCCAGACGAGCGCCATCCCCATGTCGCAGCACCGCCCAGAGGACCGCGTGGACGCGGCGGGCATGCCCAGCCGACATTCTCCTACGACCAGAAACGGCTTGGCGAGCGCGACAAGCATCCCTACGACTATCGGCGAATCCTGCGTTGAACTGCGGCACCAAGGCCGAGTGGTCAACCCCAGGCGCATTTTCAACCACGTGTGCAAAACGGATCTTTGGGCCGCGATCCGCCGCAGCGCTGAGCCATGGTGCGGACCACATGTGTGAGCGCAACGTCACCCCGGACAGGCCAGACACCGCCGAGTTCAGGGTCGGTGCTGATGGGTAAGTTCGACCGCTCGGTCCTCGCCCGCACCGTGGCTCCATCGCCGCCGACAGTCTTGACCGTTGACCGCCGGTTCTTTGGCCAAAGCGATTGCGGCTTGCACGCCTGAACCCGGGCGGATGCAATCAAGGTGCACTCATCCTGGCGCGGTGTCCCGCCAAGGCCAGCGGCGACGACGACCCAGCACCGCCCGGGCCCTTGTGCGTCGCGCGCTAGTTGTTCAGCGGCTTGCGGGTCTTCGCCATGTGTGCGGCGCGGTCCGCGTTCTCCTGGCGGGCCAGCACGTCTGAGGCGGCGTTGACCTGGCGCTCGGCCAGCTCGGCCTCCGTGGCGGTCCCCTCGCCGGTGAGCACGGCGGCTAGCGCCGCGCCGATCGCCTTGTCCGTCTCCGAGCCCTCGGTGTATTCCAGGGCCTGCGAGGTCAAAGGCAGCTCGGCGTCCTCTGGGGCGGTGTAGCCGGGCGCCAGCTCACGGGCCAGCTCGAGGGCCTGCTCGACGACGTGGTCCGGGCTCATGATCAGCCGGTCACCGTCACGCCAGAAGTCGACGTTGACGGCCGGGACGGGGCGGACGTTGAGCAGGGCGTCGTAGGCGACCTTGTGGGCGTCGGGCACGCCGAGCGCCACAAGGCGCTCAAGCAGGCGCACCGGTCCCGACCAGGCGGGGAAAAGGCCCACCGAGCGTTCCGGGAAGCCCACGCGGGTCTCGGCGTGGATGACGGAGGCGTCGGTGTGCAGCAACAGCTCAAGGCCACCGCCGAGCGCCACGCCACGCACGGCGCCGACCACCGGATAGGGGGCACGGCGCAGGGCGTGCAGCCCGTCGATGCCTTGGCGGATGGTGGTCTTGCGCGCCTGCTCGTCCCCGTCGGGGCCGGACAGCTCCGCGAGCCGCGGCAGGTTCGCGCCCGCGGAGAACGCGCGTTCCTCGTCGTTGGCGATGACGAGCGCCTTCAGGTCCCACTCACCCGCGTGGGTGAACAGCTCGGTGACGTCGTCCGTCGAGGAGTTCATCGGGGTGCGGTACGTGAACACGCCCACGCCGTCGGCGAGCTTGTACACGGTGGCGCCGGAGTTCTCGGCCACAATGACGGCGTTGTCGACGAGGTCGGCGACCCGGACCACGCCCTCGCGCGCGGGGCGGTCGGTGAGCTGGCCGTCCGTGCCTAGCACCTTGCCCCCGGCGTAGAAGCCGCCGGCGGCGCGGGCTGCGTCGAGGAGGGCTGGCGGGGCGTCGTACAGCGATGCGACGACATCGAGGCCGAGCGAGTCCGCGAGCGCGAAGGGGCCCTTCTTCCAGCCGTAGCCGAGCTCCATGGCGATGTCGATCTGGTCGACCGTCGCGGCGATCTCGGCGGCGGTGTCGCAGCAGTACTGCAAGGTGATGCGGAAGACCTCGCGCGCATAGTTGCCCTCGGGGGTGCCGGACTCGACGAGCTCGCGGGCGGACTTGGGCACCTCGTAGCTGCGCTTCGGGCGGTAGTCGTGCGCCTCGAAGTCGTAGACCTCGTCGCGGCCGCGGTAGAAGCCGGACTCGGCGGTGCGCCCGGTAAAGCCCTTCTCCAGCAGCTCCTTGAACTGCGGGGACTCCGTCACCCCGTAGTTTTGCATCGCGTCGTCCTCCGGCAGGGCGCCCAGGAGCGATCCCCAGATGTGCGGCGCGACCTGCAGGCCCACGTAGTCGAAAAGGCCGAAGATACCGGTGCGCGGCACGCCGAAGGGACGGCCGAAGGCGACGTCCGCCTGCTCCGGGGCGATGCCCTGGTCGAAGGCGACCTGCGCGCCGACGCCCATCCAGAAGGAGCCGATGCGGTTGGCGATGAAGCCGGGGGTGTCGCGGCAGTCCACGACGACCTTGCCCAGGTCACGCTCGAGCACCTGGCGCAGCTTTTTGCCCACCTCGGGGCGGGTGTCCGGGCCCTGGACCAGCTCAACAAGGCGCATGACGCGCGGCGGGTTGAAGAAGTGGGTGATGGCGAAGTCGCCCCGGAAGTCCTCGCTGGCCTCAGCGAGGAGTGTCTCCAGCGGGATGGTGGAGGTGTTCGAGCTGACCGGGGTGCCCGGCCGGCGGTGGGCGTCGACCTTCGCGAAGGTGTCGCGCTTGACGTTGATGTCCTCGAAGACGGCCTCGACGATCCAGTCGGCCTCCGCGAGCCGGTCGAGGTGATCCTCCGTGTTACCCGGGGTGACGCGCTCGGCGTACTCGGGGCGCTGGAACCCGCGGCGCTTGACCTGGGTTTCGATGCCCCGGCGCGCGCGCTCGTCGCGGTCCTCGCCGTCGGAGGGCAGGTCAAGCAGGTGGACCCGGATGCCGGCGTTGGCCATGAGCGCGGCGATCCCCGCGCCCATCGAGCCTGCGCCGAGGACTGCTGCGGTCGTGATCTCTGTAGCCATTCGTGCTTAAACCTCCAGAACGAGAGCGATACCCTGGCCGCCGCCGATGCAGGCGGTGACGAGGCCGAGGTCGCCGCCGGCGTCGCGCAGGGCGTGGATGAGTTTGGTGATGAGGATGACACCGGTCGCGCCAATCGGGTGGCCCAGCGCGATCGCGCCGCCGTGGATGTTCGTCTTCTCGTTGTCGAAGCCGAGCTCGTCGCTGACGGCGATCGCCTGGGCCGCGAAGGCCTCGTTGGACTCGATGAGCGCGATGTCGTCCAGCTTCAGCCCGGCCTTGTCCAGCGCGCGCGGGACCGCGACGGTCGGGCCAAGTCCCATGTACTTCGGGTCGCAGCCGGCCACGCCCCACGACACGACCTTCGCCAGCGGCTCCTGCCCGTAGCGCTTCAGCCCGTCCTCGTGCGTCATCACCAGCGCCGCCGACGCGTCGTTGATGCCCGAGGCGTTACCCGGCGTCACGGAGCCTTCCTTGCTAAACGACGGCCGCAGTCCCGCCAACTTTTCCAGACTCGTCTGCCGCGGGTGCTCATCCGTGGTGAAGTCCCCCACCGGAACAACCTGCTCGTCGAACTTCCCGCCCGCGATCGCCGCCGCCGCGCGCTCCTGCGACTGCAGCGCGAACTCGTCTTGGCGCTCGCGCGAAATGCCGAAGCGCTCCGCGACGTTTTCTGCTGTGATGCCCATGATGCCGTGGCCCATCGGGTCCGTCAGCGCGCCCGAGAGCCAGTCGACGAGCTTGCCGTCGCCCATCTTGCGGCCCTGGCGCATACCTTCAACCGAGTACGGGGCCTGGCTCATCACCTCAACACCGCCGACGAGCGACAGGTTCGCGTCGCCCGTCATGAGCTGCTGCGCAGCGCTCACGGCTGCCTGAATGCCGGAGCCGCACAGGCGGTTGACGCCGTAGGCGTGGGAGCCTTGCGGCAGCCCCGCCTCCAGCGCCACAGCGCGCGAGGTGTAGAGGTCACGCGGGCCGGTGGTGACCACGTTTGCCCACACCGATGAGTCGTACTCGTCCGCGGAGACGCCGGATTCGGCGATCACGGCCCGGGCGATGTGCGCGCCGAGGTCGACCGTCGAGATCTTCGACAGCGACCCGCCGAACGTGCCGATCGGCGTGCGCTTGGCCTGCGTGATGTAGATCTGTTCAGACATGTAACCCCTTTGCCAGTGGTGTAGAACAACAAGTCCCACCGAGTATAACGCGGATCACATACCGCATGGAAGGATTGAATTAATTACCTGAACAGGACAAACACTTCACCCCGCCTAAGCAAGGGTAATGGGCGCTGGGCGCTGGCGTGGTGGGGTTGTGCGTTGCGTGTTTTACGGGGCGCCCGGCGTCGTCGGCCGCGACGCACCCCAACCCCCGCCCGACGCCCAGCCCCGGGGCCGCGACCACAAGCGCTGCCCTATCCTTCGTCGGCGCCGAGGTGCTGCGTGACCAGGTAACCGTGGCGCATGCGCTCGATCATCTCCGCACGCATCTTCAGGATGAAAAACCACACGATGCCGAACACGACGCCCACGACGGTCACGGACCAGTGGACGAAGAAACCGACAATGAGCGGCAGTTGCAGCGCGACAGCAGCCCACAACGCCCACGGCTTCTTCTGCACGAACGCCAGGGCGACGTGCGCACAACCGATCACGGTGATGTAGACCCAGTTGAACGTGGTCCAGTGCTCACCGCCGTCCACCTTGAGCACGACAAGGAGGATGAGGAACACCGTGATCGCCTCCATGATCAGGGTGCCGGAGAGCACCCCGGCCAGTGAGGCGATGGGGTCTTTGACGGGCTTGTTGCCCATGCCAAGGGGGCTGATGGGCTGCTCGCGTTTGGTGCTCACGCGGGCTCCTTTCCAAACATCGCGCGGGCTTGACCCGCTGTGACGACGGAACCTGTGATGAGGATACCGGAGCCGGACTGCACCCCGACCTCGGCGAGCGCCTCCTCCGCGAGCTCGACGGCCAGCTCGTAGGCGCCGGGGAGGTTGCCCACGACGTGGACGCGCTCGTCGCCGAACACCTCGCGGGCGAGCTCCGCCAGCTCGTAGGCGTCGAGGGCGCGCGGGGAGGAGTTCTGGGTGATCACGACCTCGGTGAGCGCGGGTTCGAGCGCCTCGAAGATACCGCGGGCGTCCTTGTCCCCCAGCACCCCGAGCACGCCGATGAGGCGGGTGAAATTGAAGTCGTTGTCGAGTGCGCGCGCGAGCGCGCGGGCGCCGTGCGGGTTGTGGGTGGCGTCGATGAACGTGGTCGGTGTGGCGCGCACGCGTTCGAGGCGTCCCGGAGAGGAGGTGGCGGCGAAGCCGCGGCGCACGCTGTCGGCGTCGAGGCTGCGCTCGCGCCCGGCCCCGGAAAACGCCTCGACGGCCGCGAGGGCGACGGCGGCGTTGTGCGCCTGGTGTGGGCCGGACAGGGGCAGGAAAATCTCGTCGTACTCGCCGGACAGGCCGCGCAGGGTCAGCGTCTGTCCGCCGACGGCCACGCCCGCGGCGTCGACGCCGAACTCGGAGCCGTAGCGGGCTACGGCGCTGCCGACCTCGACGCTGCGCTCGAGGATGACGTGCATCGCCTCCGGCTCCTGCTCGCCGACGATGGTGACGGCGTCGGCGTTGCGGATAATCCCGGCTTTCTCCCCCGCGATCTCGGCGAGCGTGTCGCCGAGGTAGTCGGTGTGGTCGAGGCCGATCGGCATAATCACGTCGACGTCGGCGTCGACGACGTTGGTCGCGTCCCAGCGCCCGCCCATGCCGACTTCGACCACTGCGACGTCGATAGGCGCGTCAGCGAAAGCCGCGAACGCCATGCAGGTGATGGCCTCGAAGTAGCTCAGCTTCTGCCCGCAGCGCTCGTCGACCATCTCCATGGCGGGCGCGATTTCGTTGTAGATGCGCACGAAGTCAGCCGGGTGCAGCGGTACGCCGTCGACCGCGATGCGCTCGGTGATGGTCTGCAGGTGCGGGCTGGTCGTGCGGCCCACGCGGTGGCCGAGCGCGCGCAGGAGTGACTCGGTCATGCGCACGGCCGAGGTTTTGCCGTTGGTGCCGGCGACGTGGATGACCTTATACGTTTTCTGCGGTTCACCGAGCACGTCCATGACCATGGCCACGCGCTCCAGGGTCGGGTCGATGTCCGTCTCGGGCCAGCGCTCGTTGAGCTCGCGCTCCACGCGGTCGAGGGCCGCGCGGTCGGCGTCGCTCACCGGCCGCTGTCGTGCGTCCTCCTCGCCGCCCTCGGATCCGAGGTTGAGGCGCAGGCCCGTCTCCTCGAGGGAAATGTCGTAGCTGTCGTTGTCCATCTACGCCTCCGGCAGGGCCTCGAGGCGGGCGGTAACGCGCTCGATCTCCTCCTGCGCGACCCTTTGCCGGGTGCGGATCTTCTCCACGACGGCCTCCGGCGCCTTGGCCAGGAAGGAGTCGTTGCCGAGCTTCTTTCCGGTCGTCTCCAGCTCCTTGTTCGCCGCGGCGAGCTCCTTCTCCAGGCGCTTGCGTTCTGCGGCGACGTCGACGGTGCCCGAGGTATCCAGCGCGACGTCGACCGTCGCCGCACACAGGCGCACTTCGACGCTTGCCGACGCCCCAAAGTCCGCCCCGGGCTCCTCCACCCGCGCGATCGAGCGAATGAGTGCCTCCTGCCCAGCAAGGTCGGCGGCCGCGAAGTCGAGCCGGCCCGGAACCTTCTGGCTGGGCTTGACGCCCTGGTCGGAGCGGAAGCGGCGCAGCTCGGTGATGAGCTTGATGGAGTCCTCGATGCGCCGACGCGCGTCGCGGTCGACCCCGGCGCCGCCGTTGGTGTCCTCCGCGCTCGGCCATGCGGCGAGCGTCACCGTTTCTTGCTCCGTCAGCGCGGTCCACAGCACCTCGGTGACGAAGGGCATGGTGGGGTGCAACAGTCGCAGAACGACGTCGATGACGCGGCCGAGCACCAGCTGGGTCGCCTCGGCGCCCTCGCCGGGGATCTGGGTCTTGGCGATCTCGAGGTACCAGTCGCACAGCTCGTCCCAGGCGAAGTGGTAGAGCTCCTCGTTGGCTTTGGCAAACTGGTAGTCGTCCAGGAAGGCGTCCACGTCGGCGCGGACCTCTTCCAGGCGGTCGAGGATCCAGCGGTCCGCGTCCGTCAGCGTCTCGCGGGCGGGCAGCTCGCCCACGCGCGCGCCGTTGAGCAGCGCGAACTTGGTCGCGTTGTAGAGCTTGGTGGCGAAGTTGCGCGCAGACTGGGCGTGGTCCTCGCCGATGGGCAGGTCAACGCCCGGGTTCGCGCCGCGGGCGAGCGCGAAGCGAAGCGCGTCTGCGCCGAAGCGCTCCACCCAGTCCATCGGGTCGATGCCGTTGCCCAGCGACTTCGACATCTTCCGGCCCTTCTCGTCGCGCACAAGGCCGTGCAGGTAGAGGTCCGTGAACGGGACCTGCGGGCGGCCGCCGCTGCCGCGCCCCAGCACCTCGGGGGTCTGGGCACCAGCGAAGGTGCCAAACATCATCATGCGCGCCACCCAGAAGAACAGGATGTCGTAGGCGGTCACCAGCACCGAGGTGGGATAGAACTTCTCCAGCTCGGGGGTTTTTTCGGGCCAGCCCATCGTGGAAAAAGGCCACAGGGCCGAGGAGAACCACGTGTCCAGCACATCGGGGTCCTGGGTATAGCCGGCCGGGGGCTCGTCGTCGGGGCCGACGCAGACGACCTCGTCGTTCGGGCCGTACCAAATAGGGATGCGGTGGCCCCACCACAGCTGGCGCGAGATGGTCCAGTCGTGCATGTTGTCCACCCAATCGAAGTAGCGCTTCTCCATCGACTGCGGGTGGATGACCGTGTCGCCGTTGCGCACCGCCTCGGCGGACATGCGCGCGAGCTCGTCGACCTTGACAAACCACTGCAGCGACAGGCGCGGCTCGATCGCTTCGCCCGAGCGCTCGGAGTGCCCCACCGAGTGGACGTACGGACGCACCTCTTTCACAATGCGCCCCTGCTCCGCCAGCGCCTCGCGCACGGCCACCCGCGCATCCTCGCGGCTCATGCCGTCGAAGCGGGTGCCGGTGTCGGCGATGCGGCCCTTCTCATCCATGATGATGGGCATGTCGAGGTCGTGGCGCAGGCCCATCTCGTAGTCGTTGGGGTCGTGCGCCGGGGTGATCTTCACCGCGCCGGTGCCCAGCTCCATGTCGACGTAGTCGTCGGCGATGACCTCAAGCGTCAGGTCGGGGCGCAGCGGGTGCTCGAAGGTCTGGCCAACCAGGTGCGCGTAGCGCTCGTCGTCGGGGTGGACGGCAATGGCGACGTCGCCAAGCATGGTCTCCACACGGGTGGTGGCGACGACGAGGTGCGGCTCGTCGTCGTTCAGCGAGCCGTAGCGGAGGGAGACGAATTCGCCCTCGACGTCCTTGTACACGACCTCGATGTCGGACACTGCCGTCTCCAGCACGGGCGACCAGTTCACCAGCCGGTAGTCGCGGTAGATCAGTCCGGCGTCGAAAAGCTGCTTAAAGATCGTCTGCACCGCGCGCGAGAGCCCCTCGTCGAGGGTGAAGCGCTCGCGCGACCAATCGACGGAATCGCCGATGGCGCGCATCTGGCCCGTGATGGTGCCGCCGTAGTTTTCCTTCCACTCCCAGACCCGGTCGATGAACTCGTCGCGGCCGTAGTCGTAGCGGTCTTTGCCCTCCTCAGCCTTGAGCTGCGCCTCGACCTTGGTCTGTGTGGCGATACCCGCGTGGTCCATGCCCGGCAGCCACAGGACCTCGTAGCCCTGCATGCGCTTGCGCCGCACGATGGAATCCATGAGGGTGTGGTCGAGCGCATGGCCCATGTGCAGCTGGCCCGTCACGTTGGGGGGCGGCAGAACGATCGAGTACGCCGGTTTTGCGCTGGTGGGATCGGCCGTGAAGTAGCCCGCGTCCACCCAGCGCTGGTACAGCTCGGCCTCCACGGTCTGCGGCTCCCAAGACTTCGGCAGCGCGTCTGCCCGGTTTGTACCTGTCACAATCTTCCCCTCGGTCTGGTCAGTCACTCGCCTCATCATAGCGCCGAGGTCAGACACGCCCCGCCCCGGGCGGGGCTCAGCGGCCCGCTATATCGAGGTAAAAAGCTGGTCCGCGATCGCGGCCTCCTCGCGCAGCGCCTCCACGTTCGCGGCGATGCGCTCGCGCTGGAAGTCGTTGAGGTCAAGCCCCGGGACGATGGAGGCGCGCCCGTTCAACCCGGTGGTGGGAAAGCCGAAGACCAGGCCCTCGTCCACGCCGTACTCGCCTGTCGACGGCTGGGCCACCGTCACCCACCGCCCGTTCGTGCCCGCCACCCAGTCGCGCATGTGGTCAACGGCTGCCGACGCGGCCGAGGCCGCAGAGGACTGGCCGCGCACCTCGATGATCTCCCCGCCGCGCTTGGCCACGCGGGGAATGAGCTCGTTTTCGTACCAGTCGCGGTCAATGTCCCCGGCGACCGACTTGCCGCCGACGGTGAGGAACTCGATGTCGGGGAACTGCGTGTCGGAATGGTTGCCCCACACCACGAGCCCCTCGATCTGCGCGGCGGGCACGGCGAGCTTGGCCGAGAGCATGGACAGGGCGCGGTTGTGGTCGAGGCGCATGAGGGCGTTGAAGCTGGAGCGGGGGATGTCCGGCGCCGCCTTCGCCGCGATGTAGGCGTTGGTGTTGGCGGGGTTGCCCACCACGAGCACGCGCACGCCCTCGGCGGCGCCGTCGTTGAGCGCGCGGCCCTGCCCGATGAAGATCCGGCCGTTGGCCTCGAGCATATCGGCACGCGACTGGCCCTTCGTGCGCGGGCGGGAGCCGACGAGGAAGGCCGCGTCGACGCCGTCGAAGGCGCGGGTGTCCTCGTCGGTGACGGTGACCGTGGCCAGCAGCGGGAAAGCGGAATCCGCGAGCTCCATGGCCACGCCCTCCGCGGCGCGCACGCGCTCCGGGACTTCCAAAAGCCGCAGGTCAATCTGGCGTTCGACGCCGAAGACGTCCCCCGCGGCGAGGCGCCAGAGCAGGGAATACGCGATGTTTCCGGCGGCTCCGCTGACCGCGACCTTGACCGGCCTCGTGGGTGCAGCATCCAGGCTTTCCATAGCAAATACCTCCGTGTTCCCGTGTTTTCTCGCCTCGACAGCGCTTTTCTATCGCAGTATAGACATTTCGCCGCGCCACACGAGTGGGGTCCGTCACAATCGCACCCCAAGTGTGCCCATCCCACCCCCGAACCAGGGCTGAGCCCACGCGCGGTCGGGCCAGCCCGGACATTCTTCACCCCTGATCGTGGGCAAGGAGGGCTGTTCATCCGTGCCCGCTTTCGGTTTCGTGCACCATTGGTGAGGTACTGCGCCGCCGTGGCGCCCCCCCACACTGCACGAAGGAGCCAACGTGGCAGACACGCCCCCCGGTGACATGCTCGCGGATCGTTCCGCCGTCACCGCCGCACTGGAGGTTTTTGCCCGCGACGGCTTCGCCGCCGCGACGCTCAGCGACCTCGCCGACGCCACCGGGATGTCGAAGCGCATGCTCCACTACCACTTCGGAGACAAACGCGGACTCTACGAGGCGGCCTACCGCCACGCCATCGGCGAGCTCACCCCGCCGCAGGAGATTCTCTCCCGCCCCTACACCATCCCAGCGGAGGGGATGCGCCGCTTCGTCGACGCCCTGTTCCACCGATTCCAACGCAGCCCCGCCTGCGTCCGCCTCGTGCTGCGCGAAAACACCGACCACGTGCTCGAGCACGGCGACGACCCCGGGCTACGCGAGCTTTCCGACGTCCTCCTCCACGTCGAACGCATCCTGCTCCTCGGCCAAGACTCGGGCGCGTTCCGCCCCGGCGTCTCCGCCGACGACGTCCTCGTCCTCGTGTGCTCGCTGAGCATGTTCCGCGAAAGCAACGGCGACACGATGCGCGGCCTCCTCCGCCTCGACCTGTCCACCCAGCGCAACACAGAAGGCCTGCGCCGCATGGCTATCGACACTGTCCTGGCGTTCCTCACCTCGAACCTGCCCGACTCCGGTTACGGCAGCTACGTCGAGCCCGCTGACACCCCTGACACCGGAGAAAACCCCGCCGGGGACGTCTACGACCTCGACGGGGGCATCTACTAGGAGAAACGGGGCGGGCTACGCCGACTTCGGCTCCTTCTTCTCCACGTACTCCGGCTCCGCCTCGCCGCGCACAACGGCGTCCGTGACCACCACTTCGGCCACGTCCTCGCGGTCAGGCAGGTCGTACATGATGGGAACGAGCAGCTCCTCCATGATGGCGCGCAGGCCACGCGCACCCGTCTTGCGCTCGGCGGCCTTGTCCGCGACGACGCCCAGGGCCTCGTCGGTCATGGTCAGCTGCACCCCGTCCATGGCGAACAAACGCCCGTACTGCTTGAGCAGGGAGTTCTTCGGCTCCTTGAGCACGCGCACGAGTGCCTCCTGGTCGAGGTCCTCCACCGTCGCGATGATGGGCAGGCGGCCGATGAACTCGGGGATGAGGCCGAACTTCACCAGGTCGCCCGGTTGGACGTCGGCAAGCAACTTGGCCTCGTCGCGCTTGGCCTTGGAGTCGATCTCCGCGCCGAAACCGATGCCCTTCTTGCCCACGCGCTCGGCGACGACCTTGTCCAGGCCGGCGAAGGCGCCCGCGACGATGAACAAGATGTTCGTGGTGTCGAGCTGAATGAACTCCTGGTTGGGGTGCTTGCGGCCGCCCTGCGGCGGCACGGAGGCGACGGTGCCCTCCACGATCTTCAACAGCGCCTGCTGGACGCCCTCGCCGGAGACGTCGCGGGTGATCGAGGGGTTCTCCGACTTGCGGGAGATCTTGTCCACCTCGTCGACGTAGATGATGCCGTGCTGCGCGCGGTTGACGTCAAAATCCGCCGCCTGCAGCAACTTGAGCAGGATGTTCTCCACGTCCTCGCCGACGTAGCCGGCCTCCGTGAGGCTCGTGGCGTCGGCGATGGCGAACGGCACGTTCAGCATGCGCGCCAGCGACTGCGCGAGGTACGTCTTGCCGGAGCCCGTCGGGCCGAGCAGGAGGATGTTCGACTTCGCAATCTCGACCTCCTCCTCGCGCTTCCGGCCCGCCGCCGGCGACTCCGCCCTGATGCGCTTGTAGTGGTTGTACACAGCCACCGCGAGCGTCCGCTTCGCCGAATCCTGGCCAATGACGTACTGGTCCAAAAACGCGGTGATCTCGGAGGGGCGCGGCAGGCGGTCCTCCGCGGCGGAGTTCGCACCCTCGGAACCGGCGAGCTCCTCCTCGATGATCTCGTTGCACAGCTCAATGCACTCGTCGCAGATGTAGACACCGCCGCCGGCGATGAGCTTGCGCACCTGCTTCTGGCTCTTCCCGCAGAAAGAGCACTTGAGCAGGTCAGAGGTGTCTTGAGTAACTGCCATGAAAGTGTTGTACTCCCGCTTCTACGATCTCGACTTCTCATCCGGGATTCTCCCAGGGCCCGGCACCCACAACGTCGCGCCCGTATCGCGCATTCCCCACGCCCCAGCGGCTTGAGCGCCACAATGGAGCGTGCGGGTATAGATGCCCAGAGTACTTCATCTGACCAACAAACCGGAACAACGAAGGAGAAGCGACATGACCCCCACCATCTTGCACGCCACCCACCACGGCGACCCCGCCGCCGACGAGACCGTGGTGCTGCTGAGCTCCATCGCCACCACGCAGGCCACCTGGAAAAACCAGATCCCCGCCCTCGCCGAGCGCTTCCACGTCATCGCCATCGACCACCTCGGCCACGGCGGCTCGCCCCGCCCCGACGCCGAGCCGGGCACGACAACGGTCGCCGACCTCGCCGCCAACGTCCTAGCCACCCTCGACCAGCTCGGCGTCGGCCGCTTCAGCGTCGTCGGGCTCTCCCTCGGCGGCGTGCTCGCCCAGTACCTCGCCGCCACCTCCGGCCGCGTCGACCGCGCCGTCTTCTGCTCCACCGCCACCTACCTTGGCGGCGAGGAGCGGTGGGCAGAACGCACCAGCGTCGCTCGGACGGAGGGCATGCACGCGCTTGCCGACGGCATGCTCACCAACTGGTTCACCCCACCCTTCCACTCCGAGCACCCCGACGTCGTCGACTTCGTGCGCAGCATCATCGAAGGCGTCGACCCCGAGGGATACGCCCTCAACGGCGACGCCCTGGCGCACTGGGACTTCGGCTCCCGCCTCGGCGAGATCCGCTGCCCCGTCCTCACCATCGCCGGCGCCGACGACCCCTCGACCGGCCCCGATCAGCTGGCCGAGATCGCCGCCGGGGTCTCCGGGCCCGCCGAGTCCGTCGTTGTCACCCCCGGCTCGCACCAAGTCGGTCTGGAAAACCCGGAGGCCGTCACCACGGCGTTGCTGTCGTTCCTCACGCGCTAGGACCGGCGCGCGCCGGCACAACTCTAAAAACACACCCCTAAAAAACCTCGAAAACGAGCCCCCTTCGCGGATTGTGAGAGTTCTGTTTTTAGGGTGAAGCGGCGGCGCCTGCCCGCCCCCGCGCGGTGAACGCCGCGAACAGCGTGGTCACCGGGACTGCCAGCGCGAGACCCAACGCGCCGGCGACGGAGCGCAGCAGCTCGGTGGCGACGACGTCGGAGGTGAGGATCTGCCCCAGGGGCCGGTCCACGACGGCGAGCAGCAGCGTCATAGGCAGCGCGGCGCCGATGTAGGCGAGCACGAGGGTGTACACCATCGAGGCGATGTGGTCGCGGCCGACGCGCATGGCGGCGGTGAACAGCTCGAGGGGGCGCGCAGCGGGGTTCGCCTCAGCCAATTCGGCGACGGTGGAGGATTGCGCCACGGTGGCGTCGTTAAGCGCGCCGAGCGTGCCGATGATGAATCCAGCGAGCATGAGCCCGGCGACGCTCACGCCGGGGAGGTAAAGCTGGATGAGCAAGTTGGAGTCCTCGCCGAGGCCGCGCACCTGCGTCGTGCCGATCGCCGCGCGCGCCAAGCCCGCGGCCGCGACGAGGGCGACGAGCGTCCCGCCGAGCGCCGAGGCGGCCTTCCAGTTCCAGCCGTGGACGAGGAAGAGCACAGGGAAAAGGATCGCCGCGCCGGAGACCACCGCGAGGGTGACCGGCGGGCCGCCGCGCAGCAGCGCTGGGACGAGGAACACGAACAAGAGCAGCAGCGTGAAGCCCAGGCCGACGAGCGCGCGCACGCCGCGCCACCCGCCGATGATGATGACGGCCAGTGCGGCCGCGGCGAGCCAGGCGGCGAGCGGGACGGTGCGCTCCATATCCAGGAAGGTGTAGTGGGCGCCCCCGTCCGCGTGCTCGCCGCGGGTGAGCAAAACGCGCTGGCCCTCCTCCAGGTCGGGCTCGTCGGGCCGACCCGCGGTCTGCAGCATCGTGTTCATCGAGGCGTCGGGGCCCTCGAGGATACGCACGACGGAGGTGGTGCACTCGGTGCCCGACGGTGTACCGGGGGCGGAGGTGTCGCCGAAGACACGGCCGGCGACCGACGCGTCGCAGCCCGTCTCAAAGACCGACGTGACCTCGGCCTCATACGCGGTCGCCGCCACCGCCTGGGACTCCCGGAAACCCGGTTCGGGGTCCGGCGCCTCCCCGCGCGGCCACAACAGAACGAGGCCGACGATGGTGAGGATCAGCGCCGCGGCGAGCGCGCCCGCCAGTGTCATGCGGGCCGCGGTGTTGTCCCCCGGTTCACGAGTGCTGCTCGCATGGTGGCGGCCCATCCTCACTCCTCGCTTCTACATCCTGCTATTGATAACAAGGTGCAATAGTAGCCGAGGCGGGGAGGGCCCTAGGCGTTGAGCTTGCGGTAGTCGAAGACCTGGTCGACCATGCCGTAGTCAACGGCCTCGGAGGCGGTGAGGATCTTGTCGCGGTCGGTGTCGATGCGGATCTGCTCCGCGGTGCGCCCGGTGTGGTGCGCCAGCGTGGTCTCCATGAGCCGGCGCATGCGCTCGATCTCCGCGGCCTGAATCTCCAGGTCGGAGACCTGCCCCTGGGTGCCCTGGGTGGCGGGCTGGTGGATGAGCACGCGGGAGTTCGGCAGCATGGCGCGCTTGCCGGGGGCGCCGGCGGCGAGGATGACGGCGGCGGCCGACGCCGCCTGGCCGAGGCAGACGGTCTGCACGTCGGGGCGGACGTACTGCATCGTGTCGTAGATGGCCATCAGCGCGGTGAAGGAGCCGCCGGGCGAGTTGATGTACATCGTGATGTCGCGGTCCGGGTCCTGCGACTCCAGGACGAGAAGCTGCGCCATCACGTCGTTCGCCGACGTGTCGTCGACCTGGGTGCCGAGGAAGACGATGCGCTCCTCAAAGAGCTTTCCGTAGGGGTCGATCTGCTTGGTGCCGAAGGAGGTCTCCTCCAGAAACTGCGGCAGGACGTATCGGGAGGTGGGCATGTTAGAAGACATGTGCTGGTTTTCTCCTCTTCTCGGTGGTTACTGGTTAGAGATCGCGCCCTGCGCGCGCTCGATGACGTGGTCGACGATGCCGTACTCCTTGGCCTCCTGGGCGGTGAACCAGCGGTCGCGGTCGGAGTCCTTGGTGATCTGCTCGAAGCTCTGGCCAGTGTGCTCGGCGATCAGCTCCGCCATTTCCCTCTTGGTTTGCGCGAACTGCTCGGCCTGGATGGCGATGTCCGCGGCGGTACCGCCGACACCGGCGGAGGGCTGGTGCATCATGATGCGCGCGTGCGGCAGCGCGAAGCGCTTGCCCTTCGTGCCGCCGGACAGCAGGAATTGGCCCATCGAGGCGGCCAGGCCCATGCCGTAGGTGGCGATGTCGCACGGTGAGTACTTCATCGTGTCGTAGATCGCCATGCCCGCAGTCACGGAGCCGCCGGGCGAGTTGATGTAGAGGGCGATATCGCGGTTCGGGTCCTCCGCGGACAGCAGCAGGATCTGGGCGCACAGCTTGTTCGCAATTTCGTCGTCGACCTGCTGGCCCAAGAAGATGATGCGCTCGCGCAGGAGGCGCTCGTAGACGGAGTCGCCGAGATTAAATCCGGCCTGCGGGGAAGTCATAATGGGCTCCTTCGGTGAATCGGTTTCGGTGAATCGGTTTCTGGCCAATGCCACCACCCTACTCGGCCCCACCGACACGATGGCCCGTGTTCGCTAGCAGCGTACTTAGGTGCGACAACTCGCTTTTCGACGCCAAAAAGGCCCGCCCAGGACACACCCGGGCGGGCCTCGTTGTGGCGGTTAGCTCTCGGAGTTACCGTCCTGAGAACCTTCGGACTGAGAACCTTCGGACTGAGAACCTTCGGATTGAGCGCCTTCGGCCTCAGCGTTGTCCGCGTCGTCGTCGATCTCACCGAAGTACTCGTTCGGGTCGATCTCGGTGCCGTTGTCGTCCGTCACCGAGGTGCGCGAGATGGCAGCGGCGAGGGCCTTGCCGCGGCGCACGTCCGCGAAGAGGTTGGCGATCTGCCCGGACTGCTGCAGCTGGGCGACGAACTGGTTCGGGTCCATGCCGTAGGACTGGGCGGTGAACAGGATGTGGTCGGTGAGCTCCTGCTGGGACACCTCGACCTTCTCCTGCTCGGCGAGGGCGTCGAGGAACAGCTGGGTGCGCACGGACTCCTCAGCCTGCTCGCGGGACTCCTTGTCGAACTCCTCGCGGGTGGTGCCCTGCATCTCCAGGAAGCGAGCCAGGGTGGCCTCGTCGTGAGCGAGCTGGCCCAGCAGCTGGTGGAGGCGGTTGTGCACCTGCTCCTCCACAACGGACTCCGGCAGGGCGAACTCGGCGGTGGCCAGGGCGGCCTTGAGCACCTCGTCGCGGATGTCCGCGGCCTGCTGGGTCTTCTTGGTTTCCTCGATCTGCTCGCGGGAGGAGTCGCGCAGCTCGTCGATGGTGTCGAACTCGGAGGCCATCTGTGCGAATTCGTCGTCGAGCTCCGGCAGGACGCGTTCCTTGGTTTGCTGGACGTGGACCTTCACGGTGGCCTCCTCGTCCTTGTGCTCGCCCTGCGCAAGGGTGGTCGTGAACTCCGCGTCGGCGCCCGCCTTCAGGCCAGTGATGGCCTCGTCGAGGCCCGGGATCAGGTCGTCGGAACCGACGGTGTAGGACAGGGACTCGAAGGAGGCCTCCTCGACCTTCTCGCCGTTGACCTCAACCGCGGCGTCGATGACGGCGACGTCGTCGTCCTTGAGCTCACGCTCGGTCTCCTGCAGCTCCACGAAGCGGGAGCGCAGGTCCTCGAGGTCAGCGTCGACGTCCTCGTCGGTAACGGAGATCGCGGGGACGGTCACGGAGATGGAGGAGAAGTCGGGCACCTCGATCTCGGGGCGCACGTCGACCTCGGCGGTGAACTCGACGAAGTCGTTGTCCTCGATCGTGGTGACGTCGACCTCGGGCTGGCCGATCGGGTTCAGCTCGTTGTCGATCACGGCCTGCTCGTAGCGCGACGGCAGCATGTCGTTGACCACCTGCTCGAGGATGGGGCCACGGCCGAATCGGGCGTCGATAAGCTGGCGAGGTGCCTTGCCGCGGCGGAAACCAGGGATGGTGACCTGCTGTGCGATGGCCGCGTACGCCTGGTCGATCTCCTTGCCAAGCTCGTCGAACGGAACGTTGACGGTAAGCTTCACGCGGGTTTCGCTGAGCTTATCGACGGAAGTCTTCACAGATAGCTCCTGTAGTCGTCGGTGTATTGAGGTCTGTCCTAGCAGCGGGCTCGCTCTCGTGAGCGGCCCGCCCCTTGTCGGGGCGACAGGATTTGAACCTGCGACCCCCTGCTCCCAAAGCAGGTGCGCTACCAAGCTGCGCCACGCCCCGGTGACCGGGTGGTACGGCCTTGTGACGTACCGGGAAACGATTGTAGCGTGGGCTAATCCCGCGCGATTTCACGGGGTCGCATTGCCCCGCCCCCGCCCTTCCTCACCCCGTCAACGCCGACGACCCCGCCGGCACGGACAACGCGATCTGTGCTGGCGGGGCCGTATATTCACCTGTTTCCATCCAGGATGGCCCAGGATGGTCGTGGACCAAAGGTGGTCACGGTGGATACAAAGGCTGGGGTGGGTACAACACCGGGCATGGTGGGTGCAGTGGAGAGCCCGGGTGGGTGCAGACGGTGCCCGATGATGCGAGCATAGAAAAAGCCCCAGGTGTGCGGTTCCTGAGGCTGGTCCAGGCGTGTGGGTTTTATACGGTCGAACGGAAGAAAAACGACTCACACCGCCACCGAGAATATAAGGCGCTCAGAATCGCTTACAGCGCGTTTTATGCTGCGAAAATGATTAGAGGCATCAACTCTAAGCAGTGCTAAAACACTCATTGAACAGCTACTTGAGTTGTGTAAGCGAGGTGATCGGAGTAACCAATCTGCTGCACTTGACAGGAGTGGGCTGTTATTCCTTGTGTTACGAAGATATGGTCGATGGGTGATCTTAAGAGGGTGGGCGCACCAGCTGGCCACGTACCAGTGGGGGTGGTTGAACAGAGCTCTTGCGAATCAATAAGCTTGCCTCTAGTGGCAAGAGGACCGTGGCGAAGAGTGGCGTTAAAGTCGCCCCCGATTATAAGCGGTTTTTGTATCGAGTTACCAAACTCAACGACACGATTGATGTCATCCCGCCACTGATTCATAAGTCTAGGCAACGGTGGTGCTGTATGTAGCCCTAGAATCACAGGAAGCCGAGCATCGTCAAACTCGATGGCAACTGTTCCGAATGATGTTACCGGGCCTCGTGTAAAGTGCGCTGCTCCAAGCCTTTTATGTACTACGACTGACGTGGGGGCGATTTGCCCTGTATAAGTGTTCGGAAGACCATCATTACGAGTTTCAAAGAGCTGGCCGTCATAGTTTGACGTTTCTATCGCTTCACGAAGCTCATAGCCGGACGTTTCGGGCAAAACAATGATGTCGGGATCCCATGTACTGACAAGTTGTTGGAAATCGCTGGTGGTCAGCATTGATCCCGTATTAAACGTAACGACCGTCAGGTTCCTCTCTGTAACGGTGGAATGTTGTTGGCCGCTGACCTGATGTGGGATACCATTCGGCGCGAACAAAAATCCTGCTCCCGCGACAATCCACACTAAACACGAAGTTAGGGCAAGTCTTGACCATCGCCTCCACCAACCGACACCGGTAGCACACCCGCCAAGGAGTAGTATCACCAGCCCCAGTGCTTGCGGGAAGGCTAACACCTGAGCGAAGGGAAGGTAGACGCTCAACGATCTGGCAACCCCAAACTGTGGGAATAGCCCCACAATACAGGAAAAGCAGCCCAACACAATCCCGCAAACAAACATAGCCTTACGCCAGAGTAATCCCTTAGAACCACTCTGGTGCAAGGCTTCCCAATTGTCACGACTCATGGGACTCTGGTCAGCTACCGTAACGTCACCAACCGGTTGTTGCGTGCAAGCCATTCACAACGGTTGGAGGCGCTATCATAGGTGCGATAGCTTTGACCAACTGATCGACCAGTTGCGTTGTTAGCGAGATCCATCTCCTTATCACGGCCAGAAGATTCAGCTTCATGGCGATCACCGAACCCCTGAGCTTCTCCCGCGCCCATGTCGATGGTCATTCTGGCACTCCAATAGCAGTGGCGGTAAGCGTCACCCTTACCCTGATTCAGAGAATCCCTGTCGAACTTGGCCTGGGATCTTGCAAGTGCATCATCTGCTGCCGATTTAGCGGATGCGCATTTACCCGAGTTCCAGGGTTGCGCGCAGAACCTAGCTTCTGCAGGGTTCAGCCCACCAGGATAGTATCCGTAAGTGTTGAAATCATCCGGTCGGGCAGGTTGCGACTCGCCGACGTCAAGAGCGTCAAGGCTGAACCTCTGAAGCTGGTCTGTGGTCAAGTAGTGACTTGCTGAAGTGGGTTGCGTGTTGGCATCTTGTGTTTCTTCAGCCCATGCTGGTGTTGTGCCGAGGCCGAACGTGAGGGCCAAGGCGGTGATGACAATTGAAGTTCGGAGTGTGCGTTCCAACGTAGGCCCCTATGTTTCAGGTTAGACCATGACAAAACATTAAGAGAGTGTCTGTCAGATCGCAACCCTATTGATAATGTGTGGCGAGCCACACTTTGCTAATACGTGTAGACGCGTGGGGCTTGCCGCCACCGGTCACCATCCAACGCGGACTGCCTAGCGTGGCAGGGCGTACACAACGCTCTAAGGTTGCTCTCATCATGCGTACCACCCTTCGAGAGTGGTTGGATGTGATGCACCTCGGCCGCTGGCGTGACCCGCCCTGCTTTCTGGCAGTCCTCACACAACGGGTGGGCCGCGAAATACCGCTTGCGTACCTGTTTCCACACCTTGTCGTAGCGGCGGTTAATCTTTGGGTCGCGCTGGTACTTGCGATAGCGTGCAGCCTCAACCTTCGCGTGCACCGAGTAGTAGCGCTCGTGGGTGAGCTGCGGGCAGCCGGGATACCGGCACGGCTTTGCTGGACACTTCGGCATTGTTCACCACCCTTCGCATGCATGGCAAAGCCCTCAACAGTGAACTGCTCCCCATTAGTTGGACTGAGACAACCTTCCTCCGGCTATCAACCGGGGCTAGCCTATGTCCACCAACAGGGGGTCAGGTCCCCACCACCGGCCATCCTGAACCGGCAAAAACCCCGCCAGAACAGCGAAAACGCCACCCCAGATACGTCCCGGCCGGGCCAGGATTCTTTGTATCCAGAGTGACGTTCTTATGGAGGGAACGACGGGAATCGAACCCGCGTCTTCAGCTTGGAAGGCTACCCATTCTGCTACCCTAAGGCAACATACCGGCCCATACCCGCAGGTCGCAATGTAGCCACCATTGTTGCCCACAGGCAGCGAGCGGAACGGGCAGGAACCGGCGTGGCATGACTTTTGGCATGACCTGCCGCCCACCACCAACCAGCAGGAGAACCACCCCCGATGAGCGCAACAGTAGGCAACATCTACCGCAAAAAGTCCACCGGCCTGTGGGCCTTCACCATCGACCTCGGCGTCACCCCCGACGGAAAACGCCACCGCCGCGAAATCACCGCCAAGCGCAAGGACAAACTCGTCGAGAAACGCCGCAAGGCCATGAAAGACGTCCTCGACGGCACCTACATCACCGGCACCTCCCCCACCGTCGCCGCCTGGTGGACCCACTGGTGCGACACCATCGCCGCCCCGCGGGTGCGACCCAACGTCCTGGCGAACTACCGCTCCTACGGGCGCGTCCACGTCATCCCCGCGATCGGCCGGCAGAAGCTGGACGCGCTCACCGTCGACCACGTCCGGTTCCTCCACTCCACCATGCGCGACGGCGGGGCGTCGTCGCGAACTGTCCAGGCCGTCCACAACACCCTCCACCGCGTCCTCACCGACGCGCTGCGGGAGGGCAAGGTGCCGTTCAACGTGTGCGACCGCATGGACAAGCCGCGGGCATCCTCCAGGGAGCGTGAGGCCCTATCGGCGGCGGAGGTGCGAGCCCTGGTCAACGTCATCGAGGCGGAGCCGCCGATGTGGCGGGCCCGATGGCTCATGGCGCTGCGCCTTGGGGCGCGCCAGGGCGAGTGCCTAGGGATGGAGTGGGAGCGCGTCGACCTCTCCCCCGGCCAGGAGTCGGCCGATGTGTCGTGGCAGCTTCAGCGGGTGCCGTGGCGTCATGGGGCGGGGTGCCCGTGCCGGGAGGGGGTCAGCCCGGCGCGCTGCCCGCAGCGGGAGCCGGCGGCCCCGGAGGGGTTCGAGATTCGTCCCTGCTACAAGGGGCTGTGGTTTCAGCGGCCGAAGACGGCGGCGTCGATCCGGCGGGCGCCCATGACGCCTGATTTGGCGGCGGCGTTGCGTGTGTGGCGCGAAGAGTCGGGGGCCGAAGGTCTGGTGTTCCGCGTGAATGGGAAGCCGATTCTGGCGCGGGATGACACCGCGGCGTGGAGGGAGTTGTGTGTGCGGGCTGGGGTGCGGCCGGTTGATCTGCATTCGGCGCGTCACACGATGGTGACGGGCCTGCTGGAGGCTGGGGTTGACCCGGAGATCATCAGGCAGATTGTGGGGCATTCGACGTTGGTGTCGACGCGGCATTATCTGCATGTGTCGCAGGATGCGGCTCGGGCTGCTTTGACCGCTTGGGGATAGTCAGTGTGGTGACGATGTGGGGGGTGGCGTGGCGGATGTGGCAGATCGCCACCGTCCACGTCGCCCGAGTGTTCGAACACGCGGGCGCGTTGCCGAACGCTGCCCATGCTTCGCGGGCTAGGTTTTGTTCGAGCGGGGTGAGTTGGTCATTGGGGATGACTGCGCGGACCTGGGGGATTACAAGCAGGTCAGGTGGCCTATTCCTGGTGGTTGTGTCGGATGAATTCATTCACGATACCTTCGACGAGTTCTTGTTGTGCAGGGGTGAGCTTAGTGATGTCTACGACGGCAACATTAGCATCGTTCGAACGGTAGTTCGATAAATCCGGCCATTTAATCTCCGGGACCCGCCCCGCCCGCAACACATCCACCACCGAAAGACCCAGCACGCCCGCCAGCTTGATCGCCCCATCCGACTCCAGGGTAAACGGCTCCCCCGTGCGGTACCACGACCCCTTCTCCAGCTGGGTCACCCAGTGGCGAGACTTCCCCACTGCCTCCCCCAGGTCCGCCTGGCTAATGCCCAGGCCACGACGGGCCATCGAGACGAGGTTCGCGAGTTGAGTGTTGGGCTCCGCTGTCATGCCCTGAATGTTACCTACAGGCAGCAGTAAAACCGCACTACAAGCGTGTAATTCGGGGGTGAACACACCCCACTTTGTTGCCTTATGTTGCCTTTATATGCTGCCCTAGGTAGCATAGGAACCAACAGGAACCGAGCGGAACCGACAGGAACCCGGCGGAACCTGCCCACCAACCACACCCCGCCGCTGCCACGGCAGGGCAACACCAGAAAACGAGAACACCATGACCATCACCCGCACCCACTTCGACGGCGTAACCCCGATCACCGAAACACTGCCCCACGACAACCTTGCGGAAGCAGTGGAAGCCACCCTCGCCCACGCCCGCGAGAAATACCGCCACGCGACCGTGAAACGCATGGACACCACCAGCGTAGATGTGTGGGCCTGCAATAACCCAGACTTCCGCCACTTCGGCCAGGGGTACTACCTGAAAATCAAGTAGCCCGACTGGCAGGCAGGCGGGTTCAAGCCCCGCCACGGGCACCAGGGCCACACAGCCCGAAGACCACCGACCACACGAAAGAAGGCACTGCCATGCCAGACAAGGACTACCTCACCGTCGAGGAAGTCGCATACACCACCGGCTTCTCCGACCGCTACATCTACAACCACATCCGCGCCGGCAACCTCGCAGCCCTCCAAATCGGCCGCACCTACCGCATCCGCCGAACCGAGGTCGACAACTTCATGGACAATCTCGCCGACATGAGCGCATAGGAAAGGCGACCACCAGCACGTGGGCCTGCCAGCCCATCGATCGCACCAAGTGATCGCCATGCACATGCACCACCAACCAGATGGAAACACAATGCAGCAGCACCCTACCACAGTCACCCCACTCCCAGTGACAGCTAACAGAGCCGAATGGCTCGAACAACGCCGCCACGGCATCGGCTCCTCCGACGCCAGCATCATCATGGGCCTATCCGCCTGGGAATCCCCCTACACCCTCTGGGAACAAAAAACCGGCCGCGCCCCCCTCGACCTACCCGTCGACCCCGCCACCGCCGAGCTCCGCGAGTGGGGCAACCGCCTAGAACCAGTCATCCGCGAAGCCGTCGCCGACGAACTCAACCTGAACATCGTCAAAACCGACGACGCATGGGCCAACACGGAGCACCCATGGCTGCGCGCCAACCTCGACGGCATCGTCGAAAGCCAAGAGACCATCTTCGAGTTCAAGAACACCAGCGCATTCAACCGCGCCCAGTGGGACGACCAAATCCCCGACCACGCCGAGATTCAGGTGCATCACACCGGGCTAGTCACAGGCTGGACAGACGCCGTCGTCGCCGGCCTCGTCGGTGGCAACCACCTGTCAATCCACCACATCACCCTGAACCCGAACATCCTGGAAATGATGTGGGAAGCCGAGCAGAAGTTCTGGCGTCTCGTGGAGACCTACACCGCCCCCGACGTGGACTGGCACCAACGCACCAAAGACGCGCTGGTCGCCGAATGGCGCCAGACCCGCAACAAGGGCACCCACGAAGTCGCAGAAGCCGACGCCCGCAAGTGGGTCGAGCAATACCACGCCGCACACGCCGATGAGCAAGCAGCGAAAAAACGCAAAACGGAAGCATCGAACAACCTGCTCAAGCTCATGGCGGGCCACGACCAAATCGCCACCGGCGACACCATCTGGGCGAAAACACGGCGCGGCAGGCTCGACGAGAAACGACTCCAGGCCGAGAAACCAGACATGTTCGACAGCTACACCCACCAAGTGCCGAAGCTCGACACCGACCGGCTCAAAGCAGACCACCCAGACGTGTACGCCACCTACCAGACCATCAGCGTCAACCCGCAAAAGATCGCCTAACTACACAACACCACTCAAGGAGAAGAACCCTCATGGCTAAAGACCTCGAAGCACGCATGGCCGCAAACACCGCTCCCGCCCAGCAGCGCCCCGCAACCCTCGCCGACCAAATCAAATCGATGGAGCAGCAGTTCCAAATGGCGGCACCCAAGGGCCTGGAAGCCACCCAGCTCGTCCGCGACGCGCTCACCGCACTGCGCCAGACCCCGAAGCTGGCCCAGTGCACCCCGCAGTCCGTCCTCGGCTCTCTCATGACCTGCGCGCAGCTCGGCCTGCGCCCCGGCGTGCTCGGCCACGCCTACCTGCTTCCGTTCTACGACCGCCGCGCCGGAGGTGACGTCGCCCAGCTGGTAATCGGCTACCAGGGCCTGATCGAGCTGGCGCACCGCTCTGGACAAATCCAATCCCTCATCGCCCGCACCGTGCACGAAAACGACGTCTTCGACGTCGACTACGGATTGGAGGACAAGCTCGTCCACAAGCCCTACATGGGCGGGGATAAGGGCCGGCCGGTCGCCTACTACGCCGTGGCGAAGTTCACCACCGGCGGGCACGCGTTCTACGTCATGTCGCACCCGGAGATGCTGGAGTACCGCGACCGCTACGCCAAGTCGAAGAAGTTCGGCCCGTGGGTCGACAACTTCGAGGCCATGGCCCACAAGACGTGTGTGCGCCAGCTGTCGAAGTGGATGCCGAAGTCCACGGAGCTGGCGACGGCTATCGCCGCCGACGAAACGGTCCGCGTAGACCTGGCCCCGGACGCGATCAACTACGGCGAACACCCGCAGGGCGACGGTGACGCCCCGGAGCACATCGACGGCGAACTCGTCGACGATCAGCCGGAGGAAGCCAGCGCCTAGTCGCACCACCTTCCGGGGCGGGGCATCCGGCAATCACACCCCCCTTTTCACCCGCCGCGCACACTCGAACAGCGACCTGCGGAAACACGACAGCACATCAGTAAAACAGCAGGTCAAAGATAGCGCGCAAGAACAACCGAAAGCCACCAACCCCGTGACAACCTGCATCAAACCCAACTGCACCCGCACCGCACTCCGCGGAGCACGCCACCGCTACTGCTACATCCACGCCAAGCACCACGGGTTCACCGACCCCCACGTCGACGCCGCCCCCACCATCAACAAAGTCCGCCACCTCACCGAAAACGGATGGACCCTCGCCGCCATCGCCGACGAAACCGGATTGTCCACCCACACCATCCGCATCCTCCGCCGCGGCAGCAACACCAAAGTTCGCACCTCCACCGCCAAATCCATCGCCCGCATCAACCCGGCGCGCCCCACCGGCAACACCGAACGCATCCCCGCCTGGCCCTACATCCGCCGCCTCCACGCCCTCCAAGCCGCCGGGTGGAGCCAACAACAAATCGCCGCCTACATCGGGGCGAAACAACAGACCGTCTCCCGCACCAGCACACGCAATCCCACCCTCATCACCCGCGAGCTCGCCAACCGCATCAACACAACAATCTGGGAAGACCAACACGACGCCCCCGTCATCGGCCCACCCACCCCCACCGCCCGCAAGAACGGGTGGGCACCACCAGCCGCATGGGACGACATTGACGACCCAGACACCCACCCCGGCGTCACCCACTGCATCGAATGCGACCAACCCGTCCACACCCGCGGACGCTGCAAAAAACACCACAAACGCCTCTACGACCAGGAAAGGAACCGCCGCCATGCAGCAGCTTGAGATCGACATCCGCGACGTCGCCTACTACACCGAACTCGCCGCCCACCACAACTGGCACACCGCAGCCCGCGCAGCCATGAACGACCTCGCCAACAGTGGCCGCCCCTTCACCGCCGACGACTTCCGCCGCCTCATGGCCGACGCCCCCACCCCACACCACCCAAACACCATCGGC
This sequence comes from Corynebacterium timonense, assembly GCF_900105305.1. Taxonomy (NCBI): domain Bacteria; kingdom Bacillati; phylum Actinomycetota; class Actinomycetes; order Mycobacteriales; family Corynebacteriaceae; genus Corynebacterium; species Corynebacterium timonense. Next base: position 305,116 of record NZ_LT629765.1, on the reverse strand, counting down.
TCGTTCTTCCGCACCTGCAAAACCGAAGGACTCATCACCACCACCGAAAACAGCCGACGCTCCACCGCCCCCAGCCGCCGCGGGGCCCTCATCCACGAATGGGTAGGCGTGCCCAAAACCACCATTCCCAGCGGCGAAGATGCTGCCTAAAGTGCTGCCTAGACACGCGGCTACCGCACGTGTAATTACCGCTCTGCAACTCCAGTGAGGACAAACAATGGCCCGCCAATTCGCCCCCATCTTCGTCGACATCTGGTCCAACCCCGACTTCACCGCCCTCTCCCACCACGCCCAACACCTCTACCTCCTGGCACTGTCCCACCCCACCACCAGCACCGCAGGAGTCCTCGACTACAGGCCCAACCGCCTCGCCGCGCTCTCACCCACCCTCACCCGCGACACCGTCGAAACCGCAGCCCAAGAGCTCGAAGAAGCAGGGTTCCTCATCATCGACCGCGACACCGAAGAAGCCGCCATCCGCTCCTGGTTCCGCAACACCCTCGTCCTAAAACAACCCAACATGGCGCGCAACGCCTTCAAAACACTCCTCGCCGTCGCCTCCCCCACCCTCCACGAGGCGATCAGCCACGAAGTGCGCCGCCTCGACGCCGAAAACCCACCCCTCGGGGGACTCCAGGTCGAAGAAGCCCGCCACTACATCGACACCCACCCCGCCCCCGAGACGACCGAAACAGGGGGAGGAAACCCAAGCGGAAACCCAAGCGAAAAGGGTTCGGGAAAGGGTTCCACAAACCCATCCGAAAAGGGTTCGGGAAAGGGTTCGGGAAAGGGTTCGGGAAAGGCATTACCGAAGGGTTCCAGAAAGGGTTCCCGAGAGGGTAGCGGAGAGGGTAGCCCCATAATAAGTAATCTGAAGATAGATAATCAGGGGGTAACTGTAAGCAGTGATAGTTACGGGGCGCGTGCGCGTGAGGCCGTAGAGCCCCCTTTTGATTCTTCGGGGGGTGGGGGCGGCTTGGGCGCTGTCGCGCCCGCCGCGGATGTGTGGTCGGGGCATCCGTGGGTTGTGGGGGATTCGTCGGATGCGCGGTGTCGTGAGCATGCGGGGTTGCCGCGTTTGGAGGTGCCGGCGTGTGGGGCGTGTGGGGCTGCTCGTCGGTTGGCGGAGGATAGGCTGAAATCGGCGCGTGAGGGGGCCGTAGAGCGCCGGAAACGTGAGATTGGTGCCTGTACCCTATGTGGGCCGGATGGACTCGTTAAACGGGCTTCTGGCGCGTTTGCTCGTTGCGGTCACGGTTTGCGCCCCGATTCGGACGGGGAAACCCACATCCAGGCCGCGAGCTAGCCCCACCCCCGCTCACTACCCCCATGCAAACTAATGTTGCCTCATATGTTGCCTACAGGCAGCAACCCAGATAACATCATGAGTGTCACACCGGCTGCCACCGGAAACCACCAACCGAAAAGAGAACACAATGACCACCACCCCCGCCATGACCCGCGACCGCATCCGCACCGCGGAACGCAACGCCGGTGTCTACGACAACGGCACCCACACCGGCCTCATCATCGCCACCACCGTCCTCCTCATCCCCGGCGACACCGAAAACGAGTGCGACGCCACCCTCGCCGCCCGCTACGGCCTCACCGCCCTCAACCTCGTCACCGACGCCACCCCCAGCGGCACCCCCAGCGGCACCCACTACGCCTACACCCTCGAAACCAGCGTCGACCTCGGCGACGACCACGCCGACGACAGCCAGGTCATCGACCAGATCAAGGATGTGACCCCCGCCCTCGGCGTGACCTGGTCCATCTTCTCCGACAGCCTCGACCTCATCGCCACGATCACCCTCTAGGAGAAACCACCATGAGCCACAAAGACCTGCACAACCGCATCGTGTCCTCCAACTCGAACGACACCCGCAACGCCCTCGCCTACGCCCACGGCGCCCTGTCGGCCTACCTCGGCGACGACCACGCCGACGCCGTGTTCGACACCATCATCGATGGGTTCATCGCTCAGTCCCCCGAGTGTGATTGGGAGTTCCGCTCCGGACTGCGCGAACGGATGGAGCAGCGGTTCGGGGTGGAGAACTACATCGGCAGGAAGGTGATCCGCCGTGCGTGACACCATTTACACCCTCATCGCCGTCGCCCTGGCGTTGACCGCCCTCGTAGCGGTCGCCGCGTTCTGCTGGCTGCTGTGGCACGCCGACGCCGCCGCCGGTATCCCCCTGGTCGCCGGGTGTGCCGCGTGGGTTGCCCGCGACATTTGGGTTGACGTGCTCGGCGGCTCGCGCCGCATCCGCTAACCCCCACTGCTTAGCGCTGCCAGCAGACACCCCGCGTGCAAGTCCGGGGAGCGCACCACGGCCCACCACAGAGTGTGGCCCCGATCTCTGACAACTCAATAGCGGAAACAGATACCCCACCCGACCACTGCGTTTCGTTTGCACGCTGGGTGGGACTAACTGCATATGCCCCGTCCCATGCGGGTGGGCACAGCCGGGTTCGACTCCCGGACGGCGGCATAGGCTCAACCGGATGTACTTACCCCACTCGTGCTAGCCGCGTGGGGGCGTTGGAACCCCCGCCACCTTCGCGGGGAGGCAGCACCGGAATGAGCAACAGGATGCCGACACCGACACCACTTTTCGCGGCCTGTCGGCACCATCCCGCACATTGGCACCCTCCCTCGGGTGGCCAAACCAGCCGGCTCACAACCGGGTGCGGGAACCAGGAGGTGTGAGCCGGTTTCCCCCTCGCCGGCGCAAGGGCACACCCGGGCAGGTTTCTCCGTCACCCGCCCGGCACTGCCGCCCTGCACCCCCACACAACCACCAACCACCAACCACCAACCAGATCGGATCCACCAATGGCTAACGACACCCCCATCACCCTTATCGGCAACCTCGTGGCCGAACCGGAACTGCGCTTTGTCCCCAACGGCGCCGCGGTGTGCAACTTCCGCATCGCGTCCACCCCCAGGACGTTCAACCGGGACACGAAACAGTGGGAAGACGGCGACGCCCTCTTCCTCACGTGCAACATCTGGAAGCAAGCCGCCGAGAACGTCGCCGAATCCCTCTCGAAGGGCATGCGCGTCATCGTCAACGGACGCCTGAAGCAGCGCACCTACCAAACCCGCGAGGGCGAGAACCGCACCGTATTCGAGGTCAAGGTCGACGAGGTCGGCCCGTCCCTGAAGTATGCGACTGCCCAGGTCGCACGCACCCAAACTGGCCAGAGCAATAGCGGCGCACCTCAGCAGACTCAGGCCAGCGGCTGGATCGCCCAAGACAGCCGCGGCGAATTCGACGGCGGAACCAACGATGACGACCCTCCCTTCTGACAGCCAGCAGCCCGGCCTGAAACTCCGTGCCAGCATCCCGGCTGGCAAGGCGGCCCCCGGCATGGTCATGTGGTCACCCGAACACGGTGAGGATCGCACCATCCGCGAAATCAACAGTTTGCCCGGCGGCGGCTGGCGCATTCAGTACACCGCTGGAGGGGGGCGCACCTGGCCCCCGGACTTGGACATCAACATCCGCCTCTAACCCCTGGCACTGGGCGCGACGCCGCACTGCCACACACCCCACGACATTGAAAGGAACTAGACCTATGAACAACCACCCACCAGCGTACAAGCGATCGCATTACGCCGCGGCGATGCAGTGGCTGGCGAAGCTGGAAATCACCCTCATCGACCTGCTCACCAGCTAGGAGACCACCATGCGAATACCCGACCGCACCACCAAATACACTGCCTTCGCCCAACAACTCCAAGCCACCGCCACCACCGCCGACGACCCCAACGAATCCTGGCTCCCCTTCCCCAACCAGAAACGCCTCACCCCAGGCACCCGCCGCACCTACCGCAACCGCATCAACAACGGCGAACTCCTCGGCACCGGATTCGAAGGCCGAATCCACGACGGCTACCTCTACGCACGGGTCCGCCCATGACAGCACCAACTACCACCCCACTGCTGGACTGCTTCATCCCCGGCGTACCCGCGACACAAGGGTCGAAACGCCACGTCGGTAACGGACGGCTCGTCGAGATGGACAAGAAACTCCCCACCTGGCGTGAAACGATTCGGCTCATCTGCCGCACCAAGTACAAGGGCGAGCCGATCGACGCGCCCGTCTTCGTGTCCGTCACGTTCTACCTGGACCGCCCCAAGCGCCCGAAGTTCGACCGGCCCGCGACACCCGGCGATCTCGACAAGTACATGCGAGCTCTGGGCGATGGGTTGACGGGTGTGGTTCTTAAGGATGATGCGCGGATTGTGCACTGGGATGCCCGGAAGGAATACGCGCCCGACAGTCACATGACAGGTGCCCACGTGACGGTGAAAAATGCTGCCTGACGTGCTAAAATGTATTGAAAGAAGCGGCCCGGAACCAGTGCGCCAACACTGCCCGGGCCTAACCCAGACACTGACAAGGAGTGTGAGGGCTGTGCCGAAGTGTACCCTCTGCGCGATCCCAGAATGTGACCGGACCACATCGAGCGGGAACGGCCGCTACTGCTCGAAACACCGGCAGCGGATCGCCAAAACAGGAACCCCCTACCGCCACTGCAAGAAGTGTCACCGCAACCGGGATGATTCCTGCATCCGATACCGCGATGGTTCCGGGCGATGGGCGGGTACTCCTGACGAGGTTAAGCGGTCGGTGGAGTTCGTTGAGTGAGCGGCAGGAACTGGAGGGCCCGACAGCGTGTGGGCGTGGACTATATCGCGGAGCGCACCGGCTACACCACGGCGGCGATCCGCCACTGGGACAGGGCTGGGAAACTTCCGCCGGTCGCCCCGCCGCGCCGCAAGGAGTGGTTCAAGGGCGACATCGACAAGTGGATTACCGACAACTTCGAGTTTGGAGACGCATGAACATCAATTGCCAGCTTCTTTCCCCGCATGCGAAGTCCCCGGCGCGGCAGCATGACGGTGACGCGGGGGCCGACCTTAGTGCCGTGGGGGACACGATTATTCGCCCGGGGGAGCGCGCCCTCGTCGGCACAGGCCTGGCTATCCACATTCCCTACGGGTTTGTGGGACTGATCCACCCCCGCTCGGGTCTGGCCGCTAAACACGGTGTGACCGTCCTGAACTCGCCTGGCACCATCGACCACGGATACACCGGCGAGGTCAAGGTGCTGCTGCACAACACGGGCCGGGAGAACGTCATCATCACCCAGGGGGATCGCATCGCCCAGCTCGTCGTGCAGGCGGTGGAGTTGCCCACATTCACTACGGTCGCCACCACCCCGGCCACGGCCCGTGGTGCGGCTGGTTTCGGAAGTACGGGTGCGGCATGAACCGGCGGTGGAAAGTCACCGGCCGACGCTACCAGTACGGGTGGTCCTGGATCGTCTACCGCCCCCACGACCCGCTGCGCACCATGCAGGTGTTCACCGACCACAAAGAAGCCCTCACCTACGCCGCCCGACACGCACAAGGAGACCCCAAATGACCACCTTCGTCCATGCGTGTGGTGGGGAGGCAGGGGTAGAAACCCGCTGTCCCGACTGCGGCACCTACGGCTGGCGCCCGGGGACAAGCCGATACCAACTCACACCCCGCAAAGCCCGGACAACCCGCCTGCCCCGCGACACTGCCCGGTATGAGTCTGATTGAGCCGCCGATCAAAGTGGAAGTTGGCCGCATCACCATCACTACAGGGTTTGACGCCGACGGGGACATCCTGTTCGACGTCGGCGTGGAAGGCAACATCCCCTACGTCCAAGCCCTCGGACTGCTGGAGGCGGCGAAACACTCCCTAGACGAACTCTCCGAAGACGACGACTAGAAACACCCCTGCTCATCTGTTGCCTGTAGGCAACACCCTCCGCTAGGCTTTGCCGTGTGCGGCCACCATGCGAGGGACATTCCATCTTCACCAACCCATCCCACGCGAGCCCCGAGCAGCGGGCCGAAGCGATCGAGATGTGCCACCACTGCCCCATGAAAGTGTGGTGCGCCCGCCAAGCCATCCGCGCTGGCGACACCCTCGACGGTGAACACCCCTCCCCCGCCCTGGACGTCATCCAGGCGGGTGTGTGGCTGAAGGGCAGCGCGGAGAAAACCGCCGACCTTTACCGACAGGTCGGCATGACACCCGCCGAGCGGCAGCGCCGCAAACCCACCCCGAAGTGCTGCTTGAACTGCAAGAAACCGATGGTGCCCCGCGACAAGAAGGTGCACCTCACCCCCGACACCTTGACCCATGCGGCCCGTGGTTACTGCCGCATTTGTTACGCCGCGTTGAAGCGTCGGGGTGAGCTGGCCACCCTGCACCCGAAGCATCAGGCGGCGTTGGGGTGGCGGGAGAAACGCACCACCAGGAAAGGAAACGACTCATGACCATTCGTCCGAAACAGCCCGCCCCGCCGACCGAGGAGACACCCCCGCCGCGGCGGAAGAAGCGCCCGGAGCGCCGCAAACCCCGCTACAAAGGCATCCTCTGGCACCGCTAACACACTGCTGCCTGTAGGCAACACCTTGTGGTAGGGTGAGCGACAACAGCACCGCCGACGCCTCCCCACGATGAGCCTCACGGTGGCCCTGTTAAGGAAAGCGACCGCATGGTGCGGAGCTGGTCTCGAAAGCCGGTGGCGGCGCAAGCCGTGGGGTTCGACTCCTCCGCTTTCCGCGCAGCGCCCCATCTGTGTTCCCGGATGGGAGTAAGGCGACCGGAACTGGCCTACAAGCCACCACCCGTGAGTCTGAGAACTCCTTTGTTGGGGTGCAGCACACCATGCACAACGAAAGCGGCAGGGCACTCTCAACCCATGACCCTCACCCCCATCAATGAGCTGCGCCCCTACCCCGGTAACGCCCGGCGCGGTGACGTCGGAATGATCGCCCACTCCCTCGAAACCCACGGCCAGTACAAGCCCATCGTCGCCGTCACAGGCGAGAAGGAACCGGAGCTCGCCGGGGTGATCGTCGCCGGGAACCACACGTGGCAGGCGGCGCAAGAACTCGGGTGGGAGAACATCGACGTGCACTTCATCGACGTCGACAAGAAGCAAGCCCGCGACATCGTCCTCATCGACAACAAGGCCAACGACGCCGCCACCTACGATGTGGACGCCCTGGTCGACCTCCTCACCGACTACCCCGACCTCGACGGCACAGGCTTCACCCGCGACGACGTGGACGCCCTCCTCGAAACCATCGGCGACACCGACGACGATTCGGACGTGCCCGGCCTGCCCGACGACCCGGAACCCACCCAGTGGAACGTTCTCGTCGAGTGCGACACCGAAGCCGACGCCCGCACGTTGAAGGGACGGCTCACAGCCGAAGGCTACACAGCCGGGATAGCGTAAATGTGGCGAAACACCGAGCCAGGACAACACCCCCACGCGCCTAACCTGACCGCCCGAAACACAGACCCGGGAGGTCACCATGCCCAGTCGACACCGCGACCAACAAACCCTCCACATCGCCGACCGCTCACGCAAAGCAAAAGACATGCGCGTCCTGGGCTACACCTACGACCAAATCAGCGACCACCTCGGGGTATCCGTCGCCACCGTCCGCAAAGACATCAAGCGCTACATGGACACCTACCCCCGCGAACACGCCGAAGAATACCGCCAGTACCAGATCGAGCAGATCGAGATGGCCATGCGGAAACTCGCACCCCGCGTCAACAAGGGCGAACCCAAGGCAATCGACCTCTGGTACAAAGGCGTCGACCGGCTCATGAAACTCACCGGCACCTACCAACCCGCCGAAGACAACACCGGCGAGCAGGGAGCCCGCGACGCCCTCAATGAAATGATGGCCGCCATCAAAGGAAGCGTCGACTAATGGCCTCCACCCCCGGCATGTCCGCCATGCAGCGCCGATCCGTCAAGCACTCCCAGTGCCGCGTCAACATCTTCGATGGGTCCGTCCGCGCCGGCAAAACCTTCGGCTGGCTGTGGATCATCATCAGTGAATGCGCCGACTACACAGGTTCCGGCAGCATCGTCATCTTCGGCAAGAACCGCGACAGCATCTACCGCAACGTCTTTGAGCCCATCGAGAACGTCGACGTGTTCGCCCCCTTCCGCCCCTTCATCCGCTACCGGCAGGGTGCGGCCACCGCCACCATCTTCGGCAGTCGAGTCCACGTCATCGGCGCTAATGACGAAGGCTCCGAATCCCGCATCCGAGGTATGACTATCGGGCGGGCCTTCGGCGACGAAATCACCGTCCTCAACAAGTCCTTCTTCAAGCAGATGCTGGCGCGCATGTCCGTCGCCGGGGCGAAACTGTGGGGCACCACCAACCCCGACAGCCCCGCCCACTGGTTGAAAACGGACTACTTGAACAAGATTCCCGGGTCGATGCACTTCGACGAGGACACCCCACCCGGTGACGAGCTCACCAACTGGTCGTACTGGCACTTCACGATGGACGACAACCCGTCCCTCACCGACGAGTATCGTGACGCCCTCGCCCGCGAGTACACCGGCCTGTGGCACAAGCGGTTCATCCTCGGCCTGTGGGTGTCCGCCGAGGGTGCGATCTACCCCATGTGGGATGAGGACCGCCACACCATCCACCCCGACCGCATTCCCACGATCACCCGCACCATCGCACTGGGCATCGACTACGGCACGACCCACCCCACCCGCGGCATGCTCCTCGGGGCAGGGGAAGTCGACGGCGAAACCAAGCTCATCGTCCTCGACGAGTGGGCCCCACCAACCGGCACAACCGACGCGAAACTCTCCGCCGACCTGAAGCGCAAACGCGACGAATGGCGGGAGAAATGGCCTGAACCGGAATGGACCTACACCGACCCCGCCGCGAAATCCTTCTCCATCCAGTTGTGGGAGGACAATCACCCCGACCTCGCGAAGGCCGACAACGCCGTCCTCGACGGAATCAGAACCGTCGCCTCCCTCCTGGACAATGACCAACTTCTCGTATCCAAGGACTGCACAGAACTCATCCGAGAACTGCCCGGCTACCGCTGGGACGAGAAAGCCGCGAACCGTGGCGTCGAAGCACCCGTGAAAGAGCTTGACGACGCGGTCGATAGTCTCAGATACGCTGTATTCTCGTCCCGATGGGAGTGGGCACACCTCCTCGACCGCGTATTGGAGCCAGCCTGATGCCGTTCCCCACACCCCACACCCCGTGGCCCATGCCCGAATGGGAAAAGGTGCGACACATGGTCAACGAAGCCGCCATGTGGTGGGAAGGCGACACCAGCACCCTCGCCTCCCGCTACCACGGCCAATACCGCCCCTCCCAATTCTCCGGCGGCATCACCGGCAGCGTCTCCCGCTGGTTCTGGGGAGCGCCCGAAACCCAGCAGAACCGGCGCGTCCACCTGCCACTGCCCGCCGACATCGTCGCCACCTCCGCCACCCTCCTCTTCGACCGGGCCCCGGTTTTCACCCACCCAGACCAGGAGGTAAAGGGCGCCCTCGACAACATCCTCAACCCAGACGCATTCCCCGCCGAGCTCATGGTCGCCGGGGAAACCTGCGCCGCCCTCGGTGCGGTCGGGTGGCGCATCATGTGGGACTCCGACGTCTCCGAACACCCATGGATCGAGTGGGTCGACGCGGACGCCGTGTTCCCCTCCTTTTCCTACGGTCGGCTCGCCTCCGTCATGTTCGTCGAAACCCTGCCCCCCATCGATGAGAAGCACGTGTGGCGGTTGTTCTCCGAACACACCGCAGGCCGCATCACCTACAGGCTCATGGAGGGTAATGAGCAGTCCGTCGGCATGGTGCGCCCCCTGCCCGAACACCCCAACACCGTCGACCTGGCGGACTGGGTTGACGAGTCCTCCTCCCAGACCACAAACATCCCGGTCATGGCGGCCGGCTATATTCCGAACGCCCGCCCCGTGGTGGGGTTCCGGCGTGACGGTAAACTGCGACACATTGGTCGCCCCGACCTCACCCCCGACCTGTTCCCCCTGTTCGACTCCCTGGATGAGACGTGGACGGAGGTGCGGGCAGAGATGCGCCTGTCGCGGAAGAAGATTATTGTCCCCGACTGGATGCTGAAGAACCGTGGCCTTGGCATGGGCGCCTCGTTCGACCACGACCAGGAGGTGTTCTCCCCAGTCAAGGGCCACCCCGACTCCAACATGACCCCGGAACCGTACTCGCCGCCGTTGCGCATCGATGCGATGCTGTCCGCCGCGGAGGCGTGGGCGACGCAGATCATCCGCCGCGCCAACTACTCCCCCGCCTCCTTCGGCATGGACTCAGACGGTGGGGCAATGACCGCCCGCGAAGTTGACGCCCGCTACGATGCCAGCCTGAAAACCTGGTCCGCGAAGTCCTCCTACTGGCGGGCCGGGCTGAAGGACGCCGCTACCGCCCTGCTCATGAAGGACCGTGACCTCCACGGCAAGCACCCAGACGTGGAGCCGGTGCGTGTCGAGATGGCCCGCCCCGTGCAGGAGACCCGCAACGATGTGGCGCAGACCGTCCAGTCCCTCGACGCGGCGCGTGCCGTGTCGACCGAGCAGAAGGTGGCGATGCTGTGGCCGGAGTGGGATGACGAACGCCGCGACGTGGAAACCGCCCGCATCCTCCAGGAGCAGGCCGGCACCGTCGACCCTGCCTTGTTCGCCCAGGCTGACGAGCCTATCGACATGTAGGATGAGCGTTCATGTATGACCCGGATGTACTCGACAAGATCGGTGACTCCATCACCGGCATCTATGAGCGCGCCGAGCTGTACCTGATCCGTGTTATCCGCGATGCCCTGCTGCGCACGGGTGACGAGCCGGAATGGGCGATGGATCAACTTCTCGCGATCCGGCAGGAGCGGCGGCGTATTCAGTCGCTGCGGGCTGTTCTGGACCGGCAGGTGACGGAGGCATGGCCTGAGGTGGTCGACGCCGCCTACCTGGCAGGTGTCGCCCAGGCGGAGCGTGAGCTCGGGGAGATTGAGCGGGCCGGGTTCTTCGAGTCCGCCCCTGGCACCACCCCCGTCAACGACGCCGCCGTCACCGCCCTCGCGATGGAGGGCATCGTCGCGACCCGCCAGGTCAACGCTGGTATTCTCCGCCGGACGGAGGACGCATGGCGGCGCATAGTCTCCGAGGCCACCGGCTACACCACCACAGGGGCCATGACCATCCAGCAGGCCACCCAGCGGGCGTTCACACGCATGGCACGCGAAGGCATGGGGTTCTACGTCGACAGCCGCGGCCGCAAGTGGGGTCTCGACACCTACGCCAGCATGGCTGTGCGCACCGCCACCACCAGGGCACTTCTCGCCGGGCACACCGACACCATGATCGACCGCGGCATTGACCTGGTGGTGGTGTCCTCCCACCCACGCCCCGCGCCAGTGTGCGCCCCATACGAGCGCCAAGTACTGTCACTCACCGGGAAGCACGCGCCCGGCACCCACCGCATTGGGGACAGCATCGTCCGTGTGAAAGCAACAATGGCGCAGGCGGAACGCGCTGGACTGCATCACGTCAATTGCAAACACAGGCATTCTGCCTACGTGCCCGGCTACACCGATTTGACCCCACCGGAACCAGACCCCGGCAACGCAGGCTACAAAGCCACCCAGAAGCAGCGCTACTTGGAGCGGGAAATCAGAGCGTCGAAACGCATGGAGGAAGCCGCACTGACGGAACCGGCGAAGCTGGAGGCACGCCAGCGCACGCGGGCGTACCAGGCGAAACTCCGCGACCACATCGCCGAACACGACCTGCCACGCAAACGCAACCGCGAACGGGTAGCAAAACCCGGCGGGCTCGTATCAGCCGACCTCACGCCCGTGAGGAACGCGGAGGTCATCGCAATCACCGAGCGATAGAATGCCCTGTTTACTTCCCGTAGTTGGGGAGTTCCTTAGCCGCTTCCTCCGACCTGTAGTCGGGCGCGGTCACGAAGTAGCCGCCCATTTTGTCGGCGAACCCCCGGCACGCCTCCTCGCTGGCGCACTGCACGTGCCAGTTTTTGCCCAGCACCATCGCGGGAACCTGCGAGTGCCAGGCATAGGTGCCGCGCAACTCCTCTAGTCGTTTGGTCCGCTCATCGGTGTCCTTGAAGATGGCCACCAGGTGCCTTCCCCCTGACTCATCCGTGCAATCCGCCGCGCTGTCGCCAACGAGGGTGTGCTCGCGGGTCTCGCACGACCACTCCACCCCCTGCTTGCCAGCGTCCTTCGTGAGCGCGTCAACGTCCACGTACTGCTTTCCTTGCGGGTCATCCGAGCACCCAGCCAGCGGAACGGCAAGGATGGCGGCGAGCGCGACGGCCACACGTTTCATGGGCGCTAATCGTACTGGACAACGGGCCTTGTCGGTGACTGTTCAGGAGAACCCGACCCCCACGTCAAGGAGAACCCGTGTCCGACAACGTCCAGGCGACAACCGACACAGCACAAGCCGCCGCCACCGCCGCCGACGCCGCGCAGAACGCGGCCGCCACCGCCGCCGACGCCGCGCAGAACGCGGCCGCCACCGCCGCCGACGCCGCGCAGAACGCGGCCGTCAACGCCACCCAGGCAGCCACCGCCACCCCCACCCCCGCCAACATGCCCCCCCAGCAGAACCAGGGACAGGCCACCGACGCCCCGAACAGTGTCGACGCCCTCCCCGAGTGGGCGCAAAACATGGTGCGCGACCTCCGCGACGAAAACGCCAAGCACCGCAACAAAGCCAAAACCGCCGCCGAAGAAGCAACCCAACGCGAACAGCAGCAGGCCGAAGCCGCCCGCAACGAACTCGTCCACAACATCGCCAAGGCCCTCGGCCTCGCCGACGAGGAACCCAACCCCCAGCAACTCCTCGAAGCCGCCAACAACAAGACCACCGAACAGCAAAAGCAGATCACCGAGCTCACCGAGCAGCTCCACTCCTACAAGCGAGACGCCGCCATCGCCGACGCCATCGGGGACCGCCGCGTCAACCACAACCTCCTCAAAGCCGCCCTCCACCTGGACAACGGCTACAAGGACATAGACGTAACCAGTGACAACTTCACCGACCAGGTGTCCGAAGCAGTCAACCGTGTTCTCGACGCTAATCCCGAGCTTGTCCAGGTGACCCGCGGGAAGTCCGGTGTCGACTCCAACACAACCCGCAACGGCAGTGACCCCCTCACCCGCGACGACCTCAAGACGATGTCCGCCGAAGACATCAACAAGGCCGTCCGCGAGGGACGTCTCGACCACCTCATGCAAAGCTAAAGGAGCACCATGTCTGTCAAGACCTTCATCCCCGAGATTTGGAACGCGGCCATCCAGGAGCCGTACGAAAAGAACCTCATCTTCGGCCAGCCCTCCATCGCCTCCAACGCATGGATGGGCCAGATCACCGGCATCGGTGACACCGTCCACATCAACTATCTGTCTGCCCCCACCGTGCGTGACTACACCAAGGGCACCCCGATCGAGGTGGAGGAACTGTCCACCACCTCCACGAAGCTCAACATCGACCAGGGCAAGTACTTCGCGTTCCGTGTCCACGACGTCGACAAGGTGCAGGCGTCGGGTGACCTCCAGGGCCCGGCGACCCGCTCCGCCGGTATCGAGCTGCGCGACAACGCCGACACCTACCTGTCTGGCCTGCTGAAGGACGGCGTGCTCGCGGCGAACAAGCTCGGCACCGTCGAGGTCATCGATGATGACCCGGCGAAGGCTGGAGCGGAGCATTCCGCGTTTAAGGTGCTGGTGAAGCTGTCCGAGAAGCTTAACCGCCAGTCCGTGCCGACCACCGGCCGCTACGTTGTGGTCGGCCCGGGCACCTACTCCGCGCTGTTGATGGACCCGCGCTTCACCCGTGTGGACGCGTCCGGTGATGCGGAGGGTCTGCGCAACGGCATCGTGGGCCGCGCCGTCGGTTTCGACGTGCTGGTGTCCAACAACGTGCCGGTCGTGTCGGGCCGCGAGGTCGCCATCGCTGGTGTGCCGGATGCGTTCGCGTTCGCTTCCCAGCTTGTGGAGACGGAGGCGCTGCGCGACCCGTCGCACTTCGGTGACATTGTGCGTGGCCTGAACGTCTACGGCGCCGCGGTTACGCGCCCGGAGGGTATCGCCACCGCAGAGGTGAAGATCACCGCCCCGAAGGCTGCCACGGCAGCCTAGTCGGATGACACGTGAGGGGGCTGGTGGTTTAACAGCCCCGGCCCCTCTTTCGTCGCACTAGCAGGAGAAAACGAGTGCTGCTTTTCGCCACCGAGGATGAGTTCGAGCGTTATGCCGACATGACCGCCCCCGACAACGTGGACCGGCTTCTCATGCTGGCGTCGTCGTGGGTGAAGGAGGCGGTACGCCGCGCCCAGTTCGACGTGTCCCCCGCGGGCCTTCCCACCGACCCTGACGTTGCGGACGCGCTGCGTGACGCCACATGTGAGCAGGTGCTGGTGTGGGTGCAGAACGGAGTGGAGCCCGGCAAGCACGACACACGCGGTCCCGTGTCCTCCTCATCCATCGGGGACGCGAGCGTGTCCTACGAGACGGCGTCGGTGGTGGAGTCACGGGCTGTGGCGGCGACCGAGCTGTGCCCGACCGCGCTGACCATCCTGGAGGGCGCCGACCTGGTGGGGTGGCAACCGTGGGTGTTGTAGACGACCTGGCGGACGAGTGGTTCCACCACGAGGTGGTCTTCAACGTCGGCTCCGGAGCGTCCCCCTACGGTGATAGTGCCGGGGAGGGTGTGCCGGTGAAGTGCCACGTGCGGCAGAACGTGCGCCGCGACGACACCCCGCAGGGGCAGGTGACCACGACGGAGACGGTGGTGTACGCCCCGCTGCGTGTCGTGGCGGAACGCGGGGACACCCTCACCCTGCCGGAACCGTTCGAACAGGGCCCGTGGCAAATCATCGCGAAAAGCGTCCACCACGGTGCGGAGCTCAACCTACCCAACCACCAACGCTTCGTCTGCGACGTCCCCACCACGCCGACAGGAGGTGCCGGGCCCTATGGCTGAACTGGACTGGAAGGGTGACGCGATCGCCCGCAGTATCGAACGCGCCGCCGCGAACGCCGCCATCGCCGGGGCAGAAATCCTGGGTGATGAAGCGGTGCAGCGAACCCCCGTCGACACCGGCACCCTGCGCGCAAGCATGAAGGTCACCTCCGACAACCGCGGCACGGCCGCCGTGTCTTACAACACCCCCTACGCCGCCCGCCAACACGAAGAGATCGGCTGGCAGCACCCCGGGGGTGGTGAGGCGAAGTTCCTCGAAAACGCCGTCAACGCCACCGCCGCACAAGTCCGGAGTGTGCTCGTCGACGAAATCAGGAAGGCCATGAAGTGACACCCCCAACATTCCCCGACTTCCTTCCCGACCTCGCCAACGAACTCGCCAACCTCGGCATCGGCCAGTTCAACATCCGCGGCGTCTACAAGACCTACACCCCACCCGCCATCTACTTCGGCCTCATCCCCGACGAAGCTGGCTACGCCATCACCGTCAACCAGTACGGCCAGCGCGACACCCTCGACCGCACCACCGAAACCCCCGCCCTCCTCGTCCAATTCCGGGCCCGCGGCGACAAGCACCCCCACACTCCCGGGCGCATCCTCGACCGCATCTACAAGGACTTCCACGGCCAAACCCATTTCGACCTGGACAACTCCACCACGGTCCTAGCCTGCACCCGTCACCTCCGAGGACCGGAGGAACAGGACACCCAGGGCCGCTGGACGCGGGCCGACTCCTACACCTTCACCCTCAATCCGCAAGGAGATTAACCAATGGCAACCGTAGCCAAGGCACCCGCCGCAGACCTCGCATCCACCCTCGCACGCGACTGGGCCCTCCAGGTCCAGGCCCCCAACTCCGAAGACTGGGTCTTCGTCCGCGGCCTGTCCAAGTTCTCCCCCAAGACCTCCGCCACGATGAAGGACGACTCCGACATCAACTCGGAGGGTTTCAAGTCCCAGATCGCCACCGCCCTCCAGCTCACGTTCGAGGGTGAGGGATTCCGCAAGGGCGAGCTCGCCGGCGACAAGTTCACCCAGGACAAGGGCCAGGAAATCCTCCGCGAGGTGGGCCGTCAGATGGGCCTGCGTAACGTGGTCAAGGCCCGCGCATGGCGCACCGACGGTGTCGACGAGGGCTACGAGTCCGCGTTCTCCGTCGAGTGGGAGGACAACGACGGCGGTAACGAGGACCTTGACCAGTTCTCCTTTACGTTGATGTCCCGCGGTAAGCCGCTCGACATCAAGCCGGTGGAGTCGCCGAACGCGGCGTCCGTCCCGAAGGCGGCCCCGGGCGGTTCCACCATCAGCACCGGCTAGCCAGTAGGCAGGCCGGACAACGGGCGGGCGGTGACACCTTCACGGGTGTTAAGGCCCGCCCTCACTCATCTCTGGAGACCCGCGTGAAAGACCTTCGAGAGTTCCACGACCCCCACCTGCACCTCCCGATCGGCGGGAAAACCTACACGGTCAAGGCCCCCAACGCGAAGGACGGCCTGCGGCTGAAGGCGTACGTCCTCTCCCCCGATTCAGCGAACATGACCGTGTCGGGCCGCGCCAACATCGAGATGATCGCGATGGTCCTCGGCTCCACCTATGACGAGGCGACGGACACCATGTCGGGCGGCCTGTGGGACGAACTCACCGGCGACGGGGTTCCCCTCGACGAGGTGTACCACGTGGCGAACACCGCAATCGCCCACTACGCGGTTGGTGAGACGTTCGGCGAGTACTGGTGGGAAAACCGCCTGGGAAAAGAGCTGGAGCCCCTCGTGCCGGAGGCGACGATGGGCTGGATTCAGCACACGGCGGAGCAGGAGGAACAGCAGGCGGCCCCGACACCGGCGGCGATGCCGAAGAAGCGGGCCTCCTAGACGGCCCATACGGCCCATACGATCCGCGGCCGGGCGCGTACGGGCCCCGCGACCCGGGCGGAGGCCCCTACAACCCGGACACAGGGGTGCGCGACTGGTACGCCGCCCCAGCCACGAAACCCGACGAGGCGGAGGAGCCGGTGCGGGTGGAGTGGACGTTCATCCTCGACCAGTGGGCCGACATCGAGTGCGACCTCCACGAAAAGTTCAACATCGACGTCGAGTCGGGGGTGTTGGAGCATCGCTCGTGGCGGTGGCTGCGCACCCGCATCAATGACCTGATTACCCAGCCGTCACGCCTGCACAGGGCTGTGATCCACCACTACACCACGGAGGATAAGAATGTCGCTTGACGTCGGTACCCTGCACGCGAAAGTTCGCGTCGACGCGGCTGGTGTCGCGGGCGAGCTCAACAAGGTTAAGCGTGACCTCAACGACGTGAAGAAGGAAGCCGACCGGGTTTCCTCCACGAAGATGAGCATCACCCCGGAGGGTGAGGAGAAGTTGCGCTCCGCGTCGAAGTCCGCCCAGCAGTTGGGGCGGGACATGCAGGAGGCGGGCCGGGCCGGTGGGGGCCTGCGTGTGTCGGGTCAGCCCGCGGAGGAGCTGGAGAACGCCGCGGGCAGCGGGCAGAAACTGTCCGGGGTGCTGTCCGGTTTGGGCAACGTCGCCCCGCTCGTCGGCCTGGCGGCCGCTGGTGCCGGAGTCGCCGCCGCTTTCCAGGAGGCCATGAATCTCGGCAACGAGTTCACGAATCAGATCAACACGGTGCGCGCCGTGTCGGGGGCGACGGAAACCCAGCTCGCGGCGGTGTCCCAGCGCGCCCGCGAACTGGGTAACGACAACTCCCTCGCCGCCACCTCCGCATCCGACGCCGCTCTGGCCATGTCCGAGCTGGCGAAGGGCGGTTTCGACGTTGACCAGGCGATGCAAGCGGCGAAGGGGACACTGCAACTAGCGGCCGCCGCCCAGGTAGATGCTGGAACGGCGGCGACGATTCAGGCCCAGGCACTCAACAGCTTCGGGCTGCAAGCAGACTACGCCGCTAAGGCAGCTGACATCCTAGCGAACGCGGCGAACGCGTCGACGGCGGAAATGACCGACATCGCGGCCGGTCTACAGCAGTCCGGTGCCGTCGCCCACCAATTCGGACTATCGCTTGAGGACACCGCCGCCGCCTTGGGCATGTTCGCGAACGCGGGCATCACTGGCTCGGATGCCGGTACCCTGCTGAAGTCCGCGCTGCTGTCCCTGACGGACCAGGGCGGGCCCGCCCAAGCCGCCATCCAGGAACTGGGCCTGACCGTCTACGACGCTAACGGCAAGTTCGTTGGCATGCACTCTCTCATGGAGCAGCTGGGGGACGCGGCGGGCCGCATGTCGGATGCGCAGTACCAGGCCGCCACCGCCACCCTCTTCGGGTACGACGCTATGCGTCTTGCTGGTATTGCCGCCACAGACGGCTCCTCCGGGTTCGACCAGATGCGCGCCGCTGTGGAGCGCACCGGCGCAGCAGCAGACGTTGCAGCGGCGAAAACCCACGGCCTGCCCGGCGCGATCGAAGCCGTGGAAAACAGCGCCGAAGAACTCGCCATCACCCTCTACGACCAGTTTTCCGGCCCCCTCGAATCCACGTTGGGTGCAGTCGCCGGCGGTCTTGACCTCCTCGGCCCCGCCATTGAAGGCGTCGGCGGCGCTATCCGAGCCGTGCCCACCCCCATGCTCATCGCGGGGCTGGCTGCCATGGCAACGCACACCCTAGACCTGAACACGAAAATGGCGTCCGGGGCTGGCAGCGTCCGCAACTACGCCACCACTGTGCGCACTCAACTGGCTTCGGCGTGGGCGACAGCCAGGGTATCTGGCGCTGACGCATCATCTCTTCTGCGTCAACGACGTGCTGACCTCGCCGCCACCGCAGCAGCAGAACGCGCCTACGCCGCCAGCATACAATCCGCCCACCTGTCCACCATGGCCACCAGCCGCGCCATGGACGCCGAGTGGAAGGGCAGACTCGTCGGCATGCAAGCCACAGCCGCAGGCTTCGCAGGCACCACACGCGGCATGATGGAAGTCGGTTTCAACGGCATTAAAACAGCAGCCGGTGGGCTTATGGGGTTTTTGGGTGGGCCGTGGGGCTTGGCGTTCACCGCAGCAGCTGGGGCAGTGTCTTTCCTCGCCAACAAGCACATGGAGGCAAAGCAGGCTGAGGAACAGCACCAACAGCAGCAGGCACAGTTGAAGGACTCCCTCGACCAAACCACGGGTGCTATCACGTCGCAGACGAACGAACTGCAACGCAAGCGAGCAGAGGAATCTGGCTGGATTGAAACAGCCAACCAGCTGGGAGTGTCCTCCGAGACGGTTGTGGCCGCGATGAACGGCAACAAAACAGCCATGCAACAGGTCGCCGATGCCACTGGTGCCGCGACCCGCGCAGCGATTGAAGGCAGCGACACCTGGCAGAAACACGCCGGGCGGTACGCCGAAGCCGGTGTGTCCCTTGACCTGCTCACCGACGCTGTCAACGGCAACCAAGAAGCGCAGCGGAAACTGTCCGACATCATGGGCGGCGACGGTGAGCTCAACATGTGGACGGAGAAGGTGGAGAAGGCCACGGAGAAAGCCCGTGGCCTGAAAGACGGTGTGGCCGGTGCCGCCGGGGAGATGGAGAACGCGCAGGGCAAAATCCGGGCCGACCAACTCGCTGGCATCGACAAGGTCATCGACCAGACCCGCGTCGCGTTCAACCAGCTCGGAGACTCCATCAAGAGCGTGCCGGACGACAAGACGATCATGGTTGATTCCATGGCCCCGGCGGTGCGTGAGCAGTTCCGCGAACTCGGCGCAGAAGTGGAGGAAGGCGCTAATGGTCAGGTGAAGCTGACCTTCCCGGACGGCATGAACATCATGGCTATGCTCGACGAAATCGGGGCGAAAGCGACCAGGATGCCGGATGGTCGTGTGAACTTGTCCGATAACACCCCGGAGGTCAAGCAGCGACTCATCGACCTGGGGTTGGCAACCCAGAACCCAGTGACGGGTGAGGTCACATTGAAGGACAACCTGTCCGAGCTCCTGAACAAGCAGCTCGACCTTAAAGCGGCGGTGCAGAACCCGATCACTGGCCAGCTGCACGTCAACGACAACGTCAGTTTCGTGCGCACTGCACTAACCGAGCTTGGCATCCAGACCCAGACGCTGCCGTCCGGGTCGGTGCGTATCGCCGATGACACACCGAAAGTGCGCTCCGCGCTGCAACAGCTCGGCATTCAGACCGTGACTTTGCCTGGCGGGCATGTCGCTATCACTGACACGACCGGGGAGAACCTGGCGAACCTGGCAAGCCTTGGGGTTGCCACGCAGGCGCTCCCCCCTGGCCATGTGGCGATTTCGGACACGTCCCCGGAGAACATGGCGCGCCTGAAGGAACTCGGCATCAAGACCACAACCTTGCCGAACGGGCAGGTCATCGTCACGGACAACGCGAACGAGACCGCGAACCACATCCGCAACGTTTTGGCCCCGCAGGCGGTCAACACGTTCTCCGAGCACGTCGTGAACATCACCCGCCGGATCACCGACATCTTCAGCCGCGGCGACGCCGAGGGTGGCGTGTACAACGGCCGACAGGAGGCGGTGGCATTCGCGGACGGCGGCACAACCCGCGCCCTGGACCAGGCGATGGCGGGCCCGCGCAAGGAGCCGGCGCACCGCGCCACCATCACCACCTCCGGCACCTACCGAGTCCACGGCGAGTCCGAGACCGGCGGCGAGGCGTACATCCCGCTCGCGGAGTCGAAGCGTGACCGCTCCACCCGCATCCTCAATGCCGTCGCCACCCGCTTCGGCTACAACCTGGTCACCAACGACGGGCAGGCCATCGCCCTCGCAGACGGCGGGATCGTGCCCGGCGCGGCCGTGGAGAAGAAGCTCGCCTACATGCATGGCACCCCCTACATTTTCGGCGGCTGGTCAAAGGCTGGGGTGGACTGCTCCGGCGCTATCTCCCTCGGCGTGAACGCGATCCTCGGTCTAGACGAGTGGGATTCGCGCACCGCCACCGCATCCGAGGGTTCGTGGCTGTCGCGGAAGAACTTCCGGCGCGGGCGCGGCGCCAGCGGCGACACCCGTGTCGCGTTCCTCAACGGTGGGCCTGGTGGTGGCCACACCGCTATGCAGCTCGACAACGGCACCTACATCGAGTCCGGCGGCAACACCGGCGGCGGGTTCACCATCGGCGGGAAGGCTGGCCCGTTGGAGGGCCGCGGCTTCACCGACTGGTACTACTTGCCTGGTGCGCACCCGCTGGCACCGGGGGAGGGGCTGGACTACTTCGACGCCCTCGACGGCGCTGTCGGCCAAACCGGCCCCCGCCCCGCCGCCTTCTCCCCGGCCACACCTACCCGATCCGAGGCGTACGGCGCATCGCTTGCCACCACCCCCGACACAGACCCGCAGCGCGAACTGAACGACGGGGCCGGAACCCTCATCAAGGATGGGAGCGTCCTGGAGCTCGCGGCAGCGATCTACGCCAAGCAGACCGGCACCGTCATGGACGACGATATCGTCTCGTGGGGCCAGGCCATCGGCTTGTACTCTGAGCTGTCCGAAAAATCCGGGCAGAGGACAGGGAAGGACGCTGACAAGCTCGCCCGCAGCATCGCATCGAAATCCGAATCCCTCGACGACAAACGCGACACCCTGCCCCTGGCCGAAGAGGACCTGCGCATCGCCAAGATGAAACGCGACGAGACCCGCAGCAACTCTAAGGCCACCGACTCGCAGAAAGCCGCGGCCGACCAACGTGTCGCCAAAGCAGAAGACAGGGTCGCCAAACTCCAGCGCGAAATCGAAGCACTGGAGCGCGAAGTTGCCGAGCAGGAAACAGCACTCAACGCCCTCGACGCCGACGTCCTCGTCCCCACTGAAGGGCTAGAGCGCGTGTCCGGCACCACCGGCAACACGTACGCCGACGCCATCATCCAAGAGGGACGCCGGCGAGGCATCACCGATAGGGGCATCAAGATTGCGTTGGCGACTGCCCTGGTGGAGTCCGACCTGAAGGTGTACGCCAACCCGGCTGATCCAGCGTCGATGCAGATGCCGCACGATGCTGTGGGCTACGACCACGACAGTGTGGGTCTGTTCCAGCAGCGGGCGAATGGTGCGTGGGGCACGACTGCGGACCGGATGAGCCCGGAGCGTTCCGCCGGAATGTTCTACGACGCACTCGTCAAGGAGAACTACAACGTCGGCGACCCGGGCGCGCACGCCCAGCGTGTGCAGCGTTCCGCGTTCCCCGGCCGCTACGCCGAACGCATGGCGGAGGCGGAACGCCTCCTCCAGCAGTACAGTTCGACCGGCACGCCCATGCAGGTCACGGCGATGGCGAACGGCGGCATCCTCGGCAACGCCCGCCAGGCATCCATCAACGAGGGTTCCGCGGTGCTTTGGGCTGAGGCGGGCCCGGAGGCATACATCCCCTTGTCGTCGAACAAGAAGGCCCGCTCCCTGGAGATTTGGGCGGAGACCGGAAAACGGCTGGGCGTGGACGTGATGAGCATGCTTAACCTGGTTGGTGCGGCACTCCCGGGCCTGATTGAGGGCAAGTTGGACTTCTCCACCGGCGCGTCCACGTCCCTCGGCTCCCTCGGGTTGAACATGGATGCCGCGTCCTACCGCACGAAGATGGGTGCCCAGCAGGCGGCGACGAACGCGGTGGGTGCGGTGTTCAACGGGCCGGTGCAGATCAACGACCCACGCCAGTATTTGAAAGGCCAGCTCGACAACGCGGCCCGCCAGCTAAACCAGGCCATTGGGAGTGTGATGCTGAAATGAGCCTGATGACCACTGGGCGCGAGTGGAAACGCCGCGACGCCTACCAGGATGCGGACTTCCTGCGGTTCTTCCTCATCGGGGCGGACCACCAGACCCGGTGGGCGTTTGACGCTCCCGACTCTCCCGTCCGCCTCGCTACTGTCCCCACGGGGTTGCAGGGCGCACCGTTCAAGCACGACTACCAGGAGTTCGTCGGGGTGGAGGGTGGCCTGTACCGCGGCACGGTCGATGAGCGCGGCAGCATCACTCTGAAGGTGTGGGTGGCTGACCCCCGGTCTTCGGCGTGGGCGCGCCGCCAGCACGCCCTGTGGCGCGAGTCTTTGGGCCGCGGGAAGACCCCCTCCCGCCTCTATGCCGTGTCGAAGGAGTCCGGCTACTGGTGGATTGACGTGCGCCCCGAGTCCATTGCAGAGGTGGACTACATGGCCGACGCCACCCCGGGCCTTGTCGGTGAGCTCGGGGAGGTGGTCACGTTCACCACGGACAAGTCGTTCTGGACTCGTTTCGAGGAAACCCGCATCTTCACCCCCGCCACCGGGTTTGCCGCGGAGATGCGCAACCTCGGCGACCAGGAGGCGTGGCTGCGGTGGGCGATTACCGGCACCCACTCCGGCGTCGAGGTTGGGGTGGGTGATGACGTGCACTTCCTGCCCGACCCGCGCACCCTGCGCACCGAAGCCGACCTCCTTGCGGGGAAAGATCCCGTCTACGGCTACGTTGTCGACACTGATGAGACGTGGCCGGCGCTCATGTCAACCAGTGGCGAGGACCTTCGACCCTTGTTCCCCCGGGTGTGGTGGTCGAAGCCGCTGCCGCCGCGGGGTGTGGACCGTGGGCGTGCCACGAAGCTCACCATTTCCCCACGCAACCCCGGCCCGGATTTTCGCGTTGAGGTCGCGTACACCCCGAGGACGGAGCAGGCATGGTAGAACCACGGTTCGGCACGAACCCCCTGAATATCACCGTCCACAACAACGACTACACCGACGCCCGCCGCATCGGCCACTACATCAGCGCGAAGTTCACCGAGGAATTCGGGTTCACCGCCGGAACGGGCGAGCTAGTCGTGGAAGCGTCGCACCCACTGGCGGGGCGTCTCATGCAGGCCGACAAGGATGTTGTGCCGATCACCTGCGAGTACAACGGGTGGCGGTGGACAGGACGCGTCCAGTCCTACGAGGCGTCCGGCAAACCCGGCCGTGAAGTTGTGACCTGCACGCTGGTATCGGACGAGATTCAGCTGGCACACCTGCTGGCCATGTCTTCGCCGAGACTGCCGCTCGCGCTTCAGAAAAAGCGGGACTACCAGAACGGGCCGCTGCTCCAGGTGGTGCACCACTACCTGCTGGAGAACCTGGCGCGCACTGACCTGCCGACCTACCTGTTCATGCCGCCGCCGCGCCACCTGGATAAGTCCCCGAAGGTGGATGTGTCGGCCCGCATGACCTACATGCCCGATCTGCTGCGCGACGTCCTCGACGAGCACGACTACGGGTTGACGGTGCGTATGTGGTGGCCGGGGCAGCCCTTCCCGACGGGCAAAATGGTGCCGCTGGGTGTGCAAGGCCAGTCGATGCTGGAGGTCTCCCGCCTCACCCCTGTCGGCGACGTCCTCAATCAGACACTGGAGGTGGGCGAGAACTCAGCGCGGGCCAGGCGCGCCGAAGCCGACAACGCCATGAACCCCACCGGCGGGTCCCTGTTCAAACCGACGAGCCCCGGCATCATCATCCAGGTCACTCCCATCCGCGAGAGGGAGCATGTGCGCTTCTCCACCGGCTCGGGCGAGGTCGAGTCGATTACCCTGTCGGGGAAGGGCACCGGCCCTGTGCGCGCCGTCGTGGGCGGCAAATCCGACGATTGGGTCAACGAGCTCATGGGCCTCGGCATCGACTTCGCGGTGCAGGGCATCATCACCGCGATTGGTGGTGCTCTGGGGTCTGTGTTGGGCCCGGGCGGAACGGCCATCGGCGGCATCGTCGGCGGGATGATCGGCTCCGTGCTGAAGAACCAGACGGAGGACACGGTGTTTGCGTTCACCGACCGGGTGGATGTGCGGCGTCGCGCTGCGGAGGGACCGTTCCACCTGCGCGAGAGTTTCACCAGCTCCAGCGCGGGTGTGTTCACGTACGACACCTCCGCCCTCGCGGAGCGAGCTCTCCTGGAGGCGCAGGGCGGGCAAACCATCGAGATGAAGATGGTAGACGGCTGCTCCAAGATTCTCGGCGACGATTCCACCGCCGACAACGGCAAGCCGATCCACGGCTACCGGGTGGGCGACCGGGTGCAGCTGCACGAGCACCTGTCGGGAGCGACGCTGACGGACATCATCACGGGGGTAGAG
This sequence comes from Corynebacterium timonense, assembly GCF_900105305.1. Lineage (NCBI taxonomy): Bacteria > Bacillati > Actinomycetota > Actinomycetes > Mycobacteriales > Corynebacteriaceae > Corynebacterium > Corynebacterium timonense. The sequence goes on along the minus strand of NZ_LT629765.1, from coordinate 280,168 downwards.
ATCGTCGACGAGGTGGGTTCGCGGGTGAGGGTGACCCCGCGGGTCGGGAAGAGACGCAACCTCACGAACCCCTACTTGAAGATGGTGGAGGGGATGAACGACATCTTCTCCACGATCCGCGACCTGGGGCTGGCGACGTAGGACAACTCCCCTAGCGGGCCACCATTTGCGGTAGTAAAAGCAACTGCCATGTAAAAGGGGGGCCGCGATGGTCACGATGCCGGTTCAGCGCGGCTTCGAAGTCACAAGCCCATTCGGCCCGAGGTGGGGCACCACCCACTGGGGTACCGACTTCGGGCTCACAGGCGGGTCGGGCGGGAAACCGGTTTTCGCGGTGAAGGACGGCACCGTCACCAGGGCCGGGGCCGCCAGTGGCTTCGGCCAGTGGGTGACGGTCGACCACCCAGCGGCCAACGGGGGAGGGGAAACCGTCTACGGTCACGTCATCCCCGAGGTGCGCGTCGGCCAGAAGGTGCGCGAGGGGCAGCGCATCGCCCGCATCAACCCCGACTCCCGCACCAACGGCGGGGTCGCCCCGCACCTCCACCTGGAGTGGCACCGCTACTCGTGGTCTCCCCCGGGGCCTAACCGCCTCGACCCCATGACCATGCTCCGCGGAGCCAGCTGGCCAGGCGACCCCGCCCCACAGGCACCTGCACCACCACAACGGAAAGCCCCCGCCATGAACGTCCTCGATTGGTCGCCGCGCTTCAGCTTCGGCAAACCCCGCCCCACACACCAGATTAAGAACATCATCATCCACGTCACCGTGAATGCCCCCGGCACACCGGCGGAGAACGTAGCCAACTACCAAATCCGCTCGCAGTCCGGCTCCTACCACGAATTGTCGGACACGACGATCAAGCACCTCATCGAGAACACCGACGACTGGCTCACCTGGTCCAGCGGCAACTACGGCAACAACATTGGCCTGCACCGTTCCTTCGTCCTGTGGGGCACCGAAACCCGCGTCCAATGGCTCCAATACGACCGGATGCTGCGCGAAGCCGCGAAACGCGACGCCGAATGGTGCCGAAAGTACAACATCCCCCCAATCAAACTCTCAGCCGCTGACCTACGCGCCGGGAAGAAAGGATTCGCCGGCCACTTGGAAACCGGCCAGGCGTGGGGCGGCACCGACCACGTCGACCCCGGCATTGGCTTCCCGTGGGACGTCTACCTCGGTTACGTCCGCGACAACCTCAACCCACCTAAGGAGACCCCCAACGTGCTCACCCCCAACTTCTTCACCGACTTCATCAAAGGCTTCATCGGCCCCCTCATCTCCGACGCGAAGGACATCCGCCAGCAGCTCACCGGCGGCCGCGACGCTGGGCAGTACGGCGGTTGGTCCGTCTCCCAGCTCGTTGACAACGCGAGCTCCAAACCCGGTGACTACGCGACCGTGCCGGAAATGCTGGCACTCGTTCTCACCCGTCAAGACGAACTCAAGGCCGAGCTCGCCGAACTCAAGAACATCAAGGAAGGACGATAACCATGTTCGCCACCACCTTTTGGAAGGGCGCCGCGGAGCGCGCCGTCAAGACTTTCGCCCAGTCCCTTGTCGCCGCAATCGGCGTCGGCACCGCCGTGCCCGTCTGGGAGCTCGGCTGGGAGGAGATGCTCGGCATCGCCGCCACCGCCACCGTCCTGTCCGTCCTGACCTCCATCGCCTCCGCAGGGGCCGCAGAACCGGGCACCCCGAGCCTCGTCACGACCACCGAGCCCCGTGACACTGATGCCCTGGTCGCCGGCGCCGCCGCAGCCGAGCTCGCCGGCATCCCTACCGCCAACCCGCACGATCCGCCCCTCGATGACGTGGCGGGCGGTTCGCATCGTCTCGACCACGAATAGGGGAGAGTCATGCCCATCGAGCACCTACCAGCACGCATCCAACCCGCGGCACTACGGGTGCGGGCGTGGCTTCTCACCGACGCCCCCGCACTAGTCATCGTCGGGGCGGGGCTTCTCCTGCGCGGCGTGACCTACCTGCCGATCTACTTCGGCGGCCCGGGGGCAGGATCACACCCCGCCGAACTTTTGCTACCCATCGGGTGGTGGGCAGCCATCTGGATCACCGTCGGCGCACTATGCCTCGTGTCGCTGGCCGTGTGCAGGCTCGCCCCCATCAGCCTCGGCCTGGGAGTGGGCCTGCATGCCGTGTGGGCGATGAGCTTCATCGCCGACGCAATCATCGACCAGTCGCCACGCGCCTGGCTCCCCGCCGTCGGCTACGCCAGCGTTGCCCTGCTTGTGGTGTGGGCGGTGTGGCGCGGGTCCCGCGATGTCATCCCGGAGGGAGCTGTTGCCAATGAGCTTCGGAAATCCTAGTGGCGAACTCGTCACCCTAATCATCGGCGTCATCGGTGCTGTGCTGACCTTTTTTGGTGTGCGGGTGAAAGCCAAAAGCGACCGCGAAGCGGCCGCGCCCGCCGGTTGGCAGTTGCTGACACAAGAGATCAAAGAATTTTTCGATCGGCAGCTTGAGGAACGCGACAAGCGGATTGACGCCCTCGAACAGCGCGCCGCCCGCCGCGACGCCTACGACCGCTGGCTTATCACACTCGGCTTGCCCAGGCCCCCGTTCCTCGGGTTCGACGAATGGGTGCTACAAAACCCCACCGAAAACGACGACTAGCCCCCACCACCAGGTGGGGGTCTTTTTTCATGCCTGCTCAAGCCACGCCGCCACCTCACGCCCCGCGGCACCGTCGCGCTGCCGCCGCCCGCGATCATAGAAATCGATCATCGACGCGTCCACATGCCCAGTCATCGCCATGATCTCCGCATCCTCAAGGCCAAGGTCGCGGGCCAGGGTGACGAAAGACCTGCGCAGCGAGTGCGGGGTGATCCGCTGCTCACACCCCGCTTCCTCCGCAATCGCCGTGACCCAGCGGCGTGCTGTCTGGGAGTCCATGCGCCGCCCCCGATGGCGAAACACAGGCCCGGTGGAGCGCCGCGACAACAGCGCGGCGACATCCTCGCGTGCCGGGGAGGGCAGCGGCAGAATATCGGTGTGGCCGTGCTTGCGCAGCAGTGTGACGCGCACACCATCCGTTGTGTCACAATCATCGACGTCAAGGGCGAGCGTTTCCCCGAGGCGAAACCCCGTCACAATGAGAGTGGAGACCAGGGCGCGCACATCCACGTCCTCCACCGTGCGAGCGGTGGCGAGGATGCGGCGCAGCTCGTCGGGGGTGGCAAACGTGCCGGATGGTCCACGCCCAACACGCGGCCGCCGCACCCCCCACGCCAAGTCCGTGCGTGTGAGGCCGCGCCCGTGGGCGTCGCGGTAAAACCCACAAATCGCGGTCGCCGCCGCCTGCGCTGCTTTCGGAGGCATCGTCGCCAAGTAGCGCTCAATGTGGATGCGCGACACACTCCACGGGTCGAGGTGGGAATCCTCGCACCACCACAACCACGCCCGCAACGCCCGGCCATAAGATGCGCGGGTGGAACCCCGGTAGCCGCCCACCCACTCGGCGGCCGCCCGCTGCGGCGACACCACCCAATGCTCACGCCCCGGCGGCACCGGATTCAGCGCCTCCACGCGTTCACCCGCCCCTGCTTCAGCGGCGCATCCTCCGGCCCCCGAATGTGCGGCGCCACAAACACAGGCTTGCGCTGCGTGCGGCCAGGACCGCAAGCCTGCTGCCGCCAATGCCCCCGCACAAACCACCTGCGCGAATACTCACGCCGCCCCGTGCCAGGGGCAGCGTTAGGTTCGTTCTTCTTCGCCAAGCGCCGCAAGTCAATGATCTGCACCATGTCCCGTTTGGCGGGTTTCTTTTTCGGCTTCCCACCAGTGCGCTGCGGCTTTTGCCTGCGCACCGTCGAAACGGTGGGCTGCTGCATCAAAAGCCACGACGCCCCAATCACATGCAACACCTCGTGCATGGTCTGGTCCTGCAGCTCGACCTTGTCGGGGTGGAAAGCATGCCCACCAAGGGTGGTGAACACACCAATTTCGTAGAGGTCGCCGCTCACAGGGGCGGTGCGCCCACGCTCCGCAGCCGACGACACAAGCCCGTAGAGCGTCAGCGTCAAATATTCCGCGTCAAAAGACCAATGAGCAGCCACAGCTTGCGAATCACTGATGATGCGCTCCGCCACACCTTCATCTGTGAAACCAGGGGCGACACCGTCGAATCGTCCGATTGGCTGCTGCCACAGCATGAACCCGGCCGTCGCCGGGGCCGCGATCTCCGGCGTCCACTCGGGCAGCGTCGCCGCCGCCTGCAAAGCAAGAGTGGTCATGTCGGACGACGCCCAGAAAAGTTCAGCGCGGCGCAGCGTTGGGATGTGGCGCCGCGTGATGGCAGTGCCGCGCTCCTCCTCCGGGATGAATTTCTCGTGGGCGACGATAGCGTCGCGGATTTCGGGAAGTTTCCAAGCTGGCGTGGGCCTCACAGCTGCTCCTGCTTCCGGGTGATCTGCTGGATGCGGGCGCGGGACAGGCCGGTGATCTCCGTGACTTCTTTCATGCGTGCCCCGGCGCGCAGGGCGGCGATAATGTGCCTGTCGCGCTTGTCGGCGTGGAATTTCGCCGAGTCGACAGCGTCGTGGTGAGCCTCTACTGCGTCCGCGAGGTGGTCGAGTTCGCGGGTGCCGAGGTCGCCGGCGCGCTGCGCTTGCCGCACCGACTCGGTGAGGAATGCTGCGTCGTCCGGGTTGATGTCGTCGGGGTCGATGGTGCGAGAGTCGAGCGCCTCCACCTGGCGGAGGTAGGTGGTGAGGGCGTCGCGGGCGGCGGCCTCGTCGATGTCGAGGGTGGCGGCGGTCTGGGCGGCCAGGTCAGTCAGGGTGGCCATGGGGGGTCCTTTCGGGTGGGGGATGAGGGGAAGCCCCGCCGTGGCGGGCGGGGCTGGTGCGTGGGGGCTATGCCCACTCGGTGATGGTCCAGATGCCGGGCAGACCCCGGAGCCACTCCTCGGCGGCCAGCTCATAGGGGGCGCTGTCCTCGGACGGCTCGACGTAGAAGCCATCCTCGGTGCCGATGCCGTCGGAGGCGGGCGTTTCGAGCAGGTCGCCGGTGTGGGTGCGCAGCTGCACAAGGTCGCTGTGGTGGCCCTGCTCGGCGAGGGTGACCTCGGCTGTCAGCGAGGTGACCTGGTCGAAGGCGGCGTAGAAATCGGTGCCGTCGAGGGCGAGCTGGGCGATTTCGGTGCGCTGCTCGTCGGTGAACTCGCGGCCGGTCTCGCGCTCGATCTGCGCGAAGGCGTCGAGGTTGGCGGTGATGTAGTCCTGGGTGGTGGTGGTCATGGCCGGTCCTTTCGGTTGTGTTCCTGTCTCGCTGACACTGTTCATGTTAGTCACCTAACCTCCGCCGCGCAAGAGGGCTAACATGTGGGGGTAACCGATGGGGGTAGCGGGGGTTGATAAACCGATAACCCGCCCCGCCCCGCCGACCGCGGATCTCGAAAAATCCCGATCCAGCCCTAAGCCATGCAGCACGCAACGCACAACACGCACACTGCGCACGGCCATGACCAGCGCAAACACAAAACCCCCAGATCGGGAACCCCAGCAACAAGTAAATTGATAATTTGTTCACCGAGCGCAACCTAGACGGCCATGCGATACCGTGCCCGCGCCCCACAAGGGACAACGGCGCGCCCGGATCACGATGACGGCCAGACACCCCCAACTCAAGGAGCACTCATGGCCGATAGCGTGCCCACCCTCCGCGATCTCGAAACGAAGCTCATCCTCCGGTGGGTAGACACGGAGGACTATTTCGCGACCCAGCGAGCCACCATCGAAGTCACCCCTGACGCCGCCTACCTCGAACTGCCCCGCGGCCGCCGCGGCGAGAAGGGCGAACCGGGCGACCCCGGCCCCGGCTTCTGGTTCCGCAGCCTCATCACCGACAAGCGCCAACTCCCCACCAACCTGCGCGACGTCGACCGAGGCGCGGCCTACCCCGATACGGTGAGCAAGTCCTTGTGGGTGTGGGACGGCAAAGACTATTTCGAGATTCCGAACTTCATCGGGCTCCGTGGTGAACCGGGTGTGACCCCGCGGGTGCAGATCGGCTCCGTCACCCCGGGCGGCGACGCAAGCGTGAGCGTCAACCAGGCCGCCAGCACGGAGGACACCTTCGTCCTCGACTTCGTCCTACCCCAGGGGCCTGTCGGCCCACCCGGCGACAAGGGCGACACCGGCACCGCCTCGAACTTGTCGAGTTCCCCCGACGTGGACATGTCCCGCACCCCCGCGGCTGGTGAGGCCCTGACGTGGAACGGGTCGAAGTGGGCACCGCGCAACATCCTCTCCCCCATCGGCCCGTTCATGATGGGCCCGAACGATTTCCAGTCTTTCAGCCAGGGCCTTATCGGCTCGGGTGAGGTGAAGGAGAAGCTGATCGGGTCGATGACGGTGCCAGGTCTACCGTTCGACTGGCGGCCCCTGGTGGTGGGCGGCAACCTCACAGTGGAGACCCCGCTGGGCGTGGCGTTCAACGCGGAGGTGCGGGTGGGCAACGCCCAGAAGGGCGACATTGTGGGCCACGGCGTGGGCAAACCTTTCCAACGCAAGGAGGAGGCAATGTCACTGCACCCGTGGTCGACGGGGCAGGTCACCCCGGGGTCCACTTATGGAGTGGTGAAGGCGAACACCGCGACCACCATCTACGTGGTGCTGAAGAAGGTGATGGGCACGATTGGTGGGTGGGAGTTTTCCCGCAACAACGCTGGTTTGACGTTCATGGCGATGCCCGTCAACACCGGATTCTAGGGGGCGAGCATGGCTAACGACGATTTCCTTCCCTCGGACCAGGTGCCGTGGTTCCCTGCCCCCGCGGGTGACGGCACGCAGCCGAACCCGCACAACTCGATGACCCGTGCGGACACGTTCGGCATCCGCCCGGACCTGTTTGTGCAACTAGCGGAGACTGTGCCCACCCGCCCAGAAATCGACGCCTTGGCTAAGGGTGCCGCCGCCTCCGAAAAGAATCTAAACAACCGACTAGACCTCCTTTCCCCCCTCCAGGATTACGGGTCACTGTACGTCCCCGCAGGCAAAGAGCTCAAGGGGGAAGGCACTCTACCGTTCACCGCTCAGCTCGGCCCCATGCGCGGTTGCGAACCGTACCGCAAAGGCATCCGCCTGCTAGACAAGGGTTTGTGGGACATCCGGGCCCAGGCCACCTTGTCGTGGATTCGGTTTGCGACGGGGAAGGGGGAGGTCGCGCTGATGGTTTACACGCCAAGCGGGGCGGTGTTCGCGGAGCAGCGCGCCAAGTTCACTGACAGCGATGAACATACGGTCTCGATCGTGTCCTCTGTTGTGATACCGGAGCCTGGGTATTACGCGGAAGTTCTTATCACTTCATCGGCTGGAGCCCGGGGTATCTATTCTGGGCCCGCTTGGTCGCGTTTGGTGGCGCAACACATTTCCCGCGCAAGCTCTGGCCAGTGGGGTGATGGGTCCGGACCGTCGGACAAGCCGGTGGATGCCCCGTCGGATTCCCCGACGTGACGGACGGACAACTGCACGGGGGTGTGATTGTGACCTCTGATTAGGAGGTTCATGTGCGATTCACAACGGTTAAGCGGGCGATAAGTGCGGTGCTGCTCGACGGGGATGACCCCGACGCCACCCCGGAAACCCGTCAGGTGCAGGGGCAGGTCACGTTCACCCCCGTCATGGCGGAGGGTGACAGCGTCCAAGTCCAAACCGCCGACGGGCCCGTAACTGTGGTGTTGTCCCCCATCACGGTGCGAATCTCGGACGGTGTGGTCATGCACCGCGGGGCCGTCGGGGTCCAGTTGTTCGCAGGCGGTGAAGGCTCCAACCCGCCGCTCATCCGCTGGCGCGCCTCCTTCTCCAACCTCCAGGCCCAGGGTGTGCCCCTCACTCTCCGCGACGTGGTGTTCGACGCCATCCCCGACGGGGAAGTCGACCTCACCGCCGTCGCCCCCCTCGCCACCAAACCCGAGCCGATCGTGCGGGGGCCCCAGGGAACCTCCATCGCCGAGCTCACTGTCGAAGGCGGAGACCTCATCGTGTGGGGGAAGTCCGAGGCAGGTGTCAGCAAGTTGTCGGTGGTGTCATTGTCGGAGCTGACGTCTGAAGCTGCTCGGAAAGCGGCGGCGGATGCTGCCGCGGGTGTGGATGCTGCGGTTCGTGCTTCTCGTGACGCTGCCGCCTCGTCCGCGTCTGCGGCGAAGACCAGCGAGGAGAAGGCTAGGGACTCGGAGGCGAAGGCGGCCGGGTCTGCGGCGGCGGCGAAAACCTCGGAGCAGGCCGCGAAGGGTAGCGAGTCGAAAGCAGCCGGATCGGCCGCGGCCGCGAAAATCAGCGAGACGAACGCGAACATGGTGGTGGATCACGTGGTGGAGTCGGCCACAGCCGCCAAAACCAGTGAGGCGATCGCGAAGGAGTCGGAGGCGAACGCGGCTGGGAGCGCTGCGACGGCGAGGACGCAGGCCGACAGGTCGAAGGTGGAAGCAGACAGGTCAAAGACGGAGGCGGATAGGGCGGCGCAGGCGGCGGCGGAGTCGTCTGTGAAAGCCGTCAACGACCGGGTGAATACGCTGCTCGCGGGTGCGCCTGAAGCGTACGACACGCTGCTCGAGATTGCTCGCGAGTTGGAGCGCGGCCAGACGGCGGAAGCGGCGTTGACACGGGCCATCGCCACGAAAGCGGACAAGCAGCACACGCACACTTTTGATCAGATTGTGGAGCCGCCAGATGACGGCTTCGAGCAGAGGACACTAACCCAACTGTTTCAGGAGTTTTCGATCATCCTGCAGCATTTGAGTGACACAACAGCCCCCACCAGTCACACGCACACTATGTCGCAGGTGACTGACCTGCCCACGGTGTCGCAGTCGGCGGCGGGCAGCAGTCTGGCGCAGCGGGATTCAGCGGGCCGGTTGACGGTGTCCGCACCGACGTCGGCGGCGCACGCCACTACTAAATCCTATGTGGATGGGGCGGTCTCCGGGTTGGTGGTGGTGGGGAACACCAGCGCCACTGATGGCAACCTGCACATCGTCTACGAATAGGAATAGGTATGCCGATTTATCATCAGGGCCGCAAGGTCAAGGAAGTCTGGCACCAGGGCCGGAGGGTGAAAGAGGTGTGGCATCAGGGGAAGCTCGTGTATACGGCTCGCACCCCGATCACTGGTTTCGAGGTGGCGCTTGACCAGATTGATTCCGTGGCGGATGCGATGAGCATTACGGAGCCGGATGCGTCGAAGGATTTCATGGTGTCGAGCACCAGGTCCACGCAGGTGCACATGCTTGTGGAAGGGCCCGGGTCGCTGACGGTGAAGCAGGACAGCCGGACCGCGTTGCACATGAGTGTGAGCGGCTCGACGATAAATGTCGTGTCGAACGGTGACCGGGGTAAGAATAATCTTGCGTTCAGCGCGCCGTGGCCCGGCGGCAAACACATCGTGTCAATGTCCACCGATATCGACTGGTACGGCTACCGGTTGAAACTTTTGGTGGATGGTGAGCAAGTGGAAACCGCGACGAATGGTGGCGCGTTCACCCTGTCGGAAAACGTGCTCGTGAGCGGGAGCGCCACGGTAACGGCCTCGAATTGCGTGGCGTGGGCGTTCGGGGCATCATCCGCCCTCCGAAACGCGAGCACCGAGGTGGGGTGGATCAAAAATAACCTTGCCGAGGGGGCGGTGTCGTGGCGCAGCGTCACGCCCAACACAATTTTTCGGGTTCCGGGTGGTAGCGCCCTCGCGTGGGCATACTCCGGCGGCGACGGCGGCGCTGGCGGCACGCCATACAGCGGTGGTCCCTACGGCCGTGCAGGCTATGGGGCGCAGGTACCGGGATTTACGCTTGATATGGTGCCGTCACTGTCCATCGGCAAGGGAGGGGATGGCGGAGGCGGCACTGAAAGACGGAAATACAACTACGGAGGGTCGGGAAAACCGACCACGATTGGCGGGTTTTCCACCGCAACGGCCACTACACGCCCCACACCAGTCGCGTGGGGAAGCACATGCCCCCTGGATTTGCCCGGGAAGGGCGGCAATGGTGGCAGTTCCGGTTCGGTAGACGACGAAGGCAACACGTCCAGAGGCAACAGCGGCTGGAGCGGCTACCCCGGCGGCCTCATCATCGCCCGCCGCTGGTAACACCACCGACGGCGACGGAGACACCCAACTAGCCCCCGACCGCACACGCGGGCAGGGTTTTCTCACGCTTACATCTAGGAAGTTTCCCCCTAATCGAGGTGGCCGCTACCCACTTCCTCACGGATGAGTTTCACTACGGTCCCAGACCCGCTCTGGGTCTCCAGCTTTGCAAGCGCAAGGATGATCTCCCACTGGAACTTCCCGAGCGCTTCAAGCAACGAGCGGACAGCGTCACCCACTTCCACCGTCCCGGAGGGGACTGCGTCCATGGCCTCCTGCGTCGCTCTACCGAACGCTGCTGCGACGGGTGCGCCCAACTCGACCAAGGCCGCGTGAAGATCCTCTGTGATTACTGCTCCGTCAACCGTGCGGACGGTGATCGATTTTTCTTCCACGATGGAGATCATACCGGCGAGGCGAAGCGGCAGGGCAGCAAAACACAACACGCCCTACCCCCGCCTTTTGCCGGTGAGGGTGGGGCGTTACTGTCGCTCCTGCAAGAGTGTCATGACTGACGGCATGACCAGCGCTGGAACCCGACCCGAAAACATGGGCCTACCTGGAGGGAACGACGGGAATCGAACCCGCGTCTTCAGCTTGGAAGGCTGAGGTATTAGCCACTATACGACGTTCCCATGCGCTCAACCGAGCTTAGCGCACCAGCCCACAACGACCAAAACCTTTCCGCTCCTGGAACTATGCTTCTCACTGACGCGTTGTGCCAATAAGATCCCATAGATACGAAAGGTGCGTAGTTCGTTCGTGGCCACTCTCCTCCTGCTCATCGCCGTAGCCCTTCTCATCTGGTTCCTGGTGCGCGACCGCTCCAATTCCACCAACCAGCTCGAACAGCGCAGTCTTGACGACGCCCTCGCGGAGGCCAAGCACTGGACCGACCGCCTCGGCTCGCAGGTCCTCTCCCTCAGCGGCAACGACACCGTCTCCTCGCAGGCGATGGCCGACGCGAGCGAGCGCTTCAACGCCGCCTCCTCCGCGCTTTCCGACGCACGCACCCCGCGCCAGGCCCAGCTCGCGCGCGAGGCCGCGCTGGAGGGCCTGCACTACGTCAACGCCGCCCGCGAGCACATGGGTATGCCCACCGGCCCGGCCCTGCCCGAGCTCGAGGGGCAGCGCCGCGCTGGCCGCGTGACGGAGGAGCGCACGGTGCGCCAGGAGGACGGCACGACGATCACCGCCTCCCCGCACGCCAGCGAGCAGACCCCGCACTACTACCCCGGCGGCAACGTCGCGGGCCGCCCCGTGCCCGCCGGCTGGTACTCCGCCGCGTGGTGGGCCCCAGCCATGATGACCGGCATGTGGGCCGCTAGCTCCATGATGTTTTACTCCGCGCTGTTTGCAGGCATGGCGGGGACCCCGTCGGCCGAGGAGTTCGCCGCCGGTGACGCGGGCGGCGACATGGGCGACGCGGGCGCCGATGCCGCGGCAGACGCGGACGGCGGCGACATGGGGGACATGGGCGGCGACATGGGAGATGACGGCGGCTTCTTCGGCGGCGACGGCTTCGACTTCGGCGGCTTCGACTTCTAATCCCCGTCTTGCCGCCGGGGAACCACGGGATGCGTTACGTGTAACGGAGAACTCACCGTCCGTCAGTAGTTGCGCGCGTCACACCGACGGGGATACTCTGAGGTTTCGTTAGGTCCTCGCACCCCACCCGAAAGGCTCCCCATGGCACACCTCACGACGCGTATCACCGAGATGCTCGGCATCGAGCACCCCATCATCCAAGGCGGCATGCAATGGGTTGGCAAGGCGGAGCTCGCCTCCGCCGTCTCCAACGCCGGCGGTCTCGGCATCCTCACCTCGCTGACCCAGCCGACCCCGGAAGACTTGGGCAAGGAGATTGACCGCACCCGCGAGCTCACGGACAAGCCCTTCGGCGTGAACCTGACCATTCTGCCGACGATCACCCCGCCGCCCTACGCCGAGTACCTGCGTGTCGCCATTGAAAAGGGCATCACCATCGTGGAAACCGCGGGCGCGAACCCCGCGGACTTCGTGCCCACGCTGAAAGACGCGGGCGTGACCGTCATCCACAAGTGCACCTCCGTGCGCCACGCCATCAGCGCCCAGAACAAGGGCGTGGACATCCTGTCGATCGACGGCTTCGAGTGCGCGGGCCACCCCGGCGAGGACGACGTTCCTGGCCTCGTGCTCATGCCCGCCGCGGCCGACCACCTGACGGTCCCCTTCGTCGCCTCGGGCGGCATCGCCGACGGCCGAGGCCTCGCTGCCGCCCTCGCCCTCGGCGCCGAGGGCGTAAACATGGGCACCCGCTTCCTGTGCACCCAGGAAGCCCCGGTGCACCAGAAGGTGAAGGAGGAGATCGTGGCGCGCTCCGAGCGCGACACCGAACTCATCCTGCGCACCCTCAACAACACCTCCCGCGTGGCCACCAACGGCGTCTCGCGCGAGGTCGTGGCCAAGCTCAACGAGGGGGCCGCCTTCCCCGAGATCCGCGATCTTGTCGCCGGCGCCCGCGGCCGCACCGTGTACGAGACGGGCGACGTCGAGGCCGGCATTTGGACCGTCGGACAGTGCCAAGGGCTCATCAACGACATCCCGACCTGCGCGGAGCTTGTGCCGCGCATTGTCGACGAGGCCGTAGAGATCATCCAGAACCGTCTCACCAGCTTCGTGGGGCAGTAACCATGGATACCTCGTTCGCCCGCGGCGTCATCTCCGCCGCCGTCGAGGGGTCGACGCTGACCATCACCATCGACAACCCCGCCAAGCGGGGCGCGCTCCAGCCCGACTCCTACCGCGCCATCGGGGACCTCGTCCGCTCGGCCAGCAACGACGCCTCCATCCGCGCCGTCATCATCACCGGCGACTCCACGGCATTTAGCTCCGGCATGGACGTCGACGCCTTCGCGGGCGCGGCCGCAGACTCGCCGCCCGAGATGGGCGTCGCCGACACGCTCTACGACATCGAATACATGGCGGGCGTACTCACGCGCTCGCCGTTGCCAGTCATCGCGGCCGTCGAGGGCGCCTGCGCCGGCATCGGCGCCTCGGTGGCCTTCCTCGCCGACATCATCATCGCCGGCGAGAACGCCTTCTTTACGATCCCCTTCACCAAGATCGGGCTCATCCCCGACGGCGGCGCCGCCGTCACCCTCGCGGCGTCGGTCGGGCGCCACCGCGCGATGGCGATGGCGCTTTTACATTCACGCATCCCGGCCGCGGAGGCGCACGAGTATGGGCTTGTCGCCGAGGTCGCCCCAGACGCCCTCGCCCGCGCCCGCGAGATCGCCGACAGCCTCGTCGGCTCGCCGCGCGAAGCGCTCGGGCGTGCGAAAGCCGCCGTTAACCAGGCGAGTCTGGCCGGGTTATCGCAGTCGCTGGCCACAGAGGCGCAGATCCAGACGCGGCTGCGGGGAACCGCCGAGCACCGGGAAGGGGTCTCCGCGTTCCGCGAGCGCCGCGCGCCGCGCTTCCCAGGCTGAATCCCGGTTCGAACCGGCTAAACCCGGCTGAGCCGGATGAGGGAGGTGTCCGGGGGTGGCGGTAGACTCGTCGGCGTCGTGAAGCGAATGCGAAAGGAGCCGCGATGCGCATAGCCGTGCTGCTGAAGGAAGTCCCGGATACCTACAGCGACCGCGAGATGAACCTGGAGACGGGGCTCACCGAGCGCTCCGGGGACGTCGTCGCGGACGAGGTCGGCGAGCGCGCCGTCGAAGCCGCGCTGCGCATCGCAGAGAGCAACGAAGGCTCGAGCGTCGAGATCATAAGCGTCGGCGCGGAGTCCGTGGCGGGCAGCGTGCGCAAAGCCATCGCGATGGGCGCCGCGGACGCCCACATCATCTCCGACGACGCGCTCGTCGGCGCCGACGCGACGCTGACCGCCGAGGCCCTGGCCGCGGCGATCCGCGCGAACGACTACGACCTCGTCGTCGCGGGCAGCATCTCCTCCGACGGGGGCGGGGGCGTGATGGCCTCGCTTGTCGGGGAGCTGCTCGACTACCCCGCGCTGACCAACCTCACGGACCTCACTGTCGAGGGCTCCACGGTGCGCGCCACCCAGGCGGGAGACGGCGCCATCGTTGAGCTCGAGGCCGAGCTCCCCGCGGTCGTCGCCGTCTCCGACGAATTCCCCGATGCCCGCTTCCCCAACTTCAAGGGGCTCATGGCCGCGAAGAAGAAGGAGCTGGCCACACTGTCGCTGGCCGACCTCGGCGTCGACGCCGAGGACTGGTCGCGGGCCCGTTCCATCATGGTGAGCATCGAGCGCCGCCCAGCCCGCGAGCGCGGCGAGATCATCAACGGAAATTCCGAGGCTGCGGCTAAGCTCGCGGACTTCCTGCAGGCCAAGGGCCTCATCTAGAAAGGAGCGGCGCATGACCACCCCCAGCACGTACGTCCTCGTCGTCGCCGAGCCGGCGGCCACCGCCGCTGAGCTGATCGGCGCGGCCAGCACCATCGGCACGCCCGTCGCGCTCACCACCTCGGCGGGCAGCGCCACCGAGCTCGGCCAGCTCGGCGCAGCGCGCGTCCTCGTCGTCGATCACGAGCACTCGCTTGTCGACGCCATCGAGGCCGCCTTCGACCTCACCTTTCCCGCCGCCGTCGTCCTGTCGCACACGGTGACCGGCCGCGACGCCGCCGCCCGCTTCGCGGTGCGCCGCCGCAAGGCGCTGCTCACCGACGCCGTCGGCCTGCGCCGCGACGCCGAAGGCGTGGTCACCGACCACTCCAACTACGGCGGTGCCTACACCAGCGTCGCCGCCGCGACGCACTCGGCGCCTGTGGTGACCATCCGCCCCGGCTCGATCGACGCGCGCTCGGAGGCCGTCGACCCCTCGCTCCTGACCGTCGAGAACCTCGATGTCCAGGCGAGCGGGCGCCGCAGCGCCACGGTGACAAAGGTGACGCCAATCGAGCGCACCTCCCCGCGCCCCGACCTCGCCACGGCCGACAAAGTCGTCGCCGGCGGCGTCTCCCTCGGCGACGCGGACACCTTCGAAGAGCTCGTCGGCGGCCTCGCCGACGCCCTTGGCGCGGCGGTCGGCGCCACCCGCTCCGCGGTGGACGAGGACCAGGTGCCCTACGAGGCGCAGATCGGCCAGACCGGAGTACTGATCAGCCCCAAGCTCTACATCGGCCTCGGCATCTCGGGGGCCGTGCAGCACCTGGTGGGCATGCAGACCTCCGACACGATCGTGGCCGTGAACAACGACCCGGACGCCCCGATCTTCGAGATCGCAGACTTCGGCATCGTCGGCGACATCTTCGATGTCGTCCCCCAGCTCATTGCCGAGCTGGATTCCCGCAAGTAACGCTCATCACGCACGTCAAGTAAAGGACTTTCCGCAGTGCAGGTCACCCTCCGTCGCGGCCTTCCCCGCCTCGTAGGCGGGGAGGCCTGGCCCCCAGCTGGCACAACCGCCGACCTCGACGACCCCGCGCTTCACCCCACCGAGCGCGACTCCGGTGAGCTGGTCGCTGTCCCCCTGCGCCGCGGTTTGCCGCGCGTGCCGGGCGGTGAGCCCTTCCCGCCGGAGGGCGAGGCGCTGGTCGAGGCAGCACCGGCGCTGCCGGATACCACAGCGGACGGCGCGGCCCAGGACCTCGTCGCTGTCCCCCTGCGCCGCGGTTTGCCGCGCGTGCCAGGCGGTGAGCCCTTCCCGCCGGAGGGCGAGGCGCTGGTCGAGGCAGCACCGGCGCTGCCGGATACCACAGCGGACGGCGCGGCCCAGGACCTCGTCGCTGTCCCCCTGCGCCGCGGTTTGCCGCGCGTGCCAGGCGGTGAGCCCTTCCCGCCTCAGGGCGAGGCGCTGGTCGAGTCAGCACCGGCCGAGGCAGCGCCGACCGAGGCACCACCGGCCGAGGCACCACCGGCCGAGACCGCGCCGGTCGCCGAGAGCACCCCGGTGGGCGCCGAGGAGCAGGCCGCCCCCGAGGGCTCAGCCTGGGCGCGCGGCGAGGAACCCGCGCGCGAGGCTGCCGCCGAGCAGCCGGTGGCGACCCCGGCGCGCTCTGAGGGCGTCGCTCAGCGAGCTGCTTTTCGCCGCGGCTCGCGCGCCGCGCGTTGGATCGGCGGCGTTGCGCTCGCCCTCTTCGTGCTCGGCCTGGGTGTGCTGGCGGCGCGGTTCCTCCTTGCCTCGGACGCGGGCGGGGAGTTCATCGCGCGCTACGACGGGGTGCAGCCCCTACCCGACGACGCCCCCGTGGGCCTGCCGGCGTGGCTGAACTGGGCGCACTTTTTCAACATGTTCCTCATGGCCCTTATCATCTCCACCGGCCTGCGGGTGCGGCGCGAACGCCGGCCCGCCGCGTACTGGGCTCCCACGGGCAACCCGCGCGCGAAGATCTCGCTGACGCTGTGGATGCACCTCATGCTCGACCTGCTCTGGCTTGCCCTCGGCGCGGTGTTCTACATCCTGCTGTTTACCACGGGCCAATGGATGCGTGTGGTGCCCACCAGCTGGGAGGCCATCCCCAACGCCGTCTCCGCTGGCCTACAGTTCCTCTCCCTGGAGTGGCCGACGGACAACGCGTGGGTGCACTACAACGCGCTACAGGAGCTGACGTACTTCGCCGTCATCTTCATCGCCAGCCCCATCGCGGCGGTCTCGGGCCTGCGCATGAGCCCGTGGTGGCCCGCGGGCTGGACGTTCTTTTCGCGCCGTACCGCTCGCGCGCTGCACTTCCCCACCATGCTGTTCTTCGTGGGCTTCATCATCGTCCACGTGCTGCTCGTGGCGTCGACA
Source organism: Corynebacterium timonense (assembly GCF_900105305.1). Lineage (NCBI taxonomy): Bacteria > Bacillati > Actinomycetota > Actinomycetes > Mycobacteriales > Corynebacteriaceae > Corynebacterium > Corynebacterium timonense. Next base: position 263,326 of record NZ_LT629765.1, on the reverse strand, counting down.
GGCCTGCGCCGCAACCTCAACGCGATGTTCGCCGCGCGCGGCGACGTCGACCCGAGCGTGTACGCCACCGACTGGACCGGCACGGTGTTCTTCCTCTTCGCCGCCGCGTTGATCGGTCTGGCGCTGTGGGGGGCCCGGCCCGCCGTCGCCGCCCCGCTCGCACGGCTCACGGGTACGGTCTCCAACCGCTAACGTGGTCGCATGATCCCTCGCATCTCGCTTAACGACGCCACATCCATCCCCCAACTCGGCTACGGACTGTGCCGGGTCGACCCCGCCGAGGCGCAACGCACCGTGGAAGCCGCCCTCGAGGCCGGCTACCGGCACTTCGACACCGCGCACATCTACCACAACGAGGAGGGCGTCGGCCGCGCCCTCGCCGCCACGGGCGTCCCGCGCGAGGAGCTCTACATCACGACGAAGCTGTGGAACGACAGCCACGACGACGCCCGCGCCGCGCTCGCGCGTTCCTTGGACACGCTCCAGCTGGACAGGGTGGACCTGTACCTCATCCACTGGCCGCGGCCCGCCCAGGACCTGTACGTCACCGCCTGGGAAACGCTGATCGAGCTGCGCGCCGACGGGCTGGCCACCTCCATCGGCGTGTCCAACTTCGGCCCGGAGCACCTAGACAGGCTGGACGCTGAAACGGGCGTCACCCCGGCGGTAAACCAGGTGGAGCTGCACCCGCTGTTCCAGAACCGGCCCGTACGCGAGGCTATGCGCGCCCGCGGCATCGTCATCGAGGGCTGGGGCCCGCTCGGCGGGGGCTACTACAGCCCCGCGGACCTGCCGGATGTCGTCGACATCGCCCGCGCGCGCGGCGTGAGCCCGGCGCAGGTGGTGCTGCGCTGGCACCTGCAAAACGGCGTCGTTGTCTTCCCCAAGACCTCCACAGCGCAGCGGATGCGGGAAAACCTCGCGACGACCAGCTTTGAGCTCACCGAACAGGAGATGGCGCGCCTCGACGCGCTCGATCAGGGAGAAGCCGGGCGCAAGGGGCCGCACCCGGCGCACTACGAGGAGGACTGACCGGTCCGCCGCCACTCTCCGTCGACGCATTCGACGGCACCCGCCCGCTCGAAGGCGCGCAGCCACCCCTCCATGGGCCAGTGACCCCACTTGGAGCGGAAGTGGGCGCCGTTGGCGAGGATGTCGTCGAGGTGCTCCCACGGCGGCGACGACACGGGGTGCCACTGGTGGAAGGCGTGCGCCCCTCCCACCCAGTACAACGCGATGCCGTGGGCTTTTAGGTTTCGGGCGAAGTCCGTGTCCTCCCCGCCGTACCCGGTGAACGCCTCGTCGAAGCCACCGAACAGTGCCTCGATGCGCCGCCACGTCGCGGCCGTCATGGCGAACGACAAGGACCAGAAGAGGTCGTAGTCCCGCGCGAGCGTCGTCTCCCCCGGCGGCGGGGCGGGGCGCGCGGGGTGCGGGTCCGGCCGGGTGGTGCGCAGCTCGCCGGGCTTCATGTAGGTCACGGGCCCGGCGACGACGGCGTCGGGGTGGCGCCGCAACGCCTCGGCGTACAACGAGGTCAACTCGGTTGAGGCGACGCAGTCGGCGTCGAGGAAGAACAAGGTGTCGGCGTCGCGCTCGACGGCGGCGCGCGCCGCCCGGTTGCGCGCAGCGGCGAGGTTGCCCGCCGGGGCGTCCACGACGTGGGTCCCCGGCACAGCCCGGGCGAGTTCTACCGGGTCGGACAGGGCGGCGGTGACGTGGTCGGGGCCCTGCGGGAAGAGGCTGATCTGGTTGTTCAGGTGCCCGGCGCGGGAGGCGTCAGCCAGCGTGAGCACCGCGCTCCTGCCCCGTGGGCGCGCCTCGGCGACCCCGGCGATCACCTCCGCCGCCCGGCGCGCGGCGCCGTCCGTCTCCCAGCGCGCCCAGTCGGGGCGGCGAGCCGCTGCGCTCTCCAGCAGACGCGGCCACCGCGACGGGGCGGGGAAGGAGTCGGGGACGACGGCGAGTGCGGCGTCGCTAAGCACGCGGGCGGTCGCGGCCTGCTCGGCGAAGGGGCGCGGCTGGGGCAGCACCACCGCGGGCGTTCCCACGGCAGCCACGTCAGCGACGGAATTCTGCCCGCCCGCGATGACGGCGACGCCCGCCCCGGCCAGCGCCTCGGTCGGGTCGGCGACGCGGTTCTTCCCGGTGAGGAAGGTGAAGCGGTACTCCGGGCAGGCGCGTTCCACGGCCCGCCACGTGTCGGCCTGCCACGTCGAGCCGCCCTCGCCCGCCATGACGACCACGTGGCGCGGGTCCCTGTCCACCCCTGGCAGGGGGCGCAACCGCGAGATGCCGCCGACGCGGTGCACCCGCGAGGCGTGGGCCTCCAGGTGGGGTGGGAGGGGCACCCACGAGGGCCACGCGGCGACGATGGCCGCGGCCTGGCTGTAGCCGAGCTGGTGTGCCGCGTCGTCGCGCACCCCGGGCATGGCGAGGGTGACCACGGGCACCCCGGCCAGCCGCACCTGCAGCGCGACCTCGACCGAAACATCGACGTAGAAAGCCACCGGGTCGCTCTCGGCCACCCAGCGGGAGACGGCCGCGGCGCGCTCGCGCAGCCCCCGGCCGCCCACCGGCGCGAAGTGGAGGGTGCCGCCCGCCGTGATGTCGGCCCCTCCCACGGCCCCGTCGGGGAGGGCGTCGTCGGGCAGCACGACGTCGGCGTCTGGGCGGGTCGACAGGATCACGGCCTGATAGCCCAGCCCTGCCAGCTCGCGCTTGATCTCCCGGCAGCGCAGCATGTGCCCGGAGCCGTGATGGTGAGCGTAGATGCCAACCGTGCGGGTCATCTCAGCGCGACCTCTTTGTACAGGGCGGTGTAGCGGCGCGCGGTCCGCGCCAGGCTGTAGCGGCGCGCCACCCACTCGCGGACGTGGCCGCGGCTCAGCCCCAGCGCGGCGCTGATCGCGCGCGCGAGCGATTCGACGTCGTCAGGCTCGGCGAGAGCGGCCGGCGCGAAGCGCAGCAGCTCACCCATGCCTCCCCTGTCGAAGGCCGCGACGGGGGTGCCGCAGGCCATCGACTCGAAAGCGACGAGCCCGAACGGTTCCTCCCAGCGCGGCGTGACCACGCTGACCGCGCAGTGCCCGACGAGGGAACGCAGCTCGGCGTGGGAGAGCTCCCCGAGCCACCGCGCCTGCGTCGCGTCGAGGCGCGGCTCGATCTCACCCCGAAAGTACTCGCGGTCGCCCATGCGCCCGGCGAGCAGCAGCGGAATACCGACGAGGCGGCACGCGTCGATGGCTAGGTGCGCGCCCTTTTCGGGCACGAGCCGCCCGAACCACACCGCGCTGGCGCCGCCGGGGCCGGGGCGCCACGCCGAGACGTCCACGCCGTTCGGGATGACGTGCACGGGATGCGGGATCGTCCACGACCGCGCGGTGCGTGGGCTGACGGCCGCGAACCGTCCGGCGAGATCCCCAGCCCCGCGGATCGCCGCGGTGAGCTCGGGCAGCGCGGGCGTGTGCAGCGTGGTCACCATGGGCAGCGGCTCCGGGCTGTGCGCGCCGGCGAACATGAACGGGTTGAGGCTGTTGTTGTGCACCACGTCGTAGCCTGCCTCGACGAGGTGCGCGCGCAGCCGCGCAAACGCGGCGTCCTCGCGCTCCTTCGCCCCCGGCGGGTACGTCGTATCCGTGGCCGCGTCGGCGTCCTCGCCCCAGTCCACCCCCGGGAGCTGGAAGTCGTGGACGTTGCCGTCAGAGCCTTCCGCGGCATAGAAGTCCACGTGGTGGCCCTCCGCGCGCAGCGCGCCGACGAGGGTGTGGCAGAACGCTTCCAGCCCGCCCGCGTAGGGCTCGCGCACGGGGTAGCGGGCCGGGGCGACGAAGGCGATGCGCATTCCCGCCCCGCGTGCGGTGAAGGCGTCGGCGGCGAGGGTCGCGGTCATCGCAGCACCTCGCGGTAGACCTCGGCGTGGGCGGCGGCAACCCCGCCTGGGGCACCGGCGTAGGGCACCGCGCCGCGCCGGAGCAGCACCTCGAGGGCCGCGGCCGCCGCCTCCGCGTCCGCAACCGGGTAGGTTTCCACCGCCGCGGGGTCGTCCGCCTGCGCGGCGTAGCAGCCGATCGCCGGCGCGGCGACGCTCGTGCCCAGGCCGCGGCACATCTCCAGCCAGCCGGAATGGGTCCCGCGCGTGTAGGGCAGCAGGCAGGCGTCGAGGCGGCCGATGGTCTCGTGGAGGGTCGCGTCGTCCATCCGGTCGTGGGTGACGAGGGTGATGCCGGGGGCGCCGGAGAGGGCGTCGCGAAGCGCGCGCGTGCCGTCGACGTTGTGGGCGTAGACGGTCAACGGCACGCGGCGCGCGATGCCGCGGTAGAACTCCGGGTCCGCGACGACGTTGGCGCGCAGGGATTTCAGAAACACTCCGGCTCCCCCGCCGTGGGCCGCGCGGGTCGAGGCGGGCACGAGGCGCGGGTGCGCGATCACGCGCACGGCGGCGGCGCCGTAGTCCTCGCGCAGCTGCTGGGCGGCGCAGTCGGTGAGGGTGATGACGGCAGCTGCGGCGTCGATAAGAATGCTCAGGCGCTCGCGGTGCTCGGCGTGCTCGCGCGCGGAGGTCAGGTGCGGATTGTCCAGGTCGTGGACGGTGAGGACCAGCGGGATCGGCAGCGCGCGCACGAGCTGGGCGATCTGTTCCGGGCTGCGGTGCTCGAAGCCGAAATGGATGTGCAGGATGTCGGCGTCGACGGGGGTGTCCCAGAAGCGCGCCTCGAGGGCCGGGTGGGGCCACCAGTGGCCGTCGATGTCGGGGTCCGGCAGGTATGCCACCCCGGCCGGGCGAACCGCGCGCGTGTAGGGGTGCTCTGCTGGGATAGAGAGCACCCGCAAGGTCGAGTCCTGGGAAAGCACCACACCAATATAAACAATTACGCATCTCATGGTTCGCGGACGGCGGGCGGTTGCTAGATTGTCCCCATGACCACCGCCCTGCCCCGACTGACCGTCGTGGGCAACTGTCAGGCCGAGTCGATGCGCAAGCTGCTGATGTCCACCGGGAGCTTCGACTCCGACCGCATCCCGCCTGTGCACGAGCTCGCCGCCTCGGACATGGGCTGGTTCACCGAGCTTCTCGCGCGCACGGACGTCCTGGTCAGCCAGCCGATCCGCGACAACTACCGGGGCCTGCCCGTGGGTGTGAGTCAGATGCGCTCGCTCCTTCCGCGCGGCGCGCGCCTCGTGCTCGTGCCCGTGCTGCGCTACGACGGCCTCATGCCCTACCAGGCCATCATCCGCGACCCGGACGATCCCTCCCTGAACCCCCCGGTGGTGCCCTACCACGACCTGCGCGTCCTCGCCGCGGCGGCGCGGGGCCTCGATGCGCCCGTGGCCGCGGCCCCGGGGCCAGCCGCCCTGCGCCTGACCGCTGCGATGTCGATCGAGCAGATGCGCTCGCGCGAACACCGGCACGGCACGGTCGTCGTCTCCTCCCACCTCGAGGCCGTCCCGGTGTGGCACACCATCAACCACCCGGATAACGCCACGTTGGTCGCGGCCGCCGAGGCCGTCGCCGCCGAGCTCGGCCTTCGCGAGCCCGTCGAGGCTCCCAGTTACGAAATGCTCGGCGGCCTCGACGCGCCCATCGACGCCGACGCCGCCGCCGCGCTCGGGGTGACCGTGGCCGGGCGCGCGGAGTGGGACCCGTTGCCTGCGGACGACATCGCCCAGCGCCAGCTGGAGTTCTACCGCGCACGCCCCCGCCTCGTCGCGCACGGGCTCGCGCGCCACGCCGACCGGCTCTCCACCTTGGGGCTTGCCGTATGAAGCACCTCATCGTCGGGCCGCCCGAGCACGGGGTGACCTCCTACGCGCTCTCCCTCGCCCGCGCTGTGGGTGCCGAGACGTGCTCGGTCGGGGACCTGCCGGAGGGCCCCGTCCACGTCACCTTCACCGACCACCTCTTCGGCCCGACCCCTAACGCCGCCGCCGACGCGCTGCTCGAGTGCCTCGCCGGCCGCGACTTTTCGCTCAGCTTGCACGACATCCCCCAGCCCGAGGAAGGCGCGGCTCGCTTCGCGCGGCGTGCGCCCGCGTATCGACGCCTCGCGGCCGCCGCCACCCTCGCCGCCGTCAACTCGGAGCACGAGGCGCGCTTCTTTGACACCCCGGACACCCCCGTCTCCGTGATCCGCCTGCCCATCCCCACGGTCCGCTCGCCCTTCGACCCCGAGCCGGGGACCGTCGGCATCCTCGGCTACCTGTACCCGGGCAAGGGCCACGAAGACCTCGTCGCCGCGCTGAGCGGCACCGGCTACCGGCTGCGCTTCTTGGGCTCGGTCTCGAGCGGCCACGAGGCGTGGGCGCGGGAGCTGGAGCTCCACGCCGAGATCACCGGTTGGCTCAGCGAGGCAGACCTCGCCCGCGAGATGGGGCGCACTCAGGTGCCGGTGTGCGCCCACCGGCACTTTTCCGCCTCCGGGTCGCTGATGACGTGGCTGGGCGCCGGGCGCACCGTGCTTGCCAGCGACACCGCGTACACGCGCGAGATCGACCGGTGGCTGCCGGGGCGGATCACACTCGTGCCCGACGGCGCCTGGCGCGAGGCCATCGACGGGTTCGAGCCGCGCGTCGTGGAGCCGCCGCGCTACGGGTGGGCGGAGGTCGCGGCGGCGTGGCAGAGGGAGTGGGCGGCGTGTGGCCTCGTGTGAGCGTGATCATCCCGCACTACAACAACCACGCGATGCTCGCGCGGGTTGTCGCCGCGGTGCGCGCCCAGGACTACGAGGGCGAAGTGGAAATCATCGTCGCCGACGACGGCTCCCGGACGCCGCCCGAGATCGCGGGCGTCACCGTGCTTGTGCAGGAGGACCGGGGTTTCCGCGCCGCCGCGGCCCGCAACCTCGGGGCGAGCGCGGCGACGGGCGAGGTCGTCGCCTTTGTCGACGGCGACACCCTGCCCGAGCCGGGCTACCTGCGGGCGGTGGTGCCGCATATCCGGCGCAACAGCCGCGCCGTTGTGGTCGGCAGCCGTCTTACGGGCCCGGAGCGCACAGAGCCAGAGTGGCTTGCCCAGGCCTGGGAGCGCACCGGGCACCTCTCCCGCGCGGACTCGACGTCGTGGCGCTTCATCATCTCTGCGGCGCTGACCTGCTCGGCGGATTTCTTTCGCCTGCTCGGCGGCTTCGACGCCAGCATGGTCGGCTACGGCGGGGAGGACTGGGAGTTCGGGTGGCGGGCGTGGAACGCGGGCGCGGAGTTCGTCCACGAGCCCGCGGCCGTCGCGGTGCACCCAGAACCGGACTTCGGCGAGCGCGGCGGCGACGTGGAAGCGGCCAAAAACGCTGAGACAGTGGCCCTCGCTCACCGCATCACGCACCCGATCGCCCGCCCCGCCGGCGTCACGTTTGCCTCCGCCGACGTCGCCGTCGTCGTGCCCGACGCCGCGGGCGCGGGGGTCGTGGAGGCCGTTATCGCCTCGTGGCTGCGCATCGACGCCCACGTGTACGCCGCGTCGGTCCCCCCGCTTTTCAGCGCCGACCGTCGCGTCAGCGTCGGCGCTCCCCGCGGGGAGCGCATGTGCGTCGAGCTGCGCCAGCCGTGGGCGCTGGCCTCTCCGGAGACGTTCTACGCCCGCGCGACCGACAGCCACCTCGTCTGTGCCGACGGCACCCGCGTGCTCACGGCGCGGGCGAGGGCCCTCTCCGCGCCCGCCGCGCGCACCAGCGGAGAGCAGCTGGGGCTATCGCTTCTCGACGCCCCCCAGCGCCTCGAGCGGCTTTTCGCCGACTGGTAGCCGGGCTGTGCTGTGAGCCCCCTAGGCTCCGGGGACCTCCGGCGCGACGCCGGTGTCCTCGTAGCGCGACAGGATGTCAATGCGGCGCTGGTGGCGCTCCTCCTCGCTCCACGGCTGTGCCACGAAGGCGTCGACGATGCGCAGCGCCTCCTCCTCGGTGTGCATGCGCCCGCCGATGCCGATGAGCTGGGCGTTGTTGTGCTCGCGGGCCAGGCGCGCGGTCTCTTCCGACCACGCCAGCGCGCAACGAGCGCCGGTGACCTTGTTCGCCGCGATCTGCTCGCCGTTGCCGGATCCGCCCAGCACGATGCCGAGCGAGCCCGGGTCGGCGACGGTGCGCTCCGCCGCGGCGATGCAAAACGCCGGATAGTCGTCGGCGGCGTCGTACTCAAAGGCGCCGCAGTCGATGACCTCGTGGCCCTGGGCCTTCAGGTGGTCAGCGATCTGGTTTTTCCGCTCGAATCCGGCGTGGTCTGCTCCAAGGTAAATACGCATGCGCCCCACTCTAGCGGCCCGTCATGCGCCGCCCGCTAGACCTGCGGGGCTTCGGTGCGGGAGCGCTTCAGCTCGAAGAAGTAGGGGTAGCTGGCGACGCCCACGGAGGCGTCGAAAAGCTTGCCTGCCTCCTCGCCGGTGAGCACGCGCGTGATGACGGGGCCGAAGAATGCGGTGTCACCGAGCTTGAGCACCGGGGTGCCCACGTCGTCGCCCACCGCGTCCATCGCCGTGGCGTGGTAGCCGCGCAGCAGGTCGTCGGCCTCTTCGCTGTTGGCCACTTCAGCGTAGGTGGCCGGCAGGCCGGCCTCCTCGAGGCTCGCCGCGATGATGTCGTCGTACGCGCCGTAGCCCTTGCGCGCGCCGTTGTGGCCAGGGTGAATGGCGGTGCCCATGATGGTGTAGAGGTTGTCCACGGCCTCGGGCTTTTCCTGCTTCACCTTGGCAAACACGCGGGCGGGGCCCCAGTTGGCCTCCATCGCCTCGGCGTAGTCCTCTGGGACGTCAGCGCCCTCGTTGAGGACGGACAGGGACATGGGGACCCACTCGACCTCGATGTCACGGACCTTCTCTACCTCTTTAATCCACCGGGACGTCTGCCAGCAGAAGGGGCATGCAGCATCAAACCAAAAAGTAACTTTTTCACTCATGCCTCCCCACCCTAAACGAATTTTGAAACGAGTAGATTGGGTGGGCATGAAGACGAATTTAAAGCGCACTGACGCGCGTGAACGCGCGAGCCTCATCAGCAACGTCCACTACGCCATCGAGGTGGACGTCACCGGGTCCGAGACCTTTGCCTCCCGCACCACGGTGACCTTCACATCGAAGAAGGGGCGCACCTTCTTTGACCTCGTCGCCGACAGCTTCGACGCCACCCTCGACGGCGAGGCGCTGGCGGACCGCACCTTGGACCTCGCCGAAGGCGAGCACGAGCTGGTGGTCAACGCGACGGTGACCTACAGCCGCACGGGCGAGGGCCTGCACCGCTTCGTCGACCCTGCGGACAACAAGGAGTACCTGTACACCCAGTTCGAGCCTGCGATGGCGATGAAGGTGTACGCCTGCTTCGACCAGCCGGACATCAAGGCCACGTACTCGGTGTCGGTCACGGCGCCGGAGAACTACGTGGTGGTGCTCAACGAGAAGGCCACCCGCGAGGGCACCACGTGGTCGTGCGAGATTGACTACCCCCTGTCGACGTACCTCATCGCCATCTGCGCCGGAGAGTACGAGCACGTCACCGACGTCTATGAGGACGACGAGAAGCGCATCGAGCTGGGCCTGTACGCCCGCGCCTCGCTCATCGAGCACCTCGACGCCGAGCGCCTGTTCCGCCAGACGAAGGAGGGCTTCGCCTACTACCACTCCAACTTCGGCCTGCCCTACCCCTTTGGCAAGTACGACCAGATCTTCTGCCCCGAGTACAACATGGGCGCGATGGAAAACGCCGGTGCGGTGACCTTCCGCGACGAGTACGTGTTCACGTCCGAGCCCACCCCGCACCGCATCGAGCGCCGCAACGACACCATCCTGCACGAGATGGCCCACATGTGGTTCGGCGACCTGGTGACCATGCAGTGGTGGGACGACCTGTGGCTCAACGAGTCCTTCGCCACCTGGTCCGCCGCGATCGCGCAGACCGAAATCGGCGAGTACGCCAACGCGTGGGTCACCTTCGCGGCCGTAGAGAAGGCATGGGCATACTCCCAGGACCAGCTGCCCTCGACGCACCCCATCGCGGCCGACGCGCCGGACATCGAGACGGCGGAGCAGAACTTCGACGGCATCACCTACGCCAAGGGCGCCTCCGTGCTCAAGCAGCTGCAGGCCTACGTGGGCCGCGACGAGTTCTTCGCAGGGGTGCGCGAGCACTTCCGCAACCACGCCTTCGCCAACGCGACGTTCGACGACCTGCTCTCCGCCCTGGAGACGTCCTCGGGCCGCGACCTGTCCAGCTGGTCCGAGCAGTGGCTGCGCACCACGGGAGTCTCGCGCCTCTACCCGGAGATCACCCCCGACAGCTTCACTGTGGTCCAGGACTCCGCGGTCCTGCGCACGCACCGCGTGGGCATCGGGCTTTACTCGCTTATCGACGGCACCCTCACGCGCACCCACTCCGTCGAGGTCGACATCGACGGCGAGCGCACCGACATCCCCGAACTCGCCGGTGTCGACCACGACCTGGCCCTCGTCAACGACCAGGACCTTACCTACTGCCTCATGGGGCTCACGCCCGAGCACCAGCGCTTCGTGCTGGACAACCTCGGCGCGATCGAGGACCCCCTGGCCCGCACCCTGTGCTGGTCCAGCATCTGGGAGTCCGTGCGCTCCGGCGAGCTGCCCGCCCGCGAGTTCGTGCGCCTCGTCGCCCGCTTCGGCTCCGTCGAGGACCAGCCGTCCGTGCAGGAGCGCCTGCTGTCCCAGGCCACGCTGGCGGTCAAGCAGTACGTCGACCCCGCCTGGCAGGCCGAGGGCATGGCGCTGCTCAACGAGGCCTTCCGCGGCACCGCCCCCGCCGTCATCTTCGACCGCGCGCTCGCCCGCCTCACCCCGGACGAAAAAACCACCGCCTACCTGCGCCAGCTGGTGAAGGACACCGACAACAAGGAGGTGCGCTGGCTCGCACTGACCAGCCTCATCGCCTCGGGCGCGGAGGAGCTTGCCGCCGCCGACGCTGTCGAGGACACCTCCGCCGAGGCGGCGTTGTACCGGCTGCGCGCGCGGGCGAGCGTCGATAAGCAATGGGCGTGGGACGAAGTCGTGGGCGGCGAGCGCTCCAACCTCGAGGCGCGCCACCTCATGGACGGGCTCACCTTCACGGACGCCGGGTTGCGTGAGTTCACCGGGCAGTACTTCGCCGTGGCCGAGGAGCTGTGGGACAAGCTCACCAACGAGATGGCGCAGCGCACGCTCGAGGGCCTCTACCCCACGTGGGACGTCCAACAATCCGCCCTCGACCAGGCGGACGCCCTGCTCGCGCGCAACATCCCCAGCGGCCTGCGGCGTATCGTCTCCGAAGGCCAGGACCGCGTGTCGCGTGCCCTGCGCAACCGGGGCGTCGACGCCGCCGCGGAGACGGCATGACCGAGCCCACCCTCTACGACCAGCTCGGCGAGGACTTCTTCCGCCGCCTCGTCCACGGGTTCTACGAACAGGTCAGAACCGACGACCTGATCGGGCCCATGTACCCGGACGACGACTGGGACGGTGCCGAAGACCGCCTGCGCTGGTTCCTCGTGCAGTACTGGGGCGGCCCGCACACCTTCCAGGACCGGCGCGGGCGCCCCATGCTGCGCAAACGGCACTTCCCTTTCGCCATCGGGATGGCCGAGGCGGAGCGCTGGCTTGAACTCATGAGCCGGTCGCTCGACCAGTTCGACGAGTCCGAGCTCTCCCCGGCGCAGCGCGGGCAGCTGTGGAACCACATGCAGCGCGTGGCGTACATGATGATCAACACGCAGTAGCCGCCTGACGTCCGCCCCCCAGCCGGGGCTCGTCGACCTCAACGCGTTCCAGGGGTGCGCCCCGGTTGTCGCTGAGGTCGACCAGGTGGTCCGGGCTAGCCGAGGACAACGCACGACCTACGCTTCCTGCGGCACATCTCGATCCCGAAAACGCCCACAGCGTAGTTCATCGCTACTAACCTGTACCCCATGTCTACTGCTCGGACGACCCCATCCAACGTTCTTGTGCAAACGATCCCGCGGCTCATCGCCGCGGGGGAGCTCACCGCACCGTGCGGAGTGCTTGACGTCGCTGCCTTCGATCACAACGCGCGCCGGATGAGGGCGCGCACTCTGGGGCTGCCCATTCGTGTGGCGTCGAAATCGCTGCGGAGCACGGACGCGCTGCGGCGTGCGCTGGGCCACGAGGGCTACCGGGGCGTTTTGTCGTACAGCGCCCCGGAGGCGATCTTGCTGGTCGGCGAGGGTTTCAGTGACATCCTCGTCGCGTACCCGAGCGTGAACACACCCGCCATCGCCCGGATCGCTGGCGATGAACGCCTGCGCACCGAGATCACGCTCATGGTCGATTCGACCGACCACCTCGACCTGATCGGTTCTGTCGCGGACGCGTCCGCCCCGGTGCGCGTCGCCATCGACATCGATTGCTCGCTGCACCTGCCCGGCGCGGTGATCGGGTCGCGCCGCTCCCCGATCCGCACGCCGGAGCAGACCCGCGCGCTGGCGCTCGAGATCGCCCGGCGCCCGCAGCTCAGGCTCGTGGGCGTGATGGGGTACGAGGGGCAGGTCGCCTCCGTCGCCGACGGCGAATCCGGCGTCGTGGGCGCGGCGAAGCGCCTCATCCGACGGCGTTCGATGAAGCAGCTCACGCCGCGTCGCTCGGAGTGCGTGGCCGCGGCCCGTGAGGTCGCGGACCTGGAGTTCGTCAACGGCGGCGGCACCGGGTCCCTCGACGTCAGCGCCCGCGACGACTCGCTCACGGAGCTCGCCGCCGGCTCCGGCTTCTACACCCCCGTCATTTTTGACCAGTTTACGGACATCGACCACGTCCCCGCCGCGTTTTTCGTCTGCCAGGTGTCGCGCGTCCCGGCGCCGGGCTGGGCGACGGTGAACTCGGGCGGCTGGATCGCCTCCGGCCCGCCCGCCCCTGACCGCGTGCCCTCCCCCGTCTACCCGCCTGGGCTGAGCTATTCCCCGATGGAGGGCGCCGGCGAGGTGCAGACCCCGCTGAAGCTGCCGTCGGGCGCGCCGCAACTGAAGGTCGAGGACCTCGTCTGGTTCCGCCACGCGAAGGCCGGGGAGATGACTGAACACGTCGACAGCCTCGTCGCGGTCCACGCTGACGGCTCGCACGAGCGCTGGGACACCTACCGAGGAAAAGGATGGACACTGCGATGAGCCGCACGCGCGCTACTTTCACCAACTGGTCGGGCTCCGTGTCCGCGACCCCCACCGCGTTCCACCGCCCCGCCACCATCGCGGAGGTCGCTGAGCTGGTGCGTTCCCTCCCCGCGGGGCAGAGTATCCGCCCCGTCGGCGGGGGCCACTCCTTCACCCCCTGCGCTGCCGGCGAGCAGAACATGGTCAGCCTGGACAAGCTCTCGGGCCTGGTCAGCGTCGATCGCGCCACGAAGCGCGTGCGCTTCCTCGCGGGCACGCGCCTACGCAGCGTCCCCCGCTTGCTCGCGCCCTTCGGCTTGGCGCTGGCCAACCAGGGCGACATCGATGTGCAGTCGATCGCGGGCGTGATCTCCACGTCCACCCATGGCACGGGCGTCGAGTGGCCGGGCTTCGCCGGGACCGTCACCGCTCTTTCGCTTATCGACGCCAACGGCGACCTCCAGGAGTACTCCCTCGACGCCGACCCCGACGCGCTGCGCCTGGTGACGGTCTCCCTCGGCGCCCTGGGCATCGTCGTCGAGGTAGAGATGCAGTGCGTCGACGCCTTCGACCTCCACGCCGTGGAGGGCACCGCCGACCTCGACGAGCTGCTGGATTCGTGGGAGGAGCGCGCCCGGGAGACCGACCACGTCGAGGCGTTCTGGTTCCCTCACACCGACCGCGCGATGGTGAAGAAGAACACCCGCCTCGAGCCGGACCGGACGCAGAAGGGCCGCGGCCGCGTCACCCGCTTCGTCGAGGAGGAGCTCGTGGGCAACGCCGCGTTCGCCGCGTCGCTGTTCATCGCGCGGGTGGCCCCGCGCACCACGCCTGTCCTCAACGGCATCGCCGTCGGCGCGATGGGCGCGTCGAGCTACCGCTCCCCTGCCCACGAGGTCTTTGCCACTCCGCGGCGGGTGCGCTTCCACGAGATGGAGTATGCCGTTGCGCTCGAGGCGGGCCCCGACGTTGTGCGCGAGATCCGCGAGGAGATCGACCGCCGCGACTGGCGCATCCCCTTCCCCCTTGAGCTGCGCTCGACGGCCGCCGACGACGTCGCCTTATCAACATCCACCGGGCGCGAGTCCATGTACATCGCGTTCCACGTGCCCAAGGCAATGAACCCGGCAGACTACTTCCCCGCCCTCGAGCCGATCTTCCGCGCGGCGGGTGGCCGGCCGCACTGGGGCAAGATGCACACGCTGGGCCGGGAGGACTTTACCGAGCTCTACCCGCGCTTCGACGAGTTCTGCGCCCTGCGCGAGGCGATGGACCCGCAACGTCGCTTCGGCTCGCCCTACCTGCACCGCCTGTTTGGTTAGGTGAACAGGGATAGCCCGGTGGAGTGGTAGACGCTGCCGAAGGGGGCGTCGACACGCACCCAACGCCCCGCCGTGGCCACGCGCAGGTGGCGGGGCACGTCGACGGGCGCGGCGAAGCCGGGGATGAGACCGAGCGACGTGCAGGTGAAGATCATGCGCATGGGGATCTCCACGGGCTGCGCGGACTCGGCGTCCGCCGTGAGCACGATCTGGTTGAGCAGCGACGGGGGCGGGCCGAGGGGCCCGGAGAACTGGCGCGCCAGGGCGCGGCCCTCGTCGGCGAGTCGGCGCACCACGTGGACCGGAACGGTGTCGCGTTCCACGAAGCCTTCCTTCGGCGGCAGGGCGCCGGGCCAGTTCGGGTCGCGCGGGGCGCCCACGTTCTCGCTGTTGGCGGTGAGCGCCTCCACGAGATCGGTGGCAGCGACGACCGCGCCGTCGCGGGAGGCGATCGCCTCGACGCGCCGGGACGCGAGGCAGTCGAAAGGGGTGGTGACAAAGACGTCGACACGCATGTCGTCGAGCACTGAGAAACGGGCTGAGGCGGCGGCGTCGAGGCCCGTGGCCCGTCCGACCAGCGCGGTCAGCCCCGCCCCGCCGCGGTAGACGCGGAGGGTTTCGTTCCTCACTCGGTGTCCCCACCCCCGGAGCGAGTGAGGATGCCCAGCTCGCGCTGCGTGATCGCGCGCGGCGTGGCCGTCGCCGTGTCCACCACGACGAGGACACTGGTCACGCTGCAGCAGACGCTGCCGTGGCGGTCAATGATGTCCTGGCGGGTGGTGAAGGAGGTGTTGCCCACCGAGACGACCTCGGTGCGCACCCTCACCTCGGTGGTGTCGGGCATGACTGGGCGCAGGTAGTCGGCCTCGATGTGGCGCACGAACACGGGCAGGCCCCGGCCGGCGCCGAAGTTCTTCTGGCTGAAGGCGATGCGCGCTTCCTGCGTGTACTCGATGTAGGTGATGTTATTGATATGGCCGAACCTGTCGACGTCGTTCCAGCGCACCGGGATGGTGACTTCGTCGGTCAGGTTCGCCGAAGCGGCGGTATCGCTCATAGGTGTGCTTACTCCTTGTGTAGACCTGCAGGGTGTAAACCTGCAGGGTGTCGACCTGCAGGCTGGCCCGGGCGGGTCAGCCTAGCGGGTCAGCCTGCGGTGGGTGACGCGCGAGGGCTTCGCCGCCTCCTCGCCGAGGCGCTCAACCTTGTTCTTTTCGTAGTCGCCGAAGTTGCCCTCGAACCAGAACCACTTGCCTTCTTCCACGTTGCCTTCCCAGGCGAGGATGTGGGTGCAGGTGCGGTCGAGGAACCAGCGGTCGTGGGAAATCACGACAGCGCAGCCGGGGAACTTCTGCAGGGCGTTTTCCAGCGAGCCGAGCGTCTCCACGTCAAGGTCGTTGGTCGGCTCGTCGAGCAGGATCAGGTTGCCGCCCTGCTTCAGCGTCAACGCAAGGTTGAGGCGGTTACGCTCACCGCCAGAGAGCACCTTCGAGGGCTTCTGCTGGTCCGGACCCTTGAAACCGAAGGCGGACAGGTAGGCGCGCGAGGGCATCTCGTTCTGGCCGACGTGGATGTAGTCCAGGCCGTCGGAGACGACCTCCCACACGGTCTTCTCCGGGTCGATGTTCTCGCGGTTTTGGTCCACGTAGCTCAGCTGCACGGTCTCGCCGATGGTCACGTCGCCGGCGTCCGGCTCCTCCAGGCCGACGATCGTCTTAAACAGCGTGGACTTGCCCACACCGTTCGGGCCGATGACGCCGACGATGCCGTTGCGCGGCAGGGTGAAGGAGAGGTCCTTGATCAAGACGCGCTCGTCGAAGCCCTTGTGCAGGTTGTCCACCTCGACGACCTTGTTGCCCAGGCGCGGCGGGGTGGGGATCTGGATCTCCTCGAAGTCGAGCTTGCGGTACTGCTCGGCCTCGGCGGCCATCTCCTCGTAGCGCTCCAGGCGGGCCTTGTTCTTCGCCTGGCGGGCCTTCGGCGAGGAGCGGACCCACTCGAGCTCGTTCTTCAGGCGCTTCTGCAGCTTCTGGTCCTTCTTGCCGGCGACCTCGAGGCGCTCCGCCTTCTTCTCCAGGTAGGTGGAGTAGTTGCCCTCGTAGGGGTAGAGCTTGCCGCGGTCGACCTCGCAGATCCACTCGGCCACGTTGTCGAGGAAGTAGCGGTCGTGGGTGATGGCCAAGACGGCGCCCTTGTAGTCCTGCAGGTGGCGTTCCAGCCAAAGGACCGACTCGGCGTCGAGGTGGTTCGTGGGCTCGTCGAGAAGCAGCAGGTCCGGCTCCTGCAGCAGCAGCTTTGCCAGCGCGACGCGGCGCCGCTCACCACCGGACAGGTGGGTGACCGGCTCGTCGGCGGGCGGGCAGCGCAGCGCGTCCATCGCCTGCTCGATCTTGGAGTCAACCTCCCAGGCGTCGGCGGCGTCGAGCGCCTCCTGGAGCTTGCCCATCTCTTCCATCAGCTCGTCCGAGTAGTTGGTGGCCATCTCCTCGGCGATCTGCTCGAAGCGCTGCTTCTTCTCAAAGATGTCGCCGAGGCCCTCCTCAACGTTCTGGCGGACGGTCTTGTCCTCGTTGAGCGGCGGCTCCTGCAGCAGGATGCCGACGGACGCGCCTGGGTCGAGGAAGGCCTCGCCGTTGTTGGGCTGGTCGATGCCCGCCATGATCTTGAGCAACGACGACTTACCGGCGCCGTTGGGGCCCACGACACCGATCTTGGCGCCGGGGTAGAAGGCCATGGTGACGTTGTCCAAGATGACCTTGTCGCCGATGGCCCTGCGTACGTTTTTCATCGTGTAGATGAACTCAGCCACGTGTATTCCCCTTTGTGTCGAAAGAATTCTCCACTTAGGGTACATCACCTACCCCGGGTGTGATTCCTAGAACGGCGCCGCCTCCTCCTGCGCCCCGGCACGCCCGTGAGCTGCGGTGTTGCTGCCCGCCAGGGCGCCGTCCTCGGCGCTGAGGCGCTGTTCTGCGGACGCGTCAGCGAAGTCCTCCGCGGTCTTGGGGCGCACGGGCTGCTGCCCCTCGAGCGTGTTGCCCGCTGCGGTGGTGCGCACCGAGGACACCTGGAAGTTGCTCAGCTCGAAGGCGACCTTGCCCGCCTTGATCTTGTAGTGGTAGCGCGTGCCTCCGGACGCCTCCCCGGTCGGGTCGGCGACCTCCCTGTCCCACACGTCGGTGACCAGGTAGCCGGTGACCACGACGGGAAAGCCCTTGCACAACGAGGCCTTGGCGTTGACGGCGAGCTGGCCCCAGCATTCCACATCGATGTAGAGGTTGTCGGTGTCCTGCCAGATGGGTTTGTTCTTGTCGTCCGTCTCCCCCGTCGGGTAGCGCCGCGACGTGGCCACCCGGAGCTTGCACAGTTGCGCCCCGGAGTTGTCAAAGCGGCGAAACTCCGGGTCGGTGGTGAGGTTGCCGCAGATAGTGATCGGCATTTGGGTCATGGAAAAGCCCCCCTTTTTTTCTCTAGCTTCCATGCGTGGTTGGCGGTGGCCGCGGGGTGTCTTCCCGCGACACCACCAGCGTGGCCCGAAACGCCGCGAAACGGAAGGGACGCGCGATCAGCCTGTGGACAACCCCGAGAATTGTCCACAGGCGAAACTTTTTTATGCGTCGTTGCCCCCCGCGCGGCTGTAGAGGGCGAGCATCTCGTTATAGCGGCGCCACTCCTCGTCGTCCGTTTCTTCGGCACGGCGATCGCTCTCGCGGGTCTCCTCGCGGTCTTCCGCCAGCCAGTCCCAGAACAGAAAACCGAAAACGATCACGAGGGGGAACGAGCCCGCGGCCCAGGCGATGCCGCCGCCCACCTTCTGGTCCTCCAAAAGGTCCGGGTCCCAGGGCAGCGCCAGCGAACGGTAGAAGTCCTCCCCCATCACCACGTTGAGCTGCATGAGGTAGACGCCCATAAACAGGTGGATCGGCATGGACACCCACAGCCATGCGAGGCGGATCTTCGCCTCGGCGCGCCCCGGGATATGGTCGGGCCCGATGAGCTCCCAGAAGTAGAAGTAGCCCGAGACGAGGAAGATCCCGTTCATGATCACGTGCCCGGCGTGCTCGGAGATGAGCAGCTCGTAGAGCGGGATGATCATGTACATGATGTAGAAGAAGAACACGAACTGCGCGAGCGAGACCGGCGGGTAGGTGACCACTCGGAGGAAGCGGGAGCGCTCGAAGGACTCCACCCACAGCCGGGGGTTGAACTCGCCCGCCGGGTACGCGTTTTTCACCAGCGTCAACGGCGCTCCGAGAACGAGCGCGACCGGCGCGCCCATGGACAGGAGCATGTGCACCACCATGTGCGCCGAGTAGGACGCGGGCATGTGCATCCCGATCCCCGAGGACAACGTGACCACCACGAGGGCGCAGCCGAGGAGCCACCAGAGGGTGCGGCGCAGCGGCCAGTCTGCCACCCGGCGCTTCAGGTGCAGGTAGTAGACGGCGAGCAGGATCGCGACGACGCTGTAGATCAGTTCGAGTCGCCACTGCCCCATCCAGTTCCACACCGTGAGCGGCTCGGTGAGGTTGTAGCCCATCTGCACCTGCATCTGGGTCAGGTTCGGGTCGAGCGGAGGCGGCGGCGGGGTGCGCCCGAGCGTGACGGCCAGGCCGGCGATGGCTGCCATGAGCAGGACTTCGGACGTCGCTAAGCGGGTAAAGGCCTTCGGGTCGCGCCGCAGGCGGGGGATGGTGCGCTGGCGGTGGACAAACCCGAACACGCCGAGGCCGACGAGGCCCACGAACTTGGCCACGAGCACCCAGCCGTAGCTGGTGGAAGTCAGGTCCTCGGGGCGCACGCGCAGCGCGCCGTTGAGCACGCCGGAGGCGGCCATGGCGATGAAGGCGAACAGGGCGATGCGCGAGTAGCGCTCCACGGCTGGCGGCAGGTCGGGCCCCAGCCTGCGCCCGTGCGCGACGAGCGCCATGAGCGCTCCGACCCAGATGAGCATGAACACGAGGTGCCACAGGTAGGAGTTCGTGCCCAGGTCGTGGTTGCCTCCCGACGCGGAGTGCCCGCTCAACCCCAGCGGCAGCACCACGATCACGGAGCCGATGAACAGCGCCACCTGCGACCACCAGGAATGGCACACGAGCCCCGCGACCCCCACGACCAGGGCGAAGGCGGCGACCGTGAGCCAGATTCTCGCGTCGGCGACCTGGCTCAGCGCGATGCGCCACGACTCCGGCTGCAGCACGACCTGGCTGAAGGGCGTGCCGGAGACGTCGGACAGCACAAGCGGAATCATGACAAGCGCAGCGCACGCAACGCTTATCGACGCCCACGCTGCCGTCCGCGCCGCAATATGCCCGTCGACGGTCAGGCGCGCCCCGTTGAGGTCCTCTCCATCGTTCTCCCCGTCATGGCGCGGCGGGATGAGAAAGGCCGAGAACATAAACGAGCCGGCGGCCAGCGCCGTGAGCACCCACACGACGCCGCGGAGGGCGGGCAGCCCGAAGGTGGTCACCACACCCGGGTCCGGGATGCCTAAGGCGGCGAGCGACTCGGAGAGGAACACCTCCGAAATCGAACCCGCAACGACGGCGGCAATCACAAACGATGTGACGTAGATGGGCCACGAGGTGCGGACAGACCGAGCCGGGCGGGTACTGGTCACCGTTTCTGACATGCCTTCACACTACTTTCGCTGCCCACGGCGGCATAACCGGCGCGAAGCAGGTGCGCCCTCGTCCGTGCGTTACACTGTTGCCGCTGCCCCCGGCATAGCCTCGGGCGGCGTGCCTCCGTAGCTCAGTGGATGAGAGCATCCGGTTTCTACCCGGCTGGTCGCGGGTTCGAATCCTGCCGGGGGCGCTTTTCGGTTTTACCGGCACCCGGGGGAACACCACGTTTGCGCAGGTAGGACACCCTATCCTGGCGCAGCATTCCGGTACCACACTCGGGGATTGTTCGCGGCGTCCTGCCAGCATCCTGCCTGCCGCGTGCGCGACGATAGCGCGCATGACATTGACCATCGGCGGCGTGCCCGCCCACCCGCTCGTCGTCCACCTGGCCGCCGTATCCGTCCCTCTCGCCGCCCTCATGTGCCTCGCCTGGGTGCTGTTCCCGGCGCGGTTGACCCCGTCGTGGCGCGTGGCCACGCTGGGCACCACTGTTGTAGGCGCAGTGTCGATCATGCTCGCCCGGTGGACGGGCGAAGATCTTCTTGCCCCTCTGGGGCTCAGCGAGTCCGCTTTGGGGGTCGTGGCCCGCCACGCCCAGTACGCCACTTTCTCCGCGGTCGCCGCCCTCGGCCTGCTCGCCGCGGCCGCACTGTTCTTCGCAGCGGGGACCGAGCGCTTCGCGGGCCGGGTGCCCGCCCCCGCCGTCCCGGTGGTACGCGGTGGTGTCGCCGTGGCGGCGGTCGCCGCGCTCGTGTCGGTCGTGCTCGTCGGCCACGCCGGGGCCCAGCTCGCCTGGGCTGATTTTCCTCGCTGATTCGGGCCCCGAGGCGGGAAGCGAAACGTCGCTAAGCTGGCGGGCGGAGAATCGGGCCATATTCACATTCAAGGAGGTATCCACGATGACGAACCCGAACAAGAAGCGCAGCTCCCCCGTCCGCGACGACAGCATTAATAACCTGGGCGACCCCGACGCCGACGGCGATTTCCAGATCAAGGCCTCCGGCGACGGCCAGGGCGATAAGAAGGGCAGCGAGAACGAAGGAGAGGACGAAGAATGAGCGACGAGACCAACGGGGAGCTGGACAAACTTCTCGACGCCAGCACGACGCGCATCGGCGAGGAGCCGGGCGAGTCGAACCCGCTGACTGAGGACGATGACGACACCCCCAGCCCCGAGGCCGGCGGAAAGTAGCTCCCGCCTCGGCGCCCGCCCCGACACCCGTCGGCGGCGGGTTTTTTGGCGTTTCGGGGCCCCTCCTACACGCGCTGCATCCCACTATGCAAGAATAATGTCCCGTACGATGAAACACTTCCCGGAGAGAGGACCTGACACGGTGTCTACATCAGTGACGGCGCGAGTCGCCGACCAGCGCGGGGCGAGGACGTACGCCTCCGCGGAGGAGCGGCGCCGCGTGCGCTTCGCCTCGACGATCGGCACGACGATCGAGTTCTACGACTTCTACGCCTACGCCACCGCGGCGGTCGCGGTCTTTCCCTTTCTGTTCTTCCCCGAGACGGAGAACTCGACCGTCGCCCTGCTGCAGTCGTTTGCCACCTTCGGCCTCGCCTTCGTCGCCCGCCCGCTGGGCTCGGTGCTCTTCGGCCACTTCGGCGACCGCGTCGGCCGCAAGGCCACCCTTGTCGGCGCGCTGCTGACCATGGGCATTGCGACCTTCATCATCGGCCTCCTGCCCACCTACGCCCAGGTCGGGATCTGGGCGCCCGCACTGCTGGCGCTCATGCGCTTCTGCCAGGGCCTCGGCCTCGGCGGCGAGTGGTCCGGGGCTGCCCTGTTGTCCACGGAAACCGCGGCGAAGGGCCGCCGCGCCTGGGCCGCGATGTGGCCGCAGCTCGGCGCGCCCTTCGGGTTCCTGCTGGCCAACGGCCTGTTCCTCGTCCTGGTCACGTGGCTGGGCCACTCCAGTGGCGACCCCGAGGGCGCGTTCATGTCCTGGGGCTGGCGCATCCCCTTCCTCATGTCCGCCGTGATGGTCATCGTCGGCCTGTGGGTGCGCCTCCAGATCGAGGAGACCCCGGCGTTTCAAGAGGTGCTGGACAAGAACGAGCAGGTGTCCCTGCCGCTGTCCGAGGTCGTCGCCAAGGCGTGGCGCCCGCTCATCCAGGGCACCTTCATCATGGTCGGCTGCTACACGCTATTTTACATCGTGACCACATGGTTCCTTTCCTACGGCATCGGCAGCGCCGAGGAGGGCGTCGGCCTGGGTATCCCCTACGTTGACTTTTTGAAGCTTCAGCTGGTCTGCATTTTCGGCTTCATCGCTGGCATTCCTGTCGCATGCAGGCTTGCCGACGCCTACGGCCGCCGCCCCGTCCTCGCCCTGACGTCGGCCGCCATCATCGTCTACGGCGTGGCCTTCCGCTGGCTGCTCAACCCGGAGAGCTTCACCATGGTCTCGCTCGGCGTGTTCCTTTTCATCGGCATGGTTCTCATGGGCCTCATCTTTGGCCCCATGGCGGCGATCCTGCCGGAGCTGTTCCCGTCGAACGTCCGCTACACCGGCTCGGGAGTCTCCTACAACGTCTCCTCCATCCTCGGCGCCGCCATCGCCCCCTTCATCGCTACTGCGCTGAACGCGAGCTACGGCCCGCAGGCCGTCGGCACCTACTTGGCCGCCGTCACCGTGGTCTCGCTGGTGGCCATCCTCTGGTCGCCGGAGACGAAGCACACGGAGATGCACGGGGAGTAGGTCGGGCGGGCGCTTCCCGCTATGGACAGCGTCCCGATACGCCACGAGGTTGACGCTATACCGGTGGCGCTCGGGGCCGCGTTCTTTCCGGCCCCGAAGCACGCTGCGCTTTTTCCGTACACTCGGGGGTGTACCCCCTAGGGGTACATGACCCGCCTGGCCTCACCTGGAGAAGCGACGAAAGGAAGCGCACCATGACGGAAACCATGAAAGCAATCAGGCACGTGGGCTACCACACCTTCCCCGAGCTGAAGGATGTGCCCAAACCCTCTCCCGGCCCCGGGGAGGTCCTGCTGAAGGTGGCAGGATCGGGCGCCTGCCACTCGGACGTGGCCATCTTCAACGAGTTCGACGAGGGCCTCGTTCCTGCCCTCGACCCGGAGTACACGCTGGGCCACGAGATCTCCGGCTGGGTCGAGGAGGTCGGCGACGGCGTCGCTGGTCTGGACAAGGGTGACGCCTACCTTGTCTACGGCCCCACCGGGTGCGGCCGCTGCGACATGTGTGCCCGCGGCGCCGAAACCTACTGCCGCTACCCCGAGGAGGCCGGGGCGAACGGCCTGGGCCTCGGCCGCGACGGCGGGATGGCCGAGTACGTGGTGGTCCCCGCCGGAAACCTCATCCCACTGGGCGACGCCGATCCGATCGCCGCTTCGGCCCTCGCCGACGCGGGGCTGACCCCCTACCACGCCATCAAGAAGGCGCTGCCCGCCCTCAACGGCGGCGGAAAGACCGCCCTTGTCATCGGGCTTGGTGGCTTGGGCCTCATCGCCGTGCAGATCCTCAAGGCTCTCACCGGGGCCACCATCATCGCCACCGACGCGAAGGAGGAGGCGCTTTCCTCCGCCGCCGACCTCGGTGCCACCACGGTGCCGGTGGGCGACAAGCAGGTGGAGCAGATACGCGAGTTGACCGGCGGGCGCGGCGTCGACGCCGTGTTCGACTTCGTCGGCATCGGCGCCACCGTCACCACCGCCCTGCGCAGCGCCGGGGTCGGCGCCGACATCGCCATCGTGGGCTTGGGCGACGGCAGCGCGGCCGACTGGTCCTTCCGCGCCTCCCCCTACGAGGCGCGCCTGTACAGCACGTACTGGGGCTCGCGCGACGAGCTCTTTGAGCTGGTGGAGATGTTGCGCCGCGGCCAGATCGAACCGCTCTACACCACCTACCCGTTGGAGAAGGGGCTCGAGGCCTATCAGCTGCTTCTCGACGGCAAAGTCAGCGGCCGCGCCGTGATCGTTCCGCACGGGGAGTAGCCGGGGCGGCACAGGCTTCCGGCCCGGCGACCCGTTCACCGTCGAGCGTGTCCGAGCCGCCGAGTAGTCTGGTGCCATGAGTTTTCCCTCCCCCCATATTGATTCCTTCGCGCTGGTCACGGGTGCCTCGCAAGGCATCGGCGAGGCCATCGCCCGTGACCTCGCCGCCGCCGGGCATAACCTGATCGTGGTCGCTCGTCGTGAAGGCGTGCTCATGGCCCTCGCCGAGGAGCTCAGCTCCCGCCACGGCGTCGACGTCGAGGTCTTCGCCGCTGACCTGTCGAAGGAGAACGACGTCACCGCGCTCCTCGAGCACATCTCCCGTCGCACCATCTCCATCTGCATTAACTCGGCGGGCATCGCCTCCTTCGGCCCCTTCATGAAGCAGGACTGGGACTACGAGACGAGCCAGTACCACCTCAACGCCACCGCGGTCTTCCGCATCACCAAGGCGGTACTCGACCAGATGGTGCCGCGCGGCGAGGGGGCGCTGTGCAATGTCGGGTCGGCCGCCGGCAACATCCCCATCCCCAACAACGCCACCTACGTCTTCACCAAGGCGGGCGTGAACGCCTTCACCGAAGCCCTCCACTACGAGCTGAAGGACACCGGCGTGCATGTCACCCTCCTCGCGCCCGGCCCGGTGCGCGAGGCGCACGTGCCCGAGGAGGATCAGACCATCGTGGACAAGGTGGTCCCCGATATCCTCTGGACCACCTACGAGTCCTGCTCGCGCGACACGCTCGCTGCTTTACGACGCAACAAGCGCCGCGTCGTCCCCGGCCCCCTGTCCAAGGCCATGGATGTCATCTCCACCTACGGCCCGCGCGGCGTGATCGCCCCGCTCGTGGGCACGTTCTACGCGCAGATGGGAGAAGAATAAATGGACGTGCCCGCAAAGAACGACCGCATCGTCTGGGTCGACCTGGAAATGACCGGACTCGACCCGGCGCGCCACGTCATCGTCGAGGTCGCAGCGCTCGTCACCGACGCCGAGCTGAACATCCTCGACGAGGGCGTCGACCTCGTCGTCCACGCCAGCGAGGCGGAGCTGGCCGAGATGGACGAAGTCGTCACCGCCATGCACTCCGAAAACGGGCTGCTGGACGACATCACGGCATCGAGCGTCTCGATCGCCGAGGCGGAGGAGGCGGTGCTCGGGCTCGTCGAGAAGCACTGCGACCCCGCTCACCCCGCGCCGCTGGCCGGCAACTCGATCGCCACCGACCGCGCCTTCATCCGCGCCCAGATGCCGACACTCGACGCGGCGCTGCACTACCGCATGATCGACGTCTCCACCGTCAAGGAGCTCGCGCGCCGCTGGTTCCCCAAGGCTTACTACCAGCAGCCCAAGAAAGGCCTCGCCCACCGGGCGCTGGCGGACATCGTCGAATCCATCCGCGAGCTCGACTACTACCGGCGTTCCGTCTTTGTCGCCGCGCCTGGCCCCTCCACCGAGGAGGCCGGGTGTTTCGCCGCGGAGGCGACCGACGCCTACCAGCGGTTTTTGTAAAATTACACCGCCGTACTAAGGTAGAGTCCGCTGCCAAAAAGCAGCGATGGTGGCTGTAGTTCAGCTGGTAGAGCACCAGGTTGTGATCCTGGGTGTCGCGGGTTCGAGCCCCGTCAGCCACCCCGACGGCACGCCCCTCACCGACCTCGTTCGGTGAGGGGCATCGCGCTTTCCGCGTTACCGCAGTTCAAGGCCCATGAAACGACGGATCCACACACACCTTTTGTCGCTTACCCCCCATCACCCTTAGGCTACGGGCGGCGATCTCTAATGACGATGTTGCGTATCTAACGAATAACCGCGAGACGCGCGCCAAGCGGCCATGCTGTGGCCTAAGGGGCAAAATTGTCCTGTAGACCTCTTCTACTTGCGGCAAGGGACCTTGCCCTCTCTTCCAAGAAGAAGCACCACCTCATCCAGCGTAGCCAAAAGAAACGCTGGCCATACTTCACATAGCGCTACGGCTCAGAAACATTAGCAGGATGCCGAGAACCACACATAGGCAGGGAATAGTCAGGATATCCCGCAGCCAAAGTATTGGTCCTTGCTCGGTTGGTTGAAACCGAAACCCTGCATCAAGAACGCATTTGGTTGCGCGCCGAACATAGCTCACTGAATGCGAACGTGAATAGTCGGCGGAAGAATGCACAAGAACTCAGCGGACCAAGAAAAGCTTTAAGTCACTTCAACGATCGGGGGTGTCCTCGCAGCTGCAATCATCGGTTGTTTTCACGTAAGTACCCCGTAAGGGGCCTCAGACCCCATTTATACTCACTTTTGGCTGTGTTATCGCGATTAAAAGCGGGACGCCTCTCACGAAGTATTTGAGAATGTGGATGAGGAAACGGGCCCGACCCCTGGGCGATGAATGTAGACTGCCATTGGCATCCCGAACTCGGTGAACACGGTATGTGGTACATCCACTAAGGGTCGAAAGAAACATAAGGATCCCAAGATGACATTGCACAGCAGCGATTACCGAATGCGCGTCAAAGAGATGGAAAATGAGGCGAAATCCGCCATATCAAGCTTCCAATCTGAACATGATTCAGTAGTCGACGCGCCATTAGATCTTGATGACTTAAGCTCCGCCCCGTTCCCCAGACGGCTAATAGAATCAATCCGCGATTCGGATTTAGACTCTGCAGAGAAGCAAAAACTTATTTGCTATCTCATTGGGTCGTGGTATATCGATCACTCAGAGGGGCGCTGGGCGTACGTCCCCATGCCAATCGAGCCCCCCAGCCTCTATCTCCAGTTTGGAATAGGCGTGGAAACGGACGGAGCTATGTGGAACGCCGCCGAGGCAGCTAAGGACATCAGAGATGGCGAGGATCTCGATTTCGTCGAGTCGATACTTCAAGCCAATCTGAGAGTCATCGGAAGGAATTCACCCCTCTAAGCTGGCGAATCGGTATCGCAAACCTAGTTACACGTCTCGCTTTGCGGGAGCTGTGGGAAGCTCTGGCACAAGCTCCACTGCCATGTGCAGGTAGCAACCGATTCAAGGCTGTCGAGCTGAATAGAGTTTACGTCTAATAGCTCGGCGGCTGCCTCGAAAAACGGGACTCTCATCGATCCCCCTTCCGCCTCTCCTAGGCTGGGCAAATGCATCATTGGTGAGATCGCCAATGGTGCGGGACGCAGTCGTGACCGGCAGGCCCGAAACGGAGTGAATCACCCAGTCGTCGTCCCCCAGATCGGCGCAGCGGAATCGGACGTCCGACTATCGGCTGCGGCGTCGTGACCGCACCGTGAAATACGCCCCGCCCGGCCACAAATCCCCGATCCCCCACATCTCCGCGCGGCGGTCGTGCGCGAGACCACCGCCTCTGCGGCGAGATGTAGATCGCCGATGCGCTCGGCGGCCATGAGCTCCCGTCAAAGCGCCAGCCCCGCAGGCCGTGGCCTGCGGGGTGGTGACCAGGCTACGCTGCTGTGAGAAGCCAGATCTCCCACCACCTCCGCCGCTTCCGCTCCCTTATCGGCACAAAGATGCACTATACGTTCTTTTTGGGCCACCCCTACAGGCGCTGAAGTCTCGATGAGGGACATCATGCCCCATCATGCCCAACAGGGTGTAGCTCTAAGCACGCTGATGATGGGCACCTACAGGTGCATCAGCACCGCGTGGTCGCCAGCGATCTCACATCTATGGGTGTGTATAAGCCACGGCCGTCGCGGTGGTTCCTTTCGAGGAGATGTTGGAGTTGATTCGAAAGGTACTGCGGTGGCCGCCTCACACATTCATGAGGCCCCTCACCGGCAGTCACAGATACACCACGCTAACGGACGCAACCCGGGCGCTGGCTATTTCTAGGGTTAAACGACAAATTCTGTGTTTTTGTCGTTTAACCCGTAGTCGACCTCAACGCACATCAAGCCCGCGCAACCTGGGGACGTACCCCCATAGAATCCTTTGCCCCCGAAACCTACGCCCCTGTGCTGACGTCGACGGCCTCGAGCGCCGCGTCCGCGAGCGCGACCTCGCGCTCCCCCGCGCGCACGAGGCTCATCCCCGCGAAGCGGGTGCCCGTCATGGTGACGTGGATACCGGGGCGTATGCCCACGTCAGCGAGGTAGCGCAGGAGCTCTGCGTCGGAGTCGTTGATGCGTTCGACGGTGCCGGTGGCGCCTTCAGGGAGGGAGGCGAGGGTTTGGACCTGGAGCGCCTCAATCTCGCCCGTGGCGGTGGGGATGGGGTCGCCGTGGGGGTCGCGGACGGGGTGGCCGAGGAGGGCGTCGATACGCGCGACGAACGTTTCGGAGACGGCATGCTCGAGGTTGTCCGCCTCCTCGTGCACCTCGTCCCAGGTGTATCCGAGCTGCTCGACCAGGTAGGTCTCGATGAGCCGGTGCCGGCGAACCATGACGAGCGCCGCCTCACGCCCGTCGGGCGTCAAGGTGATCCCGGAGTAGGGTTCGTGGCTGAGCAGGCCTTTTTCCGCAAGCCGCTTGACACCCTCGGTCGTCGTGGAGGCGCGTTGCCCCATGCGCTGCGCGATCACGCCCATCGTGGCGGGCGCGCCCGAGCGCTCGGTGAGGTCGAAGACGACCTTGAGGTAGTCCTGGGTCTTGAACGGCAGCGCGGAGACATCCATAGGTGAAATCCTAGGTCAGCTGCCGCCCTCCCACCGAGGCCGCGTAGATAACGCCGGACCACAGCGCGATCATCCCGCCGGCGGACAGGCCCCACCATTGGGCGCTGGCCAGCCCCACGAGGCCGATGGCGATGCCGACGAGGGGTGAGCCCGCCAGCAGCGCGCCCGGGGTGCGCACCCAGGGCCGCAGGATCGCCGGGGGCGCGGCGATAAGAGCGATGGAGACGATGGTTCCCACGGCGGGGATCGCCACCACGATGCCCAGGCAGACGAGGACGAGCACGAGGGCGTCGTACAGCCTGTGAGTGCCTATCGACGCCCGGAACAGCGCCTCGGAAAACCCCAGCGACACCAGGCGTGGGCCCACCCCCCACCACGCCACCACGGCGAGCGCGAGGACGACCCCCGCGGCGGCGACGTCGACGGCGTTGGCGGTCAGCACCGACCCGGTGAGAAACGACTCGACGCGCACCGGCAGCGGCGCGAACCACGTCGCCGCGAAGTAGCCCAGCCCGAAGCCCGAGGACAGCACGATCCCAGCCGCCGCCTGGCTGGAAATGCCCGGCAGACGTACGAGCACCGCCATCACCCCGGCCAGCACGAGGCAGCCGATAAGCGCCCCGGCGAAGATCAGCTCGGTGATGCGGCCGGGCGCGAGCGCGGCGCCCGCGACAACGCCCAGCACGGCGCCCGGAAAAGCGGCGTGCGAGACGGCCTCGGCGAAAAAGATCCTCCGGTGCATGAGCGCCAGGGCACCGATCAGGCCGGTCGCCGCGCCGACGAGCACGACCTCCCACACGGCGAGCTGGTTGAGCTGCCACCAGGTCACCGCGCCGGTTGCGTTGGCTGTCGCGTGATCCACCGCGCACCTCCCCTCAGCGCAGCGACGAGGACGAACCCGCCGAGCAGGACCATGACCACGCACGCCTGCGGCGAGACCGGGCGGGCGATGGGCTGCGCGACCACGCACATGCCAACCGCCCCGGCAGCGACGCCGAAGGCACAGGCCAGCGCCGCCATCGTTTCCGGTGACCCGGCCACGAGGCGGGCGGCCGCGGCCGGGATGACAATGAAGCCCACCACGAGCAGCACGCCGACGGCCGCAGAGCCCGCCACCACCGTCGCAGCGACGGCGGCGTTGAGCAGCGCGTCGTGGCGCACCACCCGGATCCCGGCGGCGCGGGCGGCGGCCCGGTCGAACGCGACCGCCACCTGCTGTGGCCACGCCGCCCACACCACAGCGAGCGCCACCGCGCAGGCGACGAGCCCCTGAGTAAGGCGGGGGCCGGTAAGCTCCAGCAGCCTGCCGAACATGAGCGCCTCAAGCTGGCCGGACTTATCCGAGTGCGCCAGCGAGATCACCATGCCTGCGGCGTAGAAACTGGCCAGCACGATGGCGGTGCCGGCCTCCTCGAGCTCGCCACCCCGGCGCGCCACGACTGTCAGCACCGCCGCGGCCGCCGCCCCGACGACGGCGCCGCCGGGCACAATGCCGTCGAGGCCGGAGACGATGAAGCCGACGACGATGCCGGGGAACACGGCGTGCGAGATCGCCTCCGCCGAGAACTCAGCGCGGCGCAAGTTGACCAGGGTGCCCACGGCGCCGGCGCTGATGCCTAGGGCGAGCAGCATGATCAGCGGGCGTAGAAGGTAGGGGGTGTCGACGAGGCTCACCTGCGCACCCCTCCGTCGACAACGGTGAGGGTGCGCTCGCACGTGTCCTCGGACAGGCGCAGGTCGTGGGTGGTCAGCAGCACGGCCATCCCCTGCGCCTTGAGGTCGAGGATGGTCTCCACGAGCCGGTCGCGGCTGGCGCGGTCGAGGCCGTTGAAGGGTTCGTCGAGAAGCAGCGCTCGCGGGCGCGCCACGAGGGCGCGGGCCAGCAGGACGCGCTGGCGCTGCCCGCCGCTCATGTCGCCGAAGCGCGTGCGGGCGCGGTCGGCGAGGCCCACCCGCTCGAGCGCCTCTCGGCTCAGGCGCCTGCCCTCGCGGCCGATGCGCCGGAAGGGCCGAAGTTGAGGCACGAGGCCGAGGCCCACCACGGCCTCGGCGGTGATGGGGAATTCGGGCGCGGCGTCCGAGTGCTGCGGGACGTAGCCCACGGAGCCGTCCACCCTGACCCGGCCGCTCAGCACGTCCGACAGTCCGAGAGCCGCCTTGAGCAGCGTGGACTTGCCCGCGCCGTTACTGCCGAGCAGCCCCACGGCCTCACCGGGGCTGACGGCAAACGTCGCGCCGCGGACCACGGGCGCGCGCCCGTAGCCCACCGTCGCGTCCACGTAGGCCAGTGTCACTGCTTACGCGCCTTCCAGTGTGTCCGGCAGCGGGGCGGGTTCGCCGCCCCACGCGGTGACGAGGGTGGACACGTTGTGCACGATGGAGCCGATGTAGCTCTCCCCGGCCGTCCCGGCGGGGCCGAGCGAGTCGCCGTACAGGGCGTCCTCCCCGGTGATCACGCGCACGCCCGCCGCGCGCGCGATGGCCTCGATGGATTTTGCGTTGTTGGAGTTCTCCGCGAAGATCACCTTCGCGTTGGAGTCGCGCACCTGCTCGACGCCCTGGCGGATGTGCTCGGCGGTGGCGTCCTGCTGCGCGTTGAAGTCCGACAACGCGGAGCCGATGAAGTCGACGTCGTAGTCGCGGGCGAAGTACCCGAAGGCGTCGTGGGAGGTAAACAGCACGCGGTCCTCGCGCGGGACGGTGGAGATGCTTTGGCTCACCCAGACGTCGAGGTCCTTGAGCTGCTCCAGGTAGGCCTCGGCGCGCTCCACCCACGTGCCGTCGCCGCCGGCGGCCGTGTCCAGGCTGTTTGCGATGTTGCGCACCTGCACGGTCGCGCCGCGCGGGCTCGTCCATACGTGGGGGTCGTAGGCGAACTCTTCCTCTTCGCCGGGTTCCGGCTCGAACGGCCACGGGGCGACGTCCGCCGTGTGTTCGCCCTCATCCACCGTGAAGGCGGTGCCGCTCGGCGCGTCGCCCGCCCCGAGAAAGCCAGAGGTCACGGCCATCGTGCCCGCAAAGCCGGAGGACTCCACTGCCTGGTCCAGGAAGTGCTCGAGATCGACGCCGTTGACGAACAGGATGTCGGCCTCGCCGAGCGCGTTCATCTGGCGGCTGGTCATCTCGTGGTCGTGAGCCGAGGCGTTCGGGGCAAGCAGGCACGTCAGCTCGAGGGTGTCGTCCCCTTCTCCGGTGGTCGTCGTCGTGCCCTGAGCGTCGGTTTTCACCAGCTGCGCGCCGCCACCGTCCTCAGCAATGCGGGTGACGTAGTCGCAGATCTGCGTCGTGGTGGCCACGACCTTGAGCGTGCCGTCGTCGGCAGACGCGTTGGCGGCAGGGGTGTTGGCGGCGGAGGCGTCGTCGTTCGGCGCGGAGCACGCTCCGAGCATGCCCGTGAGGGCGACAGCAGTGAACACAGTTCTCAAGCGCATGGTTGTCCTTGTCAAGCCGGGGCATAGTGCCGATGGATATGTACCACGCACACTAACATGTAAGCCGGGTTAGATTGAATTACGCTCTTCAAGTCAGTGAACAATTATGGGCGGGCGGGAAGGCCCGCCCCGCGGTTAAGTCCTACTGCAGCTCGGGGTTCCCCGCCTCCCACGTCTCCCACGGGATGTTCCAGTAGCCCAGGCCGTCCCAGCCGCTGAGGGTGCCGCCGTAGGTGTTCACCACCTCGACAGGGTCCCCGCGCTTGACGTTCTGCAGGAACCAGGCCGCGTCGGCGGGGCTCGCGTTGATGCACCCGTGCGACTGGTTCGTCGAGCCCAACGCCCACATCGCCCACGGCGCCGAATGAACGTAGATGCCCGAGTACGACAGCTGCGTCGCACTATCGACCGGGGTGACGTAGCCGCCGGAGTCCAGTCCCAGTCCGAAGGTTCGCGAGTCCATCACCAGCGCCTCGTGCTGGTCGCCGACCACGTAGGTGCCGTTGGGGGTGTCCCACATGCCGTCGGTGCCCATCGAAATCGGGAAGGAGCGGACTACCTCGCCGTTGCGCGAGAGCGTCAAGGTCTTCGTGGCGTTATCCACCCGCGTGATCACCTCGTCGCCGATGGTGAAGTTCGTCTCCGTGTCCTCGGCGCCGTAGACACCGCCGCCGAGGTCGGCGCCATACAGGTCCGCCTTCACGCTGACGGAGGTGCCCGGCTCCCAGTAGTCCTTCGGGCGCCACCGCAACTCATAGGGGTCGAGCCAGTAGAAATCGCCCTCGGTGTCGTTCGAGGTCTCCACCGTAATCTGTTCCTCTACGGCGTCGCGGTCCTCGGGGGCCGCAGAGAAACGGAACGTCACCGCCTGCCCCACCCCGACGGTGGCACCATCCAGCGGTCCGACCGAGGCGTACGCCTGAACCGCGGGCACGACCGTGCTAAACGACGACTCAATGGCGTTACCCGCCCGGTCCATCCCCTCAAGGGTGTAGGTGCGCCCGTAGCCGAGTTCCTCCGTGGCACGCCACTCGGTCATGTCGTCATTAAACTCGCCCTGGACGCGCTTTCCCGCGTCGTTCGTCAGCATCAGCGAGCTCAGACCCGCCTCCGCCGTCACCTCCACTGGGTCGAGCGGCGCAACGTCAGCGTCGCCGTCCCCGACCGACACCGTCGGCGCTGCCGCCCGCGCCGCCTCCTCGCGGCTGCGCTCGTCTGCGGTCTCCGAGGCCCGCGTCCCCTCCCCGCCGAGCCCCGCCGCGGCCCCAATCGAGCAGCCCGCCAGCACCAGACCCGCAGCGACAACGACCGCGGCCATCGAACGGCGCACCCCTCGCGACTTCCTCATTTTCACTACCCTCACTGCACCCTCACCGGACCGTGTTCGGCCACTCGCTAGCCAATCCCTCCTATTCTATCGCCCCGCGCGCTAAAGGCACATTCCCGACGGCCCGTCGGCGCGTTCTCAGAAAACGCGCTACAACCAGCGGATTTCACGGGCCGGCGAGAGTGGTGTTATATTCTCCTTCGTTGCCAGCACGGCAGACACGACAAAAACAACATATGCGCTACTAGCTCAAGTGGTAGAGCAACTGACTCTTAATCAGTGGGTTCGGGGTTCGAGTCCCTGGTGGCGCACACTTCACCCCCGTCGGGCTTTTGCTCGGCGGGGGTTTTTCGCTGGTCGACATACCCCCCGCGGGTTTCATTAGACTGGAACGTCATGACTACAGCATTGCTTATCGTTGACGTCCAGAACGACTTTTGCCCCGGCGGGGCTCTCGCCACCGACCGCGGCGATGAGGTCGCCACCAAGATCGCCGAGCTTATCTCCACCGCGGATAGCCGCTCGCGTGAATACTCCCACATCCTGGCCACCCAGGATTGGCACATCGACCCGGGCTCGCACTTCTCCGACGCCCCCGATTTCGAGGACACGTGGCCCGTCCACTGCGTCGCCGAGTCGCCCGGCGCCGAGATCAAGGGGACGATTGACACATCGCTTATCGACGTCTTCTTCCGCAAAGGCGAATACTCCGCCGCGTACTCCGGCTTCGAGGGCGCCGCGGACGGCACCCCGCTCGCCGAATGGCTGCGCCAGCATGACGTCGATACGCTCGACATCTGCGGTATTGCCACCGACCACTGCGTGCGCGCCACCGTCCTCGACGCGCTGAAAGAGGGCTTTAACGTGCGGGTGCTGCGCAACATGTGCTCGCCCGTCGACGACCACAACGGAGTCCGCGCCCTCGAAGAGATGGCGCAGTCCGGCGCCGAATTGACGTAAGCCCCCGGTCCGGAGGGCTCCGGGCGGGGGCGATATGGGGGCGTCGATAAGCTAGCGGCGGGCGAGCAGGTCCTGCAGCTCCTTGAGCTCCTTCTTGCGCTTGCGGCCGTTGAAGAACTTAATAGCCACCAGCGCCGCGATACCCACGCCGACGCCGATCAGGGCCTTTTGCACACCGTCCTGCTTGATCAGGCTCGTCGCCTGGTCCTTCGCGTTATCGGCGAGGGTGGAGGGGTTGGTGCGAAACGCGATCTCGTCGAGCGTGCTGGCCAGCTGGCCGCGGGTGCGCTTGATGTCGCGCT
Organism: Corynebacterium timonense; assembly: GCF_900105305.1. Classification (NCBI taxonomy): domain Bacteria; kingdom Bacillati; phylum Actinomycetota; class Actinomycetes; order Mycobacteriales; family Corynebacteriaceae; genus Corynebacterium; species Corynebacterium timonense. The sequence goes on along the minus strand of NZ_LT629765.1, from coordinate 228,702 downwards.
CGATGTCATTGATGTCTCGTGCCACGGTAATGAACTCCTACGTTGACTTTTTCTAGAACGTGTCCTTGCCAACAGTAGTGTAAAACGGGCAAGTATGACTGAGAACATTCGCTTGGATTCCGGCGATACCGCCCCCACCTTCACCCTGCCCAGCGACACCGGCGAGACCGTCTCGTTGGAGGACTACGCGGGAAAGAAAGTCATCGTGTACTTCTACCCTCGCGCCAACACGCCGGGGTGCACGACCGAGGCGTGCGACTTCTCTGACAACCTCTCGCAGTTCAACGACGCCGACATCGACGTCATCGGCATCAGCCCCGACTCTCCCGAGAAGCTGGCGAAGTTCCGCGCCGACCACGACCTCGCCATCACCCTGCTGTCGGATCCCTCGAAGGAGGTCATGCAGCAGTGGGGCGCGTTCGGTGAGAAGAAGAACTACGGCAAGGTCGTCCACGGCGTCATCCGCTCGACCTTCCTCGTGGGCGCAGACGGGATCATCGAGCAGGCGCAGTACAACGTGCGTGCCTCCGGCCACGTTGGCCGTATCCTCCGCGACTGGCCTATCGGGGGCTAGCTTTTCTGGGCTCTCGAGAACTCTGTCTCCCTCGAGGACACGGTGTGCGCCCGGCGAGACTTGAACTCGCACGTCCGTAGACACTGGAACCTAAATCCAGCGCGTCTGCCAATTCCGCCACGGGCGCCCGCTTTGCGCCACAGGAGAGTAGGCCAAAGCACGTTCACACTTTACACGCGCGGCCCCGCGCACCACGACACCGCATACCCCGCGCGCGAATCAACCTTTTGTTTGAGGTGGGCGAGTTGGTAGACTCCCGGACTGTGAGTGAGCCGATGGACGCCCAGCCGGGCACCAAACCGGGCTCTGCGGCTGGCACCGCCACGCACCCGCCGCAGCGCCAGCGCATCCGCGTGCGCGCGTGGCATATTGTGCTGCTGGTCCTCGCGGTCATCTGTACCTTCCTCCTCGCCTGGTGGCAGTGGACCCGGTTCCAGTCCGGCAGCGGCACGTTCCAGAACCTCGGATACGCCCTGCAATGGCCCATCTTCGGCGCGTTCTTCGTCTACGCCTACCGCATGGGCATCAGGATGGAAAACGAGAAGATCGACGCGCACAACTCCGGGGCCTCCATGCAGGAGCTGTACGAGGCAGACCAGGCCCGCTTCGGCGGCGCAGAAACTACCACATCCATCGACGACGATTTCCTCCCCGCCCGCCCCACGCTCGACGTCGAGGAGTTCAACGCCCTCAACGTCCAGCGCCGCGGGCAGGGCGACGGACCCGAAGAGAGCAGGCAATGAGCACCCCCTCCACCGAGAACACCTCCACGCAAGTCGCACCGAAGATTCACCCCGAACGGCAGCGGCGCGTCAAGACGGCGCTGACGCTGTTTTCCATCGCGGCGTGGGTCACCGGCGTCCTGCTCCTCCTGCTCTGCCTGCGCATGATCATGCAGTACGGCTTTGACATGGACGTCTCCGCCCTCCTCTGGGTCGGCCGCGTCCACGGCCTGGCGTACATGGCGTTCCTGGTCACCTCGATGAACCTCGGTCTGAAGGCCCGCTGGCCCGCGGCGACCTGGGTGGTCACCGCGATCTCCGGCGTCGTGCCCTTCCTCTCCTTCTGGGTGGAGGCGAAGCGCCGCCGCGAGGTGACCCAGCAGTTCCAGCTGGGCTAAGAGGCCCCCGCCTCCAGCTGGGCGATGAGCGGCGCTAGCTCGCGCAGCGCCGCCCCGCGGTGCGAGCGCGCGTTCTTCTCCTCCGGCGACAGCTCGGCAGAGGAGCGGCCCGGGGTATCGGCCGGCTCGAAGAGGGGATCGTAGCCAAAGCCCCCCTTCCCGCGCGGGGCGCGCAGGAGCGTACCCTCCCACCGCCCCGTCGCCGTGAACTCGTCCCCCATCGGGGTCACCAGAGCGCAGCAGGACACGAACGCGGCGTCGCGCACGGCGATATCGCTCATCTGCGCAAGCAGCAGCCGATTGTTCGCCTCGTCGTCGCCGTGGCTGCCGGACCAGCGCGCCGAGAGCACGCCCGGCATGCCGTTGAGGGCGGTGACGGAAAGCCCGGAGTCGTCAGCCACGCACGGCAGGCCCGTCGCCGCCACCCCGGCGCGTGCCTTGATCAGGGCGTTATCCTCGAAGGTCAGGCCGTCCTCGCGGGGCTCCGGGTAGGAGTCGACCTCGGCGAGCGAGACCACCTCGACCCCCTCAATCCCCAGCTCGGCGAGCACGGCCTCGAGCTCGCGCTGCTTCTTCGCGTTGTTGGAGGCGACGAGGACCTTTACCATTCCAGCGCCGCCTTCTGCGCCTCGATGAGCTGGGCGCAGCCCGTCTCGGCCACGTCGAGCATCGCGTCGAGCTCAGTGCGCCCGAACAGGCCGTGCTCGCCGGTGCCCTGGATCTCCACGAACTTGCCGCCCTCCTGCATCACCACGTTCAGGTCGACCTCGGCGCGGGAGTCTTCCTCGTAGGGCAGGTCGAGGGCGACGTTGCCCTCGAGCAGGCCGACGGACACCGCGGCCACCGGCGGCAGGAGCGGCTCGCCGGGGACCACGCCGCGCTCGCGCAGCACCGCGATGGCGTCGGCCAGCGCCACGTAGGCGCCCGTGATGGAAGCGGTGCGGGTGCCGCCGTCTGCCTGGAGCACGTCACAGTCGAGCTGGATCGTGTTCTCCCCCAGCTGCCTCAGGTCCACCGCCGCGCGCAGGGAGCGCCCCACCAGACGCGAGATTTCGTGAGTGCGGCCCTTGACCTTGCCCTTCATCGACTCGCGCGGCATGCGCTCGTGCGTGGCGGAGGGTAGCATCGCGTACTCGGCGGTGAGCCACCCCTCGCCGGAGTCCTTCTTAAAACGGGGCACCCCCACCTCCACCGAGGCGGTGCACATCACGCGGGTGTTGCCGAACTCGACGAGCACGCTGCCCGCCGGGTTGGAGGTGAAGCCGCGGGTGATACGGACGGGACGCAACTCGTCGAGGGCGCGCCCGTCGGCGCGCTGGAAAGCAGTTTCAGTCATGCCGTCCAGCGTAACTTAAAGGTCGAACACGTCCCCCGGCCGACCGACAACGACGGGCCCGTCGAACTCGCGGCGCGCGGCGGCGGCCGTCTCCTCCGGGTCCGTCCACGGTTGGATGTGGACTAGGACGAGGGTGTCCACCCCCGCCTCGCGGGCGAGCCATCCGGCTTCCTGCCCCGACAGGTGCATCCCGGGCGCCTTGCCCTCGGAGCTCGGCCCCCACGCGGCCTCGCACAGAAAGAGATCGGCGTCGCGTGCGACGTCGAGAAGCGAGGGCGTCATGCCCGAATCCCCGGAAAACGCGAGCACCCTGCCCGTGTGCGAGCACACGACGCGCAGCGCGTGCGACTCGGCCGCGGGGTGGAGCACCGGGATCGGCGTGATCTCGAGGCCTTCGAGTTCGAGCGGGCTCCACGACTGCCAGGGGCGGACATCGAAGGTGTCGGAGATGTCGTCGATATCCGCCGGTCCGTCCGCGCTCATGCGCCCGAAGTGCTCGGCCGCGTAGGAGGGGCCAGCCAAAACGTGGCGCCTCGGCGACGGCGCCGTCGGGTGGAAGCGGCGCCACACCAAAAGCGAGGGCAGGTCCGAGCAGTGGTCGGCGTGCAGGTGGGAGAAGATGACGTGCGCGTTCGCCGGGTCGTGCACCGACTGCAGCGCGGCAAGCGCCCCGGGGCCGAAGTCCATCACAACACCGGGCGCGTCGGGGCGCTCAGGGGACGAAATCAGGTAGGAAGACCCGGGATTGCCCGGCGCGCCCAGGCTCCCGGAACACCCGAGAATGGTCAACCTCATGGGTCAACTGTGCCATGAAACACGCCTGAAATCTAACCAACTCGCCTGGGCGCTAACCCGCGGACGCGCTGCCCACGGCCGTCACTTGGGGGCCGAGGAAGCGCGCGGCAAGGGCGTTGAACGCGTCCGGGTTGCCCGTCGATTCGACAACGTGGGCGGGCGCTGCGCCTGCGGGAGCGAGCATGTCGTTCTCCGTGAGCACGCGGAGCACGTCCTTCGCGGTCTCCTCCGCCGAGGAGACGAGCGTGACGTGGTCGCCGATGGCCAGCTGCAGCACGCCCGACAGCAGCGGGTAGTGGGTGCACCCGAGCACGAGGGTGTCCACGCCCGCGGCCTGCAGCGGCTCGAGGTAGCCCTGCGCCACCCCGAGGATCTGGCGCCCGGACGTCACGCCGCGCTCGACGAACTCCACGAACGCCGGGCACGCCGCCGCCGTCACCTCGACACCCGGCGCAAGGTTAAACAGGTCCTGGTAGGCGCCGGAGGTGATGGTGCCTGTCGTGCCGATCACCCCGACGCGGTTGTTGCGGGTGGTCGCGATGGCGCGGCGCACCGCCGGCTTGATCACCTCGACCACGGGGATGCTGTAGCGCTCGCGCGCGTCGTGCAGGAACGCCGCCGAGGCGGTGTTGCACGCGATGACGAGCATCTTGCAGCCGCGTTCGACAAGGTCGTCGGCGATCCGCGTGGCGTGCCGACGCACCTCGGCGATGGGCTGCGGGCCGTAGGGGCCGTTGGCGGTGTCGCCGATGTAGATGATGGATTCGTTGCCGAGCTGCTCCATCACCGCGCGGGCGACCGTCAGCCCGCCCACGCCGGAGTCGAACATGCCAATCGGGCGGGGGTCGCCCGCGCCGGGCTGAGTGGTCTCACTATCACTGTCGCGGGGGTCGAGGCTCGGTATACGCACGGCCCTGATGCTACTCCCCCGCCGCGACCCGTCGGGCGCGGTCTAGGGCCTGCGCCCTTGCAGCTTGCGCTGCTCGCGGCGCGCCGCCAGCTCGGGCGGGTCGTCGGAGGTGATCACCATGCCCGCGACGAGGCCGCCGATCGCGCCGAAGAGGTGGCCCTGCCAACTCACCCCGGGGTTGATCGGCAGCACGCCCCAGATCAGGCCCGAGTAAAAGAAGCCGAGGATGACACCGAGCAGGATCTGTTTCATCGACCGGTTGAAGATACCGCGGATGATCAGGTACGTCAGCCAGCCGTAGACGAGGCTGGAGGCGCCGATGTGGTTGGTGCCCACCCCGCCGAAGATCCACGTGCCCACGCCGGCGATGATCCACGTAAACCCCGTGACCTCCCAGAACACCCTCGAACCCGAATAGCCGATGAGGAAGCAGAAGATCGCGCCGGGCACGCTGTTGGACATGATGTGGCTGAGATCGGCGTGCAGCAGCGGGGCGAAGAAGATGCCGGTCAACCCCGACGGGTCCAGCGGATGAATGCCGAAGTAGTTGAGCTTTCTCCCGAAGAAGATGGTGTTGACGAGGAACACCGCCCAGATCACCGCGAGGAAACCGAGGGCGTAGCGCACGCCCGTCGCCCGCTTCTGGGCGGGCGTCTTGTTCATCTGTCCCGCGGACACGGGCTGCAGGCCGCTGTAGTGCGCTGGAGTTTGGTAGTAAGACACATCGTGCAGTTTAGTGGGCGAGCTCACTCCACGTCGTCAGCCCGTAGCCCGACTGGGCGCTCACGACCGCGTCGACGATCGCTTCCTCGACGACCTCAGCCGCCGCATGGCACAGCGCAGCTAGCTTTTCGACGCCCACCCCAGCGCCCACCTCACCGGCCGTCGATACGGCGAACAGCGTGTCCCCGTCGAGGGGCCCGTGCGCCGGCTTGACGGCGCGCGCGATCCCGTCGTGGCCGGACACGGCGAGGCGTTGCAGCTGCGCCGGCGGCAGCGCAGCGTCGGTAGCGATCACCCCGATGGTGGTGTTGAGCTGCGGCGCGAGGTACTCCAGGCGGGCGAACTCCGCGCGGTCGACAGCCGGGCGCGTGCTATCGCCGTAGAGCAGGCCCGTGCCCTCGTCGACGACGTTGCCCACGGGGTTCGCCACCACGCCCGCGGCAACGACGTGGCCGTCGACCTCGCGCGCCGCCTCGCCGTAGCCGCCGCGCAACACGCCCGCGGTCGCCCCGCAACCCGCTCCCACGTTTCCGGATTCGTGGTGGTGCTCCTCCGCCGCAAACGCCGCCGCCACGGCGGCCGCCCCGTCCTCGACGCCGGGGCGGTGCGCGGGCGAGCCGACGACAAGATCGAAAATGACGGCCGCGGGGACGATGGGCACCCTCGGGCCCGGGGCGTCCTCGCCGAAGACGGGAAACCCCCGCCCGAGGCGCTCGAGCTCGCGCATCGCGCCGTCGGCAGCGGCCAACCCGAAGGCCGATCCGCCGGCGAGCAGCACGGCGTGCACGCGCTGTACCGTGTTATGCGGGGCGAGCAGGTCCGTCTCCCTCGTCCCGGGCCCGCCGCCGCGAACGTCGACGGCGGCGAGCATGCCGGCCGGGTCGCTCGCGACGACGGCGGTGACGCCCGTGTCTCCCATGCTGCGGTGGCCGAGGAGGACCCCCGGGACGCGCGCCAGCCCTTTTTCGCTTTTCGCCATACCCGGATTGTAGACCCGGATTGTAGGGCGCTACCGGTGGGCGGCGAGGCGCTCGTTAATCTTCGCAGCCCACATGGCGGGGTTGCTCAACGAGACAATGAGCCGGCTGAAGTGCTCGTTGACGAGCTCGATGACCACCGCGTTTTCGAAACCGCTCACGTTCCACAACTGGTGTTCGCCTCCCCGGTGGAACGTGCCCGCCGGCTTGCTGCCGGCGCGCAAGCCGGGCCCGCGCCAGCCCTTCGGTTCGTGCTTCATGCCGGGGTCGTGCGTCGCCCCGCGCACGTGCTCCCACGGGACTTCCACTTTCCGCTTGAATGACCACAGCTTGTCCAGCCCGCGCGGCTTTACCACGAGGGCGGTGTCCGTAGAGATGATGGTGTTCCTGCTCATGATTCCTCCTCGTTATGACTCCCGGACGAAGGTGCACGTCCGTGCGCCCGCGCAAGCACGTGCCTCCCAAGGGCGTGCGCATCGCCGCCACAACACAACGCGTGCGCCCGCAGGGTGAGCCCGCGCAGATCCTGACTGTCCGGCGCACCCTCGACGAGCGCGACCACCACGAGGTTTTTCGCATCCTCCGTGACAGCACCCTCCTCGGCGTTGCGGCACACCGCCTCCAGCGTTTTCCGCAGCAGCCCGTGCTTCGAGCCGAAAATCGTGTACAAGCTGGACCGGTTAAGCCCGAGCCGGGACAGGACGGTGTCCACCTACACCCCGGCGAACCCGCACTGGCCGAACAATCGGGCAGCGTCCGCGAGAACCTCTGCTTCGTTGAACGTCCGTGGCCTCCCCATGCGTTTCATACGAAACGTTCCGGAACGTTGTGTCCATAATCGGCACACAAAAAAACGAAAGCCCGCTGGGGAACTTTCGTCCACGAACAGGGCCGACCCTCACCGATCAGCCCATCATCGCCTCCAGTAGGGACTCCTGGCAGAAGGCGAGCCACTCGATCAACTGCTCGCGGTCCTGCTGCGCGGCCTCTCCGCCCTCGTCGTCCTCGGAGACGTACAGGCGCATATCGTTGATGGCGGCGAGGAAGCAGTGCGCGTCGTCCTCCTCGATCGTCACGTCGACGCCGCCCGTGGGGCCGAGTGCCTCGTTGACCACCTGCAGGTTCATCAACTTCGCCTTGATGATGTCGTTTTCGTGCAGGCTGCGCAGTAGGCCCGCGTCACCGTCGAACTCCTCGTCGCCCTCGCGTTGGAAGTCGGGGAGAAGGCGGCGCAGCTTCGGATCCGCGGGCGCCTCGGAGTGGCCGGAGGTGAGGCCCACCATCTCGGCGAGCTCGTCTTTCGGCGCGGACTGGGCGCGGCCGATCAGCGCCTCCGAGACGGTCGCGGTGAGGTTGCCAATCACCTCCCGCTCGAGCGGGTCGAAGCGCGTCGAGAACTTTGCGTTCGAGCGCATGAGGCCTTTCTTACGGCGCCACGGTTGCATGTGTTGCCACGTCCCCTCTCGTTACCCGGGTTCCCCCGGTTTTTAGCCTGCCTGCTGCATCGTGGCCCACAATCCAGCCGTGTGCAGCTTTTTCACGTCGCCCTCGACCTTGTCCTTCTCGCCCGAGGAGACGACGGCCTTGCCCTCGGTGTGGACCTGCATCATGAGCTCGTTGGCGCGCTTGCGGTCGTAGCCCAGCACGGTTTGGAAAACGTAGGCGACGTAGCTCATGAGGTTGACGGGGTCGTCCCACACGATGCACATCCACGGCAGGTTCTCAGCGACAGCGACGTCGACCTCGATCTGTTCGTCGAGGTCAGGCGTCGCCGTCGAGGAGCCCATGGCGCGCGCAGCCGCCGGGTGGGAGCCGGAAGCGAGTGAAGGAATCATGGTGTCCACCCTACCCACAGGCACTCTTCGGCCGCAGCACGGGATTTACGCACCGATAACGGCGGGCGCCGTGCCGGCCATGCTGCGAGTAACGTGGGATGCCATGACGAATCCCACCTCACACTCGCACGCCTCCACCGCCTTCCTCACAGATATGTACGAGCTGACCATGCTCGACGCGGCGTTGCAGGACGGCACCGCGCAGCGCCAGTGCTCCTTTGAAGTGTTTTCGCGCAAACTGCCCGGCGAGCGGCGCTACGGCGTTGTCGCGGGTACCGCGCGCATCCTCGAGGCGCTCTCACGCTTCCGCTTTACCCGGGAGCAGCTCGAGGCCGCCGACTTCCTCTCCGACACGGCGAAGGATTACCTTTCCAACTACTCGTTTTCCGGGCACATCGACGGCTACCGGGAGGGCGAGCTGTATTTCCCCTACTCCCCGATCATGACGGTGCGCGGCACCTTCGCCGAATGCGTGATCCTGGAAACGATCATCCTGTCGATCCTTAACTCCGACTCCGCGGTCGCCTCCGCCGCCTCGCGCATGGTCACCGCCGCGGACGGGCGCCCGATCATGGAGATGGGCTCGCGCCGCACCAACGAAAGCGCCGCGGTTTCCGCCGCCCGAGCGGCCTACATCGCCGGCTTCGACACCACCTCCAACATGGAGGCGGCGACGCGCTACGGCATCCCGCCCGCCGGCACGGCGGCGCACGCCTGGATGCTCCTCCACGTCGACGAGGACGGGACGCCCGACGAGAAGGCCGCCTTCCGCGCCCAGGTTGACTCCCTCGGCCCGGGCACGACGCTGCTGGTGGACACCTTCGACATCACCCAGGGGGTGGCCAACGCCCTCGAGGCCGCAGGAACCGAGCTCGGCGCCGTGCGCATCGACTCAGGCGACCTCGGCATCGTCTCCCGACGGGTGCGCAGCCAGCTCGACCAGGCGGGCGCCTACAACACCAAGATCATCGTCTCCTCCGACCTCGACGAGTTCGCCATCGCGGGGCTGCGCGGCGACCCCGTCGACGGCTTCGGCGTCGGCACCTCGGTGGTGACCGGCTCCGGCTCGCCGACCGCGGGGATGGTGTACAAGCTCGTCGAGGTGGAGGGGCACCCCGTCGCTAAGCGCTCAAGCGGCAAAATCACCTACGGCGGCACGAAGAGCGCGCTGCGCGCGTACCGCAGCTCGGGCGTGGCCGTCAGCGAGCTCGTCTGCCCGTTCGATTCTCAGATCACGCAGCGGCCCGGCCTCGAGTACCGGCGAATGGACATCCCCCTCATGCGCGACGGCGCGGTCGTCGAGGGCCTCGGCGGCCTCGACGCCGCTCGCGAGCACCTCGCCGAGGCGCGCACCACGCTGCCATGGGAGGGTCTGGCGCTCTCGCGCGACGAACCGGCCATCGCCACCCATTTCGTGGGCTTCCCGGAGCCGGAGGACTAAGCCCTCTAGGATGGGCCTGTGAGTGAGCAGCCCCTCAGCATCAGCACGTCCGACCTCTTGGCGGCCGCCGTCGACTCCCTCGGCGGCACCGAACGCCCGGGCCAGGTGGCCATGGCCAACGCGGTCACGGAGGCGATGGACGCGGAGCGGCACCTCGCGGTCCAGGCGGGCACCGGCACCGGCAAATCCCTCGCCTACCTCGTCCCCGCCATCCGCCACGCCCAGGCCACCGACTCCCCCGTCGTCGTGTCCACGGCCACGATCGCGCTGCAGCGCCAGCTCGTCGAGCGCGACCTGCCGCGGCTTGCCGACGCCCTCGAGCCGCTCCTCGAGCGCCGCCCGACGTTTGCCATCCAAAAGGGACGCAACAACTACGTCTGCCTGCACAAAATCTCCGCGCCGGAGGATACCCCGGAGGCGCTCATCGAGGAGGACGACATCTCGTGGCTCGGCCGCCACGTCGCACGCGTCAACGAGTGGGCGCAGGAGACCGCGACGGGCGACCGCGACGACCTCGACCCCGGGGTGCCCGACCTGGCCTGGCGGCAGGTCTCTGTCACCTCCACCGAGTGCCTCGGCGCCACGCGCTGCCCGCACGGCGAGGAGTGCTTCGCCGAGCTCGCCCGCGAGCGCACCCGCGGCGTGGACATCGTGGTGACCAACCACGCGCTACTTGCCATCGACGCCCTGTCCGACACCGACGTCCTTCCCTCCCACTCCGTCACCGTCATCGACGAGGCGCACGAGCTCGACGGCCGCATCACCTCGGTGGCAACCAGCGAGATTTCGGCGCGAGCGCTGACTCTGGCGTCGAGACGCGCAGACAAGCTCGGGGCCACGAAGGGCGCGCTCGAGGGCGTCATCGACGACTTCACCGCCGCAATCGACCTCGAAGAGCCGGGGCGCTGGGAAAACATCTCGGACTCCGCGCGCACCGGATTCGTCGCCGTGCGCGACGCGCTGTGGCGCACCCGCGACGCCATCGCGACCGGCCCCGACGGCGAGGCCACCGACCACCCAGAAGCCTTCGCCGAGCGCGAAAACCTGAAGAACCACCTCGAAGACCTGCACGACGCCGTCGTGCGCATTCTCGAGGTTTTCGACGAGGAGGACCCCGCCAAACACACCGACGTGGTGTGGCTGACGCGCTCAGAGCGCCACGGCGACTCCGTGGCCGTGGCCCCTCTGTCAGTCGCCGCGCTGCTGCGCGAGCGCCTCTTTTCCGAGCAGACCGTCGTGCTCACCTCCGCCACGTTGAGCATCGGCGGCAACTTCAACGCCATGGCCGCCGCATGGGGCCTCCCCGACGGCACCTGGGATTCCCTTGATGCCGGCACACCTTTCAACCCGCGCCGCTCCGGCATCCTCTACACCGCCCGCCACCTGCCCGCCCCCGGCCGCGACGGGCTGGCTGCGCAGACGCTCGACGAAATCGCCGAGCTCATCACCGCCGCCGGCGGGCGCACCCTCGGCCTGTTTTCCTCGCGCCGCGCCGCCGAGGAGGCCGCCGAGGCGATGAAGAAGCGCCTGCCGTTTACGGTCTTGGTCCAGGGCGAAGACTCCACCGGCGCCCTCGTGGATAAGTTCGCCGCCAGCGAGAACGTCTGCCTTTTTGGCACCCTCACGCTCTGGCAAGGGGTCGACGTGCCGGGGCCCTCGCTCTCGCTCGTCATCATCGACAGGATCCCGTTCCCCCGCCCCGACGACCCGCTCTTGCAGGCGCGCGCCGCGGCCGCCGACGCAGCTGGGCGGAGCGGCTTCATGGAGGTCTCCGCCACCCACGCAGCCCTGCTCATGGCGCAGGGCGCCGGCCGCCTGCTGCGCTCCGTCGACGACAAGGGCGTCGTCGCCGTGCTCGACAACAGGCTGGTGACCAAGCGCTACGGCTCCTTCCTGCGCCGCTCACTGCCCGACTTCTGGCAGACCACCGACCCCGAAGTCATCCGCGGGGCGCTGCGGCGCCTCGTGGCTCCGCGCTAGCGCCCGGCACCGCCACCGCGGTCACCGACCCGGGCGCGACCTCGGTAAACCCCGCGTCGCGCACCACCACGGCCCCCGCCTGCTCGCTCCGGCGTTCCAGCTCCGCGGCGGGCGCCTCGACGACGTTGACGCCGTAGCCGCTCCCCTGCCAGTCGCGCACCCGCTCCAGCGGAAGTGCCGCCGCCATCAGCATCGAGGCGTGGCCAGCCTGCGCGGCCGCCTTGCCGGCGCTCATGTGCAGGTCGGCGTTCATGTAGAGGGTGGGCAGGGCGGCGCTGACGCGCAACGGCCCCGAAGGCTCAAGCTCCGTGCCCTTGACCTGCAGCTTTCTCAGTTCCTTCGGCACCTCGCCCACCGCCGAGGGCACGAAGGCGCGCACGCTGCCCACGGTCACCCCGGGCAGCGACTGCACGTCAGCCCACGCCTTATTGCGGCCGCGCCGCGCGACCTTGCGGATGCGGTGCGAGTACCAGCGCTCGAGCGCGTCGCGCCAGAAGCCCTCCTCGCCCGCCCGCGGGTCGAGGCACAGCGTGACGACGCCCACCGCGGCGTCACCCAGCACCGCCGACCGCGTCGGCGGGTCCTGTTTGGGCAGGTTGATCACCAGCTGCATCGCCTGCACCGTCGAGGGGTCCGCCGGGTCTTCTCTGGGCCCGCTGCGCTCGGCGGAAAGGCGCGTGACCAGAAGCTCGTGGGCCGCGGCAAGCGTATCCATCAGCGCAGCGGCACCCGGCCGGCGCGGCCGGCGGCTTCCTCAGCCTCGTCGATCTCCTCGCGCGGGATGCCCAGCATGTAGAGCACCGAGTCCAAGAACGGGTGGTTGACCGAGGCGTCCGCCACCTCCTTGAGCGCGGGCTTGGCGTTGAACGCGATGCCGAGCCCGGCGACGGACAGCATGTCGATGTCGTTCGCGCCGTCGCCGACGGCCACCGTCTGGGCCATCGTGAGCCCCGAATCTCCGGCGAATTACTCCAACAGCCGCGCCTTTGCCTGCCTATCGACGACCTCCCCGACCACCCGGCCCGTGAGCCTACCGTCCACGATCTCCAGCGTGTTGGCCTGCACGTAGTCGAGCTCGAGCTCCTCGGCCAAACCCTCGAGCACCTGGATGAACCCGCCGGAGACCACCGCCGTGCGGTAGCCCAGGGAGTTCAGCGTGCGAATCGTCGTGCGCGCCCCCGGGGTGAGCATGATGTCGGCGGCGACCGCGTTGATCACCGAAGCGTCGAGGCCCGCGAGCGTGGCCACGCGCTCGCGCAGCGACTGCTCGAAGTCGAGCTCCCCGCGCATGGCGCGTTCGGTCACCGCCGCGACCTCCGCTTCCTTGCCGGCGTGCGCCGCGAGCATCTCGATGACCTCGCCAGTGATCAACGTCGAGTCACAGTCGAAGCAGACGAGGCGCTTCGCGCGGCGGTGCAGACCGGAGTGCTCGATGGCCAAATCGATGCCTTCCTCGGCGGACAGCTCGGCGAGGGTCTCGCGGATCTGCTTACCGTCGCCCGGCCGGTAGTCGGGCACGGTGACGCGGAACTCCAGGCCTGTCACCGGGTAGTCCGAGATCCCGCGGATCCGGTCGATGTTCGCGCCGTAGCCAGCGAGTGCCTGCCCAACGCGCGAGACTTGCCCGGCCGTGACGGGGTTGCCCAGCGCGACGAGGACGTGGGTGGAGCGGGGCCGGGACACGGAGCGTAGCTCCGCCCCCGTCTCGATGGTCACCCGCTGGCCGTACTCCCACAGCGCGGCACGCAGCTCACGCTCGACGTCCGTCAGCGTCAGCGGGTCCATACCGACGAAGGCGGCGAGCATGAGGCGGCCGCGGAAGTCGACCTGCGACACGTCGAGGAGTTGGACGCCGTGGCGCGCAAGTACTCGGAAAAACGCCGCGGAGACGCCGGGCCGGTCCGGCCCCGTGGTGGAGACGACGGCATGTTTCAGCCCGTCCTGCAGCTCGACTTCGAACGCGGTCATGTGTGGGAATCCTACCCCACGCGCACGACGCCCCCCACCGCTGCGGTGGGGGGCGTCGTGCGCGTCAGGAAAACACAGCTGGGCTAGCCGCGCAGGTCCTGCGCGTTGCTCTCGGCCTCCGTGCGGTTGCCGGAGGAGTCGAACTCATGGGACTCGCCCTTCCACGTCGCCGGGGTGTCCGCCGAGTGACCGGCGTGCGCCTCGCGGCGCAGGCGCTCGACCATGTGCGGGTAGTGCAGCTCGAAGGCCGGGCGCTCGGACCGGATGCGGGGCAGCGACGTGAAGTTGTGGCGCGGCGGCGGGCAGGAGGTCGCCCACTCGAGGGAGTTGCCGTAGCCCCAGGGGTCGTCGACGGTGACGATCTCGCCGTAGCGCCAGGACTTGAACACGTTCCAGATGAACGGCAGCATGCCGACGGCCAGGATGAACGACCCGACGGTGGACACCTGGTTGAGCAGGGTGAAGCCGTCGCTGTCGAGGTAGTCGGCGTAGCGGCGCGGCATGCCCATGTTGCCCAGCCAGTGCTGGACCAAGAAGGTGACGTTAAAGCCGATAAACGTGAACCAGAAGTGGATCTTGCCTAGGCGCTCGTCGAGCATGCGGCCCGTCATCTTCGGGAACCAGAAGTACACGCCGGCGATTGCGGAGAACACCACGGTGCCGAAGAGCGTGTAGTGGAAGTGCGCGACCACGAAGTAGGAGTCGTGCAGGTGGAAGTCCAGCGGCGGGGCGGCCAGCATGATGCCGGTGAGGCCGCCGAAGAGGAAGGTGAACAGGAAGCCCATCGCCCACAGCATCGGGGTCTCGAAGGTGAGGTGGCCGTTCCACATCGTGCCCACCCAGTTGAAGAACTTCACGCCGGTCGGCACGGAGATAAGGAAGGTCATGAAGGAGAAGAACGGCAGCAGGACTGCGCCGGTGGCGAACATGTGGTGCGCCCACACCGCCATGGACAGGCCGGCGATCGCCAGGGTGGCGAAGACGAGGCCGATGTAGCCGAAGATCGGCTTGCGGGAGAACACCGGGATGATCTCCGAGATCATGCCAAAGAACGGCAGTGCGAGGACGTAGACCTCAGGGTGGCCAAAGAACCAGAACAGGTGCTGCCACAGGATCGCGCCGCCGTTCGCGGTGTCGTAGATGTGGGCGCCGAGCAGGCGGTCGTAGAGGACGCCGAGCGCCGCGGCGAGCAGCAGCGGGAAGATCATCAGGGCGATGATCGACGTGACGAAGACGGTCCACGTGAACACCGGCATGCGGAACATGGTCATGCCTGGGGCGCGCAGCGTCAGCACGGTGGTGATCATGTTGATCGCGGAGGCGACGGTGCCGATACCGGTCGCACCCACACCGATGATCCACAGGTTCGCCGAGACGGACGGCGTGTGCGTGGCGTCCGCCAGCGGCATGTACATCGTCCACCCGAAGTCGGCGGCACCACCCGGGGTGAGGAAGCCGGCGAGCATCGCGAGCACGCCCACCTGGGTGATCCAGAAGCCAAAGGCGTTCAGGCGGGGGAAGGACACATCGGGCGCGCCGATCTGCAGCGGCAGGACGAAGTTGGCGTAGCCCCACACCACTGGCGTGCCGAACGCCAGCAGCATGACGGTGCCGTGCAAGGTGAACAGCTGGTTGAACTGCTCGTTGGACAAAAATTGCAGGCCCGGGCTGAACAGCTCGGCGCGGATCAGCAGGGCCATCAGGCCACCAACGAAGAACCAGACGAAGGACATGATGATGTAGTAAATGCCCAGCGTCTTGTGGTCAGTCGTGGTCAGCAGATTGTAAAGTTTGGAGCCTTTGCGGGCGTTGCCCGTCGGCTCCGGACGTGTCGGCGGGACGTAATTGTCCAACCTAGGCGCCACAGCGGTCATGTGTTCCTCCTGACTAACGGCACGTCAGCCTCCGGCACCTAGCGGCGGCGAAGGAGGGCGCGCCCCAACTGATACCGACTCATCATAAGCGATCGGCACATTGAATTGCCAGCCTTTACAGGCGAGCTCCAGACATGAGTGTAGACCCCGGGGGCAACAAACGGGGGGCCGTGCCCGGCGCGCGCGCTGGCTGCCCCGGCTAGCTGCGGCGCCCGCGGCGCCGGTTTACCCCCTTCGTGGTCGACCGTCCGCCAGGCGCGGACGCGAGCGGGGATCTAGAAATCCCAGTCGTCGTCCTGGGTGTCCTCGGCCTTGCCGATGACGTAGGAGGAGCCCGACCCGGAAAAGAAGTCGTGGTTTTCGTCCGCGTTCGGCGACAGGGACGCCAGGATCGCGGGCGACACCCTCGTCTCGTCGGCCGGGAAGAGACCTTCGTAGCCGAGGTTGTTGAGCGCCTTGTTGGCGTTGTAGCGCAGGAAGCGCTTCACGTCCTCCGTCCAGCCGAGCGGGTCGTAGATGTCCTCGGTGTACTGAATCTCGTTCTCGTACAGGTCGTAGAGCAGGTCGAAGGTGTATTCCTTCAGCTCGTCCTTGCGCTGCTGCGTCTCGCGGCGAAGGTTCACCTGGTACTTGTACCCGATGTAGTAGCCGTGCACCGCCTCGTCGCGGATGATCAGCCGAATAATGTCGGCGGTGTTGGTGAGCTTGGAACGCACGGCCCAGTTCAGAGGCAAGTAAAAGCCGGAGTAGAAGAGGAACGACTCCAACAGTGTGGACGCGACCTTCTTCTTCAGCGGGTCGTCGCCACGGTAGTAGCTCTCGATGATCTTCGCCTTGCGCTGCACCTCCGCGTTTTCTTCGGTCCAGCGGAAGGCGTCGTTAATCTCGGGCGTCGAGGCGAGCGTCATGAAGATGTTGGAGTAGCTCTTCGCGTGCACGGACTCCATGAAAGCGATGTTGGTGTACACGGCCTCCTCGTGCAGGGTCATCGCGTCCGGCAGCAGCGACACCGCACCCACGGTGCCCTGAATCGTGTCCAAGAGCGTGAGGTTGGCAAAGACACGCATGGTCGAGAGCTTCTCGTCCGCGGTGAGCGTCTTCCAGCTCGGGATGTCGTTCGACACTGGGATTTTCTCGGGCAACCAGAAATTGCCGGTCAGCCTGTCCCAGACCTCGAGGTCCTTCTCATCAGGGATATCGTTCCAATTGATAGCCCTGGCGGGGCCAGGGTGGGAGGCGAGGAAGGGGTCGTATTCGTGCTCTTCGTGCTCAATCACGCGGCCCATCTTAGTACGCGCCGCGAGGCGCCCTCCCTCGAAAGTGAGCAAAAGGGATACTTACGCAACTTTTTAACAGAACCCGGGTTAACCTTAAAGACAACCAAACGCTTGAATAGAAGAAACGAGGTGTACCCGTGGCCCTGTCGCGTGCTCCCCGGGGCGGCGTACCGCCCCTGCTAGATACTGTTTTGGACCAGCTTGGGCAGGAAATTGTCTCCGGCCGGATTGGGGAGGACGAAACGTTCACTCTCCTCGACCTGTCCACTCGCTTTAACATCTCCCGCACGGTGGCGCGGGAGGTCATGCGGGCCCTGGAGCAGCTCGGTCTCGTCACTTCCTCGCGCCGCGTGGGTATCCGGGTGCTGCCGGAAAGCGAGTGGGCTGTGTTCGACCAGGCGGTGATCAAATGGCGCTGGTCGGCGAGCAACCAGCGTTCGCGCCAGCTGTTCGAGCTCAATCAGCTACGGTACGCAGTCGAACCGCTGGCGGCGGGCATCGCGACCCGCAACGCCACGGTGGAGCAGTCCCGGGAGCTGACGGAGCTTGCGGAGAAGATGGAGGAGCTGGCTGCCCGCCCGGACTCCGACACCGACCTCGTCCGCTCCATGTACCTTGACCTCGACAAGCGCTTCCACACGCTCGTCCTCGAGGCCTCAGGCAACCGGATGTTCGCCGCGCTGGCGGCGTCGGTCCTGACCCAGCTCGAAGCGCGCACCGTCTACGGGGACCTACCGGTGATCCCCTCCCACGCCTCTCGCGAGGCACACGCCGAGGTCGCCCACGCGATTGTCGCCGGCGACCGCGAAGCTGCGGAGCGGGCGTCGCGCACGGTCATGCACGACTTCGAAGACACGATCTTCGGGGGATGGCCCGCGGGGCGTCGCTAAGCATGCCCTAGAGCATGCAGGAGACGCAGCCTTCGATCTCCGTGCCCTCGAGGGCCATCTGGCGCAGGCGGATGTAGTACAGCGACTTGATGCCGTTGCGCCACGCGTAGATCTGGGCCCGGTTGATGTCGCGGGTGGTCACGGTGTCCTTGAAGAACAGCGTCAGCGACAGGCCCTGGTCGACGTACTTCGTGGCCACAGCGTAGGTATCGATGATCTTCTCGTAGCCGATCTCGTAGGCGTCCTTGAAGTAGTCGATGTTCTCGTTGTCCATGTGGGGCGCCGGGTAGTAGACGCGGCCGATCTTGCCCTCCTTGCGGATCTCGATCTTTGAGGCGATCGGGTGGATCGAGGAGGTCGAGTTGTTGATGTACGAGATCGAACCGGTCGGCGGCACGGCCTGGAGGTACCGGTTGTAGATGCCGTCGCGGGCGACGTCGGCTTTCAGCTGCTCCCACTCCTGCGCCGTCGGCACGGCCGCCGAAGACTTCTCAAACAGCGCCTTGACCTTCTCCGTCTTCGGCTGGAAGTCCGCCGGGTCGTAGCGGTCGAAGAACTCGCCGGAGGCGTACTCAGAGGCCGCGAAGTCCTCGAAGGCCTCCCCCTTTTCCACGGCGATGGCGTGGGAGGCCTTGATCGCCTCGTACATCACGGCCGCGAAGTAGGCGTTGGTGAAGTCGAGGCCCTCCTCTGAGCCGTACTCGATGTGCTCGCGGCCGAGGTAGCCGTGCAGGTTCATCTGGCCCAGGCCGATCGCGTGCGAGGCGTCGTTGCCCTCGCGCACGGGCGGCACGGAGTCGATCGAGGTGGAATCGGCGACGGCCGTCAGGCCGCGGATCGCGGTGTCGACGGTGCGGGAGAAGTTGTCCGAGTCCATCGCCATGGCGATGTTCAGCGAGCCAAGGTTGCACGAAATGTCGTGGCCGATCTCGGCGTAGCTCAGGTCCTCGTTGAGCACGGACGGGGAGTTGACCTGCAGGATCTCCGAGCACAGGTTGGACATGTTGATGCGGCCTGTTTTCACCGGGTTGGCCCGGTTCGCTGTGTCCTCGAACATGATGTAGGGGTAGCCGGACTCGAACTGGATCTCCGCGATGGTCTGGAAGAACTGGCGCGCGTTGATCTTGGACTTGCGGATGCGCGGGTCCTCCACCATCTCCTCGTACTTCTCGGTGATGGACAGGTCCGCGAAGGGCACGCCGTACACCCGCTCGACGTCGTAGGGCGAGAACAGGTACATGTCGTCGTTGCGCTTGGCCAGCTCAAAGGTGATGTCCGGGATGACAACGCCGAGCGAGAGCGTCTTGATGCGGATCTTTTCATCCGCGTTCTCGCGCTTGGTATCTAGGAAGCTCAGGATGTCCGGGTGGTGGGCGTTGAGGTAGACCGCGCCCGCGCCCTGCCGCGCGCCGAGCTGGTTGGCGTAAGAGAAGGAGTCCTCGAGCAGCTTCATCACCGGGATCACGCCGGAGGACTGGTTCTCGATGTGCTTAATCGGCGCGCCCGACTCGCGGATGTTGGACAGCAACAGGGCCACGCCGCCGCCGCGCTTAGACAGCTGCAGCGAGGAGTTGATGGCGCGGCCGATGGACTCCATGTTGTCTTCGATGCGCAGCAGGAAGCAGGAGACGAGCTCGCCGCGCTGTGCCTTGCCCGCGTTGAGGAAGGTCGGGGTGGCGGGCTGGAAGCGCCCGGTCATGATCTCGTCGACAAGCGCGGTGGCGAGGCCCTCGTTGCCTCGAGCGAGGAAGAGTGCGGTCATGGCCACGCGATCTTCGAAGCGCTCGAGGTAGCGCCGCCCGTCAAAGGTCTTCAGCGTGTAGGAGGTGTAGTACTTGTACGCGCCCAGGAAGGATTGGAAGCGGAACTTGTAAGAGTAGGCGCGCTTGAACGTGTCCTTGACAAAGCTCCACTCGTAGGCCTCGATGACGTGGGACTCGTAGTAGTTGTTGTCCACCAGGTAGCGCATCTTTTCTTCCAGGTCGTGGAAGTAGACGGTGTTCTGGTTGACGTGCTGGAGGAAGTACTGGTTCGCCGCCTCGCGGTCCTTGTCAAACTGGATCTGCCCGTTCTCGTCGTAGAGGTTCAACAGGGCGTTGAGGGCGTGGTAGTCCAGCTGGTCCGCGGGCTCTGGAACGGCCTTGCCGTGCTGCTCAGTGGTTGGGGTGGACACTGTGGTGACGCTCCTATGCTGTTCGTGTCGTGCTGTACTTCTCGCGCAGCCGCTCGAGGCGCCGCGCGCTTTCGGTAGTGGCGACGTCGTCTTTCGCCTGAAGCTTGTCGACGTCCCCAGCGGCCAACGGCTCCAACCCCAACCGCTCTGTGTGGGCGATGAGCTGCTCGCGCACGTGCGCCGCGTCGCCCTCCGCCCCCATGAGCTCGAAACGGAAAAGGTAGGGGACCTTACACTTGGCCGATATTACATCCCCGGCCAGACAGAAGTCCGGCCCGAAGTTCGAGTTACCCGCCGCGATCACACCGCGCAGGAGGCTGCGGTTGTGCTCGTCGTTGAGGAACCGGATCACCTGCTTCGGCACGGGCCGCGTGTTGCCGCGGCTGATCGACGCTCCCCCGCCGTACGTCGGGCAGATGAGCACGTAGGGCTCAGTGACCCGAAGCTCGTCGTCGGCGCGGCGCAGCGGGATGCGCGCTGCGGGCAGGCCCACCTTGTCCACGAAGCGCTTTGTGTTCTCCGTGGCCGAGGAAAAGTAGACGATAAGCATGCGCGGGCTCCCTCATATAAAAAAGCCGCCCCAGGCGTGACGGCTTCGCGGGTGGCGGGAGGTTAGGCGGCCGCCTCGAGACCGCGGATACGGTCCGGGCGGAAGCCCGACCAGTGCTCGCCGTTCACCTCAACAACCGGAGCCTGCAGGTAGCCCAGGGCCATGACGTAATCGCGGGCCTCGTCGTCGATGGAAAGGTCCACGAGGGTGTACTCGAGACCGGCCTTGTCCAAGGCCTTCTTCGTAGCGGTGCACTGGACGCATGCGGGCTTGGTGTAAACGGTGATGGACATAACCTGTTGGCTCTTTCTCTGCGAAGCGGACTGTCGTTTCTCCCCGCCGAACCCGTCGGCGTTGTACCCCCTCGACACTATACTTTGTGCCCCAACTTAGCAACAGGCACTATATGTAGTAGTTACAACCGTGATATTCCCAGGACAGCACCCCGGAATCACCCACATGTAGTTCGCTATAACCACCGCCGCCTGCGCACACCCTCCTGAGCCCGGAATTGTAGTATCTCTGCGCCGTGTTCTCGTGTTCTCGCGTGCGCCGAAACGCAAAACCCCGCCCCTCCACAGCGGAGAAGCGGGGCGCGGAAGCCGGCGAGACTAGCCCTGGCGAGCCTTGAAACGCGGATCCTTCTTGTTGATCACAAAGACCTTGCCGTGGCGGCGCACAACCTGGGCGCCCGGCTTGTTCTTCAGCGACCGAAGCGACTTGCGGACCTTCATCGGGCGCTCCTTTCTTGTCTTGGTCAGGTTCCATCTTGGCAGGCGGCCCGACCCCGCCGCCGGGGTCGAGTCGCGACACGGCAGGCCATATTACCCGATGGGCCCTTACGCTCAAAATGCCGCGCACGCGCCCGCGCTAGGATGGCCCCATGTCCTCCCACGGCGAGAACCTGCAGACACAGATCATCGACGCCCTCGGCGTCTCCCCCACGATCGACCCGGCAGCGGAGATCGACGCCCGCGTTGGCTTCCTCCTCGACTACCTGGATGCGACCGGAGCATCGGGGTTTGTCCTGGGCATCTCGGGCGGCCAGGACTCGACGCTGGCGGGCCGGCTCGCCCAGATGGCCGTCGAGAAGCGGCGCGCGCAGGGCACGGATGCGACGTTCGTCGCAGTGCGACTGCCCCACGGGGAGCAGGCCGACGAGGCGGACGCGCAGGCGGCGCTGGAGTTCATCCAGCCCGACGAGCGCATCACCGTCAACATCGAGGCCGCCACGACCGCCCTGTCCTCAGCGGTCGCGGACGCCCTCGGGGTAGGCGCACTCGGCGACTTTAACAAGGGCAACATCAAGGCGAGGCTGCGCATGGCCGCGCAGTACGCCATCGCCGGCGAGCGCGGGCTGCTCGTCGTGGGCACCGACCACGCGGCGGAGAACGTCACCGGGTTCTTCACCAAGTTCGGCGACGGCGCCGCCGACCTCGTCCCGCTCGCCGGGCTGAACAAGCGCCAGGGCGCGGCGCTGCTGGCCTACCTCGGCGCCGACCCCGCGCTGTGGGAGAAGGTGCCCACCGCCGACCTCGAGGAGGATCGCCCCGCGCTACCCGACGAGGACGCCCTCGGCGTCACGTACGCCCACATCGACGACTACCTCGAGGGCGGGCGCGTCCCCGATGAGGCGCGCGAGCGCCTGGAGCAGCTCTGGGCCTCAGGCCAGCACAAGCGCCACCTTCCCCCCGGCCCCCGCGACTCTTGGTGGCGCTAGCGCGGGCCTACCCCACGATCTCGAGGCAGCGCCGCGCCGCCTCCACGAGCGGGGCGTTATAGGACGGCCCGTGGGTGTACGCGTGCACCGCGAGCGGGTGCAGCTGGTGGATGGGGATGCGCTCGCGCCACCGCGGCCCGAGGTCGCCGACCTCGAGGTAGCCGGCGCAGATCTCCTCGACAAACGGGGCGCTGAACAGCTCCAGCATCGCGATGTCCGTCAACGGGTGCCCGCCGTGCGCCGCGGGGTCGATGAACCGCGGCCCGCTCGGCGAAAACAGCAGGTTGCCCGCCCACAGGTCGCCGTGGATGCGCGCCAGCGGGGCATCCTCGTCTTCCGCCTCCAGCGCCTCACACGCGCGTTTGACCAGGTCCAACGTGGCCCCGTGCGTCCGCTCCGCCTTCTCCACGAAGGGCAACACCCTCTGGTGGACGTAGAACTCGGCCCACCTGGCCGTCGGCGTGCATTCCTGCTGGGCCCGCCCGATGAAGTTCGGCCCCTCCCAGCCTTCCGGCGGCGCCCCGAAGGCGGCGGCGCCGCGCGCGTGGATGGCCGCGAGCTCACGACCGGCGCGCCGCGCGTCCTCGGGCGTCGGCCGAGCGGAGTCCACCCGCTCGATGGTGAGCGTGTTGGCGTCCTCGTCGAGCGCGTACACCTCGACGACCGCCTCGCTGCCCTCGCGCAGCCACCGCAAACCGGCGGCTTCCGCTGCGGCGGCGCCTGGTGCGCTTGCAGTTTTGGTGAATCCTCGGGTCATACCCCGCTACCGTACGCCAGCCTCCACGTCGAGGAGCGCGCGCTTGATCTCCAGGCCGCCGCGGTAGCCGCCGAGCGACCCGTCGCTGCGCAGCACGCGGTGGCACGGCGAGACGACGGGCAGGGGGTTGGCGGCGCAGGCGGCCCCGACGGCGCGCACCGCGGCCGGGTTGCCCAGATACGTGGCGAACTCCGCGTAGCTGCGGGTCTCGCCGTAGGGGATGTCCGCAAGGGCCCGTTGGGCCTGGCGGTGGAACCCGTCCCCCTCGCCCCAGTCGAGGGGGAGGTCGAAGGCGCGCCGCTCGCCCGCGAAGTACTCGCCGAGCTGTTCTTCTGCCTCCGGGTACGCGGTGGCCGGGCCGTCGAGACCGAGCTCGGCGCGCCGGAGCTCGAAGTCCTCGGACTCGAAAAACACGCGGGCCAAGCCGGTCTCGGAACGGACCAACATGAGGTCCCCGAGGGGCGTATGTACGACCGTCCATGAATGCATTTTCATGGTGCAAAAGTATAGGCGCGCCCAGAGTCAGAGGGAACCTCTTTAGGGTGCTACCAACGAGTCGCGAAAGCCCGGCGCGAACCACTCCGGCGCGCGGGTAGTGAACTCGTCCGGCGCGAGCCGCCCAGCTCCGTCCGGCAGCGCTCCGACGAGCGGGGTGCCCGTCAGGCGCGGGAGGTCCTCGCGGTTACAGCGCTGCGCCAAGGTGGGTTCGGCGGGCGCCGCGGGCCACGTGCCCAGCACCAGCCCGAGGCACTCCAGCCCGGCGTCACGCAGGTACCGCGTGGCCAGCTCCGTCGTCGACAGCGTGCCCAGGTCCGGCGTGGTCACGAGGACAACCGGGGCAGCCAGCACACGCGCCACGTCGAGGATGGTCGTGTCCGTGCCAAGCCGGGCCAGGATACCACCTGCCCCCTCGACAACGACGACGTCGAGGCCGGCGCCTGGCGCCTCGGCCCACGCGCGCACCGCGTCGGCGAGCTCCGCGACGGTGGCCTGCGCCTCGCCCGCCCGGCGCGCCGCGGTCTCGGGGGCGAGCGCCTCGATAAGGCGCCGGTGCTCAAACGCCGCGTCCGCACCAGCCATGCGGGCGGCGAGCTGGCAATCGCCCTCCTCCCCCGGCAGCAGCCCGGTCTGGATGGGTTTGGCCACGCCGACGCGGGCCCCCGCAGAGCGGACCAGCGCCGCGAGCGCGGCCGTAACCATTGTCTTTCCAATCTCCGTGCCCGTGCCGGACACCACGATGTAGGTCGGTTGCGTCATCCCCTCAGCCTAAACCCCGGCCGTGACCTCGCGGAGCACCCGGCTGGCCAGCGCGATCTCCTTGGCGCTCAGGTCGGCGCGCGCCGTCAGGCGCAGGCGGGACGTCCCCTCGGGCACCGAGGGCGGCCTGAAGCAGCCGACGGCCACGCCTCGTGCGAAAGCCGCGTCGCGGGCCGCGGTGGCCTTCTCCGGGTCGCCGAAGACGACGGAGACGACGGCCGAGCCGGAAGCCTCGGCCCCGGCGGCCCGCGCGAGCGCCCCAGCCACCTCGTGGAGGCGGCCCACCCGCTCGGGCTCGCGGCGCACGACCGCGAGCGCCGCCCGCGCCGCCCCCACCGCCGCGGGGGCCAGCGCCGTGTCGAAGATGAAGGGACGCGCGGTGTTGATGAGGTGTGCGCGCAGCCTGCGTGAGCCCAGGACCACGCCGCCCTGGGCCCCCAGCGCCTTCGACAGCGTCGCTGTGACCACGAGGTCCTCGCGCCCCGCCAGGCCGAGCTCGGCCACGCAGCCACGGCCCGACTCCCCGCGCACCCCGAGGCCGTGGGCCTCGTCGACAAGCAAGACGGCCCCCGCCGCGCGCGCCACCGCGTAAAGCTGCGCAACCGGGGCGAGCGCGCCGTCAGCAGAATAGACCGAATCCGTGAGCACGAGCGCCCTCTTCTCGCTGCGTTGCGCGAGCGCGGCCTCGACAGCGGCGACATCGCCGCGGGGAGTGACCACGATGCGGGAGCGGGAGAGGCGGCAGGCGTCGATCAGCGAGGCGTGCGCCCCACCGTCGGAGACGATGAGCGTGCCCCGCCCGCCGAGCGCGCCCACCGCACCCAGGTTGGCCAGGTAGCCGGAGGAAAACACCACCGCCGACTCGTGGCCGAGGAAGCCCGCGAGCTCCGTTTCCAGCAGCTCGTGCTCCTCTGTCGTGCCCGTGACCAGGCGCGACCCGGTGGCCCCCGCGCCCCATGCCTCCACGGCGGCACGCGCCCCCGCCCGCACTTCGGGGTGGCCCGCCAGGCCCAGGTAGTCGTTGGAGGCGAGGTCGAGCAGGCTGCCGCGCGCACCGCGCGGGCGCAACGTGCGTGTCAGGCCCGCGCGCTCGCGCGCCTCAGCCGCCGCGTCGAGCCAGTCGAGGGACGCGGCGCGGGCGTACACGGTGTTCTCCATGTTTTCCATAGCCTTAGGACGATACGTGAGCCCGCGCCCCCGCCACCGCACCGCGGCAGATCGCGGCGATGTCCTCGTCGGAGGAGACGTAGGGCGGCATGGTGTAGATGAGGTTGCGGAAGGGCCGCAGCCACACCCCCTCCCCCGTGATCGCGTCCGTCGCGGCTTGCATATCGACGTCCGACTCAAGCGCAATCACCCCTATCGCGCCCAGCACCCGCACCTCCGCGACGGTGGGCAGCTCCGCCGCAGGCGCGAGCCCGCGGCGCAGAGCGCTTTCGATGCGCGGGACCTGGGTGCGCCATGCCCCCTCCTCGATGAGGTCCAGCGACGCGCCGGCGATCGCGCAGGCGAGCGGGTTGGCCATGAACGTCGGGCCGTGCGCCAGCCCGCCGGCCTCCCCCGCGCTGATGACCTCGGCGATGTGCGCGGTGGTCAGCGTCGCCGCGAGCGTGACGTACCCGCCGGTCAGGGCCTTGCCCACGCACATGATGTCGGGCACAACACCCGCGTGATCGGCGGCGAACAGCGTGCCCGTCCGGCCGAAGCCCGTCGCGATCTCGTCGAAGATGAGCAGCACACCGGTCTCGTCGCACACCTGGCGCAGGACGCGCAGGTAAGCGGGATCGTGGAAGCGCATCCCGCCGGCGCCCTGCACGACCGGCTCCACGATCACGGCGGCCAGGTCGTCGCTGCGGCTGCGCACCAGGTCGGCGAGCCCGGCCGCGTACCGCTCGTCCCACTGGGCCGGCGGCTCTCCGGCGAACACCTGGGCCGGGACCACCCCGCACCACATCGCGTGCATGCCGCCCTCCGGGTCGCACACGCTCATCGGGTTGAGCGTGTCGCCGTGGTAGCCGCCGCGCCACGTGGCCAGCCGCGTCCGCCGCGTCCACCCGCGGGAGCGCTGGTACTGAAGCGCCATCTTCATCGCCACCTCGACGCCGACCGAGCCCGAGTCCGCAAAGAACACCTTGTCCAGGTCGCCGGGGGCCATCGCCGCGAGCCGCTGCGCCAGCTCCACGGCGGGGCGGTGGGTAAGCCCGCCGAACATGACATGGCTGAAGGAGTCGATCTGCGCGTGGGCTGCAGCGTCGAGGTGGGGGTGGCGGTAGCCGTGGATGGCTGACCACCACGAGCTCATGCCGTCGATAAGCTCCTGCCCTGTCTCGAGCGTGAGGCGAACCCCCTCGGCTGAGGCGACGGGCAGCGGGCGCGTCGAAGCCGGGAAGCCCCCGTAGGGGTGCCACACGTGCCGCACGTCAGCGTCGAGCAGGTCGTTCGTGCTCATCGGGGTGTCGGACATTCCGTGTAGTCTACCGGCCGCGGCGCGGTCGCCGGGCCTGGCCGACATCTCACGGCGGCACCGACGAAAAACGGCGTTCTCACTCGTGCTTCTGCCCACTTTGACCGCCGAGATCGGTAATCCCGCACCACGATCTCTGCGGCGCTGGCGAACCCCTGCTCATCGACAGGACAATCGCTGTCGCCCTATCGATGTACCGGCTCGACCCCTCCCCACGAACGAAACCAGACATCGACGAGATGCCGTCCTGCTCGCCGGCGGAGCCGGGGGTACTTTTTTGCTGGTGTTAACGACGTCTCTCTCTGATTCACCGGGCAAACGCAACGCCACGGGGAAACACCCCACGCCATTGCGAGGACGCCATGGGCGCGTCAGGTCTCGAGTGCGAACGAGCCCGTGGCGATCAGTGGAAACCTCTCGCCTTTCACGGCCCAGGCGTGCGTAACGCGGCCCGAACCAGAGAAGTAGCCTTCCGAACAATCCCACCCCTCTAACCGCATTCAGGCACAAAGCCCGGAGTCCGCACTAAGCTTCAATCAGAAGATCGCCCACAACGTCCGATACCGGACACCAATCAACTCAGCATTTTTGACCTGCGAGGAGAAGCAGATGATTCATCGAGCGGACGTGGAAGCGACGCTGACGGCCTACGAACCGGAGACGACCGAGGAGCAGATCGACCAGCTGTACGAGCAGATGACGCAGGCGTGGGAGGACCGCGCCTCGGAGATCGAGACGGCGGCAATCTACGCCTACAAGGAGAAAACGGGAGAGTGGCCGGACGGGCCGCAGCGCGGCAGCATCATCGCCCAGTCGAAACAGCTGGCGACTGACCAGATCATGGGCGCGTACCTGGTGCCGCTGACGCAGGAGATCGTCGCACGGCAGGCGGAACAGGACGAGGAGGACAGTCCTCACTTTCAGGCGCTGCGCGACCCGGACGGGTGGTGGAAGGCCCCGGAGAACATTCAGGCGAGCCAGGAGGCCCAGGACGCGGTGTGGGAGCTGTGGGAGGACGAGTCCCCCAGGTTCCTGATGCTGGCGGACGCGCTGTTCGAGCGGAGGCTGTTTCTCGGCCTGCAACTGCCGAACCGCCCCGAGCACCCGGACTATCCGGAGCTGAAGGCACAGATCGAGGACGCGGAGAGGTACTGGGAGAAGCGGATCGCCGCTACGCGCTAAACCAGTTGCGCCTGTGATGATACGGATCTGCGCATTCTTAACGCGTAGCCGAGTGTTCGCTTGCCGATCGGCAACGGGGCCGCCTACGCTGATCTACATGTTATTTTATGGCACTGCTTCGCTGCGTCTGCGCAGCCGCTAACGGCGGCGAGCACTCTCGACAGGTTGTTGCTCCCGCCCCCGGTAATCACGGCCGGGCGGCCCTCTCAGCGTGCCCGGCTCCGCAACAACTAAGGAGCAAACAGTGCCTACCTATCGAGGTGGCCGTCATGAGCACGGCCAGAACTTCCTGACAGACCCATCCGCCATCGCCACAATCACACGGCTCGTGACCGTCACCGATGGCCCGATCATCGAGATCGGTCCTGGCGACGGAGCACTCACCACCCCGCTGGTCAAGCTTGGGCGACCGGTGACAGCCGTCGAAATCGACACCCGGCTCGCCCGGCGCTTGGCCCAGCGTCTTCCGTCGCATGTGGAGGTCGTCGCCGACGACTTCCTGACCTATCGGCTCCCCTCCTCTCCCCATGTGATCGTCGGCAACCTGCCATTTCACCAGACCACGGCCATTCTTCGACGCATCCTGCACGCCCCGGCATGGACTGATGCGATCGTGCTGGTGCAGTGGGAGGTTGCGAGGCGCAGAGCTGGCGTTGGCGGCACAACGATGATGACCGCGCAATGGTCACCCTGGTTCGAGTTTGCTTTGCACAGTCGCGTTCCCGCTCGTGCGTTTACCCCACGGCCGGGGGTCGACGGCGGAATCCTCACCATTCACCGTCGCGAACAGCCGCTGCTGTCCCCGGCACAGCAACGCCGGTTCCGCGCCTTGGTGCACCGCGTCTACACCGGCCCCGGCCGCGGGCTCGCCCAGATCCTCGCGCGCACCACCTCACTCGGGTCACCACCGACCGCACAAGCGTGGCTGACACGCCACGGCGTGTCGGCTGCCGGGCTGCCGAAGGACATGCCCGTCGAGGCATGGGTGGACTTGTTCAAAACCACCGGTTCTTCGCCGCCGCCACGCCGTGCGCAGACGCAGCGGACGACGTCGAGGAGGCGCAGTCGATGAACATCCCAGCGCCGCACAGTGGCTGCTCCTATACGCCAGTAGTTAGTCGTGGCGCGAAGCAACGTTGCGGTGAAACAGCGACAGAACTGGCAGCACGACTACTCGTGGAAGCTCCAGAACAGGATTGGATGCTCCGCGACCTTGCCGCGCTGGTCCATCTGTCCGTGTCACAGCTGGGCAGGGCGTTCACACAGAGATTCGGGATGCCGCCCATGCGGTACCTCGCTCATGTTCGGGCCCACCGGCTGGCCGAGCTCTTGGTCGAGACCGACCTCCCAGTCAATGTCGCCATGACACGCGTCGGGTGGCATAGCCGTGGTCATGCCGCACGGCAGTTCAACAACATCGTCGGGATGAGTCCTTCCAATTATCGGCGCACTGCGATTGGGCGATCTCTCACGCGTACAAGCCGACGGCCATCAGCAGCACAGGGCAGCCCCGAATCATAAGGTCCCCTCACGACAGGAGCGCCGCGATGCCGTCGGCGAGGATCTCGTGCGGCATGATGCGGTGCGTCGCGTGGAGCGGCGCATATGTCAGGGCTCGCTCAGGGGCGATGGCGACGCGCTTCTCATCAGGCGCCATCGGAGCGGTCAGGGAGGCGCCGATCACTAGGTAGGACAGCCGATAGGTGTCGATCGCCGAGTAGGCACCGAAGGTCCTCCCCCATACGTTTCATCAAGAAGGTCGACCAAGGACGAACGCGACCTCCTGACCAGCCGTCGAGGCTGGTTCGAAGCCGAACACCTCAAACTCGTCCGGGTCCCCCCACGGCGACACGTTCCCACTCGACATCCACGCATAACGGAACCTACGAACACAACGCCACCACCGCCCACCCCTGCATCGGCGCCCCAACCAAAATCACCGCAGAAACACACCTGCCCCGCCATCAGGCGGGGCAGGTGTGTTTCTCCCATCTTACGTGGACCTGGCGGGAGGCTTGTCGAAACTTGCCCCGCCGGTGATACAGATGGTGCGAGTACACCAGTCGATCCGCGCTCGACGGCACGGACCGCAGCGCCGGAGACGCCAACCGCGGCGGTCACCGCGGGCATCCGAAGGCCTTCTTCAACGAGCGGAAGCCGCCTACGCTGCCGGCGGGTCCCTCAAAGCCGTGGCCCGAGAGGTCGGCCTTGGACACGAGCGACTCGCTCGCCTCCTGCGAGAACGCGGTGTCATCCTCCGCAACCACTCACCATCGACCAGCAAGATTCGGCTGATGCGTGCCATGTATGAGCAAGGGGCTTCACTGGAACGCGTGGGCGACAGGTTCGGTTACACGGCGGGGACAGTCCGCAAACACTTGATCATCGCTGACGTCACAATGCGCCACACGCACTGCCGTGGAACAGGCTCGAAGGCCCAGCAAGGCCATCATTGACGCGCAGCGGGATGGCTCAGCTCCCACGGCCTTTTCAGTCGGGATGAGGCGCCGCCACCGGATAAGCGACTAACTCTCTTCAAGCTGTTGGAGCACTACCGACGCCGAATCGCCAGCCGCGGCGAGTCCGTCCACGATACGGCGGTAGCGGGCGAGCGGCGGGCCCACCACAGCTGCGGAGGCGCGTAGCTCCTCTAGCCAGTTGGTCACGAACCATATGCGGTTTGCGAACGCGCCGAACCTTCCGTGAAGCACGCTCTCCAACCAGACGAGTCCGGTTGTTGCCTGCCAACTGGTCGGGGCCGTCCGGGCGAACTGCGCCACGGCCTCGGCGCACTTCGGCTCGCCCTTCCCAATGGCCAGCCATCGATCGACCACCCCTTCGAAGGCGTCGGGCGGTGCCCAAGAAGCTCTGCAGCTGTTCAGCGTTGCATCGGGGTCAAGGTCTTCCGGCTTGATCTGCGGTACAGGAAGTAGTGCGGAGATCGCGTAGTCGTGCCACGAGGTGGAGTCGTCGATCAGGCTCGTGTCTGAGTCGATCTCGTCGAGAACCGTCGCCATTAATGGCGGCCAGAACTCGGCGAGCAGGGGGCGCAGTTCGTCGTCGTAGCTGAACGCGGTTGCGAAGCTGTGAAGCAACAGATGAAGAGCGTGTGCGTTCGACGCGAAAAGGCGGAGGTGCGCGTTCAGCGCTTCCCTGTCTCCTTCGGTTGCAAGCTGGATGAACAGGCGTGCGACGAGCTCGTGATGGCGTTCGCCCAGGTGGTCGCAGTTCCCGCGCCAGGCGTGATCAAGGGCTCGCAGGTGAGCGTCCCAAAGCGGGTTAGCGAGGAGTTCCGCGCGTGCAGCCGTGCATTGGGACGAAAGCGCGGCGTGGTTGCAGACCACTGGCATGCGGAGACGGTTAACCAAGAGTTCGTCGCCGGGGACTGTCAGTAGTGTCTGCTCAAAGGGACCCTCAAGTGGAATAGGTTGTCGGCGTTGCGTTTCGTACTCCCACGGCCCTAGGCGAACGGTCGAAACGCAGGCCTGGATGGCCTCCCATAGCGGCTCGTGTCTCGTGCAAACCGTCCCCTCGCTGGTGGCGCAGTCTGCTGCCCAGACAGGCGCTGTCCCTTTCGCGAAGGCGGTGCGAACCTCGTCGTAGACGCTTGTCGCCAACGAGACTAAGGCTCGTTGAAGGCGACCGGCGTCCACGTCCAGGTGCTCGAAGACCGGCAGGAGTAGAAGCGGCACCGCGATGGCCGCGGCACGGTCGGCTCCCATGGAGAAGAGACTGGAGGAGGAGCTGAAACTATCTATCCATGGCTCTTCAGCTGCAGTGAGAACTATGTCGACCGCCCAGTCCAACTCGGTCAGTTCTAGTGTCGCGAGGCCCAGAGCGTGCGCGCGCAGGCCTGCGGCCGCGACCGCCACGACGGGGTTTTCGTGCCGGTTAAGCATCGCGGACGAGCTCTCATCCATGAGACGTCTCGCCTCGGCAATGTCCGCAGTGATCGAGTCAACCGGCCATGCCTCAGGTGTCTCGTTCTTCAACGCGTATGCGACCTGCAGCCGCAAGAACGCCTGCGTAGCCTTGATCTCGGCGTTGCTTGGCGCTAGTGCAGCTTCGAGTTCTGCCGGACGCCCGAACTGAACGACGACGCCGCCGTCGACGACCGATGCCTCGTAGTTCTCGGCGCTGAACTCCGCAGCCCAGCTGCCGATCATTGCCAGGTACTGCTCCGGTCCTTCTCTCGTCAGAGCTGCCTCGGCAGGGTCTGGTTCCGATGCCACTGTTTGTTCGGCGTCAACATTCCGTTGAGCCGACTCCAGTAGTCTTGAGCCGACTGCGCGAAGTTGGTCGAGACGTGCCTGGTTGCCGGCCGCGCGTGCGTTGACGACCATCCAGCCGACAGTTTCGTGAGGCGAGTATCTGCGCTTGTCTTGGCCTACCAGCATGTCGGCGTCACGGTCTCGCACGGTGAACGCCCCTTCAGTCGTCACGCGCCCAATCTCCAAGTGCCAGACGGTCACGTCGGCGAGAAACGGGTCGAGGAGGTCTCCCACCTCGTCGAGGTGTCGGGTCAAGAACCCGTGGAGCAGCCCGGGAATCGCGAGATTGTGGCAGTCCTCCAGGAGGAGATCGACGATGGTGGCCAACGGGATCTCAGCTTCGCTGTGCAAGTGGTCGATGAAGCGTTCGAGCGCAAGGAGGGCGCTCATGCACGAGTAGGGACCGACACTGGTGCCGCGGTACCAACTCCACACGTGGGAGTCTCCGACGTAATGCCGCTGCCCGCTCTTGGCAGTCAGATGCAGCGACGCGCCCGGATAGCTGCTCCAGTCAACGCCGGAGGTCAGAGTCTGAGTCTCGTCTGTGACGCGATAGAAAGCCGCCTGGTTGAGCATCCGGTTTATGAACGCGATGGTCTTGAGCGGCCTTAGGTTCAGCAGCCTGAAGAAGGGCCCGAAGTACCAGGCGGCGCTAGGCGGCCCGAACCCGAATTTGTTGCCATGTCCGAAGTCGCGGATCCCGTCGTCGAGATGGCTGCGGCCCCTCAGACCGGCCCACCCGAGTTCAGTGTCTTCTGGTTGGGGCTGCTCGATGTAGTAGGCCTCGGTGAGTTCAAGGAGGAGGTCGGGGTCGATTGACGCCAAAGCGAGCGCCGAGGACGGTGACTCGGGGATCTCGTGAAGTGAATTCGGCCGCTCGCGCGCGACTGTGCGCAGCCACGAGGCAGCGGCATCGTTGAGATCTTCACCCAGTGCGGCTAGAGCTTGGATTGCGAACTCGTCATACAGGGGCCGGTCCTGTCCGAGGATCGTTTCACGCACTCGCTGACGGAGAGGGTCAGGACCTGTGCCGGCGTGAGCCATGCCGCGCAACCACGCGAGTACCAGTTCCTGGACACGTTTGTGCTGAGTGTCGCGCGTGCCAGCCTGCGGCCGCCCGAGGTCTCTACCTTCGCAGAAGGCAACCTCAACAATGGGAGCCAATGCGAACCGGTCACCGAACACGCCTCCATATCGCGAAGCCGCGAGGCGCAACAGCGCGTCGAGATCCTCTCCTCGTTGGAGTACGTCCCAGAGCTCCCCGATCGCTTGGCGTGCATCGCCGACGGTTAGGAGGGCTTCGACGGGGACCTCTCTCCATCGGATCCCTTCGCCAGCGGCTATGGCGTTGAACTCCTCGGCCAGCTCATCCCAGACCTGACGGCGTGTTCGATCACCTAGGTTCGCCAGGCGCGCTTCGCACGCCAACCTCGCTGCCCGAATGGTCCAGCGGGGAGCCGCGTTCTCGGTGAGTGGCGTCCACCCGACTTTCAGGAAGAGTCTGCATAACGCGAAGTCGCGGTACAGGTCTGTCGAGAAGTCAGGCCCTTGAGAGAGGGCAGGGTTTGCGTCGGCACGGAAGACCCCGTCGGAACGCAGCTCCCTGACGGCGGCGGAAGTAGGATTTGCCTCCTGCGCGCCGAGACGCCGCCGAGCGACCGTGAGGGTTGCGTCTTCGCGCTCCTCGGGCGGCGCAGTACCCGGTCTATGCGTCCCATCGCGGAGCACGAGGCCGTTCCAAACGGCGACGTAGACGTCCGCCTCGCAGAGGAGACGATCGGGCTCGATGGGCCGGCCGGAACGCAGTAAGGCGTCAACCAGCCCCGGGCGCCCAAGCAACCAGTTGGATTTGGCGTTTTCGTTGACTCGGGTTAGCCCGGGGATGCGTTCGGCGAGGAGCGCGCGTTCTGCCTGGGTGAGTTCCTGGACCACATGGGTCTGCACCTTCTGCAGGGGATCCACCGTATCGGCCACCCGCTGCAATACAGCCTCCACGAACTTCGCCCCGTCGGACCGCGTCACTGCCACGACGCCGATGGATTGTTTCATTGCGGACGCAGCCAGCTCCGTGAAGAGCGACTCGTGGCCCTCCAAGACTGCTTCGCACCCGTCGACCACGAGCAGCCGCGCCGTGGCGGTCGGCGCGCCGCCGAAAAGGTCGGCCAGAGCCACTCCGCCGAGTTGACCCTCGAACTCAAGGACACTGCCGCGAACGTCTCGGAGGCTCATACCCGCGACGAACGCTCCGTTGGCGCGCAGCAAGTCCCCGACTGCGACCGAGAGCGCAGACTTGCCGACGTCTGGCTCGCCCGTCACTATGAGCAGCCCGCCTGCATCGGCGCAGGCCTCCATCGACCGCCGGAGCGCTTCGACAGCTTCGTCGCGCTGAAGATGAACCGACTCGGTCCCAGCAGAAATGGTCGAACGGGTCTGCTGGCGTAGGAGACCATCGAGTCGTTCGACGATCGCCCAGGCGCGTTGGTGAGGCCCGAACTGCTTCAGCGGATAGGTAGTAAGGCGGCGGCGCAACATCGCACCCGTCACCTGCGCGCCAGACGGGGCGTACTCGTCGACGAGTTCAGCAAGCCGGTGCAGTACGGCCTCCGCCGTTGCCGACGTTCCATTAAGGACGGCCCCCTGGAGGACTGCGACAGCAGACGATCGGTCAGATGTGTCGGTTCCTTCAAGCCTCAAGGTGCGAACGGACAGGCTCGACAGCAGTCTCCAAACGAGCTCGTCCGCGCCGAGGTCGGCTCGGTCGATGCCCTCGGCTGCGGCGGCGACAACCAGCTCCTTCAGGTGCGCCAGGCGTTGCCGTGTACCAGCGTTGGCGGCTCCGGTGCGATTCACGGCGGCGTCGAAGTCGTCGGCGTTGGAAACCGACCGGGCAATCACCGAGAGCGCCGCTACCTGCCCGAACGCCTGTCTCGACCCGGCCACCGCCAGCACCAGCGACCATCGCCCAGCTGACACTTCGTCCCAGTGCTCCGTGACAACCGCCAAGAAGGCGCGAATGAGAGGAACTGAGGCTGTGTCGCTGGAGTTGAGGGCTGGATCACGACGAACTCCGATAGAGGCTCGATGGAGCGCCCCGTCGGGCGCTTTACCATCGAGGACGATGTCGTCAACGGCGCTGACGTCACTCGCCTGAAGGCGTACCTTGATCAGTTCGATGTTGTCGCCGATCTCTGCGCAAGGGGCTCCGACGAGCAATCGCGCGAGGAGCGTCGCAGCGTAGCGGTGCTCCAGGACGACGCCTCCACCACCCGTGGAGTAGGAACTCGCCGCACGATCTGTCGTCATGACTCAAGGATATTTCTGCCGGATACAAACGCCAGCCGCCGACGAGGCAGTCTGCGACTGGCCTCTGGGAAGAACTGGAGTGACGGCGTAGGTGCGGTTGAGAAGCGCAGTCGCCGCGTTGGGCGGCCCGGCCCTGGCCATCTGACGAGCCCGCCGCAAGCAATCCCAAGCCGTGCTGTCCAGCCTCGACGTTCACGCACGGTCGCCGCCTTGGCGCCTGAGAGACCCCCACTTCAAATGCCTCGTGATTACAGGTCGAGGTGCTGCGTCGCCTGATTGGCGGGCCGCCGGCGCTCGTCGTCGAAGGTCGGGCGGGTCAGCGTTCGGAGCGCGGTTTCTGCGCGGGCGCGGTCGATCCTCTGCGCTGTGCCTTCGGGCTGGGCGCCGAGCGGGGCCGAGTCGGTGATCTGGTAGCGGTCTCGGTAGGCGGCGACGACGAGCGCGCGGCGTCGCCATTGCTGCCGCTCCCGCCCGCTGGCGGGTGTCGGGCCGAGTGCTGTAACCCATGGTTCGTGGGTATGGAGGGCGGTGTCGAGGACGGCTTCTGCTCGGGTTTCGATGAGGTGTCGGCGTTCGGTCAGAGCCCGTTGCATGTCGGGGGTCATGGGGCCGGTGGCTTCGGGGATCAGGCCGGCGATGAGCCGAGGGCGCTGCCGCGTCCGACCAGAGGTGGCAGGGCGGGCGGTGGCGTTAACGACTCGGTGGTGGATGACCGAGGCGATGTCGTCGGCGTCAGCGAACCCGCGAGCCCGGATGAGGCGTGGCAGGAGGGCCCCGACGTTGTGGTGGTTGGCTTCGGCCCGCCGCAGCTCGGCCGTGAGGGCGCCGAAGGCGTCGGAGTCGATGACCGCTTCTGCCTGGTCCGTGGTGAGGCCGCTGCTCTTGATGAGAGCAGCCCAGCGGTCGTGTTGAGCTGCGGCGGCGATGGTTTCGTATTCGGCGGCAAGTTGGGCGATCGAGCCCCACCGCTCCTGCTCGGCGGTGATGGTCTCGTGCGCCGACAGCTCAGCACCGCTGTGCTGGAGCACGCCGTAGAGGACCGTGCGGGCGGTGGCGTCGGGATTGTCGCCCGGATGCGCGGTGGCGTGATCGTCAGGGCGGTCAAGGATGACGTAGGCACGGTTCGATTCCCGTCCGCGCGTCATCGCCACATACAGGTTCTCCCGCGTGGTGGTGGGTTCGGCGAGGACGTGGGCGGTGTCGGTGGTGATGCCTTGGGCGCGGTGGGCGGTGACGGCGTAGCCGAGGCCGACGTACTCGGCCACGTAGTCGGCGGGCAGGACGATGCTGTTGCCGAACCGGGCCCCGGGTGGACGAATCGTGACCGACCTATCGCCGCGCACGGCGGTGATGGTGCAGGTTTGGCCGTTGCGGACCCAACCGTGCCGGTTCCGCAGCCGCCGGTCATTGTGACAGGTGATGATCGTGTCGCCCACGCCCACTGCCGATCCGTCGGACAGGGGTCGGGCCCGTCGAGCCGATTATTCGCTCCCTTGGCGGCAACCCATCACGAAAATCGCCCCGAGCACCTACTACGCCTACACACCCCTGGCCTGAATCATCTCGATCTATCCGCGACCGACAACTACTCCTGCTTTGGAGCGCGCACACTATGGGCCGAGGTCAATCGCCGAGGCGATGTGGGCCGCCTCGCCCGGTGCACCGCTAACACGCCTCATGGCACTCGACAGCATCCACGGCATCCGTGGTATCCGGCGCCGGAAGAAAAAGCCTTCCACCCGCAGCGCTGCCTCCGATAACTGGCCATTCGACGTGGTCAAGCGCGACTTTTGTGTCGATGCGCCGAACCGACTGCAGGTCGCGGATATCACATACATCCCCGCGCGTGTCGGATGGGTGTACGCCTCGTTCGTCCTCGACGCGTACACCCCCGGGCCCGACCCCTGGCCGTCACACAGGTGAGTCGGTAGCCTCCCGACTTCGATCGGCAAGAGGCGTGGCAGCTCCGGAAGATGACGCGATCCTGGTGCCCGGAGGTGACTTCATGGAGCTGGGTCTGGGCCGACAAAAGATGGTTTTCTGGTCGTTGTGGTATAGGGGCTTGATCTTGATACTGACGGGGGCTTCGACGCAATACACCAGAGCCGAGACGCGGCGGGACAGCGAGCGCGCAGGATTGACTCCAAGCACAGGGGCTGCCGCCCTCACGACATGTGTCTGGATCGGGAGCTTACGGCCGACGGTTGCCTATCGAACAGGAGTATCGCGTTGCTAATCAGCCACCCGGTGCCGGCCGCATCCTGCACGCTCCTGCCACAGACATGAAGGCCCTAGGCCGGATCGGGCCTCACACACCAGTGACGGTGACATGACCAAATGAGGCATGGGTGACCACGACACGCGATGCCTCCGGGCTGACCGTCCCGAGCGAACCAGTGAGGCCGAGGCGGCACGTTAGACCCCACCACGCCCCAAATTCATCGCAGCCTGTTGACACGGCGCGAGGAACCGCCTAATCTAGATGCATGCGCAGGAATGTAAACCAGCGGAGGAGGTGAGCCGATGCAGGAACCAGGCGCTTCGTGGGCCACAGTTGTCACCACCGTTGGC
Source organism: Corynebacterium timonense (assembly GCF_900105305.1). Taxonomy (NCBI): domain Bacteria; kingdom Bacillati; phylum Actinomycetota; class Actinomycetes; order Mycobacteriales; family Corynebacteriaceae; genus Corynebacterium; species Corynebacterium timonense. The sequence continues at coordinate 190,754 of NZ_LT629765.1, read as the reverse complement.
GAGATCGAGGCCACACTCAACAAGTGGTTGTCACAGCGCCACGGATTGGGGCTGACCGACTATCGCGCCCTGTCGCTGCTCAGCGAGGCGCCAGATCATGAGCTGCGGATCACCGAACTGGCCACACAGGTCGGGCTCAATCAGAGCTCCACCACCAGGCTTGTAGCACGCCTCGAAGCAAAGGGGTTCGTGGTGCGCGACACCTGCCCCGACGATGGCCGCGGCATTTATGCGGTTCTCACAGAGCCCGGCCTTGCACTCGTGCGCGACCTTACCGAAACCTATAACGAACGCCTCGGGGCGCTGCTCGCCAGCACAATTGCCACCGACACCGCGAGAAGCCACGCTTTCAGCGCGATCATCAACTTCTCCTCCTGACCCGAACCCCTGCCCGAGCAAACCCAGGCCCCACCCATTTCGATGCATGCACATACAGTAAGGAGAGATTCGTGTCTACCCCCACCATTGATGTGTACCTCGACTATGTCTGCCCGTTCTGTTTCCTTGTCGAACCGGCCATCGAGGAACTGAAGCGTGACCGCGATGTGCAGGTACGGGTGCGACCGTTCGAGCTGCGCCCGGACCCGGTCCCCACGCTGCGCCCAGAGGATGAGTACCTACCCCGCGTGTGGCGCGATGCTGTCTACCCGATGGCCGAGCGCGTCGGGGTCCCGGTGCGACTGCCCAGTGTCTCGCCGCAGCCTCGTACGGAAAAAGCGTTCCTTGTGCTGCAGCTCGCGCAGGAGCAAGGCCTTGCTGAGGTCTACTCGCGGGCCATTTTCGCAGCCTTCTTCCAGGACGATCGCGACATCGGCGACGAGGACGTGATCGTCGACATCGCCGAAACCCTGTGCATGGACGCCGCTTCGGTCCGCAACGCCATGAGCAGCCCGGAGCGGCTCCGACAGCATCGCGCCGATCTAGCTCATGCCACCAAAGCCGTCGGCGTAACTGCGGTGCCCGGCATCGTGGTCAACGGCACCCTCCTCCAAGGAGTCCCTAGCGCAACCCGACTGAAGAAGGCCGTTGCGCAGTGAGTACATCCGGGGGCTCGGATGACTGACTACCTGGAGGATGTACTGACCCAGGCCGTCGCTGCGGCGCTGGCCCATGTCGAGAGTGGCGGCATTCCGTTCGTGGGAGTGGTGGTTGACGGCGACCGGGTGATCTCGGAGTTTGGCGTCAACCGCGTCCATGAAACGGGCGATCCAACGGCTCACGCCGAGATCGTGGCTATCCGTGACGCCCTCACCGTTTCTGGGCGCTCCCACCTTCGCGGGGCGACCCTCCTGGCCACCGGTGAGCCGTGCGGCATGTGCTACCGATACGCCCTCGACGCCGGAATCACCGACATTCGGGTGGCCGTCACCCGCGACGAGGTCGCGGCACTCGGCTTCGACTACCGCAGCAGCTATCCAGCGTTCGGCATCACCGACACGATCCGTGAGACCCACATGCGCCCGCTGCGAGCTCCTGGTGACACCGATCCTTTTACCCGCTTCCTGACTCTCCACAGCATCTGACCCAACGGAAAGGACCCTTGCCATGCAGTGGCTCTACCTAGCAATCGCCGTCGTCTTCGAAGTCACGGTCGGCATCGCGGCCGGAAAGGCCCAGGGCTTCCGCAATGTCCCCTGGACGATCGCCACCCTAATCAGCGGCGCCATCGCCACCTTCTTCCTCAGTCTCGCCCTGCTCACCTTCGACGTCGGCGTCGGCTACGCCCTATGGACCTCCCTCGCCGGGGTCGGAATCGTCCTCGTCGGTGCCCTCTTTCTCAACCAGCGACTCACCTGGAAGAAGCTCCTCGGCATCGCGATCGTCATCGTCGGCGTCGTCGGCCTCAACCTCGCCGGCACCGCCTAATCCACCCAATCACTGGAAAGGGAATCCGTCATGACTACCACCAGCACCGACAAAACTAGCAACGCCGGGCCCTGGGCTGCGCTCCTGCTCGCAGGCGCCTTCGAGGTCGGCTACGCCCTCAGCGTCAATGGCAGCCAGGGCTTCACCAACCTGACGTGGTCTCTCGTCGCGCTCGTCTTCTTCCTGTGCACGCTGTTCTTTCTCAGCGTTGCACTCAAGCGCATCGATGTCGGCATCGGCTACGCCGTGTGGGCCGGAATCGGAGCCGTCGGATCAGCCGTTCTCGGGCCCGTCTTCTTCGAAGAGACCTTCACCACCACCAAGGCCATCTGGCTCGCAGTCATCATCGCCGGAGTCGTGTGGCTCAAACTTGCCGACAGCGCAAAGCTTAAGACCGATACTGACGCAGCGACCCACGCCGAGCCATGACCACGCATCCGATGCGCTCCTCCCGTCGTGTCGCCGCTGCGGCGGGAGGAGCGTTCGCATCCTTCTATATCTTCTACACCAGCGCTCCTACAAGCCTCGCAGCCAGCACTCCCAGCGCCGAGCTGCGTGTAGGGATCGTCATGCTTATCGTCGTTGTCGTACAACCGTTCGTGCCACTTCTCAGTCGGTATGCCTCGACGCGAGGACGGATAGTCAAAGCGGCACTTGCAGCGATGGGTGCAGGGAGCCTCGCCTTGCCCGCTGCTGGGCATTGGCTAGGAATGGCGCTGCTTGGTCTTGGGTTTGGCGTCTTCGTCGTAGCGAGCACCGCTTGGGCCAAAGAGACCGCCAGACCGGAACTGCAGGGGACGGCACTAGGTGTGTACGGCTTCGGAGCGACAATTGGCGGAGCGGTTGGTGCACCCATCGGCCTCTGGCTCGCGCAGTCAGTCGGCGTCTTGGGCACCGCTGTTGCAGGCGGCATACTTGCGTTCGGGTCCGTCTTTGCCGCACCACCGACGCAGACCGTGCCCGAGACCCCCGGCGGCGTTACGCTCAGCGAGGACCCCGAGTCAACAAAACTTGGTTTCCAGAGCGGGACGACCCTCGTCGCGCTCAGTGGGAACCTCCTTGCCGTCACGGTGTATGCCTCGGCGCTGACCAGCCTATCCTCCGGCGGAACGAGCCTACCTAGCTGGCTACTCGTCCTCGCAACCTTGGGAATCCAAGTCTCTCTTGCATTCGGCCGCCTTACCGGAGGATGGGCCACGAACACATGGGCGCCATTTCATATAGGGGCCCCCATGCTCGCCCTGCTCGTCGGTGCAGCTGCCGCATTCGCCTCCTTCACTGCGCCGTGGCAGAAGCTTGCGTTCAGTATCGTCGTTGGGATCACCTCAGGAGCCATACAAACCATTGCTCTCACGATCCTGATGAACCGGGCAGGCACCACGGCCGCTATCTCTAGGGCAAGCGCAGCCTGGAATATGTGCTTTGACATTGGGCTCGGGCTCGGCGCACTTGCGACAATCTGGACCGATTTCTCCGCCTAGCGCGGCGGCATTCAAGGGACTCCGCAACCTCCATTGAATGCAGCCCTGGATGTGCGTATACATGCTCTCGCCAATGATCGGTCGAGCGCGACCAATGTCGAGCTGCCGGGTTCTCACGGACCTGACCTTATCGAGAACCTACATTGCTCTCATCCAAAACATACACACTGCTGCGCTCGAAAAGCCTGCAATCCGCCGTGACCCTACTCCAAAAGCGCGAAATCCCTGGCCGCCCCCGCAGGGCGAGGCCGGAGATCGAGGCTGCACTCACGGCAATGTCCAATGATCCGAGTCAACGGTTGATAATCGCCCAGCTGGCAGAAATGTTGTGTTTGTCCCCATCAGCATTGCATTGGGCATTCGCGAATGACGTTGGAGCGACACCCATCGCTTGGCTAAATCAGATTCGAGTAGCGAAAATGGCGCGCCTCTTACAGGAAACAATCGACGCGCTAGTAGTGTTCGGAAGGCGCGCGGGATGGAAGAACCGAACCCACGCCTCTCGGCAGTTCAAAGCACGAACAGCGATAACGCCCTCCGAGTATCGCAAGAAGTAAAACCGAACAGGAGGACACATATGCCTCCTTTGCGGCCAGCCCCTGGAGTGTGGCGAGGGCGAAGGTTGTCCAGTCTCTGTCGCTGGCGGGAACCCGGACGGCGCAAGAGTGCTCATTGACCGGCGTTGCCTCGCCCCAGCCACCGAGCTTCTCTTGCACGCGTTCTGCGGATGCCTGCACGGTGGCGGTGACCTCGTAGATGGTCCATGCTTCGTAGAGTCGGCTGCGGACATACTCGGCCGGGTCCTCCACGGGCAAGGGCCTTGGTGTGAAGGTTTGTCAGGTTCGTTGTGGGTTGCTGGCGCCCTCGATGCGGAAGATGCGCCAGTCGGCCCGGGCCAGGTCGTGGGCGATGAGGTAGAGCCGCTGGCCGAAGGAGACAACGTGATGCGGGTTGACGCGCCTGCTGGTCGTTGTGCCGTTGGAGTCACTGTAGTGCCCTGGAGTTCGACGGAGCCGATCCATACACGTTCCTGTGGGCGGAGATTTCCGGCCAGGCCGTAGCTGCCTCAGCTCTCGAAGGGCGGAGCATCTGCATTCATGACGGTGGTTCATAGCTGCGATGAGAAGCATGTGTTGGACTCACCGATGTGTTGGCCACCACTCTTGAAGGCAAAGGCCTGAACGTCGCGGGCCACTGACGATCTTGAAGGGGAACTCGGCATGGATGTAGTGGTTGCAGGCACCGGGTCGATGGGTGCACCGATTGCGTTGAACTTGCTGAACCAGGGTTTCACGGTGGGCGTGTGGAATCGTAACCCGGCGCGCCTGCAACCGTTGCTCGACGCAGGTGCGGCTCGGGCCATGGATCCAAGGGATGGTTGCGGCGCTCCCGTTGTGTTGTCGGTGTTGTCCGATGACAACGCGGTCCGAGAGGTGTTCCTGGCTGAATCGACTCTGAGCTCGATGGGAGTAGCGAGGAGCGTCCACGTCAATCTGGCGACGATCAGCCCTGTGTTGGCTCGGGAGGCGGCTGATGCTCACGCGGCGCGTCAGGTGGGTTACGTGGCAGCACCGATGTTCGGTGGTGTGCCGGTGGCTGAGGCGGGGAAGTTGAATCTGGTCACGGCGGGCCGGACTGAGGATCTTGAGCGGGTGTCCCCGTTCCTCGACGCGATCAGTGCCGGATTGTGGCCGGTTGGTGAGGACGCGTTCCAGGCGAATGTGGTCAAGGTTGCGGGTCAGGTGTTGATTGCGGCGGCGATTCAGTCACTGTCCGAGGCTGCCAGCTTGGTGGAGCGCGCCGGTGGCGATGGGCGCCGTGCGATGGAGATCTACACCTGCACGATCATGTCGGGGCCGGTGCATGCGATGTATGGCGCGATGATTGCGGAGTCACGTTTCGAGCCGGCCCGATTTACGCCAGCGCTGGGCCGCAAGGATGTGGACTTGGCTCGTAGACTGGCACGAACCAATGGCCTCCAGCTCCCAGTGGCCGACCTGCTGTCGGATCTCTTGGGTGAGGTGTTGGAGTCCGGTCTGCGCGAGAAGGACTGGTCAGTGCTGGCCGAGGCGCAGCGGCACCGCAAGCTCTCGGGGCAGGCATGAGCGGGACCGACGTACGTGATCGGTTGCCGTGGGGTGCTCTCCTCGCATTGTCGGCATCAGGCTTCTTAGCGATTTTCACCGAGACTATTCCGGCGGGCTTGCTGCCGGAGCTGTCTGCAGGCTTGGGGGTCTCGGAGTCGGCCGCGGGTCAGCTTGTGACGTTGTACGCGTTGGGATCGGTCGTGGCGGCGATTCCGTTGGTGTCAGCCACGAGGTCCATGAGTCGCAAGCGCGTCCTGGTGATGGCGGTGGTGACGCTGGGAATCTTCAACTTCATCACGGCGATCACCCCGTGGTATCCCGTGATTCTGGTAGCGCGCTTGGTGGCTGGCGCGGCTGCGGCACTGGTCTGGGGTGTGCTCGCAGGCTATGCCCGTGGGCTGGTGGCACCCGCCTTGCAGGGGCGCGCGCTGGCAGTGACCGGAGTCGGCCAGCCGGTCGCATTAGCTGGTGGGGTTCCGCTGGGAGCCTTCGCCGCGTCGGTGATGGATTGGCGTTGGGTCTTCGTGGTGATTTCTGCGGCGGCCCTCGGCCTCGCCCTGTGGATCGGTGTAGAGGTTCCCGACGTGGCCGGGTTGCGATCTGGCCAGCGCACGCCACTGACACGGGTGATCCGGCTCCAGGGGATCGGGATCATTCTGGGGGTGACCGCGGCATGGATCTTGGCGCACAACATGCCCTATACCTACGCGGCCCCGCTACTGGCGGGTTCCCCCCTGCGCCTGGACATTGGCCTGGCGCTGTTCGGTCTCGCCTCCATGGCGGGGATTGCCCTGGTGGGCACGGTGATCGATCATGCGTTGCGGACCACCACTCTCCTGAGCCTGGTTGCGATGATCGGCTCTGGCTGTGCGTGGGCGGTCAGCGATCCTGGTCTCGTGCTGCCGGTGGCAGCGGTAATGGTCTGGGGTCTTGCCTTCGGCGGAGCGCCCGTCCTGCTCCAGACAGCCCTAGCTGATCGCGCCGGGGAACATACCGATGCCGCTCAGTCGGTGTTCGTGACGGTGTTCAATCTGGGCGTCGCGGGCGGCGGAGTGGCAGGCGGAGTGTTGCTTGCCAGAACGGGAACGTTAGGGATCGCCGTCGCAGCCGGCATTGTGACACTTGCGGCTCTTGTGGCGGTGATGCTGTGCCGAGGTGCGTTCCCGTCGGGGCCCCGTCACAAAGCGGGTGTGTCCGAGGAGTCGGTCGCGGCGTCCGCGTGATCGTGTGGGATGGCGTCCAGGAAGGCTCGGGTGGCGGGGCTGGGGTTGAACTCGTTCCAGGCCAGGTACTCGATCCTCCGGGGGCCATCATCGAGTGGGACGACGAGCACGCCTGAGTCATGCGGAACGACATCGGCAGAGAGCATTCCGACTGCAAGCTCGCTGCGGATGAGACCAACGATCAAGTCGGTGGTCATGGCTTCAAAGGCGACCTCGCGGTGTAGCCCCGCCGCTTGGAAGGCAAGATCGCCCTGGGCACGCCCGGCGGATCCACTCGGGAAGTCAACAAAAACCTCACCGGCAAGATCGGCGAGCTTCAGGCGCTTCCGACGCGCCAGGCAATGACTCACAGGTAGCGCTGCAACAAGTGCCTCGTGGGACAACTCCCGGAAGGAAACCCCGTTGGGCGGCGTACATTCGGCGAGGCCGAGGAAGGCCACATCAAGTCGCCCCGCACGAATGTCGCTGATGAACTGTTCACTGCCCCCGCCCCGAAGGCGTACCTGGACTGCGGGGTGCGCGTTGTGGAAGCACGCCAGCACGCGCGGAACGTCAACAGCCGTGATGGTCGGAATCACGCCGATGGAGAGGGTTCCACGGACCTGCCCGTCGGCAGCCGCAGCATCCGCCATGGCCCGCTCAGTCGCCTGCAACGCGTCCCGCGCAGCGGCCACGAAGACTTCTCCCGCCGCAGTGAGTTCGACACGACGCGATGTACGCGCGAACAACTGCACGCCAAGCTCGCGTTCCAGCGCCTTGATCTGATGACTCAGCGCCGACTGCACCACGAAGCATCGTTCCGCCGCCTTGGTGAAACTGCGTTCTTCCGCGACGGCGACCGCATACCGCATCTGCTGCAATTCCATACAATCATGATGCCCATGCATGGCTTCAATGACAAGCATGTGTTGGACTCATACTCGATTCAGCAGCAGACTTGAGGGCATGACAGCAACCAACCAGTCCGGCAGACAGCAGACGGGGTGGGTTGCCCTGACTGCGGTGGCGCCGATGGTGTGGGGAACGACCTACATCGTCACCACGCACCTCCTGCCTCACGGGCACCCGGTCTTCGCCGCTCTCATGCGCACTCTCCCACCGGGACTCATCGCGTTTGCCCTGTCTCGCCAACTGCCACGCGGATGCTGGTGGTGGAAGAGCCTCGTACTCGGTGGGTTGAACATGGCGGCGTTCTTTCCTCTGCTGTTCATCGCTGCACAGCGGCTACCTGGAGGAGTTGCCGCGACGCTGGGAGCTGTCCAGCCCATCGTGATCGCTTTCCTGGCTGTGGTGATCCTTCACGAGCGACTATCTGGTTGGCGCCTGGGGTGGGGTATCACCGGCATGATCGGGATCGGCATGGTCGTGCTGGGCCCCGACGCGGCACTCGACCCGCTCGGTGTCCTTGCCGGGCTGGCTGGCGCCGCCTCGATGGGGACCGGCGTCGTCCTCACGAAGAAGTGGGGACGCCCCGAACACGTGAGCGCTATCGGCCTGGCCGGCTGGCAACTCACCTCGGCAGGCCTCCTTCTCGCGATCCCCGCGCTCGTCCTAGATGGCATTCCCGAGAGGGTCGACGTCGGTGCCTGGGCCGGGTACGCCTGGCTCGGGCTAATCGGCGCTCTGCTCACATACACGATCTGGTTCGCCGGCATCCGTCGTCTGTCCGTCACGCCCACCGCGCTCCTGGGGCTGCTTTCGCCGCTGATGGCTGCACTGCTGGGCGCGCTCATCGCGGGGGAGTCTCTCACCCTCCTGCAACTGGGTGGATTTGCTGTCGCACTCACCGCACTTGTGGCAGGCCAGTTGCCCGCTCCCAGCCGAAGGGAAGCTGCATGATAACGGTCCACGCTTCGGGGGTGTTCTCCCCTGCTTTGCGAGTGCTCACGACCGCACTCCTCGTGTCGGTGGGAGTCGTTGCGTTCGATGGCCTTGGCGTTACCACCGCGCTGCCGCGCATCGCTGCTGAGCTGGGCGGGATGTCCACCTACGGCTGGGCCGTTTCTGCACTGATGTTGGCGAGCGTGGCTGGCACCGTGATCGCCGGCTATCTGGCAGATGCCAACGGTCCGCGTATCCCGATCTTGACTGGCTTCGCCGTGTTTATCGCTGGATTGGTGATGTCGGCGCTTGCCACCACCTGGACGCTCTTTCTAGTCGGCCGCATCGTACAAGGGCTTGGAGTAGGTGCCATCTTGTCGATGGCGTACCTGCTCATCGCTCTGGCGTACCCCGACGAGCTCAAGTCACGGGCGCTCGCGCTCCTGTCAGGTGCTTGGACTGTACCAGCGTTGGTGGGGCCGCTAGTGGCAAGCGCTCTCGCTGAGGCTGCACATTGGCGATGGTTGTTCTGGCTCCTGGTCCCCCTTGTCTTGGTCGGGATCGTGATGCTCCTTGCCGGAATGCACGCCACCAGCGCGACCACTTTCACTCATGAACCGGCGGGAGGTGTTGCACGCCAGGTGGCTTTCAGCCTGCTTCTTGCTGTGTCGTCGGGGGTGTTCCTTATCGGGCTGGAGATGCGCGACCGACTCTGGACCAGCCTGGTGACTATCACTGGTGGCGTCGGGCTGATCGTTGCTCTGCAGCGGGTCACCCCGCCGGGAACGCTGACCGCGCGACGTGGGGTCCCTGCTGGGATCGCCACCCGCGCCACCTTGTCGTTGTCGTTCTTCGGTATCGAGGTCTTCCTCCCCCTGGCCATGACCGAGCTGCGAGACGCAAGCCTGACGATGGTAGGCATGACTCTGGCAGCCGGTGCGCTCGTATGGGCGGCAGGATCTCTGGTCCAAAGCCACCACGAGAAGAAGGCCGGAACTCACGCCCGGCAAGGAGACACTGCAACAGGGCTGGTCCTGTTGACGGCAGGCATCGCGACCATCACAACCACCCTGCTCATCTCCGACGTTCCGATCACCGTTGCCGCAGCGGGTTGGGCCATTGGCGGATTCGGAATGGGCCTGGCCTACAACGCCACAACAGCCCAGACCTTTGCCGAGACCAATCCAGCCCTCGCCGGAGCCATGAGCGGCACCATCCAGATGGCCCAGACCCTCGCCACCGCGCTGATCGCAGGCATCGGCACCGCCATCATCGCCACAGCCCAGCCACACGAGGGTGGACTCACAGAAGGCGTCACCTGGATTCTCGCCACAACAGTGGCTTTTGCGCTCGTGACAATTCCCCTCAGCCGCCGCATCGCAACCAAATGACCTCGCTCCAGCACCAGGTGCTGGGCTCGCAAGGGGACTGCGCTTCGTCTCGCATGGGGCTCACCTGCCATCCAATAGTCAGCGAATACAGCGCATGAACGACGTCACAAGGCTTGCGCCGTGCGGGGCAGACCTCGGCTCGTCGGATAACTCTCGGACCACTCGGTGAGAGGTTTCCCAGCTCACCAGCGCGATACGTAGGGATCCGAGCCGAAGATGGAGGATCTCCGAGCTCGCAGCGATGGTGAGTCTCTCTCCTTCAGCATTGCATAGGGCGTTCACCCAGGATGTCGGAATGTCTCCGTTCACTTGGCTAGGTCGAGCGCGGACTGCTGAGATGGCGCGGCTACTCCGGGAGTCGGATGGATCAGTGGAGACCATCGGACGGCAGGTGGGGTGGAAGAATCGAGGCCACGCAACTCGGCAGTTCAAGGCCACCGTCGGGATGAGCCCTTCCAATTATCGGCGCACTGCGATTGCGCGATCTCTCACAGGCACTAGCCAATGGCCATCAGCAGCACAGGGCAGCCCCGAATCATAAGGTCCCCTCAAGACAGGAGTGCCGCGATGCCGTCGGCGAGGATCTCGTGCGGACTGATGTGGTGCGTCGCGTGGAGTCGCGCATAAGTGGGGGCTCGCTCAGGGTCGATGGCGATGCGCTTCTCGTCTGGCGCCATGGGAGCGGTCAGGGAGGCGCCGATCACCAGGTTGGACAAGCGGTAGGCACTCCCCAGCGGATCCGGGGTACCCGCTTGTTCGAGCAAGACGCACATCCGCTCGGAAAGAGCCAGGTAGGCGGGGCCCCTGGGTGCGCGCATGCCGATGACCTGGCCGGCCCACCGGTGGGTCATGAGGTGCGCGAAGAATGCTTGCATCAGGGCAGGCAGATCAGCGTTGCGTATCGACTCGGACATCACGGGATCGTCTGCAAGCGCTGTGTCGAGGGCGAGGTCGAACAGATCGTCGACGGATTCCACGCGGGAGTACAGGCTGGCTGGAGCGACACCCACCTGTTGCGCCACGGACCGCAGGGTGAGGGCCCTCAACCCGCCTTCGTCCAGCAGCCTCACCGATGCCCTCGCAACCTCCACGATGTCCACAGCACGGAAGCGTTGCACAGGTTTGCGGTGTTCCCAGTAGCTCACCCCACCAGCTTAACCAAACACGCTTGTGTTAGCTATCCATTCTATGTTAGGTTTAGCGCATGCTGGATGCCACCACCCTTCCGATCACGCTGGAGAACACTCGCCTACGTCCCCTGTACGAGCTAGACGCAGACGCGTATGCGGCCGGCACCAGAGATGAGGCCGTGCGGCGCTTCGGTCACCTGCCCGAGCCCGACTACACCCCCGAGTCCGTGCGACGGATGATCCGCGAAGAGGTCGCGGCGGGTATGTCGTCAGGCACGCTGGCAGTCCTCGCCCTTGCCGACGCCGAGACGGACCGGTTCGTGGGCACCTTGGCACTCTTCGACGTCAGCTCCGAGGCTGCCGAGGTCGGGTTCTGGATTCATCCCGATGCACGCGGAGAGGGGCATGCTCGCCGCGGCCTGGAGCTGGCATCGCGCTTCGCGCACAACAGTGGACTTCGAACCTTGACGGCACGCACACTCCCGGAGAACAAGCCCTCCCAGCGATGCTTGACGACCGCAGGGTTTAATGAGGTCGAGCGATCCGTCGGGACCACACCCGCAGGACAGCACGAGGAGTTGATCCACTACCGGCGCGATCTCATACCCAGCGCCCAGTGGCCGTTGGTGACGGAGCGACTCCATCTCCGTCCACATAACGCTGACGATGCCGAATGGCTTTACGAGCTGTACTCGCGACCCGACGTTGCCCGCTACCTGTTGGACGAGCCATGGACAGCGGAAGTCACCCGCGAAAAGCTCGCCGAGCGGCTAGCGAAGACCAGCCTCGATGGCGAGACTGGTGCGCTTGCTCTGGTCATCGAGCATGGTGGCGACGCGATCGGAGACGTCGCCCTCTGGCTCACCGATCAGGAGCACCGTCAAGGCGAGATCGGGTGGGTTCTCGACCCGGCGCACGGTGGGCAAGGTTTCGCCAGTGAAGCCGTCCGAGCAGTACTCGCCCTCGGGTTTGACCACTATAAGCTCCACCGCGTCACCGCGCAGATGGATGCCCGCAACAGCGCCTCGGCAGCACTCGCTCGTCGTGTCGGGTTCCGGCTCGAAGCGCATCACGTCCAGGACTGGTTCAGCAAGGGCGAATGGACCGACACCCTCATCTACGCGCGACTTGCCTCCGAGAACATGCGCCAATGATCGGGAGTCTGACTTTCATGCTCCCTGTACGTGGTTCGCCCCGGGTTTAATAGAGGGTAGGAATTTGGAAAAGGAGCCCTACACATGCCCTCGAAGTACACGCCTGAGTTGAGGCAGCGCGCCATCGAACTGGTGCTGCACGCGCAAGCTGACCCTGCTACGTCTCGTGGTGCGATATCCCGCATCGCTGTCGAACTCGGAATCAGTCAAGGAAACTCTGCGCGGCTGGGTCCGCGCTCATAAACAATCCAGTGCGGCAACCCCGGGCGGAATCGGTGGATTGTGCAGCAGAAAACCGCAGACTGCGAGCTGAACTGATTGAAGCGAAGCGCGCCAACGAGATTTTGAAAAGAGCATCAGCTTTTTTCGCGGCGGAGTGCGAGCGCCCACACACGTAGTCGTCCGGTTCATCGACGACAACCGGGAGGAGTTCGGGGTCGAACCGATTATTCGCGCCCTTTCAGCAACCAACGCGACAATCGCCCTGAGCACCTACTACGCCTACAAATCCCGGCCTGAATCATCTCGATCTATCCGCGACCGACAACTACGCAACACTTTGCGTGCCATCTATGACGACAACTACTCCTGCTATGGAGCGCGCAAACTATGGGCCGAGATCAACCGCCGAGGCGATGTCGGTCACCTCGCCCGGTGCACCGCCTAGCGCCTCATGGCACTCGAAGGCATCCGTGGTATCCGGCGCAGGAAGAAAAAGCCCTCCACCCGCAGCGCTGCCCCCGATAACTGCCCAGTCGACTTGGTCGAGCGCGACTTTTGTGTCGATGCGCCGAACCGGCTGTGGGTCGCGGATATCACATACATCCCCACGCGTGCCGGATGGGTGTACGCCTCGTTCGTCCTCGACGCGTATACCCGGGAGATTGTTGGCTGGCAGATCACCAACCACATGCGCACGTCACTGGCTAAAGACGCACTCGAGATGGCCTTGTCAGCGCGCTTGCGCGCCGGTGAAGATGTCTCCGGTCTGATCCATCACTTTAGACAGTAGCGTGCAGTACAGGTCGGTTGTCTACGGAGAGACCTTGGCTCAGTCGCAGGTTATCGCTTCGGTTGGCTCGCGGGGAGACTCCTACGGCAACGCGATGGCAGAAGCGCTGAACTCAGTGTTCAAAGCTGAACTCATCGACCATAGGACCCGGCCCCTGGCCGGGGCTGCGAGATGTTCTCGTCGCGACGTCGACATGGGTCGGCTGGTACAACAACCGTCGTGTGCACTCGGCGCTGGGGTACCGCTCACCCTGCGAGGCCCATCAGGAATACACCACCGCGAACACCCAAACGGCCTCATCAACAACAATAGGACCCTCTACAAAACCCGGGGCTTGACAACCAACGCATAACAACCGGTAGCGCCTGAGTGAGATACCGCTACCGGGTACTCACTCAGGCGCTACCAGATACTCACCACACCGCTACCATTTCGGTCTTCTGAACAATCTACACCGACGAAGACGACCGACTCTACGTGGAGAACAACAAACCCTTCGAAATGCCTTTTCTCCAGATCAACTCGAACGGCCTCGCCTGGGCCCAAGACAGCAACAAGGCCCGAACCGAAACCATCGAAGATGGCAAGGGTTCGAGCCTTGTGCGTGCGGTGGAGCTAACGGGATTCGAACCCGTGACCCCCACACTGCCAGTGTGGTGCGCTACCAGCTGCGCCATAGCCCCGTATGCAAACGATATGAAGTTGTGGGAGTGGAGCTAACGGGATTCGAACCCGTGACCCCCACACTGCCAGTGTGGTGCGCTACCAGCTGCGCCATAGCCCCGCCGCGCCGGGCGGCGAGGCCCAGGCAACTTCGGTTAATATACCTGCGCTTCGGCGGGGCGACCAAATCGCCTCGTTAGGCGGTCGCGGCGTCAACCCAGTCGTTGATGTCGCCGCTGGGGATCTCGAGATCCTGGCCGTCCTTCATCACGCGGGGGCTGTACGCCTCTCCGGTCTGCTCGTTCTGGTAGTCCAGGTTGGCCTTGCCCATCTCCTCGGCGGTGGACAGGAACGCCTCGTCGCGGATGTCCTGGACGGCCTCGTCGCTGGCGCCGTAGTCGCGGGCCAGGTCAGCGAAACCGTCGGCGTCGAGGCTGTTAAACGCGGACTGCTGGTTCTCCAGGAGGTAGACGCGCAGGTTCCACATCGCCGCGACGTCGTTGTGCCCGGCGAGCGCGAGCTCCGCCGCGAGCGCGCGGGTGGAGTGGCCCACCTGGTAGTTCTCCCCCTGCCCGTCGAGGAAGGTCATGGGGCGCAGGTGGACCTCAAGCTCGCCCGCCCGGATCTTCTCCAGCATCTCCTCGTCGGTCTCCTTCGCCAGGTCCGCGCAGTGCGGGCAGGAGAAATCCTCGAACAGGTCGACCACTGGGGCGTCGGTGTTCTGGCCTCCGGAAAGCACCAGCGTTTCGTCCCCCTCGGTGTATCCCACCTCGAGCCCGTCCACCGGGATCATCCTCTCGGCCATCGCCTCGTCGCGCTGATTGCGCCCGTTGTAGACGACCAAGCCGATGACGAGCACGGCGATCGCCACTACGGCGACAATCGCCCAGATGAAGCCTCCGCCCTTCTTCTCGTTGGGGTTGGTTACCTTGCGTGTGGTCACGTGTGAGTACCTCTTCTTCTCGGGAATCAGCCGAACGTACCGATTCTAGGGGTAGAGCGCAAACTTCTTGTAGGGGCGGTAGATCATAAACAGCGTGATCAGGATGTAGCACACGTCACGGCCGATGGTGACCAGCAAGTTCGTGCCGGTGTCCTCCGGGCTCGGGCTGAAGCAGCCGCAGTCGATGACGAGGCCGCGCGACCACGCCGAGGCCAGCCCGATGATGAACAGGGTGAGCACACCGATGGACACCCACCCGGCGGGCCGCAGCTTAATACCCAGGAGCAACAGGAGCCCCCCACCGATCTCGAGCGGCCCGATGAGGTGGGCCAGCAGGTCCGACCACGCCGGGGTGAAGATCTCGTAGGCCATGATCGTCTGCGTGACATCCATGTGCACGCCGATCTTCGACACCCCCGCGGATAGCCAAATGTAGGCCATGAAAAAGCGGGCCGCCGCGGAGAGTATGTCGAGCACCACCTCCCGGGTCGCCGGGGAGGTCGGTGCGGGTCGTTCCATCGTTGTCACATACGCGACTTTAGCCCACGACGAACCAGCAGCATATCTGCGTCACCTGTGGATCGGGTGGCCACTTGCTGGCGGTAACCTCCTACTCCCCCAGCACACCCGCGACCAGCGCCTGCGCCTCGGCCTGAACCTGTGTGAGGTGCTCGGCGCCGCGGAAGCTCTCGGCGTAAATCTTGTACTTATCCTCTGTGCCCGAGGGGCGCGCCGCGAACCACGCGCTCTCAGTGGTCACCTTCAGCCCGCCTATCGACGCCCCATTGCCCGGCGCCTCCGTCAGCTTCGCGGTGATCTTCTCACCGGCGAGTTCGGTGGCGCTCACCTGCTCCGGCGAGAGCTTCTTCAGCACCGCCTTCTGCTCCCGGGTGGCCGGCGCGTCGGTGCGCGCGTAAGCGGGGGCGCCGAACTTCTCCTCCAGCTGCGCGTAGCGCTGCGAGGGGGTCACACCGGTCACCGCGGTGATCTCGGCAGCCAAAAGGTCCAGGATCAGGCCGTCCTTGTCGGTGGACCAGACCGTGCCGTCGGTGCGCAAGAACGAGGCTCCCGCGGACTCTTCCCCACCGAAGCCGATGGTGCCGTCGAGAAGCCCGGGAACGAACCACTTGAACCCGACGGGCACCTCGACGAGCTCGCGTTCAAGGTCGGCGACGACGCGGTCAATCATCGAGGAGGACACCAAGGTCTTGCCCACGGCCGTGGATCGCGCCCAGCCTGGGCGGTGGGCGAAGAGGTAGTCAATGGCCACGGCGAGGTAGTGGTTCGGGTTCATCAGGCCGGCGTCGGGGGTGACAATGCCATGCCGGTCGGAGTCGGCGTCGTTGCCCGTGGCCACGTCGTACTTGTCGCGGTTGCGCACCAGCGAGGCCATGGAGTTCGGCGAGGAGCAGTCCATGCGGATCTGGCCGTCGGTGTCGAGCGTCATGAAACGCCAGGTGGCGTCGACCTCGGGGTTGACCACCTCCAGGTTCAGGCCGTGGGTCTCGGCGATCGCGCCCCAGTAGTCCACGCTGGCCCCGCCCATCGGGTCGGCGCCGATGCTCAGGCCGGCGTCCCGCACCGCCGCCAAGTCGACCACGCTCGGCAGGTCCGCCACGTAGGTGGCCAGGTACTCGTAGCGCTCGGCGCGCTCATCGAGGACGCCGGTAACGGGCACCCGCTTCACGCCGCTCAGCCCGTCGGACATGTAGGCGTTGGCGCGTTCGGCGATCCAGTCCGTCGCCTCGGCGTCGGCGGGTCCGCCGGTCGGCGGGTTGTACTTGAAGCCGCCGTCGCGGGGCGGGTTGTGCGACGGCGTGACCACGATGCCGTCGGCTGTGCTTGTCGACGACGCGCCGCGGTTGTGTCCCAAGATCGCGTGGGAGACCGCGGGGGTCGGGGTGTAGCGCCCGGCGGCGTCGACGCGCACGGGGACGTCGTTGGCAATGAGCACCTCAAGCGCGGAGATCATCGCGGGCTCGGACAACGCGTGGGTGTCGCGCCCGAGGTAGAGCGGGCCGGTGGTTCCGTTGGCGCGGCGGTAGTCCACGATCGCCTGCGTAGTGGCCCAGATGTGCTGCTCGTTGAAGGCGCTGTCGAGCGAGCTCCCCCGGTGGCCCGAGGTGCCGAAGGACACCTGCTGCGCGGGATCGGAGGGGTCGATCTCGCGCGTGTAGTACGCGGTGACAACTTCGGCGATGTCGATGAGGTCTTCGGGGCGGGCAGGCTTGCCTGCGCGTTCGTGAGCCATGGGGCACTCCTTTGGGGGTTGTGACGGTCTCGCCTCCCCCATCTTCCCCGCGCCGCGGCTTTTCCGCCACGCTGCGGGCGCCTAGGGTGAGGAGGCGTGTTCAAAGACGCCGTGCTCGTGGGCTTGGGAGCCGCCCTTGGTTCGGCGGTGCGCTACCTCCTTCTCGCGGGCGCGCCGCTCGGCGGGGTCGAGACACACCTCCTCAACGCCGCGGCGTGCTTCGCGCTCGGCGCGCTCGCCCCTGGAAAGTTCTGGGGCATGGGCGTGTTCGGCGGTTTTTCCACGTTCTCCGCCATTTCCGTCGCCGCGGCGCAGTCGAGCGCCGGGGGTGCAGCGTTGACGCTCGCCCTGAGCTTCTCCACCTGCGTTGCGGCGTGGTGCGCGGGCGACGCCGCCCGGTCGGCCGCGCGGGGGCGGCGATGACCTCGCTTATCGTGTCTCTGGCCGCGGTGGCGGCCGGCGGGTTTCTCGGCGGGGTGACGCGCTGGGCGTTGTCGCACCTCAACGCGGATACCTTCCACCCTGGGACGTGGGCCTCGAACGTCATCGGCTCGGCTGTACTCGGGTTTTCGTGCGCCATGCCCGGGCTGTGGGCGCTCGCGGCGGGCGCCGGGTTCGCGGGCGCCGCGTCCACGTGGCCGATGTTGGCGAAGGAACTCGGCGAGCACCTGAAAGCGCGACGGTGGGGCGATGCCGCCCGCTCCGTCGCGCTCACCGCCGCCGTCAGCGTCGTCGCGGCCTATTGGGGGGTGGTGTACGGCCAGCGGGTGTTCGGCTAACGTCTCGCCGCCGCCCGCGCTCGCGCCCGCATGAGCGGGCGTTTAGGGGTTGCTGGCCTCGACTTCGTCCTCGACCTTCTGCGGAACCTCTTTATCCTGGGAGGCTGCGGGCCGTCCGGGCACCCACAGGGCGATGAAGATGAACGCGACGAGGCCGTAGATCGCACCAAAGCCCAGGGCGACCGCGGCTGCCTGGCGCACGACCACTTCGCCGTCGGCGGCGAACGGCACGAGCTGCCCGACGAAGTCCGCCAGCGGGCCACCGTTGGTCTGGGAGGTGAACAGCGCCGCGAAGATCGCGATACCGAAGCCGTTGCCCAGCGCGGAGGCCATCTTGTAGAAGCCGGAACCGACGCCGACCTTGTCGGCGGGCAGCGCGCTCAGCGCGGCGTCGGTGCCCGGGGTCGCGAACAGCGCCAGACCCGCGCCGATGGCGAAGGACGCCACGACGTTGAGGATCATGTACTCGGTGCGCGGGAGGAAGGTGAAGGCGAAGAAGACCATCGACAGCGGCACCGTGACGGCGGCGATGAGGATCGGGAACTTCGCCCCCTTGGCGCCCAAGAGCTTCTCGCCGACGCGCAGGAAGGTGAAGATACCGGCCGCGAAGCCGAGGGTGAGCAGGCCCACGGTACCGGGCTCGAGGCCGTAGCCGCTCTGCAGCACCCACAACGAGACGACCAAGGAGCCACCCATCGAGTTGAGCAGGAAGTTGGTGGTGACCACGCTGCTGTACTGGCGGTTCTTGAACAACGCGAAATCGAGGAAGGCCTTGCTGCCCTTGGATTTCTCCACGACGCCGAAGATGACGAAGATGACAATGGCGCCGACGAGGAGAACCCACGGAATCGCGGTGGAAAAGTCCAGCTTGCTGGCCTGGGTTACCAGGATGAACACGGCGGCGATGCCGAGCGCGAAGGTAATCGCACCCGCCCAGTCGAGGCCGCGGACGCCGCTGCGCGGGGTCTGGGTCTCGGGGGCGCGGCGCACCAGGATGATGCCGGCGACGCTGACCAGCACACCGATGAGGAAGATGCCGCGCCACCCGACGAAGGTCTGCTCCAGCAGGCCACCGAAGAGGCTGGTCACACCGGAGGCGCCGAAGCTGCCCAGCGACCACATCGAGATCGCGCGGTGGCGGTCCGTGCCCTCCCAGTACGTCCGCACCAATGTCAGAGTCGCGGGCATGATGAGCGCGGCGGCGGCACCCTGCAGAATACGTCCGGAGAGGAAGAACGGGGTGGCAAGCGCGCCGGTGGGAGCCAGCGCCACCAGGAGCGAGCCGACGATGTTGACGATGTTGCCGGCGACGACCATGCGCACGTGGCCGTTGCGGTCGGCGATGCTTCCCGCAAGGGCGATGATCATGCCACACACCACGCCGGAGGCGGCGACACCGGAGCTGAGGACCGTCTCGTTCAGGCCGAGGTCCGCGAGGATGCGTGGGCCGTTGATGTTTGCCGTCTGGGCGAACAGCCAGAAGGTCGAGACACTCAGCACGAGGCCGAGGAGTAGGATATCGTCGCCGCGGTAGGTGGCTGGATCGGGGCGCCCAGTGTGGGTGCCCGCGCGGGGGCGGTTATCATTGGTGGTGCTCAAGGGGGGCCTCCTTCAGGGCATTGGCCTGGTGGCAACCAAGGCGGTCGTAATTCGGAGCGTAACGGACCTGACTAGGGCCCACTCCGTTTATTCATTCCTTTAAACTCCCCTTTTATGCGCACCTGGTATTGCGCCGTTAGCCGAGAGCCTGTAAGGGTGCCGTCCGCGCCGCCGCGCGGGCCGGGATCACCGCGGCGACCAGCCCGACCAGCACCGCCCCGACGATGAGCGCGGCGAGGTGCGCGTAGGGGATCACGAACCGGTCCAGCGCGGCATCGTCGGCCATGACCTGGGAAAAACCGTAGCCCAGCCACACGCCCACAACCGTGCCCGACAGGGCCCCGGCCAGGGCGATGACGACCGACTCCAGGACGATCATCGCCCGCACCTGCCCGCGCTGCATCCCCACGGCGCGCAACATGCCGAACTCGCGGCGCCGCTCCGTGATCGACAGCGCCAGCGTGTTCACGATCCCGAGGATCGCCACGATCACCGACAGCGCCAGGAGCGCGTAGACGATCGTGAGCAGCTGATTAACCGCGCCTGCGTTAGCTTCCTTGAACTCTTCGCGGTCCATGACCTGAAACACCGCGTAGGGGTCGACCACCTCTCGCAGCTTTTCGACGCCCTCGGGGCCGTCCACCCCTTCCTCGAACGCCACCCACGTCTGCTGGCGGAACCACTCCGATTCCGGCACGAGCTCGCGCGCGGTCACCGCTGAGACGGCCGCCTGGGTATAGACCTCGTTGTCGTCCCACGTGGCGAGCACCGGGACGCGCACGGGCTCCGGCGCGAGCGGCGAGGCCACCTCAACGATGTCACCGACGCGCAGGTTAAGGTCCTCGGCCCGACCGTGGCGCAGCCCCACACCCGGCTCGCGCAGCAACCGGTCGACGTCGCCGTCGATGACCTCGATATTGAGCCCGACGGATGGGTCGTCCGCCGCCACGGCCGTCACCGGGTCCTCGGCGGGACCGACGTTTTCGATGCCGATGGGCGCGAACAACGAACTCGTGGTACCGGCGACCACGTCGAGCCTCTCGATCTCCTCCACGAGGGCGGCGGGGACCCCGGACGGGGAGACCATCCCGGCACTGACCACAGCGTCGGCGCGCAGCCCTTCGTCCACCGCGCCGTACACCGAGTCCTTCATCGTGGCGCCGAGGATGCTCACCGCGGCCACGAGGGTCACGCCCAGGGTGAGGGCGAAGGTCGTCGAGGCGGTGCGGCGCGGGTTGCGCGCGAGGTTCGTCCCGGCCAGGGCGACCAGTACGTTGCCGCGCTTCGGGGCGCGGCTCAGCAGGGCGCGCGTCAGCCACGCCGAGCTCAGCAGCCAGCCGAGGATGAGGCCGACGGCGCCGCCGCCCAGCAGACCGAACCGGACGGAGGACTCCGCGTCGATGGCCACGGCCGCCACCGTCGCGGCCACACCCGTGACTAGGGCGACGAGGCCAATGACGGTACGCGCGCGGAGGGGCTGGTCCGACGATGCCTCGCCCGAGCGCATCGCCTGCACGGGCGGCACCGCCCCTGCTCGTCGGGCGGGAGCCCACGCTGCGAGGACCGTCACCAGCACCCCGACACCCAGGGCCACCACGGCAGCCTGCCACGTCACCGCCAGACCGCCGCTGGGCAGGCCGAACCCGGCGGCGTCGAGGCCCCACATGGCGGCCACCACCAGGCCCGCTCCGAAGGCGACGCCCAGCAGGGAGCCAGCCAGGCCGATGACAACGGCTTCGGTGACGACAGACGCGGTGAGTTGGCGGCGCGACAGGCCCAGCGCCCGCAGTAGCGCCAGCTCCTTGATGCGCTGCGCGACGGTCATGGAGAACGTGTTGGCGATGATGAAGGCGCCCACGAGCAGCGCGATCACGCCGAAAGCACCGATGACGTAGGTGAGAAAGGACAGGTCCTCCCGGAGATCCTTCGAGTCTTTCTCGGCGGCGCGCTCCCCGGTGAGGACCTCCACCCCGGGCAAGGCCCGCTCGATCTCCCGCATGACGTCGTCAACCGAGGCCCCGTCCTCGACGTCGACCGCGAGCATCCCGACGTTCTCGCCGGTCGCAAACTCCTCCCAATACTGCTCCTGCGGGATGGCCACCCCGGCGAAGCCGCCGACAGCAAAGCCGACGTCAGTGATCCCGTCGATGGTGAACGTGTGGCGGCCGTTGTCATCGATGACAACGATCTCGTCACCGACCTCCACGCCGTTGTCCTCCGCGGTCGTGGAGTTAAGAACCGCGTGGCCCGGCGCGCTCGGCGCGCGTCCCTCGGCGAGCGTTTCGCCGCTGTCGACGACGCGCTGGTCCTGGGGCGTGTAGGGAAACAGGTGCGCCCCGGCGCCGCCGGTACGCACCGGGGTGTCGTCGACAAGCAGCGCGATGAGCTGCTCGTCGACAACCTCGACACGGCTGACTCCGGCGAGCCCGCGCACCGACGCAGAATCGTCGCGGCCGACGGGCGCGCCCTCCCCTGCGCGGACGACGACGTCGGCGCCGCGGAACTGGGAGGTGATGATGTCGTCGAAGCTGGAGGCCATCGTCCCAGAAAGTATGAAGCCGCCGGCGACAAAGCCGGTGCCGAGGACGACGGCGATGAGCGAAAGGATGAAACGCGTCAGGTTGGCGCGGATGGTGCGCCAGCTAAGGAGGAAGAGTGTGGAGTTCATGGCTACTCAATCCCCGCCATGATGGTCAGGATGCCTTCCGCGGTGGGCGCGTTGAGCTCGTCGACAAGCTGACCGTCGACGAGGAAGATGACGCGGTCGGCGTAACTTGCGGCTCGTGCGTCGTGGGTGACAATCACCACCGTCTGCTCGTACGTGTCGGCGGCTGTGCGCAGCAGGCCGAGGACCTCCGCCGAGGAGTTGGAGTCGAGGTTGCCCGTGGGCTCGTCGCCGAAGATAATGTCGGGCCTGCCCACGACGGCCCGCGCGCACGCGACGCGCTGTTGCTGCCCGCCCGATAGCTCCGCGGGCCGGTGGTCCAGGCGGTGCTCGATGCCGAAGCGCCGTGCGACTTCACCGAACCACTCGTGGTCGACCATGCGCCCTGCGATCCTCGCGGGCAGCATGATGTTCTCCGCCGCGGTGAGCGTGGGCACGAGGTTGAACGACTGGAAGATGAAGCCGACGCGGTCACGCCGCAGCGCTGTGAGCTGTGCGTCGTCGAGGGTGGACACGTCCGTCTCGCCCAAGAAGGCATGGCCGCCGCTGGGCTGGTCGAGCCCGGCCATGCAGTGCATGAGGGTGGACTTCCCGGAGCCGGACGGGCCCATAATCGCGGTAAACTTGCCGACCTCGAACTCGACGGAGACCCCGCCGAGCGCGCGGACGGCGGTGTCGCCGGATCCGTAGGTTTTCTGAAGGTTAACGGCGCGGGCGGCGCAGCGCGGCGCGGCCGACACTGGAGACGGCATGAGAATCCCTTTCTGTGAGAAGGCGGAACATGCTGCTTCTTCGCATGCACTGTTAGCCTCGCTCACGCATGGCTTCCCACACATCGGTGAAGGCCCTGAAGCTCGCCCCCATTTTTTTGCTCAGGGTTGTCCCCGACTTCTCTCAGTCGGCGATCGCCTCCAGCGGCGGGGTCGTTGCCGCCCGCTGCGCCGGCCACAGCGCGGCGAGCACTCCGACGACGAGGGAGCCGCCGAGCATGATGGCCACCAGCGGCCACGGCACCACAAGCGTTTCCAGCCCTTGCTCGCGCAGCACGGTGAGGAAGGCCCACCCGAGGCCGAGCCCGAGCACGATTCCGGCGAGCGCTCCGAAGACGGCCATCTGCACGGATTCGAGGATGACCATGGTGCGCACCTGAACGCGCTGCGTACCCACGGCGCGCAGCATGCCGATCTCCCGGCGGCGCTCGATGACCGAAAGCGTCAGCGTGTTCACGATGCCCAGGACCGCGATGACGACCGCGAGCGAGAGCAGCGCGTACAAGATGAACAGCATGTGGTCGATGAGCTCGCCGATCTCCCCGCTCATCTCCTCCGGGGAGCGCACCTGGGCCACGATGTACGGCCGCGCCGTCTCTTCGAGCGCGGCGCGCAGCTCCTCTGCGTCACGGCTGCCGTCGCTACCGACGCCGAGCATCTGGATGGTCAGCGCGGTGTCGGGCACGAGCCTCAGCGCCGTGTCGCGGCTGATGGCCGCGCCCTGGATCACGGTGGACGGCTCGAATGTCCCGCCGAGGGTCACCTCGGTGGATTCCCCGGACAGCCCCGGCGCCGCCACGCTCACCGTGTCGCCCACCGACCAGCCACGCTCCTGCGCGTAGTCGCGCGGCGCGATGAAGGTGTCCTCATCCACCGCGATCTCCCCCTCCGCGGCGTCGAGGGCGAAGATATCGGCCGGGTTGGCCGAAAACACCGGGGTTGCCCCGTAAGGGCCGAACGCGTAGCTGTACTCCCCGTCGACGGTCACCGGCGCCTCGCTGTAGGAAACCACCGCGGCGACCCCGGCTGTGTCCTCCACCTCGGCGGGCAGTGGCGCGGGCAGCGGGAACGGCGCGTTCAACGGCCCGGTGAGCACGAAGTCGGCGGTGACCTCGCTGCGGGTTATCTCCGCCACAGATGCCCGCATCGATGCGCCCAGCATCCCGATGATGGCCACGAGCGCGATGCCGAGCATGAGGGCGAATGCGGTGGCGCTGGTGCGGCGGGGGTTGCGCCGCGTGTTCGTCGCCGCAAGCTTTCCGACGCTCCCAAAAGGCGCCCCGATCACCCGCCCAAACGGGGGAACGACGGGGAGGCTGAACGCCGGGCCGGCCAGGAACAGGCCCGCCACGCCACCCACCGCCGCGACGCCGACGAGGATGGCGCGGTTGCGCGCCGTCCCATCCTCCCACGCCACGCCCGCGGCCGCTGCCGCCACGCCCGCGACGATGAGCGCGACTCCGATCCACGTGCGCACCGCAAGAGGTTGCGGCGACGCCGATTCCCCGGAGCGCATCGCCTCGACGGGGAGGACCCGCCCGGCCCGCCGCGCCGGCGCCCACGCCGACAGCATGGTCACGACCGTGCCCACCACGAGCGGGACGAGGACGGCGTCGACGGACAGGCCCAGCCCGCCCGGCGGCAGCTCCATCCCGGTGGCCCCCATGATGGCCTTGATCACGGCGACGAGGCCGGTGCCGAGCACCACGCCGACCGCCGAGCCGAGCAGCCCGACGATCAGCGCCTCCGCCGACACAGACCGGGTAATCTGCCCGCGCGACGCGCCGAGGGCGCGCAACAGCGCGAACTCCTTCGTCCGCTGCGCGACGATCATGGAGAACGTGTTGGCGATGAGGAAGGTGCCCACGAGCAGGCCGACGAGGCCGAAGGCGACGAGGAAGTAGCTGACAAAGTTCAGGCCTTCCCGAATCGCCTCCTCCGCGTCCTGCGCGATGGCGTCGCCGGTATCGATCGCGTAGCTAGGGTGGGCGGCCCTCAGGGCGTCGACAAGCGACTCGGCGCTGACCCCCTCCGCGGCGGAGACGAGCGCCTCGGGCACCGTCGCGTCCTCGCGGTAGAACTCACCGTAGGTTTCCGGCGTGGTCACAAGCGCCACCGAGGAGGAGGGGGTGAGCTCGTCGTCGTAAAAACCGACGATGGTGTAGTCACGGCGGGAGTTCGGGTCGACGACGATGAGCTCCTCCCCGATCCCGATGCCATACCTGCCCGCGGCGTTGGCGTTGACTGCGGCCTCGCCGACGGCGGCGGGCGCGGCCCCCTCGACGATCTCTGGGGCGGCCCCGACCGCCTCGCCCGGCCCGTAGTAGACGCGCACCGTGGACACGCCCTGCCCCGTCTGGATCGGCGTCTCGTCCGCGCGCGCCGCAACAACCACGGTCGTGCCACTCGCGTTCACGGCGTCAGCCTCCGGTGCCTCACTCAGCGACTCAAGCTCCACGCCGGACTGGCCCTCCCCCGGCCGGACGACCGCGTCGACCCCGTCGTAACGCGAGCCGACGGCCTGGTCGAAGGTCCGCTCGAGCATCGTGGTGAACATGAGCGAGCCCGCGATGAAGGCCGTACCCAGCACGACCGCGAGGACCGTCAGCGCCAAGCGAAGCTTGTGAGCGGCGACGTTGCGCACCGACACCCGCATCATTGTGGACACGCCGCTACCCCTCGATCCCCGACATCACCTGCAGGATGGCGTCGATGCCCGGCTCACGCAGCTCGTCGACGATACGACCGTCCCGCAAAAACACCACCCTGTCCGCGTACGACGCCGCCCGCGCGTCGTGCGTGACTATGACCACGGTTTGCCCGTCCCCGTCCACCGCGTGCCGCAGGATCTCCAGCACCTCCCTGCTCGCGTTGGAGTCGAGGTTGCCGGTCGGCTCGTCGCCGAAAATAATCTCGGGACGGCTCACCAGCGCCCGCGCGCACGCGACGCGCTGCTGCTGCCCGCCCGACAGCTCGCTCGGCCGGTGTCTCAAGCGCTGGGCCAACCCCAGCCGATTCGTCACCTCGTCGAACCACTCCTGGTCGACCTTCCGGCCGGCGATGTCCGTGGGCAGCGTGATGTTTTCCGCCGCGGTCAGGGTGGGCACGAGATTAAACGACTGAAAAATAAACCCCAGACGGTCCCGGCGCAGCGAGGTCAGCTCTTTGTCCCCCAAGCCCGCCAAATCCGTGCCGCCGATGTAAGCAGACCCCGAGGTAAACGAGTCAAGCCCCGCCATCGTATGCATCAGCGTTGACTTGCCCGATCCCGACGGCCCCATGATGGCAGTAAACTCCCCGGCCGCGAACTCGACGCTCAGCGCGTCCAGCGCCACGACCTCGGTCTCCCCCTCCCCGTAGGTCTTCACAAGGTCGACGGCCCGCGCCGCCGCTTCTCGACGCCCAACCGGCGCCTCCCCACGAGAGTGCCGCCCCATACTCTTCCTTCCCGCTGCCGGTGTGTCCTCGTGAAGTCTTCGTTGAGTCTTCGTGACGAGGATACCCCGCACGCCACGACGAGCCCGCCGACCGCTACCGAGGCGTCCCGCGCCCGTAAGCGGTCTTGCGGTGTCACCCCGTGCGTGGCGCGATAAGGCGAGAGTAATCGGCGTTGGTGTAAAAAGTCCGCAGTGCGGAGTCGGTGTGGGCCGTGACGTCTGCGGTGTGTGGGGTTTCAAGCTTGTGGTTGCGCGTTGCGTAGGCGGGCTGCGGCTGGAAAGTCCGCAGTGCGGAGTTTTCGACAAGCGGTTGGTGCGGTGTCCCCGGGGTCGGAGGATTGCGGTATGCAGTGCATAGTTTTCTAGGGGACAGTGGTCCGCAGTGCGGAGTTTTCGGCCGGCTGGCCCAGCGTTGAAACGTGGCCCGTGGTTTGTTGTGGTTGCTTCGCTCACGCCCCGAAAAAGTCCGCGGTGTGTGGGGTCGCGGCCGGGCGGTCGAGTCCGCGTTGCGGAGTTTTCGCGGGTGATCACCCGCACACACGGGCGCGCCCGGACAGTAGTGTCCGGGGGCACACACAAAAAACAAGGGGGGGTGGCCAGCCGTTCCACCTTGTTCCCTGCCCGCTTGGGGTGGGTGTGGTGGTGGGGCTGGTCACCCCCTTTAGGGGTTTTATGTTGTTGTTGTTGTTGAGTTGTTGGGTCGGCGGTAACTTACTCTCCCACCCCCTCCCGGGGGCAGTACCATCAGCGCGGGCGGGCTTAGCTTCCGGGTTCGGAATGGGACCGGGCGTTTCCCCGCCGCCATCAACCACCGACACATTCATCGGGACAGGCAGCACAAACTGTGTACTGTATTCAATTCTGGTACTGGCTCACACACCATGAATAAAGCGGGGGGTGGTGTGGTGTGTCAGATACTGCATAGTGGACGCGAACACACGGTCTTTACGGTGTTTCTTGTTGGTTTGTTTTGTTTTTTGTTGGTGTATTAGTACCGGTCACCTTCACGTATTGCTACGCTTCCAGATCCGGCCTATCAACCCTATCGTCTGTAGGGAACCTCGAATGAAACCTCATCTTAAAACAGGCTTCCCGCTTAGATGCTTTCAGCGGTTATCCCTCCCGTACGTAGCCAACCAGCGATGCTCCTGGCGGAACAACTGGCACACCAGAGGTACGTCCGTCCCGGTCCTCTCGTACTAGGGACAGCCTTCTTCAAGTTTCAACGCGCGCGGCGGATAGAGACCGAACTGTCTCACGACGTTCTGAACCCAGCTCGCGTGCCGCTTTAATGGGCGAACAGCCCAACCCTTGGGACCTACTCCAGCCCCAGGATGCGACGAGCCGACATCGAGGTGCCAAACCATCCCGTCGATATGGACTCTTGGGGAAGATCAGCCTGTTATCCCCGGGGTACCTTTTATCCGTTGAGCGACACCACATCCACAAGTAGGTGCCGGATCACTAGTCCCGACTTTCGTCCCTGCTCGACTAGTAAGTCTCACAGTCAAGCTCCCTTGTGCACTTACACTCGCCACCTGATTGCCAACCAGGCTGAGGGAACCTTTGGGCGCCTCCGTTACTCTTTGGGAGGCAACCGCCCCAGTTAAACTACCCACCAGGCACTGTCCCCAACCCAGATCATGGGCCAAGGTTAAGGTATCCACTACGGTCAGAGTGGTATTTCAACAACGACTCCACAACCACTAGCGTGGCCGCATCAACGTCTCCCACCTATCCTACACAAACCGCACCGAACACCAATACCAAGCTATAGTGAAGGTCCCGGGGTCTTTTCGTCCTGCCGCGCGAAACGAGCATCTTTACTCGTACTGCAATTTCACCGGGCCTGTGGTTGAGACAGCAGGGGAGTCGTTACGCCATTCGTGCAGGTCGGAACTTACCCGACAAGGAATTTCGCTACCTTAGGATGGTTATAGTTACCACCGCCGTTTACTGGGGCTTAAATTCTCCGCTTCGACCCAAAGGGTCTAACAGGTCCTCTTAACCTTCCAGCACCGGGCAGGCGTCAGTCCGTATACATCAACGTAAAAGTCTTCGCACGGACCTGTGTTTTTGATAAACAGTCGCTCCCCTCTATTCTCTGCGACCCCACACAGCAACAACCACCGCAAAAGGGTGGCGCACCATGTAAGGTCCCCCTTCTCCCGAAGTTACGGGGGCAATTTGCCGAGTTCCTTAACCACAGTTCACCCGACCGCCTTAGTATTCTCTACCTGACTACCTGTGTCGGTTTCGGGTACGGGCCGTGTACACACTCGCTAGAGGCTTTTCTCGACAGCATAGGATCACCACCATCACCCACAAAAGGGCTACGCATCACGCCTCACACACAAGGGCCGATGCATTTCACACCAACCCGTGCCACACGCTTACACCGCAATCCATTAAACGGCGTGGCTACCTTCCTGCGTCACCCCATCACTGCACTACTACGGATCAGGCCCCACCCCACACACCACCACCAGTGGCCCAAAGACCACAACAGTAGCGGCATAAAGGGCGGTTAGTATCACCGCCTCGCACCTGGGCGCATGTACACGGGTACGGGAATATCAACCCGTTAACCATCGACTACGCCTGTCGGCCTCGCCTTAGGACCCGACTCACCCTGGGAAGACGAACTTGACCCAGGAACCCTTAGTCATCCGGCGGATAAGATTCTCACTTACCACTCGTTACTCATGCCTGCATTCTCACTCGCACACAGTCCACAACCCCTTACGGTACTGCTTCACCCCATGCACGACGCTCCCCTACCCAAACACACACTCAGTGTGCTTGCCGCGGCTTCGGCGGTGTACTTGAGCCCCACTAAATTGTCGGCGCGGAACCACTCGACCAGTGAGCTATTACGCACTCTTTCAAGGATGGCTGCTTCTAAGCCAACCTCCTGGCTGTCTTCGCGATCCCACATCCTTTTCCACTTAGTACACCCTTAGGGGCCTTAACCGGCGATCTGGGCTGTTTCCCTCTCGACTATGAAGCTTATCCCCCACAGTCTCACTGCCATGCACCACTTCACCGGCATTCGGAGTTTGGCTGACATTGCTAAGATGATAGTCCCGCTCAACCAACCAGTAGCTCTACCTCCGGCAAGCTAACATGACGCTGCACCTAAATGCATTTCGGGGAGAACCAGCTATCACGGAGTTTGATTGGCCTTTCACCCCTACCCACAACTCATCCCCTCAGTTTTCAACCTAAGTGGGTTCGCGCCTCCACAACCTCTTACAGCTGCTTCACACTGGCCATGGGTAGATCACCCCGCTTCGGGTCTAGGACATGCCACTAACAACACCCAATTAGGATTCGCTTTCGCTACGACTACCCCACCAACGGGTTAACCTCGCGACATGCCGCTAACTCGCAGGCTCATTCTTCAAAAGGCACGCCATCACACACACGAAGGTGCTCTGACGGATTGTAAGCGCACGGTTTCAGGAACTATTTCACTCCCCTCCCGGGGTACTTTTCACCATTCCCTCACGGTACTATCCACTATCGGTCACACTGAGTATTTAGGCTTACCGGGTGGTCCCGGCAGATTCACAACAGATTCCACGAGCCCGCTGCTACTCGGGAAACACACCAACATTCATGCATATGCCTTCACGTACAGGGGCTCTCACCCACTACGGCGCACCATCCCAGGCAACTTCCGCTAACACACACACAAACGCACAGACATGACAGTGCCTGAACAATGCATCCCCACAACCCCACATGCGCAACCTCTGCCAAGTATCACACACACATGGTTTAGCCTCATCCACTTTCGCTCGCCACTACTCACGGAATCACACTTGTTTTCTTCTCCTACGGGTACTGAGATGTTTCACTTCCCCGCGTCAACCCCCACACAGACTATGAATTCACCTGCAGGTAACACCACACAACCGGTGCCAGGTTTCCCCATTCGGACATCCTCGGATCAACGCTTAGTTGGCAACTCCCCGAGGCTTAACGCAGCCTCACACGTCCTTCATCGGCTCAGCATGCCAAGGCATCCACCGTACGCCCTTGACCAAAAAACACAACACAAAAAACACACAAGAATAAAGATGCTCGCGTCCACTATACAGTTCTCACACACCACACCCACACACCCAACCACCACCACAACAAAGCAGCAGCAGCAAGCATGCAAGCCACAGAACAACACACATGTGCCATCCCAGACACCCAACAGCGCACCAACACAACATTTGCTCGCAGGAAAAAGGCCACATACCACACGCACAAAGCACAACAACCACACGTCATGCCGGCATGCATCCACCCGGATTTTAAACAACACAGTGGCAGCACCACACACGGGCACTCAACCACCACACCTGCAACCGCAGGCACACAAAACAAAAGCTCCTTAGAAAGGAGGTGATCCAGCCGCACCTTCCGGTACGGCTACCTTGTTACGACTTCGTCCCAATCGCCGATCCCACCTTCGACGGCTCCCACTTAAGGCCACCGGCTTCGGGTGTTACCAACTTTCATGACGTGACGGGCGGTGTGTACAAGGCCCGGGAACGTATTCACCGCAGCGTTGCTGATCTGCGATTACTAGCGACTCCGACTTCATGGGGTCGAGTTGCAGACCCCAATCCGAACTACGACCGGCTTTCAGCGATTAGCTCCACCTCACAGTATCGCACACGCGCTGTACCGACCATTGTAGCATGTGTGAAGCCCTGGACATAAGGGGCATGATGATTTGACGTCATCCCCACCTTCCTCCGAGTTAACCCCGGCAGTCTCTCATGAGTCCCCAACCAAATGCTGGCAACATAAGACAAGGGTTGCGCTCGTTGCGGGACTTAACCCAACATCTCACGATACGAGCTGACGACAACCATGCACCACCTGTACACCAGCCACAAGGGAAACTACATCTCTGCAGCGATCTGATGCATGTCAAGCCCAGGTAAGGTTCTTCGCGTTGCATCGAATTAATCCACATGCTCCGCCGCTTGTGCGGGCCCCCGTCAATTCCTTTGAGTTTTAGCCTTGCGGCCGTACTCCCCAGGCGGGGCGCTTAATGCGTTAGCTACGGCACGAACCCCGTGGAAGGGACTCACACCTAGCGCCCACCGTTTACGGCATGGACTACCAGGGTATCTAATCCTGTTCGCTACCCATGCTTTCGCTCCTCAGCGTCAGTTACTGCCCAGAGACCTGCCTTCGCCATCGGTGTTCCTCCTGATATCTGCGCATTTCACCGCTACACCAGGAATTCCAGTCTCCCCTACAGCACTCAAGTTATGCCCGTATCGCCTGCAGTCCCACAGTTAAGCCATGGACTTACACAAACGACGCGACAAACCACCTACGAGCTCTTTACGCCCAGTAATTCCGGACAACGCTCGCACCCTACGTATTACCGCGGCTGCTGGCACGTAGTTAGCCGGTGCTTCTTATCCAGGTACCGTCACAAAAGCTTCGTCCCTGGCGAAAGGAGTTTACAACCCGAAGGCCTTCATCCCCCACGCGGCGTCGCTGCATCAGGCTTGCGCCCATTGTGCAATATTCCCCACTGCTGCCTCCCGTAGGAGTCTGGGCCGTATCTCAGTCCCAATGTGGCCGTACACCCTCTCAGGCCGGCTACCCGTCGACGCCTTGGTAGGCCATTACCCCACCAACAAGCTGATAGGCCGCGAGCTCATCCCATACCGCAAAAGCTTTCCACCACCGACACTAAACGATGGTCCTATCCAGTATTAGACCCAGTTTCCCAAGCTTATCCCGAAGTACAGGGCAGATCACCCACGTGTTACTCACCCGTTCGCCACTCGAGTACTCCTGCAAGCAGGAGCCTTTCCGTTCGACTTGCATGTGTTAAGCACGCCGCCAGCGTTCATCCTGAGCCAGGATCAAACTCTCCACAAAAAGTTTCAGCAGAAACAGGCCGTGAAAAGCCCAAACCCAACCAAAAACAAACCAACCACCACACCACACCACACAAAAACATGCAGCACGACACGGTGAACTGGCCAATCCTCAAATTACAAAACAGCCACCCCCCCACCCGACGAGGGCAAAAAAAGGGGGGCAACCAAAAAACAGCATCCACAATCCGCGAATCAATCACGCACCACAAACACCAACAAGCAGCATCCCATCAAAGGTTCAGACACCACCCACCGGCACACACCAACCACCACCATCACAAACAACAGCAGCAGCCAGCACACGCAGCACACAACCAACCCACAAACAAAAAATGCATTGGCACACTATCGAGTTCTCACACAACACACGCACACCCCAACCACCCAGCACAACACCAGGCAATCAAAGCGGCTAGCCAGCACACGTTTTCCTCACCGCCAACTCACCACACTCACTGCGGCGGGGCGCTGTCGGTCTCGCTGACTCACATAAAACTACACACACCCACAACCAAACACAAACCCCCAGCACAACCCGCCAAAATGCGTGTCGTTATGGGGCGTTATACGCGCCGAATATCCGCACCCAACGCCGTCAGGTTTTCCACGAAGTTCGGGTAGCCGCGGTCGATGTGGGCGACGTCGTGGACCGTCGTCACGTCGTCGGCGACAAGTCCCGCGAGCACGAGGCCGGCGCCGGCACGGATGTCGGAGGCCCACACGTCGGTCGAGGAAAGCTTGTCAACGCCGCGCAGCACGACATGGTGCCCGTCGACGGTGGCGTCGGCGCCGAGCCGGAGCATCTCGTCAACAAAGCGGAAACGGGCCTCGAAGACGTTCTCTGTGATCACCGACGCCCCGTCAGCGATGGCGGAGATGCCGATCGCCATCGGCTGCAGGTCCGTGGGAAAGCCCGGGAAGGGCAGCGTTTGGTAGTCCACCGCCCGGGGCCGGTTCTGCATGCGCACGCGGAACCCGCTGTCGTAGCTTTCCACCGTGGCTCCGGAGATTTTGAGCTTTTCCAGCGCGAGGTGCAGGTGGCGCGGCGCGATGCCGGTGACCGTGATGTCGCCGCGTGTCATTGCTGCCGCGTAGGCCCAGGTTCCGGCGACGATACGGTCGCCAACCACGGTGTGTTCGGTGGGGCGCAGCGCGTCTACGCCATCGACGGTGATGATCGAGGTGCCGGCACCGGCGATCCGTGCTCCCATCGCGTTGAGCATGTCGCACAGGTCCACGATCTCCGGTTCGCGGGCGGCGTTGTCCAGCACGGTCCGCCCCTCCGCGAGCACGGCAGCCGTGACGATGTTCTCCGTCGCGCCGACGGACGGGAAATCAAGCTTGATCGCCGCGCCAGTCAGCTTCCCGGCTTTGGCTACGACGGCACCGTGCTCGATGTGGGTCGTCGCACCCAGCTTTTCCAGCCCGGACTGGTGCATGTCCAGCGGACGGGAGCCGATGGCATCGCCGCCAGGAAGGGCGACGTAGGCCTCGCCACAGCGCGCGGCGAGTGGGCCGAGGACGGCGACCGACGCGCGGAACTGGCGCACCGCGTCGAAGTCGGCGTGCGGGGAGACGTCGGCGGGGGTGGTGATGCGCACGACTGATCCGTCGATCTCCACCTCGCAGCCGAGGCCGACGAGGACGTCGCGCATGAGGGGGACGTCGAGAATCTGCGGGCAGTTGTGCAGCGTGGTCGTCCCCTCCGTGAGGAGGGTGGCCGCCATGAGCTTGAGCACGCTATTTTTGGCCCCATCGACACGGACGGAACCCTCGAGGCGGGTGCCGCCCTGAACTAGAAATCGTTCTTTCACGCGGTCCACCCTACAGAAACCGGGGCTTAGGGCAGTGCCCCGATGCGCCGGGCTGCGTTGACGGCCTCGTAGCGGGTGTGGGCCCCGAGCTTGCGCATCACGCTGCGCAGATAGGACTTCACCGTCTCCGCGCCGATGCCCATTTCCTCGGCCGCCTCGACGTTCGTGTGGCCAAGCGCGACGCAGGACAGCACGTCAAGTTCGCGCGCGGACAACTTCGTCGACTGCTTCACGCGCACGGGAGAGACCATCTGATCGCACAGTTGCTCGAGCTCTTTGCGCAGCGTGTCGTCCTGGACGCGGTTGGCCAGCATGCGCAGCTTGGAGTGGGTGGAGCGGACCTGTTCCCACTCGGCGCCGTTCATGATCCGGCCGGGTTTCGGGCTGCCGGTGGCGCCCTCGGAACGTCGCAAAGCGGCGTTGATGGCGAGGTCCTGCTCGAGGGTGCGCGCTGTCATGGTGACTTCCTCGATGACCTTGTCGCCGAGGCGCACCGGCGAGTGGACGCCGACGTAGAGGACACCGCGGATCTCGCGCTGCACGATGACGGGCACCGCGACGACGGAGTGCAGGCCCTCGTCCTGGATCTGGCGGTCGTACTCGTGGGAAATGACGCTCGCGCGCGCGTAGTCGGAGACGCCGACGGCGCGGCGGGTGGCAACGACGCGACCGCCGACGCCGGCCCCGGGTTCGATGAGGAGGTTCTGCAGCGCGGGGGTGCGAAGGCCGATCCACTGGGTGATCTGCAGGCGGTTGTCGTTGAGCAGGGTGCCGTACATCGCTACCGGGATTGCCGTGGCGGTCTTCAGCGCGGTGAGCGCTGCTCGGATGGCGTCGTCGTCATCCCTGATTCTCTGGGCGTCCATCATCGATCCTTCGGAGGCTAATCTGCAGCTTTCAGCGTTCGGTTCAGCGTTCGCGTGCGGTCGGTGCTTCACACATTTGTGACCACAATGAGCAACATCATAACCGCCTTTCGGGGGTAGCCAAATTGCACCCGCCCAGCCCGCATGCATTGTGTCCTGAATCTCTTTGCCCGAAGCGGGGGTAGCAGCTGCCACACCGCGATAGACCGTATAGTCTATTTTGCGGGGACGTGTCTGTCTAGGCTTTCGGTGTACACTCGCGCGTAGTAACTGAACCCGAGCACAAAAGGAAGTCATCATGCCTCAGTCTCAGCCCAAGATCGCGAACAACGTCCTCGAACTCATCGGCAACACGCCGCTCGTCGAGCTTCACGACGTCACCGGCGACGTCAAGGCCCGCGTCCTCGCGAAGCTGGAGTTTTACAACCCCGCCAATTCCGTTAAGGACCGCATCGGCAAGGCCATCGTCGAGGCCGCCGAAGCCTCCGGCGAGCTCACACCCGGCGGCACCATCGTGGAGGCCACCTCCGGCAACACTGGCATCGCGCTCGCCCTCGTCGGCGCCGCCAAGGGTTACCGCGTCGTATTGACCATGCCGGAGACCATGTCCACCGAGCGCCGCGTGGTCCTGCGCGCCCTGGGCGCCGAGATCGTGCTCACCCCAGGCTCCGCGGGCATGAAGGGCGCCGTGGAGAAGGCCAACGAGATCGTCAGCTCCACCGATAACGCCATCCTGGCCCGCCAGTTCGACAACGAGGCCAACCCGAAGATCCACTACGCCACGACCGGCCCTGAAATCTGGAACGACACCGACGGCGACGTGGACATCCTCGTCGCGGGCGTCGGCACCGGCGGCACCATTTCGGGCGCCGGCAAGTACCTCAAGGAGCAGAAGCCGGACGTCAAGCTCGTCGCCGTCGAGCCCGCCGCCTCGCCCCTGTTGACGAAGGGCGAGGCCGGTCCGCACAAGATCCAGGGCCTCGGCGCGAACTTCATCCCGGGCACCCTCGACCGCGACCTCGTCGACGAGGTCATCGCCGTGCCCCACGAGGACGCGGTGTCCGTCTCCCGCGAGCTCGCCCGCACGGAGGGCATCCTCGGCGGTATTTCCACCGGCGCCAACCTGAAGGCTGCCCTCGACGTGGCCGCCCGCCCGGAGAACGAAGGCAAGACCATCGTGGTCATCATCCCCGACTTCGGCGAGCGCTACATTTCGACCATCCTCTACGAGGACATCCGCGACTAGTTCGACGCAGGCGCGCGTGGCGACGCCCCGGGCAGTGTTACACTCGGCACACATGTGGAAGGCCGTGAACATGATCCGGGAAGACCTGCGCAATGCGCGAGCTCACGACCCGGCCGCCCGAGGCGATATCGAAAACGCCATTGTCTACTCCGGGCTCCACGCCATTTGGATCCACCGCGTGAGCCACGCACTGTGGACGCGCGGTGTTCGGGGGCCGGCGCGCATCCTCGCTCAGTTCGCGCGCTTCCTCACCGGCGTGGAGATCCACCCCGGCGCCACCATCGGGCGCCGCTTCTTTATTGACCACGGCATGGGCATCGTCATCGGTGAGACCGCAGAGATCGGTGACGGCGTCATGCTCTACCACGGTGTCACCCTGGGCGGCCAGGTGCTCACCCAGACGAAGCGCCACCCCACCATCGGCGACAACGTCACCATCGGTGCCGGTGCCAAGGTGCTCGGCCCCATCACCATCGGGGCGAACTCCGCCATCGGCGCCAATGCCGTGGTGACCAAATCGGTCCCGCCGAACTCCATCGCCGTGGGCATCCCCGCCAAAGTGCGCGAGCGCCGCGAGGAGGAGACCAAGCACCTCGTCGACCCGGACAAGTACTTCGACCCCGGCAGCTACATCATTTAGGACGCGCCACCCGTATCCACGAGGTCGGCGTACTCCGGGTTCTTCTCAATGAAGTGCGCGACCGCGGAGCACTGCGGGACGACGGTGCGGCCGGCCGCTGCGACGTCGTCAAGCGCGAATGCAATGAGCGCCTTCGACAAGCCTTGGCCTTGGAAGGCGTCGAAGACCACCGTGTGCGGGAGCACGCGTGCGGCGCCGCGGTCGACGTAGGTGGCGTAACCGGCGAGTGTGTCGCCGACGTAGATCTCGTACTGCCCCTCGCGCTCGTTCACCCGCAGCTCGGGCGTTGTGTTCTCGGGCGTTGTGTTCTCAGGCATCATGGCTCCTTTCAGTGCACGTTGTGTGGCCAGCCTAGCCACGCGCAACGAAAAATGCCCCCTCCTGCGTGAGCAGGAAGGGGCGCGTGGTGTGGCCAGAGCCAGGATCGAACTGGCGACCCCACACTTTTCAGGCGTGTGCTCTACCGACTGAGCTATCTGGCCGGAACCGCTCCGCGGAGCTGTTCTGCGACCCTGACGGGACTTGAACCCGCGACCTCCGCCGTGACAGGGCGGCGCGCTAACCAACTGCGCCACAGGGCCGTATTCTGTTGTTTCTGCCCGCTCTAGCGTCCGCTTTTCACAGCGTCACACTGTCGCGTGCACGAGTTGATACTCTACACAGAGGCCCGGATACACTACAAATCGCGAGGTGAACGCGCGTTTCCGCGGCGAGGGCCAGCGCCGCATGACAGAAAAA
Source organism: Corynebacterium timonense (assembly GCF_900105305.1). Lineage (NCBI taxonomy): Bacteria > Bacillati > Actinomycetota > Actinomycetes > Mycobacteriales > Corynebacteriaceae > Corynebacterium > Corynebacterium timonense. Next base: position 153,269 of record NZ_LT629765.1, on the reverse strand, counting down.
AGCGGCCGGCGCCCCGAAGAGCACCGACCGCCTGCTGCGACCCTGACGGGACTTGAACCCGCGACCTCCGCCGTGACAGGGCGGCGCGCTAACCAACTGCGCCACAGGGCCGTATCCTTTTGTCTCCGGACCCCGCTCACACCCGGGCCCGAGTACCCCCAACGGGATTCGAACCCGTGTTGCCGCCGTGAAAGGGCGGAGTCCTAGGCCACTAGACGATGGGGGCCCACCGCATCCGGGCCGGACTGGCCCGTGCAGCCCGATTATCATAAACCAGCGCCTTTTCCCACGCCAAACCTGCTGGCTACCGGGATTTTCCTTACGTTTACCTGCGGCAACGTCCACCGCCGCGCAGCTGCGTCGCGCGAGTAAGGTTTCTGCCATGGATACCGCCACCGGAGACAACTACGGCTACTCGGCCGACAAGGCCCGCTACATCGCCCGCCTCAAGCGGATCGAGGGACAGGTTCGCGGCGTGGAGCGCATGATCGAAGATAACAAGTACTGCGTCGACATCCTCACCCAGATCTCCGCCATCACCTCCGCCCTCGAAAACGTGGGCCTGGCCCTCCTCGACGAGCACCTCTCGCACTGCGTCGCGGGCGCGATTGAAGACGGCGGCCACGACGCCGTCGAGGCTAGAATCAAGGAAGCAATGCAAGCGATCAAACGGATGGTGAAAAGCTAATGGCAACCGCGGAGATCTATGACGCCGAACTCAACCCCACCAAGGAAGAAGTAGCCGCCGAGCACTCGCGGATCGTCGAGCTTTCCGGTACCTACCGGGTTGTCGACCCCGACGACGTCGTCGGCATCGAGGTCCTCGTTGGCAAAGACGCCGACGGCAACCTCGCCCAGCTTGCGCTGACGTACCGCCCGGCCGACCGGGCCCTCGACAGCGAGCTGCTGCGCATGCAGCACTCCGAGCTTGGCGAGCGCTCCGTGGCGTACCTCACCGACGACCCCGTGGCCGTGCGCGAGATTATCACCACGATCATGCGCGGCGCGCCCGGCGCGGACTTCGACAACGGCGAGCCGATCTTCGCCGTCCGCGGCAACGGTCACTCCCCCGAGATGGAGGTGACCGAGGTTGAGATCCAGGACTGCAACGGGTGGACCTCGATCGGCACCGCGCTTTTCGACGGCGAGCAGCGCCAATTCCAGCTCCGCATCCAGCGCTTCATCCAGGATCAAGCGGCCGCCGCCGACGAGCTCGCCCTCGTCACCGACGCCGACGCCACGCTCATCCGCCTCGAGGTCTGGGACTAGGAGCGCCCCTGCCAACGCGAAAAGCCGCCCCTGCGGGGCGGCTTCGTCGTGGGCCCTCCGGGGCTCGAACCCGGGACCTGCGGATTAAAAGTCCGTAGCTCTACCAACTGAGCTAAAGGCCCTACCTCAGACGGGCGCTGGTTCGCGCCAGCCTGCCGAGTAGTCTAGCGCCCTTGACGCAGCTGAGAAAAACCGGCCCCCTTATTGATAACTATTTTCATGACGGGCTTTTCCCTACTATGGTGAAGCCCGTGGAAGCTGCACCTAAACGACCCCGATTGGCGCTCGCTTTTCTTGTCGCGGGCACGGGCTTCACCGCCGTAGCGCTCCTTGCCATAGCGATCGGGCCTGTCACGCTGAATCCGGGGGAGGCATTCGCCGCGCTTCGCGACGCCACCCTGGACGACCACTCCTCTCCCGCCGCGTCCGTGGTGTACAACATCCGCCTCCCCCGTATCATCGTCGGCGCTCTTGTCGGCGCGGCGCTCGCAGTCTCCGGAGCCGTCATGCAGGCGGTGTTCCGCAATCCGTTGGCAGACCCGGGAATCATCGGTGTTTCTGCCGGTGCGGCGACCGCGGCCGTGCTCGCCATCGTGTTCGGGCTCACTGCCGTCGGCGCCTGGGTGCTTCCCGCGGCAGCCTTCATCGGGGCGCTGGGCACCGTGGCTGTCGTCCAATCCATCGCCCAGTGGCGCGGCGGCGGGCCGGTCACACTGGTGCTCGTGGGCATTGCCGCCAGTGCGTTCCTCGGCGCCGTCACCTCCGCGGCGGTTGCTAACGCGCCCCAAGACAGCGACATTCGCGGCATCGCGTTTTGGCTCAACGGCGACCTCGTCGCCCGCACGTGGGCCCACGTGGGCATCGCGGCGGCCCCGATCCTTTTCGGCACGATCGCCGTCATCGCGGTGGGGCGCGACCTCAACATACTCACGTTAGGCGACTCGACGGCCCGCAGCCTCGGCGTCAACACAGCCGTCATGCGCCCCGCCGTACTCTCGCTGGCCGCGTTGCTCGCCGCGTGCGCGGTGGCGGTGTCCGGGATCATCGGCTTTGTCGGGCTTGTCGTTCCCCACCTCGTGCGCCTAACAGTCGGCACCGATCACCGAGCGCTTCTGCCGCTCGCAGCCGTGGCCGGGGCCACCTTCGTCGTCGCCGCGGATACGCTCGCCCGCACGATCTTCGACCCGGTCGTCTTGCAGACGGGCTCCGTCGTCGCCTTCATCGGCTCGCCACTGTTCCTGTGGTTGCTGTTACGCACCATCGGCCCCAACGGGAGGGGCGCGCTGTGACACTTCAAACGGTCGGGTTATGCCGTGACGGCATCCTCCACGACGTGAACTTTGCGGCGCGCCGAGGCGAGATTACCACCATCATCGGCCCCAACGGGGCGGGCAAGTCCACGCTGCTCGCCTACCTCGCGGGCATCGCCCGCCCCACCGTCGGCGATGTGCTCCTCGACGGCTCCCCCCTTGCCGCGCTGAGCTCGCGCGAGCGTGCCCGCGCCATCTCCCTCGTCGCCCAGGACACAACAGTCGGCGCCGACATGCGCGTGGAGCAGCTCGTTGAAACCGGCCGCCACCCGCACATCGGTCGCTTCGACACCGCCACCGACGACGACCGACTCAGAATCGCCCACGCCCTCACGCTTACTGCGACTGGCCACCTAGCTGGGCGAACAGTCAGCTCGTTATCCGGCGGCGAACGCCAGCGCGTTCATATTGCCCGGGCCCTCGCGCAGAACGCGCCCTACATGCTTCTCGACGAGCCCACTAGCGCCCTCGACCTGAAACATCAGGCGGACGTCGAAAAGCTCCTGCGCTCGGCGCGCAGTGAAGGCCGCGCCGTCGTCGCCGTCGTCCACGATCTGGGGCTGGCCGCGCGAATGAGCGATACCGTCACCCTGCTCGCGCGGGGACAGGTGCTCGCGGCCGGGAGCGTCGAGGAGACGATCACCGAGGAACTCATCGCGCAGGCCTACGACGTGCCCGTGCGCATCCACACGGACCCCTTCACGCACTCCCCCGTCGTCACTGTTGTGACCTAACAGAAAGGACCCACCATGAACGTGCACTCCACCCCCACAGCAGTCCTTGTCTGCTGCGCCGCGCTCGTAGTCAGCCTCACCGCCTGCTCCTCGCAGGGCGAGCCCCAGCATGCACCGCAGCCCCCAGCTACCGCGACCGAGTCGGGCACGGCGACTGCCAGCAGCGACGTACCCACGCACAAGCCCCAGCGCATCGCGGCTCTCTCCAGCGACGTCGCTTCCCTCGTCGCCGCGATCGCAGAGCCGGAGAACATCGCCCTCATCGCCGACATCGGCGAGCGGACCCCAGAGGGGCCGCAGGTGCTCCGCGGCGACCACAACGTCGACCCGGAGCAGATCCTCAGCGCAGAACCCGACCTCGTGCTGCTCACCTCGCGTCACGGGCAGGAGCAGGACGCCGCCGCGCTGATCGAGCAGAGCGCTATCCCCGTTGTCCAGTTCGACGGCGGGGACACCTGGTCCAGCATCGATGCCATCCTGGCCAACATCGACGAGCTCGGGTCCCTCCTCGGGGAGGAAGAACGAGCCGCGCAGCTACGCAGCGACATCGAGGAGACCCGCGCACGCGTGCACGAGCAGATCCCGGAAGGGCAAGCGCCGCGCGTTTTACCCCTCATGGCCCGCGGCGAGCAGCGTATGGTGGTCCCCCCGTCGGCGCTCCTGCACGGCCTCGTCGCCGAAGCCGGGGCCGAAGCACTAACTGGTACCTCCGGAGGGCGCGGTCCCGCCCCCGCAGACCCCGAGCTCATCGCCGCACTTAACCCCGACGTCATTGTCATCGAGGACTTCCAAGGACGCGGCACGCAGGACTTCGCAGAAATCCTGTCGAACCCGGCGCTGAGCCACGTTCCTGCCGTCGCCACTGGGCGTGTCCACTTCTTGCCCAGCGATCTCGTCACCGTCGCCGGGGCTGCGGACGTGGGCGACGGGCTCGCCGCTGTCGTCGACGCCATCTACCACCGACGCTAACGCCCCCGCGTAGCGCGGGGGCGTTCGTAGGGGGAGTCGCTCAGCGGGGTGTTACTTCTGCATCGTCCCAGTCTCGAGGATGCGGTTGTGGAAGTCGAACGCGTGCTTCAGGTCGTGCGGGGTGGCCTGGAACTGCGACTTCGACGCGAGCTCAACGTACTCCTGCAGCAGCGGGCGGTAGCTCGGGTGGGCGATGGAGATCATCTTCTCCACACGGTCGCGCGCCGCGAGGCCGCGCAGGTCAGCGACGCCGTACTCGGTGATGAACACCATCGCGTCGTGCTCGGTGTGGTCGACGTGCGAGACCATCGGCACGATCGCGGAAATCGCGCCGTCCTTCGCCACCGACGGGGAGATGAAGGAGGAGATGTAGGCGTTGCGGGTGAAGTCGCCGGAGCCGCCGAGAGCGTTCATCAGGCGGGAGCCGTTGATGTGCGTGGAGTTGGCGTTGCCGTAGATGTCAGCCTCAATCATCCCGTTGGAGGCGATCGTGCCCATCCGGCGGATGACCTCGGGGTGGTTCGAGATCGACTGCGGGCGCAGGACGATGGACTCGCGGTAGCGCGAGGCCTCGTTGTTCATCTTCTCCGCGTACTCGGGCGACAGGGAGAAGGAGGTGGCGGAGGCGACGGTCATCTTGCCGGCGTCGATCAGGTCGACCATGCCGTCCTGGATGACCTCGGTGTAGGCCTGGATGTTCTCGAACTTGGAGTCCATGAGGCCAGCCATCACGGCGTTCGGCACGTTACCCACGCCAGACTGCATGATGTACCCGTCGTAGGTGAGGCGCCCCGCCTTGACCTCGTACTCGAGGAAGTCGAGGAAGTGGCCTGCGATCTGCTCGGAGATGGCGTCCGGCGCCTTAAAGGCGGCGTTGCGGTCGGCGTCATCGGTCTTCACCACAGCGACGACCTTCTCCGGGTCGATCTCGATGTAGGTCGTGCCGATGCGATCGCCGCAGCTGGTGATCGGGACCGGGATGCGGTTCGGCAGCGGCGGGACGAGCCAGATGTCGTGCATGCCCTCGAGCTCGGGCGACTGCCACTCGTTGACCTCGATGATGATCTTCTTCGCCGCGTTGAGGAACTCAACGGAGTTACCCACCGAGGACGTCGGGACGATGTTGCCCTCTTCGGTGATGCGCACCGCCTCCACGATCGCGAGGTCGAGGTCGCCGAAGAAGCCCTGCTCCACCATCATGCCGGAGTGAGAAAGGTGGATGTCTTGGAACTTCAGTTCGCCCGCGTTGATCTTGCCGCGCATCGTCGGGTCGGACTGGTAGGGCATTCGGTAGCGCAGGGCGTTTGCCTCGGCGAGGACGCCGTCGCACTCCGGGGCGGTAGACGCGCCGGTGAACAGGTCGATGCTGAAGTCGCGGCCCTTCTCGTGCTCGGCCTTGGCCTTCTCAGCGATCACGCCCGGCATGGCCTTCGGGTAGCCGGCGCCGGTGAAGCCGGAGATACCGACCTTGTCGCCGTGGTTGACAAACTGGACGGCTTCCTCGGCGGTCATGACCTTGTCACGCAGCTGCGCGTGAGCAATACGGTCACTCATGGATGTCCTCCTTACGGTAGTGGGTAACACTTTCACTCTATTGTGACAGACGTTTCATTCTCGCGCGTCGACCCCGCCCCACTGTGGCGCGGGCGTTGCGCCGCACCCACGCCCCACCATCGGACACACCCGTCGACCGCGCCCCGAGGAATTGGACTGTAAGGCGCGCAGCAGGAACAATGGACTCATTATGACGAAAACCCTAGCTCCCTCCGCACACCCTGCCGCGCCGCTGCGCATCGGGGGCTACGACCTGAGCTCCCCGGTACTCCTCGCCCCCATGGCGGGCGTGACCAACATGCCGTTTCGCGTGCTGTGCCGCGAGATTGAGCAGCAGCTCACCGGCACCACCTCCGGGCTGTACGTCTGCGAAATGATCACCGCCCGCGCCCTCGTCGCTCGCAACCCGAAAACGCTGCACATGACGGCCTTCGCCCCGAGCGAGCGCCCCCGGTCCATGCAGCTCTATACGGTCGACCCACAGTTCACCTACGACGCCGTGCGCATGATCGTTGAGGAAGACATCGCCGACCACATCGACATGAACTTCGGCTGCCCCGTGCCCAAGGTGACGCGCCGCGGCGGCGGCGCGGCCATCCCCTTCAAGCGCCGCCTCTACGGCAACATCGTCGGAGCCGCCGTCAAGGCTGCCGAGGGCAGCGGCATACCCGTCACCGTGAAGTTCCGCATCGGCATCGACGCGCAGCACCACACCCACCTCGACGCAGGCCGCATCGCGGCCGAGGAGGGCGCCGCCGCCGTCGCGCTGCACGCGCGCACCGCGAGCCAGCGCTACTCCGGCTCCGCCGACTGGTCCGAGATCACCCGGCTTGTCGAGCACATGGAGGGCACCGGCCTTCCCGTCATCGGCAACGGCGACATCTTCTCCGCCGACGACGCCGAGGCCATGCTGCGCGAGACCGGCTGCCACGGCGTGGAGATCGGCCGCGGGTGCCTCGGCCGGCCCTGGATTTTCGCGCAGATCGGTGCGCAGCTGCGCGGCGAAGACGTCCCGCCCGAGCCCACGCTCGGGGAGGTCTCCGCCATCATCTACCGGCACGCAGAGCTTCTTTCGCTTCACGACGGCGAAGAGCACGCGTGCCGGGACATCCGCAAACACACGGGATGGTACCTGCGCGGCTTTCCCGTCGGCGGCGAGTTCCGCCGCGACCTCGCGCGGGTGGAATCCCTGGCCGAGCTGCGCGCACTGCTGGACACCATCGCCGATTCCACCGTCCGCGCCGAACACGCCGACGACGCCCGCGGCCGGCAGGGCTCCGCCTCCAAGGTCGCGCTCCCAGAGGGCTGGCTCGACGACCCCGAAGACGACACGGTACCGGTCGGGGCCGAGATGGAGAACAACGGAGGATAGCTATGGGGGAAGAGCCGCAGAACGCGCCGCTGCGCACCGTCTACCGGGAGCACCTAGAGGCTTTCGCCAACGACCTGCTGGATATGTGCGACACCGTCCGGCACGTGATGTCGAACGCCTCGGCCGCCCTGCTCAACCAATCGCTCGAGAACGCCGAGGAGGCGTTGTCGAGCGCCGACGCCCTCACCGAGATGGCCCAGCGCTGCGAGGAGCGCAGCATGCAGCTGCTCGCCTTGGAAAACCCGGTCGCCTCCGACCTGCGGCAAGTGCTGTCCTCCATATACATCGTGGAGGACTTCCAACGGATGGGCGTGCTGGCCGCCCACATCGCCACCACAGCCCGGCTGCGCCACCCCTCCCCCGTTGTGCCCGACACGATGGAGCCGTGCGTCGCCGAGCTCGCCCGCCTCGCGGAAGACCTGGGAAGCAAGACACACGCGCTGCTCGAGGACCCGGACACTGGTGTCGCCTTGGGCTTGCGCGACGATGACGACGACGTCGACGTGATGGAAAACTACATCCTGCACGCGCTGACCCAGCAGGAATGGCCGCACTCAGTGCGCGAGGCCGTCGACCTCGCTCTCATCTGCCGCTACTACGAGCGCTATTCGGACCACTGCGTCAACGTTGCGGCGCGCACCGTCTTCCTCATCACGGGGCTCAAGCCCGACGCCTACCTTGAGCAGCAGCGCGCGCGCGACGGCTTCGAAATGGAAGAGAAGATCGCCGCTATTGAGGAACGTTTTCGCCCCCGCCGCGGTGAGCAGCCGGGGGCGTAAGCGTCAGGGCAGAAAGCCGAGGGGCCGTTTAGCCGAAGCGGCCGGCGATGTAGTCCTCGGTCTCCTTCTTCTCCGGGTTCTCGAAGATCGTGGTGGTGTCGTTGAACTCCACCAGGTGGCCCGGCTTACCGGTGGCCTCGAGGGAGAAGAAGGCGGTCTTGTCGGAGACGCGGGCCGCCTGCTGCATGTTGTGGGTCACGATGACGATGGTGTAATCGTTCTTCAGCTCGTGGATCAGGTCCTCGACCGCGAGGGTAGAGATCGGGTCGAGCGCCGAGCAGGGCTCATCCATGAGGAGCACCTCGGGGCGCACCGCAATGGCGCGGGCGATGCAGAGACGCTGCTGCTGACCACCGGAGAGGCCGCCGCCGGGCTTATCCAGGCGATCCTTCACCTCTTCCCAGAGGTTGGCGCCGCGCAGCGACTCCTCCGCGACCTCCTTGAGCTTCTTCTTGTTCTTCTCACCGGCGAGGGCGAGGCCCGCGACGACGTTGTCCTCGATGGACATCGTGGGGAAGGGGTTCGCCTTCTGGAACACCATGCCGATGGTGTTGCGCACGCCCACCGGGTCGACCTTCGGGCCGTAGATGTCGTTGCCGTCGAGCAGGATCTCGCCCTTGACGGAGGCGTTGGGGATGACCTCGTGCATGCGGTTGATGGTGCGCAGCACGGTGGACTTGCCGCAGCCGGACGGGCCGATGAACGCGGTGACGGCCTGAGCCGGGATCTTCATGTTGACGTTCTGCACGGCGTGGAAGTCGCCGTAGTAAATGTTGACGTCGTTCAGTTCGAGCTTGGACATCGAGTTTCTCCTCAGGAGTGGGTAGTGGGGTAGCTGCGGGCGGTTACTTCTTCACCGAGAAGCGTGCGGCGATGAGTCGGGCCAGCAGGTTCAGGGCGACGACGATGATCACGAGGGTGAGGGCAGCGCCCCACAGCCTCTCGAGGGTGGGTTCGGTCGAGCCTGCCTTCCACATGTCGAGCATGAACAGCGGCAGCGAGGACTGCGGCTCGCTGAAGAGGCCGAACCAGTTGAGGGCCGGGGTGGAGCCGACCAAGATCAGCACCGGCGCAGACTCACCCATGACGCGCGCCACGGCGAGCATGATGCCGGTGACGATGCCGGACAGGGCGGTGGGCAAGACGATGCGCACGATCGTTTTCCATTTAGGCACGCCGAGGGCGTAGGAAGCCTCGCGCAGATCCATGGGCACCACGCGCAGCATTTCCTCGGTGTTGCGCACGACGATGGGGACCATGAGCAGGATCAGGGACAGGGCCACGGCGAAGCCCGAGCGCTGCTGGCCCAGGATGGTGATCCACAGGGCGTAGATGAACAGGGCCGCGACGATGGAGGGGACGCCGGAGAGGATGTCCACCATGAAGGTGGTCACGCGGCCGAGGCGGTTACCGTTCGCGTACTCCACGAGGTAGATGGCGGTGAAGACGCCGATCGGGATAGAGATGAGGGAGGCGACCAGGGTCTGCATCAGCGTACCGGCGATGGCGTGGAGGGCGCCGCCGCCCTCGGAACGCGCGCGGACGCCGATCATGTCCTGGGTCCACCAGGCGGGGTCGACAATCGCGGACCAGCCGCGGCCGACCACGGTGATCAGGAGCCACAGAAGCGGGATCAGCGCGATGATCATGCAGGCCCACATGAGGGCGCTCATCACCGTGTTGGTGGTCTTACGTCCGCCGGAGATGTCGGTGAACGGGCTGCCCCCCGCCGCGGCTGGGGCGGTCTCGGTGGCAGTTGCGCCGCCAGAGCCGGAGTTGTTCGGAAGTGCGGTGCTCATTGTGTCGCGTCTCCCCTTACTTCTTGTTGACGATCGCGCGGGCGATCGAGTTGACGATAAAGGTCAGGATGAACAGCACGAGGCCCGCGGCGATGTACGCGCCGGCGCTCGTGGGGTTGTTGAACTCCGCGGAGGCGTTCGCGATGTGGGTTGCGAAGGTCGATCCGCCGTCGAAAAGCGACGCTCGGAACTCGAGGCCCGGGGAGACGACCATGTAGAGGGCCATGGTCTCACCGAGAGCGCGGCCGAGGCCCAGCATGGAGCCCGCGATGTAGCCGGAAAGGCCGAAGGGAATGACGGTGAGCCGGATAACTTCCCAGCGGGTTGCGCCGAGGGCGAGCGCGGCCTCGATCTGGCCGGGCGGCGTCTGCACGAAGACCTCGCGCGCCGTCGCCGCGATCACGGGAAGAATCATAACGGCCAAGACGATGCCACCGGTCAGGATGTTGCGGCCCGTGGCGAAGGAGGGGGAGTTCTGGTAGTGCGCGAAGAGGAAGAAGTCGCCGCCCCACGAGTTCACCCACTCGTAGAAGCCACCGAGGGCCGGGCCAAGCACCTGAGCACCCCACAGGCCGTACACAATCGACGGAACCGCCGCGAGCATGTCCACCAGGGTTCCCAGCGGGCGGACGAGCTGCTTCGGTGCGTAGTTGGACAGGAACAGCGCGATACCGAGCGCGACAGGCATCGCGAGAATGAGTGCGATCAGCGAGATCATGACCGTGAAGAAGAATAGGTTCGGGATACCGAACTGCATCTGGTCAAGGTTCGCGGTCTGCCACTGGCCGGTGTAGGTGAAGAAGCCGATCAGGCCGCCCTCGTTGCGCAGCAGCGGGGGCACCGCCTGGATGAGCAGGAAGAGGCCGATAGCGGCGATGATGATGGTGATGAGAACCGACGATGCGGTGGAGAAAAACTCGAACACGCGGTCACCGGGGCGCTTCACGCCCTGGGGTGTGGACGCGCTCACGTTCTCTTTCGGAGCCTCGGGGGAGAGAGTCGGAGCGCCGGTGGAGCTCGGGAAGACGGCGTTGTCAGCCGCGTCCGACCCGGCGCGGAGGCCATCGTTCGAAGAAGGCAGGTCGTTATCAGCCATAGTCTCGAATCCTTATAGTGAATTGCTTGAGCGGTAGAACCGCGGAAACACAGGGACCGTGGCGCCGTCACCGACGGGCCGGTGCATAAGAACGCCCCCCAGGTCCACAGAATCAGACGGGGGGCATTCTCGTGCCCGCACTTCCGGCGGGCGGGGTGGCTCGTTACGCTTAGCCGATCGCTTCGACAGCGTCACGCAGGCGCTCGAGGTGAGCACCCTGGACCGGAATGAAGCCTTCGGCTGCGAGCTCGTCGTCCTGGGAGTCCAGAGCGACGGTCAGGAAGTCCTTGACCATGTTGGAGGTCGCCTCGTCGTAGCCAGCGGAGCAGACAATCTCGTAGGTGGTCAGAACCAACGGGTAGTTGTCAGCCTCGTTGGAGGTAAACAGGGCCTCGGAGTCGACGACCATGTTGTGGCCCTCGGTCTCGAAGGTGAGGTTATCGAGGGCGTTACCCACGGTCTCCTCGTTGAGCTCGACCGGGCCGTTGCCGAAGTCGATGTTGGCGATGTTCTCGGCGAAGCCGGCCTCGACGTAGGTGATGGCGCCCGGGGTGGAGTTGACCTGATCCGCGACACCGGTGGAGCCGTTCGCGCCAGCGCCCACGGCGGCCGGGAAGGCCTTACCGGAGCCCTCCCACTTGCCGTCGGAAGCGGCAGCGAGGAAGCGCTGGAAGTTATCGGTGGTACCGGATTCGTCGGAGCGGTAGATAACGGAGATGTCCTCGTCCGGCAGCTCGGCGCCCGGGTTAGCCTCGGCGATCTTCGGGTCGTTCCACTTGGTGATGACACCCTGGAAGATCTCGACGATGTTGTCGACGGTCAGGTTGAGCTCGTCCACGCCCTCGAGGTTGTAGGCGATAGCGACGGGGCCGATCACGAGCGGCAGGTGCCACGCCTCGTTGCCGCCGCAACGCTCTGCGGCCTGCTCGACCTCGTCCTCCTTCAGTGCGGAGTCGGACCCGGCAAAAACAGCCTGGTCAGCGATGAAGTTCTTGATGCCGTTACCGGAACCGGTGGCGTTGTACGCGAGGTTCGCGCCCGGCACTTCCTCCGAGTAGCGGGAGCCGAAGTAGTCCATCGCGTTCTGCTGGGAGGTAGCACCCTCGGCGACGAGCTGGCCGGTCTGGCCGCTCAGACCCTCCGCAGCGTCCTCGTTGGTCTCCTCGGCGGGCTCAGCGGTCTCGGCCGCTTCGTTGTTAGCGTTGTCCTCCGGCTGCTCCTCTTCGCCACAGGCCACGAGGGACACGGAGGAGAGAGCAAGCACGCTGGCCACAGCAGCGGTGCGCTTAAAGTTGCGAATCACAGGTTACCTTTCGGGTCCATTTGTCGATGATCTCCGAGCATCGGAATGGAGAGGAAACAGTGCCCTCCAGATTGCCCACACGCCGAGCGCACCCGACTAGGGCAATCTTCCGATTACTCACACAGGACAACCTACGAAAGCCAGGTAAACCTAAAGTAACCCGTTAGGTTAACAGTCCGTAAACTTTGCACATCTCGCAGGTAGACTGCCCTATTGTGCGGTGTTCGAGGTGTTCGCGGTGTTTGCGTAGACCACATGGGATTCCCGCACGGCGAAACCCATCTGCTTGTACCGCTTCACCGCGGGCGCGTTGTCCGCTTCGACATAGAGGATGACCCGCGACGATCCTTGCTTCACCAGGTGTTCCAGCCCGACGGACAGCAGCGGCTCCCCCAGTCCTTTCCCCCGATATTCAGTAGCCACACCAACCACATACACCTCACCCGTTGAGTCGGGGTGGACCTTCGTCCAATGGAATCCAGCCATCGTCTCGCCGTCGAAAAGAAACCAGACGCCGTCCGGGTCGAACCAGTCCGTCTCCATGCCCTGGTGCAGCCTCCCCAGGTCCCAGCCCCCTTGCTCCGGGTGCCACGAGAAGGCGTCGTTGTTCACGTCGAGCCACTGCTGCTCCACGCGCTCACGGCCATACGTCTCGACCGCCTCCGGGTAGGCAAGGGCCGTGTACCCCGCTGGCACCTTCGGGTGCGCGGCCGTCTCGAGGGCGTCACCGTCGATTCCCATCACCAGCAGCTCGCGGGTGACCTGCAACGACAGCGAGCGCGCTACCTCCTGCGCCGCGGGGAGGTTGCCGTGGGCCCACACGCCCGCCTGCGCGTTGTGGGCGAACACCTCGTCGAGCAGCGCCCTGCCATGCCCGCGCCGGCGCGCCCGCGGGTGCACGACGAGCTCGGCGCTGCCGTCGGGAGCGACAGCAGCGAGACCCACGAGCTCGTCGCCCTCGCGGCGCTCGACGTGCCGGTGCCCCAGGTCCTCGTGTAAACCGCGGACGAAGGCCTCCGAAAAAGGCTCCACCCCATCGTGGTGGTCGGCCGCGGCGATCAGCCGCGCGCGCTCCGTGGTCCGCGCCGTGGTCCGCTCCGGTGTCCTCTCCGGTGTCCTCTCCGGTGTCCTCTCAGTGTTCGTCATGCGACCAGGCTACGGTACTAATAAATACTGTGAGCTCACGACGGTTAACGCTGGACAGGCGCCACTGGGTGGCGCTGGCCCTCGCCGCTGGCCTGGCCCTGATCGTGGTCGCTGCGGATACGGTGCTGGCGTCGCGCGCCGAACACCGCGTCGCGCAGCGCTACAGCGGAACAGAGGTGTACATCGCCAGCTTCCCCTTCACCACATCGCTCCTCCTTGGTTCCATCCCCCGCGTCAGCGTCACGGCGCTCGACGCGCCCGTCGAGGGCATCGGGATCGCCAACGCCACCTCCGAGGCCGTCGACGTGAGCGTTGCCGGGGCCAAGGCCATCCGCGGCGACTTCGCGGGCGCGAAGGCCGCGACCCTGCGCCGCCAGGTCCGCCTCGACGGCGTGGCCTTCGGCGAGCTGCTCGGCATGACCGACCTCGACATCGCGAACCCCTACGACATCTCCCCCGGGGAGGCCCCGCCAGCGAAGTACGCCTGACGGGAACCCCGCCCGGTATGGATGAGCAGGTGAGCGTCGTGGCCACGCTCCGTCTCGTCGACGGCGTCTTCCATCTGCGCCCGAGTGTCATCGACCACGCCCCGAGCGACGCCGATACGGACGCCGTCGTGCGCGCCTTCACGCTCACCCGCGACACCCGGGATTTCACTCTCGGCGGGCCCGCCGACCTCGTCCAGGTCTCGGGCGGCTCCATCGAATTTTCCCGCGACCGCATCAACGTCACGCTTGAGCCCGAGGACCTCTCCCCGCTCGCACCAGGTGTCCGGGCGGCTGGGTAGTGTTGCGGGCATGAGCGACAACAGCCACCAGCCCGAACAGAGCCCCTCCCCCGCCCGGCCCCGCGGCCTCGACGGCAACGAGGCCGTCACCCTCGCCGCGGAGCAGTCGAAGAAGACGGCCCACCGCAACATCCCGGGGCTTGGCTTCGACGACCTGCCCCTGCCGGACGACACCGCGAACTTGCGCCAGGGCCCCTCGCTTCACGACGGCCTTTTGGCGCTACTCCCCCTCGTCGGCGTCTGGTCGGGCTCGGGCCAGGCCAACGACAACGGCGACGAATACGCCTTCGGCCAGCAGCTTGTGGTCTCGCACGACGGGGAGAACTACCTGCGCTTCGAGTCGCGCACGTGGCGGCTCACCGCCGACGGCACGGCCGCCGGCCCCGACCAGCGCGAGGTGGGCTTTTGGCGCATCTCCGCCTCTGACGAGATCGAGCTCACCCTGACCAACTCGCGCGGTTTGGTCGAAATCATGTATGGCGAGCCATACAACGACCGCGCGTGGCAGGTCCAGAGCGCCTCCACGATGGTCACGGCGACCGGGCCGGCCAACCACGGTCCCGGCAAACGCATGTACGGCCTCATGCCCAACAACAACCTCGGCTGGGTCGACGAACGCGTCGTCGACGGCGAGCTCGTGCCCTACATGTCGGCGGAGCTCGCACGCGTCGCCGGTTAGGTGTCCTGGGCGGCGAGTGAGGCGTCGATAAGCTGGGCGATCTCCGACGCGTTGTCGGGCTCAGGCAGCGCGGCGCCGTCGAGGTGCGTGACGCGCACGGGCCCGCGCACGGAGCTGACCAGCCAGACGGACTGCGCCGAGCGGAGGTCGTCGGCGTAGAGGTTCTTCGACGCGCAGCGCCACCCCTGCGAGGTCGCGTACTCGAAGACAGCCTGGATGGTGGTGCCCGCCATGACGTCGGGGCCGGCCTTCGGCGTGCGCATCCGGTTGCCGCGTTTGACCACGAGCACCGTCGACCGCGTTCCCTCGAGCACGCGCTCGGTGCGCGGGTCGATGTAGATGATGTCGTCGTAGCCGTGCTCGCGCGCCCAGCGCAGCGCCGCCATCGTGGCGGTGTAGTTGAGCGTCTTGGCGCCGAGGGCGAGCCACGGGGCGGACGCGTCGCTGTCGACGGTGTAGCCGCGGCCCGCCGTGGCCACCCTGACTCCTTCGGCGCGCAGCCTGGCGTCCTCGGGGTCGGTCGGGCGCACGGTTAGCCACGCGGTGGGCACGCCCGTGGTGGCGCGGCCGCGCGACATCGTCCACACGCACGAGGCCTCGGCGCTCTCGGCGCTGTCCTCTCCCCCGCGCTCGCGCACGTAGTCCGCGATGGCCTCGCGCGTGGCGGCGCGCCACTGCTCGGGGTTCGGCTCGGGCAGGTCGAGCTGCGCGGCCGACCGGCGGAAGCGCTCAAGGTGCCTCTCCAGGTTCACGGGGCGCGCGTTGTTCACCAGGATCGTCTCAAAGATGCCGTCGCCGCGGGTAGCCACGGCGTCGTCCCAGAAGATGTGCGGCATGTTCGCGTTTTGCCTGCGCACCGAGCCGCCGAATGGTTCCACGAGGTAGATCACGGGTTGCGGGGCAAGGTGGGGGAAAGAAGACGATTGCGCCATGCCGCCCCATTATGCACGTACGATCGACGGCATGACTGCTGTGACCGAGGACAACCCGTACCGTTCCCCGCTCCTCGCGCGCCCTGGGGCAGCGGAACTCCCCGACGCTGCGACCTCGCCCCTCGACGCCGCGGGCGTCGCCTGGCACTACGGCGACCCTTTGGGCGAGCAGCGTGTCCTGTCCACCGGACCGGTGCTCGTCGACCGCTCGCACCGCGCCGTTATCGCCGTCACCGGCCCCGACGCGCCCGCCTTTCTGAACAACATCCTGTCGCAAAAGCTTGACGACGCCCCTCCGGCCTTCTCCGGCTCCGCCCTCGACCTGGACATCCGCGGCCACATCCTCCACCACGCCGACGTCTACCTCGACTCCGGCACCGACGGCGCCACCTACTACCTCGATATGCCGAGCCGGCAGCGCTCCACGTTCGTCGACTTCCTGCGCCGCATGGTCTTTTGGTCCGACGTCACCATCGAGGAGACGGACCTGGGCATCCTCACCGTGCTCGCCCCCGCTGGCGCTTCCGAGTCCCCCGCGATCACCAGCGTGTTTACCCGCCGCGTCCCGGGGTGGAGCTCCCCGCAGCGGTGGGACGTCGCCGTCGAGCGCAGCGACATCTCCCGCGCCGTCGAAGAGTTCACCCGCGCGGGCGGCGCGCTCGCCGGGCTCATGGCGTTTACCGCCGAGCGCGTCCGCGCCGGCGAGCCAGAGTTGGGCGTGGACCTGGACGACAAGTCCATCCCCCACGAGGCGCCGCGCCTGATCAACCGCGGCGAGCACATCGGCGCCGTCCACCTGGCCAAGGGGTGCTACCGCGGGCAGGAGACCGTCGCGCGCGTGGAAAACCTCGGGCGCCCCCCGCGCCTACTGGTCCTTGTTCACCTCGACGGGTCCGCGCCCGTCGACCCCGTCCCAGGCGCGGAGCTCACCCTCGGCGGGCGCACGGTGGGCCGGCTCGGCACCGTGGTGCACGACGCCGACTACGGGCCGATCGCCCTCGCGCTGGTCAAGCGCACGGCCATCGGTCACGGCGATCTCACCGCCGAGGGCGACACTCCTGTTGCCGCGAGCATCGACCCCGACTCCTTGCCCACCGACGAGGGGGAGAAAGCGGGGCGCCGGGCCGTCGAAAAGCTGCGCGGGCAGCAGTAGGGCACCCGCCGCCCCCGGAAGCGGGCGTTCGCGCAGGTCAGACAGTGTTGCGGAATTTTTTTGAGCAACAGGCTATTATATTGGGCAGGACAATTCAGACACGATTTATAGAGGCCGCCCATCAATGAATGGGCCGTCTTCAACCACCTCAAGGGGGTCACGCCATGGGCCGCGGACGCGCCAAAGCAAAGCAGACCAAGGTTGCTCGCCAACTCAAGTACCACACGCCGGACATGGACCTCGAGTCGCTGCAGCGCGAACTCTCGGGGCAGACGCAGTCGCGCGAGTGGGACGACGACGATCAGGACGACCCCTACGCCGACTACGCTGACTGGAAGAACAACAACTAGTCGTCCTGCACTCACGCACCCGGGTTGCCCCGGGTGCTTTTGCTTATCTCGGTCGTGAGCGGGCCTTTTAGTAGTGGGGGTGCGTGCCCGCGAGGACGGCGCGGGCGGTCTCGCCCTCCTCCGCGGCGCGGACCTCGCCGAGCACCCAGCTCTCCACGTGGCGGGCTGCGAGGATAGCCAAGGCGCGGTCCCGATCCTCGGGCGCGACGATGGCGACCATGCCGACGCCCATGTTGAAGGTCTTTTCCATCTCCTCGTCCGGCACCTGCCCGATCGAGCGGATCGTGCGGAAGATCTCGCCCGGCGTCCACGAGCCGCGCTGCATCTCGGCGACCTTGCCCTCGGGGATAATGCGCTCCATGTTGCCCACCAGGCCGCCGCCGGTGACGTGGCAGAAGGTGCGCACCGAGCACTCGCTCGCCAGCTCGAGGCAGTCGAGCGCGTAGATGCGCGTCGGCTCGAGCAGCTCCTCGCCGAGGGTCCGGCCCAGCTCGTCGATGTGCCCGTCGAGCGGCAGGCCCGCGCGCTCGAGGAGGACGTGGCGGGCCAAGGAGTAGCCGTTCGAGTGCAGGCCGGAGGAGGCCATGCCGATAATGACGTCCCCGTCGCGCACGCGGTCCGGGCCGAGCAGCTCGTCCGCCTCGACGACGCCGACGGCGGTGGCGGAGACGTCGTAGTCGTCCGGGCCCATCACGCCCGGGTGCTCCGCGGTCTCCCCGCCCAGAAGGGCGCAGCCGGCGCGGACGCAGCCCTCGGCGATACCGGAGACGATCTCCGCGACCTTCTCCGGCACGACTTTGCCGATGGCGATGTAGTCCTGAAGGAACAGCGGCTCGGCGCCGCAGACGACGAGGTCGTCGACGCACATGGCCACGAGATCGATGCCGATCGTGTCGTGCTTGCCCATCGCCCGCGCGACGGCAAGCTTCGTGCCCACGCCGTCGGAGCCGGCGGCGAGGAGCGGCTCACGGTACTTGCCCAGTGCGAACAGGCCGGCGAAGCCGCCGAGCCCGCCGCGCACTTCGGGGCGGCTGGCGCGCTTGGCCAGGGGCGCGAACAGCTCCACGGCCTTGTCGCCGGCCTCGATGGACACGCCGGCGGCCTCGTAGGAGACGGGAATGTGGTCGTCGTTAAGCGTGCTCATCGGCTAGTACTCACCTTTCTGGATGCGGCGGACGAGGTCGGCGTTGGGGTTACCCTCCGGGAGGCCGAGGGGGTATGTTCCGGTGAAGCAGGCCGCGCACAGGGTGTCGGCCGGCTGGCGCGTGGCGGCAATCATGTCGTCTGTGGACACGAAGGCCAGGGAGTCGGCGCCGATGACGGTGCGGATCGACTCGCTCACGGCGGTGTCGTCCCCGCCGCCGCCGTTGTTGGCAATCAGCTCGCCCGGGCTGGCGAAGTCGATGCCGTAGAAGCACGGCCACTTCACCGGCGGCGAGGCGATGCGCACGTGCACCTCGGCGGCGCCGGCCTCGCGCAGCATCGTGATGAGCTTGCGCTGGGTGTTGCCGCGCACGATCGAGTCGTCCACAACGACGAGCTTCTTGCCGTCGATGATCTCGCGCACCGGGTTGAGCTTGAGCCGCAGGCCTAGCTGGCGCAGCGTGTCCGAGGGCTGGATGAAGGTGCGCCCGACGTAGGCGTTCTTCATCAGCCCCTGCTTGAAGGGGATGCCGGACTCCTCGGCGTACCCGATGGCCGCCGGCGTGCCCGACTCCGGGACCGGCATGACCAAGTCGGCGTCGACGGGTCGCACGCTCGCGAGGCGTTTGCCGATGTCGATGCGGGAGGCGTGCACCGAGCGGCCCTCGATGACCGAGTCGGGACGCGCCACGTAGACGTACTCGAAGACGCAGTGCGCGCGGGGCGTGGAGGCGAAGCGCTCGGTGCGCACGCCCGAGCCGTCGATAGCGATGAGCTCGCCCGGCTCGATGTCGCGCACGAAGGTGGCCCCAACGATGTCGAGGGCGCACGTCTCGGAGGCGACAACCCAGCCGTTTTCCAGGCGCCCGAGAACCAAGGGGCGTACGCCGTGCGGGTCGCGCGCCGCGTACAGGGTGCGGCCGTCGGTGACCATGAAGCAGAAAGCGCCCTCGATGCGGGGGAGGAGCTCACGGGCGGCGTCGATAAGCGATGCCCCCTCGCGGATCCCGTCGGCGAGCAGCGCGGAGACGACCGCGGTATCGGAGGAGGAGCCCTGCCCCTCGACGCCCTCCGCGGGGATGAGGCGCTTGGCGATGGCCTCTTCCTGCAGCGCCTGGTAGTTGGTCAGGTTGCCGTTGTGGGCCAACGCCACGTCCGTGCCGTTCGGCGAGGTGCGAAACATCGGCTGGACGTTGTCCCAGCTGTTACCGCCCGCGGTGGAGTAGCGCGTGTGGCCGATGGCCACGTCGCCCTGCAGGGCGTTGAGCACGGACTCGTCGAAGACCTGGGAGACCAAGCCGGTGTCCTTGAACACCACGATGTTGTCGTCGTCGCCCACCGCAATGCCCGCGCCCTCCTGGCCGCGGTGCTGGAGGGCGAACAGCCCGAAGTAGGACAGTTTGGCGACATCCTCGCCCGGCGCCCAGACGCCGAACACGCCGCACTCCTCCCTGGGTTCGTCGCTGGGCTGGCCAGTTACCTCATCTTGCGCGGGGCCCGCAGGCTCTGCGGCGGCCCCGGTGTTCACCATGTGCACGTGGCCCACTCTAACGGATTAGGCACGCCCGATGGCAATCACCGGCAGCCCGGCCGCCACCTCGCCGGCGCGCGACCCGCTCGCCTCGACCAGCCCCTCCTCCAGGGCGTCGTCGAAGGAGAGCACGCCGGTGGCCAGGCGCAGCCACGTCTGCGGGGAGCACTCCACCACGTTGGGAGGCGTGCCGCGCGTATGCCGCGGCCCCTCGACGCACTGGACCGCCACGAAGGGCGGGACGCGCAGCTCCACCGTGGAGCCGGGCAGTTCTTCCGCCAGGGCGCGGGCGGTGCGGCGGCAGGCGTCGGCAAGCTCTGCCCGCCCGGGCGCGGCCGCGGACTGGCCACGCAGCCACGGCGCGACGGCGTCGACGGCGCGGCGGGTTTCATGGGGGTCGTTCTTCGGTGCCATGGGCCCATGGTAAGACGGTGCCGCTAAGGTAAGGTCCCATGTCCACCACAGCCACGCCCGAATCCCCCTCGTCGGCTAAAGACCCGCACGTCACCCTCCGTTTTATGGCCGCCCCCACGGACGTCCTGCTCGCCGGCGCACAGGGTGTGTCCGGCGGCCGCGTCCTCGAATGGATTGACAAGGCCGCCTACGCGTGCGCCGCCCAGTGGTCGGGAACGTACTGCGTCACCGCGTACGTGGGCCACATCCATTTCACTCGCCCCATCCCCTCGGGCCACATCGTCGAGGTGCGCGCCCGCATCGCCATGACGGGGCGCTCCTCCATGCACATCGTCACCGAGGTGCTTTCCGCCGACCCGCGCGACGGCGTGCTCACCCGGGCCTGCGACTGCCTCGTCATCTTCGTGGCCAAGGACCCCACCACCGGCAAGCCGATGCCAGTCGACAGCTTCGTCCCCTCCACGGAGGAGGAGACGCGCGTGCAGCAGGCCGCGCTCTCGCGCGTTGACCTGCGCCGCCAGATCGAGCAGGAGATGCTCAAGCAGACATACACCACTGAGTCGACGGCGCCGCGCGTGGTGCACCGCTTCCTGGCCAAGCCGACCGACATCAACTGGGGCGGCAAGGTGCACGGCGGCACGGCGATGGAATGGATCGACGAGGCCGGTATCGCGTGCACGATGGAGTGGTCGGGCGAGCGCACCGTCGCGGTCTACGCGGGCGGCATCCGCTTTTACACGCCCATCTCCATCGGCGACCTCATCGAGGTCGACGCCCGCATTACGCGTACCGACGCCCGATCCATGCACGTGGCCGTCCACGTGCGCTCGGGCGACCCGCGCGGGGGCGAGGACACGCTGAGCACAGCCATCCACGCCAGCTTCACCTACATCGGCATCGACATCGACGGCCAGCCTCTGCCCGCCCGCCAGTTCAAGCCACGGACCACCGAGGACCTGCGGCTGTGGGAGCACACCCAGAAGCTGAAGGACCTGCGCGCGGAGTACGAGCCGATGCCGCTGGTCGCACCGAACCCGGCGCGCCAGCTGCTCTAGCCGGCGCCGCCGGCTGGCACGTTAGACCGCCGCGTTGGGTGCGGTGGAGTGGCCGAACAGCTGCGGCAGGGTGCCTGCCCACGCCGCTTCGAGCTCGGCGACGGCAACCGACTCGCCCGCGACGGCGATCTCACCGGTGTCGTTCGTGGAGCCGACCAGCGCGGCGGGGACGCCCAGCTGCGCTGCGCGCTCGAGGACGCCGTCGACGCGGTCGGCGGTGACGGCGACGAGGACGCGCGAGGCGGACTCGGAAAACAGCGCGGTAAAGGCGTCGTGGTGCACGGCGCTGACGTCGAGCTCGACGCCCTTGCCCGAGCCCTGGATGAGCTCGAAGAGCGCCTGCGCCAGGCCGCCCTCCGATAGGTCGTGCGCGGCGTTGATGCCGCCGTGGCCGATAAAGAACTCCGCCAGGCGTGCCTCGTTGGCCAGGTTCACCTGCGGGGGCAGGCCGCGAAGGCCCGCCCCGGAGATGTCCTGCCAGACGGAGCCGCCGAACTCGTCGCGCGTCTCGCCGAGCAGCACGAGCTTGTACTCCTCGTCGCCGGCGAAAATGCGGTTGCGCACGGTGGTGCTGACGTCCTCGATGACGCCGAGGACGCCCACGACCGGGGTGGGCAGGATCGGGGTCTCGCCCGTCTGGTTGTAGAAGGACACGTTGCCGCCGGAGACGGGGATTCCCAGCTCGCGGGCGCCGTCGGCGAGGCCGTGGACGGCTTCGCGGAACTGCCACATGACGTCCGGGTTTTCGGGGGAGCCGAAGTTGAGGCAGTTGGTCACCGCGACGGGGCGGGCCCCGGTGACCGCGACGTTGCGGTAGGCCTCGGCGAGCGCGAGCCGCGCGCCCATGTTCGGGTCGAGGTACGTGTAGCGCCCGGAGGCGTCGGCCGACACGGCGACGCCGCGGGAGGTCTCCTCGTTGATGCGCAGCACGCCGGCGTTGGCGTGCTTGGCCTGCACGGTGTTGCCGCGCACGTAGCGGTCGTACTGCTCGGTGATGAAGTCGCGCGAGCACAGCGCCGGGGAGGCCACCATCTTCAGCCAGGTCTGCGCCAAAGAGCCGTGCTTGTCGACGTCCCCGCCAGCCTGCACCTCGTCCTGCCACGCGGGCCGGGCGAAGGGGCGCTGGTAAACGGGGCCCTCGTCGATGGAGGAGGGCGGTGCGTCGAGCACGAGCTCTCCGCCGTGGTAGACGAGGTAGCGGTCCTTTTCGTCGGTGACCTCGCCGATGACGGCGGCGTTGACGTCCCACTTGGCGCAGATGTCCATGAAGCGCTCGACGTTGTCGGGCGTGACCACGGCGCACATGCGCTCCTGGGACTCGGAGGCGAGGATCTCGGCGGCGGACATGTTTTCGGCGCGCAGGGGCACGGCGTCGAGGTCGACGCGCATCCCGCCGTCGCCGGCCGCCGCGAGCTCGGAGGTCGCGCAGGCAAGGCCGCCGCCGCCGAGGTCCTGGATGCCCACGACCACCCCGGCCTGGTAGAGCTCGAGGCAGCACTCGATGAGCACCTTCTCGGCGAAGGGGTCGCCGACCTGCACGGCGGGGAGCTTGCGCTCCTCGCCCTCCTCGAAGGTGGCGGAGCCGAGGACGGAGACGCCGCCGATGCCGTCGAGGCCGGTCCGCGAGCCGAAGAGCACCACCTTGTTACCGGTACCCGAGGCGAAGGCGAGCTTGAGGTCCTCGACCTTGAGCGTGCCCACGCACAGGGCGTTGACCAGCGGGTTGCCCGCGTAGGCGGCGTCGAAGACGGTCTCGCCGCCGATGTTGGGCAGGCCGAGGGAGTTGCCGTAGCCGCCGATGCCGTGGACGACGCCCGGCAGGACACGCTTCGTGTCCTCGGCGTCGGCCGGGCCGAAGCGCAGCTGGTCCATGACGGCGATCGGGCGCGCACCCATGGCCATGATGTCGCGGACGATGCCGCCCACCCCGGTGGCCGCGCCCTGGTAGGGCTCGACGAAGGACGGATGGTTGTGGCTTTCGACGCGGAAGGTCACCGCGTCTCCGCCCCCGATATCCACCACGCCGGCGTTCTCGCCGATGCCGGCGAGGATCTTGGCGGCCATTTCCGACGTCATCGTCTCGCCGAAGTAGCGCAGGTGCACCTTGGAGGACTTGTAGGAGCAGTGCTCCGACCACATCACGGAGTAGACGGTGAGTTCGGCGTCCGTCGGGCGGCGCCCGAGGATACTGCAGATGCGCTGGTACTCGTCGTCTTTGAGGCCCAGCTCGGCGTAGGGCTGCGCCTGGTCCGGGGTGGCCTTGGCGTTGTCGACGGTGTCGTTTACAACAGTCACTTTTTCAGACACTGCGTTAGGCTCCGATCGAAGAGATAGCGGACAGGAACAGGCCCAGCCCGTCGGTGGACGGGCCGGTCAGCAGATCGACGGCGTGCTCCGGGTGCGGCATGAGGCCGACGACGCGGCCGGTTGCGTTGGTCACCCCGGCGATGCCGTTGAGGGAGCCGTTGAAGTTGTCGGTGTAGCGAAACACCACGCGCCCCTCCTTCTCCAGCTCCTCGATCGTTTCCGCGGACGCCTGGAAGCGCCCTTCGCCGTGCTTGGCGGGCACGAGGATCCTCTGCCCCTGCTCGAACTGGCTGGTCCAGGCGGTGTCGGCCCTGGCCACCTCGAGGTACGTGTCCACGCAATGGAAGTTGAGCCCCTGGTTGCGCGTCAGCACGCCCGGCAGAAGGCCCGCCTCGGTGAGGATCTGGAAGCCGTTGCAGATGCCCAGCACGGGCATGCCGCGCCCGGCGGCCTCGACGACAGCCTTCGTCATGGGAGCCTGGGCCGCGATCGCGCCGGAGCGCAGGTAGTCGCCGTAGGAGAAGCCGCCGGGGACGACGACGGCGTCGACGCCGGTCAGGTCCTCGTCGGCGTGCCACAGTTGCTGCGGCTCGGCGCCGGCGAGGCGGACGGCGCGCAACGCGTCGACGTCGTCAAGCGTGCCGGGGAAGGTGATGACGCCGATCGTCGCCGTCATCGAGTGGCCTCGCGGACGACCTCGAAGTCCTCGATCACGGTATTGGCCAGCAGGGTGGCCGCCACGCGCTCGAGCTCGGCGTCGGGCACCGAGTCATCGACCTCGATTTCGAAGCGCTTGCCCTGGCGGACGTCCCCCACTCCGCCGACGCCGATCCGCCCGAGTGCGCGGAGCACAGCCTGGCCCTGGGGGTCAAGGATCTCCGCCTTCGGCATGACATTTACCACGACACGTGCCATGAAGGTTCCTTCTCTGCTTGGACGCCAAAAGACAGGGCTGATTATATAGGACGGGTTTTGCCCGCCCCTACCGCGCCGACGGGGTGCACAGCCGCCGTAACCGGCGCGCACCCGCGCGCTGCCGTAGCGTTGAGCCGGGCCCACGTGCCCGCTTATTCCCCGTCATTGTTTTTCTGTGAAGGACGCCCCATGTTTCGCACCTACCGCGCCTCGTGGTCTGCCGCGCTGAGCTTCGCTCTCGTGGCGGGCGCCGTAGCCGCCTCCCCCGTGCCGGCGCGCGCCGCAGCCGACGGCTCCAACGTGGTCATCTCCGAGGTCTACGGCGGTGGAGGAAACTCCGGTTCCGTGTTCTCCCACGACTTCGTGGAGTTGTACAACCCCACCGCCTCCGACATCGACATCACCGGCTGGCGCCTGGAGCAGCGCTCGGCGAAAGACGGCCTCGGCGCCACGGTGGCACTGAGCGGTATCGTGCCCGCCGGTTCCCACTTCCTCATCCGCGGCTCCGCGGGGAGGAACCCGTCGGGGCAGCTGCCAGCGGCGGATATCGAGGCGAGCTTCAACTTTTCCGCCACGGAGGCCATCGCAGAGCTTTACGACGCCACCTCCGCCCGCGTCGACCTCCTCGGCTGGGGTGCGGCGGCCCGCTACGAGGGCTCGCCCGCCCCGGCGACGGACAATTCCACCTCCGTTCAGCGCGCCGACTCGGCCCAAGACACCGACAACAACGCCGCGGATTTTCTCGCCGCCGCGCCGACGCCCTCGGCCGCCCCGACGGATTCCGGCGCCGCGCCGGGGATCACCCCCATCCGCGAGATCCAGGGCACCGGCGACTCCTCGCCGCTTCTCAACCACACCGTGACCACCGAGGGCGTGGTCACGGCGGTTTACGACGAGGGCGGCAAAAACGGCTTCTTCCTGCAGGCCGCCGGCTCCGGCACACAGGCGGGCGAGGCCTCCGAGGCCGTGTTCGTCTACATGGGCAGGCGCACCGATTACCCACGACGCGGGGCCTCCGTGCGCGTCACGGGAACCGTCGGCGAGTATTACGCCCAGACGCAGATCGCGGCCTCGGCCGTCCAAGCTTTGCCCGCCGCGCTTGAGGCGCCGGTTGCCCTCGAGATCGAGTCACTTCCCGCTGGCGACGCCGCCCGCGAGCCCTACGAGGGCATGCTCGTGCGCCCGACGGGCGCGCACACCGTGACCGACAACTACACGCTAAACACCACCGGCGACGTCGGCCTCGCCCCCGGTCCCCGCGCCCACCGCACCCCCACCGACGTGGTTGAGCCCGGCGCGCAGGCGCAGTCGCTGGCCGTGGCGAATGACGCCGAGGTGGTCTACCTCGACGACGGGCGCACCCGCGACTACTTCCGCACCGACAAGGAGACGCCGCTGCCCTACCTCGTCACCGCGGACGGCGGGGTCACGTCGCTGCGCACGGGGGACGCCGTGCGCTTTCAGAACGATGTGGTGGTGGACTACTCCTTCGACCGCTGGCGCTTCCAGCCCCTGCAGCCCATCACCGGAAAGAGCGAGGCCGCGGACCTGCCGATCGCGTGGGCAGATTCGCGCGGCGCCACCCTTGACGTCCCCGGCTCGGTCGCAGGCGAGCTCTCCCTCGGGTTTTTCAACGTGCTCAACTACTTCACTAGCCTCGGCGAGGACGAGGAGGGCTGCGAGCCCTTCACCGACAAAAACGGCGCGCCGGTTGGCGCCAACTCGTGCCGGGTGCGCGGCGCGTACTCCCGCCAGGCCTTCGAGGACCAGCAGGCGAAGCTCGTCACCGCCATCAACCGCCTGGACACGGACGTCTTGGGCTTGTCCGAGATCGAGAACACCGCGGCGCTCACGAAAGACGCTTCCAGGCGCGACGAGGCACTTCGCGCGCTCGTCGGCGCCCTCAACGACGCTGCCGGCCACGAGCGCTGGGCCTACGCCCCCTCCCCGGCCTCCCTTCCGGGCAGCGAGGACGTCATCCGGCTGGCCTTCCTCTACGACCCGGCGACGGTACGCCCCGTGGGCGAGTCCCGCATCTTCGACGACGGCGCTTTCACCGGCACCGCCCGCCAGCCCCTCGCCCAGGCCTTCGAGCCCGCGGCCGGCGGCCAGCGCTTCGTCGCAGTGGTCAACCACTTCAAGTCCAAGGGCTCCGTCGCTCACAACGACTCCGACACCGGCGATGGCCAGGGCAACAACGCGAACGTGCGCGTGGCGCAGTCGAAGGCGCTGCTCGAGCACCTGGGTGAGCAGAGCGATTGGGCGCAGCTGCCCACCTTCCTCATCGGTGACTTCAACGCCTACACCCGCGAGGACGCCATCACCGAGCTGGCCCGTGGCGGCTTCGAGGTGATCCGCCCGGAACGGGACAGCGACCAGGCCTCATACCAGTTCGGCGGCGAGCTCGGTTCGCTCGACCACGTCCTCGCCAACGGCGCCGCGCGGGCTCTCGTGCGCGATGCGGCGGTGTGGAACATCAACGCCGACGAGCCCGTCGCCTTCGAGTACTCGCGCCGCAACTACAACGCCCAGGACTTCTTCGGCGACGGGGCCGACCCGCTCTATGGCTACGGCAATCCCTTCCGCTCCTCCGACCACGACCCGGTGAAGGTCGGCTTTGACCTCGACGGCCCACGGGAGCAGGGCTCGTCGGCGGCGCGGGTGGGCATCGCCGCCGCCCTCGTCGCCGCCGCCGTCGGTGCCCTGGCCCTCCTCTGGCGCGCCGTGCCCGGGCTGAGCTCATCCTCCCGGGGCCGCTAAGAGTTACGGGGCCAGCACGGTCTCAATTGCCTCCGTCACGGCAGGGTCCTGGGGCTCGGTCTTGGGGCGGATCCGGGCGGCCACTGCGCCGTCGGGGGTGATGAGGAACTTCTCGAAGTTCCAGGCCACGTCCCCGGCCTCGCCGTCGGAGTCGGGGACGGTGGTCAGCTCCTTGTACAGCGGGTGCGCGCCGGGCCCGTTGACCTCCAGCTTGGACAGCAGCGGGAAGCTGACGTTGTAGCGGGTGCAGGCGAAGTCCCTGATCTCCTCGTCCGTGCCGGGTTCCTGCCCGTTGGACTGGTTGCAGGGGGCGCCGACGACGGTCAGGCCCTTGCCCGCGTATTCGTCGGCGAGTGCCTGCAGGCCCTCGTACTGCACGGTCAGACCGCACTTGGAGGCCGTGTTGACCAGCAGGACCGCGTCGGATCCGGCGAGGGTGTTGAGGGTGGTGGGTGTGCCGTCGTTAAGCGTGAGCTCGATATCGCGAAGGTTCTCAGTCATGGGGCCCAGGGTAGCTACGCGGCGGGCAGGAAGGAGCGGTAATCGGCGGGACTGCCCCCGGCCTCTGCGGCGGCGAGCGCCGCGGCGACGAAGTCCCGCAGGACCTTTTTGTCCCCCAGCTCGCGGCCCGAGACGGACAGGCGGATGGTGTTTCCCCTGGCAGCGCCCCGTTCGGCGGCGCGGATGACGTTGCGCCGCCACCACGTCGCCGCGCCGAAACCCTCGCCCACGGAGAGGTTGCGGCAGCGGTGGAATTGGTTGTCGCCCACGATGTGCAGCCCCTTCGTGGAGGCGACGAGGCCGAAGCCGAACTCGCCGACGACCGCGAGGGTGCCCTCCGACAGGCGCCAGCGCGGCGGGGCGAAGATATCGAACTCGTAGCCCAACGACATCATCTGGCGGGTCGCTCCTTTGAGCCGCAGGCGCGCCTCGTGGGCTCCCAGGGTGGCGAACTCGGAGCGTCGGCCCTGGGCCGGCTGGTCGAAGCCGTTGAGGATAAGCGCGCGCCCTGCTTCGCGCTGCTCGCCGAGCCACCCGAGTGTGCGCGGGTCCTTGGCCAGGTGCCACGTCTTATCGATGTGCGGCGCAACCAAAAGCGATATCGGTACGTCGTTGCGGTCAAGCTCCGCTACAAGGCGGGCGACCCCGTCGAGGGTGGCGTCAAAGATAGAGGACACCGATACGAGGACGCGGCCTGACATAGGCCGCATTATCGCACAGCGCTACCTGCCGCGCCCGCCGGGGTTCGGCGCCCGCGATCCGTAACCGAACCTGAGGCGATGGTGAGCGAACCGAGAACGCGAGCGGAGAGAAATTACCCCACGGACACTCAGGGGCGCGCCTTCCACACGCGGGTGCTACAAGGGGCCAGTCAGATTGAAACGCACAGAATAATCGGCAAAACGCCCGTGAACAGCGCTGACGGAGACATTTTCGCACGCCTTAGCGAATGTTTCGTCAGACCAAACTGAGGCGAATTACCCCCATCTGGGGGTGGACGCCACGCTGCCCATGTACGGTTGTACACAAGCGCAGGTTACTAAAGAAGGGAGAACAAATGCGCTCTACATTAGTTTCGATTACGACCATTCTCACACTAGCGGCCAGCTCGCTTGCCCCTGCTCACGCCCAAGCGGCTCACGCTCAAGCGCCCAACGCACCGTCTGTTGCACAGTCCTCCGCCACCACGGATCAGGATTCAGCTATCGCGCGTGCAGTGTACTACGATCTCCGCGAGGACCGCTTCGGAATTTTTCATGAAGCAGCACAAAGCTTGGGATACAGCGCCGAGCAAATCCGCGCTTTCGAGCGTAACCTCGCAGAACTGTCGCCGGACGAATCTCGGCAGCTTGCCACTGTCATCGGGCTCGACGTTGAAGCTATCAAACAGCAGCGGGCCATACCAGCCGTTATCGCCGCCATCGCCGGATTCGTCGGCGGCGCGCTCGGCAGTGAGATCATCGGCCAGGTAGCAAACTGGGGCGTCGCGACCGCATGCCAGAACCTCAACGGGTTTTCAGGAGCTTTTGACGACTTCTGCCGGTCCAACGGCCACATCTAAAGAGAGGAGGAACCTCGATGTCTAAATCTCTCACCGCTCTACTAGCGGCGGTCTGCGGCATTGCACTGCAAATGATTCGCGAATGGGTTGCACATGACCGCACGCCTGCGGAGACGTTCTCCGACTGGGCGTGGGCCGTGGACTTCATCATCTTCGCCGTCATCGGATTCGTCGCTTTTTACGTGGCCTTCCGCATCGCGTACTACGTTTTTATACGCGACCGTCAGCTCGACCAGCTCTTGGAAAAAGAAAAGGCCGAGGCCGGGACGACTTCTCACACACCCTAATCCCCGGCTCCGCTATTGCAGGCGCGCCCCGCTTTTTCTGAGCGGGGCGCACCTTTTTGTTACACCGCTACTTTGCTACTTCGACACAGCCCCACTATGCACCAAGGTCCAGGCGTACTCAAACGCGGTCTGCCTCCACTTTTCGTAGCGTCCGGACACGCCGCCGTGCCCGGCGCTCATCTCCGTCTTCAACAAAATCTCACCACCGGTCGCGCACTCGCGCAGCTTAGCCACCCACTTGGCGGGCTCGACGTAGAGTACGCGCGTATCGTTGAGACTGGTCACCGCGAGGATATCCGGGTAGTGCTTCGCCTCCACGTTCTCGTAGGGCGCGTAGGCTGCCATATAGTCGTAGACTTCCGGGTCGTGGTAGGGGTCACCCCACTCCTCCCATTCCGTGACCGTCAACGGCAGCTCCGGCATGAGGACGCTGGTCAGCGGGTCGACGAAGGGCACGATCGCCTGGATGCCGGCGAACTTCTCCGGCGCCATGTTCGCCACCGCGCCCATGAGGAGCCCGCCCGCGGAGCCTCCCTCGGCGACGAGCTGGCCGTGGGTGGTGATCCCCTGCTCCACCAAAGCGTCCGCGCACGCGATGAAGTCCGTAAACGTGTTGACCTTCTCAAGCCCCTTCCCGTGGTCGTACCATCCGCGCCCCATCTCGCCGCCGCCGCGCACGTGGGCGCACACCCATACCATGCCGCGGTCTAGCAGCGACAAGCGCGCGATGGAAAAACCAGGGTCGTTGGAGGCCTCGTAGGAGCCGTACCCGTACAGCAGGGTGGGGCGCGGCTGGCTGAGATCGAGGTCGGCGCGGTGCACCACGGACATGGGCACCTGGGTTCCGTCGGGGGCGCTCGCCCACATGCGGGTCGCGGTGTACTCGTGCGGGTCGTAGCCGCCGAGCACCTCCTGCTGCTTGAGCAGTCTCAGCTCGCGGGTGGCCACCGTGTAGTCGAACAGCTGCGCGGGTTGGGTGTACGAGGCGTAGCTCAGGCGCACCACCGGCGCGTCCCACTCGGGGTTGCCGCCTAGGCCCGCGGTGTAGAGCTCCTCGTCGAACTCCAGCTCGCGGAACGCGGCCACCCCGCTCTCGCCGACCTCGGCGAC
Organism: Corynebacterium timonense; assembly: GCF_900105305.1. Lineage (NCBI taxonomy): Bacteria > Bacillati > Actinomycetota > Actinomycetes > Mycobacteriales > Corynebacteriaceae > Corynebacterium > Corynebacterium timonense. Next base: position 122,453 of record NZ_LT629765.1, on the reverse strand, counting down.
GGCGAGGCGGCTGATCCCGCCCGAGCGATACCCGCAGAACCAGAAGTCGCGGTAGACATCCACGCCCTCAATGCGCACCGCGTCGTCGTGCGGCACGCGCACCTCAAGCTCGGTCAGGGGCACGCGCTTATCGACGCCACACGTGCCCACCTCAAAATTCGGTCCCGCCGCGTTGTGCGTGACCACCCACAGGGGTTCCCCTGCCACCTCGGCGTAGTCAACGTCGTACTCGACGCCCTGCTCGCGCGGCCACAGCACCTCAAACTCGCCCTCCGGCTCGGCGAGCGGGCACACCCGCCACTCGCTGGTGAGCTTGGAACTGGAGGCGATGTAGAGGTACTTCTCCGCGCGGTCTATGCCGACGGAGACGTTGAAGCGCTCGTCGGGCTCCTCGTAGACCAGCACATCCAGCTCGGCCGGGGTACCCAGCCGGTGGCGCCACACCTGGTGGGGGCGCCACGCCTCGTCGACGCGGGTGTAAAAGAGGTACTCCTCCCCTGCCCAGGTGGCGCCGTAGAAGACGTCGTCAAGCGTGTCGGCGAGAAGCTCGCCCGTCTGGAGGTCTTTGACGCGCAGCTGGAAGCGCTCGTCGCCCGAGGTGTCAGCGGAGTACGCCAGGAGCCGGCCCGAGGTGGTCACGGTTGAGGCGCCGAGCGAGAAGAACTCGTGGCCCTCGGCGAGCTCGTTGACATCCAGAACCACCTGCTCGCCCGGCAGGGCCGAGCCGTCCTCCGGCAGTGTCGGCGGGGTCCAGGGGGAAGCCGGGTCGGCGGCGACGCGGCAGCTCAGGCCGTAGCTTTTGCCCTCGACGGTGCGCGCGTAGTACCACCAGCCGCCGCGGCGCTGCGGGACGGTCATGTCCGTTTCCTTGATGCGCGATTTGATCTCGCCGTAGACCGCCTCGGTCAGCTCGTCCAGCCCCTCCGTGCGCGCCTGCGTGTAGGCATTTTCCGCCTCGAGGTAGGCGATGGTCTCGGGGTTGTCCTTGTCGCGCAGCCACTCGTAGTTGTCCACGAAATCGCGCCCGTGAAAGGAGCGGGTAATGGGGTGCTTTGTTGCCACCGGGGCCGGGACGCCGCTGGTGCTGGTGCTCGTCGTGGGATTGTCCGTCATGGCGCCCGAGTCTACGCCCCGGCATTCCCGGCCCGCCGCACCGCCGTCCCGGCGCCCCCGGTCAGAAAAGCTAGGCCATCGCCCCCGGCCAGTCGCCGAACTTTGTGCCGCTGAGGCGCTCGTAGGCCTCCACGTAGCGGTCACGGGTGGCCTCGACGACAGAGCCGGGCAGCTCCGGGGGCGGGGTGCCGTCGGCGGGGTCCCAATCGGACTTCGGGCCGGTGAGCCAGTTGCGCACGTACTGCTTGTCAAAGCTGGGTTGCACGCGCCCCTCCTCGTAGGAGTCAGCAGGCCAGTAGCGGGAGGAGTCGGGGGTGAGCACTTCGTCCGCAAGCACCAGCGTGCCGTCCTCGTCGAGGCCGAACTCGAGCTTGGTGTCGGCGAGGATGATGCCGCGTGTCTCGGCGTAGGCGGCGGCGCGCGCGTAAATGTCCAGGGTGGCCTCGCGCAGCCGGGTGGCCAGGTCCTCGCCGAGCGCGCTGGCGACGTACGCGAAGGAAACGTTCTCGTCATGCTCGCCCTGCTCCGCCTTCGTTGCCGGGGTGAAGATCGGCTCCGGCAACCGGGACGCCTCTGTCAGGCCCTCGGGCAGCTCGACGCCGCACACCGTGCCCGTCGCGTCGTACTCCTTCTTCCCGGAACCCGTGAGGTAGCCGCGGGCGACGCACTCGAAGGGGATCATCTGCAGGCGTGTGACCACCTGGGCGCGGCCGAGGACTTCCTCGGGGATGCGTTCGTCGTCAATCGGCCCGGCGAGGTGATTCGGCACCCCGTCGAGCAGGTCGAAGAAGAACATCGAGGTGGCTGTGAGCACTCGCCCCTTGTCCGGGATCTCCGGGTCAAGCGAGAAGTCGAAGGCAGAGATCCTGTCGGTGGCCACCATCAACAGGGTCGCGGCATCCACCTCGTAGATTTCGCGGACCTTGCCGCCAGAAAGGTGGTCGTAATCAGAGAGCTCTGGACGCATGGCACGTAAGTCTAGCCCGGGTTCCGCGGACGGGAAATCGCTGGCGATCGCTTAAGGTAAAGGCCATGCACGCCTTGCGCCGCCTTTCCGCACCCCCCGCCGCCGTCGCGCTCGCCGCGGCGCTCGCAGCCTGCGGGTCCGTGGACCCCCAGGACAACGCGCCCGTGACCGGTTTGGTCAACGAACCGGAGGGCTTTCGCCCCACCGCGGACGGCACCCACCTCCGCTTCGACGAGCCCGCCGAGGTGGTCACCACACACTTCTCCACGGGGATGCCCGTCTACTGGGAGGTCACGGTGCACGCGCCGACGCGGCTCACGCTGCAGCAGGTGAAGGACAACATTGGCCAGGACCCGCAGCGCATTGGCGACGCCCCGCCCGTCGCCGTGCGGACCTTCTCCTGCTTCCCCGTCACCTTCACCTCGCTGGGCCAGGGGCTGGGGCGCGACGACGCCCCCGTCTCCGTCGAGCTTCCGTCGCTCACCCCCGTTGACGGCTACGGCACCAACGCCAATTACGTCGGGGTCGGGGCCGAAAGCTACTGTGGCCTCGACACCGAGGAGACCGACACGGTTCCCTCCTACACGGGAGACATGGTCACCGGGCGCAGCTACACCACCGCGGTGGTCACCTGGGAGGGGCAGCGCGACCCCGGCATCGTCGGCACCGGCGTGCGCCTGAACACACTGGTCAGCCCGCGCAACCCGGGGCAGCCTCCCCAGGCGCTGACGTGGGGGCCGGGCGCTCCTTAGAGGATCTCGCCCGGGGTGTAACCGGCGGCGTCGGGGTGGGCGTCGACAAGCGCCTGGATGCGCGCGAGCACGGCGTCGACCTGGGACTCGGCGGCGCCGATGAAGGCGTGGCGGTCGGCGAGCGCGGCGTCGAGGGCGGCGCGGTCCAGGGGCAGGCGCTCGTCTTCGGCCAGCCTCTCGACGAGGTTTTGCTCCGCCCCCTTCTCGCGCATATCGAGCGCCATCGCGACGGCGTGCTCCTTGATCACCTCGTGGGCGGTCTCGCGGCCGACCCCGGCGCGCACCGCCGCCATGAGGATCCGGGTGGTGGCCAAGAACGGCAGGTAGCGGTCAAGCTCCCGGTTGATCATGGCCGGGAAGACTCCGAACTCGTCGAGCACCGTCAGGAAGGTCTCCAGCTGGCCGTCGATGGCGAAGAAGGCGTCTGGCAGCGCGACGCGGCGCACGACTGAGCAGAACACGTCGCCCTCGTTCCACTGCTGGCCGGCAAGGTCCGCGACCATCGTGAGGTAACCGCGCAGGATGACCTGGAAGCCGCCGACGCGCTCGCAGGAGCGCGCGTTCATCTTGTGCGGCATCGCCGACGATCCGACCTGGCCCTCCTTGAAGCCCTCGGTGACCGTCTCGTTGCCGGCCATGAGGCGGATCGTGGTGGCGAGCGACGACGGCCCGGCGCCCAGCTGCACCAGGGCGGAAATCGCGTCAAAGTCGAGGCTGCGCGGGTAGACCTGGCCCACCGAGTCGAAGGTGCGGGCGAAGCCGAGGTGGCGGGCGATCTGGCCCTCGAGCTGCGTAAGCTTCGCCTCGTCGCCGCCCATGAGGTCGAGCATGTCCTGGGCGGTGCCCATCGGCCCCTTGATGCCGCGCAGCGGGTAGGCGGCCAGCAGCTGTTCGATGCGCTCGACGGCGAGGAGGATCTCGTCCGCCGCCGAGGCGAAGCGCTTGCCCAGCGTGGTGGCCTGCGCCGCGACGTTGTGAGAGCGGCCCGCCATGACCAGGGACGTGTACTGCTCGGCGCGGTTGCCCACCGCCTTGAGCAGGGCCACCGACTTGTCGCGCGTCAGCTCAAGCGCGCGGACGATCTGCAGCTGCTCGACGTTCTCGGTGAGGTCACGGCTGGTCATCCCCTTGTGGATGTGCTCGTGGCCGGCCAGCGCGTTGAACTCCTCGATGCGCGCCTTCACGTCGTGGCGGGTGACCTTCTCCCGCTCGGCGATCGAGGCCAAGTCTACCCGCTCAATGACGCTTTCGTAGGCCGCGATGGCCTCGTCTGGGATGTCCACCCCCAGCCCCTGCTGCGCCTTCATCACCGCGACCCAGAGCTGGCGCTCCAGGATGATCTTGTGCTCGGCGCTCCACAGCGTCGCCATCTCGGGCGAGGCGTAGCGGTGGGACAGGACGTTCGCGTTCATCGGTTTTTCAGCCACGCCGCTTATTATCGCACGCGGCGCTGACCAGCGGAGCTTAGCTGCCCACGCGGATGTCGCCCTCGATCGCCTTGCGCGCGATGTCGCGGCGGTAGAACGAGCCCTGCAGCGTGATCTTCTCCACGGCCTCGTACGCCTTATCGACGGCCTGCTCAAGCGTGGCCCCCTTGCCCAGCGCGTTGAGCACGCGGCCGCCGGAGGAGACGAGCACCCCGTCCTGCAGCGCGGTGCCGGCGTGGAGGATCGTAGTCGGGTCGTCGAGGCCCTCGCCGGTGATCGCGTCGCCGGTGCGGGGTGCGGCCGGGTAGTCCTCGGCGGAGAGCACGACGGTGGCAGCGTAGCCGTCCTCCCACTCGAGCGGGGCCAGCTCGGCGAGGGTGCCGGTGGCGACGGCGGTGAGGGCGCGGACAAGCGGCGTTTTCAGCAGCGAGAGCACGGGCTGGGTCTCGGGGTCGCCGAAGCGGGCGTTGAACTCGACCACAGCCGGGCCCTCCGGGCCCCAGGCCGCACCGACGTAGAGAATGCCCTGGTAGGGGATACCGCGGGCGACCATCTCGCGGGCGACGGGCTCGGCGATCTCGGCGACGATGCGCTCGACGCCGTTGTCGGGCAGCCACGGCAGCGGCGTGTAGGCGCCCATGCCGCCGGTGTTGGGGCCAGCGTCGTTGTCGTGGGCGCGCTTGTGATCCTGGGCGGGAAGCAGCGGCACGACCGTGTCGCCGTCGACGAGGCAGAACAGGGAGATCTCGGGGCCTTCGAGGAAGGACTCGAACAGGACCGGGTTGCCGGCCTCGATCACGGCGCGGGCGTGCGCCTCGGCGGCGGCGCGGTCCTGGGTGACCACGACGCCCTTGCCGCCGGCCAGCCCGTCATCCTTGACCACGTAGTTCGGGCCGTACTCGTCGAGCGCAGCGTCGATCTCCGCCAGCTCCGTCACGCGCGTCGCCGACGCCGTGCGCACTCCCGCCGCGGCCATGACCTCCTTGGCAAAGGCCTTAGAGCCCTCGAGCTGCGCAGCGGCCTTCGTCGGGCCGAAGACGTCGATGCCGGCCTCGGCGAGCGCGTCCGCCGCCCCGGCGACGAGCGGGATCTCCGGGCCGATGACCACGAGCTCCGCGCCGACGTCGCGGGCGAGCGCCACGATCGCCTCCGGCGAGGCCACGTCCACCGAGTGGACCTCGGCAAGCGAGGCCATACCGGCGTTGCCCGGCGCCACGTGCAGCTCGTTGCCCCTCAACCCAGCCAGAAGGGCGTGTTCACGGCCGCCCGAACCGATAACAAGGATGCGCATGGCCCCCAACTTACCGGTAGCCTGGGGCGGCATGAGCACCGTATTCACCAAGATCCTGGACGGCGACCTGCCCGGCCGCTTCATCTACCGCGACGAGACTGTCGCCGCGTTTTTGTCCATCGCCCCCATTGCCTACGGCCATACCCTCGTCGTCCCCGTCGAGGAGGTGGACAAGTGGACCGACCTCTCCCCCGCCCTGTGGACGCACATGAACGAGATTGCCAAGGAGATCGGGCAGGCTGTCATCGAGGCCTTTGGCTCCGAGCGCGCCGGCTACCTCATCGCCGGCTTCGAGGTCCCGCACGCCCACATTCACGTCTTCCCCGCCAACGACATGTCGGGATACAACCTCGCTAACGTCATTCCCCCGGAGCAGACAGACCAGGCGAAGATGGACGAGGCCGCGGAGCTGCTGCGCGAGAAGCTGGGCACCAACGAGGCGGGGCGGCGCTAGTGGTACCCGTTGTACGGGGTTGGAGCGCGCCCGGCTAGCCGATTACGCTCGGAATATTCGGACGGCCAAAAACCGACGCGCTCAACACCCTGGCCGCCTGGCTTACTGTCGGGCTGTCCGAACGTTGTGGATGGTTGGCGTTTCTGGGGTTGGAACGAGGCTCTCCTCCACGACGACCAGGCTGAGCATCGCGAGCAAAGATTGCCGACCCCTGCGGTTGCAGACAACTTCGATCCACCGAGCGTCTCCCTTTTCGCCGCATCTTGGCTCGGCCTGCGTCGGTGAAAAAAGTTTTTTCCAGCGAGGGCGAAGTAGGTTCTGACATCGCATTGCCGGTCCAGCTCCTTGCAGACGCCCGCTTGATACCGGCAGCACTAGTGTGCCTGGCACCCCCTAAGTGAACGGTTTTGAATTACAACTTTTCCCTGTTCGGTAGGGTTGGATCATGTCTAACGGAACAGAACCGTCGCTACCTCTAGCGATTAACGAACACCAGGATGTTGTCGTGGGATAAAAAGTCGGTTACGCCCGGGTGAGTTCCCTGGAGCAGAATTTAGACCGTCAGCTCGAGCAGCTCCAGGCGGCTGGGGCGTCGCAGATATATAAGGAGAAGCTCAGTGGATCGACTCGTCACCGTCCCCAGCTGGAGGAGGTGCTGAGGTATCTGCGGAAAGGGGATCAGCTCATTGTCACGAACATGGATCGGCTCGCGCGCTCACTTGTCGACCTCCACACGCTCGTCGAGGACCTCGTCGGGCGCGGCGTGTCGGTGAGGTTCTTGCGTGAGAGGCAGACCTATTCCGCGAAGGCTGATCCGATCGCAAAGCTCATGCTGGGTTTGATGGGTTCTGTGGCGGAGTTTGAGCGCTCCATCATTAAGGAGCGCCAGGCCGAGGGGATTGCCCACGCGAAGGCCCGCGGGGTGTACAAGGGTCGGGTGAAGGCGCTTACCGATGTCCAGGTCGCTCAGGCTCGACAGTGGATTTCCGATAGTGTACCCAAAGCGGAGGTGGCCCGCCGGCTCGGGATCAGGCGGACCACGCTCTATAAATACTTGACGGAGGGGAGCTGTTGAACTACAGCTTTTAGCTGATTATATCCACGGCACCCCCACTTACCGGGGTCCACCTGCTCCAACTCCTCCGGGAAAGTCTAAAACCCCATCCTGCGTCCCCTAATAAAAGGGGTACCAGGCCCTCTAGGGTAGGTATTTTTGGAGAGGATCTGAGGCGCTATTCCATATCCGGCGCCAGCTAGGATGAGTCCATGGTGACTAAACGCTCATATATGCCTCTGACTGAAGAGGTCTTCCTCTACGCGACAGACCACGATTTGGAATATGTTACAGAGCAGGTCGTCAAGGCGATACGATCTAAAATCCCCTTAGTGGGTGAACCGACCGTAGAGTCTACCGCACTTGCGGTAGATGAATTTGATCTAGAACGTCAATGGATCGATGATTTCGGTACTCCCGTAAATCCAGAAGTGCTAAACCTAAATAGAGTGAAGGTCTCTTTTATGGCCGCATCTACCCACGAAGAAATCGAGCACATTGGTGAAGCCATCTACTCTACGATTAGGGAACTTAGTCGTAGAAGGAAAATAGCCTACTTCAGTATGCTGAGTGAATGCTCTAACGGGGAGTGATCCTGACGGCACAGTGTCATTAAATACTGTAATAGCCGGTCAAGTCCGCGGAAGTGGTGTATCTGCCCTTTCGAGAAAACTAGCAGGGTAGCGACCTTACGGACTATCTCGTGTTAGGAACCGATGCTGATTGATGCTGTCTCCTGCTGGTCAATAGCAGGTCTGGTTTCACCGGCATCGACGATGTTAGCCGTGATCATCACCCTGGTCTGTTTCAAGCTGGTCAACGACATGTAGCGCTTCTGCTGGATCCTTCTCACGCATGTTGTTCCGCCAGGACAGCTCCGACCAGGCGCACGACAGCGTCCCGAGGGCCCGACCCCTGGAAAGTGGACACAGGGAATTGAACTTATGCGGTCAGGGTGAGTTTACCGCAGGTGCGGTTTTCGTACTCGATGGGCGAGAGATAATCGCACCATGAGTGTCTGCGTTTCTGGTTGTAGCGCACACACCAGGCGAAGACGTCCCGTCTGGCGTGCAGCATCGAGTCGAAGCATTTCCGGTTGTGCAGCACCTCGCGTTTCAATGTCGCGTTGAACGACTCCGCCAGCGCGTTGTCTGCGCTGGTTCCCACCGCCCCCATCGATTGGGTCACCCCTAGCATCGTGCATCGTGAGCGAAATGCCTTCGAGGTATAGACACTGCCGTGATCGGAATGAAAAATCGCTCCTTTCAGACTGCCCCGGGCGCGCCGCGCTGAGTCCAACGCATCGATAACCAGATCGACGCGCATGTGGTCAGCAATAGAAAATCCCACCAGCCTGCGGGAATAACAATCGATCACGGTGGCAAGATACATATTGCCGCCACCGGATACCGGCAGGTAGGTAATGTCGCCGACGAGCACGCGGTTCGGCGCCGGGGCATGAAACTGCCTGCGAACAAGATCCGAAAAAGACACTGCGGCCAGTATCTGCCACGGTGGTGCGCACGCGGCGTTTCTTCGTGAAACCCCTGGATGCCCATGGCCTTCATGATGCGTGCAACGCGTTTGTGATTGACCACTTCATGCGCCCCCGAATCAGAGTCGTTCAACGCCGCGGCGATGCGTTTGGCTCCGTAGAGTCCGTGTTCGTCGGTGAACACAGTGCGGATACGAGCACCAAGAACAGCATCGTCAACAACCTTTTGACGGCGCGCGGCCTGCGTGTTTTTCCACTTGTAATAGGAAGATCGCCGCACCTTCAGCACGTCGCACATCCGTGTGACCGAAAACTCGGTGCGATGGTCCCAGATGAACTTGAAGCGGATCACAAGCCCATCTCTTTCGCAAAATACTGCGCCGCCTTGCGAAGGATATCTCGCTCTTGTTGAAGAAGCCGGTTGTGCTTCTCGAGCTGTCGGATCCGCTCTGAATCCGATGCCTTTCGCGCTCGAGCTGCAGCATCAATCGCGCGGGCTTTTTTGCCCGTGCCATAGCGCGTAACCCAGGCAGCGAGACTGCCACGGTTAACACCGAGATCATGAGCAACCGAGTTACAAGACACACCGTCTGTGTCTTCATACATCGCGACCGCGTCGCGCTTGAACTCCTCAGAATAGGACTTACGAGGCATGAACAGAGACTACCTTCCTCCGGCTATCAACCGGGGCTAGCCTATGTCCACCAACAAGGGGTCAGGTCCGTGGTCGCGTTACCGAACCTGCCCCACCCGCCGAGACGATGGTAGATCTGTTCGATCTTCCCGCCGATCCAGTAACCGTGAAAAACGGCCCCGCCCGCCGCAGCGGTGCCCAGTGAGCCGCACACAAGCGCCGCAGACAGAAGCGCCGACAACCTTCGATACTTCCCCATGACCCTCAACGCCTTCACCTAGTCAATGGCCATGCCGTGCTCTGATTTCTATTACGAAACAGCAATATTGGCGTCCCGAAGGGAAACTGTGCGGCGAATGCGAAAAATGCTGCACACAGCCTTCAAACACAACCCACCACACACCACGACACGGAGGAAATGTCGCCGCCCCGTCAGCTGAGAAGGCCAGGCACCCTCGCCGAAAGACCGAATAGGGCCAGCGGGATCTCACTCCCAGACCGGATCGGCGAGGTCAACGCCCTCCTGCTCCGCCCGCTTTTCGACGAGCCGCAGCAGGTAGTCCTGCTCCCCCGCGAACGCGGCGTGGAAGCGATCGTCCGCGACGTACATCCGGGCCAGGATGAGCTGCCGCGCCGCGGTGACGGGGTACCAGGCACTGAGCGCCTCGCGGTGGCGCAGGACCAGGGCGTCCGCCTCCTCGGAGCCGGGCGCGACGCCGCTCTCGCGGGCGCGGGTCAGCGCGGCCGCGAACTCCTCCTGTTCCTCTTGGAGTGCCCGGATGTCCCCGCCGCCCATCGCGGCGAGATTATTCTGTGATCGGGCCCACTCCCTCGTGCCGCCCCACCTCTCTTCGGCCTCGCGCTGGTACTCGCTCATGTGCTCGCCGAGGTACTCGCTTACCTTGTCCATGTTTGCCTCCTTGATGAGTTGATCCACTGTCTGCACCTGGTTTTTCAGCAGCCGCGCCTTTTCTTGCAGGGCGCGGCGGTGGCGCCGCAGCGCGGCGGTGAGGAGCTCGGCCGGCGGGGCGTCGAGAAGCGGTGCGATCTCCGCGAGGGGGAGCCCCGCCGTCTGGAACAGGGCGATGGAGGCCCCGCGCTTGATGTCGTCGTCCGTATAGACGCGGTAGGCCCCCTCGCGGCGCGGGACGAGAAGCCCCACCGCGTCCCAGTGCCGCAACGCTTTCGGCGAGACCCCGATGGCCTCCGCTGCTTCGCTGATCAGGTGCATGGTGGACAGTGGACCGCCTGCCGCGGGGGAAAGGTCAAGCCCGCGGGGAGTTTTCGTGGAGCATCGGCAGGGAGATGGTGAAGGTGGAGCCCTGGCCCGGGGCGGTACGCACGGAGATGGCACCGCCGTGCTGCTCCACGAGCGACTTCGTGATGGCAAGTCCCAGCCCGGAGCCGCCGCCGCTGGCGCGGTTGCGCGAGGTATCCGCACGGTAAAAGCGGTCGAAGATGTGGTCGGCGTCCTCCGGTGCCATGCCGACGCCGTCGTCGGCGACATCGATGAACACCTTGTCCAGGTTCTTACGCAGCGTAATCGCCACCGAGGCCTCGGACCCGGCGTGTTTGAAGGCGTTAGTGATGAGGTTGAGCATCACCTGGTGCAGACGGTCCGGGTCCCCCTCGACCATGGGGGACGACAGGCTGTCGTTGGTCACGCTGACCTGCCGTTCCGGGAAGGCCGCGCGCGCGGAGTCGACCGCCGACGAGCACAGCTCAAGCATATCCACGCTGCGCTTGTCCAACCGCGCCCCCTCGGCGCGCGTGAGCGCGAGGAGGTCTTCGACGAGCAGCTTCATCCGCCCGGATTCCTGGTCGATCTTGCTGAGCACCATGTCGGCGTCCGTGACCATGCCGGAGTGGTAGAGCTCAGCGAACCCGCGGATGCTGGTTAGCGGCGTGCGCAGCTCGTGGGAGGCGTCGCCGACGAAGCGGCGCATCTGCTCCTCCTTCGCCTGGGACGCCTCCACCGAGCCCTGCAGCTGGGTCACCATCGTGTTCACCGCGTACGAGATCTTGCCCACCTCCGTCTCGCGCGGCCACGACGGCACGCGGCGCGAGATGTCGCCGTCGGCGATGGCCAGGGCGGTATTCTCGACGTCGCGAAGCGGGGCGAGAGCCCGGCGAACGGAGTAGTTGCCCGCGAAGGCCGCGAAGATCAGCGCGATGCCGCCGATGCTGAGCTCCACGATGGCCAGCGAGGTGAGCAGCCGTCGCTCGGAGTCGAGGGACTTGGCCACAAACTGCACACTTCCGTCGTCGTTGCGCCTGGCCAAAGCGCGGTAGTAGCGCTCCGGCTCCCGCCCTTTGATCGAGGTGATCGTCTGCGGACCCTCCCCCTTCATCTGCGAATAGTCCGGCGGGTCGGAGCTGATGGAGTAGTTGAACGTAGTGTCCAGGGCGGGCTCGTACAGCGCCTGCGTGAACTCGCTCGGCGCACCGAGGTTCGGCCACGGAGCGGGCTGCCCCACCCACGTGTCCATGCCGGTCGCCAAAGCGTCGTCGGCGCGCTGATACAGCAGGCCGCGCATGAGGAAATACACGGCGGTGAAGCTGAGCGCCATGCTCAGCACCGACACCAGGAGGACGACCCCGACGAGGCTCTTCTGCAGGGGGATCCGGCTGGCCCCCTGACCGGGAGTGAGGTTCCGCGCGGCCATTACTGGCGCGGGGTGCGCAGGACGTAGCCCACGCCGCGGACCGTGTGGATCAACGGCACGTCGCCGGTGTCGATCTTGCGGCGCAGGTAGGAGATGTAGGACTCCACCACGTTGCCGTCGCCGCCGAAATCGTAGTGCCACACGTTGTCCAGGATCTTCGCCTTCGACAGCACGACTTCGGAGTTGAGCATGAGGTAGCGCAGAAGGTTGAACTCCGTGGGGGACAGATCAATGATCTCGCCGCCCTTGGTCACCTCGTGGGTGTCGTCGTTGAGCGTCAGGTCGGCGTAGCGCAGCGTCGCGTCCTCCTCCTCGCCGGCCGTGACGTTGCCGCGGCGCAGGATCACGCGCAGGCGGGTGATCACCTCTTCGAGGGAGAAGGGTTTGGTCACGTAGTCGTCGGCGCCGATGGTCAGGCCGTGGATGCGGTCTTCCACCGCATCCTTCGCGGTGAGGAAGAGGATGGGGCCGTCGAGGCCTTCCGAGCGCAGCTTGCCCAGCAGCTCGAAGCCGTCCATGCCCGGCATCATGACGTCGAGAATGTAGGCGTCGGGCCGGAACTCGCGCGCGATCTTCAGCGCCTCCTGGCCGGATTCGGCGCTTTCCACCTCGAATCCCTGGAACTTGAGGGACACGGTGAGAAGTTCGACGATGTTGGGCTCGTCGTCGACGACGAGGACCTTCACGCCCTGGTTGTTATCTGCCATCTGTTGGCTCCCTTTCCGAAAGTGTCTCGGGCAGAGTAAACACCCCCAACCTGAACATTTACTGAACGCCGACTGGGCATGGGGTCCCACTTTGCGGGCGACCGCGTCGGCGCGGTGGCGCCGCGTGGCCGACGCGGAAGGAACCTGCAGCGGGAAAAAATGGAGCTGGAGACGAGACTTGAACTCGCAACCTACGCATTACAAGTGCGTTGCGCTACCGATTGCGCCACTCCAGCAGTGAGCAAAAGTGTACACGGGCACCCCAGCCCTGCGTGACACCGCCTATGGCGATAGTCTGTGCCGTGTGGAATCTAGGGTGAGCAGCGGGTCTGAGAGCGGGTCTGAGAGCGGGTTGAGCAACGGATTCAGCGCGCTGATGGGAGTTTTCCGCACGCGGTCACGCGCGGTGGCGACGATCGACGAAGCCCGCACCTCGCCCCGCCCTCCGTCCTCGCGCCGGTGGACCTGACCGACCCGGCCCAGGTGGCCGCCGTCATGCACATCGCGGCGCGGATCGGCTCGATCCTGATCACCAACGGCACGACAAGCTCGGACGTCAAGGCACACATTCACGCCGTGACGTCCTCGTACGGCCTGCACTACTGTCACGTGGACATCACGGTGAACACCATGAACATCCACACCATCATTGGTGTGGAGCGCCGCCAGCCGGTCAACGTGTTCCGCGTCGTCGACGACTCGTCGTACAACTACCACAAGCTGCAGGAAGTCGACCGCCTGATCCGCTCGATCCGTTCGGGCGCCACCCCGCCGGAGATGGCGGAAAAGATCCTCGACGACATCGAGCGCGAGTACATCCCGCACCGCAACCTCCGCTTCCTCGCGGGCTGGGCGGTCATGGGCGGCGCGATTTCGATCCTGCTCGGCGGCGACCTGCTCATGGCGCTGTTCGGCGGCCTCACCGCCTTCCTCATCATGGGCATCGGCAAAGTCATCTCGCGCAACGACCTACCCTATTTCTTCCACTGCGCCATCGGCGGCTTCCTCGCCACCGTCCCGGCCGTGATCTTCTACCAGTTCTCCGCGACCTTCGGCTACACGGTGGTGCCCACCCAAGTCATCGCCACGGGCATCATCGTCCTGCTCGCCGGCCTCACGCTGGTGCAATCGCTTCTCGACGGCATCACGGGCTCCCCGGTCACCGCCAGCGCCCGCTTCTTCCAAACGATGCTCTTCACGGGCGGCATCGTCGCCGGCGTGGCCACGGGCATCTCGGTGTCCGAGATGCTCGGTGTCGGCCTGCCGCCCTTGGAGACCATGCTGGGCACCCCCACGTTCGGCTCCGCCGTCGCGCGCATCATCGGCGGCACGCTGGCGGCTGCGGCCTTCACCGTCACCTGCTTCGCCGAGCGCCCTGCGATCCTCGTCTCCGCCATCGCGGCCTTCGCCGGCTCCGCGATGTACTACATCTTCCTGTTGCCGCTCGGCGCGGGCACCCTGTTGGCCACCTTCGCGTGCGCCACCATGATCGGCCTCGGCGGCGGCCTCATCGCCCGCCGCCTCCTCATCAACCCGGTCATCACCGCCGTCGCTGGCGTGACCCCCTTCCTTCCGGGCGCCGGCATCTACCGCGGCATGTACGCGATGCTCAACGAGCAAATGGTCCTCGGCGCGACGAGCATCGCGCTGGCCGTGGGCACGTGCATGGCGCTCGCCAGCGGCGTGGTGCTCGGCGAGTGGGGTGCGCGCCGCATCCGCCGCCCGCGCATCTTCAACCCCTACCCCGCGTTCCGCCGCGCCGGCCGGGTCACCTTCCAGCAGATCCGCCGCGCCGAGCAGGCTGCGCGCAGCCGCCGGCGCCGCAAACCCGCCGCCCGCGCCGGGCAGGGCCCCGGACGCGAGCCGGGCTCTGGACCAGCGCCTGGGGCAGCGCCCCCGCCTTTGGCGTAGACTTGGTAGGCCCGCTTTTCAAGCTGTATTGACCATGGCTGTGTAGAAGGAGACGCTTCAGTGCCACCCAAGATCACCGATTCCCGCCCCGCTCCCGACGCTGCCCACACGGTCGAGGAGCAGACCGCCTCCGGCGCGCGGCGGATCGTGGCCACCTACGCTGAGGACTTCTTCGACGGCGTCACCTTGATGTCCATGCTCGGCGTGGAGCCCAAGGGCTTTGTCTACAGCAAGTACGCCGAGGAACAGGAGGCCTTGGCGGAAGAGGACGCCTCTGCCACGAGCACCACCGCGAAGAAGACCGCCACAAAGAAGGCGACGAAGAAGAAGGCCACAAAGAAGGCCGCCAAGAAGAAGGCGACGAAGAAGAAGACCACCACCAAGAAATCCACCGCGAAGAAGGCCACCGCGAAGAAGGCCACGAAGAAAAAGACCGCCACAAAGACCGCCGGCGAAAAGTAGCGCACCATGACCGGGGACAACAGCTTCGTCATCGTCGCCAACCGGCTCCCCGTCGACCGCGCAGACACGGGCTCCGGCTGGGAAATCTCCCCCGGCGGGCTCGTCGCTGCGCTGGCCCCCGTGCTGCGCCACCACGACGGCTGCTGGGTCGGCTGGCCCGGGGAGGCCGACACGCAGGTCGAGCCCTTCGAGTTCGACGGCATCCGGCTCCACCCGGTCTCCCTCAGCGCCCACGACTTTGAGAACTTCTACGAGGGCTTTTCCAACTCCTCCTTGTGGCCGCTCTACCACGACCTGATTGTCACGCCGCGCTACGAGGCCGAGTGGTGGGAGTCATACTGCGACGTCAACCGCCGCTTCGCCGAGGCCGCGGCTGCCGTCGCCGCGCCGGACGCCGTGGTGTGGGTGCAGGACTACCAGCTCCAGCTCGTGCCCGGTCTGCTGCGCGCGCTGCGCCCCGACCTCACCATCGGGTTCTTCCTGCACATCCCTTTCCCCGGCCCCGACATCTTCCGCCAGCTGCCGTGGCGCGAGGAGATCACCCGCGGCCTGAGCGGCTGCGACCTTATCGGCTTCCAGCGCGCCGAAGACGAGGAGAACTTCCGCACCCTCATGGGCGAGGATGCGCCGCGCACCGGCACGTTCCCGATCTCCATCGACCCGTCCTCGGTCTCCCGGGGCGGTCCGGGGGACGTCGATACGCTGCGCGCGAGCCTGGGCCACCCGCGGACCCTGCTTCTCGGGGTGGACCGCCTCGACTACACCAAGGGGATCGTGCAGCGGCTGCTTGCCTTCGAGAACCTGCTTGAGCAGGGTGTGCTTGACGACGCCGTCGTGGTGCAAGTGGCCACCCCCTCGCGCGAGAGGATCGACCACTACCGGCAGACGCGCCGCGAGGTCGAGGAAACCGTGGGCCGGATCAACGGGCGCTTCGGCGACGTCGGCCGGCCCGTGGTGCACTACATTCACCGCGCCGTGCCCAAGGAGCGCCTCGGCGTGTTCTACGCCGCGGCCGACATCATGCTGGTCACCCCCTACAAGGACGGCATGAACCTGGTGGCCAAGGAGTACGTCTCCTGCCACCCGGACGGTTCGGGCGCGCTCGTGCTCTCCGAGTTCGCCGGGGCCGCCGTCGAGCTGCACCAGGCCTTCTTGTGCAACCCCTTCGACCTCACCTCGGTGGAAGATGCCATCCGCGCCGCAGCCGCGGGCGATGAGGACGCGATGCGCGCCATGCACGCATGGGTCACCGAGCACGACGTCCAGCGCTGGGCAGCGGACTTTCTGGAGGCCCTGTGACAAAGGCCCGCCGCGCCGCGGCCCTAGTCGCTGTCTCCGCGGGGTTAGCCAGCTGCTCGGGCGCCGACGAGCCGGAGAAAGCGGGCGCCCCGGGGCTGGTGGGCCCGCACTGGCAGATCGTCGCGGTCTACACCGACCCGAACACCCCGGGCGGGCTGCCGCAGGACGCGGCCGGAAAGGCCACCCTCGATTTCGGCGCGAGCTCTATGAAGGGGCTCACCGGCTGCGCCCCGCTGCGCGCCACCACCACGACCGAGGGCGACCAACTGCGCCTCGACGAGGTGGAGGTCGCCGACCCCGGCGACTGCATCGGCGGGGCGCGCTACGTCCACGACCAGCTGACAGGTCTGCTCGCCCCGGGCGCGACGTTCCGGGTGCGCCACCTCGGCCCCAGGGAGGCGCTGTTGACCGCACTCGAGGCCTCTGAGGGGGTCGAGGCTCCCTCGATCAGGGTGATGGCACTATGACGACACTCGATCTGGCCCTTCGCACGCTCGCCGAGGCGGAATCTCTCCTCGTCTGCCTCGACTTCGACGGCACGATCTCGGAGATCGTCCCCGACCCCGCCGCAGCGCGCGCCCACCCCGCGGCACTCGCCGCGATCCGCGACCTCAGCGCGCTGCCGCGCACCCAGGTGGCGGTGCTCAGCGGGCGCCACCTCGACGGGCTGCGCAGCGTCTTCCCGCTCGGCGACCCGGTCGTCCTCGTCGGCTCCCACGGCGCCGAGACCACCGCGGGCGGGCCACAGCTCACCCCCGATGATCGGGCCTTTTTGCACCGCATCGAAGCCACCCTCGCCGATATCGCCGAGCCGCCCGCCTCCGTGGAAGTCAAGCCGTACCAGCGCGTCCTCCACGTCGCCGCGCTCGCAGAGACGGACCCGGGGCGCGCCGAGTCCTTGCTGCGCCGCGCCTTGGCTATCGACGCGGGCGGCCGGCCGGTGATCGCCGGGCGCAACGTCGTGGAGTTCTCCGCGCTCGAAACCACCAAGGGCAGCTGGCTCGCAGGCTACAAACAGGGCTTTAGCGCTACCCTCATGGCCGGCGACGACACCACGGACGAGACGGCCCTGGCCGTGCTTGGGCAGGGCGACGTGGGCATCAAAGTCGGCCCGAAGCCCTCCGTCGCGCCGCTGCGTGTGAGCACCGTGGCCGAGATGGCCGGCGTTCTCACAGACCTCGCGGCCGCTCGCGCGGGGCGCTGACGGTGCGGCCCGGCACGAACTGGGTGGGCAGGATCGTGCGGGGGGCGGGGGGCGCGGCGGGGGCGTCGATAAGCTGGCGGAGCACGCGGCCCACCTCGCGGCCCTTGCGCGTGTTGGGCTGCTCCACGGTGGTCAGGCCGAGGTAGCGCGCGGCGGCGATGCCGTCGAAGCCGGTCACCGACAGGTCGCGGGGGACGCGGTCGCCGAAGGCCTCGAGGACGCCGAGCGCCATCGAGTCGGTGGTACACAGCACGGCGGTGAGGTCCGGGTGGGCGCCGATCAGCTCGCGCGCGCCGTCGGCGGCGGAGGCCACGTCGTTGAAGTGCCTATTCACGATGGGCACCTCCGCGATCCCCGCGGCGCGGAAAACCTCGAGGGCCCCGCGGACGCGGTTGCGCTGAACGTGCATGTCGGAGGTCTCGAGCTCCGCTCGGGTGACGGCCCCGTCGCGGGGGCGGCTGAACAGGCGCTTGGTCAGGATGCCGATGCGCCGGTGGCCGGCGCTCACGAGCGAACGCGCCGCCGGCTCGATCGCGGCCGCGTCGTCGATGCCCACGTAGGGCACGCCGCTGAGAGTCGCGGGCTGGTCGCAGACGACGACCGGGAGGCCGCGCTCCCGCGCCGCCTTCAGGTGCGGGTCGCCCGCGGGCACCGAGTAGACGACGAAGCCGTCCACGATGGCGTTGGCGACGGAGTCCCGGTTGGGCGAGGGCCCCTCCCCCGGGCCGACGGGGATCAGCGTGAGGGAGACGTCGTTCGCCGCCGCGAGGCCGGCGAGGAAGTCGACGGAGGCGTGGTCCTCGAAGGCGTAGGCGAGGCGCTCGGTCAAGATGACGCCGACCGCCCCCGAGCGGGCGGTCCGCAGCGAGCGCGCCGTGGGGTTCGGCCCCGGGTAGCCCAGCTCGCGGGCCGTGCCGAGGATGAGCTGGCGCAGCTCGGGCGAGAGCTGGTCGGGCCGGTTGTAGGCGTTGGACACCGTCGTGCGCGACACCCCGAGCTCGCGGGCGATGGAGTCCAGCGTTGCTCTCGGGTGCGTTTTCGCGGGAGCTCGCGGCGTGGCCCGGGGGTACTCGCCGGGCGCGGGGCGGCGTGACATGGGGCCATCGTAGTGCGCGCAGGTGCCCTGCCCACTAATTATTGAAAGATGTTTTCACTAATGGTTTGATGGTTACCATGACAAAGTTTAGCTTAAAGCGCCCCTTCGCGGGCGCTCTCGCAGCAGCAACGGCAGCGGCCACCCTCGTGGCCTGCTCCCCCGACAACGAGCAGGACAGCGCCGCTCCCGCCGAGGAGCAGCAGACGGAGGACACAATCGCCACCACGCAGGTGTGGGCGGACGTCGCCAGCTCCGTCCTCGACCGCGAGGTCGGCGCGGTGATTGACAACCCCTCCATCGACCCCCACGACTACGAGCCGACCGCCGCGGATCACGCCCGCATCGAGTCCGCTGACCTGGTCATCGCCAACGGCGGCTCCTACGATGTCGGCCTCTACACGGCCGCCGACCCCGCGAACATTATCTCCGCGCTCCCGCTCGTCGAGGACGACGGCCATGGCCACGACCACGATCATGAGCACGATCATGAGCACGACCACGAGGGCGAGGCCGAGGGCGAGCACGATCACGGCCACGAGCACGGGCACGATCACGCGCACGACGAAAACGAGCACATCTGGTACTCCACCGAGGCCGTGCGCTCGGTGGGCCACGAGATTGCCGAGACCGCCGGCGGCGACACCTCCGAGCTCGACGCCCAGCTCGACGCCATCAAGGGCGACATCGAGGACCTGCCCGACGCCCGCGTCGCCCAGGTCCACCCCATCGCCGACGCGCTCATCGAGGAATCCTCCCTCCAGCTGGTCACGCCCGAGTCCTACCGCAGCGCCACGCTGAACCACACGGAGCCGCCGACGGCCGCGGTCGCGGAGTTCATCGACCTCATCGAGGCCGGCGAGATCGACGTCGTCATCTTCAGCCCGCAGAGCGTCAACGCCTCCGCCCAGCTCATCGTCGACGCCGCCCAAGAAAACAACGTGCCCATCGTCGAGGTCTACGAGACCCCGCCGAACGGTGAGAACTTCCTCGACTACTTCGCCGCCGTCGTCGGCGACATCGAGCAGGCCGTTTCGTGATAGCGCGGCTTATCGACGCCACAGTCGAGCCGCTCTGGAGCAACATCACCCTCGACATCGCCGCGGGGGAAATGATCGCCGTCCTCGGGCCCAACGGCTCGGGGAAGTCGACCCTGCTCAACTGCCTCGCCGGGATCCGCCGCCTACAATCGGGGCGCGTCGAGGTCAACGGCCGCCTCGGGCTGATCCCGCAGCAACGCATGTTCGACCGCGACCTTCCCCTGCGCGCCGGCGACCTCGTCTCCCTCGCGCTCGGGCACGGCGTGTTGCGCAACCGGCGGGTCAACCGCGACGCGGTCGACGAGCTTCTCGCCTCCGTCGGCGCGGGCCACCTCGCCGACGCGCGGGTGGGGGCTCTGTCGGGCGGGCAGCAGCAGCTGGTGCGCCAGGCGCAAGCCCTGGCGAAGAACCCGGAGATCCTGCTCGCCGACGAGCCCTTCCTCTCCCTCGACGTCGCCCGCCAGCGCGAGACCGTGGAGCGCTTCCGCGCGCTCGACGCGGCGGTGCTCATGGTGACGCACTCCATTGACCCCGTCGTCGACGTGGTCGACCGCATCCTGTACATCGGCCCGCAGGGCCACGTCCTCGGCCCCGTCGAGGACGTGCTGGATTCCTCCGTGCTCAGCGACCTCTACGGCGCCCCCGTCGACGTGGTCACGGTGCGCGGCAAGACGGTGATCGTGTGACCGAGCTTCTCTCCGACGCCCTGGAGCAGACGCGCTACCTGCTCACCTTCGATTTCGTCCACGACTCGCTGATCGCCTCCGCCCTCCTCGGCGTCCTCTCCGGCGTGATCGCCCCGCTCGTGATCCTGCGCAAGATGTCCTTCGGCGTCCACGCGACCTCGGAGCTGGCGCTGATGGGCGCGGCCATCGCGCTGTTTTTCGGCGTGAGCCTGCCGCTCGGGGCCGTGGCCGGCTCCGTCGCCGCTGCGCTACTTCTCGTCGCCTTCGGCATGCGCGGCGGCAACGACGCCGCCGTCGGCGTGGTCATGGCCTTCGGAATGGGTATCTCGGTGCTCTTCCTCTACCTCTACCCCGGCAACTCGACGATCGCGATGTCCCTGCTCACCGGGCAGATCGTCGGCGTGACCGGGGCGGGCGTGCGCTCGTTGGCCATCGCGACCGTGTTCGTGGTGGTGGCGGTCGCCATCATGTGGCGCCCCCTCGTGTTCGCCTCCGCCGACCCGGACGTCGCGGCCGCCGCCGGGGTGCGCGTGCGCCTCGTCGCCGCGGCCTTCGCCGTGCTGCTGGGAATCGCCGCGGCCGAGACCGTGCAGATCGTCGGCGCGCTTTTGGTGATGTCCCTGCTCATCGCCCCCGGAGCGAGCGCCGTGGCCATCACCGCGAACCCGCTCGCGGCCGTGGCATGGTCGGTGCTGTTCGCCGAGGTCGCCGCCGTGGGCGGCATCCTCCTCTCGCTCGCCCCGGGCCTGCCCGTGAGCGTCATGGTCTCCTTCATCTCCTTCGCCATCTACCTCGTGTGCCGCCTGGTCGGCGGGCGCAGGGCACGACGCATCCAGGCAACGGGCTAAGCGGCTAGAGTGGGCCGGGTGACGCCCACCCGCACCCGACGACACCTGCACCACGACGGCCGGGACAGGACCTGGCTGGAGATCACCGCGGCCGACGGCACCGCCGACACCCTCGTTATGTTTTTGCACGGCTCCCTCCAGTCGGGCAGCGTCGCGCGCACCTTCACGGGCCGCACCTTCGACGCGTTCGCCTCGCGCGGGTGCGCGGTGGTCTACCCCGACGGCGTCGACCACCACTTCAACGACCTGCGCCGCAGCTTCAACGAGACCGCGCGCACGCTCAACGTCGACGACGTCGGTTTCCTCCGCGAGCTCATCGCGCTCTACGGCGCGCGCCGGGTCATCGGCTGCGGCTTTTCCAACGGCGGCCAGATGCTCCTTCGCATGCTTGTCGACGCCCCCGGCGCCCTCCACGGCGTCGCCCTCTTCGGCGCCCCCGCCCCCACGGACGACAACATGCTGCGCGCCCCCGCCGGCTGGGTGCCCACCCCGATCCTCGCGGTGCAGGGTACGGCCGACCCGATCGTGCCCTACGAGGGCGGCGAGGCGGGCATCGGCCCCGCCAACCGGGGCACCGCCCGCTCCGCCCTCGACTCCGCGCGCTACCTCGCCTTCCTCAACGGCTCCGAACAACACGAGCGCTCGCGCCCGACACCCACGGTGACGGTGGACACCTGGTCCGGCGGCGCCCCCGTGGAACTGTGGTCGCTCGACGGCGTGGGCCACCTCGTCCCCTCCCCGGCGCGCCTCGACGAGCGCCTCGGCCCGGGCACCGACGCGGTGGTGGGAGCGGACCTGGTCAGCGACTACTTTTCTCTCTAGCCTGGGGGCTATGAGCAGAGCACTAATTATTGGTAGCGGCCTGATCGGTCAATCCTTCATCACACGCTTCACCGACGCGGGGTGGGAGGTCAACGTCTACGACATCGACTCCGGCGTCGCCGACGAGGTAGAAAAGGCGGGAGCGACGTTCTACAGCGAGCTCGAAGACGCCGTCGAGGGCGTGGACTTTGTCCAGGAGGCCGGGCCGGAGGACCCCGAGTTCAAGCAGGGCATGTTCTCCCGGCTCGCGGAGCTGACCGGGGAGGGCGTCGTTCTGGCGTCGTCAAGCTCGGCGATCCTGCCCTCGGTCATCGCCCGCGACAACGCGGCGGCCGAGCGCATCATTGTCGGCCACCCCTTCACGCCCGCGCACCTCATGCCCGTGCTCGAGATCGTGCCGGGGCCCGACACGAGCCCCGAGACGACTCGGCGGGCGGAGGAGGTGTACTCCGAGCTGGGCTTCGAGCCGACGACGCTGCGCAAGGAGATCGCGGGCTTTGTGGGCAACCGGATCCAGAAGGCGATCATGTGGGAGGCGATCTACCTGGTGCAGGAGGGGATCGTCAGCCCAGAGGAGGTGGACTCCATCGTGCGCAACTCGCTCGGGCTGCGCTACGCGGCGGTCGGGCCCTTCGAGGCCAACCGCCTCGGCGGCGGGCCGGAGGGCGTCTCGGCCATCTTCGGCAACATCGCCTCCCAGTGGGCCGACACCATGCCGGTCGGCGAGCCGGACCTCGACAACCTCGACGAGCTCTTCTCCCAGGTCGACGACGCCTACGGCAACGACAAGGAGTCCTTCAAGCGCCGCTCGGCGGCCCGCGACGAGAAGCTGCGCGGCTTCAACGCGGTTATTTCTGGCGGCGCTGACGGGCGCACTCGCTAAGCACCACGCCCGCCGCCACCGAGGCGTTGAGGGATTCCACCCAGCCTTCGGTGGGGATGGACATGATGACGTCGCAGTTCTCGCGCACGAGCCGCGAGATGCCCTTGCCCTCCGAGCCGACGACGATGACGACTGGGTCGGTCGCCCCGTCGAAGGTGTCTAGGGTGTGCTCGCCGCCCGCGTCGAGGCCGACGACCATGTAGCCGTTGTCCTTGAACTGCTTGACGGTGCGGGTGATGTTGGTGGCCTTCGCCACCGGCAGCCGCGCGGCGGTGCCCGCCGAAGTGCGCCACGCCACGCCCGTGACCTGCGCGGAGCGGCGCTCCGGGATGATCACCCCGTGGCCGCCGAACGCAGCCGTGGAGCGGATGACGGCGCCGAGGTTGCGCGGGTCCGTGATGTTGTCCAGCACGACGAACATTCCGGTCTCCCCGCGCTCGGCGACCCCGGCGATGAGGTCGAAGACGTCGGCGTACTTGTAGGGCTGGATGCGTAGGCCGACGCCCTGGTGCAGGCCGTTTCCGGTCATCGCGTCCAGGTCCCGGCGCGGCACTTCGTGCACGGGCAGGCCACGAGAGTTCGCGAGGGTGACGGCCTCGCTGAGGCGGTCGTCGTGGCCCGTCCCCTGCGCGACGTAGAGAGCCTCGGAGGGCACCTTCGCGTGCAGGCACTCGATGACGGGGTTGCGCCCCACGACGAGGTCGACGCTTTCGCGCTCGTGGCGCCCGGAGTTGCGCCGCTCGCGCTCGAGCTTGCGCTTGTGCGCGGAGTGGTAGACGCGGTCCTCCGCCTTCGGGGTTGCCCCCTTGCCCTTCAGCCCGCGGCGGCGCTGCCCGCCGGAGCCCTTCGAGGCGCCCTTCTTCGAGGTTTTCTGCTTGTCGGGGCGCTGGTACGGTTTCGCCATCTCTTAAACGCCTTTCTCGCCTGCGGTGTTGAGGGCCCACTGCGGGCCGTCGGGGGTGTCGGTGACCTCGATGCCGGCGGCGGCGAGGCGGTCGCGCACCTCGTCGGCCACGGCCCAGTCCTTCGCGGCGCGCGCCTCGGCGCGGCGCTCGAGCTCGGCGCGCACCAGCACGTCGAGGGCGGCCTCCGCCGCCCCGCGTGTCGACGCCTCATCGGCCCACTCCCCCGGATCCACGCCGAGCACCGCCGCCATGGCGCGCACGCCCGCCGCGATCTCCCGGGCGGCGCCGGCGTCGCCCTGCGCCAGGGCCTTGTTGCCCTCCCGCACTGCGTTGTGGATCTCGGCGAGGGCCCGGGGCACCCCGAAGTCGTCGAAAAGCGCGGCGGCGAAGCCATCCGTCCACGTCGACGGCTCGGGCGTGCCGGCGCGGGCGACGAAGTCCTCGATGCGCCGGTAGCCCGCGGCGGCCTCGCTCAGCGCCTCGGGCGAGTACTCGAGGACGCTGCGGTAGTGCGCGGAGCCGAGGTAGTAACGCAGCTCCACCGGGCGCACCGCCTCGAGCATGGCGTCGATGGACAGGACGTTGCCCAGGGACTTCGACATCTTCGCCCCGGCCATGGTGACCCAGTGGTTGTGCATCCAGAAGCGGGCAAAGCCGTCGCCGGCGGCGTGCGACTGCGCCTGCTCGTTCTCGTGGTGGGGGAACTGCAGGTCGAGGCCGCCGCCGTGGATGTCAAACTCAGGGCCGAGGTACCAGGTGGACATCGCGGAGCACTCGAGGTGCCAGCCCGGCCGGCCGTCTCCCCACGGGGTGGGCCAGCTCGGCTCGCCGGGCTTCGCCGCCTTCCACAGGGCGAAGTCGTGGGCCCCGCGCTTGCCGCGGTTATCGGGCTCGCCTTGCTCCATCTCCTCAACGCGGTTGCCGGACAGCGAGCCGTAGTCCGAACCCTCCGCGCGCACCCAGGCGTCGACGTCGAAGTAGACGGAGCCCTCGGCGGCGTAAGCGACACCGCGGTCGATGAGACGCCGCATGTAATCCACCATCTGGGTCACGTGCCCCGTCGCCCGCGGCTCCACCGACGGCGGGAGCACGCCGAGCGTGTCGTAGGCCCGGGTGAACGCGCGCTCGTGGGTGGACACCCACTCCCACCAGGGCCGATTGTTCTCGGCGGCCTTGGTGAGAATCTTGTCGTCGATGTCGGTGACGTTGCGCACGAAGGCGACGTCGTAGCCCTGGGCGATAAACCAGCGGCGCACGATGTCGAAGGCGACGCCGGAGCGCAGGTGCCCGATGTGGGGGTGGGACTGCGGGGTCGCCCCGCACAGGTAGATCGAGACGTGGCCTTCGCGCAGTGGCTCGAAGGGGCGCAGCGAGCGGGTCGCGGTGTCGAAGATCTGCTGTGAAGGAGTACCGGAAGTCACGGCCATCAGCTTAGTTCAACCAGCGCGGTGGCAATCGCTGCCCTGCCCTCCCCCGCGCCGGTGAAGCCCATGTGGTCGGTCGTGGTCGCACCGACGGACACCGGGGCGCCCAGCGCCTGCGAGAGCACGCGCTCCGCCTCCTCGCGCACCGGGCCCATCCGCGGCGTCTGGGCCACCAGCTGGGCGGAGACGTTGATGACGGTGACCCCGTGGGCGTCGAGAAGCTCCTTGAGCTCGACCAGCAGGCGGACCCCGGTGACCCCCTCGTACTCCGGGCGGCCCACTCCGACGAAGGAGCCGAGGTCGCCGAGGCCGGCGGCGGATAAGACCGCGTCGACGACGGCGTGGCTGACCACGTCGCCGTCGGAATGGCCCTCGCAGCCGTCGGCGCCCTCGTGGAGGATCCCGGCGATCCAACAGTCCTTGCCGGGCTGAATCTGGTGTGCGTCGAAGGCTGTGCCCACGCGAATGTTGCTCATGGCTTTTACCGTACGTGGATCAGGGCCTGCGCCAGGCGCATGTCCAGCGGGGTGGTGATTTTGAAAGCCAGCGCGTCGCCCTCCACCGTGGCCACGCGCGCGCCGAACCATTCCATCAGGCTGGCGTCGTCGGTGGCGACGAACTCGGGGCGCTCGGAAAAATAGGCCTCGTTGGCTCGGCGCAGCTCGCGCAGGTCGAATGCCTGGGGGGTTTGCACGGCGCGCAGCCGCGCACGCGAGGGCGTGGACACAACCACGGCGCCGGCCGCGTCGACCTCCTTGATCGTGTCCGCCACCGCGACGACCGGCACCGCGGCGACCTCGCCGCCCACGACCGCCCCGGCGACGCGCGCGATCATCCCCGGGGGCGTGAGGCAGCGGGCGGCGTCGTGGATGAGCACCACGCCGTCCTCGGCGTCGATGGCGCGCAGGCCGTTGTACATCGAATCCGCCCGCTCCGCGCCGCCGTGCACGAAGCTCACGCCGCGGCCCGCCAGCACCCGACGGGCCGTGTCTTCCATGTCGGGGCTGACCACGACGATGGTGTCGTCGACCACCCCGGAGGCCTCGAGCGCGGCGACAGAACGCTCAAGCAGCGTGATCCCGCCCAGCTCGACGAACGCCTTGGGCAGCTCGGCGCCGAGGCGCGTGCCGCGCCCAGCGGCCGCAACGATCGCGGTGACAGCGCGCACGGCGCGCCCTACTCGTCGTCCTCGTCGTGGTCGTCGCGCTCATCGTGGTCGTCGTCGAAACTCAGGTCGTCGAGGTCCACGTCGTCCTCGTCGTCCTCGTCCGGGCGCGGGGCAATCGAGATGCCGGCCTTGACCTGGGCGTCGATGATCCTGGAGATCTCCGCCTCCATCTCGTCCGCCTTCTTCTCGTCCACCGGCTCCGCGAGCGCGAGCTCGCCGACGAGCACCTGGCGCGCCTTGCCCAGCATGCGCTTCTCGCCGGCGGACAGGCCCTTGCCCTGGTCCCGGCGCCACAGGTCGCGCACGACCTCGGCGACCTTGTTGATATCGCCGGAGGCGAGGCGCTCCTGGTTGGCCTTGTAGCGCCGCGACCAGTTGCCGGCCTCCTCGACGTCCGTCTCGCGCAGCACCGAAAAGACCTTCTGCAGGCCTTCCTCGTTGACCACGTCGCGCACGCCGACCAGCTCGGTGTTTTTCACCGGCACGCGGACCTCAAGGTCCGACTGGAGAATCTTGAGCACGAGAAAATCGAGCGTCTCCCCTCCCATCTCGCGCTGCTCGATGTCGGCGATGCGTGCCGCGCCGTGGTGGGGGTAGACGACAACTTCTCCGACGTTAAACTCCATGGATTCTCCAGACTCTTTGCGGCCGTACTCACCTTTACAACCCGGCTAGTTTACCACCCGCGGCCGACGCGCGGCGGGCCCGGAAGGTTTACCCCCGAATGACCCCACGCTGCGGCCGCGCCTCCCCCTCCCCTGGGCGGAAACTGGGAAAAGGGCGCGGCGACGGGCTAAGGTAAACGGAGAGAAAAAGGGAAAACAAAGTATGGAGGACACTCACGTGAAGTCCCTGAAGCCGGCCGCCGCCGTCTCCGCCATCGCCGCGTCTGCACTGCTGATCGCCGGCTGCTCCGCCGGTCAGATCACCCAGACCTCCAACCAGGTCGCGGCCGTCGACGGCGCCAGCACCACCAGCGAGAACCAGGAGATTGCCGTCCAGGACGTCACCCTCGTGCTCGAAGAAAACGGCACCGCCGCCCTCAAGTTCACGGCGATTAACCAGAACGACGCGCGCCAGCCGCACACCCTGCTGTCCGCCAGCGTCAACGGCAACGACGTTGTCCTCGACGGCCCGACGGAGATCCCGGCCCAGTGCGTCCTCGTGGCCGATTCCCAGCCCGCGATCGCCTCGATCCCCCGCTCCACCAGCGACTGCATCCAGTACGTGACCACCTCGGTGTTCAACGACGACTTCGCATACGGCGGCAACGTCGACGTCACCTTCCGGTTCGACACCGCCACCATCGACGTCACCGCGACCGTCTCCGCCCCCACCCTCCCCTCGGGCGCGTCCATGCGCGACGAGGGCCAGCACGCCGGGCACTAAGAGTTCTTCGCGTATCGACGCCCCCGTCAGCGCGTTCATGGCGAAGAAACAACGCACGCTGCATACCTGCACGGAATGCGGCTACTCCTCCCCCAAGTGGCTCGGCCGCTGCCCCGAATGCGGCTCGTGGGGCACCCTGCAGGAGCAGACCCCGCCCGCGGCCGCGGCTCGCGCGAGCGCCGGCCCTGCCCCGGTGCAGGCCCTGACGCCGACCTCCCCCGCCGCCCCGATCACCGCCGTCGACGCCACGGCCACCGCGACCACCCCCTCCGGCATCGGCGAGCTCGACCGCGTGCTCGGCTCCGGCGTCGTCCCCGGCTCCGTTGTCCTCATGGCCGGCGAGCCGGGGGTGGGCAAGTCCACCCTGCTGCTGGAGGTCGCGTCCCGCTGGGCCCAGCTGGGCGGGCGCCGCGCCCTGTACGTCACCGCCGAAGAATCCGCGGGCCAGGTCCGCGCCCGCGCCGAGCGCACCGGCGCGCTGTGCGAGACGCTCTACCTCGCCGCCGAATCCAACCTCGACGTCGTGTTCGGCCACGTCGAGCAGATCCGGCCCTCCCTGCTCATCGTCGACTCGGTGCAGACCATGCACGCCTCCGGCGTCGAAGGCGTGCCGGGCGGGGTGGCGCAGTCCCGCGCCGTCACCGCCGCGCTGACCACCCTGGCGAAGACGACCAACCTGACCATCCTCTTGGTCGGCCACGTGACCAAGGACGGCAACGTCGCCGGACCGCGCGTGCTCGAGCACCTCGTCGACGTCGTGCTCAACTTCGAGGGCGACCGCCAGTCCAGCCTGCGCATGCTTCGCGGCATGAAAAACCGCTTCGGGGCCACCGACGAGGTGGGGTGCTTCGAGCAGACCGCGGACGGCATCCGCGAGGTACCCGACCCCTCCGGCCTGTTCCTCTCCCACCGCGGGCAGACCCCCGACGGCTCCGCCGTGACCGTGGCCATGGACGGGGTGCGCCCCATGCTCGCCGAGGTGCAGGCGCTCACTGTCGACCCCGTGAACAAGAGCCCGAAGCGCGTGGTCACCGGCCTCGACTCCAACCGCGTGCCCATGGTGCTCGCGGTCCTGCAGGCGCGCTGCGGGGAGCGCACCAACGACAAGGACGCCTACGTGGCCACCGTCGGCGGCATGCGCATCACCGAAACCGCGACGGACCTCGCGGTCGCGCTGGCCACCTGGTCCAGCCTGCACGAACGCCCCCTGCCGCCGACGACGGTGACGGTGGGCGAAGTGGGCTTGGCCGGGGAGCTGCGCCGCGTCCCCAACCTCGGCCGGCGCCTCCACGAGGCCGCCCGCCTCGGCTACACCGGCGCCATCATCCCCGCCGGGGAGACGATTAGCGTACCCGGCATGCGCATCGTCGCCGCCGCCACGCTGCGCGAGGCCATCGCCGCGATCGACCACTAGACTGGCGCCTTATGACTGAGTCTGCGCCTCACCCCGGCACCACCCTCCTGGGCGCCCTCAAGCGCCTCGCCCCCGGCACCCCGCTTCGCGAGGGGCTCGAGCGCATCCAGCGCGGACACACCGGCGGTCTCATCGTCATCGGCGACGGCCCCGAGGTCGTCGAGCTCTGCGACGGCGGCATCGCCTTCGACGTCCCCTTCCAGCCCACCTTGCTGCGCGAGCTGTGCAAGATGGACGGCGCCGTCATCCTCTCCGCCGACGCCTCCCGCATCCTGCGCGCCAACGTCCAGCTGGTGCCCTCCCCCACCTACCCCACCGCCGAATCCGGCACGCGCCACCGCGCCGCCGAGCGCACCGCCCTGCAAACCGGGGTGCCGGTCGTCTCCGTGTCCGCGTCCATGAACACGCTCACCCTGTACGCCGAGGGGCAGCGCCACCTCATGGAGGAGCCCACGGTGCTCACCCAACGCGCCAACCAAGCCCTGTCCACGGTCGAGCGCTACCGCAGCCGCCTCGACCTGGCCAACCAGCGTCTGTTCGTCGCCGAGATGAACAACTACGCCACCGTCAGCGACGTCCTCAACGTTCTGCAGCGCCAGATCATGCTGGAGCGCGCCGCGAACGACATGGACTCCCACATCGTCGAGCTCGGCGTCGACGCCCGCCAGCTCACCCTGCAGCTCAGCGAACTGCGTGGCTCCGTCAACGAGATCGAGATGCTGGTGCGCGACTACATCGCCGCCCCCACGATCCCCGACGAGGAGCACCTCGCCCAGGTCCTGCGCACCCTGTCCGAGCTACCGGACTCGCAGCTGCTCAACTCCGCCACGCTCGCCCGCGCGCTCGGGCTGCCGGCCACGGAGGAAAACCTCATGCAGGACGTCACCCCGCGCGGCTACCGCGCCCTCTCGCGCATCCCCCGGGTTCCCACGTTCCTCATGGACCGCATCGTCGGCGCCTTCGGCGAGCTGCCCGCCCTCCTGTCCGCTAGCCTCGACGACATCGTCGCCGCCGACAGCGTCTCGCCCCTGTGGGCCCGCCACATCTACGACGGGCTGCGGCGATTCGCCTGACAACGCCGCCCTACGGGCGCAGCGTGAAGTCCACCGGGTCGGAGGCGTGGGCGCCGATGACGGCGTGCAGGTAGTAGGAGCCGTCCGGCACGTCCTGGCGGTCCGCGCACTCTCCGGGGCGGGAGTCCTTGCGCGACCAGACGGCTTCGAAGTCGCGCGGCTCGCCCGGGGCGAAGGTCTCCTCGCCCGTCACCACCGGCGGGTGACAGTCGGTGTCGGACCAGATGCGCTGGTTGGTGGCCATGTCGTAGACCTCGAAGCGCAGCTGCTCCTCGGTGAGGTCGATGACGCAGTCGGCGGCGGTGGGGTTGTCCACCGTCATGTAGAAGGCCGGCTGCTCGCCGGGGCCGTAGCTCGGGGAGTTGGTGCGCGCCGTG
Source organism: Corynebacterium timonense (assembly GCF_900105305.1). Classification (NCBI taxonomy): domain Bacteria; kingdom Bacillati; phylum Actinomycetota; class Actinomycetes; order Mycobacteriales; family Corynebacteriaceae; genus Corynebacterium; species Corynebacterium timonense. Next base: position 91,895 of record NZ_LT629765.1, on the reverse strand, counting down.
ATGCGCAGGTCCTCGAGCACGCAGGTGTCTTTCGCCCCCGCGTTGTTGGCGGGTTCCTCCCCAGGCTCGGCCGCGGTGGTGGCCGCGGGCTCGTCCTGCACGGGCTCATCGTTGCCGGTGGCGTCAGCCGGTGCCTGCACCGTCGGTTCGGTCGTGATGTTCTCGGTGGTCTGCGCGGGGGCTTCCTCGGAATCGTCGGGCCCGGAGCCGGAGCGGGCGAAGGCCGTCAGTCCCCAGATAACGAGGCCCACGACCACCAGCAGAATCACGAGCGCGGCGATGCGGCGGCGCTGGTAGATCTCGGGAGGCAGGGGCCGGTTGTCGTGTCGAGGGTCTGAAGGGCGGTACGTCACACCTGCAACCTTAACCGCTAGAGGCGCTGGGATACGGTCTCGACGCGGCCGTCTTCGAGCCGGTAGCGGGCGGCGACGACGCCGAGGGTGCCGTCGGCGACGCCGGTCTGGATCGCGGGGATGCGGTCGATGAGGTGCTCGGCGGTGATCCCGGCGTGCTCTTTTTCCACCTCGGCGCGCGCGCCCCGGCCGCGCGCCTTCGCGGCGATGACGCTGGGGGCGATCTTTTCCACGAAGACGCGCTGCAGACCGATGGGGATGTCTGCCTTATCGACGGCATCGATGGCCGCCCCGACCGCCCCGCACGCCTCGTGGCTGAGCACGATCACGAGGCTGACGCCCAGGGTCTCGACGGCAAAGTCGAGCGAGCCGGACACCGCGGCGTCGACGCAGCCGCCGGCGGTGCGGATGACAAAGATGTCGCCGAGCCCGGCGTCGAAAAGCATCTCGACGGGCACCCGGGAATCGGAGCAGGAGAGCACGGCCGCGACGGGGGCCTGGCCGCCGCGCAGCTCCTCGCGGCGGTTGCGGTCGGAGTGGGGGCGTTCGACTGAGTCGTCGGCGAAGCGGGCGTTGCCGTCGAGAAGCTGCTGCCACACGGCGGCGGGTGAGGTTGCTGCGATCATGGGCACTATTGTTGCACCCATCGTGATTGAGCAGGAACTAGTGATCGACTACTACCGCGGCAACGCCCGCGCGCTGCCGTGGCGCGCGCCCGGCACGAGCCCGTGGGGCGTGCTGTTGTCCGAGGTCATGAGCCACCAGACGCCGGTGGCGCGGGTGGCGCCCGTGTGGGAGGAATGGATCGAGCGCTGGCCCACGCCGGCCGCTTTCGCCGCGGCGGGCACGGACGAGGTGCTGCGCGCGTGGGGGACGCTCGGGTACCCGCGCAGGGCGCTGAGGTTGCAGGAGTGCGCCCGGGTGATCGTCGATAAGCATGCTGGCGCCGTGCCCGATAGCGTCGAGGAGCTGCTCGCGCTTCCGGGGGTGGGCGACTACACGGCGCGGGCGGTCGCGTGTTTCGCCTACGGCCGGAACGTGGCCGTGGTGGATACGAACGTGCGCCGCGTCTACGCGCGAGCTGTCAACGGCACCTTTTTAGCGCGGCCGCGCACGCGCGAACTCGACGAGGTCGCAGCGCTGCTCCCCGACACCGACGGCCCCGTCTTTTCCGCCGGGCTGATGGAACTCGGCGCCCTCGTATGCACCGCGGCGAACCCGCGCTGTGGGCAGTGCCCCCTCGAGGCTGGCTGCGCCTGGGTCGCCGCGGGAAAGCCCGCGCCGAGCGCCGAGGAGCTGAAGAAAAAGAAGGTGCAGAAGTTCGCCGGCACCGACCGACAGGTGCGCGGCAAGATCATGAAGCTGCTGCGCGAGGCGGACGCGCCGGTCGACTCATCGGCAATCGACGCCCTCTGGGACGACACGGCCCAACTGTCGCGCGCGCTGTACTCGCTGCTGGAGGACAACCTGGCGGTGCAGGACGAGCGCGGCTACTTCCACCTGCCGCGGTAGTTCAACCCGCCCGGCAGGTTGACCCACACGCCGCCGCGCGAGTTGAGGGTCACCGGCCCGATCTTCGTGGACACGGAGCCGCCCGACCCGGACAGGTTGAGCCACGAGTTCTTGCCCAGCTTTTTGCGCTTCCTGTACTGGATACCCATAGGCACCCACAGTAGCCGCGCTGACGGCGACTAAGGTTGCATCCCATGGAGGGACTCGCGGGATACGGGTGGGACGCCATCGCGGTGGCGTTCGGTATCTCGCTGCTCGCCGGCATTTCCACCGGCGTGGGCGGGCTCATCGTCGCCCTCAAGTCCACGCCCTCGAACACGTTCCTGGCGGGCGCGCTCGGCTTTTCCACGGGCGTCATGGTCTACATTTCGCTCGTGGAGATGCTGCCCGAGGCCGCCGAGGAGGTCGGGGGACCGAGCGCCGTCGCCGCCTTCTTCGCCGGGGTGGGCCTCATCGCGCTCATTGACCGGCTCGTGCCCGAGGAGGTCAACCCGCACGAGGAGCACGTGGCCGCCTCCTCCCCCGCCCTCGCGCGCGCCGGGACGATGACGGGCCTGGCTATCGCGCTGCATAACTTCCCGGAGGGCTTCGCCAGCTTCATGTCCGCGCTCGCCGACCCGGTCCTCGCGGCGCCGATTGCGCTGGCGATTGCGATCCACAACGTCCCCGAGGGCGTCGCCGTGGCCGCCCCGCTGCGCGAGGCGACGGGGAAGAAATGGCGCGCCGCAGGCTGGGCCACCCTGTCCGGCCTCGCGGAGCCCGCCGGCGCGCTCATCGGTTTCCTCCTGCTGCTGCCCTTCCTCGGCCCCTCCACCCTGGGCCTGGCGTATGCGGCCGTCGCCGGGATCATGGTGTTCATCAGCTTCGACAAACTGCTGCCCAGCGCGATCCACACCGGCCACCACCACCATTGCGTCTACGGCGTCGTGGGCGGCATGGCGGTCATGGCGGTCAGCCTCCTGCTGCTGCCCTGATCCTGCGAAACGCCTGAAACATGCGCGTTTCCTTAGTACTCTTCGGACATGCTGAGAAGAATCCGCCTTTCCGCCCTCGCCGCGGCGCTCGCCCTCGCGCTGTGCCCCGCCCCCGCCCACGCCCACACACAGCCGCTTATCGACGGCCTCCAGCACGCCCAGGCCACCCCCGCAGGCTCCCCGATCGCCGGCTACGACCCCTTCTACGACGACCCCGTCGCCGACCTCGGCGCCCTGGGCACGCTGCTGCGCACCCAGCCTGCGCCGCACCTGCTCAACATCCTCGGCCCTGACTTCCCGGGCTACGCAGAGAAGATCCTCTACACCTCCACCACGGTCCACGGCGACCCGGTGGCCACCTCCGGCTTTGTCATCCAGCCCGCCACCGCGTGGCGCGGGCCGGGCCCGACCCCGACGGTCGTCTTCGCCCCCGGCACCCGCGGCTCGGGCGACGCCTGCGCCCCCTCGCGCGGCCCGTGGCTGACCGGCCAGGTGGACCCCGCGGGCCCGTCCGTGGGCATAAACTACGAACTCGCCGCGTACCAGGCCGCGGCGCTCATGGGCGCGCGCGTGGTGGTCGTGGACTACATCGGGCTGGGCACCCCCGGCGCCCACACCTACGTGCTCCACGACGAGGAGGGCCACGCTGTCCTCGACGCGGCGCGCGCCGTCGTCCCCGCCGGCGACCCTGTCGCCTTCTACGGCTACTCCCAGGGCGGCGGCGCCGTCGGGGCCGCCGCCGAGCTGCACCCCACCTACGCGCCGGAGATCAACCTGCGCGGCACCGTCGCCGGGGCTCCGCCCGCCGATCTCATCGCCACGATCGAGGGCGTGGACAACTCCGCCATCGTCGCCGTCTTGGGCTACGCGCTCGCCGGGTGGCAGTCGCGCTACCCCGTGCTGAGCGAGGTCGTCGGGCCGTACCTCAACGACCGCGGCCGCGCCTTCCTGGCCGACACCGCGGACTCCTGCATCGTCGACGGCGCCCTGCGCTGGGGCATGACGAGCACTCGGCAGCTCAGCGCCACCGGCGAGACCCTCGGCGAGATCGCCGCCCGCGAGCCGCGGGTGCGGGATATCTTCGCCGCCCAGAACCTGGGCCGGCGCGCCCCGGCGACCCCGATCCTGGTGACCACGGGCGGCCACGACGATCTCGTGCCCACCCCGCAGGCCGTCCAGCTGGCCCGCGATTACTGCGCGGCCGGCGCACCCGCGGCGCTGCTCAACGAGGACATCCCGCCGTTGACGCCGGGGCTGAAACTCGGCGTCAACCACGCCCTCGGCATCGCCACCCAGGCGCTGCCCTCCATGACGTGGGTCGCCGAGCGCTTCTCTGGCGCGCCCATGGCCTCCAACTGCGGCCAGTTCTAGGTGTAGTGACCGCACAGCGCGCGAAGGCCCCAGCCTCGTCGGCTGGGGCCTTCGGGCCTTCGTGCGTTAGAGGGGCTGGCCTGCGCCGGCCGGCGGCGGGGTCGGGCCGCCGGCCTCGCCGCCGCCGGAACCGTCACCGTACCCGGCGTCCGGGTCCGTGCCGGACCCCGTTGCCGGGACATCCGCGGTTACGGTCGCCGGGGCGTTGCTCCCGTCCGAGTCGCGCACCTCGGCGTCGTCGAAGTCGTCGTCGAAAGCGTCCGCCGGCAGCGGCTTCGTGCGCGGGCTGAAGGTGAAGCGCGCGCCCTCCGCGGCCTTGCCGCGCGCCTGGCGCGCCGTCTCCACGTCGCCGTCCCAGTTCTCCACGTCGACCGAGATGATCTCGCCGGCGCCGATCTCGCCGAAGAGGATCTTCTCGGACAGCACGTCCTCGATCTCGCGCTGGATGGTGCGGCGCAGCGGGCGCGCGCCGAGCACCGGGTCGAAGCCGCGCACAGCGAGGAGGTTCTTCGCCTTCTCGCTCAGCTCGATGCCCATGTCCTGCGCAGCAAGGTTCTTGTCCACGCGGCCGATCAGCAGGTCGACCATCTGGACGATCTCCTCCTGGGAGAGCTGGCGGAAGACCACGATCTCATCGATGCGGTTGAGGAACTCGGGGCGGAAGTGCTTCTTCAGCTCGTCGTTCACCTTGCTCTTCATGCGGTCGTACTGCGCGTCGGCGTCCGTGGCGGTGTTACCGGTGAAGCCGAGTCCCACGGCCTTGGAGATGTCGCCGGTGCCCAGGTTCGAGGTGAAGATGAGCACGGTGTTCTTGAAGTCCACGACGCGGCCCTGGCCGTCGGTGACGTGGCCCTCCTCGAGCACCTGGAGCAGCGTGTTGTAGATCTCCTTGTGCGCCTTCTCGATCTCGTCGAAAAGCACCACCGAGAACGGCTTGCGGCGCACCTTCTCGGTGAGCTGGCCGCCCTCCTCGTAACCGACGTAGCCGGGAGGCGCACCGAACAGGCGGGAGGCGGTGAAGCGGTCGTGGAACTCGCCCATGTCGATCTGGATCAGCGCGTCGTCGTCGCCGAAGAGGAACTCGGCGAGAGCCTTCGACAGCTCCGTCTTACCCACACCGGAGGGGCCGGCGAAGATGAAGGAACCGGAGGGGCGCTTCGGGTCCTTCAGGCCGGCGCGGGTGCGGCGGATGGAGCGCGAGACGGCGCGCACCGCCTCGTCCTGGCCGATGATGCGCTTGTGCAGCTCGGACTCCATGTTGAGCAGGCGCGAGGACTCGGACTCGGTGAGCTTGAACACGGGGATACCGGTCCAGTTCGCCAGCACGTCCGCGATCTGCTCCTCGCCGACCTCAGCGATCTCCTCGAGGTCGCCGTCGCGCCACTGCTTTTCCTTCTCCGAGCGCTCCTCGCCGAGGCGGCGCTCGACGTCGCGCAGGCCAGCGGCCTTCTCGAAATCCTGGGCGTCGATCGCCGCTTCCTTCTCGCGGCGCACCTCAGCGATGCGGTCGTCCACCTCGCGCAGGCCCTCCGGTGCGGTCATGCGCTTGATGCGCATGCGCGCGCCGGCCTCGTCGAGCAGGTCAACAGCCTTGTCCGGCAAGAAGCGGTCGTTGATGTAGCGGTCCGACAGGTTGGCGGCCGCGCGCAGCGCGTCGTCGGTATAGGAGACGCGGTGGTGCGCCTCGTATCGGTCGCGCAGGCCCTTGAGGATGGTGATGGTGTTTTCCACCGAGGGCTCGTCCACCTGCACGGGCTGGAAGCGGCGCTCGAGGGCGGCGTCCTTCTCAATGTGCTTGCGGTACTCGTCCAACGTGGTCGCGCCGATGGTCTGCAGCTCGCCGCGGGCAAGCTTGGGCTTGAGCAGCGAGGCGGCGTCGATCGCGCCCTCGGCGGCGCCCGCGCCGACGAGAGTGTGGATCTCGTCGATGAACAGGATGATGTCGCCGCGCTGGTTGATCTCCTTGAGCACCTTCTTCAGGCGCTCCTCAAAGTCGCCGCGGTAGCGCGAGCCGGCGACCAGGGAGCCCAAGTCGAGCGAGTAGACCTGCTTGTCCTTCAGCGTCTCAGGCACCTTGCCGTTGGCGATGTCGAGCGCGAGGCCTTCGACCACGGCGGTCTTGCCCACGCCGGGCTCGCCGATGAGCACCGGGTTGTTCTTGGTGCGCCGGGACAGCACCTGCATGATGCGCTCGATTTCCTTCTCACGGCCCACGACGGGGTCGAGCTTGCCCTCGCGGGCCGCGGCGGTGAGGTTGCGGCCAAACTGGTCCAGCACCAGTGAGTTCGAGCGCTCGCCCTGCTGGCCGCCCCCGCGGGGGCCGCCCCCGCCCATGGGGCCGCCGCCGGTGCCCGCGCCGGCGAAGCCGCCGCCCTGCTGGGCACCCTCGGGGTTCTGGCCCTCGCCGCCCTCGTACCCGGAGAGCAGCTGGATCACCTGCTGGCGCACGCGCGGCAGGTCGGCGCCGAGCTTGATCAGCACCTGCGCCGCGACGCCCTCGCCCTCGCGGATGAGGCCGAGCAGCAGGAACTCCGTGCCGATGTACTTGTGGCCCATCTGCAGGCCCTCGCGCAGGGAGAGCTCGAGGACCTTCTTGGCGCGCGGGGTAAAGGGGATGTGCCCGGTGACGGGCTGGGTGCCGTGGCCGATGATCTCCTCGACCTCGCGGCGCACGTCCTCCAAGTTAATGCCCATGGACTCGAGCGCCTTCGCCGCGACGCCCTCGCCCTCCTTAATCAGGCCGAGCAGGATGTGCTCGGTGCCCATGTAGTTGTGGTTGAGCGCACGCGCCTCTTCCTGTGCCAGGACGATGACGCGGCGGGCGCGGTCGGTAAACCGTTCGAACATGTGGCTACCCTCTCTCCAAAAAACTGCCGTTCGCTAAAAGTTGTCACCCACCATAACGCGCGGGGCCGACATCCCTTCCCGGTTTCTTTCGCACGACAGCCTTCCACTGTCATCTGCCCAGCTCACCCGCCGTGTTCACCCGTGGCGAACGCCCCCTTGCCGGCGCGCCCGCACCTGCGAGACCGCCCACGCGAACCCGACGACTGCGACGAGGACCCAGCCCAGGGTGGGCGCGGTGCTGTCGGGCCAGTCGCCGAGAGGCCCATCGAGGAAGAACCGGGACAACCCGCCGTGCGCCATGAGCAGCGCCACCCACATCCCCACCGAGTGCATGGGGGTCGCGGGGCGCAACACGGTCATCGCGAGCGGGATGAGCCAGATGGTGTAGTAGCCCTGCAGCAGCCCGCCCGCGAGGAACACCCCGGAAAAAAGGACGGCGAGCATGGCGAAGGACCAGACCACGGGGTCACGCCTGCGCAGCGGGAACATGGCCGCCACCGCGGCGCCGACGAGCGCGAGCAGGAGCACGATCACGACCGTTCTCGCCGTCTCGCCGAGGCCGATCTGCTCGAGCACCGGGCTCAGCGACCCGTTATCGTAGCTGCGCGGCTCGGCCAGGTACGGCAGGAGCCGCTCGACGTACCAGTGCGCGTTCACCGTCGTCGCCCAGCCGACGGCGAACACCGCCGCGTAGGACGCCGCCGCGACGACGAGCACCGGCCACTGCCCGAGGAGGAAGGGCACGGCGGCAAGCACCACGAACTGCGGCTTCAGCGTCAGCGCGTACGCCACGAGCACCCCGGCGAGGTAGGTCTCGGGGCGCAGGAACTGGCGGTGGTGCCTGTGCGCGCGCGTGTCCAGCACCAGGCAGGCCCACACGACGACCACCATGACCAGAAGGAGCAGGCCGTTGATGTTGGTGTACGTCAGTGTCGAGGCGACGGGCTCCGCGGCGTTGAAGAACACTCCCACCGCGGCCAGGGTGAGCGCCGCCGCCCACGGCCCGGCGGCCAGGCGCGCGACGATCCACAGCGCCGCGACGATGGCCACCGCGTTCACGGCGATCATCGCGACGCGCGCCACCTCGAAGGTGCCCAGCAGCGCCAGCGGGGCAAGCACGACGGTGCCGCCCGGCGAGTACAGGTAGTGCGGGTCGTGGGTGCTGTAGTCCTCGTTGTACACGGGCACCCCGTCGACGTAGCGCTGCACGGCGTCCCAGATCGGGCGAAAGTCCGTGCCCTCGTTGGACAGGGGGGCAATCAGGCACGCCCGCAGGACGCCGACGACGGCGACGAACACGAGCGCGCACATCGCTAATCGACGCCCCCTCGCCCCCGCAACCGGTGAAAGGCCGCCAGCCGCCGCGGCGGTGGCGTCGAGAAATCGGGCGCGTACGTTGTGCATGCGCGTTAGGTTATCGGACGAGCCCGATGACGTCGGCAAGCTGCTGCGCGCACTCGAGCATCGCTGGGGCGAGTGCGCGGCGGCGAGCGGCGTCGAGAAGCCCCTCTCCTCCCGAGATGGTGACGGCGAAGCGCGGGTCGGGGCCGGGCACGACGCACGCCATGCCGGCGACCCCCTGGACCCAGCCGCTGCCCCCGCACCACCCGTGCGCGTCCAGCTGGGCGAGCATGTCGCGGATGCTCGCGGCGTGCTGTTCGGGGGTGGCGTCGAGGAAGGGCGGCGGGCTGGCACCCATGTCGGCGATCTCGTTGTCCTGGCGGGCACGCGAGAGTGTCGACAGCAGGGCGACGCCGGCGAAGGATTCGCCGAAGCGCTTGTACTCGCCGACCTCGACGTTGAAGATGCGGATCGGCGTGTCCCCGTCGGTGCGCAGCAGGTAATAGCAGCGGCCGAAGCTCATCACGGTGACGTAGACGGAAAAGCTCGACAGGTCCGCAAGCTGCTGGGCGGGGCGGCGCAGGCGGGCGACGGCGGGAAACTCCATCGGGGCGTGGGCGGCCAGCGTGCGCGCGCCGGGGCCGAGGACCCATGCTCCCCCCGCGCGAGCGAGGATGCCCACCGCCTCGAGGTCGGTGACCAACCTGTGCACCGTGGTGCGGGGCAAGCCGGTCGCCGCGGCGCAGCCCGCGACGCTCATTCCCGCCGGCATGGACGCGAGGACCTCCTGCACGATCAGGCGGCTGCGCTGAAGAACACCCACTGCTTTGTCCACTATGCGGTCAACCCCGTTTCACATATTTCTGGCCCATACGGCCCACATTGACTACATTTGTCCCGCAAGGGAGACGTGAGTCACACTCGCGGCACCTTAAATGCCGGAACTAATTCCACTATTCGGACAGTAGCGTATTTCGCAGCAGCTCGCAGGCGATTCTGCGGACGCGTGCTGTGCACACAAGGAGGCACCATGGCACTTCCCGAGACCACATCAACGAGCTCCGTGGACGTCGACGGCGTCCAGGTCACGCTCCACGACACCGTGGAGACCCGCAACGGCGAGCGCCCCCTCGTTCTCGTCCACGGCACGGGCGGCACCGCCGCCAGCCACTTCGGGCAGATCATTCCCCACCTGGCCCGCCAGCGCCGCGTCATCGCCGCCGACTGGGCCGATACCCCCGGCGAGCAGCTCGAGCTCGACGAGCTGGTCCGCCAGGTCGTCGCCACGACCAACGAGGCCATCGGCCCCGACGCCGAGTTCGACGTCGCCGGTTTCTCCCTCGGCGCCGTCGTCGCTGTCGCCGTCGCCGCCGCCGAGAAGGGCCGCGTGAAAAACCTCATCCCAGTCGCGGGCTGGGCCGCCACCGACAACCAGCAGCGCCTGCGCAACGGCCTGTGGAGGACCCTCTACGAGGACAACCCCGCCACCGTGCGCCGCTTCATGGGTCTGTGCGCCTTCTCCCCCGTCTACGTGGCCAAGACCGACGCCGCCGACTTCTCCGCCGGCGTCGAGGCCCTGACCGTCGACGACTTCGTGGCCAAGCAAATGGACCTCAACGCGCGCGTGGACATCCGCGACGCGGCCGAGAAAGTTGCCGCGACCACGCTGATCATCGCCAACCACGACGACTTCATGGTCCCGCGCCACCACTCCCAGCAGCTCTTCGGGCTCATCGAGGATTCCCGCTACACCGAGGTGAGCTCCGGCCACATGGTGGTGCTCGAGCGCCCCGCTGAGATTGTCCAGCTCATCGACCTGTTCCTCCGCGAGCCGCAGCGCTACCCCGCCGGCAGCGTCGTTCCCGAGACGAAAGGCTAAACACCCGCTATGACCACCGCTACCGATACCTTCACGCCCGACCCCTACCTCGTGCGCAACACCGTGCGCGAGGAGCAGACCCCGCCCACCGGCAACGAGGCGACCGTGCTCGTCGTGGGCGCCGGCTTCTCGGGCGTCGCTATGGCCGCGATGCTCAAAGCCCGCGGCTTCCACGACTTCCTCATCATCGACCGCGAGGCCGACTTCGGCGGCTGCTGGCTCACCAACCTCTACCCCGGCGTCGCCTGCGACCTGCCCAGCCACATCTACTCGCTGGGCTTCCGGCCTAACCCGGACTGGTCCCACGAGTACAGCCCCGGCGAGGAGATCCGCGAGTACCTGCAGGACACCGCCACCCAGGAGGGCCTACAGCAGCACTTCCGTGGCACGACGGACATGGAGTCCGCGCGTTTCGACGGCTCAGCATGGACCGTGGAGACCAACAACGGCACCTACCGTTGCACCTTCCTGGTCACCGCCACCGGCCACCTCGTCGACCCCCAAGTCCCGGACATCGACGGCGTGGACACCTTCACGGGCGAGATCCTGCACTCCGCGAAGTGGGACGACTCCGTCGCCCTCGAGGGCAAGCGCGTCGCTGTGATCGGCACCGGCGCCTCCGCCATCCAGGTGGCCCCGGAGGTGGCGAAGGTCGCCTCCGAGGTCACCATCTTCTAGCGCACCCCCGCCTGGATCATGCCGAAGAACAACCGCGAGTTCACCGAGGCGGAAAAGCGCACCCTGCGCCGCTCCCCGGAGGCGCTGCGCCGCGAGCGCGACTCTCTGTTCTGGGACGCCGAGCGCGGCTACGCCATCATGCGCCAGGACCCGGACATGATCTCGCTCGCCGCCGCCGAGATGGACAAACACCGCAGCACCGTGAAGGACCCCACCACCCGGGAGGCGCTCACCCCCGACTACGGCATTGGCTGCAAGCGCATCCTTTTCAGCGACAACTTCTACGAGGCGATGAACCTCGACCACGTCACGCTCGAGCCTTCCGCCCTCGCCTCCGTGGACGGCAGCACGCTCACCAGCGCGGAGGGCCGCAGCTACGATGTCGACGTCATCATCTTCTGCACCGGCTTCGACGTCTCCGAGCCGCTGTACGCCCGCCGCGTCACCGGCACCGACGGGCGCACCCTCTCCGAGGTATGGGGAGAGGGCGGCGTGCCCACCCTGACTATGCACGAGCAGGGCTTCCCCAACTTCATCGCGCTGAACGCGCGCAACACGGGGCTGGGCCACAACACGATCATCTACGTCATCGAATCCCAATGCGCGAACGCCGCGGAGCTACTCACCTGGGCGGTGAACAACAACGTCGCCACGATCGACGTCACCGACGCCGCCCAGGACGAGTGGACCCGGCAGATCAAGGAGATCACGGAGGGCACCGTCTGGGTCGCCGACGGTGGCTGTGGCGCTTGGTACCTCGACCGCCGCACCGGCACGCTCACGGCGCTGTGGCCTGGGTTTTCCTACGACTTCCGCTCGCGCGTGGAGCCGTTTAGCCCCGACCGCTTCGAGGTGACGTACGCCTAGACCTACGTCTAGACGCAGGCCAAGTCGAACGCAACGGCGCTACGAATACAAACAGACGCGCGCCGAGCCCCATCTATCGGGCCCGGCGCGCGTCTGAGCGCTCCGTGCGAGCACGTGTCTCGTTGTAGCCGCCGCTGCGGTTAACACCGAGGGGTGATGTGCATACGGCGCACCCCAGGGCTGCTTAGTCCACTGGGACTCCCCTGCCGTCGCGGTCGTATCCGCCCGCGCCGACGAGGACGAGAATCATCTCGATGAAGGACCACATGCTGACCGCCGCCAAGAGGAGGAAACCGACGAGGAAAATCGCCGTAATAAAGCCCACGAACACCATGATCAGCTTGGCAGCGCCGCGCGTGTTCTGGTGGAGGTAGAAGTTGCCCAAGCCAAACGAACCGAAGAAGAAGAACAACAATGCTGCCACGACCTTGCTCTTCGGAGCGGGCTGGTAGGCAACCTGAGGATACGGTGCCGGGGCGTACGGCGCCTGGGAATACGGCGACTGGGAATACGGCGCCTGGGAATACGGCGACTGAGAATATGGCGCCTGTGAATACGTTGCCGGGTACCCACTCGTCGACGACGGCGGCTGCTGCTGCGGGTGCGCGGTCCACGACTGACGTGGGGCGTGACCACCGTGAAAGCGCGGTTTCTTGAGAGGCAGTCCGTCTTCGTCGTATTCGTCGTAGCTAGGGCTAGGGTAGATGCTGCTCACGGGCGTTTGCCTCCTTGTCAGGACGGGCGGAATGCTTTTGTCATCCTACTCGACGCACGGGCCCGCGTACAGCACCTTGGTGCTGATCATCACCCAACTAGTTCGCCTCAGGGCGCACCATCGGGAAGAGCACCGTCTCACGGATCCCCAGGCCGGTCAGCGCCATGAGCAGACGGTCGATACCCATTCCAGTGCCGGCTGTCGGGGGCATCCCCTGCTCCATCGCGGCGAGGAAGTCCTCGTCGAGCGCCATCGCCTCGTCGTCGCCGTGGGCGGCCAGGCGGGCCTGGTCCTCGAAGCGGGCGCGCTGGATCACCGGGTCGACCAGCTCGGAGTAGCCGGTGGCCAGCTCGAAACCGCGCACGTACAGGTCCCACTTCTCCGTCACGCCGGGCTTGTCGCGGTGGTCGCGGGTCAACGGCGACGTCTCGACCGGGAAGTTGGTGACAAAGGTGGGCCGGTAAAGCTGGTCGGAGCACAGGTGCTCCCAGATCTCCTCGACGAGCTTGCCGTGCAGCCAGCCCGCGTTCTCGGGCACCTTCAGGCCGATCTCCCCGGCGATGGCGGTGAGCTCTTCCACGGTCGAGTCGATCGTCACCTCCGGCTGTCCGGGGTGTGTGCGCTGCAGCGCCTCGTTGAGGGAGGGGTACATCTCCAGTACCTGCCACTCGCCGCCGAAGTCGTACGTTGTGCCGTCGGCAAGCGTGACCTCGGTCGAGCCGAAGACCTCGCGGGCCGCGAACTGGACGAGCCCCTTGATCATCTCGGCGCAGTCCTTGTACGTGCCCCACGCCTGGTAGGTCTCCAGCATGGTGAACTCCGGCGAGTGGGAGGAGTCGACGCCCTCGTTGCGGAAGTTGCGGTTGATTTCAAAGACGCGCTCGATGCCGCCGACCACGCAGCGCTTCAGGTACAGCTCCGGCGCGATGCGCAGGTAAAGGTCGATGTCGAGGGCGTTGGAGTGGGTGACAAAGGGCCGCGCCGCCGCGCCGCCGTGCAGCGTCTGCAGCATCGGGGTTTCCACCTCGACGAAGTCCAGGCCGGTGAGGTACCTGCGCACCGCCGCGATGACCTTGATGCGGGTCATCGCGTTGTCGCGCGCCTCCTGGCGCATGATGAGGTCCGTGTAGCGGTGGCGCACCCGCTGCTCCTCGTTCATGTCCGCGAACGCCACCGGCAGCGGGCGCAGCGCCTTCGACGCCATGTGCCAGGACTGCGCCATGACGGAGAGCTCGCCGCGTCGCGACGCAATCACGCGACCGCGCACGGAGACGATGTCGCCCAGGTCGACGTCCTCCTTCCAGCTGGCCAGCGCCTCCTCGCCGACCTCGGCGAGCGAGAGCATGACCTGCAGCTGCGCCCCCGCACCCTCCTGCAGGGTGGCGAAGCACAGCTTGCCCGTGTCGCGCTTGAACATCACGCGCCCGGCGACCGCGATGACGTCCTGGGTCTCCTCCCCCGCCGCAAGAGCGGTGACACCCTCCGGCGCGTCCTCCCCCTCGGCGACGACGACGTAGCGGGAGCGGATCTCGCTGAGCGCATCCGTGCGGTCGACAACAACCGGGTAGGCCTCGCGGCCGGAGTCGATGAGCTTCTGGCGCTTCGCGCGGCGGAACTGTTGCTGTTCTGAAAGGTCCTGGGTAGTCACGCCCACTTAGAGTAGTCGGTACCCCCAGGTTGCAGGAACCGGGCGCGGCGCCACGCTACAATAGCGCGCGATTGTCCCCTTCCGAAGGAACCCCATGCTGCCGAACCTGCCCCTGCCTTTCCCGCCCGACCTTATCTCCCGCGCGGTCTCCGGCTTCATGGCCGCCGTCGCGCTCGCCGGCAGCCTGGTCAACGTCCCCATCGGCGGTTCCTCCCTGCCGCTGCCCGCGCTCCCCGCCGCCACCGCGAGCACCGCCGTCGGGCAGCAGGAGCTTATCGACGCCCTCAACCGCGCCCGGGCCGCCCACAGCCTCCCCGCGGTCGCCCCGCACCCGGAGCTCGGCGCCATTGCCCAGGACTGGGCGCAGCAGCAGGCAGCACACGGCTCGCGCACGAACCTCAGCCACCGCCCGAACTTCACCGCCGGCTACCCCGCAGGGTGGACTCGCGCCGGTGAGGTCATCACGGGCGGCGCCGCGCCCGACTCCGCCGACGCGCTGGTGCAGCGCTGGCTCGACTCCCCCTCCCACCGCGCGACCGTGCTCGACCCGGCCTTCACCCACGCGGGCGCTGGGGTCGCGCCGCGCGCGGACGGCTCCAAGGTGGCCGTGGCTAACTTCGCCCGCTTCTAACCGCACAGCGGCAGGTCGAGCCGCTTCTCCTCCGCGTCCTCGCCGTTGATGAGCACCCAGTATTCCGGCTTGTCCGCCGGCGCCATGACGAACGCCGGCGGGGTGACGTCCGGCACCTGGTAGGAGTCAACCGTGCAGGCGCCGTCGCCGAGCGTGACCGCCTGGTCGCGGGCCGGCAGTGCGGCGTCGCGCTCGGCCGCGGACGGATACACAGCCACGCTCACGCCGAGCTGGCGGTCGGCGCACCGGATCTTCGCGGTCTGCCCCGCATCCGGCTCGCCCGGCTCGCACGTCAGGTCCTGCCAGCCACGGCCCCCCTGCTGCTCGGACACGATGCCCGGGTACGCCTGCTGGATGTCGGCCTCCGCGCCCTGCCACTCCTCGCCGCGGCCCCCGTAAAACCACCACACAGCCGCCGCGGCGACCAGTGCGAGCACCACGGCCACGGCCACCCACGGCCACGCGGAACGCCCGCTTTTCGCTGCACGATGCGACGCCCCCGTGGGCTGCTCCGGCGCCGCAGGCTCCCCGGCGAGCGCCCGCAGGTAGCCCGCGCAGGTCTGGGAGGCGTTGACCATGGAGGCGTCGATAGGCGAGCCCGTCACATCCGAGACGATGCTGATGAAGGCGTCGCGGTTGCGCTCGGCGCTCACTCCCGAGGAGTTCGGCGTCGGGCCCACGAGCGACAGCTTTACGGGCGCCGCTGCCCACGCCGGCTGGGCCAGCAGGTTATCGAGCGTGATCGAGCGGGCGACGAACCCGGCGCGCCCGTGCGCGGCGTACGCGTCGATCGCCTCGGCGACCGGCTCGAGCAGGGTACGCGCCTCGGCGACGCTGAAGTGGCCCTCAGAGGCGAAGTGCTCGCGCGCCATCGTGCGCAGCGGCACGCCCTCGGCGGCGTCGCGGGCCACGTAGAGGCGGCCCTCATTTGTGACCCCGATATCGCGCGGCGCGAAGACGCCGGGCAGGTCCGCGCCGGAGAGGTCCGCGCCGCCGCGAGTGACGTCCTGTGCCGCCGCGGGCGACAGCGGGATATTGAACACCTCGACTTCTGCGGTGCCCCGCGCCGTCCGCGCCGTGTAGATCGTGGAGGACTCCGTACGGGACGTCTCCTCGAGGCCGGAGTAGCCGGCGGCGTCGAGTGCGGCGGTGAGAGAGTTGTTGTCCACGGGTAGTACCTCAGTTCGGGGTCGGGCGGTCGGCGCGTAATTACATGAAATCTTATCGGAATGGCTCAAGGGCCTGACTCCGATGCACCACCGGAATCAGGCCCTTATGCTCGCGAGCGGTGCGAGCGGGATTAAGCCCCTACGCTTTTAGATGTGCCACTGGTCATCGGGGCCGGTCGTGCGCTCCGCGTAGCGCTCCTTCACCCTGCCGTACTCGTCTTCCGGCAGCTGGTAGAAGAACAGGCGGGGCATGACCGCCTCGGCGTTATCCAGGTAGGTGGTCACGAACTCGTCCACGTCCTCACGGTTCGCGGACTCCTCGTTGACGTAGATGAACAGCGGGCGCGCCAGCGGGTAGTTGCCGCTCTGCGTCTCCTCCGCGGTGGGCTCAATGCCGTCGACGCGCACGTTGTCGATGACGTCGCGCGCCTCCTCATCCGTTTCGAGGTAATTGCCGATACCCATGAAGGACAAGGCGTTGACGTCGTCGGCGACCCACTCGGACAGCTCCTGGATGTCGTCGGTGGCCTGGTAGTCCTCGCGGATCTCGTCACCATCGAGCACAAGCTGCTTGAACACGTCGAGAGTACCGGAGCCCTGCGGGCGGCCGTAGAGCGCGATCTCCTCGTCCGGCCAGGACGGGTCGATGTCGGACCAACGCGTCACCGGGGAATCGACCGACCAAATGTCGTGGATCTGCTGAATGCTCAAGTCCGTCGCCCAATCGTTGTCGCGGTGCTTCACGATGGTGATGGCGTCCAGCCCAATCGGCAGCTCGATGTATTCGACGTTGTTGTCGGCGCACTGCTTCTGGAAGTCCACCTCGTCGCCCGCGCCGGGGATAGAGATCGACGCGTTGTTGATGTCGGCCTCGCCGTTGCAGAACTTCTCGAAGCCGTCGTTCGAACCAATCGCCTCGACGTTGACGTCGAAGTCGTAGCGGTTGGCCATGTAGGAGGTGATCGGCTCCACGGTCGCGGAACCCGTCGCCTGGATGGCCCCCTCGCTCGGGGCCTCGGAGCCGCACCCGGCGGCGAGCAGCGCGACAGCGGCCACGCCGGCGGCGGTGAGAGTAGCGCGGGCTTTAATCATCCTTCTTGCCCTCCTTCATCTCGGCGCGGAACTCGCGCAGCAGGCGGAAGAGGTTCTTCCACGAGCCCTGCGAGTTGGACCAGTAGCGGGCGAAGTTCTCGTCCAGCTCCGCCTGCTGCTCCGGAGTGACGTTCGGGTTGACCATCTTCTTCGGCTTGCCGGCCCCGTCCTGCTCGGCGGCAGCAGCGTTGGACCCAGCGAGCGCTTCGGTGCTATGGCCGCGCGCCGCCAGCTCGCCGCGCAGCTCCTCCGCGGTCTCCTCGAGCTCGGCGAGCAGAGCCTCCAGCGCCTCGTTCGGGGCCTCGTTACGGATCAGGTTTTCTGCCATGGGCCCCAGGTCGGGGGTCTCGTTCGGGTTCGTCATCGAAAGCTCCTTACATCACGGCGTTGGAAATAAACACGGCCAGCAGCGGGATGGCGAAGAACACACCGCCAACATAGATAAAGACGTACAGCTTGTTCTTCTCCGCCAGGCCAGCCAGCCAGTCCGAGCAGCGCGGCGGGATGTCGCGCAGGAACGGCAGGCCCAGGATGAGGATCGCCGCGAAGAGGTTGAACAGCGTGTGCACCAAGGCACCGGCCATTGCGGCATCCGCCTCCGCGCCCGACGCGGAGAACGCGGCGATGAGGCCGGTCACCGTGGTACCGATGTTGGCGCCCACCACGAACGGGAACAGCGTGCGCACCGAAAACTTGCCGGACGCAGCCAGCGGAACCGTCAGAGCCGTCGTGGTGGAAGAGGACTGCACCAGCGCGGTGATCAGAGCGCCGGAGAGAACGCCGATGAAGGAGTTGCGGCCCAGCGCTGCGTAGAGGATGTCCTGCGCCTTGCCCACCAGCAGCGCGTTGAGGATCTTGCCGATGAAGCTGATGGACAGCAGGATCAGAGCGATACCGAGGACGGCGAGGATGACGCCAGCCCAGACGTCGTCAAGCGGGTCAACCATGCTCGTTGCGAGGCCGACGAGCGGCTCGGTGATCAGGTCGATGAAGTCGCCGAGGGCCTCGAAGGCGCGCGAGAAGATGCTGTCGCCCTGGCCCGCCAGCGAGGGCGCGATCGCCGTCGCGGTCTTGCCGAGGAAGCCGGTTAGCAGCTCGAGGGGGAAGAAGACCAGGATGGCGATAATGTTGAAGAAGTCGTGCACGGTCGCCATGGAGAAACCGTTCTTGAACTGCTTCTTGTTGCCGGCCAGGCCCAGGGCCACGAGGGTCGACGTCACCGACGTGCCCATGTTGGCGCCGAAGAGCATCGGGATAGCGATGGTCAGCGGCAGGCCGCCGGCGACCATGCCCACCACGATGGCGGTGGTCGACGACGACGACTGGATAATTGCCGTGGTGACAATACCGATAGCCAGGCCGACGAAGGGGTTCTCCGCGAAGGAGAACAGCTCCTGCGCCTGGTCGCCGACGGCGAGCTTGAAGCCGTCACCGATCATTCCGACACCGTTGAGCAGGATCCAGATGCCGAGCACAACGGCGATCCAGTTCGCTACCTGCTTCGCGGTGCCGTCGAGGCCGAGGAAGCCGAGCGGGTCTTTGCCTTCCGCTTCCTCTTCAACATCGCTACCGATGTTCTCGGCGTCGGCGGTCATCGTTTCCGTCGCAGACCGGGACACGACACGCGTGCCAGAATCCTCCAGGAGCTCGTGCTCGCCGGCGGGATCAGAGGGACGTCCCTTGCTACTCATAAGCGCTCACTTACATACGGGGGTAAACATTGGGCTCATGTCAGCGTAATTCCACGATCTTGACAGGCAAGCAACAAAAGATGAACACCTGTTTAACTGTCTCGCGTGCGCGCCCCGACGAGAGTAGGAGCAGTTCGCACGGGGCGCTTCTGCGCGTTTGTGCTGTTCAGAGCGCATTCTTCCGCGCTAGCCCGTGCGCGCTGCGCGCCGACGTAGAGTGACGTGCACCCCGAAAGGGTGGGGCCCTGTGAAAAACAGACCATCTCTTTCCCGTGTACCGAGTGTGTTCGCGGGTTGCGGGGGCGCCCTGACACATTTCAGCGTGGCGCGAACTGGGGTTTTACAGCCTAGATTTCGCTGAGGTCGACCAGGGCGCCCCGGCTAGTCGACCTCAACACATTCCGCCTCAACGCGACCTGGGGTTTTACCGCCTGGATCTCGCTGAGGTCGACCAAGGCGCCCCGGCTAGTCGACCTCAACACATTTCGCCCCAACGCGAACTGGGGTTTTACCGCCTGGATCTCGCTGAGGTCGACCACAACACCCCAGCTAGTCGACCTCAACATATTTCAGCGTGACGCGACCTGGGCTTTCACTGCCTGAATTTCGCTGAGGTCGACCACAACACCCCAGCTAGTCGACCTCAACACATTTCACCACAACGCGACCTGGGGTTTTACCGCCTGGATCTCGCTGAGGTCGACCACAACACCCCAGCTAGTCGACCTCAACACATTCCGCCTCAACGCGACCTGGGGTTTTACCGCCTGGATCTCGCTGAGGTCGACCAGGAGACCCCAGCCTCAGTCGACCCCACCACACACCATTGCCACCGAGCCCCCCAGGCACGCGCAGCGCCTACACCGGCAGGTTCGTGAACCCGATGCCCACGGGCACGCCGACGTTGTCGGTGAGGTGGACGCCGCCGAGGTCGACCGCACCGAGGAGGCGTGCGTCGCCCTCCTCGGGCGCAGGGCCGAAGGACAGGCTGCGCAGTTCCAGGTAGGCGGGCTCGACGCCGGCCGCGTCGAGGACGGAACGCGCCGCCTCCAGAACGGCCGTGGCACCACGCTCAGCGACGTGCGCCCCGGCGGTCAGGGCGGCGGGCAGCGCCAGGGCGGGCTCGCGATACTGTTCCGGCACGTCGGCGTTGCGCAGCGACATCGCCACGCCGTCCGCGGTACGCACGGTGGGCACGCTGTGCAGCCGGACCTCCATGCGCAGCGCGCTCACGGCCCGCTGGACGGCGACGAGCAACTCGAAGTCCTTTTCGCCGAGCACCACGTCGGTGGCGTGGCAGGCGTGGGCGGCCGCCAGGATGCGCGCCACGCCGCGGGCGATGGCGGTGGGGTCTTCAAGGTGGTGGAGGGGCGTCGATACGCATGCGTCGGCGTCGAGGCGGCCACGGTAGACCACGTCGACCTGCTCGCGCGCGAAGACCTCCGGGCTGTCCTCACCGGTGTAGGTGACCATGACGACCGAGCCGAGCAGAGAGCGCGCCGCGCGGATGAGCTGGATGTGCCCCGCGTGCAGGCCCGCCCCGAGCGGGACGAGCACGACGGACTTGCCCACCTTGCGAAACGCACGCCCGTACGTGGCCAGGCTCGCGGGATCGGTGACCTCGACGGCTGTCCCGGGCTCAAACATCGGTGCTGTTCCTCTCCGTAACTCGTCGCTCCAGCTGCTCGTACAGGTCCCCGGCCGGGTGCCCACCGAGCGCGGCGCGCAACTGCTCCTGGCGCGCGGGCGCGATGGCCTCCGGCTCCTCCACCGTCGCCGCGATGCCGGGCAACTCTTCGCGTATGAGCTCGAGGGCATCTCGCTTTGCGACGTCCCCAAGCCGCCCCAGCCGAGCCGCCGCCGCAAGCCTCGGGCGCTGCGCGTCGGTAATCGGCACGTTCACCCCGCCCGCCTGCGCCACGAGCAACGACACGACGGCCTCGCCGACGTCGTCGGCGGCGGAGGTAACCCAATAGCCGGGCTGGATCTCGTGGGCCGCCATCGTCACCGCCCCGCGCAGCTCCACGGGATCGAAGGCCTGAACGCCCTCGATGAGGCAGGTGTGCAGGAACATCTGCCGCTGCCGGGCGCGCGGCGCAAGCTCCTCCGCCTGCGCGCGCACCCACTCGGGGTCCTGCGCGTCGAGGATGACCAAGTCGAAGGGCGCGCCCGCGTGAAACGCAGTGACGCTCGTCATGGCGTGCCCGGTGCGCTGCAGCGCCTCGGCGAGGCCGGACTGCCGCCCCGGCCCGTGGAGGACGCCGCCGCGAAGACGCGGCCCCATCTACTCGGCGTCCTTGCCGCGTCGCGCCAGCAGCTCAGCGACGGAAACGGCGCCGCTGCCGCGCTCGTCGCGCCGGCGCCGTCCGCCGCGACGTTCCTGTGCGGGCGCGGGCGGGGCGGGTTCCT
Source organism: Corynebacterium timonense (assembly GCF_900105305.1). Taxonomy (NCBI): domain Bacteria; kingdom Bacillati; phylum Actinomycetota; class Actinomycetes; order Mycobacteriales; family Corynebacteriaceae; genus Corynebacterium; species Corynebacterium timonense. The sequence continues at coordinate 70,718 of NZ_LT629765.1, read as the reverse complement.
CGGCGGGCTTGTCCTCGCGGGGCGACTCCCACGAATCCCACAGAGACGAGCCCGCCTGCCGCTCGCTGATGAGCTGGGACAGCGGGTTGCGCTGCGCCGCGCGGGAGCTGGGCTGGGTGCCCAGCCGCCCGGAAATCGCCTCGGAGCTCGGGGCTCCGGCCGGGCGGCCGGTGGCACTCGTGGTGCTGGCGGTGCTGGTGCTGGTGCCGGAGGTTTTCGGGGCGTCGGGCACCGCGCGCAGTGTCGCCGTGTCCTCCTCCGAGGGGGCCGTCGGCTTGCCGGCCTCTGACTCAGGCTCCACGGTGGCGGGCTCCACGGTGGCGGGCTCCGCCTCGGCCTCAGGCTTCGGGGCGCGAGACGGCATCGCGTCCAGCTCCGCGATGCGGCGCGCCTCGGCGCGCAGGGCGGCCGGTTCGTACTCAAACTCGCGGCCCGCCATCTGCTCCAACTGGGCGCGCAGCGCTTTGAGCTCCTGCTGGATCTCGTGCAGCACCTCGACGTCGACGCCGACGGGGATGTCGTCGTCGCTGCGCGCCAGCGCGAGCGCGGCGCGGTCGGCCTCGCCGCGGGCGCGCACGGCGTCGAGCTCGGCCTCGTGGCGCTTGTCGCTCTCCTCCAGGGCTAGGCGCGCCTCGTCGCGGTCACGGCGGGCCTTGGCGATGACGATGATCCCAGCGGCGGCGGCCCACAGCGCGAGAATGAGCGAGACCTTGAGCACGTTCGCCGAGTTGGTGAACAGCATGATGACGGTGCCCACCACCGCCAGCACGAAGGGGACGACGACCCACAAGTTCCCGCTGTCACGCAAAGAGTTCTCGCCACTCATGTCCCACACCTTACTGAACGGCCTCGCCGTCACCGGGCGGCGACACCTCGCAGGCGCGCTCCAGCACGACCCCCGCCACGGCGAGCGCCAGCCCGCCGAGCGCCCCGGAGAGCACGCCCGGCAGGTCCGTCTCCGCAGCAGCGAGGCTGCCCGCCCGCGGCAGGACGTAGACGGCCAGGCCCGCGAACACCCCGCCGCAAATCGCCCCGGCCCAGGCCGACGCCTTCCCCAGCAACATGAAGTTCGCCGCCATCATCGGGTTGAGCTGCGAACGGTCCAAGCCCACCTTGCCCTCCTCGCGACGCTTTTTCACCATGGCCGCGGCGAACAAGCACACCGCGGCCACGATCCACAGCGGCATGGACCACAGCAACTCCACGCCCGACAGCGCGCCGTAGAAGCGGCGCACCAGGATGAAGGCCGCGGCTGCGCAGAAGCCCGCCACGGCGACGAGCCCGGCGATGGGGGTCCGCGTCATAGCTTTCTCACCTCCTGCTCGCCCAGCCTAGCCAGCAGGTCGGACACCGCCTCGCCGCCGAGCCGGGCGCCCGGATCCACCTCCAGCCAGGGCGCGAGCACGAAGGCGCGCTCGGCGGCGCGCGGGTGCGGCACCGTCAAGTCCGGGTCGGAGGAGGTGTAGCCCTCGATGTCGACGATGTCGACGTCGAGGGTGCGCGGTCCCCAGCGCACGTCGCGCACGCGGCGGGCGGCGCGCTCGAGGTCCTGGCAGCGGCGAAGGAGCTGGTGGGGCGTTTCGGGGGCGTCGATAAGCAGCGTTTGGTTGAGGAAGTCGGGCTGCTCGACCCCGCCCCAGGGCGCGGTGGCGTAGACGGAGCTCGCGGCGACGAGGTCGGGGGCGAACTCCTCGACGGCGGCGGCGAGGTGGGCGCGCGAGTCCTCCATGTTGGAGCCGATGGACAGCACCGCCCTCATCGGCGCGCCTTCGGGGCGCTGCGGCGGGCGACGACGGCGACGTCGTCGATGACCAGCGGGATCGGGGCGTGCGGCTTGTGCAGGGTGACCTCCACCGCGTGCAGCGCCGGGTAGCGCGCGATGGCGATGTCCGCGATCTGCGCCGCGACCGTCTCGATGAGCTTGCGGGGCGTCCCGCCCGCAATGTCGTATGCGAGCTGCGCCAGCTCCGCGTAGTTGATCGTCGCGTCGAGGTCGTCTGTCGCCGCGGCGCCGGTGAAATCCAGCCAACAGGTGATGTCCACGCTGAAGGCCTGGCCGTGCTCCGTCTCGTGCGCGAGCACGCCGTGGTGGGCGTAGACGCGCAGCCCCTTCAGTTCGATCCGGTCCGCCACTTACGCTCCCCCTTCCCGCCAGGCGGCGACGACGTCGACGGCGTCGCGGGTGACGGCCACCTCGTGCACGCGCACGCACCACGCCCCGGCCCGCGCGGACAGCGCGGAGACCGCCGCTGTGGCCGGATCCGCGTCGACGGGCGTATGCTCCAGGCCGCGCTGCTTGCGGATGCTCGTGAGGAAGCGCTTGCGCGACGCCCCCACCAGCACCGGGAACGGCCCGGCCACGAAGGTTTCGAGCGCGGCGAGCAGCGCCCAGTTGTCCGCGGCCGTCTTGGCAAAGCCCAGGCCCGGGTCGACGGTGATCCGCTCCGGGTCGACTCCCGCCGCGATGGCGTTGTCGGCGAGTTCGCGCAGCACCGCGTGTACGTCGCTGACCACGTCGCCGCCGTGGTCGGCGGCGCCGGCGGCGTCGCCGTAGGAGTCAGCGCGCCAGTGCATGAGGCACACCGGCACGCCCGCCTGCGCCATCACGCGGTACATGTCGGGGTCCGCGAGCCCGCCGGACACGTCGTTGATGAGGTCCACGCCGGCCTCGACGGCCGCGGCCGCGGTCGCAGCGCGCATCGTGTCCACCGAGGTGCGGATGCCCTCGGCGTGCAGCGCCTCGATGACGGGGCGCACGCGGGCGGCCTCTACCTCGGCGGGCACGCGGGTCGCACCGGGGCGGGTCGACTCCCCGCCGACGTCGATGATGTCGGCGCCCGCGCGCACGAGCTCGCGGGCGTGTGCGAGGGCGTCGTCGGTACGCAGCCAGCGCCCGCCGTCGGAAAAGGAGTCCTCGGTGACGTTGAGGATGCCCATGACGCTCGTGCGCCCGGGAACGGTCAGGTCCTGCACGGTGGTCACGGCTAGCTCCTAATGAGGCTGAGCACCTCGGCGCGGGAGGCCGCGTTCGTCTTAAACCCGCCGCGCACCGCCGACGTCGTCGTCGTGGAGCCGGGCTTGCGGATCCCGCGCATGGCCATGCACAGGTGCTCGCACTCGATGACGACGATGACGGCCTGAGCACCAAGCTTATCGACGAGCGCGTCAGCGATCTGGCTCGTCAAACGCTCCTGCACCTGGGGGCGCTTGGCGTAGAGGTCCGCCAGCCGCGCCAGCTTGGACAGGCCGGTGACCTTGCCCTCCGCCCCTGGGATGTAGCCGATGTGCGCCTTGCCGTAGAAGGGCACCAGGTGGTGCTCGCACATCGAGTAGATGGGAATGTCGCGCACGAGCACGAGCTCGTTGTGGTCCTCGGCGAAGCTCTTGTTCAGAACCTCGGTCGGGTCCGTGTGCAGCCCGGCGAAGACCTCCTCGTAGGCGCGCGCGACGCGCGCCGGCGTCTCCTCCAACCCGGGCCTGTCGGGGTCCTCCCCCACCGCCAGCAGCAGCTCGCGCACCGCCGCCTCGGCGCGGGCGCGGTCAACACCAGAGCTCGTCATTCCTGTCCTCCTTCGCGCTTCGGCAGGGTCTCTTCCTCGGCGTCGGGCAGCGCGACGTCCCCGGCATCCACCTTCGGGATCTCCGACGTCGGAGCGTCGGACGGGCTGTCCTTCCTGTCCTTCCTGGTGGGCCGTTCGTTCTCCGGCAGCTGGAAGCCAATCAGCGGTTCCTCCCGCTCCTGGGGCTGGTCCGTCGAGGGCTGCTGCGGCTGGGGCTCCGGCGCGCCGTAGTTGCGCACCCCCGGGTGCTCCCCCGGCCGGTGCTTCGCGGGCTCGCGCGGGATGGTTTGGGTCGCAGCCTCGCCCTCAGCCGGCCCCTGACCCGGCGCGCCGGTGTAGTGCCAGCCCGGAGGGGGCTTCGGCCCCTGGTACTCGACAGTCCGCGGCGTGGAGGAGCGGCCCCCGCGCCACGCGGTCGAGCCCGTCGGCTGCGGCTGCTCCTTGGCGCGCTGCTCGACGCGACGCTTGCGCGCCCGGCGCGACATGTCCAGCAGCGTCTCCTTCTTCGGCAGCTCCACGCCGAGCGCCTTCGCCTCCTCGATGGGGGTGAGCACCGGGGTGCGGCCGGGCTGGGCCACGAAGCGCTCGTCCACGGCGGGCAGGCCGGAGCCCTCCGGCTCGATGCCGGTGAAGATGTCCTCCAGGTCCGGCCGGCGCAGGGTTTCCTTCTCCAGCAAGCGCGACGCGAGGGTGTCCAGGTAGTCGCGGTTGCGGGCGAGGATGGAGTAAGCGCGCTCATGTGCGGCGTCGATAAGCTCGTGCACCTCGCGGTCGATGGTTTCGGCGACCGCGGGCGAATAGTCGAGGCTGCCTCCGCCGCCGCGGCCGGAGAAGGGGTCGCCGTCCTCGGAGCCGTACTTGACGGTGCCGAGCACGCTGGACATGCCGTACTCGGTGACCATCGCGCGGGCGATCTTCGTCGCCTGCTCGATGTCGTTGCTGGCGCCGGTCGTGGGCTCGCCGAAGACGAGCTCCTCGGCGGCGCGCCCGCCCATGGCGAAGACCAGGCGGGCGAAGAGCTCGTCGCGGTTGTACATGCCCTTATCGTCCTCCTGCGCCGTCATGGCGTGGCCACCCGTGCGGCCGCGGGCGAGGATGGTCACCTTGTACACGCGCTCGATGTCTTTGAGCGCCCACGCCGACAGCGTGTGCCCGCCCTCGTGGTAGGCGGTGACCTTCTTTTCCTTCTCGGAGATGATCTTGGAGCTGCGGCGCGGGCCGCCGATGACGCGGTCGGTGGCCTCCTCCAGCGCGTCGGCGGTGATGACGTTGCCGCCAATGCGGGCGGTGAGCAAAGCGGCCTCGTTGAGCACGTTGGCCAGGTCCGCGCCCGACATACCGGCGGTGCGCTTGGCCAAGGCGTCCAGGTCGGCGTCGGGGCCGAGCGGCTTGTCCTTGGCGTGGACTTTGAGGATCTGCTGGCGGCCCGCCAAATCCGGGTTAGTCACCGGGATCTGGCGGTCGAAGCGGCCCGGGCGCAGCAGCGCCGGGTCGAGGATGTCGGGGCGGTTGGTCGCCGCGATGAGGATGACGCCTTCGCGGTCGCCGAAGCCGTCCATCTCCACGAGCAGCTGGTTAAGCGTCTGCTCGCGCTCGTCGTGGCCCCCACCCGTGCCGGAGCCGCGCTGGCGGCCCACCGCGTCGATCTCGTCGACGAAGATGATGCAGGGCGCGTTCTCGCGGGCCTGCTTGAACAGGTCGCGCACGCGGGAGGCGCCGACGCCGACGAACATTTCGACGAAGTCGGAACCGGAGATGGTGAAAAACGCCACGCCGGCCTCGCCCGCGACGGCGCGGGCGATAAGCGTCTTACCCGTACCGGGAGGGCCGTAGAGCAGCACGCCGCGCGGGATCTTCGCGCCGAGCTTCTCGTAGATCTGCGGGTCCTGCAGGAAGTCGACGACCTCCTGCAGCTCGTCGACGGCCTCGTCGGCACCCGCGACGTCGGCAAACGTGTTCGTCGGGTGGTCCTTAGTCAGCTGCTTGGCCTTGGAACCGCCGAGGCCAAACATGCCGCCGCCGGCCTGCATGCGGTAGAGGAAGAACGACAGCAGGCCGAAGATGAGCAGCATCGGCAGCATGAAACCGAGCATGGACAGCAGGAAAGAATCCTGCGTGACGTTCGTCTTGTAGGAATCCGCCCCCGATTCGCGCACGGCGTTGAAGATGTCGGGCGCGGTGCGGGCCGGGTACTGCGCCATGACGGCCTCGACGCCCTCGCGCTCGTCCACGGTGATGGGTTCGCGCAGGTCAATGCGGATGCGCTGCTCCCGGTCGTCGATCTGCACTTCCTCGGCGTTGTTGTCCTGCAGCTGCTGCAGGGCCACGGAGGTATCGACGTTTTGGTACGCGCGAGTCTCGTCCCCGATCAGGGTGAACAGGTAGAGAACGATGAGAACGACGGCGCCGATGAGGCCCCACCGCAGTACTTTCTTGTTGTCCATGTAGTCCTATGTTGTTGTGGGAAAGGTCTAGATCTCGCTGGCCCGCACGTCCGCCTCGACGGCGTCTTCGACCACCCCGCCGTAGACGCGCGGGTGGAGCGTGCCCACGTACGGCAGGTCGCGGTAGCGCTCCGCGTAGTCCAGGCCGTAGCCAACGACGAACTCGTTCGGGATGTTAAAGCCGATGTCCAGCAGATCAATCTGCGCTGTCTGCACCTCGGGCTTGCGCAGCAGGGTGATCACATTAAGAGAGCGGGGTTGGCGCCCGCGCAGGTTCTTCATCAACCAGGACAGCGTCAACCCAGAGTCGATGATGTCCTCCACGATGAGCACGTCGCGGCCCTGGATATCCCGGTCGAGGTCCTTGAGGATGCGCACGATGCCCGAGCTGGTGGTGGAGTTGCCGTACGAGGACACCGCCATGAACTCCAGCTGGCACGGGATGTCGAGGCGGCGCGCGAAATCCGTCAGGAAGAACACAGCGCCCTTGAGCACGCAGACGAGGATGAGTTCCTGCTCAGCGCCGCGGTACTTCTCAGAGACCATGTCCGCCAACTGCTGGATCCGTGTCTGCAGCTCCTCCTCGCTGATGAGGATCGCCTCCACGTCCTCGCCGTACGGGTTGGCGGGGACGTCGAAGTTCTTCGTATCGTGCAGCTCGTGTCCTGTCATCGGTGCCCTTTCTCGCAAGCCCTAGCGCATCGCGTAACTCCCTCATCTTGCCACCTTCCCCGCGCGGGGAACAACCACCAGCGGTTTTGCAGGTTGGGTTCAGGTGACCACGAGCCTGCCCGCGACCCTGCGCACGCTGCGCCCGCCGGCCAGGGTGACCGGCCCTTGACCCTTCCACCGCACGACGAGCGCGTCAATGTCTTCGAGCTGCGCCCCGCCCGGAGCCACGCCGTGCCCGGCCAGCCACGCGACGAGGCGGCGCCGCCGCACCGGCGCCGGGTCGCGCGCGAGCTCGGCGCAGTCGTCGGTTGGGGCACCCTCGCTTATCGACGCCACAAGCTCCCGCCCCTGCGCAATCCGCGCGGCTGTTGTCGCCAGCGCGGGCACCGCATCGCCGCCGATCAGTTCGCACAGCTGCGGGATCACCTCGCGCCGCACGCGCACCCGGCGAAAGGAGGCGTCGGCGTTCATGGGGTCGTGCCAGGGCTCGACCCCGAGCTCCGCGCATGCGCCGAGCGTGTCGGCGCGGCGCAGCGTAAGGAAGGGCCGCGCGACGCCACCCTCGCGCGGCGCCATGCCGGAGGGGTTGCCGCGTAGGGCCCCGAGCAGGAGCGTTTCGGCCTGGTCCTCGGCGGTGTGGGCGACCCACACCTCCCGGCCGGCGGCGCGCAGCGCGGCGTAGCGGGCCCGCCGGGCCTGCGCCTCGAGGTTGCCCGGCGCGACGTCGACGCGCACGACCTGCGCCTCGAGCCCCCAGGCGCGGGCCTGCTCGGCGGCGCGCTGGGCGATATCGGCGGAGCCGGGCTGCAGGCCGTGGTCGACGACGACCGCCACGGCGTCTTTCGCCTCCGCGGCGGCGGCCGCGGCGAGCGCCAGGGAGTCCGGCCCGCCGGACAGGCCGATGACGGCGGGCCCGTCGAAGGGGCGCACGGCGTGCCGGCACGCCGCGAAGTGCGGCGAGCGGCGCGGCCAGAACGGGCGCATTTAGAACTCCCGCAGCACGGAGGCCAGCTCGTCGAGGGCGCGGCGCGCGGCGAGGATGTCGCTGCCGTTGGAGATGAAGGCGAAGGTGTACACGTTGCCTTCGCGGCTGGTCACGGTGCCGGCCAGCGCGGAGGTGGAGTCGAGGGTGCCCGTCTTGGCGCGCACCCAGCCGCGCCCGGGCAGGTCGGCGTAGCGCTCGGCGAGCGTTCCTTCGCCGTGGGCGACGGGCAGGGTGGACAGCAGGGGGCGGAGGGGTTCGGCCCGTGCGGCGTCGACAAGCAGCTCATCGAGCAGCCGCGGCGGGATGAGGTTGAAGGTGGACAGGCCGGAGCCGTCGGCGAGCGTGACGGCGGTGGTGTCGTAGCCGCGCTCGGCGAGCGCGTCGAGGGTGGCCTGCGGGCTGGCCGCGCCGCGGTGGGCGGCGACTTCGCGGCCGATGGCCTCGGCCATGACGTTGTCCGAGTCTTTCATCATGGCCTTCAGGCGGGCGGTCAGGTCGGGCGATTCGGCGCTGGCGAGGACCTGTGCCCCCGCGGGTGCGGCGCCGTAGTCGGCGACGTCGGCGCCGAGGCGCTCGGCGAGCGCGCGCGCGACGTCGAGGGCGGGGGTGTGCGAGCGCGGGACGTCTCCCTCGGTGGCGCCGATGCGCCCGCCGTGGAGCATGATCGGCTCGAGCGGGGCGACGAACCCGGCGTCGATGTCGACGGGGTCCCACCCCGGCAGCAGCGTCTCCCCCGGCCAGGCGGAGGTGTCCACGTAGACGGCGTCGGCGCTGCCGATCTCGGCGGCGAGCCGATCGAGTGTTTCCTCATCGAACCACACGTCGCCGGCCGCCTTGATCACGACCTGGCCGGGGGTTTTACCCGCGACGACGTCCGTGGTGATGGTGTCGGCGGGGCCCAGCTCCAGCAGCGCGGCGGCGGCGGTGAGCACCTTCGTCGTCGACGCTGGGCGCAGGGGGTCGGCGGAGAGCTGGTCAAAGATGACCTCGCCGGTATCCGCGGAGGAGATCCTCGCGTGGAAGGTGCCCAGCGCGGGGTCGGCGGCGAGGCGGGCGATCTCCGCGGCGCGGGTGGTGGCGTCGATAGGCGACGGGCTCGCGGGCTCGACGATGGGGGCGGGGGCCGTGAGCTCGAACGCGGGCGCGTGCGTGAGCTCGGCGCGCTGCTGCTGCGCGGAAACCCCAATCCCTGCGACCGCGCCGACGCTGATCACGGCGGCGGCGCCGACTGCCCATGTCCATACCTTCATCGGGCTAAAGGGTAGCCCACGTATGATATTTGGCGTACTTTCCACCCACCAGACGGCATGAAGGAGCGCACATGAGCGACAAGGCCATCGAAGTCATCATCGAGATCCCGAAGGGCTCCCGCAACAAGTACGAGGTCGACCACGAAACGGGCCGCGTCTACCTCGACCGTTACCTGTTCACCCCGATGGCCTACCCGGCCGACTACGGCTTCATCGAGCACACGCTTGCCGACGACGGCGACCCCCTCGACGCCCTCGTCATCACGCCTGAGCCCGTCTTCCCGGGCGTGACCGTCATCGCGCGCCCCATCGGCGTGTTCAAGATGACCGACGAGGCCGGCGGCGACGACAAGCTCCTCTGCGTCCTCGACGATGTGCGCTACGAGTCCATCCAGGACATCGACGACATCAGCGACTTCACCAAGGACGAGATCGAGCACTTCTTCGTCCACTACAAGGACTTGGAGCCGAACAAGGAGGTGTCCGGCTCCGGCTGGGGCAACCGCGAGGAGGCTGAGCGCATCCTCCGCGAGTCCCAGGAAAACTACACGAAGTAGCTCGTAGCTCTTAGACCAGCTGGCGGCGGCCCACCAGGAATGCCGCCGCGCCGACGAGCGAGGCGATCACGAGGCCGATCAGGCCCTTGGACACGCCGTTGACGCCGGTCTCGGCGCTGATGCCGCGCGCCTGCTCGGCCGTCGGCGTAACCTCCAGCGCTTGGCGCTGCACCTCGGCGCGGTTGCTGCTCAGCAGGCTCTCGGACGAGGAGCGCTCCTCCGCCGTCGGCGTGGAGCTGGTGCGGCCCGAGCTGGTGACGTAGGTGCGGCCGTCGTCGTTGAGGTAGTAGTAGGCGCCGCCGAGGAAGAGGATCGCCGGCAGCGCGATGAGCGCGAGGCGCTGCAGCTCGACGCTCGCCTCGAAGCCGCCGCCGTTGAGAGCCTCGAAGCTCGAGCCGCCGTTGGCCTGCTGGCCTGTGCGCGCCTCGCGCTCGGCGGTGTTCTCCACGAACACGGAGGACCCAGGCAGGCTGAGGCCCTGCGTACCGGAGCCCTGCGCGCTGGAACCCTGCAAGAGCGTGACGTTGATGGGCAGCTCGCGCTGCAGCTTGCGCGCGAAGTCGAGGGTGAGCATCACGCCGGCCTGCCCCTCGGCGACCGTCTTGTTCACCAGCTCGCGGGAGTTCACCACGTAGTTGATGTCCTGGTTGTAGAACCACTGCTGGCCCTCCCACTCCCCGGCCAGGCCGCCGATGGTGGCGAAGGGAAGCAGCTGGCTCGCGGCCTCGAAGGCCGCGCTGCTGCCCGTCTCCTGGCTGCCGTTCTTCGGCTGTGCGTAGCCGGCCTTCTGCGCGAACTCCGCGATGGTGAGGTAGCCCTCGGTCAGGCCCTTGAGGTCCGCCTTGACGTGGTCGCGATTGACCACGACGTGCTTCCCGTCCTCGTGGTAGAACCACTCGACGCCGTCCCAGGTGCCCGCGACACCGCCAGCTTCCCACGTGTTGAGCGGCTTGCCTTCCTCAATGGTTAGGCCGCTGCTCGCGGCGTTCGCGCTGCTTCCGCTGCTGCCCACGGCAGATCCGGCGGGCTCGGCGTGGGCGGCGGGGACGAGGGACAGGGACAGGGCGCCAGCGAGCGCCAGGGCGGGAATGCTCGAAGCAATCTTCTTCACGGGAACCTCCAGGGCTGTGTGGGGCGGCCCCCACCGTCTTTCAAGTCTCAAGTGAGGGTTTAGGGTCAAGTTCACTGTAGCCCTGTTTTCACATAAGTCACATGCGCAACACGAGTCACATCACTGACGCCTCCCCTTTTTGGGGGTGAAAACGATATGCCAGTGCCACTGCTCGGGAATCAGGAAGGTCGCCCGCGCTACTCGACGCCACACGTGCGTGTTCCGGGTCGCGCCGCAGTCGCGGGCGGCCACTAGTTGTACTTCCTCGGCAAGGTTGTGGACGTGTGAGCGTGCCTCGACATGTAGCCCACTGACGCTCTTCGAAAAGTAGCCCAGTGTGGTCGTTGTTATTGTGCCTGGCGGTGCCTTGGTTCGGGGGTTATTGTTGCGGGCACTTTGCGCCCTTTGATGCGGTGCCTTACTCCTCGGTGTTGGACGATTTTCGCATGGCGAACTATACGGTCGACCATGGCGCTGGCGAAGGTGACGCCACCGAAGTGGTTCGCCCCGGGGCGTGAGTAAGGGTATCGACTGGGTCGGCGCACATATACTCAGGCCGGATCCTGGCAACGTGGTTGCGAAACCATGACTCCGAACCTGTCCAACCCACCCGCTGGGCCAACACCGTGGCATTAAGCTGCGGTGCCTCCGCAAGAAGTTGCCTCACCTGCGGCTCAAACGGAACGGAACCCGTGCCTTTGGCGTCCCGTGGCTTGTAACAAGGCGGCGAATCTGAAGCCAGAGCCTTCTCCACCGCCTTCTTCGCACAGCCGACTTCGGCCGCGATCTTCCTCAATGACAGACCCTGCCCGGGCAGGTACCGGGTCTACGCCCATTCCTTCAATGAAATCGCCCATCCAATCTTTTCCGGGTGGGCTACTTTTCGACCGTCGCTAACAGAGGTCGGTCCGTATGCAGTGCATAGTCGCGGCGCTCGACGGTCGGGGGCTGATCCGTATGCATTGCATAGTTTCGGGCCCGTCCGCTTCGGGGCCGGGGGTGTATGCATTGCATAGTCGCGGCGCTCGGGGGCTGATCCGTATGCGTTGCATAGGCACGGCGCTCGGCGGTTGGGGTTGGGGTGCATGCATTGCATAGTCGGTGCGCTCGACGGTCGGGGGCTAATCCGTATGCATTGCATAGTTTTGGCGCTCGGGGGCTGATCCGTATGCATTGCATAGTCGCGGCGCTTGGTGGCCGGGGGGGTGATCGGTATGCATTGCATAGTCGCGGCGCTTGGTGGCCGGGGGGGTGATCGGTATGCATTGCATAGTCGCGGCGCTCGGCGCGCGGGCGTTGATCGGTATGCATTGCATAGTCGGTGCGCTTGGTGGTCGGGCGCTGATCGGTATGCATTGCATAGTTGCGGGCCCGTCCGCTTCGGGGCTGGGATGTATGCATTGCATAGTCCACCCCACTCAAACACGCGCGCTATGTAAACGTCGAAAATCTGCCTTTAGCCAGCTCAACCCACATGTCCGACCCGTTGCTATACTGTCAATCAAACACACGATCGACACGCTTGGGGGAGCAATGGACACACCACCGACCACCGTCAGCAGGGACAGCGCACCCGCACATATCGCGCACACCATCGAAAAAGGGTTCGGCGTATTCTCGCGCCGCAAGGCGCAGATACTCTACGCCATCGCACTTTTCGACGTCCTCGGGCTCGCACCCCAGTTCGGCGCACAAACTACCGCACTGTGGCTGGTCCGGAGCATCGCGGTACCGAACTCCACCGCCCACGAATACGTCAGGGTTGCCCGCGCAATGCTGCGCTTCGAGGTGATGGCACAAGCATTCTTGGAAGGGCGAACAAACTACTCCAAGGTCAGACTGATACTGCCGCCGCTCACCAAGGACAACGAGGCCGAGTTGGTAGAGCTGGCCTGCACCATGACGTTCCACGAGTTGGAGATCGCGCTGCTGCAATTCCGCCAGCCGGCGCAGAAAGCGACGAGGACGTCCTACGTGCGTCTGAAAGCCGCGCCGGATGGGCGTATAAAGCTGTGGGCGGACTTCAACGCGGCGGAAGGCGCGCGTGTGATGGCGGCGATGAAGGTCGGGGAACTCGCCTGGCACGACGTCAACTGGGCATCCTTGGCGGGCAACGACGCGACGGTGGATCCGGAGCGTATCGACGCTGAAATAGACCGCCAGGATAAGAAAACACGCGGCTGTTCCGGTTTCGGCCTGCCCATCGGGGAGGTGTTGGTTAGCGCGTTTATGGGCATGGTGAATATGACGTTGTCGCGGCCGCGTAACCCGTTGCGCGCACCGGGGGCGCACGTCAACGTCGTCATGACCACCGACGGCAAAGCCTACCTGCCCTACAACCCTGGTGCGCCCTCAAAGGCGGTGAAAAACTTCCTCGCCAACGCCCACTACCGGCTCAACAGGGTCGACGACACAGGGCTGGTGCTCAACAGTGGGCGCGCATTTCGGCTTGCCTCCGACGCCCAGGTCAACGCGCTGATGCTCATGTGGCGTCACCAGTGCGCGATGCCCGGGTGTAGTCACACGCGCTTTATAGAAATGCACCACGTCCGTGACTGGGCGGACGGCGGGCCGACAGACCTGGACAACTTGCTGCCGTTGTGTTCGGCGTGCCACAGCCTCGTCAGCGACAACCACATCACCATTTTGCGCGACGGTGGGGACTTTCATTTCCTGGGCCCGGGTGGGGTGCGCTACGTCAGCACAGACCGCGGGCTGCCCGTGCGCAACGACGACGCCCGGACGCTGGAAGAGTTCAACGAGCTCAGCTGGGTCTAGCGGCGCCTCGACAGCACGAGCCTCGCGATGCCACGCCAACCGAGCATGAACAAGACGGAGGTAGCACCGACGCCGAAAGGAACAAACGCCTCGAGCCAACCAAGAAACGTCAACGGCATCTCTTCAGTCTGGTCAGCGGCGCGGGCGAGGAGGGCGAAGGCAGCGATGGCGTAGGGCTTGTGCAACATAACAGGAAGCCTGGCTGTCCGTCCCCGTGACGTTGTGAACGCGTTGTGCGGGGGTGAGGCCACCGATAGCGGTGTGGGCACGATGGTCGTTGTAGTCGTGGATAAACTCCGCGTACGTCTGCTGCCGGGCCTTTCGCTGCTGTCGGGGCGCGCGTAGGCCCATTCCTGCATCAGGGTGCGGTTAAACCGCTCGACCGTGCCGTTGGTCTGCGGCCGGTACGGCTTGGTGTCAACATACTTAACCGCACCCAGGGCAGCGTTGAACGCCGTGGAACGGTAGCAGGCTCCGTATATCTATCATCACCCATGTGACCTCGGCGCCGTAGGCGGAAAAGAACGCACTCGCACACTGCATAAACCCGGCCGCGGTGTGCTTCTTCTCGTCGGCCAGGATCTCCGAGTACACCATCCGTGAGTAGTCATTCACGGCGTGATGCAGATAGGAGTACCCGCGTCCGGCGGTCGCACCGCAACGGTGCGCTTTGCTGCGCTGGCGCCCTGCACGGCGATCCTGTACAAAGCCACGCCCATGGGCACCCGCCAGCCGCCGCCATCGGGGATACGACCACGCTTTCTGATCTCGACACGGAACATGTCCCCAGGCTGGCTGCGCTCGTAGCGCACTGGTGGCGCTGGGTGCGCACCGGCAGCTGGTGCGGGCACGTGTGGGGCCGACTGGAGCGGCCGGTGAGATCCTCTCCGTTACGGGCGCGTGTGACCCTCCGGTTGACCGTAGCCGGAGAACTCTGCAGCCGCTTGGCCACCCGGCGCTGGGAGTAACCGTCGACAAGAACCAAATCCACGATCTTCTACCTACCGGCCAGGATCAAAGGCGCGTTACGGTCTGGCATGAAAGCCTCCGTTGTGGATGTTCGAGTCGGTACCTGCACCACCACCGGAAGCTTCCCCCCATCCGCTCACACCGTTCACAACCTCCCAGGGAAGTACAGCTAGTCCCCCATGTTCGCGGCGACTTGCTGCTCGCTGACGACGCGGTCGTACTGCCAGCCAACAACCGCGTTCTGCACGGATTGCGCGAGGGGGTTGGCGGGCTGGATACAGCTGATGGTCAACAGGCGCCCGGGCGTGGCGCCGTCGCCCCAGATGGTGGGGTCCTCGGCGAGCCCGTCCTTCTTAGGGGCGTGGAGGTCGCTGGCGACGTAGGTCAGCCAGTCGGGCCCGGAGGCCTCGGTGCGAATATACAGGACGTCGCCGACGGCGACGTTGTGGCGGTCGTTCTTGCCGTCGTAAAGCGCGTCAAAGACGGCGGAGACGCCGACGCCCGTGTGCCCTGCGGTGACGACGACGTCTGGGGCGGAGGTGCCGGGCAGGGAGTAAGGGCGGTCGGGAGCGGTGTAGGCGCACGCCTCGTCGAGGGTGACGGGGTCGATGACGTCGTCGACGACGCGGCAGTCGTCTTTTTCGAAGCTCGCGCGCAGGCCGATGGCGGGGATGGCGAGCTCCACGGGGCGGCTCGGCGGGATCTGCGTGCGCGTCGGCGCGGCGATGGGCGCCGGGCGCGTCGGGGTGGGAGCCGGTGCGTCGGCGGGGGCGTCCACGGCCGTGCGCGCCGCGCTGGGCGCGGGTTCGTCGTCGCCGCCGGAGCAGGCGCGCACGACGAGGGCGATCAGCAGCACCGCGATCGCCACGGCGCCGACGCGTCGCACCCAGAACACCCAGGGGGCCGGGCCCCTGGTGGCGGTCGAGGCCATCTGGCTAGATCAGGCGGCGGCGACCGTAGGCGAAGACGGCGGCGCCGATGACGGACGCGACGAGGAAGGCGGCGAGGCCCGCGGCCACGGCGTTCTCGCCGGTCTCGGCGCCGATGCCACGGGGCGCAGGATCGGCAGCGGCGGCGGTGCGGGTGACCTCGACGGCGGGCGCCTCTCCACCGGCGCGGGCCTCGGCGATGCCCTGGCGGCCAGCCTCGGCGCCGTGCTGCTCCAGGAGGGCGTTGGACGCCTCGACCTCCTCGGGCGTCGGCTCGGCGTCAATGCGCGCCATGTCCGTGACGTAGGTCTTCCCGTCCTGGTTGAGGTAGTAGGTCGTGCCCTCGACGGTGAAGACCGAGGGCAGCGAGATCAGGCCGGCGGCGACGGGGGCCCCGGACTCGGGGTTGACGTCCTCCGGCGAGAGCGGAGTTTCCGCGGGGGCGCCGGCCGGGGCGGGAGCGGGGGCGTCGACAAGCCCCGCATCGGCGGCGCCGTCGACGGGGACGGAGCTCTCGCGGGTGCCCTTGTCGAGCTGCTCGAAGGGGGTGTCCGCGGCCTCCTTGCTGGGCACGTAGTGCGTGCCTTCCGTGTTGAGGTAGTAGGTCTCGCCGGTGGCGGCGGTGGTCTCTGCGGGAAGGGCGTGCGCGCCGGGGGCGATCGCGACCGCCCCGGCGAGGGTTGCCGCGGCGATGAACGTACGGGTGCGCTTCATGGTCTCGTCTCCTCGGGTCAGCCGGGCAAGCCCGGTCAGCGTCGACAGTAAAGTCTCAATTGCAACTTTAGCCTTGAATAGCCACCTTTTCCACTACATCGACACGTGTCACGCCTGTACCATCCCCTGTACCATCGCCTGCATGCGAACCGTCACAGTGAACGAAGTCCCCTCCGACGCCCAGCTCATCGACGTCCGGGAGCCCGAAGAGTACGCCGAGGTCCACGCTGCGAACGCGGTGAACATCCCGCTGAGCGAGCTGACCACCCGCTACCAGGAGATCAACCCGGACCGCGAGATCTACGTCATCTGCCGCTCGGGCGGCCGCTCCGCGCAGGCCTGCGAGTACTTCGAGCGCGCGCTCGGTTGGGAGGAGCCCATCAACGTCGAGGGCGGCACGATCGCGTGGCAGGAGGCACACCTGCCGACGGCATAGCAACCGCGTAAATATTGGTTACAGCCAAAAGTTTTACCCCACCACGGCCGCGCGCTACATTGTTTCCATGGCCTCTTTTGTCGAGCTCCCCTCCGCGCTGACCAAGTCCCCGTCCTTCCAAATCGAGAGGGTCCGCCGCCACACGAAGGACGAGGTGGAACGCGCGCTGGCGGCGCACGACTCCACGATGCGCGAGTTCTGGATCCTCACCTGCGTCAACGAGCAGCCCTACTCGCAGACGCAGCTGTCGGAGCTGCTCGCCATTGACGCCTCGGACATGGTCCGCCTCATCGACTCGCTGGAAGGCCACGGCTGGGTCACGCGCGACCGGGACCCCAAGGACCGGCGCCGGCAGATCATCACCCCGACGAAAAAGGGCACGAAGGCGCAGGCGGAGCTCGCCGCCCAGGTAGCCGACGCCGAGGACCGCGCGCTCGACGCGAGCACGCACAAGCAGCTCAAGAGCCTGAAGAAGCTGTCGAAGGCGATCCTTCAGGACCAGGACGCCGAGTAGGCATTACTGGTTTTTGACCAATCATTTTGACCATCCACTATAGAATATTATTCTGGGCGCATGTCTGACGTCGATAAGCTGCTTCGAAGCCACCTCGCCCCTCCCCCGCGCACGCTTATCGACGTCCTCGTCGCCACCGCCACAGCCCACCCCGAAGCCGCCGCGATCGACGACGGCGAGGTCATCACCTACGCCGAGCTGGTCGAGCGCGTGCGCGACGTCGCGGCGCAGCTGCACCGGGCGGGCATCCGCCGCGGGGACCGCATCGGCGTGCGCATGACCTCCGGCACCGCCGACCTCTACCTCGCCATCCTGGGCACCCTGTGGGCCGGCTGCGCGTACGTGCCCGTCGACGCGGACGACCCCGACGAGCGCGCCGAGATGGTCTTCGGCGAGGCGGGCATCGACGGCATCTTCACCGACGAGGGCTTCCGCGCGCTCACCCCGCCGCACGCGGGCGACACGGAGCCACCCGCGATCGACGACGACTGCTGGATCATCTTCACCTCCGGCTCCACCGGCACCCCGAAGGGCGTGGCCGTGACCCACCGCAGCGCCGCGGCCTTCGTCGACGCCGAGGCCCGACTGTTCTGCCAGGACGACCCGCTCGGGCCTGAGGACCGCGTGCTCGCCGGGCTCTCCGTCGCCTTCGACGCCTACTGCGAGGAGATGTGGCTGGCCTGGGGCCACGGCGCCTGCCTCGTGCCCGCGCCGCGCTCGCTCGTGCGCTCCGGGCAGGACCTCGGCCCGTGGCTGATCCGCCGCGACATCTCCGTCGTGTCCACGGTGCCCACCCTCGCGGGGCTGTGGCCCGCGGAGGCGCTGGACAACGTGCGCCTGCTCATCGTCGGCGGCGAGGCCTGCTCGCAGGAGCTGGTGGACCGCCTGGCCACCCCGGAGCGCGAGATGTGGAACACCTACGGGCCGACCGAGGCGACCGTCGTGGCCTCGGCGGCGCGGCTGCGTCCGGGCGAGCCCGTCACCATCGGCTGGGCGCTAGACGGCTGGGACCTCGCCGTCGACGGCACCGAGCTGGTCATCGGCGGCGTCGGCCTGGCCCGCTACCTTGACCCGGCGAAGGACGCCGAGAAGTACGCCCCGCTGGGCGACTGGGAGCGCGCTTACCGCACCGGCGACAACGTCCGCGTCACCGAGGCCGGCCTGGCCTTCATCGGCCGCGCCGACGACCAGGTGAAAATCGGCGGGCGGCGCATCGAGCTCGGCGAGGTGGAGGCCAACGTGGCCGCCCTCGACGGCGTGTACAACTCCGCCGTGGCGGTGCAGACCACCGGCGCCGGCGACAAGGTCCTCGTGGGCTACGTCAGCCTCGACGACCCCGCCCGCGCGTGGGACGTCGCCGCCGCCCGCGAGCGCTTGGCCGAGCTCATGCCCGCGGCCCTCGTGCCGCGCCTGCACGTGATGGAGGAGCTGCCCGTCCGCACCTCCGGCAAGGTGGACAAGAAGGCCCTGCCGTGGCCGCTGCCCGCCTCCGCCGAGGTCGCCGGCATGACGGAGACCGAGGCCTGGCTGGCCGGGGTGTGGCTCGACGTGCTGGGCATGCCGGTGGAGTCGCGCGACGCCGACTTCTTCGCCCTCGGCGGTTCCTCGCTCGCCGCCGCCACGCTGGTGGCGCGGCTGCGCGAGCGCGTACCCACCATCGCGGTGCGCGACCTCTACGACCACCCCCGCCTCGAGGCGCTGGCCACCTTCATCGATTCGCTCGGCGCCCCGGCGCAGACCGCCCGGGAGCGCCGCGTCGCCCCCGTCGGCGCGGGCACCCGCCTCGCGCAGACCCTCATCCAGGTGCCGGTGATGACGCTGCAGGCCGCCACCTACGTCACGTGGTGGGCGATCGTGGCCACGGCGCTGGGGTGGCTCCGCCTCGATTGGGTTGCCCTCGCCGTGGCCTTCGTCGTGCTGTGCACCCCGCTGGGGCGCCTGCACATCGGCCCGCTCGGCGCGAGGCTGATCCGCGGGCGCATCGCCCCGGGAGACTACCCGCGCGGCGGCGTGACGCACATGCGCCTGTGGGCCGCCGAGCGCTGGATCCAGGCCTCCGGCGCGCTCAGCATTTCGGGCTCGACGTGGGTGGCGTACGTGGCGCGCCTGCTCGGCGCGACCGTGGGCCGGGGCGTCGACGTGCACACGCTGCCGCCGACGACCGGCCTGCTCACCCTCGGCGCGGGGGCGGCCATCGAGCCGGAGGTGGACCTGTCCGGCTACTGGCTCGACGGCGACACCCTGCGCGTCGGGGCGATCTCCATCGGCGCCGACGCGCGCGTCGGGGCGCGCTCGACGCTGCTGCCGGGCACGCGCATCCACGTCGGCGCGCACGTCGAGGCCGCCTCGACCGTCACCGGCGACAAGCCGGTGAAGAAGAACGCGCGTTGGGCCGGCTCGCCCGCGCGCAAGGTGGGCCGCTCGAAGCACCGCTTCCCCGACCACCGGCCCTCGCGGCGCCCCTGGTGGGTGTGGGCCTACGGCCTCACGGCGCTCGGCTTGGCGCTGCTGCCCGTCGCCGCCGGCGCCCTCGGCGTCGCGGCCGTGCTCGCGCTCATCGCCGTCACGGGCGGGCACCCGGCCGTCGGTGCGCTCCTGTTCGCGCCGGTGGGAGGGGTGGTCTGCCTCGGGGCGTCGATAGTATTCACGTGGTGTGGCGTGCGCGTGCTCTCGCGCGGCATCCACCCCGGCGTCGCCCCCGTGCGCTCCGTCCAGGGTTGGAAGCTGTGGACCATCACGCGCTTGCTTGACGACGCCCGAACGCGCCTCTTCCCCCTCTACGCCGGCGCCCTGACGCCCGCGTGGCTGCGCTCCCTCGGCGCCACGGTCGGGCGCGACGTAGAGATCTCCACCGCCGTCATGGTGCCCGTCCTGACCACTGTGAAGGACGGCGCCTTCCTCGCCGACGACACCCTCGTGGGCACCTACGAGCTCGGCCACGGCTGGGTGCGCACCGCCGAAACCACCGTGGGCAAGCGCGCCTTCGTGGGCAACTCCGGCATCACCGGCCCGGGCCGCAAACTGGCCAAGAACTCGCTGGTGGCGGTGCTGTCGTCGGCACCGAAGAAGTCAAAGGCCGGCTCGAACTGGTGGGGCTCTCCGCCCGAGCGGATGCGCCGCGTCGAGGTCGAAGCCGACGGCGGCGAGGCGCTGACGTACCGGCCGAGCGCGAGCGTGAAACGCAAGCGCGGCGTCGTGGAGACGATGCGCCTGCTCGCCCCCATGGGCCACGCCATGATCGTCGCGGCCTTCCTCGTCGGAGTGTACTACGCGCTGGTCCACCTCGGTTTCTGGGCGTACGCCCTCGGCGGCCTCATCTTCATGGCGTGCGGCGCCGCCGCCGTCGCCATGGCGTGCGTGGCCAAGTGGGTGTGCGTGGGCGCGCACCGGCCCGGCGATCACCCCCTCTACAGCTGGTTCGTCTGGCTCAACGAGCTCCAAGACCAGTTCATTGAGCTCGTCGCCGCGCCGTGGTTTTTCAACCACGCCTACGGCACCGGCGAGATGAACATGGCCCTGCGCGCCCTCGGCGTCCGCGTCGGCCGCGGCGCGTGGATCGAGTCCTACTGGTTCCCGGAAACCGACCTCTGCAGCGTCGGTGCCGGCGCCAGCGTCGGCCCCGGCACCGTCGTGCAGACGCACCTGTTCCAGGACCGCGTCATGAGCCTCGACACCGTCACCGTCGCCGAGGGCGCCACGCTCGCGGCGCACTCCGTCGCCCTGCCCGCCTCCACGATCGGCGCCGGCGCCACCGTGCGCCCCGGCTCCCTGCTCATGCGCGGCGACCAGGTCCCCGCGGGCACGCAGTGGCAGGGCAACCCCATCGAGCCGGTGTAGGCGCAGAACCACCCACTCCCCACATCCTCTCCCCTGCGCTAATATCCCGCCGGTGGAACAGAAATCCTTTCCGCGCAGGCTGGGCCCGGCGCGGTTGACGACGGCGGGGTTCCTCGCGTTGATTCTGGTGGGCACGGTGCTGCTGTGCCTGCCCTTTTCTTCGGCGGATGGGCAGGCGACGGCGCCGCTGCCGGCGCTGTTTACGGCGACGTCGGCGACGACGCTGACCGGCCTCGTCGTGGTGGACACGGGCAGCCACTGGAGTGTGTGGGGCCAGCTGATTGTGCTGTGCCTGATTCAGGTGGGCGGCTTCGGCATTATGAGCGTGGCCACGCTCACCGGCATGCTCATCACCGGCCGGGTGAGCCTGCGGTCGCGGCGCTCGACGGCGGCGGAAGGCCGGCCGATCTCCGGGGAGGGGGTGCGCGCGACGCTGGTGGCCACGTTGGTCCTGACCGCCGCGTGCGAAGCCGTGGTGGCGGTGACCCTCGGGCTGCGCTTTGCCATCACCTACGACATGCCCGCCCTGCGCGCGGCGTGGGAGGGCGTTTTCCACGCCGTGTCGGCGTTCAATAACGCGGGATTTGGCCTGCGGTCCGACAGCCTGGTGTCGTACAACACGGACGCCTGGGTGCTGCTGCCGCTGGCGGGCGCGCTCATGATCGGCGGCCTGGGTTTCCCGGTGTTGTCGGAGCTGTATTCCCGCGCCGTCCACGGGCCTCGGCGGCTGTCGGTGACCACCCGGATCACGCTCGTGGGCACCCTCGTGCTCGTCGTGTCGGCGACGGCGCTGGTGGCGCTGAGCGAGTGGCGCGGGGTGCTGGCCGACATGCCGCTGGGCGTGAAGCTGCTCAACGCGTTCTTCAGCGGCGTCACGCCGCGCACCGCGGGGTTCAACTCTGTGGACTACGGGCAGGCGCACCCGATCACGCTGATGCTCACGGACATCTACATGTTTATCGGCGGCGGGTCGGCGGGCACGGCGGGCGGTATCAAGATCACCAC
Source organism: Corynebacterium timonense (assembly GCF_900105305.1). Taxonomy (NCBI): domain Bacteria; kingdom Bacillati; phylum Actinomycetota; class Actinomycetes; order Mycobacteriales; family Corynebacteriaceae; genus Corynebacterium; species Corynebacterium timonense. The sequence continues at coordinate 48,957 of NZ_LT629765.1, read as the reverse complement.
AGCGATTGTGCTGCTGGGGGCGATGTTCGCGGAGTTCCGGGGCAGGGGCGAGACTGTCGTCGCTAAGCGGAGCGTGCCCGCGTCCGCCGTGCGGCAGGCGCTGACGGTGGCCGCCGCGGGCCTAGCTGCCGTGGCCCTTGGGGTGGCTGCGCTGCGGGTGTTCGACCCGGAGTTCACCGCCGACCAGGTCGCGTTCGAGGTGGTGTCGGCCTTTGCCACGGTGGGGTTGTCCACCGGGATCACGGCGCAGCTCAGCGCCGCCTCGCAGTGTGTACTGTGCGTGTTGATGTTTCTCGGGCGCGTCGGGCCGTTCACGCTCGTCGCGGCGCTCGCCGCGCATAACGTGGCCCGCAGGTTCGACTATCCGAAAGAAAGGCCGTTCATTGGCTAACTTCCCCGGCGCGCTCCTGCGCGGCAGGCAGAAAATTGATATTCCCCCGGTTGTCGTCATCGGGCTCGGCCGCTTCGGCGGCTCCCTCGCCTACGAGCTCACCCGCTGCGGGGTGGAGGTCTTAGGCATCGACGCCGACGAGCGGGTCGCGCGCGAGTACTCGCAGGGGCTAAGCGACGCCCTCGTCGCCGACACCACCGACGCCGAGGCGCTGCGCCAGCTGGGCATCCCGGAGATGGGCCGCGTGGTCCTGGGCATCGGCTCGGCGCTCGAGGCGTCCATCCTCACCGCCTCTAACCTCGTCGAGCTGGGCGTCGCCGACATCTGGGCGAAGGCGGACTCGGAGTCCCACGCCCGCATCCTGCGCCAGCTCGGGGTCCACCACGTCGTGCGCCCGGAGCACGACACGGGCCGGCGCGTCGCGCATCTGCTCGGCGGCCGCTTCCAGGACTTCGCGGAGCTCGCGGACAACTACGGCGTGATCAAGATGGTGCCGCCGCGCACGCTTCTCGACGCCCCCCTCGACCCCACCGCCCTCTGGCGCACACACCACATCCAGGTCGTCTCGGCGCGCACCTCCGCCGGCGCGTGGCAGCCGGTGTACCCGGGCGCGCGCCTTACCCCCACGGACCTGGTGGTGCTGGCGGGCGCGCCGGATGATTTGGAGCGCTTCTCGCGGCTCTAGCTCGCAGCAACCTTCGTTGCGCGCTGCCGCCTGCGCAGCTCGCGCCACAGGATGAGCCCCAGGACGGTAAATACCAGCACGCACACGGCGACCATCCACCACGACCACGCCCACCCGCTTACAGCGGGCTCGGCCGCCCCCGGGTCGAGCGGGGCGCGCTCGGCGTGGACGAGGAGCCTGTCGGTGTTGAGCCCGTAGGGGGTACACGTGATGAGGGTGAGTTTATCTTTGCCGGGCTCGTAGGTGACGGCCTCGTAGTTTTCCGGTTTGACCACCTCGCGCCCCACCATGCGGTAGCGCAGACGCTCGCCCATGACGTCAATGTAGATGTCCTCGCCCTCTTTGAGGAGGGGCAGCTGGTCAAACATCGCGGCGTTGACCATGCCGGTGTGCGCGGAGATGACGGCGTTGGTGCCATCGCCACCGACGGGGAGGGTCGAGCCGTACATGTGGCCCGCCGAGTCGTAGAGCACCTTCGGATCCGTGGTGTGCACAACGGACAGATCGACGTTGATCGCGGGAATGCGCACGCGCGCGATGGTGGAGAAGTTCTCGGGCAGGGTCAACTGCGACATGTAGTAGTCAAAGCCGTCGTCTCCCGGGATCGGGGCGCGGGCGTGGGGGCCGGTGGCCAGCAGCCACTCATTGTACTCGTGCGCTCGGCGAAGCTGTTCGGCGCGCGCTTCGTCGCTGAGGGAGGTCATAGCGCCCGAGTACGCCTCGTTCTGGCGGATCATGCTGTAGTGGTTCGCCAGCGTCGACACCACCGGGTACAGCAGCAGCGCCGCCCCGAGCAGCAGGACGATGAGCGAGACAACATTGCCGCGCTTTTCAGACGTTTTCACTCCTCGCCAACCCCGTTTCCGCTGCCGCGGCGGCGCAGCACGAGGCCCGCCGCAATCAGCGCGACGGTGAGCGCGACGACGCCGAGCACGCCCGCGCCTGTCGACGCCAACCCAGCGCGCCTGCCCTGCCCCGCGCCGGGCTGCTCACCAGCGGTTGCTCCCCCGCTGTCGTTCGCGCCACGCCCGGGCGCCTCCCCGGAACCGGCACCGGGCCCAGAACCGGCGCCGGGCCCCTGACCCGGCTCCTGACCCGGCTCAGCGCCCGGGGAACCGTCGCCAGTGGAGCCATCGCCGTCGCGGCCAAAGCACGCGGCGCGGCTGACCACGTTCACGTGGCTGGTGTGCGCGACCTCGACGGGGCTGCGCAGAGCGTCCATGCCGTCGGTACGCAACGTCGCCGTCGTCTCCAGGGTTCCCAGGACCTCGCCCCGCTTCACGGTGCCCCACGGGCCTTTCGCGTTGACGCGCGTTGGCACGCGAACCTCAATGCGTGTCGCGGTGTCAGCCTGGCGTGCCTGCGCGAGAGCGCGGCGAGCGGACTCCGTCAGAGTAAACGTCACGGTGCCGTCACCGCCGCGTTCGACCGTGTAGTCCGTGCCCTCATCGAGCGTCCGTTCCACGCCAGCGCCGAGCATCCGAAGCTCCGGGCGAGTCAACGCGGCCGGCGCGCCCTGGCGCTGGGAGGCGGCGGCGAAGACGTCGGGGTCGGTAGAGTTCAACCACCGCAGCGTGTGGCCGACGGAGAACTCCAGGGTCACCTCGTAGGTCGCAAGGGTGCCGTCGGTGCTCGGGTTCGGAGCGTTGAAAACGTAGGTGTACTCGACGGGGGTATCCGGCGCGGCCGCGTCGAACCACGCGGGGGTCGTACACCGTGTCCGCGGGGTGGACACGGCTCCGAGAACCTGCGCCTTCGGCACCACCGTGCGCGATTGCGCCCCCGGGGCGAGGACGACGACCGCGGGCGAGTACGACACCCGCGCGTCGCGCGTGCCGGGGTTGTCTCGCACCTCGACGAGATACACCCCATGTCCCACTCCAGTGAACCGGGCCCGGCCATCCGAGGTGGTGGCGCGCGCGACCTCGGGGAACGTCTCACCAGCACGCACACGGGCGGGGATATCAAGCTGGCTGAGCTGCTCCTGCCCGGCGGCCGTCGTGGGGTCGATGCCCTCGACGCGGCGCAGGACAACCTCCCTGTCGCCGATCCGCTCGAACCAGTCCGCCCCCACAGACTCCACGAGGTCGATCACGACCGTTCCAGATTCCTGCGTGTACGCGGCCGGCACCGGGGTCGGCACCGTGGCGGGCAGCGCAACGGGCGCGGCGAGCGCGACGAGCATCGCCGCTGCCGCGCTCAGCAGGTGTCCGCGTGGGTTCATCGGGGGTGTCCTCAGTCGTTCGTGGCCTAGTTGTTCTTGCGGCGCAGCTGGTACGCGGCGCCGGCGACGAAGAGCACGAGGCCGAGGGCGAGCAGGATGATCATGGTGCGTTCACCGGTCGCCGGGAGGCGGCCGATGATGGTGTCGCGCACGTTGTTGACGGTGGCGGTGTACAGGGGGCGCTGACCTTCCGGCGTGGGCGCCGGGTTGAGGTTAAGCGGGGTGGGATCCGGGTTGAGCAGGTAGCCGCTAGGCGGAGTGGTCTCGACCGCGCAGTACTGCTTCTCCGGGTCGAACTGCAGGGCGTATCCGGCGGCCACAGCCGGCGCCGCAGCACTGCCGCCGGCGGCCTCGAGGTCCGCGCTGGCCGGTGCGGTGCCTTCCTGGTTGGTGCCCACCAGCGGCTGCGCGCCTTCGGCAACGACGTAACCACCGTTGTCCTGGCTGGTGCACTCGTAGACGTTGAACACCGCGCCCGCACCGGTCGCCTCGCCATCGACATTTTCGCCGTTGACGGTCTTGCTCACAGCGACGTTGACGTACTGGGTGATCACCTCGCTGCCCTGGCCGTCGTCCTCCGTCGCCGGTGTCGTGTCCAGCGGGTCCTCGGCGTTGGGGATGTACACCTGCGCCGTGTTGCTCACACGGCCGTTGGCGGGGATCTGGGTCACGGTGGCGTTGAACTCGACTTCCACGGCGAGGCCTGGGTGAGTCGCGCGCCATGTAGCGAGCTGCTGGCGCCCCTCGGCGGTGAAGTTAACCGTCAGCGTGTTGGCCGCGTCATCCCACGTGACGGTGTAGTGCGCGGGTTCCAGGGTGGCGCCGTCGGGGCCGCCGGTGACGGTCACGCGCGCCGGCTGGATCGCGTTGTACGTCAGTTCCGCCTGGAGGGTGTCTTCGATGCGGAACTGGTTGATCGTGCGGGTGCCGTCGCGCAGGACGTCGCCGGCGGGCACGGGGGCGTGGATGGTGTAGACGATGTCCTCGCCGACGGTGACATTGGTGTCCTCCGCGGATTTAGTGGGCTCGAGGAGCTGGTTCTTCGGCGAGATCGTCGGCGTGTAATTGAGCGTGCCGTTTTCCAGCAGCGGCAGGGTGACCAGGAAGGGGGCGGCGACGGTGTAGTTGCCGTTTTGTAGTTCGGTGACGCGGTACAGGCCCACGGTGAGCTCGTCGAACACGGCCCTGCCGTCTTGGCCGGTTTGCTTGGTCACCTCGTCACCGGTGACGGGGGCATTCGCGGCACCAGCAGCAGCGATCTCGGAGGCTTCCTGCCAGCCTGCTGCGGTGGTGAGCGGGTTGTTCATCTGGACGCGCTCGACGCGGAACGAGGAGCCTTCGAGCGGCGTAGTTGAGCCGACCTCGCCGAGGCGCTTGTCAATGGTCAGGCTGACATCGGCGTTGGGGTTCACGCCCGGCGCGACCTGCGACGGGGCGGGGGTGGTCTCCTGGGCGATGGCGAGCGGGGCGGCAGTGGCCACGGCGGCCGCGGCCGCGAGGGCCAGGGTCTTCTGGGTCATGCGGGACATGTGTGGTTCCTTTTCTGGAAGGCGCTGAAAGCGGCGGGGCGGGGAGGGCGGGCGGGGACGTTTATCTGTCGGGGTGTCATGGCGGTGTGTTACGAGACCCCGTACAGTCGGCGCAGGTAGCGGGCCAGCTTAACGCATCGCATGGGAGCCTCCTTTCACCTCGTCGCGGCGCAGGAAGCGCCAGGCGCCGTAGCCAAAGAGGAGCAGGCCGATACCCAGCAGCCAGGCGAGGGTCTGCATGCCCGTATCAGGGAGGAGGCCGCCGAGGATGCCCGTCAAGCGCAACGCGCCGTAACCGTCGGTGGCCACGACCTTCTGCCCGTTCGAGTACGCGGCGACGCCGACCTCGCCGTAGTAGGAAAATGTCCTATCTGTTGGCTCGGCGGATATGTCCACGCTGAACGTGCAGGTATAGGTCTCGTTCGGCGCGATGGTCGTCAACGGGCACACCTCGGCCGGGATGGCGCCCTCTGCGCCGACGAGCGCGGACCCTGTGTCAGAAGCCACGGTGTAGCCCGCGAGGGAGGGGTCTGCGATGGCGGCCAGCTCGGCGTCGAAGACGCCCGTGTTGGCCACGGTGTAGGTCACCGTGAAGCTGGTGGCGTCGTCGGCGAGGATCGCCCGGTCAGCGACCGCTCCTGTGACGGCGCTGACAGGAGTGCCCGGGATCTTTTTGGTCACCGCGATACCGGGGAAGCTGTTGAGCACGGACACCGCCCAGTCGGCGCCGGCGCGCGACGTGTCGTTGGCATTCGCGGCCAGCGGCGTGAACACGACACGCCGGTTCTCGGGGTCGGCGCTACTCCCGCCAATCCGGGCCCCCATGTCGTCGATGCTGAGCGCAGGGTCGACGTTGTGGTTTCCGTTGTCCACCTCCGTCACGACGCAGGGCCGGTTGACGGGCACATCCCTGATGAGGAAGCTGCGGCCCGCCTTGAGCGTGAACTCCTCCTCCTCGGCGTCACAGGCGTGGCGGAACGCGAATGTCATGCCCTCGCCTTCCGCGCCGACGGACTCCTTGGTAAAGCGCACGTCGTAGGTCGCTCGCGGGTGATGGAACTCGGCTCCCACGACAAAGGTGGTGCTTGTGCTCGGGGCGTCCCCGGGGACAGTGAACGTGGTGTCGTAGGTTTTGGCGGGGACGTCGTCGATTGGGACGTCGACAAGCGGCGTGGAGGAGCCCGAGTACGTGGTGCCGTTCCACGAGGCGAATCGCAAGTACGGACGGCGATCCCCGCGCACCACTTCCACTTCGCCGCGCGCGGCGAGCGCGGGGCTGTTCTCGAAGGTGATGTGGCATTCGACGCCGACGGGCAAGGCGAGGGTTGTGTCGGCGAGGACGGTGCCGTCGGTGGTGGGCAACACGCCCTCGATGACGGATTCCAGCGGGTAGGTCCTGCGCGTCTCCTCCGCACCGCAGGTGACTGCGGCGGTGTAGCCTTCCGGCGCGGCGCCCACGAGGTATCCGCTTTGGCGCAGGATGAGGCCGACGGGGCTCGTGCGGCGCTCAAAGGTGTTGGTGAACGTGAAGACCGTCGGCTCCGACGCTCCTGGGGCGGGCGCGCGGCCGGTGGCCACCCTCGGGCGCTTCGGCTCGACGTCCTCGTTGGAGCCCGAGGTCACCGTCAGTTTCAGCTCCGGCGGTAGCCCCACGACGGTGGCCTCCTGGAACGTACACAGCGAACCGGCCGGAACCTCGGCGGCCGGGCTCGAGTACCTCCCTGAGGCGTCGAAGTCGCCACGGCCAAGCGAGCCGGGGATGACGGCGTCGCCGACGCCGATGGTGTCCGTGCGGTAGCCGATCGCCCTGCACTGCGCCGCGAAGTAGAACCGGGAGTCCTGGCTCAGCAACGCGAGGTCTTCCTCGCTGGCCTTGACCGTCTTGTCAAGCCGCACCGTGGAGTATTCGTAGCCGTATCGGTTGGTCAGTGTGACGTGGTTGTCGGCTGCGCGGTCGGTGGTCTGGATGAGCGGGGACTGCGTGATACCGTCATCCAGATCGACGTCGCGCGTGACATTGCCGCCGGCGCGGTCAACCACCCAATCGACCTCCTCGGGGCGCAGGTACGCCTCGAGGTTCTGATCGCCTTCTTTCATGGTGAGGTGGAGAGGGCCGAACTTGTCGCCGCTGAGGAAGCAGTCGGCCCCCACGGGCACCCCGGTGAAGGTCGTCGTGCCCTCGCCTTTGATGGGCTGGGTCGCGGTGTGCAAGTCCGCAGTGTCACCCGTATATGGGTCCCTGCACACAAGGTCGAACGAATGCTCGTGAAGCTGCTGCTGCAGGTCCTGCCCCGAGTCGGCGTAGTGGCCACGCACGTCGCCGGGCAGGACCGCGATCTTTTCCAGCGTGATGTCTGTCAGTCGGCGGGCGTAGTTGTTTTCCAGCTGGATGAGGTCGTCTCCGGCCCGGGCTGTGAAAGTGATGCTGTTGCCTTCACTTACGGTGGCTCCCTCGTCCGTGTTCAGACCAATGCGTGTGCGCAGCTCGATGCCCACCGCCGTGGTCGTTGCGCCCTCGGATCCGACGCATTCCGCGCCCTCCGGGATACCACCCTGGCTGAGCCGCTGGCCGTTCATGATGGTGGTGCTAATCCTCACCCCGTCTGAGCCGTCGGGGTTGGTGCAGGCCAGGGTGATGGGAAACTGGCGCTCCCGCTTCACCTGTTTGCGTTCCTCGGAGATGTACTGCTCCGTTGCCTGGTCAAAGGTCACCGATTTGATGGTGGTCACCGTCGAGAGCTTGTAGCTATATACCGCCGACACGCCCAACACGGTGCTCTCCCCCACGGTAAACGGCACCCCAAGCGCGATGTTGTCCGAGTCCGCGGACGCGAGGGTGACCTCGCGGTTGATCTCGTAGGTGGTGCCGTTGTAGTTCACCCGGTGCAGGTCGTCCACCGGCTCCTCAGTGAGCACGCATTCGCTGCCGAGGGAGAGCTCTTCCGCAGGGACGTGATACGTTTGCGTGTTCGTCAGCGAGAAAGTGTACGTCTTGCTCTGCGGTAGAGGTGATTCGGGGGTCGCGGCAGCCCGGCACGTCAGGCGGTAGGACATGCCGTTTTCCGGGATGAGGGCGCCCACGCCGCCGAGGCTTTGCACCACGGTGAGCCCTTCGCCAGCCGGGGTGAACACGTTGGTCACCGTCACCGTTGACTCGGGGGCGGCAACGGTGAGATTCTTTTCGGCCACGTCGGTCGACATCACCAGCGCGGCGCCGTACTGCGGCGGGTCCTCGGTGAAGGTGCAGGTGTTGCCGTAGGGCACGCCCATCGCCCCGGATTGGTCGTTGGCCGCCGGGGTCGAGGCGGAGAGAACGACCCGTCCGCCCGCGCTCACCTGCGCGGAGCCTTCCAGCACAACGACCTGGGAACCGATGTTGCGCACGCCGCAGTTGAACCTGATGGTGTAGGAATTGGGGGCGGGTGTGCTCGCGCTGTTGCGAACAACCTTGGCCACCGCGACGGTGCCGAGCTTGTAGTCGTAGGTGTTCACGACGGTGACAAGGTTGCGCTCGCCCTGCTGGCTCGGCCACACGGTGAGCACGGGAGTCGTGCGCCCGTCGGCGTTGTCGACGACGGTCAACACGTCGTTCGCGTCGGTGGCGCGCAGCTGCGCGCCCGCAAACACTGTGTTCTGGGTGTCGCCGGGGTTGTCTTCCCACATCGCGCACTGCGATCCCACCGGCACTTCTTGGATCACCGCGTCGGCGCTCTCCCCGCCGACGTGCACCGTCCCCTCGACGATCCTGCCGGTCGGCGCTTCGCAACGGTAGTGCACCGCGTACGTCTTCCCGGCCAGGTCGCCGCTACCTGAGGCCGGCCCATCAATCACTTTGGTCACGGACACGTCGCGGACGACGTACTGGTAGCGCGTGCGGAAGTGCATTTCGCTTCTCGACGCCTCCCTGACCGGCAGGGTGAAATGGTACGAGTAGTTAGCACTCGGGTCGACGGGGACAGGTGCGCCGTCGACAGTAACCTCGCGCCCCGCGAATGCGATCTGGGTGCGCTGGGCGCCCTCAAGGTCCGTCAGCGGACGGACGGTGCAATCTTGCCCGACGGGGATGCCGCTCACCTCTGTGCTGCCTGACACGCGCGATCCGGAACGTGTCATCGAGATGGTGGCGCGCCAGGGCGCGGCGTTGGTGGCCGCGCAGATGATCTCAAAACTGTAGGAGCTGAGCTGGAAGCCGTCCTCGACGGGCTGGCCCAGGATCTCCTTGCTCAGCACCAGCGTGCCAGTGCCGTAGGTGTATTGGTTGTAGGCGTGCGCCGTGTTGGTGTCTTGGAGCTGCACCTGGTGGGTCGCGCTGCCGCCGTTCGGCGCCTCCGCCGGCGCCGTCGGCGGTTGGTTCCACTGCACGTCGAGTGTCGTCCCCGCCGGCGGCCGCGCCGACGCGGTGTCCTCCCGCACGGTGCAGTTCGCGCCCTTCGGCAGGGTGATCACCGTCCTCGTCGTGCCCCGCTCGACCTGAACGGAGCCGGTCAGTGCAATGCCCGGGTAAGCCTGGGTCACGGCAACGCCGCTCACGGCCAGGTCGGCGCACGCGTAGGACAGCGTGAAGGTGCGGCGCTGGAGCTCGTTGAAGTTTTCCGCGTTGCCCGTGACCGTTTTCCGCAGGTTCAGGGTGGACGGCTGGAATCGGGTTTTCCACTGCACCGTGCACGAGGGGACGCGTCCGGACGGGTCGGTGACCACGACCTCGCTGCTCGTCCCGTTAGCACTGTTGTTTACCTTGACCGGCATATCGCCCGGCTCGGTTCCAGCGGTGAAGGTGCGGGTGAGGGCGGTCGAGTTGGCGTCGGCAAGCGTGCATGTCCACGTGGGTTCATAGCGCCGCGTTGCCAGGCCCGCCTGGGGGCCGGTGGCTGTCGACCGGTAGACCACAGACCCCGCGTAACTGCCGTCGGCGTTGCGGCCGCGGATGTAGGCGCCGGTCGTGCCGGGCGCGGCGTCGATGCGCGTGTCGGTTCCTCCTTGCCTGGCGAACACCTGGAAGTCGCTGGGCCGAAACGCTGTGACCTGCCCGGTCTGACGCTGCTCAAAGACCTGCGAGTCCACCGACACCGGCGCGGACGGGACAGAAGCGCGGGACAAGTTGATGCCCATGGCGAAGGCCTGCGGCTCTCCGCGGCTACCGGCCAAGGCGATGCGGAGGCCTGTGGGGTTGAGCCGCTCGTACACCCAGGTACCGGGGCGCGCCGGCGGGTCGCCCACGATCGCGCCCGGGATGCGGCACACGAAATCCCGGAAGTTACTGGTGGCGTAATACCATTGGATGGCGCTTCTAAAATTGCCCGGCCCGAACATCGTGTCGCTGTGGGGATTTCTGGAGGAGCACGCCTCCTGGTACCCGTTCGGGGTGATGCGCATGTAGGGGCCGTTGCTCCCCCTGTGGCCACCACGGAAATCATCTCGCCGACGGTCCCGTTGCGTCGGGTGCCCTCCGCGTCCGCAAGAATCACGCGAAAGTCCTGCGGCACCCCGCCACGGGTCAGGCTGATGTTGCTGATGTCAACTTCGATGTAGTCCGTTTGCTGTTTGCGCACGATGGGCGTTTTCGGGTCCCCGGCGTAGGGGGCGAAGACGCGCTGGCCCGGCGTCGTGTCGCCGAACGCGGAGTCCGAGTTCATCCGGGCTCCCGAGGTGCCGAAGTTGCCGTCCGCGTCGTCTGTATTGGTTTGGTACACCTGCATCGACAGCGTGTACGGCCCGATGGTTTTGGTGACGCGCTTGCTGTCCTCGCTCAGCTCGGAGGCCGTAAAGCTGATCCAGCACGTGTTGTTCGCGTAGTCGCGTGCCAGGTCCGCCTGACGGAAGGAGCAGTCGCCGAAGTTCCAGTTCGTCGCGTTCGGTACCGACGTCTGCGCCTGGGCACGCGGCGGGGGGATGGGCAGCGCGACCACCGCCAATGCGACAATAAAGGCCGCGGCGAGAGCCGACAGCTTACGCGCACGCGTGAGTGCGCCTTTCTGGGCTTGTACAACCATGGCCGACCCGGAGGACCTCTCAGTAAGGGAAATCGTGGAGTACGCTGTTTGAATGCTGCCGGTTTCCCCCGGACTCTATGAGACGAGCGTACAGGCTTTACGTATCCTTTCACACAGGCCAGCATTTGGCAATAGGTCGTGCTACAAAACTCTACGCCCCCGTGAACCGCGGCTGACGCTTCTCCGCCCGCGCCCGCCCCGACTCGACGATGTCGGAGGAACGAAACGGCGCCTCGGTGGCGGCGTCGAGCTCCTCGGGTGTGTGCAGGTCGGGGGCGAAGCGCATCTTGATGTTGCGCTGCGTCAGCGGCGCCTTCGCCGCTACGGTCTCGGCGAGGCGCACGGCGTCGTCGATGCTCTCGCCGGGGATGCCGTAGCCGCAGTCCGCGGCCGCCGCAGCGTCGAGCGCCCCGCCGGTATACAGCATCACGCGGGCCCGCGACCCACCGACGAGGTCCGCGAGGCTGGTGACCACCCACTCGTTGACCCCGATGGCCATGTCGCCGACCGGGATGCGGAACGACGCCGCACTGGAGACGACGCGCAGGTCGCACGCCATGGTGAGCATCATGCCCGCGCCGATGGCGGGGCCGTTGACGTAGGCGACGACGGGCACGGACAGGGCGCGCAAGGTGGTGACGAGCTCGTCGAAGGCCTCAAAGAAGCCGCCGCCGAGTGTCTTCTCGCTGAGGTCGGCGCCGGCGCTGAAGCAGGTGCCGGCGCCGGTGAGCAGCACGGCGCGGGTGTCGGGGCCAAGCGCCCGCAGCGCGCGGACCAGCTCCGCCGCGAGGCTCACGCTGATGGCGTTGCGCTTTTCGTGCCGGGTGAGGGTGAGAACGGCGAGAGCGCCGCGCTGCTCGACGGAGACCAGCATTTAGTCGCCGATCTGGTCGCGCCCGCGCTTGACGATCAGCGGGTCGGGCTCACCGACAACATCGTGGTCCTTGTTCGTGTACTCGAACTTGCTCAAGATGTAGCGCATCGCGTTGATGCGGGCGCGCTTTTTGTCGTTGGACTTGATGGTGATCCAGGGCGATTCGTCAGTATCCGTGTAGCGGAACTGCTCCTCCTTGGCGCGGGTGTAGTCGTCCCACTTGTCCAGGGAGGCTAGATCCATCGGGGAAAGCTTCCACTGGCGCACCGGGTCGACCTGGCGGATAGCAAAGCGCGTGCGCTGCTCCTTCTGGGTCACCGAGAACCAGAACTTGGTCAACGAGATGCCGGAGCCGAGGATCATGTTCTCCAGCATGGGCACCTCGCGCAAAAACTCCGCGTGCTGCGATTCGGTGCAAAAGCCCATCACGCGCTCCACGCCGGAGCGGTTGTACCAGGAGCGGTCGAAGAAGACGATCTCTCCCCCCGCCGGGAAGTGCTCGATGTAGCGCTGGAAGTACCAGGAGGTGCTTTCGCGTGGCGACGGCTTTTCCAGCGCCACCGTCCGCGCCCCACGCGGATTGAGGTGCTCATTGAAGCGCTTGATGGTGCCGCCCTTCCCGGCGGCGTCGCGGCCTTCGAAAATAATAATGTGGCGCTGGCCCGTGTCCTTGGTCCAGTTCTGCCACTTCAGCAGCTCAATCTGCAGGGCGCGCTTGATCTTCTCGTACTCGTCGCGCTTCAAACGCTCGTCGTAGGGGTAGTTCTCCCGCCACGTCTCAATCGGGGTCCCGTCCGGCTGGAGGAGGACCGGGTCGTCCTCGTCCGAGTCGTCCACCCAGTAACCCTCGATCTCCGCGAGGTCCAGCATCGGCATATCGTCGTCAGTGTGGTCAGCCATAGGCGTCATCGTACCGGGGTTGTCTCACCATCGCGCGGCGAAGAACCCATCGCCCGGCGGGCGTACGTGCAGGGGCGGGGCACGAAAAAACCCCGCCCTCAGGGCAGGGTTTCGGGGTGTGCAGGCGTCGGCCCGCGCGGTACTTAGAGGTACTTGTTCACCACGGAGAGGACGTCGCCGAGGTTGCCCGCGAGGTTAGCGAGGGACTTGACGAAGTTGAAAAACTCGCCGGTGATCGTGTCGCCCGACGACAGAGCGGTCCAGTCTTGGATTGCCTTGTCGAAGTTTGCGATGTTCTCGGCATCCTTCGGTGCGGCGTCGTTGTTCGAAGAGAGGGAAGACATGTTCATTTCCTTTCAGGATGGGGGAAGACGGAAGATCCTAGGAGTCCTGCTTGGGAAGCGGGGTTTCCGAGCGGTTGATGCCGAAGAGTGCGGAGGAGGTGTCGGAGGCCAGGGTGTTGGGCTTGATCCAATCACCGATCCTCTCGAACAGCTTCGGGAGGTTCTGGGCGAAGTCGACGAAGCCTGCGGCGATCTTCTTGAAGTCGCCGAGCTGGGTTGCAATGGTACCGAGGTCCATGTTTTTCCCCTTAGAAAGTTAGGTGCCAGTATGTGCCTGGCCTTGACAGTGTCTGACACCCGGCGGGCGTCACAGGGGATATATTGCCACAACACTCGAAGGTGTCAATACGTTCTTCACGGGTTTTTTGAAGGCGTTGAGACGAGAACGTTATCGGACCGTGTTTTTGTGGCGTTCATTTATTCATGAAAATTCGTGTTACCAGCGATTATTTTCACACCTGCGGTGAACTCCCCGTAAACCGCCGCGCGACGCGTAACGCCGCCACCATGGCGGACGATGTAAGGCGCCTGCCCAGCGGCGCTGCCGCCCGCACTTCTTGCCCTATTCCGGGGGTAGGCGTCCCCCGCGGGGACTGACCCCGCCGCGAGGGCCGCGTGCTCTCTGCTTACATTAGGTGGCACGCACATCACTTCCGCGCGCCGCGGCGCGCGTGTCAACGTTGAAGGAGAGCTATGACCGCACGCAGCGAATGGACCCCGGTCGCGGCCGAGGACACCCCGGCCGCCCCCCGCGGCGCCGAGACCTACCACGTCCGCTACATCGCCGAGGGCGCGCGCGGGCCGGTGCCCATGACGGGCCTGGTGACCGTCCCCGCCACCCGCCGCCCGGACGGGGCGATCTTCAGCTGGGCCCACGGCACGACCGGTATCTCCACCAACAGTGCGCCCTCGCGCCACGTCGCGGGCGACCGCATCGAGCGCTACATCACCCCGTGGACCGCGTACCTGCAGCGCTGGGTGGACGAGGGCTACGTGGTCACCCAACCCGACTACGAGGGCCTCGGCGTCGACGAGGTCGGCGCGACCTACATGCACCGCGCCTCACTGTCGCACTCCATCAACCGCCTCGTTGAGGAGGCCCGGGAGAAGTTCGGGGCGGGCGAGAGCTGGCTCAACGTGGGCTTCAGCCAGGGCGGCTACGCGGCCCTCGCCGCCGCGGACTCCCCCACCGGCGGCCTCGCGGCCACCATCGCCATCGCTCCCGGCGACACGGAGCTGGTGAACAAGAACCTACGCATCATGGGCGTGCGGCCCGTCGACGTCGCCCGGATGCTCAAGGGCACCGCCGTGCGCTTCTTCCCCATCGTCATCGCCGGCGCTCTCAACGCCTTCGACACCGTCCGCGCCGACGACTTCCTCAGCGAGCGCGGCGCCGAGCTCGTAGAAAAGGCCGAGAAGCTCACGCTGCCCGAGCTGCGCGACGAGGTCGCGGACACCTCCGGCGGCGAGCTGTTCATCTCCAAGGCGAACACGAAGCCCATGCAGGACCTCCTCGACGAGCAGCGCCTCGAGCTCATGCACCCGCAGGGGCCCATCTTCGTCGTCGCCGGTGACAGCGACGTGACCATCAACCGCGAGTCGCTGAAATCGGTGCTCAAGGTCTGGGAGTCGAAGGGGGTCACCGCGGTGTACCGGGAGATCCCGGACGCCACCCACAGCGACACCGTGCCGCTGAGCTACGACGTGCAAAAGGAGTGGCTCGCCGGGCTGTAGCCCGCGCACAAGAAAAACGGGGCGCCCCCGTGTGGAGGGGCGCCCCTTTTTCAACGTCGCTACGCGGCGCGTCTTACATCATGCCCATGGCCTCGGGGTCCATGCCCGCACCGGCGGAGGCCGGCTCGGGCTTGTCCGCCACGACGGCCTCGGTGGTGAGGAAGAGCGCGGCGATGGAGGCCGCGTTCTGCAGCGCGGAGCGGGTGACCTTGGCCGGGTCGTTGATGCCCGCGGCCATCATGTCCACGTACTCGCCGGTCGCGGCGTTAAGGCCCTCGCCGACCGGGAGGTTGGCCACCTTGTCGGCCACCACGCCGGGCTCGAAGCCGGCGTTGAGCGCGATCTGCTTGAGGGGGGCGGACAGGGACTCGCGGACGATCTTCACGCCGGTCGCCTCGTCGCCGGTCAGGCCGAGGTCGCCCTCGAGCTCCTTCGCGGCCTGCAGCAGGGCCACGCCGCCGCCGGCGACGATGCCCTCCTCGACGGCAGCCTTGGCGTTGCGCACGGCGTCCTCGATGCGCAGCTTCTGCTCCTTGAGCTCGACCTCGGTGGCCGCGCCGACCTTGATCACGGCGACGCCGCCGGCGAGCTTGGCCAGGCGCTCCTGCAGCTTCTCGCGGTCGTAGTCGGAGTCGGAGTGCTCGATCTCGGCGCGGATCTGCTTGACGCGGCCGTCGATCTGCGCCTGGTCGCCGGCGCCCTGGACGATGGTGGTCTCGTCCTTGGTCACCACAACCTTGCGCGCCTGGCCGAGCAGCTCGATGCCAGCGGTCTCGAGCGAGAGGCCGACCTCCTCGGAGATGACCTGGCCGCCGGTGAGGATGGCCAGGTCCTGGAGCATGGCCTTGCGGCGGTCGCCGAAGCCCGGGGCCTTGACGGCGACGGACTTGAAGGTGCCGCGGATCTTGTTCACCACGAGGGTGGACAGGGCCTCGCCCTCGACGTCCTCGGCGATGATGAGCAGCGGCTTGCCGGACTGCATGACCTGCTCGAGGACGGGCACGAGCTCCTTGACGTTGGAGATCTTCGCGGAGACGAGCAGGATGTACGGGTCCTCCAGCACGGCCTCGCCGCGCTCCATGTCGGTGGCGAAGTAGGCGGAGATGAAGCCCTTGTCAAAGCGCATGCCCTCGGTGACCTCGAGGTCGACGCCGAAGGTGTTGGACTCCTCGACGGTGATGACGGACTCCTTGTTCACCGCGCCGTTGCCCACGGCGTACATCGCCTCGGCGATCTTCTTGCCAATCTCCGGGTCGGAGGCGGAAATGCCGGCGGTGGAGGCGATCTGCTCCTGCGTCTCCACCTCCTTGGCGGCGGCGAGCAGGGCGGCGGAGACCTTCTCGGTGGCAGCCTGGATGCCGCGCTTGATACCCATCGGGTTCGAGCCGGCGGCGACGTTGCGCAGGCCCTCGCGGACCAGCGCCTGGGCCAGCACGGTAGCGGTGGTGGTGCCGTCGCCCGCGACGTCGTCAGTCTTCTTCGCTACTTCCTTGACCAGCTCGGCGCCGATCTTCTCGTAGGGGTCCTCGAGTTCGATCTCCTTGGCGATGGTCACGCCGTCGTTAGTAATGGTGGGGGCACCCCAGGACTTCTCCAGGACAACGTTGCGGCCCTTCGGGCCGAGGGTGACCTTCACTGCGTCCGCGAGGGTGTTCAGGCCGTTTTCGAGGCTGCGGCGTGCTTCCTCGTCGAATGCGATCATCTTTGCCATGTGAGTTTGCTGCTCCTCTTAGCTAGTGAGAGTTCTCGTTGAGCGACGACACTCCATCGCCCCTAAGCCTTGCGGCCCACAAGGGGCGACCGTCAGCGGCTAAGCAGGCGCCCGCGACGGCACGGCTGATGAGTGGCGTCAGCCTCACCCGCTTACAGTATTCAGGTTTTAGCACTCTCGGGCAGCGAGTGCCAGCAAGTGCTAGGACCCATTTTTAGCACTCCCCCGCCGCGAGTGCAACGGCGCTCAGCGCTCCCCGCCCACGGCGCGCCGCGCCGTAAAGCGGTACGTCGCCGCGATCAGCGCGGCGAACACGACCACGCCGAGCACGTTTGCCCACGCCCCGCCGCCGAAGATACCCAGCGGATTCTCCCCGCCGGTCGCCGCGATGATGCCCGCGTTGAGCACGCCGAACAGTGACTCGCCCACGATGAGCCCCGTGGCGGCCAACGTGCCCATGCGCTGCGCCCGCTCCGGGTCCTCCCGGCGCGCGGCCCACCGGTTGTACCACCAGCCGACGAAGCCGCCGAGGGGAATAATCACCGTCAGGGCCACGGGCAGGTACATGCCCATCCCGACTGCCAGCGGCGGCAGGGAGTACGTGTCCGTCGTGCGGGTGAGCACCTCGTCAACGGCGATGACCACCGCGCCGATGCCCGCCCCCACAAAGATCAGGTTCCAGTTCAACGAATTGGAGAAAATCCCGCTGGCCACCGAGGACATCAGCGCCGCCTGCGGCGCCGCCAGCGCGTCCGGGCCTGCGCCCTCCATCCCCTGGAAGCCGAAGGCCGTGAGCATGAGCTGGAGGATCGGCGGGATCACCACCGAGCCGAAGGCCACGCCGATGATGAGCGCCACCTGCTGCTTCCACGGCGTCGCGCCCACCAGCTGGCCCGTCTTGAGGTCCTGCAGGTTATCGTTCGAGATCGTGGCAATACCGAACACGATGGCGGCACTAAATAAGGTGTACGCGATGAGCGAGGCAGGATTCGCGCCACTACCGGCCGTCACCGCCGCGATGAGCAAGGAGCTTGCCAAGACCGCGATGATGCCCACGGACGAGATCGGCGAGTTCGACGCCCCGATCAGCCCCGCCATGTAGCCGCACACCGACGCGATGACGAGGCCGACGACGAGGATGAAGACCACCGACACCGCGACAAGTCGGCCCGCCTGCCCCTGAATGTCCGTGCCGCGGAGGAAGTCCCACAGCAGAAGGCCGATCGGAAGCAGCGACGCGACGATCACGCCGGCGACGATGGGGAAGGGGATGTCGCGCTCTGTGACGTCGACAAGCGAGCCCTTCTTCCGTGCCCGCGACGAGGCGAGCGAGGCCGCCACCCCGGCCACCACCGGGCGGGCGATTTTCAGCAGCGTCCACAGCGCCGCCACCGCCATGGCGCCGACGCCGATGAAGCGGATCTCCGACGAAAACGTCGTCGAGACCACGTCCGCGAGCTCCACGCCCGCGCCGACGTCCCCCGCCGTGCGCAGCGGCAGCAACACGATGAAGGAGAGGAACACGCCGACGAGCATGGCGATCCCCACCGTCAGACCCACCAGGTGGCCCACCCCGATCAGCGCCAGGGAGAGCGAACCGCCCAGCATCGTCGCGCCTGAGCCCACGCGGAAGAACGCGGTTACTTCGCTGGCCACGGCTTTCATCGCCGCCAGCAGCGAGTACCCCGCCGCCGCGAGCCCGCCGGCGACGATGACGCGAAGCCCCTGCGAGTTGGCGGCGCTTTCCGTGTCCCCGACCCGCAGCACCTCAGCAGCCGCGACGCCCTCCGGGTAGGGCAGATCCGAGCCCGTGACCAGGGCGCGGCGCAGGGGGATGGAGTACATCACGCCGAGCACGCCGCCAATCGCGCACACTAGCGACGTCACCCAGAACGGGAACCCCGACCAATAGCCCACCATGACCAGGCCGGGCAGGACGAAGATGATCGCCGACAGGGTGCCCGCCGCCGACGCGATCGTCTGCACGATATTGTTCTCGCGCACGTTATGCCCGGCGAAGCGACGCAGCACCGCCATCGAAATCACGGCGGCGGGGATGGAGGTGGCAAACGTGAGGCCCACCTTCAGCCCCAGGTACACGTTCGCGGCGGTGAACACGAGGGTAATCACCCCGCCGATGGCGACGCTGCGCAGCGTCAGCTCGCGCAGGGTCGGAGACGGCAAGGCAGTGGACTCTGCCATGGCGGTAGCCTTTCTCATCGTTGGCAGCGCGCGCAGAAGTTCGCGCAGCGCCGCGCACAGTAATTGAAAGAGCATAACCCTCGGCGCGGATGTGCCGCCCACTCTGGGTGGTACCTTCGGGCGCATGACTGAACTAGCCCCCCAGCGCTCGCGCATCTTCCGCGACCTCTCCGCCCTTGTCTCGTTTAACTCCCCGCACTCCACCCCCGCCCTCGCCGAGGAGCACGAGGCCGCCTGCGCCTGGGTCGCCGCCGCTCTTGCCGAGCGCGGCCTGAACGTCACCCGCCACCCCACCGTGGACAACGCCGACACCGTCATCGGCGTCAAGGACCCCGTGGGCGACGCCCCGACCGTCCTGCTCTACTCGCACTACGACGTCGTCCCCGCAGGCGACCCCGCCGCCTGGACAAGCAACCCCTTCACGCTCACCGAACGCGACGGCCGCTGGTACGGCCGCGGCGCCGCCGACTGCAAAGGCAACCTGGCCATGCACCTCGAGGCGCTGCGCCTTCTCGAGGAGCACGGCGGCACCAACCTCGGCATCAAGGTCGTCGTCGAAGGCTCCGAAGAGCTCGGCGGGCTCGACGGGCTCGTGCGCCTCATCGAGGCCGACCCCGGCCTCTTCAACGCCGACGCCATCCTCATCGCCGACTCCGGCAACGTCGCCGCCGGCGTGCCCACCCTCGTCAGCTCGCTGCGCGGCGGCGCGCAAATCACCGTCACGGTGGACACCCTCGACGGCGCCGTCCACTCCGGCAGCTACGGCGGCGCCGCCCCCGACGCCTCCCACGCCCTCGTCCGCATCGCCAGTTCGCTTTTCGACGCCCACGGCCGCACCTCCATCGACGGCGTCGACTGCCTGGCCACCTGGGACGGCGACCCCTACCCCCGCGACGTCTTCCGCACCGACGCCGGCGTCCTCGAAGGCGTGCAGCTGCTCGGCACCGTCGACGACGAGCCCGCCGACATGGTCTGGGCCCGCCCCGCCATCACCATGATCGGCTTCACCTCCACCCCCGTCGACCAGGCAGTCAACGCCATCAGCGCACACGCCCAAGCCCAGTTCAACCTGCGCGTCCCCGCCGGCATGGACGCCGCCTTCGTCGCCGAAAAGACCAAAGAACACATCCTCGCCCACACCCCCTGGGGCGCCAAAGTCTCCGTCGACGTCGACGCCATCAACCAGCCCTTCGCCACCGACCCCGCCCGCCCCGCCGTCTCGCTCCTCGGCGACTGCCTGCGCGAGGCCTACGGCGGCGCAGACCTCGCCCACGTCGGCTCCGGCGGCTCCATCCCGCTGACCATCACGCTCCAGGAGCAGTTCCCCGACGCAGAAATCGCGCTCTTCGGCGTCGAAGAACCCCTGTGCGGCATCCACGGCGTCGACGAATCCGTCGACCCGGCCGAAATCGAGCGCATCGCCGTCGCCGAGGCACTGTTCCTGCAGCGCTACGGGGCGTAGGCAATGGCTGGTCGTGCGTGGGGTGCGCCCCTCACGTTGAGGTCAAGGGTGTTCTGGGGGTGGAACTCCAGGTCGTGTTTGTTTGAAGTGCGTTGAGGTCGACCTCAGGGGCTTCCCGGGCACAAAACCCCAGGACGCGCTTGCTTGAATTCCGCTGACGTCGACCACGGTCGACCTCAAGGGTTTTCTGAATGCAAATCCCCAGGTCGCCTAACCCCCGGATGCGCTGACGTCGACCACGGTCGACCTCAAGGGTTTCGCGAGCACAAAACCCCAGTTCACGTGACCCCCGAATACGCTGACGTCGACCACGGTCGACCTCAAGGGTTTTCCGGGTGCAAAACCCCAGGTCGACTAACCCTGGAAACGCTGACGTCGACCACAGTCGACCTCAAGGGTTTTCCGGGTGCAAAACCCCAGGTCGACTAACCCTGGAAACGCTGACGTCGACCACAGTCGACCTCAAGGGTTTTCTGGATGCAAATCCCCAGGTCGCCTAACCCCCGAATACGTTGACGTCGACCATGGTCGACCTCAAGGGTTTCCCGAGCACAAAACCCCAAGTCGCGTTTGATTGAAATGCGCTGACGTCGACCACGGTCGACCTCAAGAGTTTCCCAGGCACAAAACCCCAAGTCGCGTTTGTTTGAATTGCGCTGACGCCGACCACGGTCGACCTCAACGCCACCCCACACGGAAACGCGGAACCCGAGACGTCGATAAGCACAGCGAAAGTGTTGCGGGCCTTGGACGGGCGCGCTAGTGTGATCTGCATGACATCCGCGATCCTTCCTCCGAGCCAGGTGCTAGCCGTACTAGCGGGCTCGCGTAGCCGAATTCAGGTACTTCGGGCTACGCACCCCAGCCGCAGCTAGCCGGTTCGTGTGGCGCGGGGAAGTAGTCGGTAAGCAACACAGGACTCCAGGACCGGTCATCCACCTCCCGCCTTTCGCCACAGAAGGATCTTTTTTGACCATGGCTGCCCTGCCCGCATTTGCACCCAAGACCGCACCCAAGACCGCAACCGACCCCGCACCCAACACCACCACCTTCCGCGACACCCGCGACCCCCTGCAGGCGCGCTACGACATCGACGCGAAGCTGCCGCGTCGCCTGCGCGAGGAAGCTGCTGGCATGGACTGGGGCCTGTTCATGGCCACCTACGCCCCCGCCGCCACCTTGCACGTCGCGCTGACGGCGACCGGGCACTCGCTGTGGGCGGGGACGCGCTACAGCGCGACCGTCACCGCGGCGACCAAGACGCAGCGCCCGCACACCGCCACCAGTGAGCTCACCGCCGCCGGCCCCGCCGCGGCCGCGAGCCAGGTCTTGGCGGAGCACGACCGCTACGTCGAAATACTTTCGTTCCACCAGATCGAGCTGTACTCGGCCACCGTCACCTGTGTCGAGGTCTGCCACCAGGTCAACCACAATCGCCGTGCCTGGGCTATCGGCTTCGGCGCGACGCCCACACACTCCGTCGCCGCGGCGTTGTCCTCGGGCGCGCAACGCATCTACGGCAACCTGTAACCGCTGGGGACGGGGCCGGCCGTGGCAGTGCTCAAGGAAAGCGGCTAGAGTTAGCAACGTTGGCCGCGCCACGACGAGACGCGCCTTTTTATCTTGTTGCATACGTTTGCAAGTTATTTTGGTGTAGTTTTTTGCCCCCACCGCGGGAGTTTGTCGCACCGCGCTTGGCCTCGTCCCGAGTCCCGACATCCCAGGAGGGCACCACTGTGCTGACGCTGCTGGCCGCGCTCACAATAGCAACGATTGCCGCACCACTGCTCATTCGCACGCTCGGGCGCAGCGCCTTCGCCATCCTCGCAATTGTCCCGCTCGCCGGCTTCGTGTGGATGGTGTCCTTGTTCCACGGTGGGGTTTTCGCCGACGGCGGCGAAATTCTGGCCACCTACAGCTGGATGCCCAGCACGAACCTCAACCTTGAGTTCCGCCTCGACGCCCTGGCTGGGCTGTTCAGCCTGATCATCCTCGGCGTCGGGGCGTTGGTGTTGCTGTATTGCTGGGGCTACTTCGATTCCAACCCCCGCCGCCTGGCCATCTTCGGCGGCGAGCTGACCGCCTTTGCCACGATCATGTACGGGCTGGTCATCTCCGACAACCTCCTGCTCATGTACGTGTTCTGGGAGCTCACGTCGGTGCTGTCCTTCCTGCTGGTCGGCTACTACGGTGAGCGCGCCTCCTCGCGACGCGCCGCTATCCAGGCGCTCTTGGTCACAACCTTCGGCGGCTTGGCCATGCTGGTGGGCATCATCCTGCTGGGCCGCCAGACCGGCATCTGGCGCCTGTCCGAGCTGCCGCTGTTTGCAAACATTGCGACGACCCCGGCGATCTCCGCGGCGATTATCCTCATCATGCTCGGCGCGCTGACCAAGTCGGCGTTGGCTCCCTGGCACTTCTGGCTGCCGGGCGCGATGGCGGCGCCGACGCCGGTCTCTGCGTACCTGCACGCGGCGGCGATGGTCAAGGCGGGCATCTACTTGGTGGCCCGCCTCGCCCCCGACTTCGTCGAGGTGACCACCTGGCACATCATCGTCGTCGGCACCGGCATCTTCACCATGCTGCTGGGCGGCTGGTTGGCCCTGAAGCAGCACGACCTGAAGCTCATCCTCGCCTACGGCACCGTCTCCCAGCTGGGCATGATCACCGCCGTCATCGGCGTGGGTTCGCGCGAGGCCACACTCGCCGGGCTGGCGCTGACCTTCGGGCACGCCATGTTTAAGGCGGCGCTGTTTATGATCGTCGGCGCCATCGACCATTCCTCCGGCACGCGCGACATCCGGGAGCTCTCCGGCCTGGGGCGCAAGGAGCCGCTCATCGCGGGCATCGCGATCGTCGCGGCCGCCTCGATGGCGGGCCTTCCGCCGCTGTTCGGCTTCGTGGCCAAAGAAACGGCGCTGGACACCATCCTCCACGAGGAGCTGCTGGTGGGCATGCCGGGCGGCCTCATGCTCGTCGGCCTCGTGGTCGGCTCCACGCTGACCATGGCCTACTCCCTGTACTTCCTCTACGGTGCCTTCGCCACCAAGGGCGACGGCGTCGTCTCCGAGGCGGTGGAGGAGATGCACTCGATCGGCCCGAAGCTGTGGGTCTCCCCCGCTGTCCTCGCGGTGGCGAGCGTTGTGTTCGGTCTCTTCCCCAGGCTTTTGTCCGACCCCTTTAACGAGTACCTCGACGTCCGCTTCCCGAACACCCCGGGCGAGGACCTCGCGCTGTGGCACGGCTTCACGCTGCCGCTGCTGCTCACGGTCATCATCATCGCCGCGGGTTCGCTCATGTTCTGGCAGCGCAAGCTCGTGAAGAGGGCCCAGTTCGACCCGCCGGCGCTTGGCGACGCCGACCGCGTCTGGGACTCCCTCCTTGGCCGCCTGCGGGTGTGGTCGCTGCGCCTGACGGCCTCGACGCAGCGCGGTTCGCTGACGATCAACCTCGCGGTGATCTTCCTCGTTCTCGCGCTCGTGCCGCTCGGCGCGCTCGTGCTCGGGGACTCGAACGCGATCCGCATGATCGCCTGGGATTCCCCGCTGCAGGCCGCCACGGTCGTCTTCATGGTGTTCGTGGCCATCGCCGCGACGATGCAGAAGAACCGCCTGTCCGGCGTCATCCTCGTCGGGCTGACCGGCTTCGCCGCCGCGCTGATCTTTGCGCTGCACGGCGCGCCCGACCTGGCGCTGACGCAGGTGCTGGTGGAGACGATCTCTGTGGTCGTGTTCATGCTGGTACTGCGCAAGATGCCCACGGAAGTCGGCGAACGCCACGGCGACGTCCGCCTGCGCGCCTGGCTGTCCATTGCGGCGGGCGTGTCCGTGGTCATCGTGGCCATGACCGCCATGTCCGCCCGTGTGGCTGAGCCGATCTCCACCCTGATGCCGGAGCTGGCCTACGAGATTGGCCACGGCCGCAACACGGTCAACGTGCTGCTGGTGGACCTGCGTGCGGCGGATACCTTCGGCGAGATCACGGTGCTGGTCATCGCTGCTACGGGCGTGGCTAGCCTCATCTTTGGCACGACGACGTTCACGCGTTCGTCGCGGCGCCCCGTGCTGCTGACCAACAAGCCCCGCTGGCTGGCCGCCAACGTCGACTCCGAGACGGTGCAGAACCGCTCCATCATGGTCGACGTGGCCACCCGCCTGCTCTTCCCGGCGATGATCATGCTCTCGCTGTACTTCTTCTTCGGCGGCCACAACGCCCCCGGCGGCGGTTTCGCCGGCGGCCTTGTCGCCGCGCTCGCGTTCGCGCTGCGTTACCTCGCGGGCGGGCGCCGCGAGATCGAGGAGGCGCTGCCCGTCGACCCCGCCAAGCTGCTGGGCACGGGCCTCATCTTCTCTGCCCTCGCCGCCGTGGGCCCGATGTTCCTCGGCTACCCGCCGCTGACCAGCGGTTACGTCGAGGTGGAGCTGCCGCTCATCGGCGAGGTCACCATCACCTCGGCATTGCTTTTCGACGCCGGAGTGTACGCCATCGTCATCGGCCTCATCATGCACGTGCTCACCTCCGTCGGTGGCCACCTCGACTACGAGGAGGAAGTGCGCAAGGAGCGCGCCCGCGAGCGCGCCCGCAGCCTCCAGGAGAAGAACCAGGCGCGCCGCCAGGACCAGGAAAAACGGCGCAAGGAACGCGCCGCCGAGCGGGCCGCGATTTCGCAGGGCGGCTCGAGCTCTACCTCAGTGGGCGTGCGCAACGACGAAAGGAAGGACAGCTAAATGGAAGCGAATCTCTTCCTGCTCATCGGCTCGGGCGTGCTCATCGCGTGCGGGGTCTACCTCATGCTGGACCGCGCCATGACGCGCATGGTCATGGGCGTCATCCTGCTGGGCAACGGCGCGAACCTGCTCATCCTCCAAGCGGGCGGGCAGGCTGGCTCCCCGCCGATCATCGGCCGGGAAAGCGAGCTCTACGGCGAGCGCACCGCCGACCCGCTCGCCCAGGCTATGATCCTCACCGCCATCGTGATTTCTCTGGCGATGGTCGCGTTTATGCTGGCCCTGGCCTACCGCCAGTACCGCTACCGCACGGACGACGTGGTGGAGCGCGACCCGGAGGACAAGGTCATCGCCGCGCGGCCTGCCACCCCGTCGGCCGCGCCCGACCACGACGCCTCGGACGACCCGCGCACGGGGCGCTCGCGCTCCTCCGGCGATAACTTCGGTCCGCGGTCCTTCGAGGATCCCGTCAAGGAGGCCGACGATGAGTAATCCTCTCGCGACGTACGCCGAGTGGGCGCTGCCGGCCACGCACGTCATCATCCCGTTGATGGTGCTCCTCCCCGCGATCGCCGCCGCGCTCATCCTCGTGGCGGGGCGCCACCTGCGCTTGCAGCGCACGATCGCGTTTTTCGCCCTGCTGACGCTGGCGGTCGGGGCGGCGACGCTGCTTGTTATCTCGGACATCTACGGCATTCAGACGGTGCAGATGGGCGGGTGGGACGCCCCGATCGGCATCACCCTCGTCGCCGACAGGCTGTCCTCGGCGATGCTGCTCGTCTCCGCCATCGTGCTTTTTGCCGTTATGTGGTACGGCATTTCGCAGGGGCTTCGCGACGGCGACGAGGACGATCCGGTCGCCGTCTTCCTGCCCACCTACATGCTGCTGTCGATGGGCGTGAACCTCGCGTTCTTGGCCGGTGACCTGTTCAACCTGTACGTCGGTTTCGAGATCTTCCTCGTCGCCTCCTACATCCTGCTCACCCTGGGCGCGTCCCCGGGGCGCGTGCGCTCGGGCATCTCCTACGTCATGGTGTCCATGGCGTCGTCGATGATCTTCCTCTTCGCCATCGCGATGGTGTACGCGGCGGTGGGCACGGTCAACATGGCGCATGCGGGCCTGCGCATGGAGGCGATCCCGGAGGGCACCCGCGCCGCGATCTTTGCCACGCTGCTCGTCGCCTTCGGCATCAAGGCGGCGGTCTTCCCGCTCGACGCGTGGCTGCCGGACTCCTACCCCACCGCGGCCTCGCTGGTCACGGCCGTGTTCGCGGGCCTTCTGACCAAGGTGGGCGTCTACGCCATCATCCGCATGCGCTCGACGGTGTTCGTCGACGGCTCGTTGGACGCCATGCTCATGTGGGTGGCGCTGGCGACCATGATCGTGGGCATCATGGGCGCGCTCGCCCAAAACGACATCAAACGTCTGCTGTCGTTTACGCTGGTCAGCCACATCGGCTACATGATCTTCGGCGTCGCCCTGGGCACGCTGCAGGGCCTGTCGGGCGCGATCTTCTACGCGGTGCACCACGTTCTGGTGCAGACGACGCTCTTCCTCGTCGTCGGCCTCATCGAGCGCCAGGCGGGCACCTCGCAGCTGCGCCGCATGGGCTCGCTGGTGTACACGGCGCCGGTGATCGCGGTGCTCTACTTCATCCCCGCGCTTAACCTCGGCGGCATCCCGCCGTTCT
Source organism: Corynebacterium timonense (assembly GCF_900105305.1). Classification (NCBI taxonomy): domain Bacteria; kingdom Bacillati; phylum Actinomycetota; class Actinomycetes; order Mycobacteriales; family Corynebacteriaceae; genus Corynebacterium; species Corynebacterium timonense. Next base: position 22,493 of record NZ_LT629765.1, on the reverse strand, counting down.
CGGGCTTTTTGGGCAAGATCATGCTCCTTGAGGCGGGTGCCGAGGAGGGCTCCTGGCTGGCCTGGGTGCTCATCGCGGGCGCGGTGGTCACCTCGCTGCTCACCCTCTACGTCATGGTCCTCGTGTGGTCCAAGGGCTTCCTCCGCGACCGCGCCGACGCGCCCGAGGGCGACGTCGCCACGGCTCGCCCGTCGGCTCTTTCCGACGTCGGAGAGACGGTCCACGTCGAAGAGCGTGACGACGTCGGACGCCTGCCCGTCGGCATGTTCCTGTCCACGGCGACCCTCGTCGCCGCCTCCCTGTCCATCACCGTGCTGGCCGGGCCCATCTCCTCGGTGACGGACCGCGCCGCGGAATCCGCCTCCGACCAGACAATTTACCGCAACGCTGTGCTGCAGCCGGAGCTGGGCGAGCCAACGCGCCGCCTCGACCGGCCCGAGCCCGGGCCGAACGCGGGCGGGCGCGACGACTACGCCGACGTCAACGAGGAGACCCCCGGCCCCGTCTCCACCGGGGTGGCCACCTCCCCGGTGCCCACGCCGGTTGACTCTGCCGCCACGGACAAGGACGGGAAGTAGCCATGCAAGGATTCCGTAACCGCTTCCACCCGACGTTCGTCGCCTTCCTCACCGTCATGTGGGTCTTCCTCCAGGGGCAGATCACCTGGGGCAACGTCATCGCCGGTTTTCTTCTGTCCACGCTCGTCGTGGTCGTGCTGCCTCTCCCGCGCGTGCCGCGCAGCCACAACAAGGTGCACTGGGGCAAGCTGCTGACGTTCATCATCATCTGGTTCTGGGACCTGCTCGTCGCGTCCGCGAAGGTGGCGTGGCTGGCGCTGCGCCGCGAGGCCCCGCCGCAAAACGCGATCCTCCGCGTGCCCATGCGTGTCTCCAACGAGCTGGTCCTCTACCTCGCCACCTGCGCCTACAACCTGCAGCCCGGCGGGTCGGTGACCGACATCGACATCGCCAACCGCGAGTGGACCATCCACGTGCTCGACGCCGGCTCGCCCGAGGCCATCAAAGTCGAGATCAACAACGTGGCCCAACTGGAACGCCAAATGATCGACATCTTCGAAAGCAGGAGGTAGCACCGTGGACCCCACCCTCTACTCCATCTTCCTGGCAATCGCGGCCGCGCTGCTCACGGCGGGCTTTTTCGTCCTGTGCTGGCGCATCATCGTCGGCCCCAACTCCATGGACCGGGTGCTCGGCAACGACGCCGTCACCGCCTCCCTGCAGTGCGCCCTCGCCGTCTACATCGCGTGGACCATGGACACCACCGTGGTCAGCGTCATGATGGTCGTCGCCCTCCTCGGCTTCATCTCCTCGATCGCCGTGGCCCGCTTCCGCAAGAAGGATGATGCCCTGTGAACTGGCACCTCGTCGCTGACATCGTCTCGCTGTTCCTCATCCTCCCCGGCGCGCTCATGGTGTTCTCCGCCGCCATCGGCTTCGTGCGCTTCCACTCCACCATGGCGCGCATCCACGCCATCTCCAAGCCTCAAACGACGGGCCTTGTCCTCATGGTCGCGGGCACCATCATCCGTGTCATCGGCCACCCGGACTTCGGACCCCACGAGCGCGGCGAGCTCGCCGTCCTCGCGCTTCTCATCGTGTACGCCCTGATGACCAGCCCGGTCACCGCGCAGCGCCTCGGCCGCATCGCCCGGCGCGAGGGCCTCTACGGCGGTGATGACGCCCTGTCCGTCAACGAACGTCCGGCACAGCGCCAGCCGAAGCCCTAGGCGCCGGGTGGGGCGTCGATAAGCGAGCTAGCCCCAGGTGAGGTCGAGCATCTCCTGGCAGGTCGCGTCGACGACGGGCTTCCAATCGCGCTCGACCTCGTAAATGCGGCGCTGACGCTGGTAGCCGGCGCCGCGCTCGAGGATCTCGAGGACGAGGGCGAGCTCCTCCACGCAGCCGAGCTCCGTGGCGACCGGTTCAAGCTCATCCACGAGCTCGGTGAGCTCCTGGCTCACCCACCGCTCGTCCGTCGCGCGCGAGGTAATCACGAGCGCCTCGAGCCCGTAGCGCGCGCCGCGCCACTTGTTCTCCGCCAGGTGCCAGGGCTGCAGCGTGGGCAGCTCCTTGCCCTCGTCGAGCATGCGGTCGTAGTGCACGACCAGGCAGTGCGTGAGCGCGACAACCCCGGCGAGCTCGCGCAGGTTCGAGGTGGCGTCCGAAATGCGCACCTCGATCGTCCCCCACTTCGCCGCGGGGCGGATATCAAAATGCATCGAACCCGTGTGGTTAATCACGCCCGACGTCTGCTGGTCGTACATGAACTGCACCCACTCGTCCCAATTCTTAAACTGGTACGGCATGCCCGCCGTGGGAAGCTGCTGGTAAAGCATCGTCCTATTCGACGCATACCCGGTATCAATACCATCCCACCCCGGACTCGACGCCGAAATGGCCAGCAAGTGCGGGTACTTCGTCATCAGCGCGTTAATGATCGGCCACACCCGGTCCTCGTGGCGCACGCCCACATGGCAGTGAATCCCCCACAGCAACATCTGCTGGCCCCAGTAGCGGGTGCGGTTGATGATCTCCTGGTACGTAATCTTCGGGCTCAGCGGCTGCGTGCGAAAATTCGAGAACGGGTGCCCGCCCCCGGCCCACAGCTTCAGGCCCTTCTCGTCCGCAACCTCGCGCACGCGCCCCAGCGACTCCGCCAGCGCGCCCACCGCCTCGCGCGTGTTCGTGCACACCGGGGTGACCAGCTCGACGGTGTTCTGCAGGAACTCCTTCTCCAGGTGCGTACCCGGGTAGCGCGCGTGGACCTCATCAATCACCTCAGCAGCGCGGGGCATCAGGTCCCGCGTCTGCGGATCAACAAGGCCAATCTCCCATTCGACCCCGAGCGTCGGGCGAGGTGAGCGCGCGAAATCGCGGAACGGATCCATGCGGAAAAGCTTAGCTGTCGACGCCCACAACATCCGCTTTTTGCATTCACGGCGCGTTGGGTTCGATGTGGTGTTTTCTGTGCGGGTTTTATGTGTGGGTTTTGTGTGCGGGTTTTCTTTGAGGTCGACGTCAGCGTGATTCGGGGTTACGCGTCCTGGGGTTTTATGTGCGGGTTCTCCTTGAGGTCGACGTCAGCGTGATTCGGGGTTACGCGACCAGGGGTTTTACACCCGGACAACCCTTGAGGTCGACCGTGGTCGACGTCAGCATTTATGGGGGTTCGGCGACCTGGGAATTTACACCCGGACAACCCTTGAGGTCGACCGTGGTCGACGTCAGCGTTTATGGGGGTTTGTCGACCAGGGAATTTACTCCCGGACAACCCTTGAGGTCGACCGTGGTCGACGTCAGCGTTTATGGGGGTTACGCGACCTGGGGTTTTATGTGCGGGTTTTCCTTGAGGTCGACCGTGGTCGACGTCAACGCAATCCAGGGTTACGCGTCCTGGGGTTTTACACCCGGAAAATCCTTGAGGTCGACCGTGGTCGACGTCAGCCGTTATGGGGGTTTGGCGACCAGGGGTTTTACACCCGCTAAACCCTTGAGGTCGACCGTGGTCGACGTCAGCGTAATCCGGGGTTCGGCGACCTGGGGTTTTACACCCGCTAAACCCTTGAGGTCGACCGTGGTCGACGTCAGCGTAATCCGGGGTTCGGCGACCTGGGGTTTTACACCCGGACAACCCTTGAGGTCGACCGTGGTCGACCTCAACGCAATCCAGGGCTACGCGACCAGGGGTTTTGCACACGCCAAACCCTTGAGGTCGACCTCAACGCGCAGCTAACCGGCCAGCACGACGGTAACGGCGTTGCCGTTGCGCGTGGCCTCCGGCGGCAGCGATGTGCCCTGGGGCAGATCGCGGACGGAGCGCGGGGTGCCGCCAACGCGGCCAGCGATGTCGGCGGCCACGCCCTCGGCACCTGCGACGTTCGGGTCGAAGAACACGTAGGTGTCGGGGAAGATTCCGAAGTTCTGCTCGGGCAGGTTCATCTGGGCTGCGTCGGCGGAGCGGTTGGCCACGGTGTAGTCCGGCTCGAGCTGGCCTGCGGTTTGTGCGGCACGGTCGGGGGTTGGGGAGTTGTTGAACACGAGGACCTCGGCGTTGTCCGCGGTCAGCTGCGGCCCCCGGCAGCGCCACCAGCCTCAGCCCCCGAACCGGCCCCCGCCGCGCCCGGAGCAGAAGGAGCACCGGAAGAAGAAGGCGCACCAGAAGAAGAAGACGCAGAAGCAGACGAAGCAGGCGCACCAGAAGAAGAAGGCGCACCAGAAGCAGACGAAGCAGGAGCAGCAGAAGAAGGAGCAGCAGAAGAAGGAGCAGCAGACGAAGAGGACGCCGATTCGGAGGCTTCCGGGTCCTGCTGAGTGAGAGCGTAGATGCCCCACAGGAGCAGGATGGCGGCGACGGCGATGAGGATCATGCCGAGGCCGCGGGCGGGCAGGCCACCCGCGGCGGCCGCGGTGGAGCCGGCGGCGTCGTCATCGCGGCGGTGGGCACCGCGGTACTCCTCGCCTAAGGACTCGCCGGAGGGCTCGGCGGGCAGGTGGTTGTTCCCGGGGTTCTCGTTAGTCACACCGTGAACTATAGCGAGCGCTGGTCGCGGACGCGTTGAAGGCGCCGCACGAGCTGGGGCCGGGCGGCGAGGGCGTCGGCGGAGTCGATGAGGACGTTGAGCCTTTGGTAGTAACGCACGGGGCTGAGCCCGAGGGTGCGCCGGATGGCTTCCTCCTTGGCGCCGAGGCTGCGCGGCGCGGCGGCCTCGAAGTCGAGGATGGCTACGTCGTCCGGGGTGAGCATGCCTAATATATTAGGCATGACAATTCGACCCATCGTCATTCATGGCGACCCTGTCCTGCACACCCCCACCAAGCTGGTGGAGCAACCGGTCGAGGAGCTGGCGGAGCTCATCGCGGACATGCACGAGACCATGGACGCCGCCAATGGCGTCGGTTTGGCCGCGAACCAGGTGGGCGTGCCACTGCGCCTCTTCGTCTACCACTGCCCCGACGGCGACACGATGCGCCGGGGCACGGTGATTAACCCGGTGTTGGAAACCAGCGAGATCCCCAAGACGATGCCGCGGGATAACGGCGAGGACGAGGAGGGGTGTTTGTCGGTGCCGGGCGAGGGCTGGCCCACGGGCCGCGCGAGCTGGGCGAAGGTGACGGGCTTGGACGAGAACGGCAAGGAGATCGAGGTCGAGGGCGAGGGCTTTTTCGCGCGTTGCCTGCAGCACGAGGTGGGCCACCTCGACGGGTACGTGTACACGGACGTGCTCACGGGCCGCTACAAGCGTGAGGCGAAGCGCGTGATTAAGGCGAACGGTTGGACGGAGCCGGGCAACACGTGGCTGCCGGGCGTGGACGAGGACCCGTTCGGGCACTAGATGAGCAGGTTTTTCCGCTCCGACGAGGTGGCGGTGGGCGATCGGGTGGTGGTGCGCCAGCGCCGCGGGGAGCACTCCAGTGACGTTGTGGGGCACGTGGTGGGCCTCGACCCGCTGCGCGTGCGGCCGCAGGCGGTCGGGGGCTTCCCCTCGTCGAAAAACGCGATCGAAATCCACGACGTGCACGTGGTGAAGAAGCTCCCGCCGCGCACCGTGCGCAACTCGGACATTCGCGCGATTGAGACGGCGTACGCGAAGGCTTTTCCGGGGCTCGAGCATGAGCTTATCGACGGCTGGCTGGCCCGCACCGGCGCCGACATCGCGGAGCGCTCCAACTCCGCGGTGCCCCTGGGCCACAGCGCGGGGTTCGCCCCGGTGCCGCTGGAGAAGCTGCGCGCGTTCTACGCCCGCCACAACCAGCCGGTGCGGCTGCTCATCCCGGAGCGCATTGGTAAGCCAGCGCTCACGCTGGTGGAGTCGGGCGGGTGGAGCCTGGGTGAGGAGATCCTCGTGATGACGCACCCGCTGACCAGAACCGACGCCCCCTCCGCGCGCTTTCGCGTCGACGACACCCCGGACGCGGACTGGCTCGCGCTCTACCACTTCCGCGGCCAGCCTCTGCCGGCGGAGGCGCTGCGGGCGGTGGACGCGGCGATCGAGGGCCGCATGGCGTTCGCCCGCCTCGTCGTGGAGGGTCGAACGGTGGCGGTGACGCGCGCGACCATTACGGAGTCCACGGACGGGCGGCGCTGGCTGGGCTACTCGGCGGTGGAGGTCGCCCCCGACCTGCGCCGCCGGGGTCTGGGCACCGAGCTGGTTTCCGGCCTGCTGGGCTGGGGCGCCGCCGCGGGCGCGGACGCCGCCTACCTGCAGACCCGCGCGAGCAACGTCGCGGCGGTGAACCTGTACCACGCGACGGGCTTCGTCGAGCACCACCGGCACCGGTACGCGCAGCTGGGTTAGGGTATAGGGCATGCATATTGCCACCTGGAACGTCAACTCGGTACGCACCCGCGCCGAGCGCGTCGCGGCCTTCCTCGAACGCCAGGATGTCGATGTCCTGGCCATGCAGGAAACCAAGGTCGTCGACGATAAGTTCCCCGCCTCGGTGTTCCAGTCGGCGGGCTACGAGGTGGCGCACGTGGGGTACTCGCAGTGGAACGGGGTGGCCATCGCCTCGCGCGTGGGCCTCGACGACGTGCGTGATTCCTTCGCCCGCCAGCCCGGCTTTGCCAAGAACGGCCGGCCGGAGGTCGAGGCCCGCGCGATCGGCGCGACGTGCGGCGGCGTCGACGTGTGGAGCCTGTACGTGCCCAACGGCCGCGCGATCGGCGACCCGCACTACGACTACAAGCTGGAGTTTCTCTACAGCCTGCGCGACGCCGTCGACGCCGCGGCGCCCGCGGTGTACTGCGGCGACTACAACATCGCGCCGACGGATAGCGATGTCTGGGATATCTCCTGGTTCGAGGGCAAGACGCACGTCACGGAGCCGGAGCGCGCCGCCTTCCAGATGCTGCTCGAGGCCGGGCTGACCCAGGTGACGCACCCGGACCCCTACTCGTTCTGGGACTACAAGGCCATGCGCTTTCAGAAGAACGAGGGCATGTTGATCGATTTTCAGCTGGTGACGGCGCCGATGGGGCGTCGAGTAGCAAAGGCGTGGGTGGATGTCGAGGAGCGCCGCGGCACCGGCGCCAGCGACCACGCGCCCGTCATCGCCGACTACGACACCCGCTCGCTTTCGCTTGACGACGTCCGATGAGCCTCGACCTCGACTTTTCCTATCTGCAGCTTGCGATGATGGTGCTGGACTACGGCATCAAGTTCGTCATGATCGGCGTCGTGCCGTCCAACCGGCGCCCCTCCAGCGCGAACGCGTGGCTGCTGCTCATCCTGCTGCTGCCCGTCGTGGGCCTGCCGCTGTACCTGCTCATGGGCTCGACCTTTGTGTCGCGGCGCCGCCACGGCATCCAGCAGCGGGCGAAGGCGGAGGTGGACAACGTGCATTCCCGCGTGCCCGACTTCCCTCCCGGGGCACTGCACGCCGACGAGATTGAGACGATGGTGCGGCTCAACCGCACGCTCACCGGCTTCCCCGCCCTCCACGCCCACGTGCGGCGCCTGTGGACGGACTACGAGATGACGATGACGCGCATCGCCGAGCTTATCGAGTCCTCCGAGCACTACGTCAACATCGAAATCTACGCCGTGGCCTGGGACGACACCACCACCCGCGTGTTCGAGGCCATCGAGCGCGCCATCGAGCGCGGGGTCCACGTGCGCCTGCTGTACGACCACATCGGCTCCCGCAAGTACCCCGGCTACCGCCGCTTCATGCGCCGCCTCGACGCGATCGGCGTGGACCATTACCGCATGCTGCCCCTCGATCCGCTGCGCGGGCGCTGGCGCCGCCCCGACCTGCGCAACCACCGCAAAATCATCGTCGTCGACGGCCGCGTGGGCATGATCGGTAGCTTCAACCTCATCGACCGCTCCTACCTCAAGCGCAACCACGTGCGCGCCGGCCGCCAATGGATCGACGCCTTCGTCGAGCTCGAGGGGCCCATCATCACGTCGCTGGAATCCATGTTCGCCGTGGACTGGTACACCGAGTCCGGTGAGATCATCGCGCTCGAGCCGCCGGCCGAGAAAAGCGCGAGCGCCGCCGAGCTCCATGTGGTGCAGCTCGTGCCGTCCGGGCCCGGCTACCACGCCGAGCCGAACCTGCGCATGTTCACCACCCTCATCCACCGCGCCCGCGAGCGCCTCATCTTGTGCTCGCCCTACTTCGTCCCCGACGACACGCTTCTCGACGCCGTGAGCACCGCCTGCCACCGAGGCGTCCGCGTGGACCTCCTCGTCGGCGAGCGCGCCGACCAGTTCATGGTGCACCACGCGCAGTCCTCCTACTACGAGCAGCTCCTCGAGGCCGGCGTGCGTATCTGGGAGTTTCCCGCCCCCTACATCCTGCACACCAAGTTCGTCCTCGCGGACCCGGGCCGGGAGACCTCCGTCGGCGTCATCGGGTCCTCGAACATGGACATGCGCTCGTTCACGCTGAACTACGAAAGCTCCCTGTTCATCGCGCACGGGCCGCTGTTGGGGCAGATCGACGAGCTCGCCCAGGCCTACTTGGCCGTCTCCCGCCCGCTGACGCTCGAGCGGTGGGGAAAGCGGCCCTGGTACCGGCGCTACATTGACAACGTGATGAAGCTGACCTCGGCGCTGCAGTAAGCGGCAGCAAGCGGCAGCAAGCGGGCGCGCAACACGGCCGCGACGACGCGGTGGGTCCTGGCCGCGCCCGAGGCACGAAAAAGCCACCCGGGGTTGCCGGGTGGCTGTTTTCTGTGTTCCGCTAGGCGGTTACTGCCTTAGAACTTGGGCAGGAACTGCTGGATGTGCGGGAAGATGGCAGCGATGATGCCGCCGATGACCGCGAGGACACCGACGATGATGCCAGCGGTGCCCAGGCCCGGGTTGGAGCTGCCGGGAACGGAGCTGCCGGGAGGGGTCGGGTTCTCGCCCGCCGGAGGGTTGCCAGGCTTGCCGTTGTCGTCGGTGATCTTGTCCAGAGCGTCGATCAGGCGGTCGGCATCGCTCGGAGCGTTGTAGTCCGGCTTAGCAGCACCCCAACGATCCGGGTAGTCGGTGCGGTACTTCTTGTCCAGCAGGCGGACGGTCTCGACGGGGTTCACCCACTCCTGGCCGGCGTCGGCGTTCGTGACCGCAGCCTGCGCAGCAGCCTCGAGGTCGAGGTTCCACCTGTTCTGGTTGCCCACGGTCGAGCCGTTGTTGGAGTTGAACAGCAGGTTGAAGTACTCGGTGCGGAGGGTGCGCTCCTCGTTGCTCAGCAGGGTGTCCTTGTTGTACAGGTCGACCCAGCGAGCGGCGGTGCTGTAGTAGGCCACGAGGAGGCGTGCGGCGCGGACGTTCTCCTGAGCATTCGTAAACGCTTCGCGGACCACAGCGACGTTGCGGTCGTTGGCATCGGCGGTCAGCTCGTTCGCGCGCTTCCACAGCTTGTTGCGGTCATCCCAGCCGTCGAGGAAGGTGAAGAGCTGCTTAGCAACCTGGGACACGGCCTTGGACTGGTCCAGCTCCTCCTCGGTGCCCTCGTCGGTGCGCTGGTAGCCAGTCACAGTGTCGACCAGTTCGTAGACCTTCTGGCGGGAGTCGGGGCTGGTCGAGATGTCGAAGATCTGCTCGATGTAGTTCTCGTCGCCCGGCTTCGCGGTAACGACATCGAGGGCGTCAATCTTCTCGATGATGTCCGCCGGAGCCTTCACACGAACGGCGAGGTCGCGGAGCTCCTGGCGCTCTGCCGCGGTGAGGGTGGTGGCATCGGCGTACGCCCTCCATGCATCGTTGGCCTTCTTGATCTGCTCCTCAATGTCCTTCAGCGTGACGTTGATGTCGTTGAGGTTCTTCACGGAAGCGGTGAGCAGCGCGGTGGCTTGCTGCTCCTTGGCGTCGAACTTGGCCTTGGTCTCGGCCTCGATCGGAAGGCTCTCTGCGAACGGACGGACGGGAAGGAACACGTGGGCCTTGATGGCGGCCTCGTTCTTGTTAGCGTCGTCGCGCAGCTTGTTAGCCGCGAGGACCTCGCCCACCGGCGGCTGGTTCTGCTGGTTCTCGCCAGCACCCGGCTTGGAGCCGTCCTCGACGTTGTGGCCAGTGCCGCCCTGCTGAGCGTAGGCCGGGACAGCGAGACCAGAAACACCGGTTGCTACTGCGATTGCACCGGCGAGAGCGGCGGTGCGAACACGGTTCTTGAACATGTGAACACTCCTGGAGAGTGAACTAGCCCCCGAAAGTTGGACTGGTTTAATTCTAGGCGGTTAGGGTTTCCAGGGTCTGATTCCGGTATTGCATCGGGGTCAGGCCCTTGAGTCGTTGTTGGAGTCGTTGCGTGTTGTACCACTGGATGTACTCGTCGAGCGCGGCGGTGAATTGCTCAATGGTGTCGAAGACTTCTCCGTGGAACATTTCGGTTTTCAGGTGGCCGAAGAAGTTCTCCATGACTGCGTTGTCGTAGCAATTGCCTTTGCGTGACATTGACTGGACTCCATGGTGCTGGCTAATCAGGGTGCGCCAGGATGAGTGCTGGTACTGGAATCCTTGATCGGTGTGGATCATCCAGCCCGGCTCTGGAGCACACGCTTCGATCGCCTGCGCCAACGAGGCCGAGGTCAACGCTGTGGTTGGCGATGTGGCCACTGTGTGGGCGACGATTGCGCGGTCGAACAGGTCCATCACCGGTGAGAGATACACCTTGCGGCCGGCGACCTTGAACTCGGTGACGTCGCTGACGAAAACAGAGTTGGGCTTATCCGGGGTGAAGTTGCGCTCGAGTGTGTTCTCGGCGATGTGACTGGTTGTGCCTGTGTAGGAGATGTAGGGCCTGCGCTGGCGGATCTTGGCCTTCAAGCCCATCTCACGCATGAGCTTTAAGACAAGTTTGTGGTTAACTATCCAGCCCTGGTTACGAAGGTCGAGCAGTACCCGCCGGTAGCCGTAGCGGTGTTTGTTGCGCTCGAAACTGTCCCGGATCGCCTGTTTGAGCTCGGCATGTTTATCCGGTGCGGTGAGTCGTTTCTGGTGGTAGAAGAATGTCGAGCGTGCCATGCCGGCCGCATCCAGGAGGTACTCCAAGCGGTGGTGTGACTTGAGGATGACGATCGCCTGGGCTTTTAGGCGTGTCCCTGGTTCCTCAAGTCCCGCAATTTTTTTAAGTAGGCGATTTCCGCTTCCAGCCGTTCAACCTGGCAGCGAAGCTTTTCTTCCTCAGAAAGCACCTTCGGTTTGCCTGAACCTTTCGGCCTGCCCTTCGGCTTCGGGCGCAGAGCCTCGTCGCCGCCTTTGCGCCACTTAATCACCCAGTCCTTGACGAGTTGATCGGATGAAAGATTGAACTCTCGGGCAAGATCCATCTTCGACTCACCGGCCAGATGACGTTCCACAACCTCCTTCTTCGTCTCGAAGGAGTAGCGCTGCTTGTTCGGTTTCTCCACGAGACATAGCCTGCCACGCAGTTGGAAACGGCGATAGAGGCAGCGCGCTGCATCCCTCGAGACACCGACAACACGAGAAGCGGCGTGGGAACCCATTCCCTGCTCAAAAAGGTCGACTAACTGCTCACGCTGAACTTCACTCAGCGAACTACGTGCTCTCAAAGAACATGCTCCCCACTAGTTGTTAGCAACTGATTTCTCAGTCCAACTAATGGGGAGCAGTTCAGAGTAGAAGGGGGCATCTGGCCCAGACAGGTCGTCTTGACCAAAACTTAACCGGAACTACGACGATCCGAGATTGGCTCTTTGGTAGTTCTCAATCTCTTTATCAGCTCCGTTGGCCAGTACGTTACGAGCGCTCCAATGTTGCTGCAAGTCTTTTCGTATCCAAATGGAAGCACTTAACTATTAGTTAACCTGGGCATTTACCGATTCCCCGCCCCGCGGGACACGTTCACCCCGTCGCGTCCGTGACCGATCGGCCCGTTTTGTACGCACTAAAGACCCGGCGCGGTCCACGCAATCTGTAGCAGCGGTTCTTTCACCTGCGTGTTCGCCGTCGATAAATAACTATTTTTAAGTCATTTCTTATACACGCGTCCCAGGTATCAATACCTACGCATGCGTAACATTAGGTTCACGTGATATTTTCCTCGATCTCTGCGAAAATAACTGCTCTGGCGGGCCCTCCAACGGCGTTATACCGAACCCGTACAGGCCGATGGCATAGCAACGTGGAGGCGGGAGACACCCACCCCGAACCGGACGCTCGGGGGCCTCACATCGGACCCACGGGCCGACGCAGCCCCGACGACGCCGCCGCGCCACAGAAAAAGGCCACGCCAGCGGTTTCGCTAGCGTGGCCTACACAGGGTGGCGGGAGGGCGCCCTACACGTCGCGCCTTTCCAGCAGCACGATGCCGATCACCCACAGCGCCGCCGCCCAGGCGGCGAACACTCCGAAGGACTGCCACACGGTGAAGTCAGCGTGAGGGGCGTTGAAGGCAAAGGCGTAGAGGTTGGCAAAGGGCATGTACGGCGACAGCGCGTCTCCGACGCGGGGGATGAGGCTGACGAGCGCCTCGAGGACGAACTGCAGACCGAAGGCGAGCGTGACGGCGCCGGCGGTGTTGCGCACGATCCAGCCGAGGCCTTGGACCATAAGGACAAGCACGGCGGCCGTCAGCGGCAGCGCCCACAGCGCGCGCGTAGTGGCGGGGTTATTCGTCCAGTCGGCGGCGTTAAACGCCAACGCGTCGCCGATAGTGAAGGACACCACGAGTGTCACCACCGCCAGCAGCGCCGCGATGAGCGCATACAGCACGAGCTTCGTCGCGCCGACGGCCCACCGCGTGGGCGTGAGGCGGTACGTCGTGGCGGGGACGCCGAAGCGGTACTCGGTGGTCACCGTCATGGCCGCCTGGACGGTGAGGATGACCACGGCGATGAGCGTCACCGTCATGACAACGCTCAGCGGCACGTAGACCAGCCCGAATTCCGAGTCGGCGGAGGCCATCATGGCGGTGATCGCGGCGGGAACGGCGATGATCAGCCCGCTTGTCCACCACAGAGAGGCGGTGGTGCGCAGCTTGGTCCATTCGGAGGCGAAAAGGTTAAGCATTGTTGTCCTCCAGGGCAGAGTACTGGGCGTGGCCTTCGGTGGAGTGCAGGTAGGCGTCCTCGAGGGAGCCGCGGCGCTCGCTGAGCTCGGCAAGCTGGACACCGTGGCGGTAGGCCACGGCGCCGATCTCGTCGCTCGTGCGGCCCTCGATGGTGACCTTGGGGCGCCCCGCGTGGTCCGCGCCGCGGGTAAAGGCGATGCCCTCGGCGGACAGCGCCGCCTCGAGCGCGTCCGTGGAGGTAGGGCGCACGACAGCGGCGACCGCCGAGTTCGACGCGATGAACTCGTCGACGCTCGTATCGGCCACGAGCTTGCCGCGTCCGATGACCACGAGGCGATCGGCGGTCTGCGCCATCTCCGCCAGCAGGTGGGAGGACACGAGGATCGTGCGGCCTTCCTCGGCCAGCCTGCGCAGCAGCGAGCGCACCCACCGGATGCCCTCGGGGTCGAGGCCGTTGATCGGCTCGTCGAGGATGAGCACCTCCGGATCGCCCAGCATCGCCGAGGCGATGCCCAGGCGCTGGCCCATGCCCAAGGAGAACCCACCGACCTTCTTGCCCGCGACATCGCTCAGGCCCACCAGCTCGAGGACCTCGTCGACGCGGGAGGCGGGCAGCCCCGCCGCGCGCGCCTGCCACAGCAGCGTGTTGCGCGCCGTGCGGTTCGGGTGCACGCCCTTCGCGTCGAGGAGGGCGCCGACCCGGCGCGCGGGCTGTGAGAGGTCGCGGTAGGGGGAGCCGTCGATAAGCGCAGTGCCCGAGGTTGGCCTGTCCAGGCCGAGCATCATGCGCATCGTGGTGGATTTGCCGGAGCCGTTGGGGCCCAAAAATCCGGTGACCACTCCGGGGTTAACGGTAAAGGTGAGGCCGTCAACTGCCCGGACCTCACCGTAGACTTTTGTCAGGTCGCGCACTTCAATCATGCGTCTTAGTATGCACGAGCAACCTGCCCAGAGAGGCTTCGAATCCCGGGTGCAGGGGCAACGAACGCACATCATCAATGGGCACCCACCGCAAATCCTCGCTCTCGGCGTTCGGAGTGACCTCGATCGGCTGCCCCGTCGTCGTCGCGGCGAGGACCGTCGTGTAGGTCCACCCCGACTCGAACGGCCCCGCCGTCACGAGCGCGTCGCGCACCCGCACCAGGCTGGTGTCAATGTCGCACTCCTCCACCGCCTCGCGCAGCGCGGCCTCCGCAACCGTCTCGTGTGAATCGCGCGCGCCGCCCGGCAGACCCCACGTATTGCCCTGCGCCGTCCACGGAGCCCGGTGCTGCAGCAAGACAGAGTCGCCTGCCTGCAAAAACAGCCCCGCGGCGCCGAAGCGCCCCCACAGCCTCAGCCCGTTCGGTCCGTCGACCCAGCCGTTTCCGTCTCCTTCCATATCCCCCACAATAGGCAAAACCCTCCGGCGGCCGGGAACCCACGATATTCTTGGCTGTTATGCGCGAGGCGAGGACCACCCAACGCGGCCGCGGCACCGCGACATCCGCGGCGCGCCCCGCCCCGGACTCCGCCTCGGGTTCTGCTCCGGGCTCCGCGGGTTTTGCTTCGGAGGCGGGTTCTGCGGCGGGCGGGGACGAGTGGCTCGACAGCTTCGAGGAGCGGCCCGAAAACCGCGGGGCCCGCTCCTTCGTCGCCGACACGTTTACCGGCCCGCTGCGCTGGGTGCGCCGCGTGCTCGACTTCGCCGCCACCACCCCGGGCCGCATCATCGCGATGATGCTCGTGCTCACCCTCGCCCTCGTCGCCGCCGGCTGGGCCATGAGCTACTCCATGGCGCAGCGCCAGCAGGCTCTCAACGTCGTCGTCGACGCCACCGAGCCGATGAGCAACTCGGCGCACGTGCTCTACACCTCGTTGTCGCAGGCGGACACCGTCTCCACCACCGGGTTCATCTCCCCGGGGATGGTGGCCCAGCAGGACATGCACCTCTACCTCGCCTCCCTCGACCGCGCGATCGTCGCCGCCAACGAGATCCTCGAGGGCGCCGTCGACGCCAGCTCCGGCGACACCCGCGACGACGTGCGCGACTTGGTCACCCAGATACAGCGCGACGTGCCGCTCTACGCCGGCATCATGGAGCGCGCGAAAACCAACCAGCGGATGGGCAACCCCGTCGGCGTGGCCTACATGTCCCAGGCCTCGGGCCTCATGCGCGAGCGCATGCTCGACGACGCCTCCACGCTCTTTCGCATCAGCCGCGAGCAGGTGGCCACCCAGATGGACCGGCTCTCCTCGCCCCAGTGGGTGCCGCTGTCCGGGCTTGCCGCCGCCCTCATCTTCCTCGTGCTCGCGCAATATTATCTGTGGCGCGTGTTCCGCCGCCGCCTGAACAAGGGCTTCCTCGTGGCCAGCGCGCTCATGGTCGTCGCCATCGCGTGGGTCGGCGGCTCCAACTACGCCGCGTGGCGCTCCGGCTCCGTCGGCTTCGAGATGGCCTCGAACCCCTGGCAGGAGCTCACGGCCGCGCGTATCGACGCCCAAGAGACCCGCACCGACGAAATCTTCGCGCTCCTGCGCCGCCAAAGCGTCGACGAGTCCGAAACCTCCTTCTCCGCCACCTACGCCTCGGTCTCCAGCGCCCTCGACGCGGCCTCCGAAAACGCCGACCCCTACCTCGTCCAGTCCGGCCGCGACGCGCTCGACGCGTGGCGCGACGCCCACCGCGACCTCGTGGACACCCTCAACGAGGGCCGCTTCGACCACGCCATCGACATCCTCACCGACACCTCCCGCACGGCCGACACCACCTCCTCCGCGCTGGCCTACGCGCAGCTGGACTCGGTGTTTTCCGAGCTGATCCAGCAGACGCGCGCCGACATGCGCGAGTACATCGGCGCCTCGCTCGACGCCACCCGCGCCGTCTCCGGCGCGGTGGCCGTGCTGACCTTCCTGTCCATCCTGGCCATCTGGCTGGGCATCCGCCGCCGGCTGAGGGAGTACCTGTGATGAAGCGACTCGCCGCCCTCGCGTGCGCCGGCTCCCTCGCGCTCGCCGCCTGCGCTCCCACAGCCCCGCCGATTCCGCCCGCCGACCCGCCGCTGGTGTACTCGGGCCTGCCGCTGCCCGTCGGGGCGCAACTCGACCCGGCCGGCGTCGACCCGGCCAGCCCCTTCGTCGACGACTCCTTCTGGGAGGGCTCGCTGCGCCCCGACGACGCCACCCCCGAGGAGCGCATCCCCGAGATCCTGCAGCGCGGGCGCATCGTCGTCGGCGTGGACCAGTCCCAGTACCTGCTGTCCTACCGCGACACAGCCGTCGGCGACCTGCGTGGCTTCGAAATCGACCTGGCGCACGAAATCGCCCGCGACATCTTCGGCGACCCCGACCGGGTGGACTTCCGCTTCGTGGAATCGGGCCGGCGCGTCGCCGCCCTCGAAGAGGGCGACGTGGACATCATCGTGCGCACCATGTCGATCACCCCGGAGCGCGCGAAAAACTCCGACTTTTCCGTGCCCTACCTCGCCAGCGCCGTGCGCCTGCTCACCCCCCTCAACAGCGAGATCACCACCATCGCCGACGCCGCCGAGAACACCATCTGCGTCGTCGACGGCTCGAACCTCCTCGAGCTCGCCCGCACAGTCGCCCCCGAATCTGGGATCCTGCGCACACGCTCCTGGGCGGACTGCCTCATGGCCACCCAGCAGTACCAGGCTGACGCCGTGCTGTCGGACGACGCCATCCTCGCCGGCATGACCGCCCAAGACCCCCATACACGCGTGCTCGACGAGACCTACGGCATGCAGAACTACGCCGTCGGCGTCCGCCGCGGCCGCGACGGGCTCGTGCGCCAGGTCAACGAGACCATCGAACGCATCGAACACGACGGCACCTGGCAGCGCATGCGGGCGGACTGGCTCGCCGACGCCCTGACCAGCCCAGCGCCGCCCCCGGCGCGCTACCGGGAGGAGCCCGTGCAGGACCCCGTGGAGGAAAGCAATGGCTGACGCACACCACCCCGAACCCACCGAAGCCGTCGAGTTCGACCCCTTCGCCGACGACGACACAGACGACACCGAGGCCGTCGAGTTCGACCCCTTCGCCGACGACGACACAGACGACACCGACGCGCACCCCGTCGACAGCGGCCCCAGCGAGGAGTACGCCGGGCTCGGCGACATCGCCGGCCTGCTCAAGGACCTGGACAAGCTGCGCGAAGGCTCCGCGAACGAGAACTCCTCGCAGCGCTCCCGCCGCAAGGCGCTGGACACCTTCCGCGAGCTGCGCGGCGCCAAGCGCGCCTCCCGCACCGTCGCCGACGGCATGGTCGAGCTGCCGTGGGTCGCCCCGGGCGAGCCGCGCGACGCGCTCATCGACCCGCTGCACGCCCACTCCACCAAGGGCGTGCCTCTGCCGCAGCTCCACCCCGGCGACATCGTGGCCAGCCAGTACGAGGTGATGGGCGTCATCGCCCACGGCGGCATGGGGTGGATCTACCTCGCCCACGACCACCACGTGGCCGGCCGCGTCGTCGTGCTCAAGGGCCTGCACTCCACCAAGAACGCCGACGAGACCGCCGCCGCGGCCGCCGAGCGCGAGTTCCTCGCCGACATCACCCACCCCGGCATTGTCAAGATCTTCAACTTCATCGACGACCCGCGCGTGCCCGGCGGCTTCATCGTCATGGAGTACGTCGGCGGCCCCTCGCTGCG
The DNA here is from genome assembly GCF_900105305.1 of Corynebacterium timonense. NCBI lineage: Bacteria > Bacillati > Actinomycetota > Actinomycetes > Mycobacteriales > Corynebacteriaceae > Corynebacterium > Corynebacterium timonense. The sequence goes on along the minus strand of NZ_LT629765.1, from coordinate 4,852 downwards.
CGAGCGCCGCAACGCCGAAGCACAACACCTCCTGCCCATCGACGTGGCCATCGCCTACATCCTCGAGGTCCTGCCCGCGCTGGGCTACCTGCACTCGCGCGGCGTGGTCTACAACGACCTCAAGCCCGACAACATCATCGTCACCGAGGACCAGGTCAAGCTCATCGACCTCGGCGCCGTCTCCGGCATCGGCGCCTTCGGCTACATCTACGGCACCAAGGGCTTTCAGGCACCGGAGGTGGCGTCCGAGGGGCCGTCGATAAGCAGCGATATCTATACCGTCGGCCGCACGCTGGCCTCCCTCGTCGTCGACCTGCCGCGCGAGGACGGCGTCTACGCGCCCGGCATCCCCTCCCCCACCCGCGAGCCGACGTTCCGCCGCTACCTGTCGCTGTACCGCCTGCTGCTGCGCTGCTGCCACCCCGACCCCGCGAAGCGCTTCGCCAACGTCACCGAGCTCGAGGGCCAACTCCTCGGCGTGCTGCGCGAATGCCTGGCCATCCGCGACGGCGTGACGTACCCAGCGCAGCACTCCCTGTTCTCCCCGCAGCGCACGACCTTTGGCACCAAGCACCTGGTCTTTCGCACCGACCAGCTGATCGACGGCATCTCCCGCACCGTCGAAATCACCCCCCAAGAGGTCTTTTCCGCGCTGCCTTCCCCGCTCATTGACCGCGCCGACGTCGGCGCCTCCATGATCCAAGGCACCTCCTACCAGGAGCCCCAGGAAACCCTGGAAAACCTGCGCCAGGCCATGCAGACACCGCAGTACGAAGAGTCGACGGAGATCCCCTTCGGCGTCGTGCGCGCCATGCTCGACATGGGCCTGACCTACCAGGCTCGCAGCTGGCTCGCCTCGCTCAGCGACAAACTCACCGCCAACTGGCGCTACGCCTGGTACTCCGGCGTGATCAACATGCTGCTCGGCGACTACGCCGAGGCCCAACGCGACTTCACCACCGTCTTGTCCCACGTCCCCGGCGAGGCCGCCCCCAAGCTCGCCATCGCCGCCGTCGACGAGCTCATCTGCCAGCAGATCGCCCCGCGCGGCACGGACTTGCTTCTCGACGACATCGCCCGCGCCAGCACCGGCATCCGCACCAACCTCGCCGACCTGCCCAACAGCGTCTTCGAAGACTGGGAAGAACGCGGTATGCTCACCCCCGAGTGGCTGCTCATCACCGACGACCCCGCCATCCTGCGCTACAACTCCCTGCGCCTCTACGCCCTCGTCTGGCAAACCAACCCGGCCACCGTCTCCGCCGCCTTCGGGCTCGCGCGCCTGCTCATGGCCGAATCCGAAGTCGAGCTCGCCGTCGCCGCCCTCGACCGCGTCCCCCAGTCCTCCCGCCACCACCGCATGGCACGGCTGACCACCATCCTCGACCTCGTCTCCGCCTCCCTCACCGAATCCCGCATCCGCCGCGCCGCCCGCCGCCTCGAAGAGATCCCGAGCAACGAACCGCGCTTCCTGCAGATCAAGGTGTACGTCCTGCGCGCCGGGCTGACCTTCCTGCGCGACGCCGACGTGGAAAAAGCAGCGTCGGACCACAACCTCTTCGAATACCCCTTCACCGTCCACGGGCTGCGCAGCGGCATCGCCACCACACTGCGCGAACAAGCCCGCGTTGCCCCCTACGCCCACCACCGCTACGCGCTCGTGGACATGGCCAACAAGGTGCGCCCCTCCACCTGGTTCTGACCCTGCGTCAGCGCGATCGCCTCACGCACCCACCGCACCAGATCGCCGTTGCTCACATCCTCCCAGCTGGCGCGGATGAGCACCTTGTCACCGTGCATCGCCCAACGCTCGCGCTCGCGTTCCTCGCGCGTCACGCCCTTCCAGTCGTCGGCCCATTTGCACTTCCCGTCGGCCCCCACCGCGATGACATCGTTGATCACCATGTCGTGCCTGCCCACCTTTGGCTCCCCCCACGACGTGACGTACCGGAACGGAACCTGCTGCTCAAGCTTCACCAACCCCGGGATCTCCGCCACTAGGATGTTGTCGCGTGCTTGCGTCTCCAGCGGGCTCTCGCTCAACGGGCTGGCGTACTCCACCAACTCCCGGAACTCCTTAATTGTTTTCGCCCTGGGCAACACAGCCACCCACCTCAGCAGCTCGTCCTTTTCCACCCCGTTGATCTGCAGCGCCGACTCCACCGCCACCAACGCCTCCGCCCGGCCGTAGTAGCGGTACGTATCAAACAGCGCCATCGCCAGCGACGTCATCATCACCGAGCCACGCTCCCTGACGTGCTGCGGCGTCAGCATACCGCTGCGATACACCACCCCCTGCGGCCACAACGCGCGGGACTTCGCTCGTGTTGTCCCCTCCAGCACGAGGTCGATGCTGTCAACCCACGACAACGTCTTCACCCCCATCAACCGCAACGCCGCCGGCCCTGTAAGCACCGCTTTGCGCCTGTACCTGGTGTAGAGGTACATGATCCTCTCGAATTCTTTTTCCCCGAGTTCACTCTCATGCACTCTGTCTAGCAGCCCCCGTGGGGTGCGCGCGCGAAATGCTCACTGCACTGTGGATAACGCTGTTCACGTAGTGCTGTTATCCACAGTTTCGGTGGGGCGGGTTTGAACTGGCCCCCGAAAGTTGGACTGGTTTAATTCTAGGCGGTTAGGGTTTCAAGGGTCTGATTCCGGTATTGCATCGGGGTCAGGCCCTTGAGTCGTTGTTGGAGTCGTTGCGTGTTGTACCACTGGATGTACTCGTCGACCGCGGCGGTGAATTGCTCGATGGTGTCGAAGACTTCTCCGTGGAACATTTCGGTTTTCAGGTGGCCGAAGAAGTTCTCCATGACTGCGTTGTCGTAGCAATTGCCTTTGCGTGACATTGACTGGACTCCATGGTGCTGGCTAATCAGGGTGCGCCAGGATGAGTGCTGGTATTGGAATCCTTGATCGGTGTGGATCATCCAGCCCGGCTTTGGAGCACACGCTTCGATCGCCTGCGCCAACGAGGCCGAGGTCAAGGCTGTGGTTGGCGATGTGGCCACTGTGTGGGCGACGATTGCGCGGTCGAACAGGTCCATCACCGGTGAGAGATACACCTTGCGGCCGGCGACCTTGAACTCGGTGACGTCGCTGACGAAAACAGAGTTGGGTTTATCCGGGGTGAAGTTGCGCTCGAGTGTGTTCTCGGCGATGTGACTGGTTGTGCCTGTGTAGGAGATGTAGGGCCTGCGCTGGCGGATCTTGGCTTTCAAGCCCATCTCACGCATGAGCTTTAAGACAAGTTTGTGGTTGACTATCCAACCTTGGTTACGAAGGTCGAGCAGTACCCGCCGGTAGCCGTAGCGGTGTTTGTTGCGCTTAAAACTGTCCCGGATCGCCTGTTTGAGGGTCAAGTCCACGGTGGTGGTGTATCTGCCTTCCGATATGAACAAGCAGGATGACGGTGTCAGGGCCGTCACGAGCTCGGTGCTGGCGTGGGCTCATGCAACTCCTGAGTGGATTCGCCGGCATCAATGACGGTGGCTGTCATCATCGTCTTGGTCTGTTCCAGGCTGGTTAGCGACATGTAGCGTTTCTGCTGGATCCAATCATCGTGTTGCTCGGCGAGTACCGCCCCGACCAGACGCACGACGGCGTCGCGGTTGGGGAAGATCCCCACGACGTCGGTGCGACGTCTGATCTCCCGGTTGAGCCTTTCAGTGGGTTGTTTGACCACACCTTCGTCCACACCGCTTCGGCGCGTTCGTAAACGCCAGCAGGTCGTCCAAGGATTCCTCCAGGTAATCCGCCACATGGGGGAACTTCTGCTGGCAAAACTCAATGACGTCTCGGGCCTGGTCCCACACGGCCTGGGCGTCGGGTTGTTGGAAGATCGTGTGAAACATCGCCGACAATGTCGGCCACTGGGTTTTCGGCACCATCGATGACAGATTCTTCGCGAAATGGGTGCGGCACCGCTGCCAGGATGCGTTGGTAGGCAGTCACCCACAGCGGCTTGGATCCTAGGTGGGCGTCGCTGGTGACCAGGTACACCTGATCCAGGCCCGGGCTTTCAGGTCGCGGAAGAACCCGGTCCACGACGCGGCCGATTCGGCGGTGGCGACCTGCATACCAAGCAACTCCCGGTACCCGTCGGCGTTAACCCCGGTGGCCAGCAGCACGCTGGTTTTGACGACGCGCCCGCCTTCACGCACCTTCATCGTCAGCGCGTCGCAGGAAACATAGAGGTAGGGCCGGTGTCCAACGGGCGGGTGCGGAAGTCTTCGACCATCACGTCGAGTTCTTTGGCCATGGTAGACACCTGTGACTTCGACAGGTTGGTGATCCCGAGGGTGGCGACAAGGTCGTTCATGCGGCGGGTGGAGACCCCCTTGAGGTAGCAGGTGCTACGACGGTGGCCAGGGCGCGTTCTGCTCGTGAGCGCGCTCCAACAACCAGTCGGGGAAGAATGATCCGTGGCGAAGTTTCGGGATTCTCACGTCGATGGTGCCCACGCGTGTGTCCAGGTCGCGGTGGCGGTAGCCGTTTCGGTGGTTGGTGCGGGTGTCGCTGACTGTGGCGTAGTCGGCCCCGCAGATGCTGTCTGCTTGGGTGGAGAGGATCTGGTTGATGAAGTCCTGCAGCATCTGACGCATCAGATCCGGGGATGCTTGGGCGAGCAGCTCATCAAGGTAGGCGGTCGGGTCGATATGATTGGTCCAGCGGTCATCGCGTTGGTTCCTTTCGAGGAGATGTTGGAATTGATTCGAAAGGTACTGCGGTGGCCGCCTCACACGTTCATGAGGTCCCTCACCGACAGTCACAGGTACACCACGCTAGCGGACGCAACCTGTTTGAGCTCGGCATGTTTATCCGGTGCGGTGAGTCGTTTCTGGTGGTA